>CP155570.1:2347500-3547500 GCA_041428575.1 Sporomusaceae bacterium ACPt
GGTAGCTTATAAATAGAGGCCACCTTTCTTATCCTCGCCATGCGGCCAGGATACCACATTCGGTATTAGCACCACTTTCGCGGTGTTGTCCCCAATTTAGAGGCAGGTTGTCTACGCGTTACTCACCCGTTCGCCACTAAGTATCCATAAATGAATACTCCGTTCGACTTGCATGTGTTAGGCACGCCGCCAGCGTTCGTCCTGAGCCAGGATCAAACCCTCCATGAAAAGCAGGCACACAGCGCTTTGGCGCTGATGTGATCGCTTTGTTCGCTGCGTTAGCAGTCGAACATCCGCGTTATCATGAAGCCATTTGTTGGCTCGTTAAATCAATAAAGAATTAATTTAGGTTTTCGTATGTCGCAAGCGACACACGAACCGCACATCTGGCCCGTACAATGTATCGAGAATACATAACATCACGGCCGTCAAGACCATGAATATTATGCAGCCCCTACAATAGTACGCTTTTGATGCATTCTTACATTGTTCAGTTTTCAGGGAACACATTCTTTTTTTTGCGCTGCCACTATATCAGTAGAGACAGCTTTTATATATTAGCACATCATATTTTAATGTGTCAATATATCTTATTTTGTAAATTATTGTCACTGCTTGCCGCAGCCGACTTTTATATATTAACACGCACATTGTATTGTGTCAATATATCTTATCTTGATAATTTTTGTCATTACCATCCTCTGCAAAATTAATTCACTCATGCTAGCACATAGTGATACTTTATGTCAATAAACTTATTAAACGAAATAAAGAAAACATCGCATAAGACGATGTTTAACAATAACACTCGATATATTCTTCAGTCAGCCTATCGAGCTTTTGCCGCATTTCATTGATCGTGGCGGCGGAAAAATCGAATTCGGTAAGGTCATGGCTGTGAAGCAGAGAGGAAAGTTTCTCTATCTGCTTTAACAGTTGAATCTTTCTCATTGTTAATACTACACTCTCCTTAGTTTTAAACTGCAGTATAATATTAACAACTCTAACTCTCTTTGTAAATAAGTTGACAAAAACACAGAAAAGCAAGTTTTTTCGAAGAAATCAAACATAAACATTGTTTCCAGTCAAGTTATGAACTACTATAAGAATTTCCTTACTGCTGAACCATTTAAATAGATACATTTTTTACCCTGCCACGTGTCTCGCTCAACCAGTTGTTTTTCAATGGCTTCGCGTATCTTCCACCAACCGGTCTGCCAATTGGTGAACAATGTATTAGTCTTAGGCGCGCGGCCGATCAAACGCTGAATAACAATACCGGGATGAAGGTATTCAAGAAAAGCAACTACCCTTTCAATGTACTCTTCCTTGCTAATCAAAGTAATTTCTCCCCGCTGGTACCAATCAGCCATAACCGTGCCTTTGACAATATATAAAGCATGCAGTTTGACTTGGTTAACCGCTAGCGCCGACATTATTTTGGCGCTCTCAATCACATCAGCCATGTCATCCCAGGGAAGGTTTAAGATAAGATGGGCGCATACGTCCATCGACCAACGTTTTACCCGTTGGGTGGCATCGATAAATTCGGCTAACGTATGGCCGCGGTTAATCTTAGCTAGGGTGTGATAGTTAACAGTCTGCAACCCCAGTTCAATACTGATATCTATACCGTACTCATCACGAACGGACGCCAACATTTCCAAATAACACTCATTAATGCAGTCCGGCCTGGTAGCCAGCGCAATTGCCACTATGTCATCCTGGCAAGCTGCCACGATATGCTGCCTTAACTCATCTACCGGCAAATAGGTATTGCTGAAATTCTGAAAGTAAGGGATAAACTTCCGGGCTTTATATTTGGGGGCAATATGAGCCTTGTTGGCAGCCAATTGATCGCTAACGGAAAGCCATGCCGGCAGGTTTTCATATCCTGCGCCAATCTCACCGCAAAATACACAGCCATCATGCCCGCATTCACCGTCACGGTTCGGACAGGTTACCGGCAAGCTGACCGGAAGCTTGTACACCTTTTCGCCGTACTTTTTACGTAGGTAGTCGGAGTATACATTATATCTAGGTCCAGAAATCATCATGTTTAATCACCTGATAAGACGTTTGATTATTCCGGTAAACAAACAGCACAGCCACTTCGGTATGAGCTAAATTTCCGGCGTTCTTTAAATACGCGGGAATATCGACGGCAAACACTTCAATATGATAACTTTTCTTAATATCCCGCCAGGTAGTAAACACGTAGTCCGGCAGATACTGTCGCACCCGCTCGCTATCCCGCCAAAAATTAGTCTTATATTCTGCCCACAGGTCACTGGCCGCCTGATTAGTCTGGTTCCAAGGCAAAAACTCCGGCCGCACTGCGCCGCTCTCGCTCATGAGAGCATCAAATTTCAAAAACTCAAGATAAATGGTTACCACGTTAAGATAAAAAACAGTACAAAAGTCAGCCAAATGTTTATATAGCGTCTTGGCACTATGAGCCACCAAATGGTAACCTTGCTGCTCCCAATAATAAGCCAATTTATAATAAAACTCGAATGGGCTGTTGCCGGTAACGGCAATAAGCCACGGCAGGCTAAACTTAAAGCGACCGCTGTTATATACCTGTTCAAAGACTTCCTCTAAGATTTTGAGCCGTCTGATTTGACTATAGTCAAGATAGCTATTCGCCAATACTTCATACGGCGCAGTATCCATGTGGACATATCCGTGCCTGGCGGCATTTTCTCTAATACCTGAACCTTTTAAAAGCTTAAGAAACCCAATCTGCAGCATATCAGGTTGAAGACTATAAACATTATTAAATGATTTAGCGAACGAAGCCTGATCTTCGTATGGCAGACCAACGATCAAATCCAGATGCAAATGAATATTGCCGTAGTCCCTTACCCTGCTTACATTTTCAACAATGCGCGGCCAGTTATTGTGGCGTTTTATTGCGGCAAGTGTTTTTTCATTTGTTGACTGAATACCAATTTCAAACTGAAACCTTCCATGCGGCACATCCTGTAAAAAGTCCAACACTTCCTGGTCCCAAATATCGGCAGCAATCTCAAAATGAAAATTAGTCCGGCAATTTTGGGCGGCCAGAAACTTCAAAATAGGAAAGTAATGCTCTTTACGGGCATTAAAAGTACGGTCAACAAATTTAACCTGCTTTATATCATGGTCAACAAAAAACTGCAAGTCGCTAAGTATCCGTTCCTTACTCAAAAACCGCACACCTGAAGTGGCGCCGGACAAGCAGTATTGGCAGGAAAACGGGCAACCGCGCGAGCTCTCATAATATAATATTTTATCTTTTAATAATGCTACTTCTTCTTGGCTATAAGGAAAAGGAATATCATCAAGCTTAGGCACTACCTGCGGTTGACCGGCGATAATTTTACCGTCACGGCGATACGCCAAGCCGTCAATCCCCGCAACCGTCTTTCCTTCGGCCAGAGCTGTCAGTAAAACCTTGAATGTCTGCTCTCCTTCACCTAAGACTATATAGTCAACAGCAATATTATTGACCAATACATCTTCCGGCTGATAGGAAACTTCGGGCCCGCCCAGCACAATAACAACCCCAGGCCGTACTTTTTTAATCAACCGGGCAAGCTCCAGGCTGGCTTCAATATTCCAGATATAGCAAGCCAAGCCAATAATATCAGCCTGACAAGCATAAATATCGCTGAGGATTTCGAGCAAACCGTTATTTACCGTATATTCACGGACAGTGATACCGTAACCCGGCCCCCGGCAATAAGCGGCCAAATATCGTAAGGCCAACGATGAATGAATATATTTAGCATTTAAAGTTGATAACAAAACCTTCACAGATATTCTCCTGATTCCGTAATCTCCCTGCCAGTATAGTAGTTTCGGCTACACTTGTCAAATATCCTGCCCGCCTTTGTGCGTAAACCGTATTCACCGCTGAAAACGCCGCTGCATAAAATGAAACAAGGTAAACTCTATTACGCGTAGGGATGGTGAAAGTATGCGGATAATGATAGATGGGCGCTATTTGCCTGGTAATACCCGTGTCAGCCGTGATTTATTGATAACTCTACGGAATATAGCCAGAACTTTAAATTGGGGAATACGTTATGATGCCCAGCGGGAAATCGTTCTCATAAACTCCAAAAATTCGTCGTTGCCGCCACTGCCGGTTATAAACCAGGCAGATGACCGAATTGAAGACACGGAAAATGCACGCCTGGCCGGCAAAGTCATTTGCCTGGATCCGGGTCACGGTGGCAGCGACCCGGGTGCAATTGGTTCAACCGGGACCATGGAAAAAGATAATACTTTGGCTATCGCCTTACTGCTCAGAGAAAAACTCGAAAAAAACGGCGCTACAGTAGTTATGACCAGAGATGCAGACTCTGATGCAGCGCATGCTGACGCATCGGCCGGCGAAGAGCTGGCGGCAAGAGTGGAAATTGCCAATCAGGCTGAAGCTGATTTATTTATCAGTATCCATAATGATTCTTTTACCAGTAACACAGCTGTTGGCACTACGACTTTCCACTATGGCGATAAAGAGTCGGTAAAACTAGCTACGCTAGTGCAACGCTGTCTGGCCGATAAACTAGGCACCAAAAACCGGGGAGCACGATTTGCCAGTCTGTACGTACTCCGCTACACCGATATGCCAGCCATATTAGTTGAAGTAGCCTTCATCTCCAACCCGGTAGAAGAAATGCTCCTGACAAGTGTTGACGGGCGCGATAATGCTGCCGAAAGTATTTGCGACGGCATCTTGAAGTTCTTCAAAGTATAGAAATTATTTTACTTCGGGCATGCTATACCAGGAAATACCGCAATACTGTGCTAATATATAATATAAGTCATTGATAATCTCTGAAAGGAAGTGTTTTTCTATGTCGCAAACTACTACCGGCCTGCCATCCCGCGACCAAGTCCAGTCTGAATATAAGTGGCATGTTGAAGATATCTATGCTAATGAAGATTTGTGGCAAACCGACTTTGCCAAAGTAAAAGATTCCCTGCCGCAAATTCTTCAGTATAAAGAAACTTTGGCCCAATCAGCCGGGAAGCTTTTATCCTGCCTTAAACTACGGGATGATATTAACATTACGGCAGGTAAATTATTCGCTTATGCCCGTCTGCACCGCGATGAAGATACAGCCAATGCCAAATACCAATCACTTGTTGGCAAAACCGAAGGTTTGCTCGCCGAGGCCAGCGCTGCGACTTCGTTTATTGAGCCGGAAATTTTGGCTATACCAGACGAAATATTGGCCGCATTCCGCCGCGACCAGTCATTGGCTGAGTATAGTTTTTACTTTGACAATTTAACCCGTCTAAAGCAGCATGTATTATCACCGGCAGAAGAAGAAATTTTATCCCGGTCGGTCGAAGCCACACAAGCATCAGAAACGACATTTAACATGCTGGCCCATGCTGATATGAAATTTCCCGAAATTGCCGGCGAAGACGGCAAGATAATTGCGCTCAGTGAAGGCCGTTACCGTTCGCTCATTATGTCAACTGACCGCCGTGTGCGGAAAGATGCATTTACCGGCTTATTCGGCACATATAACGCCTTCCGTAATACTTTTGCGGCGACACTGTCAGGCAATGTCAAGAAAAACATGTTTTACGCCCGCACCCGCAAGTATAATTCAACATTAGAATCAGCGCTGTCTGACGGCAACATCCCGGTCAGTGTCTATGAGAATCTGGTGGCCACCATCAATAAAAATTTAGCGCCGCTCCACCGGTACGTTGCCCTCAAGAAAAAAGCTCTAAACCTTGACAGCATCCACATGTATGATCTATACACCCCATTAGCCAAGGAAGTAAAATTTAATATCGCCTACTCTGACGGCCTAAAATTGGTACGTGACGGCCTAGCGCCACTGGGGCCTGAATACTCGGAGATTTTGAATAAAGGCCTGACTTCCGGCTGGATTGACGTCTATGAAAACAAAGGCAAGCAAACAGGTGCATACTGCTGGGGTGTATACGGCGTTCATCCATTTGTGCTCTTAAATTACAATAACCGACTCGAAGATGTCAGCACTCTGGCCCATGAAATGGGGCACGCGATCCACAGCTACTATAGCCAGGCCACCCAGCCGTATGCTACTTCCCAATACACCATTTTTACCGCCGAGGTGGCGTCAACGACCAATGAAATCCTGCTAAACGATTTTCTTTTGAAAACTACTACTGATAAGCAGAAAAAATTATACTTAATCAATCAGTATCTTGAAATGGTGCGGACTACCGTTTACCGGCAAACCATGTTTGCCGAATTTGAGAAGAGTATTTATGATAAGGCCGAAAGCGGCGAAACACTCACCGCTGATTTACTGGATGAAATGTGGCATGACCTTAATGCTAAATACTATGGCCCGGAAATAGTCGTTGACACCGAAATTGATATTGAATGGGCCAGAATTCCTCATTTTTACTGGAATTTCTATGTTTATCAGTATGTTACCGGCTATGCGGCAGCTACTACTTTAGCCGAAAATATGTTAAATGAAAGTGATGGTGCTCAGCAGCGTTATATTGGCTTTTTAAAGAGTGGCGGTTCAGACTACCCGATAAATATCCTCAAAAAAGCCGGAGTTGATATGTCAACACCACAGCCGATTGAGCTTACACTTAATAAGTTTTCAAATATGCTGGATGAATTGGAAAAATTATTATTCAGCTCTTGACAATCACCCTTTTGCAGGTTATATTGATTACATGACAAAACATAATTGCTCTCGATGGCTAGTATCTAAGTGTCCTGACCAACCGACCAGCAATTGTTTGAGTCAAAACATTTAATGGAGGTTGGTTAAACATGGATTATCAAGACAAAGAACTTAACTGTAAAGAGTGCGGCGCTAACTTTACTTTCACCGCATCTGAACAAGCTTTCTACGCTGAGAAAGGTTTCCAAAATGATCCTTCCCGTTGCCCGGAATGCCGTGCAGCCAGAAAACGTCAAAACGGCAGCCGTATGGGTGGTAACAGTCGCCCGCAGCGTGAAATGTTTGATGCTACTTGTAGTGCTTGTGGCGTTCAAACTCAGGTTCCTTTCCGCCCGACTGCCGGAAAACCTGTATACTGCCGCGAATGCTTCCAAGCAAACAGATAATCAATGATCGTCTAACGAACAGGCCGGAATGAATTCCGGCCTGTTTTTTTGTTTGTAATAGAATTATTTCTGGTGCAAAAACTAATAACAAAATTTTCAGCACACAATATTCAACACATGAGGATACTATGCCGATAATCAAGCCAATGTTAGCTAAACCCGGACAACTTCCCAGCCAAGGTGAATATAGCTTTGAAATCAAATGGGACGGCATTAGAGCTATTTGCTACATAGAGAACAACAAGCTCAAAATTATCAGCCGCAACCTCAAAGATATTACCGGCCAATATCCCGAACTTGCTATGCTGGCTGAGGCGGTAAGCCCCAATCACCAGGAACTCATTCTGGATGGGGAAATTGTCGCCTTTGATCAGGCGGGACTGCCTTCCTTCTCCCAGCTTCAGCATCGCATGGGGCTAACCGGTGAAAAAATCATTGCGAAAAAAATGCAGGAGATTCCCGCCCATTATATCATTTTCGATATTTTATCCCTAGACAGAAGGAAGCTATTAGACAAGACATATATTGAGCGACGCACCATATTGGAAAGCCTGGGGCTCAACGGCCCTAACTGGCAGACTCCCGGCTATAAAACCGGTGATGGTCTAGCCATTCTGACTGCCAGCCGCAAACTGGGCCTTGAAGGCATTATCGCCAAACGCCTGGACAGTTCCTATCAAGCCGGCAAGCGTACCGGCGCATGGCTCAAAATCAAAAACCAGCACCGCCAGGAATTAGTTATCGGCGGTTGGGTACCAGGCCAAGGCGTACGCCAAGGTCAAATTGGCGCCCTGCTTGTCGGCTGTTATGATGTTACACCAGAAGCAGCAGCAGCTCGGGGCATCCCGCAACGCCTCTTATATGCCGGAAAAGTAGGTACAGGGTTCACTCACAGCACTTTAGCCAAACTCGCCGAGTTGCTGCACCCCCTGAGTCAAAACACCAACCCCTTCTCCCAAAATCCGGCGGTTAAGCATGTCCAGTATGTCAAGCCAAAACTAGTAGGCGAGTTTGAGTTTACCGAATGGACGCCCAATCATACCCTTCGCCATCCATCATTTAAAGGCTTAAGAGATGATAAAGACCCACGCCAGATAATACGCGAAAACTAATCCGGAGGTGTCATCTATGCCCCGTCCGATGTGGAGCGGATCAATCAGCTTCGGCCTTGTCAACATTCCTGTCAAACTATATAATGCTGTAAAGAAAAAAACCATTCATTTCAACCAGTTGCGGAAATCTGACGGCTGTCGCATCCGCCTGAAGAAAGTCTGCTCAGCAGACGGTGCCGAGGTGCCAGCCGAAAGTATTGTCAAAGGCTACGAAGTTTCTCCTGACCAGTATGTAGTAGTCACCAGTGAAGAACTTGAGGCCATTCAGCCGAAAAACGCCCGCACCATTTCCATAGAAGACTTTGTTAAACTTGAACAGATTGATCCGTTGTACTATGACAGCTGTTATTACCTTACTCCCGACAAAGGAGCAGGCAAAGCCTACTCACTCTTGCTTGCCGCCATGCAAAAAACCGGCAAAGTGGCCATCGCCCGCATCGTTATGCGCAATAAAGAATACCTGACCGCTATCCGGCCGACGGGAAATGTCCTGGCATTATCCACCATGCATTTTGCCGACGAAGTAGTTGCTGCGGAACAACTGGAGGACCTGCCCTCAGATGTTCCCGAACCGGACAAAAAAGAACTGGCAATGGCCGAACAACTTATTGAGTCACTATCTACCGAGTTTGAACCTGGCAAATATCATGACCAGTATTATCAAGAGATGCTGGAAATGATTGAAAAGAAAGCCGAAGGACAGACAATTGTCCGCCAGCCTGAAGCCAAGGACGACGGTAAAATCATTGACCTTATGGCTGCTCTTGAAGCCAGCATCTCGGCCATAAAAACCAAGAACAGCGGCAAAGGCGAAAAAAGTGCAAAAACCGAAAAATCAACTGCGGCAGGCAGGAGGAAAAAAGCCAGTGCCCAGTAATAGCAAAATGAAATCAACAATTGACGTTGCCGGGCGCAAACTAAAAATCGGCAACCTTGACAAAATATTTTATCCCGCTACCGGTTTTACCAAAGGCCAAATGCTCGATTACTATATCCGAATCGCGCCTGTCCTCCTTCCTCATCTTGCCAACCGCCCACTCACTATGAAACGTTATCCCAATGGCGTTGACGGCAAATTTTTTTATCAAAAGGACTGCCCGGCTCACCGGCCTGACTGGATTAAAACCATCCCGGTATGGAGCGGCAGTAATAGCCGCAATATAAATTTCTGCAATGCCGCTGACCTGCCGACACTGGTATGGGCGGCAAACCTGGCGGCGCTTGAACTCCACACCTCTCTGTCGCTGGCGCCGGCTGTCACCAAGCCAACGCTCTTGGTATTCGACCTTGACCCCGGAGCACCGGCTACTATCGTAGACTGCGCCGAGGTCGGACTATGGCTGAAAGATTATTTTGACCGGCATAAAATTAGAAGTTTCCCAAAAACATCAGGCTCTAAGGGCTTGCAGGTCTACGTCCCGCTTAATACGCCTGCAAGTTACGATCTTACCAAGAATTTTGCCAGAGCGTTAGCTATCCGCCTGCAGGAAAAACACCCTGACCGGGTAGTAGCCAACATGAAAAAAGCCCTTCGCGCCGGCAAGGTGTTTATTGACTGGAGCCAGAACGATGAGCACAAAACTACCGTCTGTGTCTACTCCCTTCGCGCCAAAGATCATCCGACAGTTTCCACGCCGGTAACCTGGGAAGAAGTTGCCGCCGTACTAAAACAAAATAAACCCGATTCGCTGACATTTGAAGCCAATCAGGTATTAGACCGCGCCGCCAAGTTGGGAGATTTATTTGCTCCGGTTTTAACACTTAAACAAAAACTTCCAGCCTTATCTTAAACACTATATACCATCCCCATGTGTTCCTTCATATTCGTTAATACGTCTTTTTTCTGTTTTCTCGATCTGGGCGACCTTGCCGTCTTCAATCCTGATAATCAACTGACCATACATTAACCCCTGCAGTTGAGCGATTATTTTTGCTTGAAATGAATGCTGCCCAGTAGGAATGTCGCCCTTAATATATCCAGTTTTGTTTTTTGAGGAAAAAATAAATTTTTCTGTTCTCTCCATCTTAATTACGTACCCGTCTTGGACTGTCAATATTAAATACCCATACTGGATGGTATGAAGAGAATGCCGAATCAATTCTAAGACTTGTGGCAGCAGATTTTTTTTTTGAACTACTTTTTCCACGCATTACACCTCCAAGAATTTGTATAGGCATGCTCCACTAAGCAAGATGCAATGTTACTCTGTAAATAAAAAGGCTAAGGCACTCCTCGCAGATAATGCCTTAGCCTTCAGTCTTTCTGATCGGCCAAAAATGGTATATATTGTATATATATTATACTGCTTAAAAACCATTTGTCAATAGGCTTTTTCGCCAAATACGGATGTGCAGATTTTCTGGTAATCTTGAGCATTCTTAGCATTAAAGCTGATAGAAACTGAGTTGATTAGTCCTTCTAAAGAAGGAGTTATATCTTTTTTATAGATCAAATTGTTCCTTACACAAAAAAACACAGTTATTAGTACAACGATTGGTAATATTGGTAATATTGATATATAAAGCAGTACCGATTTTGTAGGTGATAGTCATAGATTTAGCCACATGCATCATCCCCTCGTCAAATAACCAATTCCTTTTGAATCCAAAGCTCACTCATACCCGCTCGCTTTTTCAAAAGGCAGGTCGGCAATTTGACTTGCCGCATAACGGAGACCGGTTTCTACCGAGTCACAGTATTCCACAATATAAATTCCCTGTTTCCGCAGTTGCTCTTTGGCATGGTAGCCAATACGCATAGTCAACACCGCGTTACAATCTTTCAAGGCCTCAATAATCTTATCCCGTTTGGTATCTGTATCCTCAGCATCGCATTCGGCCATACCTGCACAATACTGATCCACTGCCCGCGTCTCCCTGAGCAAAAACTCCTGCCCGCCACCCTGATAAATAAGGAATTGGGTTGCATGACCAAAATGCTGGTCAACCAGCTTTCCGTATTTTGAGGTTACTGCAATCCGGTAATTTTTTTGGGGTTGGTGTTTTTTCACCGCCAGTTCACCCTGGAAGCGGTTGTACATTCGGAATTCCTGGGAACGGTCTTCATGCAACAAGCCGATGGCATCGGCCCGGCATTGCTGGCAGTGGCGCATCTGGCGAATATCAAGCTGACAGATGTCCCGCAAGGCGTTAAGCTCTTTCATGCTGGTTTGGGGCAAATGCTGAAAGGCGCTTCCCGGTGCCGGGATAAGGGGCATGATATTGGTAACAAGCACCCCCAATTCCTTTACCTTCTTGACTACCGCAGAAATATGCTTGTCGTTAATGCCCTTGATCATAACTATATTGATTTTAACCAACACACCGCTTTTCACTAAATACTCAATGCCGGCCAACTGGTTAGCGAGCAACAGTTCTGCTGCCTCAGCACCTATATATGACTTACCCTGATAGGATACAAACTTATAAATTTTTGCGCCAATAACCGGATCTAATGCGTTAAGAGTAACCGTGACATGTTTAATACCCAAAGCCACAATTTCCGGGGCGTACTCCGGCAGCATTAATCCATTGGTAGACAAGCAAAAAAGAATATCTTGATCAATTGCTTTAATATTTTCAATCGTTTGCCGGGTAAATTGCCAATCAGCCAGCGCATCACCCGGTCCGGCAATACCAACCACACTTAGTTGTTCAATCTGTTCTTTAACCCAGGCAAATTTCTCTTTGGCAAGTTCGGGTGTCAATACTTCGCTGGTGACGCCCGGACGGCTTTCATTCACACAATCAAAATTCCGGTTGCAATAATTACATTGAATATTGCACCGGGGAGCCACCGGCAAATGAATGCGGGCATATTTATGCTGAGCATCGGCTGAGTAACATGGATGCCTGCCGATTTTCTCAAGTATATCTGCGCTTATGCTGCCAGGGCATACGCAACCCATATGTTCTCACCTCTCTTGTAAACCTTTTTACTCGTTGCTATATTCCAGCTGCCGAACTGCGTACTTCGCCTGTTTCCAATGCTAATAATTGATCGGCCCATTTAGCCGCCCATTCCCGTAATTCTGCTGTTTCTAAAGGTGACGGGACTTTAGATTCGGCTGTTTCAACTATCTTTTTCGCCAGACGGCCATAGACCTTGGCCTGTTCTGAATCAGGCGCCGCCTCCACTGTTGTTTTGCCTTGCAACTCGGCTTGCGTTACGGTTACCGACCGGGGAATATATTCCACTACCTGCGTTTTTGTTCTCTCTACAAAATCATCAACAATTTCCCGGGAGTAAGGAGCGTTGATAGAATTGGCGATCAGGCCGCCAAGGAGCGCGCCGCCGGAGTTGGAATACTTCTTGATGCCTTTAAACAAGTTGTTGGCAGCATAAATAGCCATAAAATCCGCAGAAGAGACGGTGAACACATGCTCGGCTATCCCCTCACGAATCGGTACGGCAAAACCGCCGCATACCACATCGCCTAAAACATCGTAAATCACAACATCCAGATCCAGCTCATCATACACTTTTAATTGTTTCAGAAGCTGAACTGCCGTGATAATGCCCCGGCCGGCGCAGCCAACGCCCGGAGCCGGACCGCCCGCTTCCACGCAATACACACCGCCAAAGCCTTTATAAATGACATCTTCGGCTAATACCTTGTTCTTCTCGCGCAAGGTATCCAGCACGGTAGGAATATAGGCACCGCCCCGCAGAGTATTCGTTGAATCAGCTTTTGGGTCACAACCAAACTGCATCACCTTGTAGCCTTGTTTTGCTAACGAGGCGCTGATATTCGAAGTAGTTGTCGATTTACCGATACCGCCCTTACCATAGATTGCAATTTGCTTAATTTTTTTGCTCATGTGTTACTCCTCTCCCAGAATTGCGTAGAAAAACCGAAAAAGGTCAGAACAACACTCCCGCAGAAGTGCTATTCTGACCTTTGGTTAATTCTACCAATCAGTCGCATTGTAAATTTGATGTTTAACTTTTAATATATTATACTGAATCCCCAAAAGAAACACAAGAGGGTTGTGGGTTGTTTATCAAATTTTTTAATTTCCTGGAAAACGCCTTTACAAATGGTAATTTACAGTCATGTATTATTGATTTGTGCTGGACTGATTGATATTGAGTTAGTATAGACGCTTATTGACAATATAGACGCTTACTGACGTTGACTAATAGCTATATGCCTGATATAATATAATAAAATTAATATTTACGCTGATTAGAAAAGACTAAAGGCCAAAAAACGTATTAAGTCGTTTTTGGCCTTAATTTTATTTTAGGAGGAGAAACAAAAGATGAAACAACATGAATGGATCCTTAGCCGCAATCGCAAACTTTCTGCTATGGTTCAAGCACACAGTTTTACAGTAAAACAAACGCCGCTGGTCATCTGCTGCCACGGCTTTACCGGTGATAAAATCGGTAGTAATCAGTTAATGCTTCACGTGGCAAATGCCATTGAAGCTGCGGGTTTACTTGCTGTTCGCTTTGATTTTACCGGTTCCGGCGAAAGCGAGGGCGACTTCACTGCAGATACAACAATAAGAAATTGGCAGGAAGATCTACATAATGTTATTGATTGGGTTAAAAGCCTGCCGGAATTTGAAGGCCTGCCTGTGTACTTACTGGGTCACAGCCTGGGCGGCCTGATTGTGCTCTGTCATGACGACAGCGGCATTGCCGGCCGGATAGCGTTAGCGCCCGTCATTCAGCCTATTGAAAATTTCCGGAACATCATATTAGGACCTGAGTTATGGCAGCGTTCTCTGAACGGCCAGACAGTCGCTAACTTTTTAGGCAAGGGGTTCAGCATCAGCCCCAACTTTGTTCATGATTTATTGGAAAACCGGTATGATCCTTTGCAGCAAATCCAGGCTCACCGTTCACCTCTGTTCATTGTTCATGGCAATCAAGATATAGTTGTGCCGCCATCAGGATCAGAACTTTTGTATAACAGTTATCATGGTGAAAAGAAAATTGCCCGCATTGAAGCAGACCATGTGTTTACCGGCAAACATGACGAACTTACCGCATTGATAACCAAGTGGCTGATACAACAAAAAAATAACGTGCGCACACTAAGCAGCGCCCATTAACCCTAAAAGGAGGACTTACACACGCGCCGGTGTTTATATCAAACCCCTTTTAGTACAAATCGCTAATGCGGTTGTTACAAGTGATAAACACCCTGAAATCAAAGGCCGCTATTTATCCATCAAAAAACGACGCGGTCATAAACGTGCTATTACAGCTATTGCACGAATATTACTTACTGCTATATATCACATTCTTAAAAAAAGCGAGCCATACAACCCTGAGCTGTATAAAAAAGCTGAAATGATACCTGCATCTCGTGAAGTTACCCTAGAGCAGCTCATTCGTATTGCTAAACGGCAAGGGTACTCAGTAATTAAGACTGGATAGCATTCTTGCAACGCTGTTATTTTTTCCAAAAACCGTCTCATAGATGGTCTGTTTGCTATGCTCTTTTTTAGCTTTTACATCATCGTTACTATGGTTTCCGACTTTGTTCTTCGGTTAAAAAGGTGGGGCGTCCGGGCGAATGTTTCATGCGCAGGCCTTTGATACCGGCATCCATATATAAGTTGATGTACTTATAAACGGTAGTAAGGCAGCGCCCAATAATCTTGGCTATTTCCTCTTTAGAGTATTTCTGCAAATATAGATAAATGGTTTGATATCGCTGTCGCATCCGCGAATCTTTACATGATGTCATCCACCGTTTTAATCGTTTTAACCTTTTTTGGATGATTTCTTCCGGCAATTGATCTACTGGTCTCATTTGTATAACTTCCCCTTTGCTAATCAGTCTTACACGAGAGTGGATTAACAAAGAAGACTTCGGCAAAAGTGCCAAGAACTATTTTCTCAATGGATAATCATTATTTTCTAATTTTTAGCATCGAAATCCAAAAATTCATTTTTATATCTTTAATGCATTCTATACAGCCAACAAATCCAATTATTTATTTTCCGCTTATTGGTAATTAATAATAAGCCTGATATCTTATTGTGTCAAGAAGGTTTTTTCAAGAAATTGTGTTTTTTTAGGAAGATTCACTGATGATTGCGTTTACCGCTCAATATGCGCGTGGGGAAATAACGGTTGATAATAACGAAATTGTCGCTGCCCGCTGGTTTTCGGCAGGCACGCTGCCTGATATCCCCGACAAAGACAGTATTTCCTGCCAGCTCATCGACTGGTTTCTCGCCACACAGCAACACAGCGTTGGCAATTAATCACTGAAGGCCCGAAAAGTTGTTCCTCCAGCAACTTCCGGGCCTTTATCGTGTGTGCGCTCGCCTTCTGGCCTGTCATTTATTTTATCTTATAACGGTCCGACATATTTGCTTACGTAATCCTCCATAAGTGCTAGACCGCCGTGGAAACCGGCATAGCTTCGCTCCATTATTAACCTGTCGAGTACCGGAAAAGCCACACTTAAATGGACAGCTGAAAACTCTTCTCCCGCAATGTGTTTTTCCAACGAGCTGGCAAATAAGACTAAGAAACTACGGTTTTTTAATTTTTGTCTGATCAGATGCGAATCAATTTCAAACACAATCTCCGGTTTTACAGCACTTTCTAAACCCTCGCTTAGTTCTTCCCGGATGATATGACGCTGTTCCTCAGGCGGATTATCGGTAATAATCACAATATCCGCCAAATAGCCTATTTCATTCGTTAAGTACTGGGTAATCCCGATGGCACTGGCGCTATCGGCGACAACAGCATAATACGCATGCGGAAAACCCAGAATCAGGGCGTCACCTAAATACTCGGTAAAGCGATATGTAATCTTCTCCTCTGCGGCAATATACTGTTCCACAACATTGTCACGCAGTTTTAATTCTTGGGCTAGCTTTCGCAAAAATTTGCTTGTTTGCTTAGGACCAACCGGCACACTGGGAAATTCCAGAAAAGGAGTACCAAACTTCTCTGCCAGTTTCTTGACAACAGTATGGCCATGCCAGGGAGAAAACACCAGATTAAGTTCGGCAGCAGGAATATTTTGCAAATTCTCCAGGCCATTGAATTCAGTAAAAATAATATTGGCTTTTACGCCGATACTTGCAAGTGTCTGCTTGATAGTTTTTAAATCACCTTTCCAGAATACATGCTGATAAGGTACAATACCAAAGATATTCACCAGACCTTTTTCTGGCGGCAATGGTTTTAGCAGTTGGTCAATGACCGCATCAAAAAACAATTCATAACCATGATATGAATTACCGGTAAAACCGGCAGCTTTAACATGGACTATCGGCACCTGTTTGCTAAACTCTTTGACTACCGAATCGACATCATCACCAATTAGCGAAGGCACACAACCGGAAATAACCGTATAAAAATTACCTTCCATTATTTCAATACTCGATTTTATCAGATCCCGCAGCTTATTTTCCCCGCCAAAGATTACATGTTCTTCAACAAGTGAAGAGCAAGGGGTATTTGTTGTCCCCTGCGGTCCTCCCGAGTTTTGTCCGCCCGCATAATGCTGACCAAATAACTGTCCCAACCCGCAGCCGGCACCTGAGTGGAGAATAGGCACCGCTCCGTATAAGGCTAATGCTGCGGAATGTGCGCCGCCTAAAGCGCAAGAATACCTTGGGGCTTCTAACGCCGAAACGGCTCGGTTTTCTTCATTAACCGCCAATGTTACACACCTTCCTTGTAAGAATAGTACAGCGGGTCAGGCTGTTTATACCACCAATCACGATACGTATCCTGGGTCTTATCCAGCATGGTTTTTTGGAAAGACCGTGTTTTGGTCGACTGCAACAGGAAATTACCGCAAGCAACAGCACCGGCATACCCGCTCTGCCGGCTCCACGGCATGGGATCTCCCCGTAAAGCGTGAATACGTGTTACATCCTTGCCGCGTTTATAGGCATTGCCCTGGAAGGGGCATGTTAATGTGATGTCAGGATCTTTGTCTCGGGTAATATGGGCCTGTTCGGAGGCCTGAAAAGTATTTACCAAAATATCAAAATCGCCGATTTTATTAATAAGGCCTTCGACTTCTTCCAGGACAAGATTGTCAAAATCCTGGCAGATTGCCGCTGCCGCTTCCAGACCTAACTCGTCAAAATACGGCATTTGCGCCAGCAGCCGCCCCTGCCCCAAAGCCCCTAACACTTTTGGTTTTTCGCCGTTTTTCAGCTTGCCAAATTCCTGTTGAATGGCTTGCAATTTAGGGACCCAGACCTCATGTTCTTCCGCAATGAGTTTTTCAATTTCTTCCTCTTTGCCGGTGTGCTGGGCAATCTGCCGCAGCCATTCGTCAGTGTTGGCAATCCCCATGGGCGAAGGATAGAGAAAGAAGGGAACTCCGTACTGCTGTTTCAAGCCGCGGGACAGATAATCGGTATACGTGGGGCACAGCGGCGCAGTAACAGCGGCTTCAGCCAGTTGTTCAAATTGTTCTACGGTCGCAAACTCCGGAATAAAATTAGGCCTGAGACCCACTTTATTCAGCAACCGCTTGATCTCTAAACGGTCCTGCCAGGTATATGACAGCATGCTGGCGACATTAACCAAGTCCGGCTGTTTCTTGGCCGGTTTTTTCACCAAATACTTCAAAATACCATGCCAGAATGCATCATAGCCGGTTTGCACCAGCCGCGAACGTACTCCCTCACAATGCACCGGCACAAGCCGGGCGTTAACTTCCGGCTGAACCTCGCCGACAACTCCTTCAATATCTTCGCCGATAATCCCGGAAGTGCAGGAAGTCAGAATAAAAATTGCTTTAGGTGAATAGCGTTGTTCAGCCTCGAATATGGCCTTGCGCAATTTTTCACCGGCACCATATACTACATCTTTTTCCGTAAGATTAGTGGTCAGCCACTGCAAATCATACTGAGCCGGACGTCCCAGCGCCGGAGGTATGCCGCGGAAAAGTTCCCGATACCCCAAAGCCGAAGAAGAACAACCTACAGGAGCGTGAAAAATAGTAACCGCATCGCGGATCGACGTAACTCTGACCGCTAAATAAAAATTCAACATGCAACCAGATGTCTGCTGGAATTTTCGTTCGCAATTTTTTAAGCTTCCATCTCTGGCTTTTTGGACTAAATCAGTAGCTTTCCCGTAAAAAACATTGATACCGTTGGCCCGCTGTTCCCGATTGAGGCAAGTCTTTTCTTGCAAGTTAATATCCTGAATAATTTGTTCCTCACTCATTAACCGTCAATCCTTTCTTTTTATATTTATTAACTTATGTATCATACAAGTTTAGGAAAACTTGCTTTGTCTGCTTTTTATCTGTTAAATACCGGCAGCACCAGCAAATGATCGGCCCACGCTGCAGCCCATGCTCTTAGCTCGGCAGTATCCAACGGCGATGGAACCTTTAATTCAATGGTTTCAATAATTTTTGGGGCCAGACGTCGGTATATTCCGGCCTGCTCTGAATTAGGCGACGCTTCGACCGTTGTTTTGCCTTGCAGTTCGGCCTGCGTCACTACGACCAAACGGGGAACATATTCCACGACCCGGGTTTGGGTTATTATCAGAAAGTAGTTATACTTTCTGATAATATAATAAAAAGGCCGGAAAGACATTTCTGCAAAATCAGAAATATCTTTACCGGCCTTTAGTTTTTTAACTAATCAGCACATCAATATATAATTGTCTTTTTCACTATATATTTAAAATTATACTCAAAACCGTTAGAAATGCAAGTGCTTGTTAGTAAATATTTAATCATGGTGTTTATTCTTCATTAGCAGCATCCGGACAAACAAATTCGTATTCCTGGAGTTCATGTATCGTGGGATTGACGCCGCATAACCGGCAGTCATTTTGTCTGCTCAATGTAATAGTATGAAAATGGGTATACAGGCCATCGAAGTAGATAATTCTGTCGTGCAAAAGATTTCCCCGGCCTGTTAATAACTTTACGGCTTCCGCCGACTGGATAAAACCCATGATTCCCGGCAGCGGACCAAGCACGCCTGATTCGGCGCAGGACGGTGTACTACCCGCAGCTGGAATGTTGGGAAGTGCGCAGCGATAACAATGACCTTTAGGAGTTAAAATTGTCATACACGTCCCGTCGAATCTGATTACCCCCGCGTCGATCATTGGTTTTCCGGCAAAGAAGCAAGCGTCGTTTAATAGAAAGCGGGCCGGAAAATTATCTACGGCAGCAATAACAACATCGTAGCCGGCAATAATGTCAAAAACATTATCTTTGTTCAAATGCGTATTGTAGGTGTTTACAGTAAGCTGTGGATTTATGCTTTTTAAAAATATTGCGGCCGATTCCGCTTTGGGCATGCCAATCCTTGAAGCGGCATGAAGTATTTGACGGTTAAGGTTGCTTATTTCAACAGTATCATAATCCACCAGGCCGATTGTCCCGATGCCTGCTGATGCAAGTGCATATGCTGCGGGAGAGCCGAGCCCTCCGGTTCCCACAATCAGCACCTTGCCTCCTTCCAGTCCGATTTCCCGGCAATCTTCCGGTTTTAGGGTGCCCAGCTCAGCTATGGTGCGGGCGAGGTCTTCTTGGCGGGCTTTTATGAAATCCATAGACAGAAGATTAAAGTATAAGAGGTCGTTTGCCGTTTCGCCAATAGCAAGTAATAGTTTTATGGCTTCCATGGCGCACAGTGCACCAGAAAGGCAGTTTGAAAATATTCCGTTCTTGATGAGATTGTCCTCAAGGCAGCCATCAGATGGTTGCTGCCCAGCCGATAATGCTGCCAGAAATAAACTTGCTGTTGCCAGATCTTTAAAAACCTCAATCCCCCCCTGCCAGCCGTTATGAAGGGCTATTATGGAGGGAACAAAATCTTCTGTTATGCTATCGCTCTTCTTGATAATAAATTCCGGCCTGCCTAAAAAAATCCGCAACTCACTATCCTTGCCACCGGCTAACGCAATTGACACATCGCTATTTAAATCGCGTATACTTGCCGAAAGCCTGTCAAATCCTTCGGCAGTTTCAAAATGACAGTTTATGCATCCTATGCCGGATGCAGCCAGATAGTATATTGCCGGAGCTGCAGCGTTTACGCTTTCCCCGCATACCAAAACAGATGACTCCAAGAGCTTTTTCTGGCCTGGACCGCTAATTTCCGGTATAATAATATGCCTTAAATATCTATTTATTTGTTCCCGTGCAAGAATCACCGCGACCGCCTCCCTTACTGTCCATTTTTAGCGAGATAATCTAGAACGGCATTGTGAAGCGCATCGGCTGCAATATTTGAGCACTTTATTTTTTTAGGCGGCAGTCCGTCCAAGGCTTCCGCCACCGCTTCATTTGTTATTTGCAGCGCTTCTTTAACCGTCTTACCAATAGCCATGACTGTAAGCATACTGCTTGCTGCTATCGCAGCGGCACAACCGAAAGTTTTGACTTTGACATCAGTCAACACGTTATCTTTTATTTTTACATAAACAGTTATCCAGTCACCGTCGATAGGGTTTCCCACAGTGCCTATACCGTCGGCGTCGGCTATTTCACCAATATTCCTCGGATTTGAGAAATGATCAAGTACTGTGTCGTTATACACGGATCTCGCCTCCTTTGCAGTGACTTACCTGATACCTTACTTGCATTTAAATTCCGTAAACCTGGTTCCCAATACAGATTTTTCCGGCACCACCCAACACCTGCAGGCATATTATTGTAAAATAACAGCAATCTCTTTGCCAAAGATGACGATCGATTAAGAATTACAGGGTTGTTGACAACGAATGCTTCTTGGTTTACGCAAATAAAAGAAGGTCGGAAAATCCCTTTAATAAAGGTTTTCCGACCTTCAGTGTTCTGATCAGTCGCTTTATCTTTTTTAAGGATAACATTAAATTCCAAGGAAGTCAATATGCAAATGTGGATTTATTTTCTAGCTAAGCCAGCAAAATTCCCCAGTAGTAAAAAATCCCCAATACGAACACTCTCCAAACCTGCTATTTGATGTAATTAATCAGGTTTTCTTTTCTGGGAGGTGCCTTTACTGTTTCAATTTTCTTGTAGCCCAGCGCCACTGAAGAAAATGGTTTATATCCTGCCGGTACGTCTAACTGTTGTTTATATTGTTCCCCTTGCTCACCGGTAAAGGCGAATAAAGTAAGATTGATCCAGCATGCGCCAAGACCGATGGATTCGGCAGCCAGCAGGATATTTCGTGTAGCAGCCGCGCAATCGGCCTCAATGTCCAAACCGTCTTCCCTGCCGGATACAAGTACTCGGTCGGAGCTCCGTAAAATATATTGAACTTTTCGTTTTTAGCAATCTGCCGAATATGTTCATTGTCGACTTGGGCGGCGCCTGCTTTGGCACTAGCTCCTCATTAACAAAGCCTGCGCGCATTGCCTGATTTATGAAGCACAGAATAATGGTAAGCGCATCATTGACAACCATGTCATCAAGCGGGTGATCCCTGGAATATGTAAGAAAATTTACTCATGGAACGGCATCTTAATGACCTTCACCGGCACGGTGCCGTTCAAAAAGATCATAATTCTTTCGCAAAATTTCCGGAATGGCAAGCTCATAAGGACAGCGCGTAATGCATTCACCGCAATTGGTACATTGGGGCACGCTTTCCATTGCTATCTTGGAAAAATCGATCGCTACTCGGGGAGACATTCTTTTGGCAACAATCGGATAGCCCATAGCCGGAGTAATCTTCACTCCATTGGGGCAAGGCTGACAATACTCACAGCGGCGGCAAAACTGTTGCCCCAGTTCGCTGCGATACTGGTCCATCAAAATGATATCCTCTTCTCCTACAACATTCGGCTGCTGATAAAGATTCACTATTTCATTAACCGAGGCGACAGAGTCATACCCAGGGATTGGAATAGCATCCGGATACTGGCGTAAAAATTTAAAGGCAAGGGAAGCATTATCAATCGCCCCGCCGGCAAAAGGCTTCATGACAATAATACCCAGATTCATTTCGCGGGCAATAACGTGCAGTTCTTCCTTCGGTTCCTTTTCAATAAAGTTAAAGGGAAATTGAATGGTATCAAAAAGATTAGTTTTGATTAACTTAACCGCCATTGGTAAATTATGCGAAGTAACGCCTATATGGCGGATTTTCCCCGCTTCTTTCGCTTTAACACATACTTCCAGAGCGCCGCCGGGCGCGGTGATAATCTCCCAGTCTTTTTCCTGCGAAACCTGGTGTAGTTGATATAGATCAATGTAATCGGTCTGCAGCATTGTTAAACTATTTTCTAAATGCTCGGCAGCTCCGGCACCGTCCCGCCGCCCCGTCTTCGTAGCAATCACCACTTCCTGCCGAATACCGCGAAAGGCTTTGCCGATTTTATCTTCACTGTCCTTATATGCATTAGCAGTGTCATAAAAAGTAATCCCTCGGTCAAATGAATGGCGCAAAATCTGAACTGCTTCTTCTGTCGGCAACCGCAATATCGGAATACCGCCAAAACCAACCTCAGATACTTTCAGACCAGTTCTCCCTAAAATTCGGTAATTCATTTTTCGATTCACTCCTTTGGATTTTTCTATGATAGTGTAAAGCTTTCCTTTCAAGATTTTTTTCAAAATACTCGCTGATTATCCTTCCCATACCAGGTAAAAAGGCCGGGAAACATTCCGGCAGAAATATTTCCCGGCCTTTTATTACCACCCAACTAGTCAGACGTGAATAAATCGCTGTTCATTCTTGCCAGCCAATCCTATACGCAACCCTCGCTAAGCAGGAATCCTGAATGCAGTCGTTCATTACCCAGGAAATATTTGCCTGCTCTAATATTACTCTTTGGCACATTCATTAGCAAGTACGCACTTATTTGTGCTATAGTATCCACTTATATACCAAAGAAACTATGTTATTTTGCTTGCAATGCCTTTTCTATCCGGGTTAACCCCGCCAGTAACACACTCCGTTGAGTAGCAAAGTTAAGCCGGGCAAAGCCTTCCCCCTGGCTGCCAAAGTTTTTGCCGGGATTGAGTCCCACTCTTGCTTTATGCACAAGAAATTCTTCCAGTTCTTTGGCATTGGTAAAGTAGGCGCGAAAATCCAGCCAGGCTAAAAAAGTCCCCTCTGGCTTCACTACTTTGACATTGGGCATCCTGGAGTGAACAAACTCGACTAAAGTATTGGCGTTCCCGTCAAGATACTGAAGCAAAGAGTCCAGCCAGGCCTCGCCTTCTCTGTAGGCAGCTTCAGTGGCAACCGCACCGAAAAGATTGCTGCGGTTAATATGCAACTTGGTAAACCAGGAACTAATCAATCCGCGCCTGCGCTTGCAAGGAGCAACAATGAAGGAGAAATTAAGTCCGGCAATATTAAAGGTTTTACTGGCAGCCATAAAGGTGACGCTTTGTTTGCAGACCGGCGTGCCGAGTGAGGCAAAGACGGTATGCTTATGCCCCTCGTAGACCAAGTCATTATGAATTCAATGCCAGATTTTATTCTTGGGACGCTGTTTTTCTCTCGTATACCAATTTGCCGTCAAAAAACGTCATTACAACCTTTACTTTATCAATGTCAACAGGGCTTATTGTCAGTAAATTTTGATCAAGCACCGCCAGATCGGCCAACTTGCCGGCCTCGATTGAGCCTGTTTCCCGGTCCATGAACATACCATATGCTCCGTTTATTGTAAAGCTTTTTATCATTTGCTGTACCGTAGCCCGTTCGTTTTTATTTAACAAATACCGTTCATCATCCATATGAGTGATATCCTCAACCCCATAAAAAGCACCGTTATCCATATTGCGGGTAACACCGATATCAATTGCCAGAATTGGATTAGGAACATTCGTAACAGGATAGTCAGAAGAAGACGTCACCATGATACCGTTCGCAAAGAATGACCCCAGCGGATATTCTTCTTCTGCCCGCTCGCCCAGAATCCGGTAATCCACATTATGCCACCAGTTAGGTCCTTTGAATTGCCAGTAAGGCTGCACGCTGGCAATTACATTGAGTTCTTTAAACCGCGGTATGTCGGTCTTGTCTACAACTTGCAAGTGAGTAATGGTATTACGGTAATCCCCTGGCACTTTTGCTTGAACATATTCCAGAGCATCCAAGACATTTTTAGTAGAGGCATCTCCCGTAGAGTGAACATAAATTTGCAGCCCCAACCGGTTGGCCATAGAAAAGGCCTGTTTAAGCCGCTCCATATCCCACAAAAACTCACCGTAATAATTAGCTCCTTTACCAGCTTCCAGTGTATAGGGCTCTAACAAATAACTTGTACCGCCCTCAACAACACCATCGGTAAAAAATTTAGCTGTTGTCACTTGTAAATAAGGTGACCGATACTGTTCCCTCAATTCATTAATGGCTGCAAACTGCTGAGATAAATCATTTTTGGGGCTAACGCCCACAGCTCCCCTGATGCGGAGTGCCAAATCCCCCTTTTTTTCCATCTGGCTGCACGCCTGAAATATAGTATTAAAAAATTGACCGGCGATACACAAGAGACCGGTGATACCAAAACTATGCATTTTTTTTTGAAACGCAGACATGGCTTCAATATACTGAGCTAAATCATACTCCGGCTGAGGAATGAGTTGCATGGCCCCCTCTTTTAAAGTTCCCCACAGTTCGCCGCTGGTATTATCTCTTTCGATCACGCCACCGGCGGGATCTTCAGTATCATATTGTATACCATACGTTTCCAGAGCTTTGGAGTTAACCCAGAGACTATGTCCGTCCTTAGCACGGAGTACAACCGGGATATCCGGGGCAACAGCGTCAAGGTACTCTTTGCGGGGGCCTTTAACCAATTCTTCACCGGTAAATATTCCCCAAGACCAGCCCTTACCATGAACCACTTTTATGTTAGGGTGCTGGTCAATAAAATTTTTCACCGCTGCCACATATTCTTCCAGGTTGTTCATCTCATATAACTGAACCTCATACAGTTCTGACAGTGACAGTCCGGGCGGATGCATATGAGTATCAATCAGGCCTGGTATAACCATTTTCCCCTGCAAATCGATTACTTTCGTATTCTTGCCGATATACTCCGCTACCTCATCATCACGACCAACAAATATAATTTTATTGTCTTTTATCGCTACCGCTTCATAAACGGTATCCTGATCATCGGCAGTATAGACTACACCATGAGTCAATACCAGGTCAACAGAAATATCGCTGATCATTTGTTTCACCTACCAAATAATTTTTACAACGCATCAAACTATATAGTATCCAATAAAGATTTACAGACGTGTTGTTAGTATAAGCGTAAGTCAAGCGCCAGCGGTGGAGTGTTACTAACAACACGCCTAGAAAAAAATCTTTATTGGATTTCATATACCAGTGCCGTTTATAACACCACCCAGCATGGCGGGACGCACAATTGCTTGCAGACAATACGGGATGTCTCAGATACCATAGTCAGTTTTCTTCCTTCCAACTTCATTATGTGCTCATCACATACATACACAAAGAAACTGAAGACCAAAGATGCTAAAACATCTCCGCCTTCAGTTTGTCTGATCAACAAAGAAAATAAATTTTAAACCCATAATTATTAGGAGTAAAAGTGACTTTCCTTCTTTAACAACATGTATTACAAGTATTATCGATAATTTAGCATGCTGGTAATTTATTGTCAAGTATTTGTTTCTGTATTCTAGGCACTGCTAACGCTTTTTAACCCCGCGGCCCGGCGGCAGCAATTGCGGCCGGAATATCTTTATTGAATCCTTGGAAATTGTGCACAAACAGGTTAGCCAATTCCTTAGCTTTAAAGTCATAAGCTTCTTTATCGGCCCAGGTATTGCGAGGCGTAAGGATTTCGGCCGGTATACCCGGACAACTGGCCGGCACATAAACGTTGAATACCGGGTCAAGCTGGTAAGCAACCTGTTCAAGCTGCCCTTCAATAGCCGCTGTTACCATCGCTCGGGTATATGACAGCTTTATACGGCTGCCAACACCGTACGGACCGCCGGACCAGCCGGTATTAATCAAAAATACATTGGTTTTATGCTGTTTTAGCTTTTCACCCAAAAGTTCGGCGTACCTCAGCGCCGGCAAGGGTAAAAAGGGTGCACCAAAACATGCCGAAAAAGTAGCCTGCGGTTCAGTAATGCCCCGCTCGGTGCCGGCCAGTTTACTAGTATAGCCCGACAGGAAATGATACATGGCTTGTTCGGCATTTAGCTTGGCAATAGGCGGCAGCACCCCAAAAGCATCGGCAGTCAAAAATACAATTGTCTTCGGATGACCGGCCACCCCGGGAATGAGCGCATTGGGTATATAGTGCACCGGATATGCTGCTCTGGTATTTTCGGTGATAGAACCATTGGCAAAGTCAGGTATGCGAACAGCCGGATCAATAACAACATTCTCCAGTACAGCTCCAAACCGAACGGCTTCCCATATCTGCGGCTCAGTGTCATGGCGAAGCCCAATACACTTGGCATAGCAGCCACCTTCAATATTGAAAATCCCGTTATCACTCCAGCCGTGCTCATCATCACCGATCAGGCGACGGCCAGGATCGGCCGACAATGTAGTTTTCCCTGTGCCGCTTAATCCGAAAAACAGGGCTGTATCCCCATTGGCTCCGGCATTAGCCGAGCAATGCATGGATAAGATATTCCGCCGCGGCAAGATGTAATTCATAACAGTAAATATGGACTTTTTCATTTCCCCGGCGTAGTGGGTGCCGCCAATAAGCACCAGCCGCTGTTCAAAATTAAGAATAATAAAGGCTTCAGAATTTGTACCGTCAATGGCCGGGTCGGCTTTAAACCCGGGAAGACAAATGACCTCATAGTCAGGTTCAAAGGTTTGATTACCCGCTTCCGGCCGGATAAACAACTGATGCACAAATAGATTGTGCCAGGCAAACTCGTTAATAAATCTCACCCTAATATTGTATTCAGGATCGGCGCCGGCATAACCGTCAAAGATAAACAGTTCCCGGTTCTGCATATAAGCCGTCATCCGGTTATACAAATTGGCAAACTTATCGGCGGCAAATGGCTTATTGCCGCTCCAGGCAATATCGTTGTGTACAGCCGGGGAATCAACTATAAATTTGTCATTTGGCGAGCGGCCTGTGTACTTATCAGTAGTAACTTGCAACGCACCAGTGGCAGTTAGTTGCCCCTCTCCCCGCCTTATGGCTGCTTCCACCAAATGCGCCGGACTTAAGCTGTAATGGATAATCTCGGTCATCCCCATACTCCCTTTCCCCCTTAACTTAATAGCGTTTTATGATTGCGAGCTTTATAATTAGGTATACTGTATACAACGTTAATATGCTAGCACGTTTAATACATATTTTCAATATCGGGTAACATAATTATATAGTATCCAATAAAGATTTACAGGCGTGTTGTTAGTATAAGCGTAAGTCAAGCGCCAGCGGTGGACCGTTACTAACAACACGCCTAGAAAAAATCTTTATTGGATTTCATATCGAATAAAAAAAATTGCCACATATGCTTTTTCTTAATCCGTAAATTACCGGAACTCAGTTTGCGGAGTCAGAGCAATGTGGCAATCTCTATCATTTGTCGAAATTATTCAACTAGATGCAATGCTGCTTTTACAACATTAAGCATATCGTGTTTACCGCATACGGCAGTATGACGGACAGGCTTATGCTCAAGCTCAGCCAGCGCCGTCGGCACCGGCTGATTGATAAGTTTTGCCAGCGCATGTAAAGCGGCGAATTCTGACTTTCCGGCAAAGCTATCTGTTCCGGCTAAAGCAGTAAGTACTGTCGCGTTGAACTTGAACGGGCTGGCAGTAGAAACAATGATATTCGGCGTCCTGTCGCCTGACTGACGGCGATAATTTTCGGCAACCTGCCAAGCGACAGCTGTATGGGGATCAAGAGCATATCCATACTCTCCATGTACCCTGCCGATTGTAGCAGCCGTTTCCTCGTCGCTTATCCACCCGGCCGGAAATACCTCTTTTATCGCTGCTAAATGCTCATTACTAATTCGATATTCGCCGTTGGCATTTAGTCCGGCCATCCAGCGGCCGATTTGCGCTGAATCCCCACCGGTCACATGGTACAGCAAGCGTTCCAAGTTGCTTGAGATAAGAATGTCCATAGACGGCGAGTAAGTTTTATAAAATTGGCGGTTGCGGCTGTATACGCCGGTTGTAAGAAAATCTGTCAATACATTGTTGCTGTTTGATGCGCAAATCAGTTTATTGACAGGCAGTCCCATAAGTTTGGCATAGTAACCGGCTAAAATGTTGCCGAAATTCCCGGTTGGGACAACAAAATTAACCATGCTGCCCAAGGTTATATACTTATCTCTCACCAAGTCGGCATAGGCACTAAAATAATAGACAATTTGCGGTACCAGCCGCCCCCAGTTAATCGAGTTGGCTGACGATAGTTTAAAACCGCTATTGGCCAGTTGAGCATTAAAAACGCCGTCGTTAAAGATCTGCTTGACGCCGGTCTGAGCATCGTCAAAATTACCTTTAACAGCAATTACTTGTAGATTGGCGCCATCCTGGGTAACCATTTGCAAACGTTGAATCTGACTTACGCCGTTCTCAGGATAAAACACCATAACTCTAATCTGTTCTACATCTTTAAATCCTTCAAGCGCAGCCTTGCCGGTGTCGCCGGAAGTGGCGACCAAGATAACAATCTCAGCTTGCTCACCAATTTTTTTTAGGGCGCATGACAGCAACCTGGGCAGTAACTGCAACGCCATATCTTTAAATGCACTGGTCGGACCATGCCACAATTCCAGGGCAAAAGTTCCGTCCGCCACCTTTGTAACCGGAGCCACAGCAGGATGAGAAAACTTCTCGCTGCTGTAAGCGGCCGCTACACAAGCTTGTATTTCTGCGGCGGTATAGTCTGTTAGAAATAAGCGAAGTATAGCTGCCGCCCGCTCCGCGTAATTGAGTGAAATCAAACGGGGCAGAGCCTGTTCATCAAGCAAGGGAATGGTTTCCGGCACATACAGGCCGCCATCCGGGGCTATTCCCTGAGCAATGGCCTGAGCTGCCGTCAGCCTGTCAACCGTGCCGCGCGTGCTTAAATACATGTAAATGTCTCCTTCCTAAAACCTAACAATAGTAGCGGCTATTTTTCCGGGTAAGCAATATGCTTTTCTGTCACTGTACCGCCGTTATAACAAACAAACATGCCGGCAGCAAAATCAAGTATTTCATGTAATTCCCCGATACTGACGCTTTCATCGGCATAGATCACAGCTAAAAGATTGCGGGTGGCCAACGTAACTGCCGTACGGCGCGAATCAGAAGTAGGATTGCCGAATACACCGGCGCCATCGGTCAAAAACGGTTTGTTGTCAGTTGAGACGGTATTACCTGCAATATTAATGTAACTACCTTCAGTCGCCCGTCTATAGACAATATCGCCAATCACCTGATCCAAATCGTATAACCCAAAAGGCAACAGATATTTAATTGAACAATAATTATTAACATCTACAGCGCTGTTTACGTAGTATAAATCTTTCTTTTGCAGTACGCGTCGTATTAACGCTTCAGAGGCCGGACGGTAGCGGGACGGATCGAAATTAAGCTTTTTATACATATTTCGTACTGCCAAAATCCGGGGAAGTTTTGGCAGGATATCAAGGTTATACGCTTTGGCAACTTCCGCTTGTAACTGCGCAAACTCTTGGCTTAAGGCCGGTGGTGTTCCCCGGACAATCACGTTATTAATGGTCAGATACCCTAAGCGGCAATTGGGAACAACTTGGCTAATGCTTTCATGAATTTTAAGTTTCATGTCAAATAATTCCTCCCCCGGCATTCGGTACACAACTAATCCTGAGAACGGCGAGCAACCGGGCACACACAGGCATTCACCGCCTGTGCCAGTTTCTCCGGTGCAACAATAATCTGACAGCCCCGTACACCGGCGCTTACAGCAATTACCGGCCAATTGGCAGCGCTCCTGTCTAAAAATACGGGATAACGCTTTTTCGGCCCAAGCGGTGAAACGCCGCCCCGGACATAGCCGGTAAGCGGTTGGACCTCTTTTAACGCCACCATCTCAACTTTCTTGTTGCCGCTGGCAGCAGCCAGCGCCTTAAGGTCAAGTTCAGCATCTCCGGGAATGCAAGCCATAAGAACTCCCGTCTTGTCACCTTTGGCCACCAGTGTCTTAAATACTTGAGCGTAAGGCATACCAACTTTATCTGCAACATTTTGTGCGCTCAAATCATTCTCATCAACTTTGTACTCGCGCAACTCATATTCGATTTTGAGACCATCCAATATTCTGGCGGCATTTGTCTTCATAATGTTTATCTGTTTTCTCCTCTATAAGTCCTGTCTTTCAGTCTACTTAAGCACTTTTATTTAATACTTAATCAACAGTGATAAGTTGGTAGTCAAGTAACCCCATGCCTATTTTAGCAGCATGACCAATTTGAATCATAGCGTCATGATGGGCGTATGACATTTCCGCCAGTGTTTTGCCATGAGCTTTCGCTGTAAGGTCAAGAGTTGCTTTATCTATGGCCACCGGATCACTGGACGCTAAGATGCCGATATCAGGAATAAGCTTAGACTGCTTGACGTTGAAACAATCACAATCTTTGGTCATGTCTATAAGTACATTAAAGTAAAAGCATTTACCCGGTTTACCGATAACGGCACCATAAGCATGCTCGGCCATGCTTCGCTGCATATAACCTGATTCGGCATTCCAGTCATACTTCACGGCATCAAACCGGCATACTGCCAGGCACTCACCACAACCAATACATTTTTCGCTCACAATATATGCTTTGCCACCCTTTTCGACAATTGCGCCCTGCGGGCACCACTTAATGCATTTTTGGCAAAACTGGCAGGTCTTGTCAGCCACTTCCGGCAGCATCGCCGAATGCTGCCGCATTTTGCCCATGCGGCTGGCCAGACCCATGCCAAGGTTTTTAATACAGGCACCTAATCCGGCGGCAATATGACCGGTCGGATGCGAAACAACAAGTAAAGAGTCAGCGCTTAATATTTCTCTGGCCACTTTAACCGATTTATGTAGTTCCCCGTCAATAGTCACTTCGTACTCGGTATTACCGGCCAATCCATCAGCCATAATGAACGGCGCTCCAACGTTTTCAATACCGAACCCGTGATTATGAGCATGCATGATATGCTTTACGGCGTTTTCACGCTCGCCTTTATACAAAGTAGAAGTCTCGGTAAGGAACGGCTGCCCGCCCAAAGCCTTGGCTTTTTGGACCACTTCTTTAACGAGTTCAGGCCTGACATGAGTGGTATTTTTCTTCTCACCAACATGCACTTTTATCGCTACAAAATCATTACGGCCAACTACTTGGGCTGCACCCGAATACTCAAAGATTTTAGCCATGGCTTGGGCTTGTTCAGTTGGCGGCAAAGCGTCAGTCACTGGAATAAAGTAGACATTTGCTGGCATGAGTAGTCCCTCCAATCTATAATTTTGTCCCTAAGCTTTTACATTTTTTTCACAGTATATAATTGTTTCCTCAATTTGTCAATAAATAGCTACAGGCGCGGTAGCACCGCGCCCGCATCCGAGCTAAACATCAAGTGTCATATATTTTACTTTAACATCAGGTATTGCTTTCAGTTCCTGCTCTATTTGCCCTACCGGCACATCTTCGCCGCATAACTGAAGTAAGATTATGCCGCTGTTGGTACAGCTGTCTACGGCAGCGTCGTGCAGCCCGAGCCGGACCCGAATATAGCAGCCGAATTTGGTGAGCACATCCTGAACCTTTACAGCAGTTTCCACACGGTTGTCCTGGATAATGGCCATTATTGTCGAACAATGGGACATTACTACACACCTCCTGGAATATACTCCGTATAAATAATTATCCGCTAATTATAAAAATCCTCCTGGCAAATAAGCAAACCGGCAAAAATTTGCCATCGGAATTTTACCAATAGTAAACCAATAGTAAATGGAGGATTCTTTCATATTATGTTGAATTTATTAACAATTATTCCATATATATTTATATTTTTTTCCTTTATCCCTAATACTGCAGGGAGGTGTCTATGAGCGAAACAACTGATGAAAAACGTAAAATTATTGAACAACGGATTGAGTTTCTGGTTCCTGGTATGGAACTTGCTCGTGATGTCTGTTCCGGCGATGGAAAAGTACTGTTCAGTAAAAACAGCATTATCAGCCAGCATATTATTCAAAAGCTTGGCAACTGGGAGATTCCCAAAGTATATGTTTACGCTGAAGTCGAAACCGCGAATCCGATAATAGACCCTAAAGTCCAGAAATTTCTTAACGCATATAACCAATCAGTTACAGTTGTGCAAAAAGCTTTTGATGACATCAGGTCTACTCAGGAAATTCCTCTGGAAACCTTTACTGCCACCGCTGATAACATTGCCAGTAATGTTGCCGAAGCCGGCAATATTATCGATAGGTTGTACAACTTGCCGCCGTGTGATGATTACACCATGTATCACAGTGTCAACGTCAGCGCCATCTCGGCCCTTATTGCCATTTGGCTCAAGTATCCGCCGGAATCGGTTAATGCCATCTCCTTGGCCGGACTGCTGCATGATGTTGGCAAATCACTGCTCCCGGGCGAAGTTCTTAATAAACCCTATAAATTGCCGCCGGACGCCTACGAGTTATATAAGAAGCACGTTGCTTACGGATATGAGCTTGTAAGCAAAATCCCCCATATATCCCAAAGCCTGACTTCAGCCGTATTTCAGCACCACGAACGGCGGGACGGCAGCGGCTATCCCGGCGGTTTGACCGATGAACACATTCATCCGTATGCCAAAATCGTGGCAGTAGCTGATTTATATGACGAAGAGCTGATGATTAACCGCGATGATCCCCAATCAATGATAAGTCCCTATTTTAGTCTGCAAAAACTGCGGGATGCAGTTTGCCGGCTTGATCCCAAAGCGTGCCTAACCTTTACTTACAATATGGCCGACTTCCTGTCCGGTAACAGGGTAGCCCTCACAGACGGCCGTCAGGGACGGGTGGTATTTATCAACAAAGATAAGCCAGCATCGTCAATTGTCCAGCTTGATGACGGCTTGGTCATTGATTTGACCGAACACCACGGAGTCCTTATTCATTATGTGCTGCGTTAGCACTAGCCGCCACTCACCGAGTGCATCAATGATTTACTTTAATACTCTAATAAAATTATATATATTTCCTAACACTTTTAGAAGGACAAGCATGGTCCGGCAGCGAAAGGAACACAGCATGTCATTGTATGATTTGAGGTGAGTGGTTTTTGCTCAAAATTGCTTTAGGCCAGATGGAGGTCATCCCCGGCCGGCCAGACTTAAATACCGGTAAAATGTTAACTATGATTCATGATGCAAGCCATCAACAGGCTGACATCATTATTTTCCCCGAGATGGCCATCCCGGGCTATTTATTGGGTGATACTTGGGAACAGCAAGCCTATCTTCGCGATTGCGAAACATTCGGCCATCAGGTTATCGCTGCCTCCCGAGATATATGCATAGTGTTCGGCAATGTGGCTGTTGAGTGGGACAAACACGGTGACGACGGCCGGGTGCGCAAACACAATGCCTGTTTTATCGCCCAAAACGGAAAGCTCATTGCTAAACGCATCAAGACTTTGCACCCTAATTACCGGGAATTTGATGATACGCGGCACTTTTTCAGTTTGCGCAAACTGGCGCTTGAACTTAATCAGGACGTTGAGTCACTAATTAAGCCTGTTAAAATCATGATTAAAGACAGGGAATATTCCCTGGGCTGCATTATTTGCGAAGACGGCTGGAATGACGATTATAGTGTTGACCCGATTGCAGCGCTGGCTGCTAACGGTCCACTTGATTTAATTATTAATATTTCCAGTTCACCGTTTACCTTGGGAAAAAACAACAAACGCAACAGAGTGTTTTCCAAGCAAGCTCAGGAAACAGGCGTGCCCTTAATATATGTAAACAACACAGGCCTGCAAAATAACGGCAAAACAGTATATACCTTTGACGGGTTTAGTACCGTATATAATAGTGCCGGTCAAATTATCGCCTATTGTCAACCGTTCACCGAAAACCTCGACTATCTTGAACTTAAGGTTGAGACTGGCGGGCTTGACCTTAAACCTGTTAATGTTCCTAATGACTTCACTATTGACAGCCTTTACCAGGCAATCAGTTACGGGGCAAAAAGGTTTTTGCAGTCAATTGGCATGAATAGAGTGGTCATCGGCGTGTCAGGCGGCATCGACTCAGCGGTAAGCGCCGCCCTTTACGCCAGTATCTTGGGACCGGAAAATATTTTGTTGGTCAATATGCCCAGCAGATTTAACTCCCAAACGACCAAAGACCTGGCTGCACAATTATCACATAATTTAGGATGTCTGTATACCATCATGCCAATTGAACAATCGGCTGAATACACGGCCAACCAAATTAGCAGCACACCTGTGACCAATCTCGCCACCGGCAAACAAAACAAACTTTCGGTATCTTCCTTTGTTTTTGAAAATATTCAGGCCCGTGACCGTTCGGCCCGGCTGCTGGCCGGCATAGCTGCTGCTTTTGGCGGCGGGTTTACCTGTAACGCCAATAAGAGTGAGCTTACTGTGGGCTACTCCACACTTTACGGCGACCAAGCCGGTTTTTTGGCCACGCTGGCTGACCTGTGGAAACATCAGGTCTATGAACTGGCTAACTATTTGAATAAAAACGTATACGGCCGGGAAGTAATTCCCCAAGCCATTATTGATTTAGTGCCCAGCGCCGAGTTGTCGTTCGAGCAGTCAGTTGATGAAGGCAAGGGTGACCCAATTATTTACCCGTATCATGATTACTTGTTCCGCGCCTTCATGGAACACTGGAACCGGGCCACGCCAGAAGATATTTTGCTGTGGTATAGCCAGGACCCTGCCGTACTCGAACAAAAGCTGGGCTGTCAACCTGGTCTGATCAGCCGCCTATTCCCCGGTCCCCGCGAATTTATCGATGACCTTGAACGCTGGTGGCGCCTATATACCGGCATGGCGGTAGCCAAACGCATCCAAGCTCCACCGGTGCTCGCAGTCAGTCGCCGCGCTTACGGTTTTGACCACCGTGAAGCGCAAAACGGGCCGTATTTTACGCAAAATTATCTAAAATTAAAGCACCAGATACTTGCGGCAGAGTAAAAAATAAAACGCGGGCGAAAATCGCCTGCGTTTTATTTGTACTACCGTCTTAACATTCTCAATAACCAAACGGCAACAATAATTACGCCTGTCACCGCCAGAATAAACATTAATAACGGCAAGAAAAAGAATATCAGTAGCGCCACTACCGCAGCCAAAAGCAACTTACCTGTCAAGCCGGAGGAGTTGAAAGAAACATTGATATTTTTAACCCGCGTCCGATATCCGGCCTGCTGGTGACCGCCGGTATATTCCCGGTGACTGCCGCTTTCATGTTCGTCTTCAATGGTAACACCGGTAAAATTATCCCGGTCCTGACGGTTTAGCACTTTTACCGTTGCTTCCTGACGGCAGTGAGGACAACTACCGGTTTCAGATTCCTTTTGAGCACCACAGTTTGGACACCGCATTCTCCACCCTCCCAATACTTACTGCAAATCATATAACAATGAAACCATACCTTCTTCACTCAAGTAGCGTGGATCATATCTTTCCAGCTTTAATACATCAAATATTTTCGCCCGGTTGGCGCTAATGCTTGATTTGCTTACGGCCATTTCCTCGGCCAGCGTTTCTACCGGCATCTCAGCATCCCCGGTATTAATCTGGGAGTAGGCGTAAATAACGGCTGATGCCCATGCAGCAGGTTTCCGGACACTAACATTCCCCAATTGCGAAAAGTCTTGCCACATTTTCTGAGCCAGAACAGCATCATGGCGGGAATAACCAAATTTAGGCATAAACCGTTCGATAAGCTCCGATACTTCAATATTTACAGCCTTGTCGCCGTTTTCTGACCGGGGAAAACTGCGCTCAATTTGGGCATAAGAGGTAACATTAACTCTGGCCCAAGTTGCTAAAAGATCAATGGTATGTCGCACAGCATTGGCATGCCGCTTTACAAAATCATCCCACGTTGCTCCCGTCTGCTGCAGTTCCATCATGGCCTTCTGCCGGCTAATTTCATCTTTAATCCGGCGTCGCAAATTACTGCTTATCTCTACACTAGTAATAAAGTTAATCATTACCAGTTCCTGTTCCTGCTGCTGCAAGAAGACATGACCATAAAACAGCAGCTTTTTTACAAGTTTATAATCATAATTAGGATTAGGCAACCGGAACTTTTCTTCAGTCAGAAGATTTACACATTCGACCCAATCCTGATTAATTACGCTGTCAACATAAAATACCGTAAATTTTGCGCCCATGAGTTCAAGTAATATCTTCCGTTCTTCGACAGCCAGCCGGTCGCTGTAGTCGATATTGAATTGGCTGAGAGGTGTACGGTCATTTGCCAATAAATGATAATCAAATAGGAAGTAGTCCCAAAATCCCAGCCAGAATTCATCATCATTTTCATCTTCCGGCATTTGCCCCATTGGACCAAGATACAACATTAGCGCGCGGTCAAAATCATCAATAAAATTTTCCTGCTGGAAATATGCGCTGAATTTAAGCATCAGACGCTCCACGGCTTCACCAACGATTCGACCGATATCTTTGGGCACAGTTAGCGAAGATTTAAGCGAACTGGAGGTGTCTTTTTCAAATATTCCCGGTAAAGCACTCTCATCGGCAATAGCTTCGATGAACTTGAGCCGCCTACCCCCCGTCATAAATTCGGCCGCTTGTTTGACTGCATCTGTTTGGCTAATTATTTTTTTGGCGGCAAGATAGCTGTAAAAGCTTTGAAGCACATCAAAAAAATGACGCACGGTCCGAATATTTGGCTTAAATTCGTCAATTTGTACAATCATCCATTCAACAGCCAAACTGTACTCAGACGCATTCATTTCATCAAGAATAGTTTCGCCTGAATAAGATAAATACAACACGAACATTCGAAGATTGCGCCACATATCCCGGAGCGTTTCGTCGCTAGCGCCATTCCAGGCATTCTGCCGCAAAAAGCCTTCTACCCACTCACGTTTTATGGCCGAATCCCATTCGAGTTCCTCGTTGAAAAAAACCTGGACTTCATCATATACATTTTTTATATTGGTCATTAAACAATAACTCCCTTTAAGCACTTTAACGAAACTTATTATAACACGTTTCCCCCCTCTAAACCAGTAGTACAGCATTTGATTGGAATTGGTTTCCAGAATAGTCAATAATAAAAAAATCTCCCACCCAATCTATATATAGTATCCAATAAAGATTTACAGGCGTGTTGTTAGTATAAGCGTAAGTCAAGCGCCAGCGGTGGAGCGTTACTAACAACACGCCTAGAAGTCTGCTTGACTTCCATTCACTTGCTTCGCCTCATTGTCAGCTATCGGAAAAAATGCTATGCTGAAACAGGAGGGATATTCATGTCTGAATACTTGCTGCAAGAAATGATTGAACGAATGAGCGTGGCAGCCACACTGGCTTTTGTTTTGTCCCAGACTGCCGTGTTCAGGCGTCTGATTAACCGCCGCAATACCAGCAGAGATGCCATACTGCTCACGATTATTTTCGGGTTAATCGGCATTTTGGGTACTTATGCCGGCATACCGATAAATGATGCTATTGCCAATTCCCGCGTTGTCGGCGTCATGGCTGCCGGACTGATGGGCGGACGTCTCATGGGAGTATCAGCCGGAATAATCGCGGGCGGTCACCGTTACCTGTTAGGTGGCTTTACCGCTTTTTCCTGTGCGTTAGCCAATATTTGCGAAGGACTTTTAGCCGGAATAGTCCACCGTTTTTATCCCGGGCGGCCCATTCCGTGGTGGCTGGCTTTGGCTGCCGGTATGGCGGGGGAAATGATGCAAATGGGCATTATCCTATTGACTGCACGTCCCTATGAGTTAGCTTGGGGTCTGGTAAAAGAAATTGCTGTCCCCATGATTGTCGCCAACTCACTGGGTCTGGCGGTCTTTATGCTTATCATTAAAACCGCCATGGACGCTCAAGAGAAGGTCGGGGCCGAACAATCACATAAGGCGCTTGATATCGCCAACAAAACATTACCCTATTTGCGGCGTGGCCTTAACGCTCAATCAGCCCTGGAAACTGCTCATATAATTTTGGCAACCGCCGGATATGATGCCGTGGCTATTACCGACACCGAACACGTACTGGCTTTTGCCGGGTCCGAAACTGCCCATCATACCCCGGCCACCACAAGTTTGACACACCTTACATGCCAGGCGCTTAGTACCGGCCAAATGCATATTGCCCAGGACAAGACCGCCATCGGCTGTGCCTGTTCGGGATGCCGCCTGGCTAGCGCCATTGTCGTGCCGCTCAAATGCGCCGACAGGGTTATTGGGACGTTGAAGCTGTATTATACACGCGCCAACGCAATCGGGCAATCAGACATCGTCTTTGCCGCCGGCTTGGCCCATCTGTTTTCCACTCAGCTTGAGCTTACCGAGATTGACCGCCAAGCCAAAATGGCGGCCAAAGCCAGAATGAAAGCGCTTCATGCCCAGATAAACCCCCACTTTTTATTTAACACATTAAATACAATTACCTCGCTGGTGAGGACTAAGCCTGATTTGGCGCGAGAACTGTTAATCAAGCTAAGCGCCATCTTCCGCTATACATTGCACAAAACCGGCCGTAACATTACCATTGACGAAGAACTGGCCCAGGTACGCGCCTATCTCAGTATCGAACAGGCCAGACACGGCGACAAACTTTTGGTAACGGAAGAAATTGAACCAGGATTAGGGCATTACCTGATACCGTCGCTTACGATCCAGCCGCTCGTCGAGAATGCCATCAAGCACGGCTTGCAACCTAAACCTGACGGCGGTTCGATTATCCTCAAAGCCAATTCCAGCAGTTCCGTTATTGAAATAAGCATTATCGACAACGGTGTCGGCATGGACTTAACCGCGTATAACCCGCTTGAACATCCCGGCGGTGAAAGTATCGGCCTTATTAATGTGCATGAACGCCTTTTCGGCCAATATGGCAAAAGCTACGGCCTGAAACTTGACAGCCAGCCCGGCCAGGGCACCATCGTAACCCTGCGCCTGCCCAAACGCCTGAATGATGAGGTGGAAGACTGTGCTTAATGCCATAATTGTCGATGATGAACTGCCCGCTCGTGACGAACTCAAATACTTGCTTTCCCGGTTACCAGGCGTTACCGTAGTTGGTGAAGCCGATAACGGCCCGGCAGCTGTCGGCTTGGCCGCCCAGCACTGTCCTGACGTCGTTTTTTTGGACATTCAAATGCGGGGTATGAACGGCATGGAAACTGCGCTGGCCTTGCGGACTGCCGCCCCCAACGCTCTTATCGTTTTTGCCAGCGCCTATGATGAATATGCAATAAAAGCGTTCGAAATCGGCGCAGTCGACTATCTATTAAAGCCGTTCGAAAGTGAGCGGGTGGCCGCCACTGTCGAACGGCTGCAAAAGTACCGGCCGGAAGATTGGCAAGCAGCCGCTACCCGCGTTGACCAGGCAATTACTACTGTGGCTAAAACCACCGTACACAAGCTGGCTGTCGAAAAAAACGGCAAAATTGTGCTGGTGAACTATAGCGACATTTTGTACGCTCATACTCAGACCGGTGCAGTCACAGTTGTGACCGAGACGGGCGAATATACTTACTCCGGCACACTATCCGAGCTGCAAGAACGTTTGCGTGGTACAACAGTCATGCGAGTGCATAAAAGTTACCTTGTTCATATGGAGAAAGTCAAAGAAGTTATTCCCTGGTTTAAGGGTACGTATTGGCTTAAGCTGTCAACGCCTGGCAATAACGGTACCATTGAAGTGCCGGTCGGCAAAGGCCAAATCAAAGAGATCAAAGGCATATTAGGACTAAAGTAGACGCCGCCCAGCCGGCGTTATTTCTTTTTACCGGTCTATATTTCCGTTCACAGTCCCATTTGTTCCGATTACAAGAATTATGTATCCAATATGCAGTCGGTAAGTTATGATAAATTTGAAATCATCAAATTATCCACACAAAGGAGGAGAAAATTTGAACGGTATTTCCTTAGTAATTGTAGCTGCACTTGTTTTAACCTTAGCGTACCGTTTCTACGGGGCCTTTATGGCGGCCAAAGTGTTGGCCCTTGACCCTAACCGCACTACTCCGGCAGTACGCCACAACGACGGTCGTGATTATGTTCCCACCAACAAATGGGTGACATTCGGCCACCACTTTGCCGCGATTGCCGGTGCAGGCCCACTGGTAGGACCTGTTCTAGCCGCCCAATTCGGTTATCTGCCCGGCACTGTCTGGCTGCTTATAGGCGCAGTATTTGCGGGTGCCGTGCACGACATGGTCATCCTATTTGCGTCCATTAGGCATGACGGCCTGTCGGTAGCTGAAATTGCCAAAAAAGAAATTGGCAAAGCTTCCGGTCTGGCAACAAGTATTGCCGTGCTGTTTATCCTCATAATTACCATGGCCGGTTTGGCTATCGCTGTAGTCAACGCCCTCTATGACAGTCCATGGGGAACGTTCACAGTGGCCGTCACCATTCCTATCGCCATTTTGGTAGGTGTTTACCTCCGCTACCTTCGTCCCGGCCGCATCGGCGAAGCCTCGTTTATTGGCGTAACGCTCGTGCTGTTAGGCGTATTTGTGGGCCCCATGGTACAACAATCCTGGCTGGCTCCATACTTCACCTTCAACCGCGCCCAATTGTCGATCATGCTGGCAGTATACGGTTTTGTCGCAGCAGCGCTCCCTGTATGGCTGCTACTGGCTCCACGTGATTATCTCAGCACTTATATGAAAATCGGTACTATCCTGGCCCTGGCCCTTGGTATCCTTGTTGTTCAACCCGAAATCCACATGCCGGCCATCACCCAGTTCGTTAACGGCGGCGGCCCCATTATTCCCGGACCGGTATGGCCCTTCATGTTCATAACTATTGCCTGTGGCGCCATCTCAGGGTTTCACGCTCTTATCAGCACCGGTACCACTCCCAAAATGTTGACCAATGAGGCCGAAATTAAAGCTATTGGTTTTGGCGGGATGCTGGTAGAATCATTTGTTGCCTTAATGGCGCTTATTGCCGCTACCAGCTTATTCCCTGCCGACTACTTTGCCATCAATACCGCACCTGCTGTATTTGCCAAGCTTGGTATGCAAGTTAACGAACTTGGAGCTCTCTCGCAAATGGTTGGCGAAAATGTAGCCGGGCGCCCGGGCGGCGCAGTATCACTGGCTGTCGGCATGGCTCACATATTCAGCAAAATTCCTGGCATGCAAAGTCTCTTATCTTTCTGGTACCATTTCGCCATCATGTTTGAGGCGTTGTTCATTCTGACCACCATTGATGCCGGCACCCGCGTTGGCCGCTACCTACTTCAGGAACTTGGCGGCATGGTTTACAAACCTCTTAAAAATGTTCACTGGACCCCTGGTCTTATTCTCACCAGCGCCGCCATGTCATTTGCCTGGGGTTATCTGGTATATGGGGGTTCCATCTCGACAATTTGGCCGCTGTTCGGCGTAGCCAACCAGCTTCTGGGCAGCATGGCCCTGGCAGTTGGCACTACAGTACTGTTTAGAATGGGCAAAGGCCGCTATACCTGGACAACCATCATTCCCATGTGTTTCCTGGCTATAACCACCGTAGCCGCCGGTTATCTAAACATCACTACCAATTACCTGCCTCAGAATAACTATCTGTTAGCAGGCGCCTGCGCTATTATGATTGTGCTAGTTATCTTTGTCATCACAGACGCCGTACGCACTTGGATGAAAATTATTAACGGTGAAAAAATCGCCCAGGAACCGGCTAATAGTAGCATAGGAAATTAATTTCTCGCATCTGGTGACAACACTGTAACAATAATAAAAGAGATCCTGGCTAAACGAGCAGGATCTCTTTTATTATATATTAAAACAAATTCTCAGATGACATAATGATTTATTGTATTTTTATTGCTTCGTCTAATAAGCAAGCGGCTTGCTCTTGAGAAATTCCCTTTACTAGTTCAACTTCACTGATGAGGATTTGCCGGGCATTATCCAGCATATTTTTTTCAGTAGTTCCAAGCTTTCTTTTATGATTAATACGCATCAAATCGCGGATAACCTCGGCCCCTTCGTAAATATCGCCACTTTTTATTTTGTTCAGATTTCTTCGTTGTCTCTGGCTATCATTGGCCATTACATCTGTCTCGCCGTCATAAAAAGTAGTAAGTACATTATCCAGCTTTTCAGAATCAACAACAGGACGTACCCCTAGTCTTTCGGTCTTGTCGACAGGGATCATAACTTGCATGTTTCGATGAAGTATGTTTACGACATAATAAAGCTGAGTATTTCCGAAAATCTCCTTTTCTTCGATAGTCTTGATAACCCCACCACCATGCATCGGATAAAAAATTTTATCACCTACCTTAAACATGAAGTCACCCCCTAATATATTAGATTATACAACAAATCGCAATAAATATCAATAAATTAGTATTTTACCACGACATACAAGCGTGCGTCAATATGTGCTAGCATAACACATTAAGAATATTCTTGTTATATTATAGGCTCAGATACAATGTATCTCATATTAGATCCGCCTGAGCCTTGCCGCCCAATGATACGGATTTCATACAACACCTGTATCTATCTATTATTCTTCGGGCTTAAATGTCTTTGGAAAAAACATTTAAGTCAGTTCTTTTATAAAACCCCATATGGCTCCAAAAAGCGATACCTCGTTGGTGATTTGTAAAAACAAACAAATGACACTTACTGATCCCCTGTTCTTTGAGTCTTGACAAGCAATAACCAATTAATTGTCTTGCTATCCCCCGGCCGCGATATACGGTGTTTACTGCCAAATGATGGAAATAACCCCGACGGCCATCATGCCCGCACAGTACGGCGCCAACAATGTGCTCGCCCAATTCAGCCACACAACTTAACCCACTATTCCTGTTTAAAAACATTTCGATATTTGCTTTAGTGTCAGCATCACTTAACCCAATTCCCTCAGTCGTACTCCAAAGATTCATGACCTTTTCGTAGTCATTACTATCCATTGCCCGTATTACAATTTTTTTGTCCATTTAACTTCCCCCGATGCGTATACAAGTGAGCAAGTCAGAAAACCGTTCTCATCCCTGACTGGCTCACTGACTCACTGTTATTCTCCTCCTTGGGAAAATAAAACTGGGTATTCCGTTACCCATCTTTTACCACGTCGATTTTTTACTTTTCCTCATCAAAAGCCTCAAGAGCAATCGGCAATACCGCAATGGCTTTATTACCAACTGCCGGCAGCGAAAGAAGAACTGCGCTTTTAATCTCTTCTCTCGTAACCCCAAGTTCTTTGGCATGCTTTACATGAAAAGGTATGCCGCTAAGAAGCCCAATAGCGGCCAAAACAGCAATATATGCTATTTCCTCCGTTTTTGAGTCAAGTGCACTTGCCTGATCAAGTTTCTTTACAGCCTCCATCCAAACTTCTGCTTGTTCAGGTGCTTCTTTCATAAAACATGTAAAAGCGTTGCTAACTTGCTTCACCCCAACACCTCCCAAAATATTCCAACCCATAATACTATAACGTCTGATCTTTTTTCGGTCAAGATTTCATGGAAAACTTTATTAAAATTTCAACCACTATAGCCAACCTTACTTAATATACTTGCTGCCCTCACGTACACTAAGCGGATGTAAATGACTGCTTTCAATAAATAATTTTACCCACTCCATATTGGTTTTTGAATATTCTCTAAGCGCCCATCCTATTGCTTTATTAATAAAAAACTCTTTTGTATTACTGTTTTTACATATTATCCGGCTAAGCACTTCTGTATCGGTCTTGTCTTTATATTTGAGCTGAAACAAAATTGCAGCCCTTTTTAACCATATATTTCCAGTTTCAGCCCACTTGAAAATATGACTTTCAATCAATTCCGGATGTTTTGCACATAATACCCCTGTTATATTTTCTGCAAGGCTGTCTACAGTATCCCACCACGATTTTTTTGTAATCAACATTTCTATTTTCTCAATATCATCTTTTTGCAATAGTTTTTTTACTGCTAACAAATAATCTACCGCACAATACTGAAACTCCCGCTCAGGCAAATCCCACAACCTAAAAACAAAGCTCCATTCGATAACAACAGCTTTTTTGGCCTGGTTAATAAAAGCGCGCTCAAGAGATGCCCTTTCCGGCTTAGGTATCCCTAAAAAAGGAAAATTGTTTTTCATATAAGCAGCCATGTTCATAGCTTGCTCATGGTTTGCATTTTGGTAAAATATTTCCATCAACTTCTCATACACATATATCAACTCCCGGGATCAGAAGTACCCTGTCTACCGCATCTTTCAAATCCACCATTTTAGTTTCCGGCTCGTGGATATCTCTCCTTAATCGTTGATGTCCCCGGCTGTTGCCCCAGTTCTTGGCATAACAAGCATTTATAAACGCAATAACGCAATGCCTGACCCCTTAGATAGGGACATAGACAAAAATATTTGTGTCTATTTACTTTTATAAAAGGAAGGTTTACCCTTGTTCTTATTGGAAAATTTAAGGTTGAACCATAATAATTTAGGCCAACTGGAGTTTGACAGCTAAAAATTTGAAAGGGGCTTCCCAGAAGTAGAATTCCGGGGCGCCCCTTTGTTAATGTACCATCCGATTTACAAGCTATATGCTACACGTAAACCTTCGTGAATAGCCTCGATAATTTTCCGGGGTTTAACACAGTCTCCGATGGCATAAACAGGTATTCCGTCTCCTTCGATGAGCTTTAAGAAATCATTCTTGGACTTAGAACCAACTGCGATTACTACTGTATCTATGCCGGTTATTTCTTCCGTTCCTTCTTCTTTTTCTATAATAACTCCATCTGCGGATATTTCCCGGACTTTGCTCTTAGTTAATACCCGGATTTTCTTCTCAGCCATCCTATTCAGTAAGAGAGCTCTAGTGAGGGCTCCAACATCTACCGCAATATCGTCCAGCATTTCCACCACGGTAACCTGTTTGCCTTGTTCTGCCAGATATTCCGCGGTTTCGCAACCTACGAGCCCGCCGCCAACAACAACCACTTTTTCGCCAACAGAAGCTGAACCCATCAGAACATCATGCGCCGTAACAACCTTTTCCTGCTCAACTCCGGGAATCTTTGGAATTACTGGTTCAGATCCTATGGCTACGATTACCGCATCCGGTTTAAGCTCTTGAACTGTCTTTAGGTCTGCTTCCTTACCCGTTGCAATCATAGCACCGGATTCCTCTACTTGATCAGTAAGATATGTTACCAGATCATTTATTTCTTCTTTATGAGGCGGTACAGCAGCAGCCCGCATTTGCCCACCTAATTCCGCTTGCTTTTCATAAAGAATCACTTCGTGTCCCCGCAAAGCTGCCACCCTGGCCGCTTCTAATCCACCGGGTCCACCACCAATCACTAACACCTTCTTTTTATTCGTTGCCGGAATTTCTGTATCAAATTCCGTTTCATGTCCGGTCACTGCGTTGGCCATGCAGGTAATGTCAATGTCTAGGAACAAGCGATCAATACAGCCCTGGTTACAGGCGATGCATTTTCTTATCGTTTCAGCCTTACCTTCAGCCACTTTTTTGGGTAATTCCGGATCGGCTAACAAGGCCCTTCCCATAGATACCAGATCAGCTTTGCCTTCCCGGATGATTTGTTCAGCCATAACCGGATCTTTGATACGGCCGGCAACAATTACGGGTACCTCTCCGTTGATTGCTTTCTTGATAGCAGCAGCATTTTCTACAAAACAACCTTGGGTAATAGCCGCAGGCTGAATAATCATTGCCGATGACTCATACACCCCTCCAGAAATGTGCAGGGCACTAATCCCGACCTCAACCAGTTTTTTGGCGAATACTGTAGTTTCCTCAAGAGTGAGTCCTCCGGCAACATATTCTTCGGCACTCATGCGGTAGATCATGGGAAAGCTTTCCCCAACTTCTTCCCTTACCCTCCTGATAACCTCCAGGGGGAATCTCATCCTGTTTTCGCAAGTCCCGCCGTACTCGTCGGTTCGCTTGTTGCTGTAGGGCGACAAGAATTGATTAACTAAATAGCCATGGCCAGCATGGATCTCAATCGCGTCAAATCCTGCCTCCTTAGCACGGCGCGCAGCTTGTCCAAAAGCCTCCACCAACTCTTTTATTTCGTCCACTGATAATTCCTTGGGCATTTCTTGCTTAACCGGACAAGGAATAGGCGAAGGAGCGACTACACTCATTCCGGTAACTTTTGAAGTTGTCTGTCTCCCGGCATGATAAAGTTGCACGGCAATTTTTGCTCCATAGCTGTGCACTGCATCAGTCAAGTTCCGCAAGCCGGATATTAATTCATCTTTGTGTATACCTACTTGGTTTTGAAACCCTTTACCGTTTACCTGGACATATGCTGCTTCAACAATAATTAAGCCAACTCCGCCTTTAGCTCTAGCCTGGTGATAGGCCTTAAAACGTTCGGTAACTGCCCCGTCACTAGCAGCATAATTTGTAACCATAGGAGGCATAACAATTCTGTTTCTTACTTTCATGGGCCCAATTTGAATTGGTTTTAAAATTTTATCAAATGTAAATGCATTCACTGTAACTCCTCCTAAATGTATTTTTTTACAGAGGTAATCTCTTTAATGAACAAATATTTCATTTTAAGGCCGAAACTATCTCGGGATCATATTGGTTCTTCTCTTGGACTTTTTGTAGCCTAAACAAACGTGAATGTGATAATCATCACAATTGCTATTATTATTTTCTACACTGTGCGACAAAATCCTGCTTAGTCAGCATAGGTAGCAAAATCTTAATAGTCAAAAATGTCAACCCCTTTTTCTTGGTGCTTAAGATACCTCTAACGACAACTGCTTACCGCTGGAGGTACCCCTTCTTACTGTCACAGAAGTCCAAAATACGCTATTAGCAATTGCTACTCACTTATCAAACGCAGGCGGTGCATCTTGGCTGCCGATAGGGGGCAGACCCAGCGCGTACACAGCCCCATCCTAAGCGCAGGATTCATCCCATAGGTGCCGCTTACACATCGGTTAATGTCCTAAAGACCTCGCGCGCATGGTACGAGCTTCTCACTAGCGGCCCGGCGTAAACTTCTCTAATCCCCAAACTTAAGGCCATTTCCCGGTAATAGCTGAATTTTTCTGGAGTTACATACCTTTCTACCGGTAGCTGTTGAGGGGTAGGTTGCAAATACTGCCCGAGAGTCAGAATGTCACAATCCACTTCTTTTAAATCCTGAAATACCTCTCTAAGCTCCTCTTCCGTCTCGCCGAGTCCTAACATTAAACTGCTTTTCGTGATCATCCCCGGCCTCATCTCTTTGACGGATTTCAGTATTCTCAGAGATTGCGTGTAAGACGCTTGTTGCCTCACCCTAGCGTAAAGCCTCGGGACGGTCTCCAGGTTATGTCCTAGAACATCCGGCCCAGCCTCCACAATACGTGCCAGAGCTTTTTCATCCCCAGCTAAGTCCGGAATCAGAACTTCAACTAAAGTATCTTCGTGCAGAGCTTTAATTTCCCGGATAACAGCGACAAACTGGCTCGCTCCATAATCCGGCAGGTCGTCACGGGTTACAGAGGTAATTACTACATATTTTAAATCCAGGATCTGCACAGCCTGAGCGACTTTAGCCGGCTCCAACGGGTCAGGTTCTGCCAACCGACCATGGCTAACCGCACAAAACCGGCAATTACGTGTGCAATTAGGTCCCAAGATGAGGAAGGTTGCTGTGCCCTGGGCAAAACACTCCCCTGCGTTGGGACATTTTGCGCTGGTACAAATCGTATTTACATTTAACGAAGCCAGCAATCCGAGCATGTCCCTGAGTTTTTGCTGATCAGGCGTTCCGATTTTCAACCACGGAGCTAGAGTCATGCACTTTTGCCCCCCTTGCCCAGCATACCGGCTTTAATCTCCTCAACCCGGCTATATCCGAACTGATGCTTAAATTTTTCGATCAGTTTTCCTTCAACCTCTTCATTACTTATCTCGCGTCCAAGGATTTTCTGCAGGGAGGTAACCCCTTTGTCCGAAATCCCACACGGTATTATATAGTTAAAATAGGACAGGCTTGGAGCAACATTTAAAGCAAAACCATGCCAGGTCACCCACTTACTCACCGCAATCCCGATCGCTGCAATTTTCTCATTGCCTACCCAAACTCCGGTTAAACCCTCTATTCTACCTGCGTTAATCTCATAATCCTGTAGTAAATCAATGATCATCTGTTCGAGCCTATAGACATAAAGATGAAGATCTTTCTCGAAACAGCCCAAGTTAATAATGGGATAACCTACGATCTGCCCTGGGCCATGGTAGGTGATATCACCACCTCTCTCGATGGGAACCACCTGAATCCTGCGTGTCTGAAGAAATGCCTCACTTACCAGCAGGTTGTCCCTGCTCCCCGCCCTGCCAATGGTGATAACATGGGGATGCGATGTCAAAAAGAGGGTGTCTTCAATCTCCCCTTTTTGACGCAAAGTCAATAGCTCGCGCTGTAACTGATAAGCCTGCCGGTAATCCATCCCGTAACTCTTAAGCAGATTAAGTTGCACACCATCACCTCTAGACATTATGGATTGGCTGACCTGATGCCGCGTGCGCAACCTCCATCAACACTTCATTGAACGTAGGATGAGCATGAATAGTATTAGCCAGTTCTTCCACCGTGGACTCCATGGTTATGGCTAAACCTGCTTCGCCCACGAGTTCTGTAGCCATCGGCCCAGCGAGGTGAATTCCCAGAATTTCACCGAATTTCTTATCGGAAACGAGTTTCACGAAGCCTTCTGCTTCATCGACCGCCACGGCCCGGCCGTTCGCTTGAAAAGGAAAGCGGTGCACGGCAACATCATAGCGCTGGCTCGCTTCGGCCTCCGTAAGACCGACAGAGGCAATTTCCGGATGCGTATAGATACACCCCGGTACACTGCGATAGTCTATCTTGATCTTTTTACCGAGCGCATTCTCGACTGCGACGATGCCTTGCCGGGAAGCAACATGGGCTAGCATGATGCCTCCGGTTACGTCCCCAATCGCATAAATGCCGGAGATCTCTGTTTCCATATACTCGTTGACCGGAATGAAACCGGCATTTAACTTCAGGCCAACCGCCTCTAAGTTTAAACCTGCAGTGTTAGCTTGGCGACCGGCAGCCAGCAGTACGAATTCCGCCTCGATCGTTTGCTCTTGCCCGTCGAGGTTCTTAATCCTTATTTCCTCGCTGCTGCCATTATCCCGCATTCCTTGTACGTAGGCGTTTACTTCAACCCTTATCCCGTCTTTGCTGAACTTTTTGAGTAAGAAACTACCCAAGTCCGTATCCATCGTTGGCAACAAACCGGGCATGGCTTCGATTATGGTCACTTTAACCCCCAGAGCATGGAAAATCGAGGCAAATTCTACCCCAACAGCACCGGCCCCGATAATAGCCAGGCTGTCCGGCAGTCTTGGGATGTTCAACAACTCTGTACTACTCAAAATTCTCTTTCCGTCAATACCCTCGACCGGGATTCTCTTGGGATTAGATCCCGTGGCAATCATGATTTTTGCCGCTTGGATCTTGGTCTTTGTCCCGTCACTATGTTGGCAAAGCAGGGTCTGCGCATCTATAAATTGCCCATGCCCTTTTAGTACCTTTACTTTGTTCTGTTGCAGCAGATAGCCGACTCCTCCGACCAAGGTCGCAACAGCTTTGTCTTTTTGCGCCAAAGCCTGTTTCCAGTCAAGTTCCTTGCCCGTGACCTTAATCCCCCTCTTAGACAGAGAATCCAGCTTTTTGTATTCATGGGCTGTTTCCAGCAAAGCCTTAGTCGGAATACAACCCCGATTGAGGCATGTACCCCCTAATTGGTCTTCTTCAATTAGAACTACCTGAGCTCCCATTTGAGCCCCTTTGATGGCAGCGACATAACCTCCTGGTCCGCCGCCGATGATCGCCAGATCTGCCTTGACAATATTTTCTGACACGTCAACTGCCTCCTAACTCTACTCGACCACAGGTTGGTAGGGATTTTCCAACAAATACTTCAATCTCTTCAGGAAGCGGGCTGCTACGTCACCATCCATCACCCTATGATCAAAAGAGATACTGAGGACCATAGTCGGCTTGACAACAACCTCTTGCTTGACGGCCACCGGACGGTCCAGAATCCTTCCCACCCCGAGAATAGCCCCTTGGGGCGGATTGATGATCGGGGTGAAACCGTCAATGTCATACATGCCCAAGTTGCTGACCGTAAGGGTGCCACCTTGTATTTCATCCAACGTCAAGCGGTCAGCCCTGGCCCGTTGCACAAGGTCCGCAGACTCTTGGGAAATCTCAACCAGGGATTTACGTTCCGCATTCTTCAGTACCGGGACGATTAAGCCCTTTTCCCTGGCTACAGCTATGGCTAAGTTCACTTTGTGCCACTGCCTGATTTCGTCACCTTCCAGGGTGCAATTTACCTCCGGCATTTCCTGCAAGACCTTAATCACAATGGCATTGATAAAATCTGTAAAAGTGATTTTTGCTTCTTTCCTGTACTTTTCTTTTAATTCATTGCGCAGCTGGACGGCTTTGTCCATCACGACTTCAGTGGTGAGGGTGACATGAGGAGCCTTAAAAGCGCTGGCCGACATGTTTTCGCCGATTACCTTGCGCAATCCGGCCAAAGGCAGAACCGTAAAGTCATTCATGGCCAGATGCCCTGCCTTTTCGGCAGTTTTCTCCTCAAGTTTGCGCAGGACATCTTCCTTCTGGATACGTCCGGATACTCCGCTGCCTTGCACATCTCCCAAGGAAACACCCGCGACTTCCGCTATCTTGCGGGCGGTGGCCGTCAGCTTCTGTTGTTTGGCGCTGTCTTGTAGTTCTTTATACTTAACAAGATCCTCTTCAGTAATCCGCCCGTTCGGACCACTTCCGAGTACAGCAGCCAAATCGATACCCAGCTCTTTGGCCAGTTTTTTCACCCTCGGGGTGGCAAGCACCGTTTGTCTTTCCTGAACTCCGGCATCCGCTTGACTCTGGATCAGCTCTTTAGCAGCACTCTCCGGTTCCGCGGCTTCTGCTAAGAAGGCGATAGCCTCTCCGACAGGCACCAGCGCCCCGTCCATCGCCACAATCTTCTCTAAAATCCCCGCCGCCGGTGATTCTACTTCGGCGTTAATCTTGCCTGTGAGTACTTCGACCAGAGGTTCCCCTTTTTCTACTTTATCCCCAGCCTGTTTATACCACCGGGAGATTATTCCCTCTTCCATCGTAGCGGCCAGTTTTGGCATCTCAATCTTAATGCTCAAAGATGTCAACCCCTTTTTCTTTCTGCTTAAGATACCTCCAACGCCAACTACTTGCCGTTGGAGGTATCCTGTTCTTTCTCTTGCCTGTTGATAAGTCCTAAAATACTATGATTTATTGCTACATCCTTTACGAGAACCTGTAGGAAACTGTTACCCGCCTGTTCACTGTTACTCTTGAACAAGAGCTTTGGCCGCGGCGTAGATTTTCTTTTCATTCGGAAGAACAAAATCTTCCATCGGATGGCTAAACGGAATCGGCACATCGGGAACAGCCAAGCGTTTGATTGGAGCCTCCAGATCATAAAGACCTTTTTCGGCGACCACAGCCGCAATCTCGCCGCTCATGCCATAACTTAAATAATCTTCATCAACAATCAGGAGGCGGTGCGTCTTGGCTACCGAGGTGAGGATTGTTTCTTTATCGAGAGGCACGAGGGAACGCAGATCGATAATTTCCGCTTCAATACCCTCAGCACTCAATTTATCGGCAGCTGCTAACGCCCGATGAACCATTAAGGAGGCAGTCACGATTGTCAAATCTTTTCCGGAGCGCTTGATGTCGGCTTTACCGAGAGGAAGCGTGTAGGGTTCTTCCGGCACTTCCCCTTTCACTCCAAACGGCAGCCAATCCAGGCCGGCCAAAAGCTTGTGTTCGAAGAACATGACCGGATTATCATCGCGGATTGAACTAATCAGCAACCCTTTGGCATCATAGGGAGTCGACGGAACCACAACTTTGATTCCCGGTACATGGGCAAATAGCGAATAAAGGATTTGGGAGTGCTGGGCTGCATCGCCGTAACCGCCCCCGATAGCTGTCCGCAAAACCATGGGAACGGAGAAGTTACCACCGGACATATAGGTTATTTTCGCCATGTGGTTAAAAATCTGGTCCATGGCTACGCCGAAAAAGTCCACAAACATCAGCTCGACAATCGGGCGCAACCCTTCCATGGCTGCTCCTATGCCGGCGCCAATAAAAGCTGATTCTGAGATCGGTGTATCGATGACACGGTCCGGACCAAACTTGTCATAGAGCCCCACATCCGTGCCAAAAATTCCCCCGTAGCGGCCAACATCCTCGCCCATGAGAAATACCCGTTCATCCCTTTCCATCTCTTGGGCCATAGCTTCACTAATCGCCTCGGCAAAAGTCAATATCCGGCTCATTATCTGACACCTCCTTCAACGAAAACATCTTCTAAGGCCTCTTCCGGTTTGGGCCACGGTGAAGTTTCCGCAAATTTTATGGCTTCCTCGATCTCCGCTTGGCGTGCCTCTTTGATTTTCACCAACTCTTCAGCGCTAACCCCATACTCTTCAAGGAGAACCTTCTCCAGGCGGATAATCGGCTCATTTCTTAAGGCTTCCTCGTGTTCTTCCTTGGGCTTGTACACCTCCGGATCACCCTCGAAGTGCCCCATTAAACGGTAGGTTGTAAATTCAAGCAACGTCGGTCCTTCTCCCTTCCGCGCCCTTTCCACAGCAGCCTTGGTAGCCTGATATACCTCGGCCACATCGTTACCATCGGCAGCAACCCCAGGAATACCGTAACTTACTGCCCGGTCCGCATTACTCTTAATAGCGGTTGACATTTCTTTGGTAACGGAAATTCCGTAACAATTGTCCTCGCAGACAAAAATTACCGGCAGCTTCCACAAGGCAGCTAAGTTTAAACTTTCATGGAATGTTCCTTGGTTAGCGGCCCCATCCCCAAAGAAAACTACCGATACACTATCCAGACCTTTCCGTTTAAAGGCCAAGCCGGAGCCAACTGCCAAAGGCAGACCAGCCCCAACAATTCCACCGCAGCCAAATTTTATTGATGGATCAAATAGATGCATGTGTCCGCCTTTGCCCTTGCAAAGCCCGGCTTTCCGGCCAAACAATTCCGCCGTCATCTTTTTCAGATCGACACCCTTGGCTATCATGTGTCCATGAGCGCGGTGCGTACTGGAAATAGCGTCATCCGCCCGCAAGTTGGCGCAGACACCTACCGCGATAGCCTCTTGACCATTAGAGAGGTGCATTTCGCCCGGGATTGCGCCTTTGCCGTAGATCTCTCCAATTTTGCTTTCAAAAAGCCGGATAAGTACCATTTGGGAATACATTTTGATTAGTTCTTCCTTGGTCAGCTTTGCCATTACTAAATATCCCTCCTTCAGTCGTTTGCTCAATTATTTATGCATTTTTCGTGCCAACAGGGAAAACCAGGCTTGGGCCAAGCCCCCTGGCGCAGGCCTATACCTTAATTGCTTTGGATTACCGTCCCTTGGATTAAGAAAAGTCGGGAGACTCGGCTGGTCTCCCGACTTAATCAATTGGTTCCTTAAGCTGTCTGCGAAGATTGTTTCACTCTGAAACGTTTCATTATGAAATATTGTTTCAGTTAGAAACATTCACAACTCTTGTTTTAGACAGAATACTTTGTTTCTTTTCTTCCGCGGGTGCAGTCACTTTCTTACAGCTTCATATCTTTATATTCCTTAATCCTTCGATACAAAGTTGTCCTCCCAATTCCCAGGCGCTTGGCTGCTTGGGTCATATTATTGTTACATTCGTTCAATACCTGTAAGATAAGTTGTTTCTCCACAGCCGCTAATTCCAAGCAGGAATTGTTACGGTTTGCCTCTGTAATTATGGTCTTGTTAACGGAGCCGGTAATTTCCGGAGGTAACAGGTCCGGAGTAAGGGTCTCGCCCAACGCCAGATTGATTGCACGCTCGATCACATTTTCCAACTCTCGGACATTACCTGGCCAATCATACTCACTCAAAATCCGGAGAAATTCATTGTCAATACGTTTCACCTCCATGCCCATTAGGCGATTGTACTTTTCGATAAAAAACCAAATCAGGGTCGGAAGGTCGTCCTTGCGGTTCCGAAGGGGAATCATCTGTATTGTTAATACATTTAAGCGATAGTACAAATCTTCCCTAAACTTCCCGTTCTGAACCATTTCCAGCAAATTTCTATTAGTAGCCGCGATAACTCGGACATCAACCGGTATGTCGGTTTGTCCACCGATGCGCCGGACACGTTTTTCTTCCAAAACCCGCAACAAATTGACCTGCATGTCGAGGGGCATATCCCCAATCTCGTCCAAGAAAAGGGTACCCCCGTCAGCTAACTCGAACTTGCCGGGATTACCCTCCTTTTTGGCGCCTGTGAATGCCCCGGCAGAGTAGCCAAACAACTCACTGCCAATCAACTCGCGGGGTATGGCGCCGCAATTGAGATCGACAAAAGGGCCCTGGCGCCGCCGGCTTGCATTATGGATGGCTTGGGCAAACATTTCTTTGCCTGTGCCACTCTCACCCAACAATAATACGGTGGAGGTACCGAGGGCCGCCCTTTTCGCCATTTCGATGCTCTCTTGGAAACGTTGATTATTACCTTTTAGATCCTGAAAAGTAAACCTGGCCCGGGCTCCGACGATCTTATGCACCAGCTTTTTAACGTTCTCCATCTTTTTGAGAATAAACAATACCCCTGTCACTTGACCGTTAACTTTAATGTCGCGGAAAGTCATCGTACAGTGAATCTTACCGCGGCTGGTTCTGAGATATACCTCCTGATCTGTATTAAATAGGTTGGCATGAAAAATATTCTTAAAATCGAGATGATCAATAATAAAGACATTAATGTTTTTATTGAGGATCTTGTCTGCAGTCATCCCTAGAATATCTTCTACCGCCCAATTAAACTTGGTAATATTTCCGGCGGTGTCGGTCGCAATGACCCCGTCTGTCATGGAATCCATCATAGCATTCAACAAGTTATTAGTAACACTCAAATTATCGGATATTTTTTTGAGCCGCAGGAGATTTTCTATAGCATTAGCAGCGGCTACCGCCATACCCAGAGTATGCTGGTTTACTTTGATATAGTGTCCGGATAAGTTTAGGACCCCAATCTTCTTCCCTTCTTCATCATGGAGCGGTACAGCGGAGCAAGTCCAGCTTTTACATCCCACACAATAATGTTCTGAAGCAAAGAGTTGAACCGGACTGTCTATAACCAGGGCTGTTCCAATGGCGTTAGTTCCTATAGACTCCTCACTCCAATTTGCTCCGGGCATAAAGTTTATAATGCTGGCCGATTCCAAGACGTGCTTATCACCAACCACATGAAGCAGATAACCTTCTTCATCACAGAGAATGACGACAAAGCCCGATCCTTTCACAGATTCGTACAAGTTGTCCATTACACCGAGCGCGACATCGATCAACTCTTGTTTTTGTTTGATTCTATTAAGGAGTAACTCACCTTTTAAAATGATTTTCCCCTTTTTTATGTATGGGGTTATCCTCAAATTTTTGCAGCGCCTCCAGGAATCAGCCACCATCTTTCTGACAACTCCGGGATCGATTTCATCTCGGGCCAGGAAGTCTTCCCACGCTTTTAAAATAGCCCTGTTCCTTTCCTCAATGTCCATCTCCTATTACCCCCGCTATTGAATCTGTCGCCAAAATCGCACTTAATAACTATATGAAATCCAATAAAGATTTTTTTTTAGGCGTGTTGTTAGTAACGCTCCACCGCTGGCGCTTGACTTACGCTTATACTAACAACACGCTTGTACATCTTTATTGGATACTATATAGATTTAGTTACTTTCCGAATCTAAGTGCCTGTTTGCCGGTAAATTTCTCCCAGCGCTTTACCGCCAGGTCGCAGTATACCGGACTGATTTCCATGGCGTAGCAGCTTCTTTCCAATTGCTCGGCGGCAATGATGGTGGTGCCGCTGCCTAAAAACGGCTCCAGCACTATGCCGCCCCGGTCGGAGTGTATTTTGATGCACCGCCAGGGCAGCTTTTTTGACTTCTGCCACTCTGCCGCCACCTGCCTATTTTCTCATTGTTAAAAGCCTCTCCATTGCGTCCTGATTCGGACTGCCTTTATATTCCTGAGCGCAGTTGTCTTTAACCTTTGCTCCAAGCGGCGTCCGTTTGCTTTAAATATAGAATCGCCATCTGCACAGAGGGCGATTGCATCGGCTGGCCGGTTGTCGGATGCTTGGCCAAAAGACCATGTTTGGTATTCATGCCTTCACCTGCTTTTCGCTTGCCAAATATCGCCGTATCTGTTCAAAACATATATATCCCGGGGCGAGTTAAAAATACCCTTAAACCTTTGCTGTTACTGGGTTTATAGGCTGCGGAATCCGCGCCCTATACCCCCTTTTGATTTCGCGATTTTTTGCGCGTTGCCGCGCGCCCGCTCTGGGGAAACATATCCCAGAGATTGGAAGCCCCCTCCCTCTTGGCACTGCCTCCCATTTTGGCTTATATCATTTTTCTGTCCTTCAGCCCTTTTACATCATCGTGATAGCGGCAAAGGCTTTGCAGATTGTTCATATCCCAAGCCGCACCGCCTTCTTTGATGGGCACAATATGGTCAACCACCGTTGCCGGTACCACCTTGCTTTCTTTGGCGCAATGCTCACACAAGGGATCGCGGCTAAGTTTTTGCTGCCGCAGTTTTTTCCACTGGTGGAAGCCGTAAAACCTCTTGCTGGCGGCATCCCGTTTAAAGCGGTTGTATTCTTTATATTCATCCTTACGGTGCCAGTCGCAATATAAGCCGTCAGTTAATTCCGGGCATCCGGGCTGGGAGCACGGCCGTTTTGGTTTTCTGGGCATGCTGGCTTCCTCCGTTTTAAATCAATCTTTACGCATTCTGGGAACATGCAGAATATCCACTTGGGCGTGATCCATGTTACCCATACGCAGCGTTTGCATTTATGCATAAGGCCACCTCGATTTTGGGCAATAAAAAATACAAGATGATGGGACGTAATATTCTTATAATGAACAACAGTAATACATTCGATATTACTATACAAAATTAACAGGATACATGCTAATATGTATCCTGTTAATTTTGTATTTTCATATTTCGTTTTACATGCAATTTTTAGTGCGATCTGCCATGCGTGCACATAAAAATTGAATCTGTCTGACTTGTAGTAATATCCTCTTTAAATTCTCTAAATAATTAAGCATTCATACCTGCAAGGAACCCTTCACGTACCGCATCAAGGGCATTTCGTATTTTTAAAGCATCGCCGATTACTTTGACATTAGTTTTGTCTTCAAGTTCCTTTGCAAGGACAGAATTTGAGTTTACGCCTAATGCCAGAATTATTGTATCAGCAGCGAAATCAAATATTTCCCCGTCCTTCTGAAATTTTGCACCTTTTTCGTTTATTTCTATTACCTTGGTGCCTTTCATTACCTGGATGTTTTTCTCCTCTATAAACTTTAGAAGAAATTCACGGCGTGTGCCTTCTTCATCAGTAGCTATTTCAGGAAGGATTTCTACTATGGCAACCTGTTTACCCTGCATAGCAAAATGAGTAGCCGTTTCACAACCAATCATTCCGCCACCTGCTACAAGAACCTTTCCCTTAACAGTAACTTTTCCTGCTAGTGCATCCTGTGCAGTCACTACATTAGCACCATCTATACCCGGAATAGGAAGCTTTGCAGGAGTAGAACCTGTAGCTATTATTACTACATCAGGCTTTTCTTCATCGCAAAGAGCAGAAGTATATTCTGTGTTAAGCTTAATATTTATACCAAGTTTTTTAATTTGTCTTGCCAACCATGATGAAAGATAAGCCATGTTGCCTTTAAATGGAGGGATAGGAGCTAGACTGAACTGTCCTCCCAGTCTGTCAGATTTTTCATAAAGAGTCACGTTATGACCTGCTAAAGCTGCAGCTCTTGCTGCTTCCATACCTGCAAGACCTCCACCTACAACTGTTACTTTCTTTGGAGTTTCTGCTTTCTTTGTTTCATTGAGATATTCAAATCCTAAAGTTGGGTTTACAACACAGCGGATAGGCTCATTATTGAATAGTCTTGCAAGACATCCCTGCTGACAGCCTATACAGTGTCTTATATCATCGCAGCGGCCTTCGGCAAATTTGTTTGGAAGCTCAGGGTCGGCAAGAGAACCTCTACCCATTGCTACAAGGTCAGCTTTGCCTGATGCCAATATAGTTTCCGCCATACGAGGGTCATTTATTCGTCCTACTGTTATAACTGGTATATTTACAACCTTTTTAACTTCCTCTGCAAGGTTTACAATCCAGCCGTTAGTTACATTAAGGGGAGGAATTACAGCCCATGTGCTGCCATATACACCTGCGGAAACATGAATAGCATCAACACCTGCTTTTTCAAGCATTGTTGCAATAAGCTTTGTTTCTTCAATTGTACGTCCCCCTGGCATGAATTCGTCACCAGATACACGGAATATAATTGTAAAGTCTTCTCCGCATTTTTTGCGAATGTCTGATATAATTTCAAGAGGGAAACGCATACGATTTTCAATAGGTCCACCATACTCGTCGCAACGTTTATTGGAATAAGTTGACATAAATTGAGCTATAAGATAGCCGTGAGCTCCATGAACTTCGACACCGTCAAAACCGCATTTTTTTGCTCTGAGAGCTGTGTCACCAAATTCAGATACTATTTTTTTTATTTCAGGAATGGTAAGTTCATGAGGTATATATCCCATAACAGGACATGGTATAGGTGAAGCGGAAACAGGCTGCTGCCCGATAACATCATATGAAGCCTGACGTCCTGCATGATAAATCTGTGCTACGATTTTAGCGCCATATTGGTGAACACGCTGTGTAAGCTTTGCATGTCCTTCCATTTGTTCATCTTTCCATAAACCTGCTGTCCAAAAACCTCTGCCTAGAGGGTCAACGGCATAGTCTTCTGTTATGATGAGTCCCCAACCGCCCTTTGCTTTAGCCTCATGGTAAGCGATATATTGCTCTGTTGCAAAGCCATCATGGTCGCAGAATACTGTAACCATGGGGGAAACAACTAATCTATTTTTAAGCTTTGTGCTGCCGATTGTTATTGGAGCAAATAAAGGACTTGAATTTAAAGTTTTGATTGACATAGAAAAACCTCACTTTCGTATATTATTAACAATATGTTTTATGAAAAAAGAGTAACTGGTCGGCCACTTGATAATTATATCAAGTGGTGACCTGAGGGTCAAGCATTAAATATTTTTGATCAAATCTTGATTATATATTATCAACTGATAAATCTTGATTATATATTATCAATTGATATAATTAATTAAGTATTATAAATTATATCCGGTTTACAAGTTATATGTGAACTGGTGTAAATCATAGGAAACAGGAGATAATTATTATGCCGGTATCACCAGAGACAAGTAAAAGAATACAAACTGAACGCCGCAAACAGATATTAGATGCAGCATTGATACTGTTCGATGAAAAAGGATATGCCAATACTCGTGTAGAGGATATAGCTCAGACTATAGGGGTAAGCAAAGCCCTGATATTCAAATACTTCCCCTCAAAAATAGATATTTTTAAAGCTATTACAGAATATATAGAAACTTGCCTTGTAGATGTTTTAAACGGGCCAACCCCGACGGATTCCTTAAGGAATTTCGGGCTTAAAATTACTTCTACAACCAAAGACTATATCCCACCAATGAGGATATATATTGCAACTTTTATAAGGGGAGAACTTCCAATAGATATGCAGGAGAACTTTCTCCGTAATAGTTTTGCAAAAAAATGGCTGGCTCCTATTATACGTCAAGGGCAGGCAAATGGTGAATTTCGTGAAGGTGATCCGGAAGAACTAGCAGATGCATTTTGGCTTTACATGTTCGGTGCAGTTGCAAATTATATTCATAACAGGAACAATGCTGCATCTATGCCTAATATAGAAATTTCTCTAAGAATGCTGAAAAAATAATTTACTAAACTATCAGGGAAAGTTCAATAACCTATATAGTATATCTTTCTATTATCAAATAGACAATCAAAACTGAACTACCCTGCACTGAAGTACAGGGGTTATTATTGCGACTCGAAGTCGCGGTTACGGCTAAAGCCGTTTAAAAAGCAAGGACTGAAAGTCCGTGTCTAAGACTAAAGTCATCTGGAAGACCTATTGCTATAAGCAATCTAAAGCCGTATTGTCACTCCAATAGCCTCACACCCTGCCGGATCAATTCACGCAGCCTTTCCCCTACAGCTTTATTTAGCACATGATAACGATATTTCGTGACCCACACTACATGATACTTGATATCACAGACTGTGTGGCTCCCTTTTCGATAGTCTGCCATTTTATGTCACCTCACTTTCATTCTACCAGGTGACACTCCTTTGGTCTATTGGGCTGAAAGCGATACGGACTGAAGTCCGTGGTTTTTACCACGCGCATTGAAAATAAAGCTTTATCCATGGATTGCTCAAGTCTTGATACCCACGGAACGATTGTGTTGTCTATAAAGAAAGAAAAGCGGGCAAGAAAAAAGCATCTGTCATAAACAGACGCTCAATGCCGATTTTATTCTTTAGCCAAAAGCCGAAATAAACAACCGTTTCATCCGCCCGTACTTTATAAGATATCTTGATACTTACTCGCACCATAAAGAATACGCATGATGACAACTTGCTCTTCGACTTCATTTACCAGATAAAAGACCAGATAATTATCTACGATTAGTTTCCGATACCCTCTTGCTTTGAGTGGTTCATCCAACACATACTGACAAGAAAATGGGTATTCTTTTAATCGCAGGATCGCTTTTTCTATGTTATCTGCTAACTTGTTCGCTGCAACGGGGGCCGACAATGTGCCGAAGATATACTCATAGATTTCATCTAAATCTTCTTCGGCTTTAGGGGTAAATTGCAAACGGTAATTATGCGCTGACATACTTTTTCCTCAACTTCTTGAATACTTCTTCTCCATCTAATAAAGGAGTACCATCAGCAAGTTGCTTTTCCGCTTCAGCAAGTTTTTTATACACTCCCACAAGAGCCATTTGCCGCTCATAGGTTTCCATACTCATGATAACCAAATCTCCATAGCCATTTTTGGTAATGAAGATAGGCTCTTGTCGCTTGTGGCACAATTCAGATATTTCCGTGGTATTTCTCAAATCAGTAATCGGTCTGATTTCAGGCATTTCATATCACCTCTCCAAATCGCTCTGTCATTATTATAGCATAATTATGTGCAAAGCAAAAGAAGCGCTCTGCCTGCTTTAACCCCTAGACTTGACACACGCCATGTCGTCCAGTAAACTATGGCTAACCGAGCTCACCACGCCTCTTCAACGAAAGCGTACCAGGGTGGGACTTTTTTTATGCAGGATATTTATCACAACACCAATATCCCTCTCCCATCATAGACACTAGTTTTATTGTCATTCCTTATCGCTCTGTCCAATGCCATAATTAACGCCACCGCGCCGTCAATCGGCTCGGTGGATTTTTCTTTATCCGGCTTGATGTTGCCCGCCGGGTCGGTCTTAACGTAGATATTGTCCATCATCCAATCAAGCACCGGCTGCCCGCCATGGGCTAATCTTTTTTCCATCACCAGCTTCATTAGGTAGCCACTTTCTTTCATCATGCCGAAAATATCCCGGATGATCTTGTCCTGCCACGGCAAAAGGTCAAACGGCACGCCATGCCAGACGCCCTTGGTATGCTTGAGGGCGTTGATAAAGCCTACTGCGTGGTCGGCTTTAGCTTTGTCATAACGCGGCCAGCCTTGCTTTTTTCTTGCCAAACGCCCTCACCTCCCGAAAAAAGGCAACGAAAAAAGGAAGCCTGGCGCGGCTTCCCACTGTTGGTATTTATATTCGCCTATTTCTTTATTGCAAACCGTCCTGCTTCAATTTCGTCCTCCAGCCTTTTCGCCAAACCCGCCGCTGCCAGTCCCTCTATTAACCGGCAACTTTTTTCCTCAATAGTCCGGGCGCTGATGTCAATGCCGAAACCGATAAACTTGAACACGTTTGCCGCTACATATGCAATATATTCTTACCGGCTTATTGCTGACCAGATGATACGGCCCGACGCCGAAGTTCATGCCTTGCTTTTTCCAGATGCGGATCCAAATAGGCCAGAAGCCGTTTTCATTATTGGGCCGGATTTAATTGATCGATGGCTATTTTCTGTAAGTTCAAGGTTTTGTCACCATCCTGCTACTTGTTCATTTTCAGCAGCCGTTCCATAGCATCATCATGTGGAGTGCCTTTATATTCTTGGGCGCAATTGTCTTTTACGACTGAGTATATCTTGTGCCACGCCGCATCCGTTTGCTTCAGAAACAAGATTGCCATCTGTACATATGGAGATTGTAGAGGGTAATATTTGAATAATGCTCAGATTTTTTCTTTGCGCGCTCAATCATTATATTGGATGAGTCTATCGCGGTAATGTGTCCATTTTCATTGATTACATTGCGCGAAAAAGGAATTAATACGCCAGTTCCGCAGCCCACATCCAGTATCAAATCGCTGCCACTAAAACCGATCAACTCCATCAGTTTATCGATTTTGTTTTTATCTGCGGAGCGATAGTCATCCCATCGCTCCGCTATATTATTAAAAAAACCTTCCTTGGGTTGTGCACAACAAGCGCCTCCCTGAGCTATCTCCGGAACAAATCCCCGGCGCCAATCAGTTTCCCGTAATGGCTATGCAATTGTTGAAGCTAACGGGTTCCCATTATTCACCTTGTTCTTTACCAGTGAATCCAATATTTTTTCGGCCTCTTCAACCAAATCAGGACACGAGTGGAATAGGTCTGCCCCTTTCCAATCAGCCAGAACCGCTTCAACTTTATAGGGAATGACTCCAATAATTGGTAAATCCCCCAGTGCTTCGACAATTAATGACAATCTTACGCCATGCAGTTTGCTCACTACGGCATACACTTTGTGTACACCAAGGTCTTTTGCCATCTTTGCAATAGCACGCGCTGTGGCAAGGCTGCGCTGTCCGGGCTCGACCACTATAATAAACGCATCAACTCCTTGTGCAGTTCCGCGTCCCAGATGTTCGAGTCCCGCTTCCATGTCCACTATAACGGCTTCGTTCGTATCAAGTACCAAATGATTCAATAGAGATTTTAACAACACACTTTCCGGACACGCACACCCAGTCCCTCCGGCGGTTTTGCCTCCCATTTGCAAAAGGTTTATTTTACCCTTTTTTACAATATATTTCTCAGGTATATCTTCTACATAAGGATTGAGGGTAAACCATTCCCCGAAGCTTCCGGGCACTGCACCGGTACGTTCTGCAATTCGGAATACCGTCAGGAGTTACCAGCAAGCCTAGTTCAACCTGCTTTAAATCCGGGCGATGCGTGCGGGAGTATCCGTACTCCGCGATTGGGCAGTGATGCCCTGTCAAATGTGTGCTGGTCATATCATAAAGCACTAAAGATAAACGGAAATTAAGCAAATGTGTAAGCTGGCTGTATAAATGACGCTCCAGTTCCGGTTTGATGTCCATGAGATAATCCAGAGCGCGGTAGAAATGTTGTAGCTGCCACTCGTGGGGTGCGTCCGGCAAATACATGTCCTCGATAGTTTTGAACAATTGAAACTTGCTGGAGGGATCGACCAGGCGATTAATCACCATCGCCTGCACGTAACCGGCTACGTCGAATGTAACGCCGCGATCCTTAAGGGCGTTAGAGATAGCCCCAGTCAAGCCCAATTGATCCCACAAAAATTGAACCACGTAAGGAACCCCAAACTGGAGGCAGTTACCGGGTTCCAAATCCTCAATAGAACCAGTAACACGGTTTTGTAGGAGCGACTCAAGCTTATAAATAAGCTGTTCTATTTCCTTATCAGAATACGCGTCAATGTTGCCAAGGCTTGCAATACGACGCTTTTTAACGGACTTACCTTCCCGGTATGACTCAACAATATGAAGATATCTGTAGGTTTTACCATCCGACTTTTTTGTGGATACAATTTGAGCAAACAAGAGACTCACCGCCCCAACATTTATCACCTACAATTATATCACGAAATTTCCGGAAGATAAAGATATCTATGGCGAAAATTCCAAAATAGTTTGACCTACACTTTTTGAGAAATTTCTGCAATAGCAAAGCCCGAAACCCGCGAAAATAGCGGATTCCGGGCTCGGGAAACATGAAAAAACGATCGTTAACTGTCAAAGATGAGTTCAAAAGCAATGGCTCTATCCTTTAAAAAATTTTCAATGTCACCATCTTTACTACACATAAAAATAGAAATAAGTTCCTGAGCTTTTTGCTCATCACTCATTTCTATTAGTTCTCTTAGCGAGATAACATTTGTTTTAATTTTACTTCACCTCGCCTTTTGCTTTCAGGCGATGTTAAGGTTCTATCTAGTTTCACATGATTCTTGGCAGGGGTAGCAATGATCTTGGTAAACGAATCTACAGCCTTTTTGCTATCCAGTGTGAAATCTTTAGTGAATGATGAAGTAGCCATTCTACACCCCTCCAATCCCAGAAATATTCAAAAGAAAAATAGCATTTCCTCATTATTATGATACGCAATAGCGTCAAATATGTCAATAAAATTCCTGATGTTTGATCGTGTCAAGACACTGTAGGAATTTTTTTGAAAAAGACATCGTCCTTTGACGAGTTAACATAATTTTTATGCAAGAGCCAGAGAGAGTCCCTGCAGCGCCTCATACAAAAAGCTTTTTGGCCCTTTTAATACCGGAATATTGTCCAATACCTCACGAGCTGCTTTTAGGCTATTCCTCTGTTTTTCTATGGTCTCTTCGGCAATCGTCAAGACCGGCAATGCTTGCGAACGTATGCGTTGTTGGTTTAGGTATTCCTCGGCTACTTCTTGCCCATTTGCCTGGCATACGCGTATATTGGCCATATGCTTGGCACCCTCACGGCTCCAGCCCATGGGCCGGCTGCTTAGTCGCGCCGACAATACATGGCTGACATGTCCTTCCGCACTGCACTTTACTTCTTTCTTTCGGTATAGTTCGGTAATTCCATCCCAATTGTTTTGGATATATCTCCACGCCTCTAATATGGCCTGTTTCCGACTCTCTGTGGCCGCAGCAGCTAACAGTTCCTTTATGATTTCTTGTGCCTTTTCACGGTTCCCAAACCTGAGCGCTCCCCTCAAGGCCTTGCCTTGCTCGTGATTGCCACCTACTGCCCGGCGAATATATTTCATCAAATGAAACCGGTCCAAAATAAATTTCGCTTTCGGAAATACTTGGACTGCACTTTTGATCCACGCTGCTCCGTCTCCCAGGATGTTCACTGTTTCTATTTGATCGATGTCATAACGCGCATCTACGGTTTCCCACACCCGTTCCCAGAACGTATCGGCATCTTCATCTACGCTGCTTAGGTAGATTGGGTTAATCAAACTACGACGCTTTTCTTCTTGCTGCCAACCTTCATGAATATATACTAACCGCACTTCCATAGCACGCCCGTGTTGACTGGCTACGTGGTCTTCATCGGCTTCAATATACAGGGTTTTCACGCGTTTGCGCTCGTCTGGTTTTGGGTTTATGGGTTGTTCAAATTCACGCACCGCGCGCAAAACCGTTTGACCGCTTACGGTTACGCCTCCGCATTCTTGCGCTACCTTCTGCGCGCTTTTTCGGTAAGCCAGTTCTCCCGCGCCTGCCACAAGCTTTGCTTTCACGTTATTATCTACCCGCATATGGTTTGTATAGCCCACTTGCTTGTCAACCAGGTAGGCATATTCCCCCGTTTCTTTATGGCGGTAGTATGTCCTTTTGTAGCTTACGGCGCCAAAGCAGGTGACGATTTCCTTACTGTCTCCAGTCCGGCAAACCTGCCACCCAGATCGTTTCCTTTTATCGTTTTTTATCTGTTGATCCAGTTCCTCTAAAACCTGCTTGGTGATTTCACGGCCTACTTCATGAAGTTTATCAGCTAATTTCCGCTGAAATTCCTCAAAACCCATTTTTCCTGATAAACTATTTAAAACCATTTCGACGATAGAAAGGAATATTGGCATGAGAACACGAATAATTTCCATAGAAGACAACACCTCTGAGTAATCAATTTTTGGTTACTCGTCCTTGGGCGGACGGTGTTGTCTTCTTCTCTTTTGTCATCAAAAATTCCTACAATAATTTTACACTAACCTGATGTTTACATAATACTATCGATATGAGCCGGTAATTTGTCCAACTCCGTACATCAAGCATCGAACAACATCTTAAAAAACCAAATGTCGTATTAAGGCTTCATATTACAGTACCAATATCCCTCTCCCATCATAGACACTACCCCCGTATTCTCATTCCTTATCGCCCTGTCTAACGCCATTATGAGCGCCACCGCGCCGTCGATGCGCCCGGTGGATTTTTCTTTGTCCGGCTTGATGTTGCCTGCCGGGTCGGTTTTGATGTAGATATTGTCCATCATCCAGTCCAGCACCGGCTGCCCGCCATGGGCTAATCTTTTTTCCATCACCAGCTTCATCAGTTCCTTGGTAGGCGGCGATATATCCTTATAGCCTTGGCCAAAAGCACTACGGTAAAGCCTAAGCCTTCCAGGTTTTGCGTCATTTGCACCGCGCCCCAGCGGTTTGCCTGCCAGGATATTTACCAAATTACGCAGCGTTATGCCGTTATGACCTTCAGTCGTGATCGTCACTGCCACCTGGCCTACAGCTGCTGCGCCGTTTTCTTGCAGCACCTTCAAGACCGCAAACATTTCCGGCAAATGATCTTCCGCCCGGCCCAGAGTAGTGATCGCGCCGGCTTTGTCAATCAGCCATTCCCGGCCGGTGGGTTCTGTTATTGAATACGCAAAGCCCGGGGCGCGCCCTTGTATACCGCCGGAGTCCCGAAGTGGCCGGCAATCAGTCCGGCAATTTCTTTCCCGTCCGGCAACTTTCATTTGAAAGCTAAAGCTGTTTTTTCCCATAAAAACGACCTCCTTGAATTTTGTCAGGGTACATTAAGCCCTGTAAAACACAGGAAGTCAAGCTGATTGTTGGGTAGCTCTGTTTGCAATTTGGCTACATGCAAGCCGGACATTGTCACGCTGTAAGAATACACCATTAGCGCTGCCGATCTGTCCAATATATCGCTTCACGATAACATCGCAGTATTTCGGGTCAAGTTCCATGGTATAACAAATGCGCCCGGTCTGCTCAGCGGCAATCGGCGTGGAGCCGGAACCGCCAAAGAGGTCAAGCACGATATCCCCGGCCCGGCTGCTGTTTTGAATCGCCCGGGCTACTAAGGCTATCGGTTTCATGGTGGGATGCTCATCGCTTCGTTTCGGCCGGGCGATTTCCCAGACGTCGCTTTGTTTCCTGTCCCTTAAAGGGCAAAACCTTGCTCCTTCTAACCAGCCATACCAAATCGGCTCATATTGGGTGTGGTAGTCCTTGCGGGAAAGCACCAGCGTGTCCTTTTTCCAGATGATGGTGCTCGACCAGTGGTAACCGGCTTCACGCATCACGGTCATGAGATTTCCCCATTCCTGACCGCTCATCACGACATACGTCATGCAGCCTTCTTCGCTGACGGCTTTCATATTACAAAAAGCCGCCAGTAAAAAGTCGTGAAATTGTTCCGGCGTCATGCTGTCGTTTAATATCTGTCTTGGTTTCCAGGAAGGGTGTTTGCTGTCAGAACCATAGTCCACATTCCAGGGTGGGTCGGTGAATATCAGGCGCGCCCGCTTATTGTCCATCAAGCTTAATACGTCCTGCTTGCTGGTTGAGTCGCCGCACATCAGCCGGTGCCTGCCAAGCTGCCAGAGGTCGCCGCGTTGGGTGATCGGCTCCGTAATTTCAGCTGCCGCTTTGTCTGCATCAAAGTCATCTTCTTTGACTATACCTGCCGGTGTATCGCCAAATAGTTCCTCAAGCTCTGCCGCTTCAAAACCAGTAAGGGAAACGTCAAAGCCGCTGCCTTCGAGGTCCTTAAGCAAGTCCGTCAAAAGCGGCATGTCCCAATCACCGCTGACTTTGTTAAGGGCAATATTGAGCGCCTTTCCACGCTGCTTGTCCATATCCACAACCACGCAGTCGACTTCGGTTATGCCCAATGCTTTCAATACTTTAAGCCGCTGGTGGCCGCCGACAACAAAGCCGGTGCGCTGGTTCCAGACAAGCGGCTCCACGCAGCCGAATTCCAAAAAGCGACGTTCCCCGGCCCGTCAAGCATGACGATGGCGTCCCGTGCCGAGCCCATAATGGCGCTTAAAGTCGTCTCCTGTTCCTGCAGATCCTCCTCCAGCCGCTTGCGTTCCGTCAGGTCAGCCACCAGTGCCAGGCATAATTTTTCTCCACTGTAATTGAAAAGCTGTAAATTTATTTCCACAGGATACAGAGAACCGTCCTTCCGGCGGTGTGCTGTTTCAAACAGGATCTGCTCCTGTTCCCCGTTAAAGAGAGGGGAAAGGAGTTTTGGGAAACTCTCCCTGTCAAATTCCGGTTTGAGGCCGAGAGGAGTCATTGTGTTCAGTTCTTCGGCTGTATATCCCAGGTTTTTTCTGGCAGCTCGGTTTACGGCAACGATTTTTAAGGACTTCGGATGAAAAATATAGAGTTCATGCAGAGAGTTTTCAAAAAGCCGCTCAAACATTTTGGCATTGGCGTTTGCTTCATGAAGTTTCAGCGCCATTTCCACCGTGGATAGCAGCGCATATTTATCCGTACCTTTTAGTACGAACCCATAAGCCTTAACCTCTTTTATTTTCGCAAGAATTTCCCCGGATGTGTTGGCGGTGAGAAATACCACGGGAATATCCCAAAATTTAAGTATCCTGCGGGCAGCCTCTATGCCGTCCATTTCCCCCGCCAATTCAATATCCATCAGAATCAGCTCCGGCAAAAAGCCGCCGCTTATTTTTTGCACCGCTTCTTCTCCTGTAGCGGCGGTTTTTGTCTCATAACCGCATTTGCGGAAGAAATCCTCTACAATCTGAGCAATTAAGCGGCTGTCCTCCACCAGCAGTATCTTTTTTCTTTTTTGCATATTCTCACCATGCAATTCTTACCATCTCCAAATCATCGCTTTACTCTGCCAATCCTATAGCTTAAATTTAGCCACCAGGGAGCTGAGCTTTCCGGCCATTTGCGCCTGGGCCTGAACGGTTTGGGCCACCCTTTCCAGGATTTTGGCCGTTTCCGACATGTTGTCGTCGCTTATGCCTTGCGAGGCCCCCAAAACAGAATAATCGCCAGATCTTACTTAAAAATTAATCCATAAATTAATATTAATTCATAGCTTAATATTAAGCAATAACTCTATGTCAACATTTCCCCGGCATTGGTATAGTAAAAGCCGGGTATAGTAAAGGCCGGGTGATGTTGCATGTATATCGATTATAACGCTCTTGGGCAACGAATCAAAAAAATCCGCAAACAAAAACGCTTCACACAAGAAAGACTTGCCGAAAACCTGGAAGTTTCCACGGTGTATATCAGCCAAGTGGAAAACGGCAGGACGAAACTCAGCCTGGAAATGCTAGTCCGCATAGCAAAGCTGCTGGATACAAACCCTGGCTATTTTCTCACTGGTATTTCATACGACATGCAGGATTACCTTAAGCCAGATATTGCCCTGTTGCTTCAGGACTGTCCCCCTGAAAAACGACAGCTGATTATGGATATAGTCAAACTTATAGCCAAATACGACGCGCGATAAAAGAGGCAACCATTTAGGTTTCCTCTTTATTTCTATCTTGGCACAGTCAAAATTGTTAGCAAAAGGAGTTGCTAACCCATACCATAGAAGATATCACGGCCCCTTTTTAAGAGCAGTTCTCTTGGGAGACTGTCCTATTATCAGCATAGTATAAATTTCCTTTACCGTACATAGTTCCAAATTATCCCATTATACACAATCACGCCTCACAATATCTCTATAACCCAACCCCAGACGGCAGCAGCACAAACTCCACCTGCACCAGATTGATAACCCGTATCCGCTCAACCAGCATCCCGAACAATTCCTCGTCAAATTCCCGCACACCATCCATTTCCCACAGACCCAATGCATAAAACCTCCTGTATTTAGGCAACAAAAAAACTCCCGGCGCTTGTCCGAGAGTTCGTTATACACTTCTTCACATTTTAAAGTTTACCACAGAAAAACTTACCTGTCACCGGACACTTTCTAACCCCTTACTACCCTCTTTCTTACCACTGACTAACCTATCTCTTACCCGTATCAATCAAACTTTGGATCGAATCAATGCTATCAGCTTTTCCTCACGCCTCTTCATATTAAAGACAACATCTCGCGAGTTGAGATTCAATGGCTTTATATTATCAATGCTTTTTTCAAGTTATCAATGCTTTTTTCAAGCCGTTCAACCGTTTCTCTTTTGGTTATACTAAAATCCTTGATCAAGTTTGGCCAGCGTTTCTTCGAGAAATTCACGAAACTGACCATTGCTTGCTGTTTTCCTATCGTAGAGTTTCGAATACACCAATTCTCCTGTACCGGAAATAAAAGCCACCTTAACCTTGTACGAGCGGCGGCCATGATAACGGGGATTATACCCTACCGCTGATTCTCCCTGTTCACCAAAGACAGTCACTACACTATCGTCAAAATCCAGCCATACCTCACGTGGTTTTTCCACCCGGAACTTTTGTGCTAATAATTGGTTGAAGAACGTCCATATGAGAAAAACGGAACAGACCTAAGCAAGCACTATCCACCAGAGTTTCCAACCCTGACTTCACCACTTATCAACTTCGGTAACAACGCATCCCGCAGTTTTTCGAGGGTATGTATATGTAAAGTATTTAAAAATATTTTATCAAATATAGGTTCTACCAACTTATCAAATTCCTTAATAATCTTTTCATCAGGTACTAAAACATCAATGTCTTTAAAAACCGATTTACTGATTTCTAAAAACGTACTGCCATTTGCCGCACCTACTATTAATTCCATATTCCTTTTAATCCAGCAGTACATGAAGTGCGTGGTAAATAATTTATCGCATATAATTGCAATAAAACCTTGATTTATCGCCACTGGTACTTTATTAATTACAACATAACCAATAGGATCTCTTGAAAAGAGAAGTACTGTATTTATTGGCAAAAGACCGGAGCTTATTTGGGCTAACCCTTTTTCAGTTATTCTTCTCTCAGTATTAAATAGCATCGGCGAGTCTAATTTTGGCAAGTCTTTAGGTGTTGCCCAAGCATACTTGCCATCCCAATATTCCATTACTGTAGTGCTTGGGGTTGCACCGCCTTTTACGGTAATATATTCCCCTAACTTCCCTTCCTCCCAATCGTCGCTTACCTCCTCCACAAACCACTTCCTGAATATGGTCTCTGCTATAGCTTCCAAAGTTTTGTTCTGCCTGTGCAGCAGTTCTATTTTGTCGTCCAGGCTGCTAAGAATTTCGGCGATGGCTTTTTGTTCGGGGAGAGGGGGGAGCAAAATATCTAAATTTGCAATTTGTTCAAATGTAATTTGCGGGAAAGTACCAGATCGTGACTCAGCTAGTAATTGTAAATATTCAAGGTTTGAATTAGAAGTTAAAAAGATCTCAAGATACTTTGGTAAAATTCTGTCTGAACATCTCAAGACCATTAATTTAGTAGATACAACATAGTTATCAGCATCAATATCAACTAAAGCAAACCTTCTATTTGCTGGTCTAATTTCACTAAATAAAAAATCATTTTTCTTGATACTTTTTTTAGCTTGACCCGGTAATTGTTTTGGTAGATATCTTGGATGATTTATTATTTTCCCGTTATAGATATCTGATGTATTCAAAAATATTACTTTCTCATCACCGAACTTATAAGTTTCGGAGATCGCATTAACAATCTCCCCTAACTTAACTTCCCTCCACCCCTGCCGGTATATCGTCACTCCGTGCCGGTCGATATGCTCCCTGAGGGAAGGAACCGTAATGTCGTTATAACTTATCACATCAAAAAAATAGGGTAGGTAGCTTTCTTCCTCAATATCGAATTTCAGATCCCGTGCTGTTTTATCGGTTACTCCATCGCCAAAAATGGCAAGATCGATGTCTGACGCTTCTTTATAACTCCCCAGTGCCCTGGAGCCAAAAATCTTTGCTGTATAGATTTCGGGATATCCTTGGAGGAACTTACGTATTTCTTCAATTTCCCCCATTTTTTCAATCGCTACAATTTGTGAGAATTTCCGGTAAGCATTTTCAAAATTAACAAACCTCTGCTTCCACCTCAGTTCGTTATTCATAGTTCCACTCCAATCTTCCTCAAATTTTCCGCAATTACCCTGTCCAACCTTTGGGACTCTTCCATTTGCTGCTTCAGTTCTCCGGTCAACTGCTTGATCCTTTCTTCAAGTCGAAATCGTCTTCCTCTTCGGGCAATCCCACATAGCGCCCCGGGGTGAGAACATAATCCAGCGCCGCCACTTCTTCAATGGTTGCCGACTTGCAGAAACCGGGAATATCCCTGTAGTCACCGTCTATGTTGCGCCAGTTATGATAGGTGCCCGCAAAAATGTTCGCGGCAGAATATGAACTTCTGCCGCGAATAAGTTAAACCTTGAATCTGTTTACAGTATCCATTAAGTCTTCGGCAATTGAAGCCAAACTTTGGGCGGTAGCAGATATTTCTTCGCTGGAAACCGTCAATTCCCGGGAAGAGGACGCAACTTGTTCTGTGGCTGCGCAGTTTTCCTCCGTAACGACGCTGACCTGCTCTATACCCGACATGACCTGTTCCCTGGATTTGACCATTGCATCCATGGTGCTGTGGGTTTTCTGCAGTAGCAGGGCAATAATGTCGCCAAAGACTTTAACCGTCTGTTCCAATATAACAATCGCAATTACTGGTATTAAACAGTGGCACGAATAATCATAAATTCTTCAGCCTTTTCGGATAAGCTTCTATGCTGAATCAGGAATGCAAATTTAAGCTAATTGCCACCCTTCAATAATTAATGTTTCAAATTCCAAACAATTTCCTAACACTCACAGTAAGCGGTATTTCCGGAAGTTCCTTCGGAGTATATACAGTAATACCGTCAATTAATGTAACATTGCACAAATCCCGGTTCTTCGGCGCGCCGAAATGAATGGAAGGACTCTCCCGTATCGCGAAGCAACACTCTTTAATCGTGGGTGACATTTCTAAATAGATCGGCCGTTTCTTTTCTTGCGCAAGTGCACGCGCTTTTTCAGTAAATGTCAACATGGGCTCTCCCTCTATTCTCAAATTAACTTCCAGCCTTCAATATGCAAAGTTTTAACTCCAAATAGACTGTGCACCTCAATGACCAATGGATTTGGCGAATGAAAATCTAGCGGCGTATAAACATCGATTTCACTTATTCGCTGCAGAGTGTAATTGTCTTTATCTTTGGGTTCGCCCAATCGCACGGACGGGCCTAGATTAATGCGACCTCAGCATAATGCCGATCGATTAAACTGAAGGATCTGCACGGCTCCGCCCTTTTTTATAATATGATCTCTTGCTTTATCGCTAACGGTTATCACAGTATGCCTCCTCTCCAACAAATTTTATATGTTGTGGCAATGGGGTCGGGACGTTATAGAAGGCTTCTTAGTCTAATCCCAATGGTTCTGGCTTCTTCCAGCAAATCCGGTCGCTGTGAAAAGTTTACGTATTTATCGGGGCTGCATTTTGCCCATTTGACTTAATTTAATAAACCGGGTTTGCACTCCTGTTGCTGCCAGTATTGCCTGAATGGTTTGATCGATATTGCTGTTGTGTACGGGTGATCCGCTGATACCCAAGATTGTGGCCATAATTAGCCCTCCTCAATGTTTAATTCATTGGATGTTAACTAATTTTCTGATAACATCAGCAACATTAACTAGCGCCTGAATATCCTGTTGGTTTTTCATCAATAAAATCCCGCCCTCAATCATCGAAACGATAACCTGCGCCAGAGTCTGATTATCTATCTTGATCGGCAAATCTTCATGTTCTGTTATTTCATCCAAAATAACTTTTAGATGATCGATCCACAGTTGAAATGCATGATTCAACTTCTCGCGAAATGCGCGATTGTGCTCGCAGCCCAAAACCGTGAACTACGCTCTTTGACTGCTTTTTTGCAGCCCTTACTTTGCTATGCGCTTTTTCAAGGCTTTGTTCATTCGTATCTCTGACCATTTTCATAAAAAACCAGAGAAGGAATCCGACTTATCTGAATACCTTCTCTGGTTGAACTATCTATTTCGTTATTTTATACTTTGCAGCAACTTTGTTACTGCCTCTGTTAAATTGTCATTTAGCTGAGCTAAATTTTGTGTATCAATCGGAGTTTTTTGTGACCCAGCTACTTCAGGGTTCAGACTTTTTTCAATTTCCGCATAAAGGGCTGCGTTACGCGGCTTCACACCATCTTCGAATGTACTCCAGACTTCTTCTAACTTCGGACCGATTTCTTTAATCTTCGCCTCGTCTCCCGCATCGATGGCTGCCTTCATGTCGTTGGTGAGGCCAATCAACTTGGTCGCACCGGCTTTAACTTGATCAACCTGAGTTAGGTTTTGCGACAACTCATTTAAAACTTGTATCAATTGGTCGTCGAGCTTCAAGATAGCATCGTTATCGATGGATGAAGCCTGTGTTCCTGAGACGGTGGGATTTAAAAACTTTTCAACTTGCGCGTAAATCCCAGGATATTGAGGTTTGATCTCGTCCTCGATCTTCGACCAGTTTTCTTCTAATTCCGGTCCGTATTCCTTTACTTTGGCCTCATCGCCCGTCATAACGGCTTCGCGCAGTTGTTCAGCGGTTTTTAACAATTTGGCTACTCCGTCCCTTACTGCAGCGTCAGAAGGAACTGTGTCTGCGGCAGATTGTACTGTTTGCGCGGCGGCTGCCGCCGCTTTATGGAACGGCACAATTTTGGATTCGGAACCGATAAGCGCAACCGTAGTAAGAAGCGTAACCGCTACAAGCGAAGCAATAGTTTTCGAAACCATAGTTTTCATTGAAATTGACCTCCTGTTTTTTCTTATTTAATATGTACCAGTTAATGTTTTGGTTTTTTTTTGTAAATCTGACTCCCAATCAGGAAAGCAACGGCAGACAAAGCGATTGCCAATTGAGGTACCGCACTCTGCCAAGAGGGGTAAAACCCGAGAAAATCAATTGTCGGTAGGTTGGCCGAGTTCGAAACCGGTATGATACCTGCAAGCTGTAAGCTATGAACTCCAAGTCCCATAAATTTCACACACAGGTAAAAAACGATTACACTCGAAACCAGGAAGAAGGGGCGAATCGGTAATTTTACACCTACGAATAGCATCAGGTAAGCAATGACAGTGAGGATGCCGCAACCGACTAGAATCCCCAACAGCAGTTGCTGTGTGCTGATTTGATTTATCATTCCAATGATGAAAAGAACCGTCTCAGTACCTTCGCGGAATACTGCCAGGAACGAAAGTACTCCCAAGTATATTACCCGCCCTGTACTTAAAGCCGTTTCGGTTTTCGATTGGATATAGCGATTCCATTGCTCAATGTTGGAGTTGCTATGTAGCCAGTAACTCATATAAAGCAACATTGCCGAGGCAAAAATCCCGGTCCAACCTGAGATCAGGAAATTATTTTTCCCAAACGCACCGGAGGAAAAAACAAACTTGATAATGATCGCTAAGATCGCACTAAGGACTATTCCGGCAAGAACACCGGCCCAGACCCAAGTCTTACCTTTGCCGTCTTTAGATTTATTGACGAAAGCGAGAAGTGCCCCAACGACCAGTAAGGCTTCCAAACCTTCCCTCAACGGTATCATAGCTGCATCCCAAAACGTGTAGGATGATTTTTCAGCCAGTGGGGTAAGATAGGCGATCATGGTATCCAGCAGCTTTGCGGCACCATTATAATTTTGATCGGCAATCATCGCATTGACGACAACCATGTCTCGTTCAGAATCGTTATAAATGGAAGCGGATTGTGCTACGACAACTCCTTCAACACTCAACCACATTTCCCGTACTTTAGTTATCGCTTCGAGTGATTTTGCCTGATCTTGCTTTTGAACATGTTCTTTGGTTTGTTGCAAAAGCGTGATGAATTCGGAAAGGGTAACGTCTTTTTCCCCCACCTCAGTACCTTTTACATCAGCATCTTTCACATCAGCACCTTTCATGTCTGTACCCTTCACGTCAGCATCTTTCACATCAGCACCTTTCATGTCTGTACCCTTCACGTCAGTATCTTTCACATCAGCACCTTTCATGTCTGTATCCTTCACGTCGGTATCTTTCACATCAGCACCTTTCATGTCTGTACCCTTCACATCAGTGCCTTTCGCATCAGTGCCTTTCACATACTGACCGTGAATATACTTGTCGGCGACTTGCTGTAAGTTTTGTAGTGCCGTTTGTACATCTTGCTGTTTATTAGACATAAATGCATATTCGACCTGACCCATTTGGGTTTCAATATCTCGATAAGCGATCTTTGAATCAGCTTTTATCGTGTCTTCGATGCCAAACCATTGATCGTGAAATTGATCATATGCTTTTTTTGCGGACACAAGATCTGTTTTTGCTTTTTCAAGTGCTTGATCGATATAGGGCTTGGCTTTGGTCATGTTCTCGACGCCAATGCTAGCAGCATTCGCAACGCTCGCACCAAAAAGCACAACGAAAACAAATAGAAACATTAATAAACTCAAAAAACGGTTACGCATAGATGCTCCTCTCTTCGATTGTATGTAATTATTGATCAACAAAACCGACAATGATAATCATTACCAATAAGTTGAACAACTTTATTCTAACTGATACTCATTATCACGTCAATATCATTTTGTTGTTGTTGCAAAAAAAGTATATTTATTGATTGGAATTTAAAGTATGACCGGTGAGGCCCTACAGAAGCTTGTATACCCGGCTTATACAGGTAATAAATATATAAAGCCCGATCCGGATTATGAATGCATTGACAAGGAATTGAAGAAGCACTCGAACCTTAATTTGCGGTTTATGTGGGAGGAATACAAAGAAAAGAACCCTGACGGGCCGGAGTATAGCCAGTTCTGCGAGCGCTACAATCGCCGGCGGGGAAACTCCGGCAAAAACGTCACCATGCATCAGGAACGAGAGGCCGCCTGCCGCTTCGAACTTCATGGGCCCTCTAAGCGCAGTCCAAATGACTCTGAATGAGGGCTTGATGACGGTAATGCTGTAAATTCGGATTGATTTTTGCTAAACTAAAACTACCTACGAGGTGACCGAATGAGACCGGATTTGCCGGCCGAATCGGCCGGATTAAGCAAAGCGGTTGTACTCTTTATATCCTCTTTCCGGTGCCGATCGCACTATAAGCCGTCAGTTAATTGCGGACACCCGGGATGGGAGCACGGCCGTTTTGGTTTTCTGGGCATACCGCTTCCTCCGCTCCTCTTCATCCTTTACGCAATCAGGAAACATACAATATATCCGCTTACGACGTTATCCACGGTCCCCATACGCAGCGTTTGCATTTATGCATAAAACCTCCTGTATTTAGGCAACAAAAAAACTCCCGGCGCTTGTCCGAGAGTTCGTTATACACTTCTTCACATTTTAAAGTTTACCACAGAAAAACTTACCTGTCACTCGACACTTTCTTACCAGTGACAACTAACCTTTTTCTTACCACTTACTAACCCCCTTTGTAGCCTGTTTCAAAAGTGTAGCGAAGCAGAAAAACTCTGCTCCGCTACCAACAAATTCACATACCCAATCTAACGTTGATCCAAATAGCTCTTAGCAATTCAATGATAAGTTTTCTTAAATAAATCGGTGCTATAATCTCTAATATCAGAAATATTCAGCATGCCGTATTTGGATTTAATTCCATTAAAATACTCATCAATTAACTTTTTATCGATAATGCGATTAGAACCCTCATGGTCACCAAGACCTTTTCTCGTAACTCTCCATGGTGTTTCAATGTGAGTGATTTTTGCCAATACTTTTCCGCTATAGCATCCAAAATTCATTATTACACTATCGAGAAATTCTTTTTCATCGTTGGTAAGATTAATATCTCCAAAATCAATGGGGTTTTCTTCTATCTGGTTACAGCCATAATTTTTGTATTTATTGTAAATATTCCTATATACCGGTCCATGCAACCAAGCTTCGCATTCGTCATTAAATAAAAATTCTCCGGTAAATGCTTTATAAAAGCCCTGAGCCCGCTTACAACGACTATATGCTAAATCAGTAACTTTATCCTTATTCTGTTCCAATACTTCTGTCATGTAATTGTAATCAACAAGTATCCTTTTAAGCGTATCTGAGTACTGTTTAGTGGGAATATCACCATTCAAGTATTGAGTTACGGTTCCCTCACCCCAACCTAAAAGCAACGATAAAGGCCTTCTACCTATATCATATTTTTCCAATATGGTTTCGATTTCTGATACAGTTATGAGGGCTTCTGTTCTCTGTAAGCCTGATCAAGCATTTTAAGATTATAATCACGAATTTCGGCTACAAACATCTCGCATTCACATTCTTCACAATATGCTTCTTTGGCAATATAGCTAATTTCTTTACCTTTGATGTTTTTTGACTTTTTTATTTCCCTAATCGAGTAGTTAACCATATCATGGCATTTTTCACAAAACCCCATCATCTGGATTACCCCCTTCTTCTTTACCAGTATTCTTCACTTGACAGCACCATCAACCATTTTTATTTAAAATGTATTTCGAGGCGAAGAAGAACAACAAGAAATACGGGCGTAAAAGGAAGAAGCAATAGCCGCATTGCGCTTGTTGGGGTCAGCTTATGAATAACATTATCAGGCATGCCGATAGTCTAGTTCGCCGGTATAAAACGCGAAATCCCTTTGAAATTGCCGATCATCTGAACAACATCATCAAGTACGGCGATTTTATGTTGCGAGGGTTTATAACATCTTTACTGGGGTTTAGAAAAAGAACTATTAACCAGTATCTTTACAAGCTGGAATGCTTTTTCCGCTACTTGCACCGCGAGGGATATAGTAGCATTAACCTCCGCAAGTCCATTCCCAAAATCAATGATACTAAAGAACGTTGATGACATTAACATTGACCTTATTAAGTCATTTTTAGCATGGATAGAGGAAGACAGAGGCTGCAGTATTTCAACTCGAAACAACGTTTAGCCGCAATACATTCGTTTGCCAGATACGTACAGGCCGAAACCCCTGAAAATATGTTTCATTGCAAGGAGATTCTTGATATTCCGTTCAAAAAAAAAAAAAGCGAGCCAATTTCCCTTGCTATCAAAAACAGCAACGCTTTTGCAAAACTATATAGACACACAAAAGCTATGCACTTGCTTCAAGCGGGAGTTAACATTGTTTATATCAAAGACATTCTCGGGCATGTTGATATCAGTACAACGGAAATTTACGCTCGTGCTGATACTGAAATGAAAAGGGTCGCACTTGAAAAAGTCAACAATATTGAGTCGCCATCAGTAGCATCATGGACAAACGATACGGATTTACTTTCCTGGTTGAAAGACTACGGGAAGGCCAAACCTTAGCAAATTCTGTTTAGGCCAATTTCCCTTGCTCAATAAGCTTTATCATTGCTTCTACAACTACCGGGTCGAACTGCTTGCCGGAACAACGGTTCAATTCCTCTATCACCCACTTTTTGGAAAATGCCTTACGGTAAGGCCTGTCCGACTTCATAGCATCATAAGAATCCACCACCCTTATGATCCGGGGCAGAAGGGGTATCTTTTCACCAGCAATGCCTTCCGGATAACCGCCGCCATCATAGTCTTCATGGTGGTAAAGAACCGCTTCAACTACCTCTTTTGGGAGATTTGCCGGTTCCATGATCCTTGCTCCCGTCCTTGGATGAGTATGTATTTCTTTTTCTTCCTCCGGTGTAAGCTTATCAGTCTTGAGCAGTATTTGTTCCCTCACCCCTACCTTTCCTATATCATGCAGGAGTCCTCCTATATAAATCATTTCCTGTTCTTTATCAGAAAGCCCTATTTCTTTAGCTACTTCCTTAGCCCACAATGCAACCCGCAACGAATGGCCCTGTGTATACTTATCTTTTGCTTCTAACGCCGCAGTCAGCGCATTCACAACATTCATGTAATATTCCCGCAACGATTCGTAAAGCTGTGCGTTCTCTATTGCCAGGCCTACCTGACTGGTTATGATAGACAGGTAACCAACCTCATTTCCTTTTCTGTCCAGAGCAAAAGGCGTGCATACTATCAGCGCTCCATGTATCCTCCCCCCTGCCTGAACAGGGAACACAGCAGCCGAACGCATGCCATTGCTGCAATCCGGCAAACATAAAGAACCTTCATAATTCGCCAAATCCTCTATTACCATCGGCTGCCCTGTTTTCGTCACCTCACCCAAGATCGTGCCTTCTGCTTGCACTCGCTCAGCTCTTATCTGTGATTTATTGCTGGATTCCGGGCTTTTTTTCAGCGCAATTTCTCCTGTTTTTTTATCAAACAGCCCCAGCGCACAACACTTCGCACCTGCAACTTCCACCAGGCTTTTCAACGTAGTCTCAATGATCACGTCTATTTCTAAACTGGAAGATATCCTCTGCCCCATCTCAATAAGTTTCCTGAGCATCTCTGCATTTTCCTCTTGACCGCGGTCAATAGCTAAGTCAAGACTTGCACGAAGGACTTTCAAAAAACGGACTTCTTCTTCACCGAAATCTATGCTTTTAGTTTTGCCGTCCAATACAAAGTTCTCGCTCATAATATTTATAACCATTCCTTTCGCAAGCTCAAGGCACAAAACGGGATGAAACTGTTACCTTTGAGCTTAATTTATTTTACAACTATATTGTTGAGATTACAGGCAACTACAAATCACGTGAAGGTGAGTGTGCTGCTCCTTTCGGAGTTGACCGCATATTTATTATGTGTAGATTGTGCTTTCAAGCACAAATAAGTGTGCCATCCGAGCACGTAGACTTATCTTTGTATAAACAATATTTGTTTATAGCCGGACAATCAGTTAATGCCTGATTCTCTCAATAATTTTTTTGCGAAGGGAGACTTTAGTGTCAAAAATTGTTTATCCGATTTGCTGTGGAATTGATGTCCACAAAACATTTATTGTCGCGTGTATTGCTTCTACCAATGACAAAGGTGTTACCACGTACAAATCCAAACGCTTTTCAACTTTTACAAAAGGTTTAAGAGAACTTTCAGAATGGCTTTTTAGTACAATGCGCAAATGCGATTGTCAAAAGTGATAAGCACCCTCAAATCAAAGGCCGCTATTTATCCATTAAAAAACGGCGTGGCCATAAACGTGCTATTATAGCGATTGCACGAATGTTGCCGACTGCCATTTATCACATCCTTAAGAAAGGTGAACCTTTTTACTTTGTACCTCCCGCGGGTGAGGTTTCAGACTGTACAACCTCCACAATTACGCCGCTTCATATTTTTATGACGTTTCCAAGCAGTAGCAGTTCTTTCCTTGTCTTTTCGCTTGATATAAGGACTGATCTGCCCTTTCAAGCAAGGAATCAACAGAATCACTTTTTTTCGCTAAGGCTATACCTATGCTTGCGGTAATTTTGCGATGCGGAAGATGATACCTCTCTATAGATTTTCGTATTCTTTCTGCAACTGCAACAGCGCCTTCTTCTTTTGTCCCGGGAAGAATAATTACAAACTCCTCGCCTCCGTAGCGCCCCGCAATATCCACAGTCCTGATGGAATTTTTTATTATCTCTGCCATCTTCTGCAGCACCACATCGCCGGCCACATGGCCAAAGGTGTCATTGTAAGACTTAAAATTATCAATATCCAAAAAAACAACTGCCAAAGGTATATCATACCTGATTGTCCTCTCAAGTTCATTAACCAGCATGTTGCGCATTGCTCGTTTATTAAAAAAACCGGTCAAAAAGTCGGTTTCAGCTTCTTTTTCCAATCGGCTTACAAGCTTGGCATTAGCCAAAGCTATCGCAGCAAAGTTCGCATATATCTGCAGGTTTCTGTTGTCGTTGTCATCCATTGCCTCAGGATAAAACACTATGCCTAACAGGCCAACACCGCCCAAAGAAGTCCATAGGGGATAAACCATGATTTTATTCCCGGAATTAACCTTCAAATCAGCTAGCCCCGGTAATGTCATTAACTCATCAGCACTCAGGAAAGTCGGCTCTACTTTTGAAAAAACCTTTTCAATCAACGGCTGCAGCATCGGCCATTCCTTACCTATCAAAAGGTTGCCGTGATCGCCTTTAGCCTGCGCCACCCTGATTTTATCACCTTCTCGAAGGCCAACAAAACCCAGCTCGGCCCTGTATATTATGATCAGGGAGTTCGTTATGAGGTCCATAACCTTTTCCAGTTCTACAGTTGATATCAACAGGCGGCTGATTTCATAAATGCTGTTCAGTTCAAGCCTTCGTAATCCTAAAAGGTTTTTTTCAAGGATAGCTTTAAGCACCTCATTGATAGTCTGGTAAATGCTGTCCGCTTTTGTAACAAAAACATTTTCTTCTTCGCTGTCTACCCGAGTTCTTATCCTGCCAGAAGTAACGAGAAGGAAACCTATCTTTTGCGCGTATGTGCCCAGGCGGTAGGCATAAAGCCTAATCCCGTAGGGGCACGTAAATGTGCCTTTATCTTCCAAGGATCCCAAGGTATCCTTATAGAAACGGAGGCACTTTTCGTTGCAGATCTTTCCTCCGTTATTCATCTTCCGGCACAATTCCACATCTCTGCTGAATTGGGAAAACGCGCCGCCATTTATATCAAGTATATAAATGTTTGCATCCATCACCTTGGCAAGAGTATCCTGAAAATCCTGCCAGTATTTTAACGAAACACTTAGTAAAAGGTTTGCTGGCATTTAGCTGCACCTCATCTTAGCATATTTGCTCTATCTAATTTACCGAGAATATTTATTCCATTCGGGGTAATCTCATACTCCCTAAAATCCTTGTTGTGGTTGGTGCCGCGGGCTTTAAGGATTCCAAGAACTTTTTTAACGTTTGAATCATCTTCCACATACCGCAGGATAATTATATTATCTGTCATTAAGGATATTTGAGCTTTAGTTACTACTACCGGTGAAAAGAGATCTTCGTTCAGTACGGTAAATATTGTGGTAACATGCCGCCTTTTGAGCTGCTGGCCTAATGCCCACAGATAATCTTTATACTTTTGTAAATCAATAACGCTGCTTTCAAAAGAAGATATGCTGTCAATAACAAGCCTATCTACCCTATTTTCTCCGACCATGTCCATTATTTCAAAAGCATGCTTGTCTACGTCCAGTTCTATTGGCGAGATAAACCTGATATCGAGTCTGCCATCAGCCAGATATTTATCCAGCTCCCATCCCAGACTACGGACGTTATCTATAAGTTGAACAACGGGTTCCTCAAAAGAAAGGACTAATCCCTTTTCTCCTTTTTCAGCTCCATCAAGTAAGAATTTAAGAGCAAGAGCGGTTTTGCCCGTACCCGTACCGCCGGAAATGAGCGTAATAGTTCCTTCTTTTAACCCACCGCTCAGCATTTCATCCAGTTCTGTGATTCCGAATCCTTTTCTCCCCGACCTGACCTCATACTGAAGCCCTTTACCCTCTGGTTTTATCCTCGGATACACTTCTATCCCCGCAGAGCTGATTTGAAACAGGTGCTCCCCTTGTTCAAAATGGGTCCCCCTCATCTTCAGAATACGCAAATACCTTTTTTGAAACCTCTTTTCTCCCTGGCCGTAAAGGTGAAAAATCCCATCAGCAATGGCAAATTCGCTTAATTGAGTCAGTTCTTTTTCTTCATACTCGCCGATGAGAAACACGGTAACCTCCCATACCGATAAAGCGGCTGCCAGATCAAAAACAAAAGCCTTAAAAGTTTTCTCGTCCGGAAAGATATCTCTTATGGCCTTGAAACTGTCAATTACAAGTATATTGGGTTGATGTTTTTTGATCATTTCGGTAAGGTATGCAAGAACCTTCTCAGTGCCCTGTTTGCGCAGAACAGCTCCCAGATCACCGTAAATAAACTTGTCCCCCAGAAAATCGTCCGAAAAAAACTCAAACTCCTGCAAATGCCTTACCATTTTGAATTGTGATTCAGATATGGTTGTCAGGTATAAACTTTTGAGGCCGTCCCTTGCACTGTTAAAAATAATGTTTTGAACAAGTATCGTTTTTCCGCTGCCCGGAGAGCCGGAAATGATATTAAGAGAATATACAGGTATGCCGCCGGAAAGAATATTATCAAAATTTTTTATGCCTGTCTTCAGTTTGTCCATTTTCTTCATCCTCCTATAAGTTAAAAGAAATACCTCCGAATTCTTCGTTCAGTTTCTTCACTATTTTGTCCGTTTTTTCACGTCCAACCAGCCTAGCTAAAATTTCGACATACTTGGTAATGAACTTCGTAAACATTTCATCAACCGGCAGGTTTGGATTTTTCTTCACACTGGCTGCTATTTCGGCGCACGATATCCCGCCCTCATCGCATTGCAGCAGTTCTATTTCCCTATACTCCGCAGAAAGATCCCACACAGCTCTTTCCACCAAAAGTTTAACAGAAAATGTTCCAAGGTACTTCTCTGACGCAGTCCATATTTCCTTTAGCAAAGTTTCAAAGCGCTCGATCCTCTTGTCAACATAATCATTCAAATTTATCCCTCCAAACTTAATTTATTTATTATAGCCCAGCAGGGCTTGTGCTGGGCTAATCTCCGTTGCCAGGGAAGCGCGATGGTTTTCCTAAATAGTAGCCCTGGCCGTAACGAATACCTGTGCGGTGCAAAATTTCGGCTATTTCGCGGTTTTCTACATATTCGGCTACTACTTCTATCGAAAGCCTCTGCAAAAGTTTTGCCATATTCTCTACTATCATTCTTGAACGTCCGCTTCTTGTTATGTCACGCACTAGAGAACCCTCAATCTTGGCAAAGTAGCAGTCAAAGTAACGAAGATAAAGGAATGAAGAAAAACCGCTCCCAAAATCGTCTACTGCCAGCCGTACCCCGATTTCTGTTAACTTCTTGGCAAAAGTATGTACGGCATTAATATCCCTCACGGTTTCTCGTTCTGTAATTTCGGCCACAATTTCTTCCGGATTAATTTCATAGCGGTTGAACTGGTCGGCTAAGAACCCCACAGTGTCCTGGCTTTCCACTTCACGCATGGAGAAGTTAATAAAGAAAAGTTTATCTTTTGCCCAAGAGCTGTTTTTTTCTTTTATTGCCTGTTCAATCACCCTTTTGCCAATTTCCTGCATAAGGCCGGATTTTTCTGCTGCATCAACAAAAAGCCCGGCAGAAAGAAAATTTTCTCCCCTCTTCACGCGGGCAAGCACCTCGTAACCCATAGGCTCGCCAGTCTCAAGGTCTACAATCGGTTGATAGAAAGGAACTACACAATCTTTTGAACTTAGAGCTTCCCGCAAAATAATAATTCTCTCGTGAACCAAGGTAGGATTTATATTGTCGTCAACCGCATTTATAAGCTGCACCCGGTTCCTTCCCTTCCTCTTGGAAGTTAAACAAGCAACCTCTGCAGCCAATATAAGGTCATCCAACGCTTGTCCGTTATGAGGGTACGAAGCAACGCCAATGTTGCTTGCAACAAAAATGCCGTCATAACCTAAAGGATTAATTTCCTTCTCAGCAATTTTTTTGCATAGAACCTGCGCCTTTGCCAGCGCTTCGGCAGGCCCTGTATCCATTAGTATAACCCCGAACTCGTCATCACCTATGCGAGCCACTGCAAAAGGATCATTCAATTCCTCCTGCAAATAATCGGCCATATTTTTAAGCACAACATCTCCCACAACGTATCCATAAACATCATTGATAAGCCTTAAATTGTCTACGTCTACATAGTATAAGGAAAATTCAGTTTTTGTGTTCTGAGCAAATTCGATTGCCTGCTGCAGCTTTTTCTCAAACTCACGGCGGCTCATAAGGCCTGTCAAGACATCTATTGTTGAAAGCAATCTCATGGTGTTTAATATCTTTCCTTCATATCCCAAAAGCTGCAGGCCGAAATCTATAAACAACAATTTAACACCGTACTTTATGCTTTGCAAATCTTTTTTCGAAATTTGGAAAACTGAAGCTATTTCGTCCCAGCTGCGATCAAATAGAGAACCGTATAATTTTATCAGCTGTTCAAGAGGTATTTCTGCATTGCCCAGTTTTATCCCGAATTCTATACGCCGTGCCAGGAGTTCCTCATCATGTTTTCCGGCAAACAAAGCCAGTAAGTCGCTTGTCGCTTCCCTCAATTCTGCCTCGTTTGTTTTTTGCCCTGTTTGTTCCAATAAAGTTCGAATTCGGCTAATGTATTCCTGCGTCAGCCCGCCGGTAATTTCTTGCAAATTTTCAAAATCTAACTGTTCATTCCGGGAAGTTAGTTCTTTAAAAAACTCTGACATCCCATTTGAAAAGCTCAAGATAATTCACTCCTTGTCATTTCTAAACCCTCTTTTTGCCGTCGAGCTGGCTGTAAAAAACGAGTCTGTTCTTGTCTTTTGCTTTAGCCTCGTACATCGCAGCATCTGCAAATTCTATAAGCTCATCCGCACTTAAAGGGCGGTCGTCCGGATACACCGCCGCCCCTATACTGGCAGTAATTTTAATATTGTTTTCCGCAAACACGCCTTCTTCTATCCGCTTTCTTATCCTCTCAAGAGGCATTTTTGCTCCTGCACCATCTGCTTTGGGCAGCAGAACCACAAACTCTTCCCCCCCAAACCTCATAACTACATCTCCATCCCTCAGACTCTTCCTGATAACATCACTTATTTCCCGCAGGAGATCATCTCCTGCCATATGGCCGTAGCAATCATTGACATTCTTGAAGTTATCGAGATCAATCATTGCCAAAGTAAATGGTGTTTTTGTTTCCTGAGCATTTACCCACATTCTTGTTAACGTTTTTTCAATGGCAAGCCTGTTATATAGTCCTGTGAGGGGATCTCTTTCTACATTTTCCTTTAAAGACAGAAGCAGGGCATCTGTCGCAATAAGTATCTGGGCAAGAAATTCCGTGGCCCTTTCTATATATATCCATTGTACCTTATCATTGTCATTTCTTATATTGAGCACATCCTTCAAAGCCTGATTGTGAATATCCAGAAGGTTGGCCGCCTGGGCAGATGATTCGTCCAAGAGTTTTATAAGATTTTGGTAAGCCTCAAACAGCACATCATCCCGACCGCCCTTTAAAATGAATTCGGAAAGATAGTTTTTATACTCTGCAACGAAAATTTTTATGTCCTTCAAAGCCGTTTCCCTCCCCTTGCTATTAACTTGAAATTGGAAAGTACCCCGAAAAAAATGCTCCCTATATGCTAAAAAGGACAATTTATCCAGTATTACCCATCTCGAATGGCGTGTAAGCTATATTTTGGGATAGTATTCTGACTGAAAATAGTCTGGTGACTCTTGTTGCCCTCCTGAAGGGTAACCCTAAAAAACCCATGAAACCGCGCGTTTCACAGATAGGCTTGTTTCACGGTATTGCAGTTGTATTACGCCGCGAAATCATCCAAAGGCAGCGGTAGGGAGGTCATCGCGATCAGAAACTCATTGAGTTTTCGCTTCATAATATCAACCCTACCGCTGATTCTTCCTGTTCACCCAAGACAGTCACCACACTATCGTCAAAATCCAGCCACACACACCTCACGTGGTTTTTCCACCCGGAACTTTTGTGCTAATAATTGGTTGAAGAACCATGATAAAGGAACACCATCCTTTGTCGTGTTTCGGGGTTGCACTTAAACATTTCGACATACAGGATGGTGATTCCTTATTTTTAAATTTTTTTACCTAAAAAATAGTGTTTAAGCCGCACGGTTATTGCATTTTTAAGTTGTACTTTCCGAAACTAAGATTAAAACACTTGCGTCATCTTCTTTAATTGCAAACTCCTGCAGTATCTTTTCCGCTGCTTCCCCAGCATCCATCTTTTTCAGCCACTTCATGTCCGCCGCCTGAATAAACAGCTTTTTTATGCCGTCAGTACATACAATCAAAACAAAATCCGCTGGTAACATTTCTTTAAATATTTTTACTCCAACAGATGTTCTCCCAACAACTCCGTTCACACCATTTAATTTCTTTCCAGAGCCGGGATTAATAAGCCAGCCTTTTATATTGCCAACGTTTAAGTACTCGAGTCCGCTTTGGGAAACAGTAGCTAAGAAAACCGCACAGCCGCGTGTGGCCTGCAATATTTTTTCAAGGCCGGCATATATTTTTTCAAGATCTATTTCATTAATGTTTTGTAAGTATAATTCAATCTCCTTCGCAATCACTCCGGCCTTTTTGCCGTGGCCTAGGACATCAGCAACAAACAAAAAATATTTGCCTCCCATCTCTTTGTAAAAGCAAATATCACCGTTGTCTTCTTCCAGATAATGCGGTTTTGATGCTGTTCCGACCTGAACGGCAAAGCCTTTTTCTTTACGCTGCTGTGAAAGGTTTAATACTGCATTTACCACCATTCCTCCGCCTGGCTTTTGTTCAACATCGAGCTTGTCGCAGTTTTTTTTAATAACGTCCAGCCCTATTCCAAGGCCTCTTTTTGATATATTAATCCCGCCTTCACGATTTACTTTACCTTCGTCCTCGGCAGCGATTGTCAGTTTATCCCCCTCACTTTTTACTGCAATAAAACCTTTTCCTCCGTATTTCAAAATATTAGTGGCAAGTTCCCTTGCCACAAGATGTACAAGGGGTGCTGAAGACATGTCAGGATGGCTTTCTTTTAGATACTTATTGATTTTATGCTCCAAAATAAACAGGTCAGCCTCCATTTCTACGTCTACCGTCAGCCCCTCTCTCAAAACCCCCGCCTCCTCTTTTCCAAAACCACAATAGTCCCCTTGCCTACTTCAGACACTATATAAAACCTGTCCATAAGCCTTTTTACCCCGGACAAGCCCAAACCCAGGCTCCTTTCGGACGTTGTATAGCCTCCGGCTAAGGCCCGCTCCACATTTTCTATCCCAGGCCCCCTGTCGTATGCAACAATTTCTATTGATACATCTTTATCTAGTTCCTTTTCTTTCTTTTTTATGTAAATTTGTCCTTCTTTTGCATACCTGTATATGTTTCTTGAAAGTTCCGATACGGTTGTGGCTATTTTTGTGATGTCGGCAAGCGAAAAATTGTTTTTCTGGGCAAAACTTTTTGCCATCTGCCTGGAAACGGCTATGTCGCTTTCGTCTTTTATCTTTAAAACCATATCGTAATCATGAACATTTATTACGATATCATCAAAATTTTTATCGTCCATCACCATCACTCCGTCATTAAAAGCAAAGTAGAATATTTAATCAAGCCGGTTCAGTATATCAATTGCACCTTCCAGACTGTTTGCTGTAAAAACATCCTTCAGCTTTATGCCCATCTGTGCAAGTGTAAGGGCCACTTGTGGCTGAATTTTGCAGATTACTGTATAACAGCCCATGGCTTTGGCCATAGCAGCAGTCTCCGAAAGCACAAATGATATGTAACTGTCCATTACATCTACCATGCTTACATCTATAATTATTCCCCGGATTTTTCTCTCGCTTATTTCATGCAGCAACTGCATCTGGAGCTTTTCAATTGTTGAATCATCGAGTTCAATCTGTATAGGAACAATCAGATAATCGTAAAGCTTTATTGTCGGCACAACCCTATTCTTCATCTGTATCCCCTCTTTTTGGGTTAACTAATTTCTTTTCCGTATCTTTTGTAGATAAGCTGATAGCATATTTAAGCGCACTTTCCAGGTCTCTCTTTATGACTACCATATCAAAATCAATTCCGAGCTTTACAAGGGTATGGGCTATATCCGGCTTTATACCCGTCAGAACAACATCGCTTCCAAGCAGTTTCACAGCGGAAAACATTTCAATCAAAAATTCCCCGACAATCGTGTCTATCATATTCACACCAGTCACATCGACAATTACAACTTTGGATCTGATATTGGAGATGCTTTCAAGAAGTTTTTCAGCCATGTTCTGTGCCCTCTGGCTGTCAAGTGTACCAATTACGGGGACTAGAAGTACATCCTGCCAGAGCCGTATAATCGGGGTGGCAAGTTCAGAAAGAACATCTCTAAGCTCCGCTATCCTTACAAGATTTTCATCATTCTTTTGCCCGAGCACTTCTATAAGTGCCTTGTAAGCATCGACTGCGGGAAAATTATCTATCTTAGTATGCAAAAGTCCTATGCCGTCCGACATTTCCTTTTCGCTTATATGCTGCAGGAGATTGGAAACGGAGGTTTTTAACTCTTCTTTAATACCTGCTTTTTCACAAACTCCGGCAAAGTCTACCAGAAAATCCTCCCATGCCTTTTTCTGTCCGTCATCTTTTGCCAGTTCATCAACAAGTTCACCAAGTTTTGAAATTATAACATCTTTCATGATTAATAAAACCTCCCGTATTTCAAAATGTTGTTATTCCTTTCCTTTTATGACAATTCTATATATGATTCTACTGCAAAAACCAAAAATCTAATTTATAGTGTCCACAAAGAACAAATGGAACTCTTTCTTTGAATTTATATCTTTTATACAGTACAAAACAGAGCGTCAAAGTACTTTTAGCAACAGAATCATGTATAATATTATACGCCGTTTTGTTTCAATTGGGTATAGGATAATTTGAAAAGGTTGGCATAACCAAGACTTCTAAACATAATAAACTGTTTGCGCCAAAACTAAGTAGAATAATAAATCTTAGTTTCGGAAAGTACAACTTAAAAATGCAGTAACCGTGCAGCTTAAGTACTATTTTTTAGGTAAAAAATTTTAAAAATAAGGAATCACCATCCTGTATGTCGAAATGTTTAAGTGCAACCCCAAAACACGACAAAGGATGGTGTTCCTCTATCATGATGGTACACATCCCGCATGAATATAAGACACTCTAAAGGGTTTACGTCTGTACCGGTCGCAATCATGTCTACCGTTACCGCTATCCGGGGGTAGTAATCGTTACGGAACTGCGTCAGTACCGGCTTGGGATCTTCTTCCGAGTTATAGGTCACCTTTTTGCAATAGATAGAGGACAATCAGAAAAAGAAAAGTGATGAAAGTTTGTATAAAGAAATACAAGCTATACTTAAAGGACAATCATTGGGAGAACTCCAGACAATGGAGAAGGCTAGGCGGGATGAGATATTAAGGCAAATAAAAAATATGGAAGGAGTAACGCAACGACAGATAGCAAGGGTTACGGGTATAAATCAAAGTGTTGTTTTTAAGGCATAGGAAACAGACGAACCGTCCCGTTGCTTTTGCCGTTGCTTTTGCCGTTGATGGCCGCCGACCACCACATAGCCGCGCTTGTTGACGATGATGGGGTCGATATAGCCGAAGGTGAGAATGGATTTCTTGAGTTTTTCGTAATCCTTATCCCCCGGTTTCAAATCAATGCGTGGATTATATGGCGCGGCGTTTAATTTTTCGATTGGCAGTTTGACAATTTCCAAGCCCTTATCTCCAACAAAAAAACGCCCGCGTAACGGACGTTTAAAATCGTTTTATTAATTTGATCAGGCCAGCCAGGAATATCCCTGGCGGCAATCCACCATGTAGTCAATGTATACTGTGTCATCCTTGATTTTATAGATAAGCAAATAGCGTTTGTCCACAAGTAGTTTTCTGTATACGTTTGCGGGCAAAACGGGATCAACTAGCCAGGAACCACGCTCCGGAAACTCTTGCAGGGATTTGGCGGCCTCAATTATATCCATTCTAAGTTTATCCGCCGCCTGAGGGCTGACCTGAGCTAAAAAGCGGGTGTGCTGCACAAGCATTTCTCCCGCTCTTTCCGAGATGATGACGTGATACCGTTTATCTCCGCTGCTCATTGGCAGAATCCTTAATGGCTTTTTTCATCATCTCGTCCACTTCGTCGATTGAAAAGCCTTTTTTACCCATCAGTCTATCTTCCTCAACCGCAACAAGCTGTTCCCGCAGCTTCAGCATGCTTTCGCGCCGGGAAAACGTATCGATATCCATGACTACTAAATCGCCCTCGCCGTTTTTCGTCAAAAAAACAGGTTCCTTGGTAGCTTTGCAGAGCGCAGATATTTCGTTGTAGTTTTTGCGTATCGCCGCCGACGGTTTAATATTCACCTCAAGCGCCCCCTGTAGTAGTAAAATATTATTCTTATCATATGCTTATTTTACTCCTATAATTCCTCCAACGTCAAGATGAGTCTTGTCCCGGAAATAAGAACTGTTTTTGCGGAACTCAAAGTGCTCAAACATTTGCGCCAAGCAGGAATTAAACGCAATTTGGGTTTTGCCTGCAGTTATCTTTTTCAGATTGTATTTTGCTTACTGTTTCGACATCGTAATTGGTTCAGCATGCAGGAAAGCGAACGAAACAACGCCGGTTTCCCTTGCAAAGATGCCATATACCGCTTTCTTAACTGCTCAAATTTTGCTTAGCAGCGTTTTTTGACTGCATTCAATAGTCATGTCATTGAAAAAGTTATACCTTTGACAGCACAAAAGCAGACCCGTGTTTTGATCGTCGATGATTCAGCCTATAAGCGAAATCGCAGCAAAAAAGTGGAGCTGTTAGCGAGGTGTAAGGATCATACCGACAATTGCTACTATAAAGGATTTCATATGTTAACTTTGGGGTGGTCTGACGGTCACACTTTTATTCCAACCGATAGTGGCTAGCCATTTTGTCTACCGATGTAACCCTTGAAGCAGAAGAAATCATACGCTTGTATGGTATCCGCTGGAACATTGAGACTTGCTGCCTCGCCCAATTACATCAAGGCTTATTTGCCTATTTCTATCTGCGAAAGTTGAGATGTAAACAACCACTCCGTTGACAAAGTGGTTGTTTCTTCTGAAATCGCCGCAAATACCCCTGTGTTTAGAAAACAACTAAAGAAACTTTTAACCATAAAACCAGCCTAAAAATTCCCCAAATCAGCCTTGACTACAACGTAGGAGGGGGCGTGCCCAATTAAGAACAGCAAATAGCTGTTGCGTATTCCGAACGGAGAGATACGCCGTCAATGTGCCATTCATTATCAGGATCTTGGCCGCCTATATCGCTTATATTAAACAGAAATTCTACTGTGACAGTAGAGACAGTACAGGGCACAGGGGCGTCAGCTACTTTTTGATGGTAGGTGTAGCCAGTTGGTATTGGCTCAAAGCCTGGATCATGTCTAATGAAAATCTTAATCAGGTCATATTGAGTAGAATCGGGACCAGTATAATAGACTCGTGCGGTTAATTCACCAAAATCAAAATCTCCAAGCAGTGGAAGAAAATTTTCAGCAAAACTTAGTCTATACAAACAGCCGGAAGTAACAGGAACTTCCTGAAATATACGTGCCTTTTTCTCTGTTCGCTCGGCAGACCCTTCGGTAGTAAATTGGGCGGCAACAACTCCTTCGTAAGAATCGTCGGTGGCCCCTATGCTTGCTAATTCCTCTTGCCGTTTAGCAGCTTGTTGCTGTTGTTGTTGGTTACCATTTTCTACTTCAATAATCTCTATTGTCCAGAATTTAAAAGTATTTTCTCCATCACCTGGTACTTCAAAACCACCGTTTTTGACAAGCTCAGTCGTTCTACACGCATGACAAGCTGACTTTTCCTTTTCGTAGTATTTTTCATTGTCGCAGTGTTTTCCCTTGTCGCAGCATTCTTTCAGGAGGTCGATAATACGTTTGATTTCGTTTTCCAAGTAGTAAATTCGCTGTTCGTAATCATCATGGTGGTGGCGAGTCCCCTCTACTTTTTTATCCGGATGCTCATTACTCATCACTTTTCCCCCTAGCATAATTTTTTGAAGTTATTGCATCTATAATATGTTATGCTAGAACTTGATAAAAGGTCAGCATTATACTGCTATACCCTACGGTACCTTCAGTGGTCAGCATGCAATTCGCAACAATGAATTTTATTTTTGTACTCGCGCTCTTTCCCACCACATTAAAAGCGATATACAAAAAGCTAGCCACATTGACCCAGCTGCATATCCTGCTACTACATCAGTGGGATAGTGGACGCCCAAATAGATGCGGCTTTATGCCAATTAGCACACTCAAAATGACTGCCAACATCATAACTGTTAGCCGCCCGCGCCAAGAAGAAATATTGCGCATAACTAAGAAAGCCACCATTCCATAAAAGCCACGGTCGCCAGTGCATGGCCGCTAGGGAAGCTATAGCCGGTTTCCTGCACTACCCAAAATAAGTCCGGTCTTTCACGATGAAATACATTTTTCAACAGAAAACTAAGCACCGCACCACCAGCTAAACAAATAGCCGGCGCTCTCATTTCCCACCAGCGTTTAAGGAAACCACTAAAACCATAAAAACAAGAATTACTGTGCTAAAGAACTTTGTATATGAACCATAAGCCATCCCCTTAAATTTAGTCTAAAAATATTCTTTCGCAACATTTGTCCATTCATGTGAAAACTCAACCTTTCGCCATCTCTTTCAGCAGTTGGTTCCTCCAATAATAATAAACAGCAGCTACAATTAAACCCGCTGCAACAATCAGACTTGCCTGATGCCTAATAGCATACCCGCACAAATGGATGAGTCCGCTTGTCCACGGAATAGACCCTAGCAAACTTGCCAAAATTCACTTTTGCAAAACCTGTTGGTCGGAAGAAGATCAATCCAAATTTTTTAATCGTTTTGACCGGGTTGATAAATCTCGATCAAAAGATACCGTAGGAACCAGTCTTGGCCTATCTATCGCTAAATGGATTGCTGATGGTCATGACAGCATAATTCGCTTAGTAAGTAAACTGGGTGAAAAAGCCGCTATAACTGTTCGAATCCCGCTCATTTCGTAGTCCCTATACCAACAACTCCCAATCATTCTTTCGGCAACTTAATACTAAAGGTCGTTCCGACACCGACCTCACTCTGCACTTCAATAACCCCTTGATACTTTTGGACAAGACGTTTGGCAATTGCTAATCCTAAGCCGCTGCCACCTTGCTTTCTGCTGCGTGCTTTGTCTACCCGATAAAACCGGTCAAAGATATTAGGTAATTCACTTTCTGGAATACCCGAACCATAGTCTTTTATAGCAATATAGGTATATTGTCCTTCAAGATACCCTAATATTTCGATACGCTTGTCTGTAGTTGAGTATTTCACCGCGTTATCCAGTAAAATAAGCAGTATTTGTTCCAGATGATTTGCCGTGATGGCAATTTTGATTCCTTCCAGTGTGGCTATGTCCAATGAGAAGTCAAATTCAGCATGAATAAGCACCATATTTTGAACAGCCTGCTTGATAATAGGAACAGGCTCTATTTTTTCTGTTTCTAACACCGCTAACGGCGCTTCTGCTTGCGATACCACTAATAAATCCTGGACTAAATGCTTCAAGCGCTTAGTTTCTTGCAATGACGCCGCAAGTGATTCTTGTAAGACTTTCGGGTCGTCCTTTCCCCAGCGCATCAGCAGCGAAAGATGGCCTTCAACAATCGCAATGGGTGTGCGCAGTTCATGGGACGCGTCCTCAACAAACTGCTTTTGCTGCCGGAAAGAACGTTCGAGCTTATCCATCATAGCATTAAACATCATAGCTAACGCCGAAAACTCGTCTTTCGTTTGGTACACCTGGACTCTTTGGTGCAGGCCCTTTTCCTCTACCTTTTTCATGGTATTAGTCAAATCTTTAATCGGTGTCAACAACCGATTCGAGATGGCCATTCCTCCCAGGATACTTAACAAGATAGCTGCAATCCCGCCTGCAGCCATTACAGTTAGGATAAAATGCAGCAGTTGGTCTAGAGCCTCGATGTTGCGTACGATTTCAATTGTACCGGTAAAACGAGGCGTAATAAGCGGAGTGCGGGCAATTAACAAATGATCTTCTCCTTGCCGCACCTCCAGCATTTGTGACGCTTGGACGAACTGGGGAGTAAATCTTTCAGGCAGTATGTCCTTCATTACCGTCAAAATACTTTTGCCATCTTTACGAATAATCCGTATCATTTGTCCCGGCTCATTTACTTTTTCTAAAAACGCTTCACTATTTTCCAAGTCTTCTGTCCCAATATCTTCTTCCTTTTCCGAGAAGTAGCTTTGTATGATCGCCGACTTGCCTTGCAGGATATTTCGTTCCCGGTTATTGGCCCATTGATTGATTACAAGATACTGGGCTGAATTGTACACGGTAATGAGGAGAAAAAGCAGCAGTGCCGATCCTAAAGCAAGCTTCCAACGAATAGGTAATTTTGAAAAGGCAGTTACTATCTTCTTCATGTTCTCATCACATACCCTATACCGCGTACTGTCTGAATAATACTTTCTTCATCCGGTTTATCCAGCTTATTACGAAGATAGCGTACATAGACATCTACTATGTTTGTCTCTATCACTGCCTCATAGCCCCATACCCTATCCAGCAGAACGTCGCGACTTAACACACGGTTACTATTCTGCATAAAAGCTACCAGTAGATCATATTCTCGCCTGGTTAACTCCACCGTCGTTTCACCGCGCTTGACGGTACAAGACTCCAAGTCCACCGTTATATCCCGGTAAACCAGCTCATTTTTTACCGTATCGTCCGGTTTTGTACGACGTAATATCGAGCGCATACGGGCCAGTAATTCCTCGATGGCAAATGGCTTGGGGATATAATCATCAGCGCCGCTGTCAAGGCCGGATACTCGGTCAATCACACTATCCCGGGCGGTTAGCATGATAACCGGTGTATCCTTTGCGTTACGCAGCCGCCGACAAACCTCAATACCATTTAGTTCAGGCAGCATAATATCTAGGAGAATAATATCCCAGTCTTGTTCCAAAGCAAGTTCCAAACCAGTTCGTCCATCGGCAACAAGCGTTGCGTCAAACCCCTCATGTTCTAATTCCAGTTCAATAAATTTAGCCATATTTACTTCATCTTCTATAATTAAAACCTTGGTCATTGCCTAACCCCTCTCATCAAAAAAGTACGCATTACTTTAGTTTTCACCATTTCGTAAATTCTATAAGAAAAGAGAGTCTTGCCACCGTAAATTGGCGGCAAGACTCTCTTATATACTAACATTTAGCCATTAGCATCATCATTGGTTTCGGTATCGTTGTCATTTTGATCATCATCATGCTCCACTTTTACAATCGAGCCAGTCTTGGCATCTACCTTTACTTCACTAACTTGACCCTTGCTATCCTTGATGGTTACATCATACACCACAACACCATCTTCATCTTCCAGTTCAGTTTTCACTACAGTTCCATTTACTCGTTTCATGGCGATATCAACACTTTGCTGCTGAGTAAGTTTAGCTTCTTTAGCCAAATTAGCCTGCTCAACGCTATCCGCCACTTCGCGGTCATTGTCTTTTTGCTCTTGATCCTCTTTATCGATTTGCTGAGCAATAACTTTCTTCGCAGCCTCAGGCGCTGCAGCAAAAGCTGGGTGATTAACTCCACCTGCCACGGCACCTCCTAAAATCATCGCTGATAAAACACCTGCCATCCATTTTTTATTCATCATCGTATCCTCCTCGTATAATAGAATTAGATCCACCGGATAGCGTAATTTCCAGTAAGGAAACACATATTCCGGGGAACCGGTTCCCAATTCTGAAGAAGCTCTTTTTACCCCGAAATATTATCCACATTCAGCCTGTAATGCGCGCGGTTATAGGTTGTGGTTAATTCCTTCTATGGTTAAAGACGCTTTTTCAGAATGGATTAATAAACTTCAACTGAATAAGAACACTGATTGAAGTCAGCAATTCTTACTTTGGCGTCAATTTGATACGCCCGGGGCACAGGCCCAATTCCAGAGTTGCTACAATTCAACAGTGATTGAAACCGGCCAGCCGGAGTATGTATATGCTCCCTGTCGCTGGCTGGTTTTTTACTGCCTTTTTACTCATTACCTACCTTGAATCTTGGACTTGCTCATGGGACAATGGGATCGACAGGTACTTTTCGGGAGATTTCTTCTCCTCCTTGCGGATCCACACTGGATACTGCTGTAGAAAGCCGGCTACCCGTGGTCCATCATCGAGTATCTAACCGCTAGTTGCACCAGTCTGGAAACTGGGGGTAGCACCCACACTGTCTGTTTCCTGTACATGAGTTCTGATGACGAGGCTGCTTTAGATGGTTCCCATGGGCACCCAGGTCTGAGAAGTATTTGATTATTTATCCGAAGGGAGGTGTGGATTATGGCTAATCTTATGGTAGGCATTGACGTTAGCCTCCGCTCTCATTCTGTACAGTTCATGAATGATTGTGGGGATGCTTTAGAATCTTTTAGCATTCCTAATAACCTGATAGGCGCTCAAACTCTACTTGAACGTATTCTTCAATCGGCTCAAAAACTTCAATCTGAACTTATTCGTGTAGGCATGGAAGCCACTTCGAATCTTGGTTGGCATTTGGCTCATTTCCTTAAAGCTAACCTCCATCAAACCCAAGGTTCCAAAGCTCAGGTCTTTGTCCTTAATGCTAGAAAAGTGGCTCGTTTTAAGAAAGGCTATGATACTCTTCCTAAGAACGACCGCATTGATGCCTGGGTGATTGCAGATCAACTTCGGTTTGGCCGTCTTCCACATGAGTTGACTTCTACTATTCAATTTGAGGCTCTCCAGCGTTTGACCCGAACCCGCTTTCACCTTATGCAAAATATCGCCCGCGATAAAACCTACTTTCTCAATCAAGTCTTTTTGAAATTTAGTGGGCTTCGCCAAGATAATCCCTTTTCCAATATGTTTGGCTCTACTTGTTTAGCTGTTTTGCAAGAACTTGAACCTGAACAGATTGTCTCTATGTCCATTACAGAGTTAGTAGACTTTTTGAAGGAAAAAGGGAAGAATCGCTTTGACGATCCGGAGCAATTGGCTTCTTTCTTGCAAAAACTTGCCCGCTCGTCTTATCGTCTTGATAAAGCTATGGCTGATCCTGTTAATCTCTCATTATCCGTTATGCTCAGTGTTATTCAGACTATGGAAAAAGAAATTGCCAAACTGGATAAAGAGATTGAAAAAATCATGAAGTCCATTCCCGAAACCTTATCATCTGTGAAAGGGATTGGGCCGGTCTTTGCCGCCGGTATTATCGCCGAAATTAGCGATATCGCTCGCTTTTCTCACCACAATTCTCTTGCTAAGTATGCTGGACTTGTTTGGTCTCAGTACCAATCGGGAGAGTTTGAAAGTGAGGAAACCAAGCGAGTTCGTACAGGCAATAAATATCTGAGGTATTATCTAATACAGGCAGCTAACCTCGTTCGTCGATATGACAGTGAGTATGCTGCTTTTTACGCCGAAAAATATGCCCAAGCATTCAAGCATCATCACAAACGTGCTCTCGTCTTAACTGCCCGAAAACTGGTACGGTTGGTCTTTATGCTACTAAAGACCAAGCAACTGTACACACCGCCTGAGAGGAGAGGTTAGTTTTTTCTTCTAATTGGCAGCCTTTAAAATACCTCATCTTTCTTACATAATTTGGTAGTTAAGGTGAGGTTTATTTGGTATACCCTTTTTTAGGCTAACTTCTAATTTCTCGTTATCTTTTTTCCAATTTTTCAGTTTTTCCATATTGACATTTTACCGCTAGGCTTTATATATTGCTGTGGTTGTTCCCACTGATTGCATTATACAAAAGAGAGATGAGACGATCCTGAAAAGAAGATGAGAATTTGATGAGAAATACTTGACGGCGTTTAAATTTGATATATTTGTTTATCTTTTGCATATATTTTAGCTATGCGAGGTGAGAAACCACCGTGAGAATATTATACTTCGGCAAACGTCACTTTATCTTATTCCTATTATCTGCCATGTTACTACTGAGCACCTTATATGCACACGATGCTACCCACAAACTAGCCGATAAGATTATTGTAGTGGATGCCAGTCATGGCGGCATTAACCCTGGTGCAAACCGCCCAGGCGTGCTTGAAAAAGATATTAACTTGGCAATAGCGTTAGAGCTTAAAAACATTTTGAACCAATACGGCGCTAAAGTTGTCTTATCCCGTCAAGCCGATGTAGAACTTAGCGACGAATGTGACAATGAAAAAGTCCATCGTGATTTAGTGGCACGTGTGGAAATGGTTGAGGAGTCAGATGCGGATTTATTTGTTAGTATTCATGCTAATGCCGTTGCTAATGCCGTTGCTAATGCCGTTGCTAATGCCAAACGGCACGGCGCGGAAGCTTTCTTTTCTGCTAAATCGGAGACTGGAAAAGCATTGGCCACTTCTATTCAGACCGCACTCTGTACAGTTACCCAAGCTAGTCGGACAGCTAAAGCTGCCGACTATTTCGTATTACGCCGCAATAAAATCCCAGCCGCGTTAGTCGAGGTAGGTTACATTACAAATATAGAAGAGCGCCTATTATTACAGACACCGGAATATCAAAGAAAGATTGTTGAAGCAATCGCCCAAGGAATTTATCAGTTTTTCAATAAAGGCAATTTACAACATACTCAATCTTTTGATTCAAAGGCCAGGGGCATTTATAGGAGCGCTTGGCTTATTGCAATTGAAGTATTGGGTAGTTTTTGTCCTCCAGATAAAACCGCTGCATCTATAGCAGAAAGCAGTGCACACTAGATAAAAAAGAAACGCCCTTTCCCAAGCAACGCTTCTTTCGCCTCATCTGTTCAAATCCCGATGAACACGACCATGCTGCTTGCTCGTTACCCTTACTCGACAAGTTTATAGGCCCAGGCGCCATAATTCGTGCCCGTTCCACCGCCCTGACCTTTTACAACCGCCTGCACGAACGTACCGGTTACGTAAACGTCGCTAGAAGATTGTTTGTATACCTTTTCCAATTTAAAGACGGCAAACCCTATAATTTTCCCCGTGGGGCTACTATCACCCATGGAATCGACTATAGGTAAGGCAACGAGACTCTGACCATTGGCTATACGATTGGTTATGCCAGTCACGGTGTCATTGGCCAGCGCTGTAGTTGCTTTTGTATATTTACTAACCGTCTGCCCCTTTTCCAAGGTGCCGCCGTACCCGTTTTCTAACATGCTCAGATAGGTATCATCCGAGTTGATCTTCGGCAGATTCAGGAACCCCCCGTTAATGTTGTTACCACTCCCGCCAGATTGGTAGAATTGAAACTGCACTTTTTTCCCCAGCACCTGCAGCACATCCGTATTAGCTCCCCAGGGTATAACCCCATACACCGCCGACGCTTGAGTCAACTTTGTCGTCGCAGCCGCTGATACCGTCCCTTGATTAATACCAAATATCCTGGCGAAAAACAATGGCACCTGCCGAGTGATGTGCACACGCAGGGTATAATTATCCGGCGGGTCCGCTGTGATTATATAATACGAAACCCTTCTATCGTGCCGTGTATGCATTACACCGTACTATTAAAAGGAAGTCAAGACAAACAGACCGGTATTCAAAGTGAAAAAAACCAGCCTAAATCAGGATACTAAGTTATCAATTAGGGGTTACTTTATGCTGGAAGTAGCTTCAGTCCTAGTCTTTGGGCTTCAGCAATAAGTTTGTTTCTTCGGATTTCCTCGTGTCGATTCTTTGCCTGTCCGTAGCGAGTTTCGTCATATAATTCGCCAGTAGTAAGCATATGATAAATAATTGTTAGGAGCTTACGTCCAAGTGCAATAATAGCTTTCTTCATTCCCCTTCGTCGGCTTAATTTCCAGTACCAGTCCCTCAAATAAGTCTTTTTATTTCTTGTTGCTGCCCATGAGCATTGGCAGAGTATATTTTTGAGTTGTAAATTACCCTTTGATAGCCTGGTGGACTTTTTCTTCCCTGCACTCTCGTTGTTACCCGGACACATACCTGCCCAAGAGCATAGATGCGCCGCGGTTGGGAACATGTTTAGGTCTGTTCCAATCTCAGAAATGATAGTAATTGCTGTTAAACGTTGTATGCCGGGAACTGTTTCCACTAATCGTATGGCTTCCTCAAATTTTCCAGCACACTCCATTATTTTCTTTTCAATATCTTCAATCTCCCGAAGGCATTGTTCAAAATTACGTACCAGCATGGACAAAAAGCTCCGCTCGTGTTCATTTAGACGGCCATTTACAGCTTGCTTAATATCGTCAAGCTTTTTTCTTGCCGTACCACGCAAATGAGACAGAACATCATCGGGCGAGATATACCCAACATCGCAAAGTTTATGAATTAAAGAAATACCAGACTGCCCAAAAATGTCGGTCAAGAACGTGGACAGCTTAAACCCGCACTGTTGTAAATATTTCTCCACCCGATTTTTGTGACCAGTCATCTCTTGCACAATGGTCTTTCGATAACGCGTCCAATCACGTAACTCTCGCACCTGTCTTGGCGGTATGTAGCTTGCATTCAACAATCCAGCCCGAAGCAAACCGGCAATCCATTTGGCATCATTAACATCCGTTTTTTTGCCCGGCACGTTCTTCATGTGACGTGGATTGGTGACCGTTATATTGATGCCACCTTCCTCCTCAAACACAGCTTCTAAAACATTATAAATCGGAAACCAGTAAACGCCTGTACTTTCCATTGCTACCTCACGGCAGTTGTTCTCAATTAACCATGACTTTAGCTTGTCCAAACCGCTTAGTAATGTGGAAAATTCTCTAATCTCCGAAGTTGGCTCCTGGCCCAATACACCTTTGAGCAGACAGGCTACCACAACCTCTTTATGTACATCTAATCCGCAGCAAACCTCCAATAAATCTCGCATTCCATCAATCCCTTAAAATAAAATGTGCAGAATGGCTTGCTTAGGGAAATTTGAAAATATAATACTCGTGCTATTCCTTAGCGAACTACGCATAGGGCAACATGTAACTGTGCTCCAAAGCAAGCCCAGTCAAGATCACTCGCAAGCTAAAAAAGCTTAGATGTATAGCGACTCTATTCTGCAATCATATTTTTAAATTCTGCACCAGTTTCATTCGTGACTGTGCAAATACTTTCATGGAAGATCACTCTCTTGCAAGCCATTTAAAGTGGCATATTGGATCGCGGTGGCTTTTGCCGCGGCTCGCGCAGTCGCGTCAGCAGGATTGCCTGGAAGTTCATAGATGCCGGCGAGAGCCGCCGCGTCCGCCATATCGGAGATCCGGGTTTTCTCCACATACATCATTCCAACATCAATTACAAGGGCACAAAAAACTAGCAATACCGGTAGCATAAAGGCAACCAATATCAGAACTTGGCCTTTTTCACACTTAAGCTTATTGTATAAATCCACAACGTTCCCTCCTCGTATAATAGAATTAGATCCACCGGATAGCGTAATTTCCAGTAAGGAAACACATATTCCGGGGAACCGGTTCCCAATTCTGAAGAAGCTCTTTTTACCCCGAAATATTATCCACATTCAGCCTGTAATGCGCGCGGTTATAGGTTGTGGTTAATTCCTTCTATGGTTAAAGACGCTTTTTCAGAATGGATTAATAAACTTCAACTGAATAAGAACACTGATTGAAGTCAGCAATTCTTACTTTGGCGTCAATTTGATACGCCCGGGGCACAGGCCCAATTCCAGAGTTGCTACAATTCAACAGTGATTGAAACCGGCCAGCCGGAGTATGTATATGCTCCCTGTCGCTGGCTGGTTTTTTACTGCCTTTTTTACTCATTACCTACCTTGAATCTTGGACTTGCTCATGGGACAATGGGATCGACAGGTACTTTTCGGGAGATTTCTTCTCCTCCTTGCGGATCCACACTGGATACTGCTGTAGAAAGCCGGCTACCCGTGGTCCATCATCGAGTATCTAACCGCTAGTTGCACCAGTCTGGAAACTGGGGGTAGCACCCACACTGTCTGTTTCCTGTACATGAGTTCTGATGACGAGGCTGCTTTAGATGGTTCCCATGGGCACCCAGGTCTGAGAAGTATTTGATTATTTATCCGAAGGGAGGTGTGGATTATGGCTAATCTTATGGTAGGCATTGACGTTAGCCTCCGCTCTCATTCTGTACAGTTCATGAATGATTGTGGGGATGCTTTAGAATCTTTTAGCATTCCTAATAACCTGATAGGCGCTCAAACTCTACTTGAACGTATTCTTCAATCGGCTCAAAAACTTCAATCTGAACTTATTCGTGTAGGCATGGAAGCCACTTCGAATCTTGGTTGGCATTTGGCTCATTTCCTTAAAGCTAACCTCCATCAAACCCAAGGTTCCAAAGCTCAGGTCTTTGTCCTTAATGCTAGAAAAGTGGCTCGTTTTAAGAAAGGCTATGATACTCTTCCTAAGAACGACCGCATTGATGCCTGGGTGATTGCAGATCAACTTCGGTTTGGCCGTCTTCCACATGAGTTGACTTCTACTATTCAATTTGAGGCTCTCCAGCGTTTGACCCGAACCCGCTTTCACCTTATGCAAAATATCGCCCGCGATAAAACCTACTTTCTCAATCAAGTCTTTTTGAAATTTAGTGGGCTTCGCCAAGATAATCCCTTTTCCAATATGTTTGGCTCTACTTGTTTAGCTGTTTTGCAAGAACTTGAACCTGAACAGATTGTCTCTATGTCCATTACAGAGTTAGTAGACTTTTTGAAGGAAAAAGGGAAGAATCGCTTTGACGATCCGGAGCAATTGGCTTCTTTCTTGCAAAAACTTGCCCGCTCGTCTTATCGTCTTGATAAAGCTATGGCTGATCCTGTTAATCTCTCATTATCCGTTATGCTCAGTGTTATTCAGACTATGGAAAAAGAAATTGCCAAACTGGATAAAGAGATTGAAAAAATCATGAAGTCCATTCCCGAAACCTTATCATCTGTGAAAGGGATTGGGCCGGTCTTTGCCGCCGGTATTATCGCCGAAATTAGCGATATCGCTCGCTTTTCTCACCACAATTCTCTTGCTAAGTATGCTGGACTTGTTTGGTCTCAGTACCAATCGGGAGAGTTTGAAAGTGAGGAAACCAAGCGAGTTCGTACAGGCAATAAATATCTGAGGTATTATCTAATACAGGCAGCTAACCTCGTTCGTCGATATGACAGTGAGTATGCTGCTTTTTACGCCGAAAAATATGCCCAAGCATTCAAGCATCATCACAAACGTGCTCTCGTCTTAACTGCCCGAAAACTGGTACGGTTGGTCTTTATGCTACTAAAGACCAAGCAACTGTACACACCGCCTGAGAGGAGAGGTTAGTTTTTTCTTCTAATTGGCAGCCTTTAAAATACCTCATCTTTCTTACATAATTTGGTAGTTAAGGTGAGGTTTATTTGGTATACCCTTTTTTAGGCTAACTTCTAATTTCTCGTTATCTTTTTTCCAATTTTTCAGTTTTTCCATATTGACATTTTACCGCTAGGCTTTATATATTGCTGTGGTTGTTCCCACTGATTGCATTATACAAAAGAGAGATGAGACGATCCTGAAAAGAAGATGAGAATTTGATGAGAAATACTTGACGGCGTTTAAATTTGATATATTTGTTTATCTTTTGCATATATTTTAGCTATGCGAGGTGAGAAACCACCGTGAGAATATTATACTTCGGCAAACGTCACTTTATCTTATTCCTATTATCTGCCATGTTACTACTGAGCACCTTATATGCACACGATGCTACCCACAAACTAGCCGATAAGATTATTGTAGTGGATGCCAGTCATGGCGGCATTAACCCTGGTGCAAACCGCCCAGGCGTGCTTGAAAAAGATATTAACTTGGCAATAGCGTTAGAGCTTAAAAACATTTTGAACCAATACGGCGCTAAAGTTGTCTTATCCCGTCAAGCCGATGTAGAACTTAGCGACGAATGTGACAATGAAAAAGTCCATCGTGATTTAGTGGCACGTGTGGAAATGGTTGAGGAGTCAGATGCGGATTTATTTGTTAGTATTCATGCTAATGCCGTTGCTAATGCCGTTGCTAATGCCGTTGCTAATGCCAAACGGCACGGCGCGGAAGCTTTCTTTTCTGCTAAATCGGAGACTGGAAAAGCATTGGCCACTTCTATTCAGACCGCACTCTGTACAGTTACCCAAGCTAGTCGGACAGCTAAAGCTGCCGACTATTTCGTATTACGCCGCAATAAAATCCCAGCCGCGTTAGTCGAGGTAGGTTACATTACAAATATAGAAGAGCGCCTATTATTACAGACACCGGAATATCAAAGAAAGATTGTTGAAGCAATCGCCCAAGGAATTTATCAGTTTTTCAATAAAGGCAATTTACAACATACTCAATCTTTTGATTCAAAGGCCAGGGGCATTTATAGGAGCGCTTGGCTTATTGCAATTGAAGTATTGGGTAGTTTTTGTCCTCCAGATAAAACCGCTGCATCTATAGCAGAAAGCAGTGCACACTAGATAAAAAAGAAACGCCCTTTCCCAAGCAACGCTTCTTTCGCCTCATCTGTTCAAATCCCGATGAACACGACCATGCTGCTTGCTCGTTACCCTTACTCGACAAGTTTATAGGCCCAGGCGCCATAATTCGTGCCCGTTCCACCGCCCTGACCTTTTACAACCGCCTGCACGAACGTACCGGTTACGTAAACGTCGCTAGAAGATTGTTTGTATACCTTTTCCAATTTAAAGACGGCAAACCCTATAATTTTCCCCGTGGGGCTACTATCACCCATGGAATCGACTATAGGTAAGGCAACGAGACTCTGACCATTGGCTATACGATTGGTTATGCCAGTCACGGTGTCATTGGCCAGCGCTGTAGTTGCTTTTGTATATTTACTAACCGTCTGCCCCTTTTCCAAGGTGCCGCCGTACCCGTTTTCTAACATGCTCAGATAGGTATCATCCGAGTTGATCTTCGGCAGATTCAGGAACCCCCCGTTAATGTTGTTACCACTCCCGCCAGATTGGTAGAATTGAAACTGCACTTTTTTCCCCAGCACCTGCAGCACATCCGTATTAGCTCCCCAGGGTATAACCCCATACACCGCCGACGCTTGAGTCAACTTTGTCGTCGCAGCCGCTGATACCGTCCCTTGATTAATACCAAATATCCTGGCGAAAAACAATGGCACCTGCCGAGTGATGTGCACACGCAGGGTATAATTATCCGGCGGGTCCGCTGTGATTATATAATACGAAACCCTTCTATCGTGCCGTGTATGCATTACACCGTACTATTAAAAGGAAGTCAAGACAAACAGACCGGTATTCAAAGTGAAAAAAACCAGCCTAAATCAGGATACTAAGTTATCAATTAGGGGTTACTTTATGCTGGAAGTAGCTTCAGTCCTAGTCTTTGGGCTTCAGCAATAAGTTTGTTTCTTCGGATTTCCTCGTGTCGATTCTTTGCCTGTCCGTAGCGAGTTTCGTCATATAATTCGCCAGTAGTAAGCATATGATAAATAATTGTTAGGAGCTTACGTCCAAGTGCAATAATAGCTTTCTTCATTCCCCTTCGTCGGCTTAATTTCCAGTACCAGTCCCTCAAATAAGTCTTTTTATTTCTTGTTGCTGCCCATGAGCATTGGCAGAGTATATTTTTGAGTTGTAAATTACCCTTTGATAGCCTGGTGGACTTTTTCTTCCCTGCACTCTCGTTGTTACCCGGACACATACCTGCCCAAGAGCATAGATGCGCCGCGGTTGGGAACATGTTTAGGTCTGTTCCAATCTCAGAAATGATAGTAATTGCTGTTAAACGTTGTATGCCGGGAACTGTTTCCACTAATCGTATGGCTTCCTCAAATTTTCCAGCACACTCCATTATTTTCTTTTCAATATCTTCAATCTCCCGAAGGCATTGTTCAAAATTACGTACCAGCATGGACAAAAAGCTCCGCTCGTGTTCATTTAGACGGCCATTTACAGCTTGCTTAATATCGTCAAGCTTTTTTCTTGCCGTACCACGCAAATGAGACAGAACATCATCGGGCGAGATATACCCAACATCGCAAAGTTTATGAATTAAAGAAATACCAGACTGCCCAAAAATGTCGGTCAAGAACGTGGACAGCTTAAACCCGCACTGTTGTAAATATTTCTCCACCCGATTTTTGTGACCAGTCATCTCTTGCACAATGGTCTTTCGATAACGCGTCCAATCACGTAACTCTCGCACCTGTCTTGGCGGTATGTAGCTTGCATTCAACAATCCAGCCCGAAGCAAACCGGCAATCCATTTGGCATCATTAACATCCGTTTTTTTGCCCGGCACGTTCTTCATGTGACGTGGATTGGTGACCGTTATATTGATGCCACCTTCCTCCTCAAACACAGCTTCTAAAACATTATAAATCGGAAACCAGTAAACGCCTGTACTTTCCATTGCTACCTCACGGCAGTTGTTCTCAATTAACCATGACTTTAGCTTGTCCAAACCGCTTAGTAATGTGGAAAATTCTCTAATCTCCGAAGTTGGCTCCTGGCCCAATACACCTTTGAGCAGACAGGCTACCACAACCTCTTTATGTACATCTAATCCGCAGCAAACCTCCAATAAATCTCGCATTCCATCAATCCCTTAAAATAAAATGTGCAGAATGGCTTGCTTAGGGAAATTTGAAAATATAATACTCGTGCTATTCCTTAGCGAACTACGCATAGGGCAACATGTAACTGTGCTCCAAAGCAAGCCCAGTCAAGATCACTCGCAAGCTAAAAAAGCTTAGATGTATAGCGACTCTATTCTGCAATCATATTTTTAAATTCTGCACCAGTTTCATTCGTGACTGTGCAAATACTTTCATGGAAGATCACTCTCTTGCAAGCCATTTAAAGTGGCATATTGGATCGCGGTGGCTTTTGCCGCGGCTCGCGCAGTCGCGTCAGCAGGATTGCCTGGAAGTTCATAGATGCCGGCGAGAGCCGCCGCGTCCGCCATATCGGAGATCCGGGTTTTCTCCACATACATCATTCCAACATCAATTACAAGGGCACAAAAAACTAGCAATACCGGTAGCATAAAGGCAACCAATATCAGAACTTGGCCTTTTTCACACTTAAGCTTATTGTATAAATCCACAACGTTCCCTCCTCGTATAATAGAATTAGATCCACCGGATAGCGTAATTTCCAGTAAGGAAACACATATTCCGGGGAACCGGTTCCCAATTCTGAAGAAGCTCTTTTTACCCCGAAATATTATCCACATTCAGCCTGTAATGCGCGCGGTTATAGGTTGTGGTTAATTCCTTCTATGGTTAAAGACGCTTTTTCAGAATGGATTAATAAACTTCAACTGAATAAGAACACTGATTGAAGTCAGCAATTCTTACTTTGGCGTCAATTTGATACGCCCGGGGCACAGGCCCAATTCCAGAGTTGCTACAATTCAACAGTGATTGAAACCGGCCAGCCGGAGTATGTATATGCTCCCTGTCGCTGGCTGGTTTTTTACTGCCTTTTTTACTCATTACCTACCTTGAATCTTGGACTTGCTCATGGGACAATGGGATCGACAGGTACTTTTCGGGAGATTTCTTCTCCTCCTTGCGGATCCACACTGGATACTGCTGTAGAAAGCCGGCTACCCGTGGTCCATCATCGAGTATCTAACCGCTAGTTGCACCAGTCTGGAAACTGGGGGTAGCACCCACACTGTCTGTTTCCTGTACATGAGTTCTGATGACGAGGCTGCTTTAGATGGTTCCCATGGGCACCCAGGTCTGAGAAGTATTTGATTATTTATCCGAAGGGAGGTGTGGATTATGGCTAATCTTATGGTAGGCATTGACGTTAGCCTCCGCTCTCATTCTGTACAGTTCATGAATGATTGTGGGGATGCTTTAGAATCTTTTAGCATTCCTAATAACCTGATAGGCGCTCAAACTCTACTTGAACGTATTCTTCAATCGGCTCAAAAACTTCAATCTGAACTTATTCGTGTAGGCATGGAAGCCACTTCGAATCTTGGTTGGCATTTGGCTCATTTCCTTAAAGCTAACCTCCATCAAACCCAAGGTTCCAAAGCTCAGGTCTTTGTCCTTAATGCTAGAAAAGTGGCTCGTTTTAAGAAAGGCTATGATACTCTTCCTAAGAACGACCGCATTGATGCCTGGGTGATTGCAGATCAACTTCGGTTTGGCCGTCTTCCACATGAGTTGACTTCTACTATTCAATTTGAGGCTCTCCAGCGTTTGACCCGAACCCGCTTTCACCTTATGCAAAATATCGCCCGCGATAAAACCTACTTTCTCAATCAAGTCTTTTTGAAATTTAGTGGGCTTCGCCAAGATAATCCCTTTTCCAATATGTTTGGCTCTACTTGTTTAGCTGTTTTGCAAGAACTTGAACCTGAACAGATTGTCTCTATGTCCATTACAGAGTTAGTAGACTTTTTGAAGGAAAAAGGGAAGAATCGCTTTGACGATCCGGAGCAATTGGCTTCTTTCTTGCAAAAACTTGCCCGCTCGTCTTATCGTCTTGATAAAGCTATGGCTGATCCTGTTAATCTCTCATTATCCGTTATGCTCAGTGTTATTCAGACTATGGAAAAAGAAATTGCCAAACTGGATAAAGAGATTGAAAAAATCATGAAGTCCATTCCCGAAACCTTATCATCTGTGAAAGGGATTGGGCCGGTCTTTGCCGCCGGTATTATCGCCGAAATTAGCGATATCGCTCGCTTTTCTCACCACAATTCTCTTGCTAAGTATGCTGGACTTGTTTGGTCTCAGTACCAATCGGGAGAGTTTGAAAGTGAGGAAACCAAGCGAGTTCGTACAGGCAATAAATATCTGAGGTATTATCTAATACAGGCAGCTAACCTCGTTCGTCGATATGACAGTGAGTATGCTGCTTTTTACGCCGAAAAATATGCCCAAGCATTCAAGCATCATCACAAACGTGCTCTCGTCTTAACTGCCCGAAAACTGGTACGGTTGGTCTTTATGCTACTAAAGACCAAGCAACTGTACACACCGCCTGAGAGGAGAGGTTAGTTTTTTCTTCTAATTGGCAGCCTTTAAAATACCTCATCTTTCTTACATAATTTGGTAGTTAAGGTGAGGTTTATTTGGTATACCCTTTTTTAGGCTAACTTCTAATTTCTCGTTATCTTTTTTCCAATTTTTCAGTTTTTCCATATTGACATTTTACCGCTAGGCTTCAAAGTTAATATTATATTTATAATTTCATCCCATCACTCAACAAATCTTGCCGGGGGAGAAAACTCGTCAGATATGGCGAAGGAACTTGGCGTACAATATACAGTAAAGATTATCAAAAGCTTCTAAGAAATACGGCTTTGTCTGCAGCATGATCCGTAAAGTAAACTGCTACGACAACGCGCCAATGGAGTCTTTCTGGGGAAAGCTAAAGATTGAAGGCTCTACTGGCGTAAATTCCGCAACCCGGCAAGAAGCCAAGAAGGCCGTTTTGAGGTGTCGCCAATGCAGATGAAAAAGTCTCATAGCTAAGGAATTTCATAAATATCAGAGATTCTTTGTCTACTGAAGCCGTGTAAGGGCAACAGCATCTACCGTATTCTGCAAATTTGTCTTTTCCCTATACAAATTGCCTACATCTAAAACTAACCCCGCAAAACCCATTAATACCGTAAATGATAAGGCTGCTATTACGGCCACTGAACCTCGCTGGTTATTTAAAATGGATTTATCATATTGCCTCCTACGGAAATGTAATTGATAGCATATTATATTATCTTTTCTCCTATGGCTTTGATTTTTCCTTGAGACTAGCCGCTTATTTAATTAAGATTTGATTAGGGACTTTGGGCTTATTTATCACGGTAAGGATGGATACAGACAAAAATAACTACTGCCCTCTATTAAACTCATCTTTGACAGTTAACGATCGTTTTTTCATGTTTCCCGAGCCCGGAATCCGCTATTTTCGCGGGTTTCGGGCTTTGCTATTGCAGAAATTTCTTAAAAAGTGTAGGTCAAACTATTTTGGAATTTTCACCATAGATATCTTTATCTTCCGGAAATTTCGTGATATAATTGTAGGTGATAAATGTTGGGGCGGTGAGTCTCTTGTTTGCTCAAATTGTATCCACAAAAAAGTCGGATGGTAAAACCTACAGATATCTTCATATTGTTGAGTCATACCGGGAAGGTAAGTCCGTTAAAAAGCGTCGTATTGCAAGCCTTGGCAACATTGACGCGTATTCTGATAAGGAAATAGAACAGCTTATTTATAAGCTTGAGTCGCTCCTACAAAACCGTGTTACTGGTTCTATTGAGGATTTGGAACCCGGTAACTGCCTCCAGTTTGGGGTTCCTTACGTGGTTCAATTTTTGTGGGATCAATTGGGCTTGACTGGGGCTATCTCTAACGCCCTTAAGGATCGCGGCGTTACATTCGACGTAGCCGGTTACGTGCAGGCGATGGTGATTAATCGCCTGGTCGATCCCTCCAGCAAGTTTCAATTGTTCAAAACTATCGAGGACATGTATTTGCCGGACGCACCCCACGAGTGGCAGCTACAACATTTCTACCGCGCTCTGGATTATCTCATGGACATTAAACCGGAACTGGAGCGTCATTTATACAGCCAGCTTACACATTTGCTTAATTTCCGTTTATCTTTAGTGCTTTATGATATGACCAGCACACATTTGACAGGGCATCACTGCCCAATCGCGGAGTACGGATACTCCCGCACGCATCGCCCGGATTTAAAGCAGGTTGAACTAGGCTTGCTGGTAACTCCTGACGGTATTGCGATTACCCACGAAGTATTTCCTGGCAAAACCCCGGATAAACAGACTGTCAAGGACATTCTAAAGCGGTTAAAACAAGAGTTTGCGGTTGAACAGTGCGTCTTTGTGGGCGACCGCGGGATGGTCACTGATGAGAATTTAGCACTGCTGGCAGAGGCCGGATACCCCTATATAGTTGGCTACCACAAACGTGGCCGGATAGTCAGCGACGCTTTGTTAGAAACATATGCAAACATTGATGGCTACGCCAAGATCAAGGACAATCTCTATTATCTGGAGGCGTCATCCGCCCAGGTTGAGGACGACGCAAGAGATACGGATTCACGCTATATTTTGTGTTACAATCCCGTAAAGGCTATTCAAGATGAAGCTTTCCGGGCTTCGGCCATCGAAGAAGCGGAACAGGCGCTGGCTTATATGCAAAAACGCTTAGCAACACCGCAACGTGGAAGAAAGCCAAACTCGAAGAATCTTATGGTTAAAGTCGGTGAAATTTTAACGAAAAAAGGTGTACAGGCATTCTTTGAAGTTGACTTCGACGGACAGAACCTGACTTTCAAGCATGATCAAGCCGCATTAGCAAAAGAGAAGTTACGCGACGGAAAATTTGTGATCAAAACCAATACGGCCTTGCCGGCACAGGATGTTGTACTTTCCTACAAAACTCTGATGAACGTGGAGAGGGCTTTTCGGGAGATCAAGAACTCTCTGGATGTTGGCCCTTTGTACCATTGGAATGAAAAACGAGTGCGCGGCCATATTTTTGTATGCGTATTGGCATACCTATTCGAACAGGAAATTCAGGTGTTGTACCGCCGGACACTGGAGCAGGAAGCGCAACGGATCTCGCGGATTACCGAAGAGAAAGAACGGATGACTATGCAAGCCGAATTGGATGACCGATGGTATACGGGCGAGCAAATTTTAAAGGACCTTGCGCGTTGGAACGTGCTGAAGGCGGAATTTCTGGGCAAGAAATTTCTCAGCGTACCCCGGCCAAAACCGATTGCGCAGCAGGCGCTTGGAGGCTGTATTTTAAACCGTGTAAATGGGAATAATCTCCAATATAAAGAATAAAAGGAGATGGACCCATGACACAGTTAAACGAAAAAGAAATACAGCTTGTAGCACTGCTCAGTGAGGAGTGCACCACTCCCGCCGAACTAACGGCGAAGCTCAAGAATCTGTTTGCCGGTGCGCTGGAAAAGATGCTAGAAGCCGAAATGGATGAACACCTCGGCTATGAGAAGAACAGTGTTTTAGGCAATAACAGCGGCAACAGCCGTAACGGTTACGGCAAAAAAACAATAAAAAGCGAGTGGGGCGAAAGTGAAATCAGCGTCCCCCGCGACCGAAACGGCACCTTTGAGCCGCGAATTATCGAAAAACGGCAGACACGCACCGACGATATTGAAGCCAGGATTCTGGCGATGTACGCTAAAGGCATGTCCAATCGCGACATTGAAGATCATCTGCGCGACATCTACGGCGTAGAAGCCTCCGCCAGCCTAATCAGCCGCATCACGGACAAGATTATGCCAGCCGTTATGGAATGGCAGAGCCGCCCGCTTGACCCGGTGTATCCCATTGTGTTTCTAGACGGAATTGTGTTCAAAGTCCGCAAGGACAGCCGGGTTGTAAACAAATGCCTATACTCGGTTTTAGGTATCAATCTGGACGGCCGCAAGGAAATCCTCGGCATGTGGCTGTCGGAAAACGAGAGCGCCAGTTTTTGGACGACGATCTGCAACGAGTTGAAAAATCGGGGTGTGGAAGATATTTTGATTGCCTGCCGTGACAACCTTTCCGGCTTTTCCACCGCCATTGAGACGGTGTTCCCCAAAACCGAGCAGCAACTGTGCGTGATTCATCAAATCCGCAACTCCACAAAGTATGTACCCTACAAGGATATCAAGCCGGTTATGGCGGATTTGAAATTAGTCTATGCAGCGCCGACACAAGACGACGCGGAGTATCGTCTGGAGGAATTTCGTGAGAAATGGGGCAAGAAATACCCACAGATTGTAAAGTCCTGGGAGGCGAACTGGACGGAGCGGTCCACCTATTTCAAGTACCCGCAGGAGGTCCGGACACTGATTTACACCACCAACGCAGTGGAAGGTTTTCATCGGATGCTGCGCAAATATACCAAGACAAAGACGGTTTATCCCACCGACGACGCGGTCAAAAAATCGGTGTTCCTGTCGATACAAGAAATTTCCAAAAAGTGGAGTATGCCGATTCGCGATTGGGGAATTATAATAGGGCAGTTGATGATCTTCTTCGAGGACAAACTGCAATCGCGGAAGGTCTCATAAACCCTATCGGGGCTCTGCCCCGAACCCCGAGGTTTATCGCTTTGGGTTTTCCGAGGCAAAGATAAGGAAAAGCGACACTCTCACATGAGCATCGCCACCTCGCTAAACCTCATATGCCGCTCGGGTCGCACCTCTGCGTCGCCCTATCCTGCGCATGAGTAAAAGCAATATTAGTGTCCCCAAAATCTTGGATGTTTATTCCATTTACACAGTTAATGATACACTCCCTTCTATATCAAAGACATAATATTATTTCCAACTTTTTCAATTAAGTTATGCAAACTCTCTTTTTCTTGCTCATCTAAATTATAAAGCATGATTCGATTCCATTCATCCAAAACGGCTATCAATTCTGTTTTTATTGCTTTTGCTTTATCTGTAATATAAAGATTGTATGCGCGCTTGTCGGTTTCACTTACTTTTCTGATTATATAACCTTCTTCTTCCAATTTAGCCACCGCTCTGGCGGTTGTGGCTTTATCAAATTTCACTGCAGACGCTAACTGTTCCTGAGTGATTCCATTGTTTTCAAATAAATTCATCAAAAAGATATATTGCCCGCTTCCCAAGTTAATTTTTTTTAACTGCTCATTAAAATAAATCTGACTGTATCGATATATCAAAGATATGTGCTTGCCAAGTCTATCCTTATTCAAACTTCCTACCTCCCTAACAATATCCATCTTCACCGGCTGTGGCCGGCTTTGCTTTAATTATATATTTAATGTAAAAAATAGCAAAAGGTATAATAACCAAAGCACCGCTGATTAAGTACATCAACCGTAAACCAGTATAAGTCGACACCAGCCCCAGCAATGCAGAGCCAAGCGCAAAGCCCAGGTCAAAGGCTGTCAGCATGGTTCCATTCACCATACCGCGTCTTGATATATCAACTTTATTAATCGCCAGTGTAAATGACAAAGAAAAAATAATGCCGAAGCCTACCCCTAATAATAATGCAGCTGCTAAAAACAAGATATAACCATTTGCAAAAAACAAGCATATAAAAGTGGCGCATAATGTACAAAATCCAACACACATAATTTCCACCGGACCCTTTTGGTCCATAATTCTCCCGGCATAAGGCCTGCTGATAATGACCGTTACCGCATTAGCCAGAAAAAACAAACCCGAATTTTCCACATTTATTTCTTGGGCAAACAACACAATAAACGAAAGAACCGCACTATATACTATCGCCACAAAGAAAAGAATAACAGCATCAGAAAGCACTTTTTTCTTGATAATTTCTTTCTCCTTATAACGCTCTGAAACTGCTATCTCATTATGTTTAACGCCTATCAAGCACAACAAAGATACAGCCGCCAGACAGGTTCCTGCACAAAACATGGTTGAATAGTCAAACGAGTGCAGCACTGCTAACCCCAGCGACGGACCAATAAGCATTGCTAAAGACATCGATAAGCCAAAATATCCGATCCCTTCCCCACGCTTTTTAAAGGGAATTGCATCGGTCGCCAAAGTTGCCAACGATGTCGTTGAAAATCCCCAGCATATTCCATGGATGATCCGTAAAATCAAAAGAAACAGAAGGCTGACTGCCCAATTATACAAAAACATGGCAACAAGTAAAGCAAACAGCGACAGCCAAGCTATTTTCTTGCGGCCTAGCATATCCAGCATATAACCGGCACACGGTCTGGCAATAACTCCTGCGAAAGCAAAAAGCCCGAATAAAATGCCTACGTCTCTGTTGCTTCCGCCAAGAACCTCAGTTGTGAATAAGGGTAATGTTGACATAATATAATACATCGCAGTAAATGCGAAGAAATTAGCTAAGCTAGTAAATATAAAGTTTTGATTCCACAGCTTTTCATTAGATATTTCATCAGTCATAGGAATACCTCCATTTTTTAATCCTTACAAATATTCCTTTCTTAAAAGTTAGCCGAGAGATCTGCCGACTAAGCATTCTCCCGGCTAAAAAGTAATTATCGTTTTAAATATCAAGTTTAAAGAGCCGCTTAGCATTTCCGCTCATAATCAGTTCGCGCTCAGACTCCGTAATATCAAGCGTTTTGACAAATTCAACCCCTTCTGACATCCAGCCGTAAACTACCGGGAATGAACTGCCGAATAAAATATGATCAGCACCGCAGACCTTAATCGCGCATTCAACCACTTGCTTGCCCCAGGAAGCCGGATGGGTCATATCAAAGAAAATATTATTTTTTAAATATCCTGCTATTTTTTCGGCCTCGGAAGTATCCAGCCGCTGCAAAACTTCTTTTTTCTTACTCTTGTGGGGCATAAGCAAATGATAATTAGCAAACCAGTTGCCGCCAAACATCGTATGGATAAATTTGAGGTTTGGGAATTCCTCGAATATACCGCTGAATAACTCTCGCCCTACTGCCGTTGCCTGGTCGATAATGCGGCCCAGTTCACGGCGCAAATTGGTATATTCATATATGGACTGCCAATATACAGGCAATGGAGTGTGATGGACTATAACCGGAACTTCCATTTCATTAAGAATTTTTAAATAAGGTTTAAAAGCTTCATCATCCAGATATAGCTGCCCGTAATGGCAAGCCAATTGAACACCCACCATCCCTAACTCTTTCAGGCAGCGCTCTAATTCATAAAGGTTATCTTTTCCGCCCCATGGCGGAAGAACGGCATTTGCATAGAGACGTCCGTTCGATTTTTTGCACATCTCTGCTGCATTGTCATTAACAATTTTGCAAGTGTCAAGCCTAAGCCACTCCTGCCAAACCGGTACGCGCAATATTCCTTTATCAACTCCGGCGTCATCCATTGCCTGGATTTTTGCCTCAAGCGAATAATCACCTTCAACATAATTGAGGTTCTGATAACCTTTAGGTTTTTCAAGAATAAGATGACGCTTGCCATTTGCCAGTGTTTCCACCGATGCAATTTCACCAAACGCGCGGGGAGCTGTGCTTAAAAAACCGTCCAGCACTTTTTCATTCGTAAACAAGTCTTCCGGGAGATGATGCATATTAATATCAATAATCATCAAAAAAATCTCCTTTGCGCCAATTTCATGATCATGAAATAAAATAGTTGCATGCACAACTATATATTAACACTATTTAGTTGTGTTTGCAACTATTTTGCCTGTTTTCTGCTTTTATTCAATTATACATTCGACTGTGTTGATTAGCCGGATGGCTGTCTTCCACATAATACTGCGGCACCTGGCCATTGTTGTCTGCCCGTTTTTTGCTCAGGAAATCAACGGTGTAGGTTTTCTGGAGTAGTGCATCACCCTTATATTTTTCATTGGTAAGCATTTTCCGGATGCTGCCTTCATACCACTTCGGTTTGCCATGCCAGTTCGGCACGCCGTCCCGTTCTAGGTCTTTGGCAATTCGAGTCCGTTTTTCTTTACTTTTTCCCGAAACCCCATCATCCGCATAAATGCCGGCAAAAATCCAGTCCTGGTTACTCTTGATATAGTTCGTATAATATTCAACCTGGGCGTCAAATGAATTCAATTGCTCCTCATGTGAGGAACTCACACGGCAATAAGCACAAACCCTTAATTTAGGTTTCTCTGCTACTTTTGCCTGAAATGCTTGTTTTGCTTCAATGACCTGAACCTTTTTCACATCGCCAGCCTCCTTTCAAATTTAGTAAACCAAGTCATATGTGATGTTACCTCCATTCCCGTATCAAAGCAAGTAATAAGCATGCGGAAACATATTATTGTGATAAAAAATATGGCTTGGATGATTAACACCCAAGCCGTCAACTTCATTTATAGTCAGCATTATTTTCTTCCTTCACCAACCGGATGATCAGTTCTCCCTGTCCCTCTTCCACTAAAATACGGCTCCCAGTTCTGAACCCTACCCCCCGAAGCCACTTTCCCTGCAGCATTATGCACGGCACATCCGGTTTCGAATATGCCACCGATTGATAGATTTTTAAAATACGCTTGCCCACCGCCAGCCCTCCTTACCATCAAGCATGTTAGCTCTGTTTCGGCGGTATGGCAAGTTAAAAAAGGTTACTGGACAAAACTTTTCCTGTTCTCCGCGTCAATCCGCTCAAACTCTTCCTGAGTGATCAACTCTTTAGCCAGTAACTGTTTTAACAGGTGGCGGCTAATCAAATATTCTATGCTTGTATTCTCCAATTCTTATCCCTCCAAATAAAATAAAAAACTGTTACCCATACAGAGCAACAGTCTCCACCGTATCTACTTCTAAACTGGTTGGCTATTTTTCTCTAGCCAATTGGCTAGCCATCGGATATATTGTTCACGGTTTTCCTCCGAAATATTGGAACTAGCTACTTCCATAGTCATTTCATAACCTTCATCGTTGGTAAATGTTGTTTCGTAGCCATTGATGTCCAACAATACAATAGCTGCAAGTATTGCAACTCTCTTATTTCCATCGGGGAAACAATGCCCTTTTGCTAAAAAGTAAAGCAACATCGCTGCTTTTTCAAATAGACTAGGATACCGGTCCACACCAAAAAGCGAGTATTGTTGCGCTACAATGGATTCCAGTTTAGCTACAGAGTCTTCCCGCAAACCGCCTAAGCCAAAAAAATTGCGTATACTAAACTCGTGTATTTCAATGATATGGTCAACGTCTAACAGCTTCACTTACTTAAACGACTGAGCATTTTACCATATTTTTTACCGGCTTTGGCAACCGCAGTTATAACTTCTTGTTTCTCTGCCTTTACTCTGGTATCCGTGACATTTTTCGTAGCAGTACCTTCTGTAGATTTTCCATTAACTAACATCTGACCCAGCCCCCTTCTTGCTTCCATTATACCAAACCTAGCTCCATATGTTCAACATCAGCTACTCTTTGGATCGTGTCAAGACACTGTAGGAATTTTTTTTGAAAAAGACATCGTCCTTGGACGAGTTAACATAATTTTTATGCAAGAGCCAAAGAGAGGTAAGCGTAAAAGTATCCCCACATAGCGTATATGCTTCAATCCTGGGATAATGATCTCAGGAGGGATAAGCTGTATGGAAAATACAATAACAAGCAAGCGTAAGGCCTACTGTGCTGTCGAAAAAGCAGCGCTGATAGCAGCATATAAAGCCAGTGGCCTAAGCAAAAAAGAATGGTGCCAGGAAAATGCTATTGGCCTGAGCACATTGCAGAGATGGCTGCAGCACGAAAAAAGCAGGACCAGCCGCAACCGGTACAAAACTGGATTCCTGTCATCCAGGCTGCGCCAGAACGATCAGCCAGCCTCGAAATACAAATCGGCAAATGCAAAATTGCCGTAGATACTAAAACAGATAAAAAACTCTTGGCAACGGTGCTTGGCGTACTGGTGGAAGTATGCTGAAACTATCGGAACATACACCAGTCTTTTTAGCCTGCGGGGACACCGATATGCGTAAATCCATTAATGGCTTAAGCGCATTGGTGCAGCATAGTTTTAAGTTGGATCCGTTTCAAAAAGCACTGTTCGTCTTTTGCAACAAACAACGCAATCGAATTAAGATTTTAACTTGGGAAGACAACGGCTTTTGGCTGCATTTAAAGCGCTTGGAACGAGGCCGTTTCAAATGGCCGACACTTGACGACGCCACCATGGCGCTTACCACAGAAGAACTGTGGAACCTGATTCAAAGCCCGGGCATCGAACAAAAACTGCGTCGCACGCAAGTTTTAAAAAGCCGCTAAAGTATTGATTTTACTGGCTTTTTGCCTCATTTTCCGGTATAATAGAAGATAAGAAAAATGGTATCGGAAATGAGGATTTTTTCTTGCAAACACAGGCACAGCTTGAAGAAGAAAATGCGGAATTAAAGAAACGCGTTCAGGAATTGGAAGCGCTCAACAAGTGGTATATGGAGCAGTTGAAGCTGCTTCGCCAAAAAAAGTTTGGCGCTTCTTCGGAAAAAAGTAAACGCGATGACCAGGAACAGTTAAACCTCTTCAATGAGGCGGAAGCTGAGCGCCAACCGATTGCTGTGGAGCCGGACGTGGAAACCATCAGTTATCAGCGCAAAAAGGGTAAACGCGGAGAAAACATAAAGGACTTGCCGGTAGAAGTGATTGAATATACTCTGCCAGAAGGTGAACAGACCTGCCCTGCTTGCGGTGAAGAGCTGCATGTTATGAGCAAGGAAGTACGTAAGGAATTGACGATTGTTCCGGCAAAGGTCAAGGTTATCGAGCACGTAAACTATGTATACGGTTGCCGAAATTGCGAGAAAAACAATATAGAGACGCCGATCATCACGGCTAACGCGCCGAAAGCGTTGCTGCCTAAGAGCATGGTATCCGCCGAGCTTATGGCCTATATCATGAGCCAAAAATTCGTCAATGCTATGCCGCTGTATCGGCAGGAGCAGGAATTTAAGCGGCTTGGCGTAACGCTTTCCCGCCAAAACCTGTCCAACTGGGTTATTAAAGGTGTCGCACTTTTGGAGCCTTTGTTAGCAGCCCTAAAAAAAGAGTTGCTTTCAAGGGATCTGTTGCACGCCGATGAAACTACTCTGGAAGTGTTGTGTGAACCCGGCAGACCGGCACAGACAGATTCCTATATGTGGTTATATCGAACGTCCGGGGATACGGATCATCCGGTTGTGCTCTATGACTACCAGGAAGGGCGCAGCGGGCAATTGCCAAGGCGTACCTTGCAGGGTTTTCCGGCTATCTTCAGACCGATGGTTGGCATGGCTATCACAAGGTAGAAGAAGCCGGTGTAACCTTGTGCGGCTGTTGGGCACATGTTCGGAGAAAATTCAATGAAGCCTTGGTCGGCCCTGCGGCTAAACAGCCGGATAGTAAAGAAGCGATAGGTCTTGCCTATTGCAATAAGCTTTTCGACGTTGAAAAAAAGGCCGAGCACATGACGCCGGAAGAACGGCATGAACTAAGGCAAAAAGAAGCTAAACCAATTATCGAAGAGTTTTATAAATGGATAGAAGCTTGTTGGGCTGATACCTTGCCGCAAAGTCTACTGGGCAAGGCGCTTACCTATGCCCAAAATCAAAAAAAGTATCTGACAGCCTATTTGGCCGATGGCCGCATCGAAATATCGAATAATCGTGCGGAGCGATCTATCAAGCCTTTTGTGATTGGACGAAAAAACTGGCTGTTTTGCAATACGCCTGGTGGCGCAAAATCGTCCGCCGCTGTTTACAGCATAATCCAAACGGCCATAGAAAACGGATTAAATCCACAAGCTTATCTGGAATATGCCTTTAGGCAAATCCAACTGCAGGATACGCTCTGTATTGAAAAACTACTTCCGTGGGCTGAAGAAATTCCTGTAAGCTGTAAAATGCCTAATAAAAAAGCATAACGGTTCCAACAGCCATCTGATGTTTTATCATATCGTACATCAGGTGGTTTTTTATTGATAGGTGGTTTTGCTTTGACGCTTACGAGATATCAATAGAAAGCGGTGTAACAATCGTATCGTAAACCGCATCCATCCTGATGCAGAAACCGCCGTAGCGGTCGTCTTTCCGGATAGAAGCGATGGAAACAACCTTAAATGCCACTTCATCTTTCAGGTTAATGCCGCAGATGCTTTGAATCGCTTGCGTTATCTGTTCTTCCGTCAAGGGCATATTGCGCAGCGTAGCGTCCAGGTCCATGGTCGAGCGGGTATCCAAGCCAACGATGGCCGCAACCAACATTCCACCCTTGATCACGAATTTTTCCTGATATTCGGACTTGGACAGACGTTCTAAAAAACGCTCGAACATATAATTCTGCAAAACTACCTGAGCCGCAATGTTGTTCTTCTTTGCGTAGTGGTTGATGCGGCCCTTCAGGCTCATCGCCTTAGAGCTCATAGCAGCACCTCCATATAACGCTTGAGCGCTTTTTCAACCCGCAGACGCTTTGCATAATCTGCAAGCAGGTTCAAGTTTTTTCCCTTGGACACCACATAGTTTTTCACGGCGCTGATCACCGTTTCTTCATCACAGCGGTTCCGGCTGCGCAGAAAATCACAAATGGTGCGCTCCATATTGTAGCAGCGCACCGTGTTGCCGAAAGTTGTTTTTTTTTCAATCATTCCAAGCCTGTGCAGCTCCGGCTTGATATAAAAGCAAGTGCATTCGTCTTTGATGGAGGCTGGCAACGCCGAATCGCTGGGAATGGTGACGGTATGCCGAAACGGCGTACGCTCCGACAGGCCGTTCAAAAAGAGGGCTGTGTCATGGGAGAAAATAATTTTTGAGGAACGCAGCATCAGCGCATACATATCGTCGTTCACCGCATCCGGAAGAATATATACGCCGTGCCCGCTTCTTTCCAAAAGGCCGGCCTTCACATACTTCGTAAGTAAAGCCTTGGAATATCCCAACTGCAACACCTGTGATGTCGTAATCACATTGTTGTTTTTTTTCATTTCCTGAAGGATTTCAGAATTGATGCCCATAGCTTCACCTCATAGTAAACTATCATATAGATATTGTATGCGATTTTTATACAATAGTCAACTTTCAGAGTGAACTTTTAAATTGAAATAACAAATTATATCGATATAATAGTAAACTATTAAAGTAAATCTATTTCGCGGTTAAGCCCTTTACGTAGCAGTACCATATTATTGACATCGTACCGCTAGGCTGATTATTTCAGTTTGCCGTATAGTTCGTCATCCACCGGTTCCAGCCATTCGTTGGACGCGCCCTCGGCGGGGATCTCTACCGCCAGATGGGCAAACCAGCTGTCCTTTGCCGCGCCGTGCCAGTGTTTGACCTCGGGCGGGATGTTTACCACATCTCCAGGGTGCAGCTCTCGAGGTTCCTCCCCCCACGCCTGATACCAACCGCGTCCCTCGGTGCAGAGCAAAATCTGTCCGCCTTTATGGTGGATATGCCAGTTGTTGCGGCAGCCCGGCTCAAAAGTTACGTTGGCAATAGGACCGCCCTTGTCAGTCAGCGGCTGCAAATAAGCCTGACCGATAAAGTATTTAGAATACATTTCAGGCAGCGGAGCGCCTGTTTTAAAAATCTCGTTTCTTTTGTTGTTCATTTGAAATTCCTCCTTCATTTTGCAAGCATCATTGACACACCGAAGCGCGTTCAGGCTGCGGGGATAGCCGATATAGGGGAGACACTGAGATATGATTTTTATCAGAAACGCCTTGTCATTGCCGATTCTCATGTTTGCCGCCGCATGGCTAGTGAGCTGTGGTTCACAGCCGCCCTGAGCCGCAAGAAAACAAAAGGTGATCATCTCCCGCTGCCTGTAGTCCAGCCCCTTGCGGGTATAGTAATCGCCAAAGCAGTTATCTGTCAGCCAGTAATTAATGTGGCGGCTCTCCTCGGGGCCGGATTTGTAAAATTCCCGCATATCCTCGCCAAATATATCCACCTGCGCCTGAATGCCTGCCTCCAGACGATTTTCCGTCGTGGTAGTTGCCTGACCTTCCAGCGGCAGGAAAATTCCTTTTTCAGCCAATACCTCGTTTGTGATTTTCAGGAATGGAAACACTCGCCCGATGCCCAGATAGGCCGTCGCCTGATAGACGATTTCCTTAATTTCCACCGGCGTTACCCCGAAGTTCATGGCAGCAGGAAGCATGGCGCAGAACTCGTCCATTCCCTGGCAGCCCAGCAGCGTGGCTATGATCGCCATAAAGCGGGTTTTGTCGTCTAAGTCGTCGCAATTGACCACCTCGTCGAAAGCGAAGTTGTCAAACCGTTCGATAAACTCCGGGTCAGTGGCGAGAAAGCCTGACACATAGCCGGGAAACATCTTTTCATGATATGCCTTTGCTTTTTTTGTAATTGTCACAATAACATCTCCTTAGCTTGTGTAATCTATATGAATTGAGTTTATCACTTGGAGTTAACTCACAGTCAAGTGCTTTTTAGGGGAGTGCAGCTAAACTGCACTCCCCCTCTTTTTTAATGCTATCTGGGACAAATGCGCGGTTTTGCGGTCTGACCGCTTAGCCAACTCAACGGCCGGTCTGGTTCCAAATTTTTTTAAAAACTTATTGACTTTGAGCTTACTCAAAGTTGTAGCATAATATCTATACCAATAACCGGAGATGTATGGATGAAAAGAATAATTATCATAGCGATATTCACAACGGGAGTAATGTGCTCCTTGTATTGCATATGCTCTGATTTCATTGCCACTGTCTTTCCAATGACAGATGAACAATATGCCCACGAAGCGGAGAGTATTGTAAACTATACTCCTCCGCCTTTTAAAAATCCCGAAGATACGGTGAAGTAACTATGCAATCCAAAGCAGAATCGCAAATATCATACAAAAAGCATTGGCGGCGCTGGCTTCTGGCCATTACATTGATTGTTGCTCTTGGTCTAAACGGAGTCGGCATGTTTATCGGAAACATCATTTACAAAGAAACCAGTGTCCTGCATTCACATTTAAATACGCAAAAACTGGCCAGATTTAACCGACTCTTAGAAAACGGCAAAAAGGAGAAGCAGTGGGAGGATGTTTCCATTCAAGCCCGGCTTGGCTATCCGCTGCATGGAACGTATATTCCCATCCCAAAGCCACCGAAAAGACACTTATCTTCCTCCATGGTTTCGCCGAAAGTCGCGCAGTCGGCCTGTACTATACAGATATTTATCTGAACGCCGGCTTTAATATCTTGCTTGTCGATTCGCGGGCGCATGGAGAAAGCGGCGGTAATTCGGTCACCTGGGGCAACTATGAGAAATATGATCTGGATCAGTGGGTAGATTGGGTTTATCAGCGCTTTCCCGGCGGCATGATCGGCATTCATGGAATCTCCATGGGTGCTGCGACTGCCCTCATGCATGCTGAGCTTAATGAAGCCAATAAGCGGGTAGCATTTTATATTGCCGATAGCTCCTATTCTGATTTTGAAACGTTGTTAGCTCTGCAGTTAAAGCAGCGGCTGTCTCTTCCTGGAACAGTACTGCCAAAGATTTTGCTGCAATATGCAAATGCTGCTGCCTATTTCAATTCCCGCTTTACTTTTCACCAAGCATCACCAATTCGGTCGGTACGCAATGTAACTACCCCGGTTCTTTATATTCACCTTGAAGCCGATGAGCTTATCCCCGCTTCGATGTCACAAGAACTCTACCAAGCAACCAAAGGCCCCCGGCAATTGTACATGTTCCCGCATGCTGGGCATATATCCGCCATTTTTGATGACTGGTATCGGTATGGCGGCGTAGTGCAAAATTTTGTCCGTTCAGTTGAGCAGCATAGCTGATACTTGAAATAGGTTCAGTTAATTGAACTCTTCATAATGGTAAGGAGGAAACCTGTGAAAAGGATACTATATAGAACTACTGTTTTGATCAGTTTCACATTGATTTTGGCAATACTCGTTTGGGCAGGAGGATTTATTTCCGAGAATACCGAGGTGGTCCCTGCGTGGGCAGCATGCAGGAAAAGTGTGCGGACAAACCAACCGTTCCAACCGTTCATTTTTCCCGGCAAAGACCGGCTTCCATAAAGCCTGTGCTGACCTGGACCAAGGTCGAAGGGGCGGTGGCATATGAACTTGAGTTATTAGCCATACCACCAAAAAGTCCCGATAAAGCTGCCCCATATCAAACCTGTTTTTTTTCAACAAACAAAATCTATGTTAACGGGTTTAATGCTGACCTATCTATGTATTCTTTCAGTGATGTCATTTATTGGCGCGTTCGCGGATTGGATATTGACGGCAATCCTATAAGTCTTTTCTCTGACGCGGAAAAAGTATACATTGACCGGCAACAAGACGTTATGCAAAAACCTATACCCACTTCCATTTTCAATCAGAGCGCCGGCGCTACGCTCTTGTATCCGGTTTATGCCTGGATTCCAATCGCCGGAGCGGCAAAGTATGAAGTTGAAATACTGGATGATTTGCCGGAGAACCCCAACGGGGTTGCTCCATCTAGCCACAGGGTCGACTCAGCTATCGCTGTAGGGTTTGACTATTACGATGAAAAGCCCAGGATTTCCGAGAAACCGTTTTATTGGAGGGTCAGAGGTCTGGACCGGAATGGAAATCCGGTCGGGGTGTATTCGGACGCCGGACAATTTAGCGTAAATCCCAATATGCGTGTTACTGTGGCGACATTCGGCGACAGCATAACTCATGGCGGCGGCAGTGTTTCCTATTCCCCGGCGGGCTGGGAGTACAGCTATCAGCATTACCTGGATTTTCCGACAATAAACCTTGGCAGAAGCGGCGATACCAGTCAAACAACGGTTGAAAGATTTGAGCAAGATGTTTTGCCTTTCCAGCCTCAATACTTGCTGATTATGACCGGTACAAACAGTGTTCGGGGCGGAGAATCCGCGGAAAATGTTATAGCGGATTTAAAAGTGTTGAAAGAAAAATGTCTTGTTAATAATATCCGGCCTGTATTTTTGACGCTGCCGCCGATTAATCCGGACAATATCCAAAAAGTATTTCATGAGTCTACAGCCCCGGACTGGCAGGAGCAAATGCGGCTGGTTAACGATTTTATCCGGACTCAGGTACATATCGATGTGGCGCGTGAAATGGAAGCCACTAATGGCATCCTTCCTGCGAAATTGGCAGTTGACGGGCTGCATCTGGATATCAAGGGGAAAAAGAAAATTGCATCTGCCGTGAATGCGAGCTGGGCGCGAATCACTGGCTTACCCTGGCAAAGTTGGCTCGAATGATTTAGCAGGCGTTTTTAAAGTATAAAATTAAGTGTGTAAGCTCGAAAGAACTTACACACTTAATTTTTATGCGGAGTATGAAAAATCCGCATAATCTCACTACTTCATTTTGCAGTTATAGATTCGACCCTTTCCCACCAGCGGGAAAAAAGTTGTTGCCGGTTGTCAAGTTCTACCGGCTCCCCGATCATGGGGGTAATCAGTTTGTAATTCTTATTCTGGCTGGCAGCAGTTATACGTTTGAACGGATCATCCCAAGAATGGTTGGCGATTGCGAATTTGCCCGCATGCCCTGGCAATAATGCCTTGGCTTTCAGTTCTTCAGCAGCCTGCGCCACTTCTTCCGGCATCATGTGTATATATGGCCAATTTTTGTCATACTGACCGTTTTCCATAATTACAAGGTCAAAACCGTTTAACATATCTCCGATCTGCTTGAAATGCGGCCCATATCCGCCGTCACCGCTGTAGAATATACGGCGTTCAGGCGTTACAAAGGCAAATCCGGTCCACAAAGTCTTGTTTCTGCTGAATAAGCGGCCGGAAAAATGCCGCGCCGGCAATACATGGACGGTAAGGTCATTTTCCAATTCTAATGCGGTAAACCAGTCAGCTTCCAATATATGTTTTGTATCAAATCCCCATTCTTCAAAATACGCCCCTACTCCTAAACCGCAGATCACATTTTTGATTTTGGGTTTGAGCGCGGTAACCGTGGGATAATCCAAGTGGTCCCAATGATCGTGAGAAATAAGCAAATAATCGATTTCCGGCATATCTTCCGCCGTGTATGGATTTGTTCCTTCAAAAGCCTTGTTTGCAAAAAAAACAGGTGCCGCATAAGAACTAAGCACAGGGTCAATCAGAATCCTTTTGCCGCCAAGCTGCATAAAGTACGAAGAATGACCAAGCCAAATAACTGCAACCTTATCTTTGTCCAATGTCTTCAAATCTGTTTTTACTGTAGGTATGGAAGTTGTCGGCGTCAGCCGTTCTTTTTTAGCAAAAAGAAAATACCACCACACAGAAGCAGTACTATTTCCTTCGCTAAATTGAGGAGTGGGAACCAAATTTTGAAATTGCCCGTCAACGTAATTTGGCGAACTTTTGATTTTTTCAAGGCAAGAACCTTCAGGCAAGGTTCCAAACTTAGGGTGCTGCACATAAAGACCTATACCGATAGATAATATGGCAAAACTTATAACCAAAGCTAATAACATTTTTCTTAACCACTTTCTCATACAATTTTCCGGTGTCTCCTCAACTATTTACTAGCAGGGTCTTTAGGAAGTACTTTATAGCAAGATCTAACTGGGAAAAACACGGATAGCGGCCTCGCCATCGACCGGGCAGACATTCTCGCATGAGCCGCATCCCACACACTTGTCAGTCAGAACGATGGGCCGATGCTGTTCATCCCCTTCAATTGCCAGAACGGGACATTGTTCACCGCAAATAAGGCACTGTTTCCCCTCAGTCCAGGCGATACAACGAGGCTTATCAATAACAGCCTTGCCCATCCGGACTTTTTCCAGTGGGACCTTGGCAATGGCTCCGGTCGGGCATACTTTCTGGCAGGCCAGGCATAAATCACAACGGTTTCTACGCGGGATGATATAAGGTGTTTCAAAATTCGCAAGACCTTCGGTAATAGGCATCGGGCTGAGCGCTTTGCTGGGACATACCTGAATACACCTTCCGCACCGGTTGCAAACGGCAGTAAACTCTGGTTCCGGCAGAACCCCTGGAGGGCGTAAAGCTTTTTCCGCCGCCCAAACAGTCTTTCTCCATAAAGCAGCAGCCATTAGAGCGGTGAAAGCGGCTTTGAAGAACTGTCTTCGCGACTCTTTGCGCTTTGTTGCTGCAACATCATCAGCGGGAACAAGCTGACGGTCTCTCCCCCGCCAAGAACTCCGCTGCCACTCGATTGCCTTGGTGGGACAAACCCGTTGGCAATTCCCGCAGGTTAAACACCCTTCTTTCACAACGCTGGTATGCGCTGGTGCGGCACCGACAGAACAGGCCCTCGTACATTTCTCGCATTGCACACAATCCCCTACAATCCGGTAATGAAAAAGCCGCAGCTTTGCTGCTAATGACAAGAGAATTCCGGTAGGACATAGCACACTGCACCAGAGACGGGAAAAAAATAAGGTGCCGGCCGTTATCCCCATAAGCATCCAGGGAACTTGCCCCTGCAATCCCCTCACAATCTCGTGGCTAAACAATGCAAAAGGGGTTAAAAAGAAGACCCAGTTTGATCCGAGGACAAAGACAATCATTAAGAAGAGCAGCCAATAATACTGCATATGCTGCAAAGCGTGCAGTACTTTGTTTCTGGTCAGCGACAGCATTTTGAATTTAAATACTGCCCGGCCAATTGTGTCCGTCAACGCCAGAAAAGCGCCAAAAGGACACAGCCAGCCGCAAAATATCCTCCCCCACAATAAGGTCGACGCCAAAGTCAATAGCGGCAGCCATACCCAGTAAGGAACCTCCTGCTGCCAGCGAAGCTCACTCAGCAACAGCCAGGGGTCAAGCCGCGAGAACCATTGCAATAATTGATTTCCTAGTCCGGGCGGGTACGATAAGTTGGCAAGAAACAATATAAAAGATACCAGCGAGATGAATTGCAACGAGTAACGCAATAAGGGCGCTTTCTTGAATTTCACTGCGTTATACCTTCACAACTGTAAGTTTTTGCAGATCCATTTCGCCCACGCCCAATTGCGCAGCTGCCGGTATATATCCGATATCCGCCGGTTTGTGCCCGAACAATGTCGCAGCATAAGTGTCAACGGCGACCGGATCGGCGCCAAAGATCACCTGCTTCCATTCGCGAATGGTTCCCGGTCCCATAGGACCATTATCGATAATACCTTTGGTTGCATCTACAATGGTAAGATGAGGTTTACGGAATGCAGCAAGTTCAGCGATGCATTGCGTAAGGTCTGTCCTGTGGAAGTAGCCGCGGTCCCATACAAGCCCCATCATATTTTTCAGACCCAGAGTCAGCTTGGTCATACTGTGATGTTTGAGAATGGGAAAGTTAATAAACACGTCAGCGTTTAACACATCTTTTGAAAACAAGGCGGTTTTCAAGATCTGGCCGCCGGTATCAACCTGGGTGTAGAAGCTTTGCGCATTGATGGCATAAGCTTTTCCCCCCGCAGCTTCCACTGCTTCCTTAATTCCGCTGTTCGTAAGACATACAGCCGGACTCTGGAAAGGATAATCAATTACCTTAACTTCCTTGGCCCCTGCCGCCAAACATTGTTTCACTACAGCGGCAACTAACTGCGGATTGGTCGTGGCAGCTTCTTCCGGTTTTCTGGCAACACTGAAATTCGGCTTAAGTACTACGGTAGCCCCGCGCCGGACCAAGGCGCCTATTCCACCAAGAGCGGCAAAGCCTTTTTCGATTAGTGAATTGGGATCAGTTCCTTCCGCTATGATCAGTTTGCCGCGGTTATATGCACTTGCTGCCGAAGATGCTGCTTGATTGCTTGGTGTATTGGGGGTATTTTGAGTGTTTTGCGGATTAACGCTTTTCCCGGAAAGATTCAGCCCACATCCTGCCAGCCCCAAAGATAATAACCCATAGCCGACCCCGCTGATAAATTGACGTCTGTCCATGATTCATCATCCCTCTTCATCATTAATCCTGTATGCTTATGTTTTCATAGATTACCACCTTGAAATTCAGTCTAGCATTTGGAGCTAACTCCAAGTCAAGTATTTTTATAAAACCTATTGACTTCGAGTTAACTCAAAGTTGTAACATAGAATGCAGGCCATATTTTAACTTACCTGGAAAGGGGAAATGAGACATGTCCAGCAAAGTATATTTTGCAAATTTGCGAGCGCGAACAGATAAGAGTAATAAAATCAGCAAAATAAGACACCTATTTGATCGTGCCGGGCTCGACGAACTTATTGAGCCTGGTGATCTCACGGCTATCAAGCTGACCTTCGGAGAACGCGGCAGCGATGGTTTTATTAATCCTGTTTTTGTACGCCAAGTGGTCGATAAGATAAAAGCAAAAGGTGCCAAACCTTTTTTAACCGACACGAATACACTCTATTCAGGAAGTCGGCATAATGCAGTAGATCATCTGCTGACCGCATTGGAGCATGGCTTTGATTATACCGTTACAGGAGCGCCCATTATCATAGCCGACGGATTACGCAGCGAAAATATTACGGAGGTAGAGATTAGTAAAAAACACTTTACTAAGGTGAAACTGGCTACAGACATAGTCAGCGCCGACAGCGTAATTGTGTTATCTCACTTTAAGGGGCATGAGATGGCAGGCTTCGGCGGGGCAATAAAAAATCTTGCCATGGGCGGAGCGCCGGCAGTTGGGAAAAAAGAGCAGCATGCTCTCAAGATTATAGTTGATCAGGATAAATGCGTTGGCTGTGAAAAGTGCAGTGCAGTTTGCCCAGAAAAAGCGATTACAGTGAATGAAAAGAAAGCCAGTGTCGCTACAGAGAAATGTGTCGGCTGCGGTGAGTGTTTAACTGTTTGTCCTGTAAAAGCCACCGGCATGGACTGGGCGACAGACCTAACAGCCTTTCTTGAACGAATGACCGAATATGGCTATGGGGTTGCCAAGGCGCATGAAAACCGAATCGGTTATATTAACTTTCTTTTAAATATTACGCCAGATTGTGATTGTGTTCCGTGGAGCGATGCACCGATTGTTCCTGATATTGGTATTTTGGCATCGACAGATCCAGTAGCGATTGATCAAGCAAGTTACGATCTGGTAAATAACCAGCTTGGCTTCTCCGATTCCCTTCTGTCGTGCAATTGTGAGGCCGGCGCCGATAAATTTCGGGGTTTGCGTTCCCATATCGACGGTTCCATCCAAATGCGATATGGCGAGGAAATCGGCATGGGTAGCCGCGATTATGAATTAATCGTGCTGTAATATCGGTTAATTGTCACTTCGTCCCCAAACTCGTTTTTTAAATTGAACGATAACAGCCAGCCCTAAGATAAAGTCATTTAGGGTTGGCAGCTTTTTTATGAAGCATTGTCTGTGTAGTAAAATTTCCGTTTTTTACCTTTCTCAGCAAACCTAACAGAAAATGCGTTATGCCGACATAACTGCCCACAATGGCAAAATAGTCCAGCAAGAACCTCCAAAGGGAAGGTTCTTCGCCCCACCCCATAAAGACACGCTGCATGAGAAGTTTCTCGCCGATATCATTTGTAAAGGATGCATAGATGCCATAAATAATGACGACGATGGATATAATGCGGCTCATAAGGACCCAACCTAGGCTGGAAGCATCAATATGCAGCCAATTCTTTAGTTTCGCCATCAGCATTTTCCAATGCATCCCCAGATGGATTGCAATGAGGATAAAGCTGGCGAAGGCCGCTCCCTGGTGCAGATCATGCACAAAGAGACTTCTGCTCCGTATGTCTAGCGGCGCAAATACCGTCGCCGAAATCAGCGCACCGGTAACGAATACCGTAACCATCGTAACCACTAAAAGTAGATTAACCAGTGTCATGAGTACACGGCTAAGAATCTGCCTGCCCTTAAAGAAAACCTTATACCAGCGTCGATTCAATACATTATGAAAAATAAACAACAAAAAGAGAACCACCCCGCCGATTTCATGGAAAGCATTTCCTGTAAAACGGTAATCCATGATCAACAGTAAAAGTACCGTCATTACTATATTCAATATATTTCTAATCAAATCTATACCCCATTTTCATTTTACACCAATCTTTTTCAGCCAGGACTCTACTTGTGAAACCTTTGCCGTGCCGCCATATACCGAAAGAAGTGGCAACACCGCCGAATCAGGGCAGAGCTTCTTGACTGTAGTCTCGATATGACCGGAGCCGCCTCCGCCGTGGGTGCAGAACGGAACAACGGTCTTTCCCGACAAATCATAGCTGTCCAGAAAGGTAGCAACCGGCGGTGCAATCGTACTCCACCAGTTTGGCGTACCAACGAAGACTGTATCATAAGCAGGAATATCCTTGACTTTGGTTTTAAGTTCAGGTCGGAAGCCTGCCTGGATTTCTTTCTTCGCCTGTTCCACGACTGTGTTGTAGTCGCCAGGATAGGCTTTTTCCGGCACTAGCTCACAGAGCGTCCCGCCAGTCTCTTCAGCAATTAACTTTGCCAACTTGCACGTGTTTGAAGAATGTGAATAATACACAATCAAAATGTTTTTGCTCATCTAAAACACTCCCTTCATTCATTTATAGCTTCAATCCTGACGGTGAATTCGCCGTTCATCTTTGCCAGTGCCTCAAGTCCGGACGTGAAATATCCGATCGGAACCAGTCCCTTGGAATAGCGGAAATCATGGTAGAAGATCGCCAGGTTGCCCCATGGAGCGTACAAAGTCAAATCGCCCTCTGACGGTTCAAATCCCTCCGGCGCCTTTTCCGTAGAAAGCTTGCGCGGCGAATAACTGATCTTCTCTGTACCGTTGAAGTCCTGGAAACTCAGTGTCAGCGGCAACATGAACACAAGGTCGCGGCTCGTTGGATTGTCGTACAGTTCGGCAACGGCTTCGCCGCCATCAAATGTCAGCCTTATTTTAGTGGCCCGGGAAGGTCTTACAGCATCAGAAGATATAGTTTGAACTTTGCCAGAAGCCGCTTGTGCGCTGCCAGAGCTTTCGGCCCCAGCAATGCTTTTCGCTGCCTCCGTGCCGCAGCCTGCCATCATAATAGCGAATCCCATCAGGGCAAGAAAAACCGTCAAAAGTCTTTTCACCGATATCACCTCACAAGCTTGGAATTTATTCTACGGTCACAGGTTATCACTTCGACCTAACTCCAAGTCAAGAACCTTTTTGGGTTCTTTTAAGATTTTTTTACAGCTCGCCTACGCCGGAGCCATTGTAAAAGGCTCCGGCGTTTTAAACTTTTTTTGAAAAACCGCTTGACCTTGAGTTGACTTCAAGTGATACGGTATATTTATCAGGAAAGAAATGGAGGTATGGTATTATCATAAAACGTCGTGATTTTATCAAAGCCATGGGAGCCGGAGCCGTAGGTCTCATGCTCGGCGGCTGCAGTTTTAAATCGCCTTGGTCAACTGTTCCCCCAGACAATACATTATCTGCCGACAAAAACGCACCTGATTTCTCCGGTACGGTTGAATATCGTACCCTGCGTGCCGGAGCAAAAATCAGCACCATCGGCCTCGGTGCCAGTGCACTGCATGAGTCATCTGCGGCTTAGATCGAGAAAATGATCGTTTATGCTTCAGAGCAAGGCATCAATCATATGGATACAGTCATGTCGCACTTTGGGCCGGCGGAAGCTATGGGCCGTGCACTAAAAGGGCGGCGTGACAAGATGATGACGATAATGCATATCGGCGTCACGTATCCGCGCCAGACCTACACGCGGGCACGCGACTTAAAAGAGGTACAGCAGGGCTTCGAACAACAGCTCAAAGGCTTCGGCACCAATTACAGCGATATCGGACTCATCCATTATGTCGACCAGGCTGATGATTTTGAGAGGGTGATGTCGGGCGGCATCCTGGACTACGCCCAAAAGCTCAAGCAGGACGGAACTATCCGTTACCTTGGCTTTTCTTCGCATTCAGTTAATATCTCCCGCCGATTTCTCGAAACCGGCCTCATTGACATCTTTATGTTTAGCCTCAACCCGGCTTATGACTTTGTTCCGGTTGATGGCAAGCTAAAGCTGTCCGAAGAGCGGCGGCAGCTCTATCAGGAGGCTGAAAAACGGGGTGCAGCCATTACCGTCATGAAGGCTTATGGCGGCGGCCGCCTGTTAAGTGACAGTTCCTCGCCGTTCGGCCGTGCTATGTCAGTGTCGCAGTGCATCCAGTACGCGCTGGACCGTCCGGCCGTTGTCTCCTGCCTGCCCGGCGTGCGCAATATGGATGATCTTACCAGCGTACTCGCCTATTACAAAGCCTCGCCGGCGGAGCGCGACTATTCCTTTATCGCCAGTGCACAGCATCAGGACATGAACGGCGTCTGCATTTATTGCAACCACTGTCAGCCATGTCCTTACGGCATCGATATCGCCGCCGTCAATAAATATCTTGACCTGGCCCAAGCCGGCGACGGACTTGCCAAAGACCACTATTTCAAATTGAGGCGGACAGCCAGAGACTGCACGTACTGCGGCGCATGTGTGCCGCGCTGTCCGTTCCATGTGGATATACTTAAACGCATGCGCGAAGCCAATGAATTCTTCGGTCGCTGAACCTAAGCGAAAAGGAGGACAGTAATGGATAGAAGAGTTTTCATCCAAGGAACCGCTGCGGGATTTATAACACTCCTGCTGAGTGGCTGCGGTCTTGCACTGCAGAATATGTCCGCAGGGTCAACAGCTGCTCAGATAACTGATAAGACTTCTAAAGGGGGCAACAAAATGAAAATCACTGTAATCACCGGCAGCCCGCATAAAAACGGGACATCGGCTCTATTAGCCGACAAATTCATTGAAGGAGCGCGACAAGCAGGCCATGAGGTTTTTCGCTTCAATGCGGCTTTTGAAGATATCCATCCGTGTCTTGGCTGCGACCGTTGCGGGATGAACGGCCCTTGCGTGCATCAGGATGCTATCGACAAGAAGCTGATGCCTCAGCTCCTTGCCGCCGACCTCGTGGTATTCGTCACGCCGCTCTATTATTGGGGTATGTCAGCCCAATTAAAGACCGTCGTCGATCGTTTTTATGCCAGCAACGCCAAATTATGCGGCAGCGGCAAAAAAGCTATTCTCATGGCAACTGCCTATGATGCCAAGGATTGGACGATGTCATCGCTCACCCATCACTACCAGACGCTAATGAAATATCTTGGCTGGGAAGATATCGGCACGGTATTAGCCGTGGGCTGCGGCAGCAGACCTGTGATCGAGCGTTCTGAATTTCCCGAGCAGGCTTATCAGCTCGGTCTGAAAATCTAAAAAAGAATCTTTAAATTTAAGACGTAATTTTCACAAAGGCCAAAGGCCCATAGAGCAAGTTATGTCTTGCTCTATGGGCCTTTTCGTTTAGAAGAGATGTTGCTTGTCCTAGCATGGTTGAAATGCAGACATCAACCGTCTTCAGCTATTTCCAACCGCCCGTAACGTAATAACCGTAATCGACTTGGGAACACCCAGGCGAAATGGCAGCCAGTATCCAAGTCCTCCTTTTATTCTCTCTCATTTAGCCAATTCAATACTTTCTACAGAATCCTCAAGATGATCGTAATTTTCAATTTTACATGCCAAGCGTTCTTTTATTGCCTGCAATTCTGCAATGCGCTCATCCAAACGACGATATTCTTCTAGTAAAAGTTCCTTTCTAGCCTCTTTTGTACCTGGTCCCTGCTGATAAAGCTGAACATATTCAACAAGAGTTTCTACTGGGATACCCGCTTTTCGCATACAATGAATAAATTCAATCCATCCACAGCTGTAGTCGTCATATTCACGAATCCCATTTGGTTTGCGTTTAACCGGCGGAATAAGGCCAATTCTTTCGTAATATCGCAGTGTATCCTGCGTCAAACCGTATTTTTCACTTACTTCTGAAATTAACATCTGATTCACTCCTTTTGTTATTGCCTTACTCTTCAATGTTCGGTTAAGCCAAGCTCTTTTCATCCACTTTCTCTAAGCAAAAGCCCGTCTTCTGGGAACTACACATATATACTCTGATGGAAATGAAGACTTATCAACAAACCCGCTTGAGATATGCTGACATGAAATTGATCGGCAAGCAATGGCAATATCCCAATAAACCCCATTTCAGTATTTAAAATGCCAAAAACCCCTACAGTCAAAATAAATATAAGCAAATTCTTTCGTTCAACCAAAAAATGCACCTCCAAGAGTTAGTTGATGACATGCCCTGCAAAGCCTTTCTTCAAAAAAGTCTAGCATTTGGAGTTAACACCAGGTCAAGTGCTATTTTATGGAAAGTACGACAAAAATACATTCGCATTACTTATTCAGTTTCTCGATAAATTTTTTATAAAACCTATTGACCTGGTGTTAACACCAAGTTGTATCTTTAAATACAGAAATCAATTAAATGTTGAAAGGGGTTTAAGAATGAAAAAAAAGTCTGTTATTACCCGTAGTCTCCAAATGTTCACAGCGATGACACTGGGCTTAGTTTTATCTACGACTGGCGTTGCATCCGCAGCGAACACCTTAGTATGGGACAAGACCTTTCCTCCGAGCGACAAGGTGACTGTCGAAAAAATCTCATACAAAAACAGGTTTGGCATTACCATTGCAGCAGATTTGTATCTGCCAAAAGATATCGACAAATCAAAGAAATACGCAGCTATTGTTGTTGGGACTCCCTATGGCGGCGTGAAGGAGCAAGGTGCCGGGCTTTACGCTCAAACAATGGCAGAACGGGGCTTTGTCGCAATTGCCTTTGACGAGTCCTATAACGGCGAAAGCAGCGGCGAACCAAGACATATCTCATCGCCCGATATTTTCACTGAAGACTTCAGCGCAGGCGTAGATTATTTGGGAACGCGCCCGTATGTGGACAGAAATAAAATCGGTGCGATTGGCATCTGTGGCAGCGGCGGATTCGCTCTTACCGCGGCGCAAGTCGACCATCGCATAAAGGCCGTTGCCACCGTAAGCATGTACGACATGAGCCGCGTAAAACGCAATGGCTGGAAAGACAGCATGACCGACGAACAACGCAACCAATATCTCGATCAACTTGGCGAGCAGCGTTGGAAAGATTTTGAAAATGGCTTCCCGCAGTTGACCCCACCATTTCCTGCTGAAATTCCAGCAGAGGGACTCGATCCTATCACAAGTGAGTTTTTTGAATATTACGTAGCTCCACGTGGACACCACCCAAATTCGATAGGTGCATTCACGATCACGAGCGATATGTCTTGGATGAACTTCTCTTTGCTTGATCATATTAAATCGATTTCGCCAAGACCAATCTTGTTCATCATGGGTGAAAATGCACATTCACGCTATTTTACTGAGGATGCCTACAATATGGCTGCCGAACCAAAGGAATTATATGTAGTCAAAGGTGCAAGACACATCGACCTTTACGACAGAAAAGATCTCATCCCCTTTGACAAGCTCGAGTCCTTCTTTAGAGCAAATTTAAAATAGGACATAACTTTCTAGAGAGGGGAATCCGATACAGAAAAAATTCGCAAAATTGCGAGCGTAAACAAATAAGGTAATACAATCAGTAAAAACATTGGAAGGGGTTTAAAAATGAAAAATAAATCTATTATCACGCGTGTCCTCCATCTACTCTCGACGATGGCACTGGTCGTGCTCTTTTCTACGATCGGCATTGGTGTTGCATCCGCGGCAGACATGTCCAATGGAGCAGACAACTTTTACAAGAGCGACAAGGTAACCATGCAGAAGGTTACGTTTAAAAATCAATACAAGGAGACGCAGGGACGAGGAGACGCAGGGACGGTTCTTTTGTCTAACTTCGGAGGCTGTATTTTAAACCGTGTAAATGGGAATAATCTCCAATATAAAGAATAAAAGGAGATGGACCCATGACACAGTTAAACGAAAAAGAAATACAGCTTGTAGCACTGCTCAGTGAGGAGTGCACCACTCCCGCCGAACTAACGGCGAAGCTCAAGAATCTGTTTGCCGGTGCGCTGGAAAAGATGCTAGAAGCCGAAATGGATGAACACCTCGGCTATGAGAAGAACAGTGTTTTAGGCAATAACAGCGGCAACAGCCGTAACGGTTACGGCAAAAAAACAATAAAAAGCGAGTGGGGCGAAAGTGAAATCAGCGTCCCCCGCGACCGAAACGGCACCTTTGAGCCGCGAATTATCGAAAAACGGCAGACACGCACCGACGATATTGAAGCCAGGATTCTGGCGATGTACGCTAAAGGCATGTCCAATCGCGACATTGAAGATCATCTGCGCGACATCTACGGCGTAGAAGCCTCCGCCAGCCTAATCAGCCGCATCACGGACAAGATTATGCCAGCCGTTATGGAATGGCAGAGCCGCCCGCTTGACCCGGTGTATCCCATTGTGTTTCTAGACGGAATTGTGTTCAAAGTCCGCAAGGACAGCCGGGTTGTAAACAAATGCCTATACTCGGTTTTAGGTATCAATCTGGACGGCCGCAAGGAAATCCTCGGCATGTGGCTGTCGGAAAACGAGAGCGCCAGTTTTTGGACGACGATCTGCAACGAGTTGAAAAATCGGGGTGTGGAAGATATTTTGATTGCCTGCCGTGACAACCTTTCCGGCTTTTCCACCGCCATTGAGACGGTGTTCCCCAAAACCGAGCAGCAACTGTGCGTGATTCATCAAATCCGCAACTCCACAAAGTATGTACCCTACAAGGATATCAAGCCGGTTATGGCGGATTTGAAATTAGTCTATGCAGCGCCGACACAAGACGACGCGGAGTATCGTCTGGAGGAATTTCGTGAGAAATGGGGCAAGAAATACCCACAGATTGTAAAGTCCTGGGAGGCGAACTGGACGGAGCTGTCCACCTATTTCAAGTACCCGCAGGAGGTCCGGACACTGATTTACACCACCAACGCAGTGGAAGGTTTTCATCGGATGCTGCGCAAATATACCAAGACAAAGACGGTTTATCCCACCGACGACGCGGTCAAAAAATCGGTGTTCCTGTCGATACAAGAAATTTCCAAAAAGTGGAGTATGCCGATTCGCGATTGGGGAATTATAATAGGGCAGTTGATGATCTTCTTCGAGGACAGACTGCAAGCGCGGAAGGTCTCATAAACCCTATCGGGGCTCTGCCCCGAACCCCGAGGTTTATCGCTTTGGGTTTTCCGAGGCAAAGATAAGGAAAAGCGACACTCTCACATGAGCATCGCCGCCTCGCTAAACCTCATATGCCGCTCGGGTCGCACCTCTGCGTCGCCCTATCCTGCGCATGAGTAAAAGCAATATTAGTGTCCCCAAAATCTTGGATGTTTATTCCATTTACACAGTTAATGATACACTCCCTAACTTCGCAATATCTTATTTATCCTATCTTTGTTAATATGGGTAATTGCCGCTATTTTCCTTATTGATAAATTGGTCTTTTCCTTAAATTCTTTGATCATACATCGCGCTATTTCTACCCTACTATCGCAATTAGCCGAATTAAGCATAGTATTCCAGAGTTCTTTTGCTGATTCTTCGTCCATTTCCACAGTTTCTTCATTCATATCAATAAAGGTTTCCACAGCATCTTGGTTTACATATTCTTTAAATTGCTTTTTGGCTGAATTTAAGTCTTCTGAAAAAATTCCAAGAATTACACCCGTATCCAACACTTTATTAAAATAATGATTCTCTAGCAAATATCCGTTATAGCTGCTCCATTTATATTCACCTGCTGATTTTACTATCCCTGCCTTCACCGGATTTTGATGGATATATCTAATTAATGCCAATATATATTGATCATCTTCTACAACTTCACTCTTAAACCTATCTTGAAATAAATGACCTACTCTCTTATATTTTTTATTAAAATAATAGACATAGCTAATGTTTATTTTTTTCATTACATTTGCTATGCCTTCAGTTCCTTCCTGCAGCATCAAATGGACATGATTATCCATTAGGCAAAATGCATGCAAAAAAAATTTATTGCCTTGTTTTTTTTCATATAGTATATCTATAAATCTAAGCCTATCTTCATCCTCAAAAAATATAGATTTCCTTTCATTTCCTCTAATCATAATATGGTAATATCCGCTATTACTTTTCTCCCGCCGTTTTCTTGTCACTGCTAATCACCCTTCTCCAGGATAAACCGGAAAGGATATTTTTGTCAAGACAAAAGAACCGTCACCGTGTCTCTGCTCCGGAAGTATTCGATAAAAATCGCAGGAACCATTTTCTTGGGTAATAATTATTATTTTCTATTAACTTGATCAGCTGGGTGCGAAAAAGGAACGTAAGCGTCAAAGCAAAACCACCTATCAATAAAAAACCACCTGATGTACGATATGATAAAACATCAGATGGCTGTTGGAACCGTTATGCTTTTTTATTAGGCATTTTACAGCTTACAGGAATTTCTTCAGCCCACGGAAGTAGTTTTTCAATACAGAGCGTATCCTGCAGTTGGATTTGCCTAAAGGCATATTCCAGATAAGCTTGTGGATTTAATCCGTTTTCCATGGCCGTTTGGATTATGCTGTAAACAGCGGCGGACGATTTTGCGCCACCAGGCGTATTGCAAAACAGCCAGTTTTTTCGTAAGCGTCAAAGCAAAACCACCTATCAATAAAAAACCACCTGATGTACGATATGATAAAACATCAGATGGCTGTTGGAACCGTTATGCTTTTTTATTAGGCATTTTACAGCTTACAGGAATTTCTTCAGCCCACGGAAGTAGTTTTTCAATACAGAGCGTATCCTGCAGTTGGATTTGCCTAAAGGCATATTCCAGATAAGCTTGTGGATTTAATCCGTTTTCTATGGCCGTTTGGATTATGCTGTAAACAGCGGCGGACGATTTTGCGCCACCAGGCGTATTGCAAAACAGCCAGTTTTTTCGTCCAATCACAAAAGGCTTGATAGATCGCTCCGCACGATTATTCGATATTTCGATGCGGCCATCGGCCAAATAGGCTGTCAGATACTTTTTTTGATTTTGGGCATAGGTAAGCGCCTTGCCCAGTAGACTTTGCGGCAAGGTATCAGCCCAACAAATTTCTATCCATTTATAAAACTCTTCGATAATTGGTTTAGCTTCTTTTTGCCTTAGTTCATGCCGTTCTTCCGGCGTCATGTGCTCGGCCTTTTTTCAACGTCGAAAAGCTTATTGCAATAGGCAAGACCTATCGCTTCTTTACTATCCGGCTGTTTAGCCGCAGGGCCGACCAAGGCTTCATTGAATTTTCTCCGAACATGTGCCCAACAGCCGCACAAGGTTACACCGGCTTCTTCTACCTTGTGATAGCCATGCCAACCATCGGTCTGAAGATAGCCGGAAAACCCTGCAAGGTACGCCTTGGCAAATTGCCCGCTGCGCCCTTCCTGGTAGTCATAGAGCACAACCGGATGATCCGTATCCCCGGACGTTCGATATAACCACATATAGGAATCTGTCTGTGCCGGTCTGCCGGGTTCACACAACACTTCCAGAGTAGTTTCATCGGCGTGCAACAAATCCCTTGAAAGCAACTCTTTTTTTAGGGCTGCTAACAAAGGCTCCAAAAGTGCGACACCTTTAATAACCCAGTTGGACAGGTTTTGGCGGGAAAGCGTTACGCCAAGCCGCTTAAATTCCTGCTCCTGCCGATACAGCGGCATAGCATTGACGAATTTTTGGCTCATGATATAGGCCATAAGCTCGGCGGATACCATGCTCTTAGGCAGCAACGCTTTCGGCGCGTTAGCCGTGATGATCGGCGTCTCTATATTGTTTTTCTCGCAATTTCGGCAACCGTATACATAGTTTACGTGCTCGATAACCTTGACCTTTGCCGGAACAATCGTCAATTTCTTACGTACTTCCTTGCTCATAACATGCAGCTCTTCACCGCAAGCAGGGCAGGTCTGTTCACCTTCTGGCAGAGTATATTCAATCACTTCTACCGGCAAGTCCTTTATGTTTTCTCTGCGTTTACCCTTTTTGCGCTGATAACTGATGGTTTCCACGTCCGGCTCCACAGCAATCGGTTGGCGCTCAGCTTCCGCCTCATTGAAGAGGTTTAACTGTTCCTGGTCATCGCGTTTACTTTTTTCCGAAGAAGCGCCAAACTTTTTTTGGCGAAGCAGCTTCAACTGCTCCATATACCACTTGTTGAGCGCTTCCAATTCCTGAACGCGTTTCTTTAATTCCGCATTTTCTTCTTCAAGCTGTGCCTGTGTTTGCAAGAAAAAATCCTCATTTCCGATACCATTTTCTTATCTTCTATTATACCGGAAAATGGTAAGCGTCAAAGCAAAACCACCTATCAATAAAAAACCACCTGATGTACGATATGATAAAACATCAGATGGCTGTTGGAACCGTTATGCTTTTTTATTAGGCATTTTACAGCTTACAGGAATTTCTTCAGCCCACGGAAGTAGTTTTTCAATACAGAGCGTATCCTGCAGTTGGATTTGCCTAAAGGCATATTCCAGATAAGCTTGTGGATTTAATCCGTTTTCTATGGCCGTTTGGATTATGCTGTAAACAGCGGCGGACGATTTTGCGCCACCAGGCGTATTGCAAAACAGCCAGTTTTTTCGTCCAATCACAAAAGGCTTGATAGATCGCTCCGCACGATTATTCGATATTTCGATGCGGCCATCGGCCAAATAGGCTGTCAGATACTTTTTTTGATTTTGGGCATAGGTAAGCGCCTTGCCCAGTAGACTTTGCGGCAAGGTATCAGCCCAACAAGCTTCTATCCATTTATAAAACTCTTCGATAATTGGTTTAGCTTCTTTTTGCCTTAGTTCATGCCGTTCTTCCGGCGTCATGTGCTCGGCCTTTTTTCAACGTCGAAAAGCTTATTGCAATAGGCAAGACCTATCGCTTCTTTACTATCCGGCTGTTTAGCCGCAGGGCCGACCAAGGCTTCATTGAATTTTCTCCGAACATGTGCCCAACAGCCGCACAAGGTTACACCGGCTTCTTCTACCTTGTGATAGCCATGCCAACCATCGGTCTGAAGATAGCCGGAAAACCCTGCAAGGTACGCCTTGGCAAATTGCCCGCTGCGCCCTTCCTGGTAGTCATAGAGCACAACCGGATGATCCGTATCCCCGGACGTTCGATATAACCACATATAGGAATCTGTCTGTGCCGGTCTGCCGGGTTCACACAACACTTCCAGAGTAGTTTCATCGGCGTGCAACAGATCCCTTGAAAGCAACTCTTTTTTTAGGGCTGCTAACAAAAGCTCCAAAAGTGCGACACCTTTAATAACCCAGTTGGACAGGTTTTGGCGGGAAAGCGTTACGCCAAGCCGCTTAAATTCCTGCTCCTGCCGATACAGCGGCATAGCATTGACGAATTTTTGGCTCATGATATAGGCCATAAGCTCGGCGGATACCATGCTCTTAGGCAGCAACGCTTTCGGCGCGTTAGCCGTGATGATCGGCGTCTCTATATTGTTTTTCTCGCAATTTCGGCAACCGTATACATAGTTTACGTGCTCGATAACCTTGACCTTTGCCGGAACAATCGTCAATTCCTTACGTACTTCCTTGCTCATAACATGCAGCTCTTCACCGCAAGCAGGGCAGGTCTGTTCACCTTCTGGCAGAGTATATTCAATCACTTCTACCGGCAAGTCCTTTATGTTTTCTCCGCGTTTACCCTTTTTGCGCTGATAACTGATGGTTTCCACGTCCGGCTCCACAGCAATCGGTTGGCGCTCAGCTTCCGCCTCATTGAAGAGGTTTAACTGTTCCTGGTCATCGCGTTTACTTTTTTCCGAAGAAGCGCCAAACTTTTTTGGCGAAGCAGCTTCAACTGCTCCATATACCACTTGTTGAGCGCTTCCAATTCCTGAACGCGTTTCTTTAATTCCGCATTTTCTTCTTCAAGCTGTGCCTGTGTTTGCAAGAAAAAATCCTCATTTCCGATACCATTTTCTTATCTTCTATTATACCGGAAAATGAGGCAAAAAGCCAGTAAAATCAATACTTTAGCGGCTTTTTAAAACTTGCGTGCGACGCAGTTTTTGTTCGATGCCCGGGCTTTGAATCAGGTTCCACAGTTCTTCTGTGGTAAGCGCCATGGTGGCGTCGTCAAGTGTCGGCCATTTGAAACGGCCTCGTTCCAAGCGCTTTAAATGCAGCCAAAAGCCGTTGTCTTCCCAAGTTAAAATCTTTATTCGATTGCGTTGTTTGTTGCAAAAGACGAACAGTGCTTTTTGAAACGGATCCAACTTAAAACTATGCTGCACCAATGCGCTTAAGCCATTAATGGATTTACGCATATCGGTGTCCCCGCAGGCTAAAAAGACTGGTGTATGTTCCGATAGTTTCAGCATACTTCCACCAGTACGCCAAGCACCGTTGCCAAGAGTTTTTTATCTGTTTTAGTATCTACGGCAATTTTGCATTTGCCGATTTGTATTTCGAGGCTGGCTGATCGTTCTGGCGCAGCCTGGATGACAGGAATCCAGTTTTGTACCGGTTGCGGCTGGTCCTGCTTTTTTTCGTGCTGCAGCCATCTCTGCAATGTGCTCAGGCCAATAGCATTTTCCTGGCACCATTCTTTTTTGCTTAGGCCACTGGCTTTATATGCTGCTATCAGCGCTGCTTTTTCGACAGCACAGTAGGCCTTACGCTTGCTTGTTATTGTATTTTCCATACAGCTTATCCCTCCTGAGATCATTATCCCAGGATTGAAGCATATACGCTATGTGGGGATACTTTTACGCTTACGTTTTTTCGTCCAATCACAAAAGGCTTGATAGATCGCTCCGCACGATTATTCGATATTTCGATGCGGCCATCGGCCAAATAGGCTGTCAGATACTTTTTCTGATTTTGGGCATAGGTAAGCGCCTTGCCCAGTAGACTTTGCGGCAAGGTATCAGCCCAACAAGCTTCTATCCATTTATAAAACTCTTCGATAATTGGTTTAGCTTCTTTTTGCCTTAGTTCATGCCGTTCTTCCGGCGTCATGTGCTCGGCCTTTTTTCAACGTCGAAAAGCTTATTGCAATAGGCAAGACCTATCGCTTCTTTACTATCCGGCTGTTTAGCCGCAGGGCCGACCAAGGCTTCATTGAATTTTCTCCGAACATGTGCCCAACAGCCGCACAAGGTTACACCGGCTTCTTCTACCTTGTGATAGCCATGCCAACCATCGGTCTGAAGATAGCCGGAAAACCCTGCAAGGTACGCCTTGGCAAATTGCCCGCTGCGCCCTTCCTGGTAGTCATAGAGCACAACCGGATGATCCGTATCCCCGGACGTTCGATATAACCACATATAGGAATCTGTCTGTGCCGGTCTGCCGGGTTCACACAACACTTCCAGAGTAGTTTCATCGGCGTGCAACAAATCCCTTGAAAGCAACTCTTTTTTTAGGGCTGCTAACAAAGGCTCCAAAAGTGCGACACCTTTAATAACCCAGTTGGACAGGTTTTGGCGGGAAAGCGTTACGCCAAGCCGCTTAAATTCCTGCTCCTGCCGATACAGCGGCATAGCATTGACGAATTTTTGGCTCATGATATAGGCCATAAGCTCGGCGGATACCATGCTCTTAGGCAGCAACGCTTTCGGCGCGTTAGCCGTGATGATCGGCGTCTCTATATTGTTTTTCTCGCAATTTCGGCAACCGTATACATAGTTTACGTGCTCGATAACCTTGACCTTTGCCGGAACAATCGTCAATTCCTTACGTACTTCCTTGCTCATAACATGCAGCTCTTCACCGCAAGCAGGGCAGGTCTGTTCACCTTCTGGCAGAGTATATTCAATCACTTCTACCGGCAAGTCCTTTATGTTTTCTCCGCGTTTACCCTTTTTGCGCTGATAACTGATGGTTTCCACGTCCGGCTCCACAGCAATCGGTTGGCGCTCAGCTTCCGCCTCATTGAAGAGGTTTAACTGTTCCTGGTCATCGCGTTTACTTTTTTCCGAAGAAGCGCCAAACTTTTTTGGCGAAGCAGCTTCAACTGCTCCATATACCACTTGTTGAGCGCTTCCAATTCCTGAACGCGTTTCTTTAATTCCGCATTTTCTTCTTCAAGCTGTGCCTGTGTTTGCAAGAAAAAATCCTCATTTCCGATACCATTTTCTTATCTTCTATTATACCGGAAAATGAGGCAAAAAGCCAGTAAAATCAATACTTTAGCGGCTTTTTAAAACTTGCGTGCGACGCAGTTTTTGTTCGATGCCCGGGCTTTGAATCAGGTTCCACAGTTCTTCTGTGGTAAGCGCCATGGTGGCGTCGTCAAGTGTCGGCCATTTGAAACGGCCTCGTTCCAAGCGCTTTAAATGCAGCCAAAAGCCGTTGTCTTCCCAAGTTAAAATCTTAATTCGATTGCGTTGTTTGTTGCAAAAGACGAACAGTGCTTTTTGAAACGGATCCAACTTAAAACTATGCTGCACCAATGCGCTTAAGCCATTAATGGATTTACGCATATCGGTGTCCCCGCAGGCTAAAAAGACTGGTGTATGTTCCGATAGTTTCAGCATACTTCCACCAGTACGCCAAGCACCGTTGCCAAGAGTTTTTTATCTGTTTTAGTATCTACGGCAATTTTGCATTTGCCGATTTGTATTTCGAGGCTGGCTGATCGTTCTGGCGCAGCCTGGATGACAGGAATCCAGTTTTGTACCGGTTGCGGCTGGTCCTGCTTTTTTCGTGCTGCAGCCATCTCTGCAATGTGCTCAGGCCAATAGCATTTTCCTGGCACCATTCTTTTTTGCTTAGGCCACTGGCTTTATATGCTGCTATCAGCGCTGCTTTTTCGACAGCACAGTAGGCCTTACGCTTGCTTGTTATTGTATTTTCCATACAGCTTATCCCTCCTGAGATCATTATCCCAGGATTGAAGCATATACGCTATGTGGGGATACTTTTACGCTTACCGCGGAATAGGAGTTTTGCGTGAAGGTTCGACCCCCTAGCATCCTGGGGGTAACCCCCCGCCCATTGCAGGTTCGATAGGCATTTCACGCTTGCTACCAGCTTTATTTATTGGGTGCCTACGGGGCGTTGTATATGTAAATCTATCTCAAATCGTTAGTTAGTAACTCAACATAAGAACCAGTTCTTGTGCCTACAAAAGTAAAACTTGGCGAATTTATTGCAACGCGCCTTTCCCCTTTAATCAACCTTTTCTTCTTGAGTATGTTTCTCACTTGGTTTTTCTAATCCATAATTAAAAAGCCGGATAAATAAGTGAAAAACTACTAATGCACGGCTAATATCGAAAACATCGCGCATTGCCAATCCATGTGCTATATCATTCCGTAAATTCCAACCATCCTGTGAAATCATCACTGTGCTGATATAAGCGTGGAAGTCTTCTCCCAATGCCTCTCTAATCTCTTTTCGTAATAGGAATTCAGTCATGACTTGCTCATGCTGTATTACCCCCGGTCTAACCACGGTAGTGGCGACATCTGCGTCAAAGAACATCTCTCTTAAGCAAGCTTCAAACTGTGGTACTAGGACATGTAAAGCACTTACATAATCACCATCTAGAATACGCTGAAAGCCTGTTTTCAATAGTTCCTCACGATTGGGATTGTAGAAATCCCATTTTTTATAGATTTCTATAATAGTTTCTGTAGTAAGTCCTTTCTCTTTCAATAATTCAAAAATGGGTATTAAGAAGAGATTAACACCAAGCGACAAACTCATGATATAGTGACTCCTAAATTCGGCCTCTAATTTATCTTCATAGGTTGTAGATTGTGTAATTTTTCTACCTCCTGATACTCCCGATGCCGGAATTCGTGCTCGAAGCACACTTTGTTTAAGAGTGTCTTCGGCTAACTTTTTCGTTTTAGTAGCATCAAGGTTTAAATTCGGATCAATACAAAGCATACCTAAAATTTTCCGCAAGTCACTCTCTTTTCTATATATCTCTAAGTGTGCATTCACCCTGTCTTCCAGAATATTGACAGCTACTCTTGTTTCTTTAAATTCTGTTTTTTCTGCTTGAATATATGCCCGTTTAATTCTATTTTTTAGGTCGTCATACTTTGAAGTTTCCCCAATATCAATGATCGTGTCAAGACACTGTAGGAATTTTTTTGAAAAAGACATCGTCCTTTGACGAGTTAACATAATTTTTATGCAAGAGCCAGAGAGAGTCCCTGCAGCGCCTCATACAAAAAGCTTTTTGGCCCTTTTAATACCGGAATATTGTCCAATACCTCACGAGCTGCTTTTAGGCTATTCCTCTGTTTTTCTATGGTCTCTTCGGCAATCGTCAAGACCGGCAATGCTTGCGAACGTATGCGTTGTTGGTTTAGGTATTCCTCGGCTACTTCTTGCCCATTTGCCTGGCATACGCGTATATTGGCCATATGCTTGGCACCCTCACGGCTCCAGCCCATGGGCCGGCTGCTTAGTCGCGCCGACAATACATGGCTGACATGTCCTTCCGCACTGCACTTTACTTCTTTCTTTCGGTATAGTTCGGTAATTCCATCCCAATTGTTTTGGATATATCTCCACGCCTCTAATATGGCCTGTTTCCGACTCTCTGTGGCCGCAGCAGCTAACAGTTCCTTTATGATTTCTTGTGCCTTTTCACGGTTCCCAAACCTGAGCGCTCCCCTCAAGGCCTTGCCTTGCTCGTGATTGCCACCTACTGCCCGGCGAATATATTTCATCAAATGAAACCGGTCCAAAATAAATTTCGCTTTCGGAAATACTTGGACTGCACTTTTGATCCACGCTGCTCCGTCTCCCAGGATGTTCACTGTTTCTATTTGATCGATGTCATAACGCGCATCTACGGTTTCCCACACCCGTTCCCAGAACGTATCGGCATCTTCATCTACGCTGCTTAGGTAGATTGGGTTAATCAAACTACGACGCTTTTCTTCTTGCTGCCAACCTTCATGAATATATACTAACCGCACTTCCATAGCACGCCCGTGTTGACTGGCTACGTGGTCTTCATCGGCTTCAATATACAGGGTTTTCACGCGTTTGCGCTCGTCTGGTTTTGGGTTTATGGGTTGTTCAAATTCACGCACCGCGCGCAAAACCGTTTGACCGCTTACGGTTACGCCTCCGCATTCTTGCGCTACCTTCTGCGCGCTTTTTCGGTAAGCCAGTTCTCCCGCGCCTGCCACAAGCTTTGCTTTCACGTTATTATCTACCCGCATATGGTTTGTATAGCCCACTTGCTTGTCAACCAGGTAGGCATATTCCCCCGTTTCTTTATGGCGGTAGTATGTCCTTTTGTAGCTTACGGCGCCAAAGCAGGTGACGATTTCCTTACTGTCTCCAGTCCGGCAAACCTGCCACCCAGATCGTTTCCTTTTATCGTTTTTTATCTGTTGATCCAGTTCCTCTAAAACCTGCTTGGTGATTTCACGGCCTACTTCATGAAGTTTATCAGCTAATTTCCGCTGAAATTCCTCAAAACCCATTTTTCCTGATAAACTATTTAAAACCATTTCGACGATAGAAAGGAATATTGGCATGAGAACACGAATAATTTCCATAGAAGACAACACCTCTGAGTAATCAATTTTTGGTTACTCGTCCTTGGGCGGACGGTGTTGTCTTCTTCTCTTTTGTCATCAAAAATTCCTACAATAATTTTACACTAACATCAGTCTTTCATTCGCATTCTATTTCTCCAAGCCGGCCTTACGCCATATTGAGGAATTTATTATAGGAGCTATACAGTTTGGCTATCGCGGCAAGGTAATTGATCTGGTATCGCTTAGTCATGCAGTGTGTCACCGCACAACGTATGGAAAATTTTTAAGCCAAGGCGCATGGGATGAAGCATATGTATGGCGTTCCATCCGCAAACAGTCGGTACAGCTAGTATATCAAGAAGCTCGAAAACACGGTCTCCCACTCTTTGTTATCCACGATGATACGATTGCTGAAAAGACAAAACCTTCGTTACAGGCCAAGTCTCCAATTGAAAAAGCCCAGTTCCATTAATCGCATCTGGATCGTCGAAAAGTATGGGGACATCAGATTTTAACCACTATGCTGTCTTGTAACGGAAAGCTTGTGCCTTACTTTATGGAACGCTATGAACGCGATTGCGAAAGCAAAATTGATAAGGTGTGCCGTATTGTTGAATCTTTGCCCATGGCTACTGGCACTGCTTACGGTTTGTGCGATTCTTGGTTTACCTGCAAAAGCGTAATAGAGGCCCACTTAAAGAAAGGCTTTCATTTGATTGGTGGCCTGAAAACCAACCGTGTTATTTATCCCAAAGGAGTTGGCATTCAAATCAAAGAATTTGCCAAATACATTGAAAAAACAGATGTCCACCTCGTTACCGTGGGCCGTAAAGAGTATTGGGTATATCGATATGAAGGTGCGCTCAATGGAATTGATAATGCTGTTGTCGTACTGTGTTGGCCGAAAAAAGCCTTTCAAAAGCAAGGGTGCCTGCATGCCTTTTTATCTACCGATACAGAGTTAGCAACACAAACCTTGCTCGAATATTACAGTGAGCGGTGGCCGATTGAAATCTTTTTTCGCCAGAGCAAAGGCAACTTTGGCCTAAATACATACCAGGTGCGTTCAGCACAAGCTATCGACAGGATTGTGGCGTTAATTGCTCTAACTTATCTCTACTGCGTGATCGGTACGGGAAACTACTGCCCTTTAGGACGTAGGCTGAAAGAAGTACGAACTGCAAGTCAACGTGACAAAGTTGCTATGATTTACAACGCTGCTAAAAACAATGTGCCACTTACAGAAATTTTTGCGAAACTTAAAATTGCATAGGGATAAGTCTAATGTTTGAACTGTAAAAATCTGTTGAGGCTGTATTTTAAACCGTGTAAATGGGAATAATCTCCAATATAAAGAATAAAAGGAGATGGACCCATGACACAGTTAAACGAAAAAGAAATACAGCTTGTAGCACTGCTCAGTGAGGAGTGCACCACTCCCGCCGAACTAACGGCGAAGCTCAAGAATCTGTTTGCCGGTGCGCTGGAAAAGATGCTAGAAGCTGAAATGGATGAACACCTCGGCTATGAGAAGAACAGTGTTTTAGGCAATAACAGCGGCAACAGCCGTAACGGTTACGGCAAAAAAACAATAAAAAGCGAGTGGGGCGAAAGTGAAATCAGCGTCCCCCGCGACCGAAACGGCACCTTTGAGCCGCGAATTATCGAAAAACGGCAGACACGCACCGACGATATTGAAGCCAGGATTCTGGCGATGTACGCTAAAGGCATGTCCAATCGCGACATTGAAGATCATCTGCGCGACATCTACGGCGTAGAAGCCTCCGCGAGCCTAATCAGCCGCATCACGGACAAGATTATGCCAGCCGTTATGGAATGGCAGAGCCGCCCGCTTGACCCGGTGTATCCCATTGTGTTTCTAGACGGAATTGTATTCAAAGTCCGCAAGGACAGCCGGGTTGTAAACAAATGCCTATACTCGGTTTTAGGTATCAATCTGGACGGCCGCAAGGAAATCCTCGGCATGTGGCTGTCGGAAAACGAGAGCGCCAGTTTTTGGACGACGATCTGCAACGAGTTGAAAAATCGGGGTGTGGAAGATATTTTGATTGCCTGCCGTGACAACCTTTCCGGCTTTTCCACCGCCATTGAGACGGTGTTCCCCAAAACCGAGCAGCAACTGTGCGTGATTCATCAAATCCGCAACTCCACAAAGTATGTACCCTACAAGGATATCAAGCCGGTTATGGCGGATTTGAAATTAGTCTATGCAGCGCCGACACAAGACGACGCGGAGTATCGTCTGGAGGAATTTCGTGAGAAATGGGGCAAGAAATACCCACAGATTGTAAAGTCCTGGGAGGCGAACTGGACGGAGCTGCCCACCTATTTCAAGTACCCGCAGGAGGTCCGGACACTGATTTACACCACCAACGCAGTGGAAGGTTTTCATCGGATGCTGCGCAAATATACCAAGACAAAGACGGTTTATCCCACCGACGACGCGGTCAAAAAATCGGTGTTCCTGTCGATACAAGAAATTTCCAAAAAGTGGAGTATGCCGATTCGCGATTGGGGAATTATAATAGGGCAGTTGATGATCTTCTTCGAGGACAGACTGCAATCGCGGAAGGTCTCATAAACCCTATCGGGGCTCTGCCCCGAACCCCGAGGTTTATCGCTTTGGGTTTTCCGAGGCAAAGATAAGGAAAAGCGACACTCTCACATGAGCATCGCCACCTCGCTAAACCTCATATGCCGCTCGGGTCGCACCTCTGCGTCGCCCTATCCTGCGCATGAGTAAAAGCAATATTAGTGTCCCCAAAATCTTGGATGTTTATTCCATTTACACAGTGAATGATACACTCCCAATCTGTTATCAAATTTGCTCATTGATAGATATATTAATACTCCCTTCACTTTGAGTTGTATTCAAAATAAACATGTTGCAACACATTTGTGTTATAAACAAAATCAATCTTTTTCTATGTTAAATTGGCTATTTTACTTTAGCAAATACCGTTGTCGTCAATTTTTTTTGCCATTGATTTTAGTTTTTCAATTTGGCATCCAATAAATGAAGTAAAAATCAATGCAGTTTTTTTATTGATTGTTTTGTTTCCATTAAAATAAGCTTCAAGTTTATTAATTGGGTATTGCAGTTCATTATATGTAAATTCAATTATGGAAAAAGTTCGTAACGGTTTACGCTTTTCAAGTTCTGATTTGAATAATTCAATCATTTCTTTTATCAATTTCAAATGTATTTTTCCATATTCCTTAAATTCCTTTGGACGTTCAATCCCATCATAAATTTTACTAATGTAATAATTACGATTTTCATGAAAAATACTTTCAAATTTAAGCATTATAGTTTTACCATCCTCTCAATAAAATGCGTCTTTTATAATTATCTCGGAAAATAAGACAGACAAAGCAAACTTACAAACTAAATACATTTTTAAGAGCTATATGACACCAACACCTATTTTGCTTATCCCTATGTTCCTATGAATAGGGCGCGAATGAACACCACAATTATCTCATCCGCTAATTTATCCCCAAGGGAACCAGCATAGCAACTTTGGATGACCATAGTATTCAGCGTATTCATAATTGGTATAATCATCTGCCTTGCGAAATACTCGGCTACAACATTTCTCAACAATGTTTGAAGGAACTAGCCCAAATTTGTTAATTTCCTCTTTGTACCGTTAATTTTACAAAGTGTTACATTTGCTATTACAATTTGATATCGTACCGCTGAATTCCTCTTGAGTTATAAATTTCAAAGTTTTACATGTTATTTTTTTTAGAAATTTAACAATCCTTTGATTTTCTTCCAATTAATATCACCACTACCAAAAAAGACCGGCCAAAGTGACAACTTCGTCACCTCAACCGGTCTTTTGTCAAATTTCACATTCCAATTCAGTGCCATCCAGCAAACTCACAATCAGCCTTTTGCCGTTATACACCGTTACCTTTTCTACCAAAGCAAAGTATAGACTTTCGTCAAATTCATTAATCCTATTCGCTTCCTTGAATATCCTAATAAACTGCTTGGCCTTATACCGCACCAGCGCATTATCGCTTTCCAACAGTCCTTGCCACTTGTCAAGAAAGTAACCCTTGTTTTCCACCAGCGTATTAAATACATTAACAAAAGCCTGATACAAAACCCCATCGTCAATATGCTTGCTTTCGCAACCTTTTTGACCCTTCGCCGGATATTTGCCATTACATCGCCAGATAATCCTTCTAAGCCTTTCATCGGTAGAGTTCCATACCTTCCTGCCGAAAATCCGGCCGCAAGAGCCGCAGATGACTCTGCCGGCAAAGGGGTTGCCGGTTGTCGCATACTCAAGCTTCTGAATGCCATACTCTAGCGCGAAATCCCGCCTACGCTCCATTTCCAGCTGTACCGCTTCCCACATCTCTTTATCTATAATCGCCGGATGGCTGTCTTCCACATAATACTGCGGCACCTGGCCAGTGTTGTCTGCCCGCTTTTTACTCAAGAAATCAACGGTGTAGGTCTTTTGCAGTAACGCATCGCCTTTATACTTTTCATTGGTAAGCATTTTTCGGATGCTGCCTTCATACCACTTCGCCTTGCCGTGCCAGTTCGGCACGCCGTCCCGTTCGAGGTCTTTGGCAATTCGGTTGGCCCCTTTACCGTCGAGGAACTCCTTATATATCCGTCTGACGATTTTCGCCTGTTTTTCATTGATAACGAGATTGCCGTCTCCATCTTTGTCATAGCCTAAAAATTTGGTGTGGTTGATATGCAGCTTGCCTTGTTCAAAACGCCTTCTGATGCCCCATGTCGAACTTTCCGAGATTGAGCGCGACTCGTCTTGCGCGAGCGAGCTGAGAATCGAAAGCAAGACTTCGCCTTTGCTGTCAAGGGTATTGATATTTTCTTTTTCGAAAATCACTCCGATGCCTAAATCCTTGAGCAGCCTTACAAAGTTTAGGTAGGGTAGAACTGTATCGCCTTGCTTTTGGCAGGTCTATACAGCCCTCCCTCAGAACCGGACTTACACCTTTCGATGTATCCGGCTCGCCAGTCGTTTCTAAGGGTTCGTTTCTGTTTTATGGATTTCTCTATGGCATTCTTCACATACTACCAGTGTTTTGCTTCTGATTCCTTCCATAACCAAAACCCACATTGGAGGAATGTATCCCGGCTTTTTATACCTTTCGAGTACATCTTTCAGCTTTCTTACGTGGTGAACAATGAAGTCTTTGCTTCTGTCGCTTTTATGCCCGCAAAGTTCACAGGTTTTAGCGTTTAGCCTGTTTACAATTTCGTGCCACTTTCCTGATACAACTTCATTCACCTTTGTTTTTGGCTTGTGTACTCTTCGTAGAGATTCATTGAAGTAGGTTAATACCTTTTCTTTTCCTTTAGTATTGTACCTTACCCCGATTAGCCGGACCGTTCCATTCCCTTCTTTTCGTGGTACATCGATTCCGTATTTTGCTACTACCGCACGAACCGATGTTTTTTCCTTCTTGGCTATGGTTTTGACCATGCTGTAATAATGGTAGAACTTGAATTTTGCCAGCTTCGTGCTTACGTCTGTTGCAAGGCAATAATAGTTGTAAAGTCCCCGGATTTCCTCGTTATATTTGTTAATTATGTCTTTAACACTAAGGTTCACCCTGTCATTTCGGTGCATGGGTTTACCGTACTGTTTAAACGGCACCACTTTCTTGCTTATTACGTCTCCGGGTACGAGCAGTTGAATTTTTCCGTTGACTGCTCTGGCTTTATGCCCTTTTGAGTTTACAACCATTTTATCGTGGTTAATTGCCTTGTTAATTTCATAACCCAGGAACTTGGCTCTTTCCTTGACGGTATGTGTTGTCAGTGTCTTGTCCATGTTGAGTTCAAGCTTCAAATTTTCAGAAAGGAACTCTTTGATTTTGTCTCTGATTTCCTCTGCAAAACTTTTACTTCCATGGATACCTACTATGAAGTCATCGCAGTATCTAACATATATTACTCTTCTGAAATCCTTATCGAAGGGATTCATTACCGGCAACGTTCTCAGTTGTTTTGCCAGTTCTGTCGCCCTTTCGAAGTTCCCTTTCTTTTTATGGTAGTCTCTCAGCGTTCTTATCCTGTGATACTCTGGATTTTTGGCTTTTTCAGGTTTTAAGTTATGCTCCATTTGAAGTCTATGCATAAACCTGTCCAGTTCATTCAGGTATATGTTGGATAATATCGGGCTGATGATACCGCCTTGGGGTGCTCCCGATAAGGATTCATGTACCTGCTGAAACTCAAGATACCCCGCTTCCAGAAACCTTTTGATAAGCTCGATAAGCCTTCCGTCCTGGATTTTCTTTTTCAGAAGCTCCAGGAGTATATTCTGATTCATATTATCAAAGAAGCCTTTTATATCCCCTTCTATGAACCAGTTTGCTCCTTTACACTTCTCTTTTATTTGGTATAAGGCGGTGTGGCAGCTTTTATTTTCCCTGAAGCCATGCGAGGAATCCATAAATAGCGGTTCGTATATGGCTTCAAGGATTTGCTTCAGTACCTCCTGTACCAATTTGTCTTGGAAGGAAGGAATCCCTAGCGGGCGCATTCTGCCGTCCTTTTTTGGGATATAGGTTCGCCTTACCGGGTTTGGGTAATAGGTTTCATTCTTGAGTTTCTCTATGACTTCATCGATCATCTGATATCCGAATCCGTCGATTGTTTTTCCGTCTGTTCCCGGTGTCATATTGCCTTCTTTGGCGTAAATTTCGTTGTAAGCACGCAGGAAGATATCCTGATTGAACAGATTTCTGTACAGTCTGTCGAAAACAAAGTTTTCGTTTTCGGTCGACTTGCTCCTTAGTATTGATAATACTACCTCGGCTTTTTGCATTTCGCATACCTCCGTAAATTATCAACCAAACGACCTGCTTCCCTTCGCCATGTAACAGTCATTATCTGTCTCAGACTACTACGGAAGCTCCGTAGCCATATTGGAGTTATCCAACTTAGGCTATCCCCGTTTAGATTTGCAAGTACATTAGTGTAACTTAGGCTCCCGTTCGTTTCTTTAACGCATCGCTGATGCGCCTGAGAATGCCAGGAGATTGTAGGAATCGACTGTCTAAATTCCTACATGGCTTCTCGTATACGTTTCAACTGGCTTTCGTATACCCAACGCCTTTATGGACAAGAAACTGGGTTCAAGCAATTCAGCCTTAGCCATATTACACTTGGTTTCGCGTATCCCCCTGTCAGCCAATTTATTCAGGGTATACGCTTTTCCCGGCGTGCTGTGTTCCCCTTATGCGTTTCCACTCCGGGTAAGCCGGGCAACCATTCGGACATTTCTCCAGTCCGAAACCCCTTTGGGGCGATACTTACAAACCCTTACGGGCGCACGCAGTCGAGAGTGTTTCTGGCAAACCGCGAGATAGATTTGGTTATGATCATATCGATTTTCCCGGCTTTGCAGTCCTCGATCATCCGGTTAAACTGCTCGCGCTTTTTGGTGGTAGTGCCGCTGATGCCTTCATCGGCATAAATGCCTGCCAACTCATAGTCCGGATGCCTTTCAATGTATGTGATATAGTAATTAACCTGGGCTTCGTAGCTTGATAATTGCTCTTCCTGATCGGTCGATACCCGGCAATACGCGGCTACGCGTTTTTTCCGGGGCTGCAGGTTTTCCGCCAGGCTTGTCCGGTTCGCCTTTGCTGGTATAACGATAATATTTTTGGCCATGTTCAAGAACATCCTCGACTATGGTTTGGCTTTGTATGTTCAGCCTGCCGACTGTCACCTCGTCAATCGTTGTACCCGGGCAGGCGTTTTTGCCGTTCTTAATGTAGTTGCTGCATTGCCATACAACCTTTTTGCAGGCATATTTGCTGTTCCAAATCCGCCGGCGCAAAGGCGCTCCGCACTTACTGCACAGCAGCATCCCCGTTAGCGGGTAGCGGTTTTGATACTTATTTTTTGTTTCCCTTATATTGCCTTTGGCCTTAGCGCGCAAAGCGATCTGCCTTTGCACTTCATCCCAGATTTTTTTGCTTACGATGGGCGGATGGTTATTCGCAATATAAAAACTGTCGACATCACCATGATTGATGCACTTCTTTTTGCTTAAGTGATCCTTACTGTAGGTCTTTTGTAGCTTGGCGTCTCCTTTGTATTTTTCATTCTTGAGAATGCCTAAGACCGTGCTGGAATGCCATCTGCCGCCGGCAATGGTCTTAACTCCTTCGGCGTTCAGTTCTTTGGCAATGACAAAGCTTCCCTTGCCGCTAATATAGTCAGCAAAAATCCGCTCGACCACTTTAGCCTGGGTAGGGTTGATCACCAATTCGCCGTATTTGTTTTTGTCATAGCCCAAAAACCTTGTGGCATTGATGGCGAGTTCCCCTTGCTCAAATTTTCGCCGGTACCGCCATTTTAAGTTTTCACTGGCGTTTTTGCTCTCTTCCTGGGCAAAAGCAGCGAGGACGGTAAGCATTAACTCACCGTCCCCAGTAAAGCTCGAAATATTGTCTTTTTCAAAGATGACTTCTACGCCCAGTTCCTTTAATTCTCTGACCACCTCCAGCACAAGCGTTGTATTGCGGGCAAAACGCGAGATGGATTTCGTCAGGATCAAGTCTATTTCCCCTGCCCTGGCCAAAGCCAGCATTTTCTGAAACTCCGGCCGCTCATCTTTGGTGCCGGTGGTGCCATAGTCGGCAAAAACGCCTGCATATTCATATTCCGGATTGGCTTCTATTAGATTGCGGTAATAGGTGGTTTGGTTTTCCAGTGACTCACCTTGAGCTTCGCTGGCAGAAGATACTCTGGCATAAGCACAAACCCGTTTGCGTTTGAGTGCAAGTGTCTTTATTGGTTCAATGATTCGGACTTTCATGACGGCTTGCCCCTTTCTATCAATTTACAGTACTATACATAATACGAAACCCTTCTATCGTGCCGTGTATGCATTACACCGTACTATTAAAAGGAAGTCAAGACAAACAGACCGGTATTCAAAGTGAAAAAAACCAGCCTAAATCAGGATACTAAGTTATCAATTAGGGGTTACTTTATGCTGGAAGTAGCTTCAGTCCTAGTCTTTGGGCTTCAGCAATAAGTTTGTTTCTTCGGATTTCCTCGTGTCGATTCTTTGCCTGTCCGTAGCGAGTTTCGTCATATAATTCGCCAGTAGTAAGCATATGATAAATAATTGTTAGGAGCTTACGTCCAAGTGCAATAATAGCTTTCTTCATTCCCCTTCGTCGGCTTAATTTCCAGTACCAGTCCCTCAAATAAGTCTTTTTATTTCTTGTTGCTGCCCATGAGCATTGGCAGAGTATATTTTTGAGTTGTAAATTACCCTTTGATAGCCTGGTGGACTTTTTCTTCCCTGCACTCTCGTTGTTACCCGGACACATACCCGCCCAAGAGCATAGATGCGCCGCGGTTGGGAACATGTTTAGGTCTGTTCCAATCTCAGAAATGATAGTAATTGCTGTTAAACGTTGTATGCCGGGAACTGTTTCCACTAATCGTATGGCTTCCTCAAATTTTCCAGCACACTCCATTATTTTCTTTTCAATATCTTCAATCTCCCGAAGGCATTGTTCAAAATTACGTACCAGCATGGACAAAAAGCTCCGCTCGTGTTCATTTAGACGGCCATTTACAGCTTGCTTAATATCGTCAAGCTTTTTTCTTGCCGTACCACGCAAATGAGACAGAACATCATCGGGCGAGATATACCCAACATCGCAAAGTTTATGAATTAAAGAAATACCAGACTGCCCAAAAATGTCGGTCAAGAACGTGGACAGCTTAAACCCGCACTGTTGTAAATATTTCTCCACCCGATTTTTGTGACCAGTCATCTCTTGCACAATGGTCTTTCGATAACGCGTCCAATCACGTAACTCTCGCACCTGTCTTGGCGGTATGTAGCTTGCATTCAACAATCCAGCCCGAAGCAAACCGGCAATCCATTTGGCATCATTAACATCCGTTTTTTTGCCCGGCACGTTCTTCATGTGACGTGGATTGGTGACCGTTATATTAATGCCACCTTCCTCCTCAAACACAGCTTCTAAAACATTATAAATCGGAAACCAGTAAACGCCTGTACTTTCCATTGCTACCTCACGGCAGTTGTTCTCAATTAACCATGACTTTAGCTTGTCCAAACCGCTTAGTAATGTGGAAAATTCTCTAATCTCCGAAGTTGGCTCCTGGCCCAATACACCTTTGAGCAGACAGGCTACCACAACCTCTTTATGTACATCTAATCCGCAGCAAACCTCCAATAAATCTCGCATTCCATCAATCCCTTAAAATAAAATGTGCAGAATGGCTTGCTTAGGGAAATTTGAAAATATAATACTCGTGCTATTCCTTAGCGAACTACGCATAGGGCAACATGTAACTGTGCTCCAAAGCAAGCCCAGTCAAGATCACTCGCAAGCTAAAAAAGCTTAGATGTATAGCGACTCTATTCTGCAATCATATTTTTAAATTCTGCACCAGTTTCATTCGTGACTGTGCAAATACTTTCATGGAAGATCACTCTGGGTGGCGTATAAGTCAAGTTAATAGATGAAAAATTCATTGCCGCCACAACTGCTATTCCTTACCGTCATATTCACTTTCGGTTTCTTTCAATAGGCGGATAACCAATTCTCCCTGTCCTTCCTCGACTATAATCCTGGTTCCTTTTTCAAAGCCTAAGCTGTGCAGCCAAAGTCCCTGCAGCATAATGCAGGGAACGCCCGGTTTTGAATAAGCCGCTGACTGATATATTTTTAAAATTCGTTTTCCCATATGCCAGCCCCCTTGTAGTCTGACATAGTAACTCTGGCTGCGCCGGATAGCAAGTCAGATTTACGGTGTTTCCAAATGTTTTTAAAATCCACACGGGTACGGCTAACCTTTCCGCGCGCAAAATCCCTTTTTCTTAAAAGCGGATTATCATCAATACTGCTCCTCATCCTTAAAACCGCCACACATGCTTGACCTCCCAGCCGTAGGTCTTTATTTTTCCCCTCGCCAGTTCCTCCGGCACCAGATGCACTTCCGCCGCCACGGCCTTATTCGGAGCATAGTTTCGCTGTACCCCAAGTGGTATATAGGCATCACCACGGTGACTGCCTACCCCTGCGGAAAGCTCCCAAACTTTGTCCAGATTAATCTTCAGTACGTCCACTTTATAGTCCGTATCGTTTTTGACCACCGCCGTCCGGTCGGTCTTTTCCATCGCGGCAGGCGGCAAGGTAGCATCCTGCTTATTGATCCTCTCCGCCACCTCATTAGCCGCAACCTTCAGCGATGGTGCGCTTACGGTAAAACTGGCAACAGGCGGCTTAGCTTTGAGTTCCTCATAAGCCGCCTGCAGCTTTTTAGCGTTCATCTGTGAGATATGAAGCGCTTTGCCAAGCTTCTGAGCCTGCTCTAGCTGTTCCTGCTGCAGTACCACCGCCTGCCGGTATTTTTCCTCTGCCTGCTGGGTACGCTGCCAAAACCAGAAAAGCATTGCGCTTATTAATAGGAAGGAAACAGTAAGCATGAGGAGCCGCTTGTTTTGCTTAAAGGCTGCTCCCCAAGATTGAAATCCCTGGATCATACCTCATCCCCCCAGCGTCGCTGTGTAATCAGTCACTCCCCTCGCGATCGCTCTCGCATACCGGTCCCGCCAGGCGGCGTCCGCCAATAAAGCCGCTTCCTCATCGTTAGAAATGAACGCCATTTCCACTAGGCAGGCGGGAGCATCGGTATGAATAAGTACATAGAAGCGCGATTCCTTATCGGGATCACCGTCAGAGTAATCCGTTCTCCCTGCCCGGTCGGGAAACTCCGCAGCGATTTGGTTAAATATGCATGTTGCCAGCCTGTCCCCTTGTGTATCCCCCGGTGAGGTCCAGACCTCATAGCCTTTTGCGCTCGTGTTTGACGCGCTGTTACAGTGAAGTGAAATAAAAATATCGGCGTCCCAGTCATTCGCCAGCGCTGTCCGATAGCTTAAATCATCCGTTTCCGCTTGTTCCCATTCGGTCCGGGTCAATTTTACCTCATACCCTACCGCAAGTAGATATTTTTCTACCAATCGCGAAATCACTAGCGCAACATCCGCCTCTTGCAGACCTGTTACCGCATGCACTGCGCCAGGATCAATATTTCGGCCCGCATGTCCAGGATCGATTACGATTCTCATCTCCAAACATCTCTCTCCTCAATTTCGGCTTTGGGTCATGGGTTTTTGACTTCTAATGTTCAAAATAAGCAACAAAAAAAGGAACCTCACATTGAAGTTCCCAACGGATTAAACTACCTCGTTATTTTTACATTTTTCATTGCAAAACCAGTGCGAGACTCATCTACTCTCTAATGCCTGCTGAATTACGTTTTCAATATCCTTGTGGCAACAAGTTCCTTTAGGATTATTGATTAGACATTTTCCGTTTTTCATAGCTCCTGTTGCCTTGGCAACATCACCAACTGTTTTTGCTTTGTTTTCCACTACGGCACGAACAATTTCTTCCTCGGTAACCTGGTTGCAATAGCATACGTACTTGGGACTAGCTCCCTTCTTCCAGGCAATTGGAACCGCAACATCCGCCTGATGAAATATAGCATTGGAACTAAAATACACCACGTCACAATCGGCTGTTAAACAAACGCCAAATTCACCCTCTGCCGGAGTATTGCCACGAACCATACTTTTGACTGTTTCAAAGGGTACAGACTGCCCTAAATTGTTGCAAACCGGACATACCAAAGCTGCGCCACAGCAAGAGGATGAACAGCAACAGTTCTCCATCAATAATCCCTCCCATTAACCAGAACATACGTTAATAGTTATTATACCGCATTTTACACCTTCGAGAATAAACAAATTCGTTATATGAATAGAGCCTTATTGTCTGCATAATTTTATCGTTGTTTTATGCAAATGACAACGTCAATATGCAGATAAAACTAAGCTGTCAGCCGTACGAAATGAAAAACCCATTAAACAAGCGACCACCTACCTGTTATTCCTGAAAGACTCCTTTTCTTCCCTCAGCTGCGCCAGCTTCTCCCGAATAAAAGCGGGAATATACTTGCCATACCCCATGCGGTCCAAGTTTTCAACGATACTCAAGCCTTCATTGCCGAGATACGCAAAGATCACCATGGACCGGCAGGTGCTGATGCCAAAAAGTCCCTCATCAATCCAGTGAGCCATGATGACGATCACCAGCATAACAACCTTGCGCTTTATCCCTTCAAAGCCCTTTTTACTGTCGAGCGCTGCTGTCTTCCATGCAGCAATCAGCCCGGTCACATAGTCAATCACAACAAAAAACAAAAGCGCCGTAATCAGCTTATCGACCCCGCCGACAAGAAAGGAAAAAACTGCGCCTATGGCTGAAAACAAAGCCATGATGCGCAGCTCGATTTGTGTATATTCAATCATTTCTCATCCCCCTCTTTATACCAAGCCATAGCTGCTCAGCGCCGCTTTTAGCGCCCGCACGTCATCGGCCAGTTTCTCGCATTTATCCCGCAGCGCCTGCATTTCCGCCTGCGAATAAGCCGCGCTGATAGGCAGGCCGGCGATTTCATCGTCCGTGTTTCCTAAAGTGACCGTCGTTTTCGTTACCGGAGCCGAGCCAAAAAAGCCGACAATGGAAGGATTGACTGGCAGTCTCAAACCCACAGGATAAAAGGCATCGCTGGCCGCATTGCGATACCCCAGCACCAGCCGGTTATAGGCTTTCGTTGTACTGGCCGCAGCCGTCGTCAAGGATGCCGCATACACAGTAACCGTCGCATCGTTTGTTTCCGACAGGTCCACATACGCCATTTTGTTGTCACTGAGTGTGATGCCGCCTGCAGCCACGGTATTTTGAATCAGCTGGCCATCAGCGCGGACAAACAAAATCCGCAGGGTGCCGCTCCAGGTGAGCTGCCCGCTGGCCGAAGAATAATTGATAACCACGTCAGAGTGGACAATTACGTTTTTCATATAAGAAATTGCCCGGTCCAAGTCCGAAAGCGGCGCTTCCATTGATGACGCCGCAAAAATTGTCGTTCCGTCCGCATAGGCTGTATGAAAATTAGCCCCCATCTCATCCCCTCCTCATAGTTGCAGCAAAGCCTGCCCGTAGGCGTAGTAATCGCCCTGAGACAGGGTAATTTCAATATTGACCAGCGTCCCGGCAGTGCCTTCGGTATAAGAGAAGGTGAAACTGCTGCCGCTTCCCGTATTGCCGTTGGCCGGCGCTATGCTGCCGTCGCCGCTGGCGATGGTGGCCGCCAGGTTCCAGCCCAAGGGAGTGGCAATGGCATTGCCGTACTGGTCTTTCACACTAGCCACAATGTTCCAGGCAGTACCGTTGTCGGTGGCGGTTGTGGCAATGGAAGCCGGCACCGGCGCTGACCAGCTCTGACCGATATCGGCTGCCGTAATGACCGTCTGTCCTCCGCGCACCAGCAAATAGCCGATCAGCAAATGCCCGCTGGGAAGCGTCGGTTTGCTTTCGACTGTGGTGAACGCCGCTCCAGCAGTCTTGGTGACAACCAGCGAAGGCGAAAGGCTGAACAGGTCATAACGAAACTGCCCCACGCTTGGCGCTGAAATATTGAACACCCCTGCTACATCACCCATGGCCATACCCATGTTCATTTTGAAAGCGCTGCCGGTCGCCATCGCCACCGCCGGAACCGCATATTCCACGCCGCTGAACCTTGCCCGTCCTGTAGTAACATAAACGCTCATCCCTGGAGTCTGGGGAATTGCCTTTAGCAAGCAGCCCGCCAAAATGGCATTGTCCGGCGTACTCGGCGTCGGTGTCGCACTGCCGCTTACCGGCGTCGGTATGGCTCTGCCGAAACCAACCACTTCAATATAGCCCCGCACTCCCCCGCGATGGGCGATCCTTACCGCCTGTCCCGGCTTGGCCCATTCCGGCACAGTTGCCCAGTTCTGTGAAAAGCGGGCGATGATCAGTTCATTCGAGCCTTGGATCTTGCAGCGGCAAACCCGCTCCGAGAGCAGAATGTCCCACAGCACCGCATCCCGGCTTTCAGCCGCCTGTTTTGTCGCTTTGTCCGCCGCCCCGCGTAAGAAGCGCTTGCCATAGGTCCTCATAGCACCCACCCCTCAATGCTGTCCGTATATTCGCCGCTTCCGCTGCCGCCGGGAATGGTCATCCTCCTGGTCAGATTGGTCACAAACAACTTAAGCGGCGCGCCAGTGTAGGGATGAGGAACCTGCAGGGTGTCCCCGGCGTCATCCTGCAGATGGGCCGTTTTGGAGAATTTCACCCGCCGGCGCTGCGCCTTGAGAATCCAAAGTTCCCGCTCTGCCACCTGCTGCGCCTGGCTTGCGTCATAAACCAGCGGATCATCGATACGGGTTTCAATCACCGTCCCCCGCAGGTCATTCTGCAGCTCTGTATCATTGGCGGACGTTTCGAAGGTCTGGTAGACTTGCCCGATCGGACAGGCATGGATGGTAAAGGCATAGTTCCCTACCGCCGCCAGGCACTGGAGAGCAATGTAGAGTCCGGCATCCTTCATCCAGCTGCCCCGTTTTGATTCCGCCGGCTCGCTGATCATCCCGGTTGCCGGCGGCTGGCTTTTGCCGGCGGCAAACAGGGCAATGGCCCCCGCCAGTACGGGCAGCAGGTTCGGTCCCTCGGAGGTCACCTCCACCCAATGCCCGGCCGGGTCCACCGCCGAGATCGACTGCTTCATCTGGCCGCCCATCTTAAAGCCGATGCTCGACACATTCTGCGTAATCTCCAGCCTCGGCCGCACCGCCCGTTTTTGCCGATCGTCGCTGTAATAAATCCGGTGAATCTGCTTGTGCTGGAAAAAAACCAGCGTTCCCGATTCGCTGCCGATGCTCTCTTCCGCCGTTTCCACATCGACGGGAGTGCGTCCCTCGCCGGTAACGGTGACCCGGTTCGTCAGGCTGCTATAGCTATCATCTGGTGAAAACTCCAGCAGATTGGCCGCTGTGCCATAGATGTGATCGACAGGGTTATTTGGGGCAATGCGCCGCGCCCGGATGATGTCATCCGCCAGCGACACATCCATAAAGTAGCCATAGCGGTTGGTGATGCTCTCCACCGCCGCTTTGACGGTCGTGTCCAGCCATTGGTAGTACAGCACATCCTCGCCGTTCATGGCGCTTAAATCCAAGTCTGTCTGAGCAAGCCCCGCATAGCTCTGTAACAGATCGCCAAGCGCCGCATCCGGCGTAATCCCGCTGTAATACCGTCTTGCGACGATGCCCAGGTTCTCCCACAGCGTTCTTCGGTCTTCACACTCGACAGAGATGACCGGATAGGCTCCGCGCTTATACGACAGCTTGACTCCTGTCAGCACATACACGCTAATTTCTTCCTGCCAGGTATCCACGCCGTCGATTTTCTCGCCCCAGCGCAGGGTGATTTTCTTCCCTTTCTTCAAATAGCGCGACAGCAAGGATGCCTGATTGTGGGGATCGTACAAGTGGCCTTTGTCCAGCGCAAAAGTCAGTTTGCCCGGCTGCCCGTCAATGCTCCGCATCTGCTCAATCGCCTGCCCGCGCACCAGAGAGGCGGACAGGTCGAGCATTCCGGCTTCCTTGTCCCAATACAGCTGTTCTCCGGCGCTGCTGCTGGCGCGGGTCCAAAAGGCATATAGGCCGTTGGTAGCCGGATCAACCGCAAGCGCGGCCGAATAGTCACGACTGCCTTTTACCAGCGGAGCCGGCGCGCCAAAATTCCACTCCCCGCCAGAATACAGCGCGTCGAAATACTGGGTTTGCTCAATTTTCCCGGCCACCGGAAAGGCAACGACACCGGTAAACTGATTGCCCGGATCGCGCACGCCCATAAATATCAGTTCATTGCCGGAGTCATAGGCAATGCTTGAGCCGCTAAATTCGCTGATGCCTGCAGGGAATACCCCCGGCGTGGTCGCATTGTTGATCAAACTCCATGTTTCAGCCTGCGTATCTAATAGCGCCACGCCAGCCTTGCAAGACATCACGATATTCCCGGTTTGGGTCGCCGTAAGGTTTCTAAACTGAGCATCCTGCGGACCACCGGAGATAATCCCGGACGGCAGATACCACTTCACCGCGCTGCTAGCCAAATCAACCGATACGACACCCCAGTAGCTCCCCTGCCCGTAACTGGTCGTATAAAGCCATTGCCCGGCATAAAGCTTGCCGCCGACAATCACCGGATTGACCGCCCCGTAATAGGGGAAGTTAGCCAGACTGTCCTGGTAGTAGTAATGCCGGTACAAGCCCCCGCCGCTCAGCAGGAAAACTCGAATGCTGCCGCCCCAGGAAATGCCGCCAACCAGACCTTTGGTGCAGTAAATCAGATACCCGTTTGCCTTATCAAGCACCATGCTGTCTGCCATCGTATCGATGGAATCCGGAATGGCAGAATCGAAGATATTGGTGGTAAACGTCGTAAAGACCGTGCAGGACGGATTCGCCTGGGTATAATCGAGCGTCAGTATTTGGGCGGTGCAGCTGTTGCCCGTTTTCATAAAGCCGAAGTACAGTGTGTTCGTATCCGCATCAACCTGGACCCCGGCCAGGTACTCCCAATGATACGTGCTGCTCCAGGGGACACTTCCCACATTTTGCGTAAGGCCGTAGCTGCTGTTGTCCTCCAGCGACAGTATCCGCATGCTGTTGACGGCATCGTCCAACACCAGAATCTGCGCGTCTTGGGCCAACATGGCAAGAATAGCGCCGCTGCCATGGCAATAGAGCACATGGTTTTCCCGGAAAAACTGCGGTATGGCCGGCACTGTGTTCCCGTTCCAGAACCGGTCAATCGTCCAAGTATCCGCGTCAATTCGCACGATTCCATAGATGGCTTTGGTACCCGTCGAGGTATTGCCGTATACCACATACAGCTTGCGCGTGGAAGGATTGAAATACAGGTATTTGATCGCCTGGCTGCTTTCATCCGTCCAGTACGGGCTGGACTTGTCCATAATAAGCGAGGTTTTGACGGAATCATAAGCCAGCACGATTTCCGTGGCCAGTTTCTGCACAGCAGCCGGCCGTCTGGCGATTTCCGAGGGAGCGGTGAAGCTGGTCAAGCTGACCGCCGCGCTCCAGGTTGCCCCGTCATCGCTGCTTTTGCTGTAGTATAGGTTATAGACAGCCGTGGTATCCGTATCCCCGGCGCTCATGTAGGTGAAAAACAGCCAGATGGTTCCATCCGCCTGCCGAAACAGGCAGGTGTCGAGCTTCTTCCGGCTCGGCAGCACACCAGCTATCGCAGGCTCCACAGCCGTGCCCCAGTTGCCGCCCGGAGCGGGAGCTGACGCCCTATACAGCTTGCTGCCCGGTGTCCAGTATAGCGTCCCCACCGCAGAAGATGCGCCGCCGCTGAAAGCGGTCTTTTTTAGTCGCGTTCCGTCAACGGTCAAGGTCAGGCTGTTGCCGGCCGTTCCCGCTGTCAGTGCAGTCAAAGTCAGCGTTCGGTCCGTTCTGGCCGCGCTCGCCTTGGTGCTGGCAACCGTGCCGATGCCATAGCGCACCCCTGCCCCGGTTCCTTCGTAAGTTCCCGCCGTTATCGCGCAGCGCAGGTTCTCGGCGCAGATCTCACGGCCCAGCGTGTCGATTTTGACCTCGTTGGCAACCGCCGGCGTAGACAGCGTCGTGCGCCAGGTATAGGTCTTGTCGCCAATCACCACCGTGTCGCCGTCCAGCGGCATCCCTTCGACAGTGATTGTGCCGGTGGCAAACCGGGCCGCTGTCACCGTATACCAGAACTTCTGACCCGTCCAATAGGTACCGGCGGCAAAAGTAACGCTCGTCCCCTCGGTGATGGCCTGCGCCGTCCCTGTCATAGTGATCTCGCTCGACCAGGCGCCCTCGCCTTTTTTCCATTTGAACTTTGCCGTTGTTTGCGTGCCATCTGCCGTAACTTCAATATATACAGTGCTGTCATTCGTTCCGGTGTAGGTTCCGCTCCGCGTTGCCGCTATGGTGATATCCTGGATGTAGGTCACCAGATACCCTGTGCCTGTCTGGCAAATGGACGGCGAATAGATGGGCAGCGTCTGCGCCGCCTTGATGGTGTACTGAGTAACGCCAGAACCGTCATAAGCAAAAACAGCAATCTTCAGATTGTACTTTCCGCTGCTGTCCTTTAGCACATAGGCCAGAGCCAGGCTGCCGTCCGCCATCTCCGTCAGCGAAAGATCATAGAACTTTCCGCTTCCGGTTGTTGAAAAGAGGTCCGCATAGTGAAACTCAACCCGTTCGGGATCGGTATAGACCAGCTTGACCGACCTTGCCGGATAATTGATGCTGTTATATTCATCCTGCGTATAAGCAGCGATCAAGCGGCCGCTGGAATGAAGGACACTCGCGGCACCTGTCTGGTTCAGGGTTTCCGCGTTCAAGCGCTGGCCGGCCAACGGCAGGTCATCAGCAAACTGCCCCGCTTTGATCTCCACGATGGGATAGCGGCTCGCGTTATCCTGAGCGGTCAAAAGCGCGGCGCTTAGGCTATTAGCCATTACGTCACCACCTCGTCTAAAATTATCAGGGTCATGGCGACATTGAGCATGTACTCGTTGTTCTTGTCAAAGAGCAGCGAACCGTCGAAGGCGGTGATTTTTACGTGATAGACTTTGCCGCCGATGCCGCTGTCCCATACCACTACATTCCCCGCCTGGTACAACGCGTCCAGCGCTTCAAACAGGGCTACCGTCATGGACTTCCATGTCAGCTTGATTTCTTTGCCGGCGAGGATGCTGCCCCAGTCAAAGACACTAGCGCCGCCGTAGGTGCTAACCACAGCGGTCGTTCTCGTCGCTCTCGGTTTGGTACAGTCCAGCGGCGTGTATGCTTCCGGCAAGAGGATGCCGCCAATGGTCATGCCCTCGCCTCCTCATAGATGATGCGCTGCACCAGTTCGGTGATTTCGGACCGGAGCCGTCCGGCAAGTTTCGGGTTTGCTTCACCGGCAACGGTCACCGGCACGCTGATTTGATGGTAGGTATCGCCGCTTTCTATGAGCCGTTTAGTGTCTTGCGCATTATAGACGTAACCGCCGCGGTTGAAGTTGATCAGTTCCGGTCCTTTCTCCCCTACCAGCGCATACCCGCCGGCGTAATGGCCGCCGGCAGCAAATGCGGGAATATTGTTATTACTAAAAAAGTTGCTGCCGAACATCCCCATCATGATTCTGGCGGCAAGCCACTTGGCAATCATGTCATTGATCATCTTCAGCACACTCTTGGCTAGGTCTTGGAAGGCGTGGCCAATGGACTTGGTACCGTTCAAGATATCGGAAAAGAAGGTCGAAAAACCGCTATAAAGGCCGTCGGTTAGTTCAGCCATATATGACATGGAGGTCCGGTGCGCTTCCTGCCAAATTTTATAAAACGAGTCGATCAACTGCTGCCGCCCGGACAGTTCCCGTTCCTGCATGGCTTCTTCTTTGTTGAGTATTTCCTGAAACCGTGCCAAGTCGCCCTCTTGACGCGCCCGGTCGAGTTCCTCCTGGAATTTAACGCGCTCATAGTGCAAATCTTTGATTTTTTGGTTTTTCTCCGCTTCAATGGCGACCTGTTCGGCAGCCGCCTGGCGGCTAAAATCCACCATACCGGTTTCGGTAATGGTAAAAACTGGATGCCGTTTTCTTCCCAAGCTTTGCGAAACTGCTCCTGCTGGGCGGCTGTGCCAGCAGAATACTCCAGGGCAAGATCCCGGTATTTTTTCCGCACTTCCTCGATTTGCCGCGCCGCATCAGTTTCGATGTCAAACTTCTGCTTATCGACGCCAGCCAGGCCAAGCCCGCCAAGCTTATCGACAAGACTCTGGGCCAAGTCAGCTGCCTGATCGGCAATGCGGTTGTTTTCCTTTTGCTCGTCCAGCAAAATCTTTTTCTTTTTGGCGGCGTAAATCTCATTTAGGCGCAAAACATCCCGCTCATAGTTCTCATTGGCTTTCTTAGATTCGTTTAAGGTCTCCAGTTCGTCGGCATACCAGGCGTCAAGGGCGTCCATCTGGGTGGCGGTCAGCTGCAGCCATTCTTTTTCAATCGCCTTGCTCGCCTGCTCCGCTTTTTTTTGCAGTTTCTCAAAATCTTTTGCCGCTTGATCGGTCCCGCTGCCGCTCGCTGATGAACTTGTGCCTAGGGCGGCATTCGTGAGTCCCTTGAACCTGGTGTTGGGCTTCGTCATCTGGGGAAGCAGGGCGGATATATCCTTGCGGCTGAAGCCAAAGCTAAACTTGCCCGCCGCCGCGCCAATTTTGCCGATTCCCTCAGTGACCTTGTTAAACCAGTTCCCCACCGAATCGGGAATGAACTGTGCAAAAAAGTTTTTCAGCGGACTGAGTTTGTCTACAATCCAGTTGATTCCCTGTGCAACCACTTCTTTAATGCTGGCCCAAGCGCCGTCGATGAAATCTACGATGCCGTTCCAGACACTCGCTGTTGCTTCGCCTGCCGCATTCCAGCCATCGCCAATAAACCGGACTACTGCTTCCAATGAGTCAGTGACCAGGCCGGTTATCCCATCCCAGGCATCGGTAAAAATATTTTTGATTGTACTCCATAAGGTACTAAAGAGTTCGGACAGCGGCTCCCAGTTGTGCCAAATTTCGTAAGCCAAGAGCCCTACTGCGGCTCCGGTCGCAATAAAGGTTAGTAAAGGAGCCAGTGCTGTCCAAACCGAAATCCCGAATGCCACCATCGCCGGAACCGCCGCGCCAAGTAAAGCTCCGGAAAGAACAAACACCGAAGCGATTGTCTCTGGCGGAATCATGCCTTGCAACGCTTCTTTCAACCCGAGTGCCTTCACCGCCGCGCCAAACTCGGACAGCCAATCCGCAATGCCTTGCAGCTTTTCCACCAGGTTTAGGTTTTGAGCAATACTGTCGCCGATTTCCACCATGACCATGCTCACATTGTCCTTGATGGTCGACACAAGTCCAGGGATGGTCTTACTCATGGCCTCCATACCGCCTTGGAACCTCTCCTGCATACCCATTAACAGCGCGTTGATGCCGGTGGTGCTGTCAATCGCCCCTTGCTCCGCCATTTTCATGGCTGTCGGAATATCGGTGCCAATGGCATCCGCCAAGAACTTCCATGCCGGAACGCCGGCTTCCGCTAGCTGCATCATTTCCTCAGCAGATACTTTTCCCTTGGCCTGCATCTGGCCGATGGCGTTGGTCAAGCGGCTGATGCCTTCCTCGCCGATGCCCAGCATAGCCGCCGCATCGCCGATCGCCGCCAGCATGGGGATAATGTCCTGGGCGGCAAAGCCAAAGGCCAGTAGTTTTTTCGAAGATGTCAGAAGACCCGGCAGTTCAAAAGGAGTATCCGCCGCAAAGGTTGCCAGATCGGCGAGCATTTTTTCCGCGGCCTTGGCATCGCCCAAGAGGGTGGTCAAGGCTTTGCGGCTGGCATCCATGTCGCCTGCCAATTTGATGCTGGCAACCCCAAAAGCGGCAAGAGCTGCCGTCGCGGCGGCGAGACCAGTGGCAATGCTCTCCGACGCCGCCAGCGCTTCCGAGCCAAGCCCTTTGCGGAGGGCGCGCTTGGTGCTCTCCCACTTTTTCAAAAAGTCGCTGTTGTCCCCGCCGATGAAAATCGTCATTGAAGCATTCCCGGCCATAGTCTCACCCCGCTTTCGCGAAAATAGTTTGACTTTCTTGCATACTAAACGTTAAAAACTATACAAGAAAGTTTAGTCTTTCTATCTAACCTCGTCATCCTACGCTGGCTAAAAGCTCTTTCATGTCCGTCTTGGCTTGTTCTTGCGTTACTTTTGGTTTTTCTTTCGGCTCCCGGCCGAGGAGCATATCCACCGTAACCGGCTTTTTCAAATCGCGTGACGTACAGGTGTTAATAATGGAAGCGACAAAACCAGCTGTCATGATCTGTTCCTGCTTGGTTCGCCAGTGATAGCCTTCTGCCAGTTCGTAAAACTCGCCGAAGGTCAGGCGGCCAAATTCCCAGGGCTTTAAGCCCAACGGGCCGTAAGCCACCGGTGCGGCTTTTTCGATCCACTGGGCTACGGTGGTCACTCGTTTCCCTCGTCTGGCTCCTCCTCAGCATCTTCCGCGCTGGTTAGACCCTCGCCCATAATCTTCGAGGCCTTGATGGCCTCCCCGATCTTGCCGGCCAGTTCCCCAAAGCTGCCGCCGGCTTCCATGTATTCCTGCATCATCAGCCCCACCCGCTGCAAGGTGATCCCTTTTTCCGCATGCTTGAGGCCGCCCCACAGCAAAATGCGGATGGCCGAAAAGCCTGCCGCCATGGGATTGCTCATCACATAGAGCAGGGATTTTCCTCCCATCAGCTCTTCCATCTCGGCAGCTGAGTTAATATCGTAACGCAGGCGGCGCTCCTTGCCGCCGATGGTAATAAACACGGGTTTGGTCATTTGATAGCCCCCTTAAGGTTAAAGTTTGATAAGGCCAAACGTACTGCCTCAATTTTTGATATACTAACAATAGATAATCACGCACCCAAGTCAGGACGACTAAACGTAGGTCTGGCTTGCGTAGCGCCGGATTGCGTACAAACCGCGCCGGTTGCACCGAGATTATTCAGAAAAGCTTCCGCTCCCTCCACAAAGGATCTTTTGTGGAGCGTAGTCCCAGAAGGCCCGACGTCCTCTGGAGACACAGGAAGCTTTTCTTTTTTTATCCAAAAACTTTACTGTGCCGGAGCTACTCCTGCGGTTGTATTAGCTGAAACCGGAGCCGCCGTCAAGCCGGCGCACGTCCCGTTGGCAATGGCAATATTGAGCGTGCTGTCATTGGCCGCCGCAGTCAAAGCCGTCAGCTCCACCTTTGTGCCATAGCCGCCCACGCTGAATTTGGCGGTCACCGCACTGTCCGCCGCCAACGCTTCACGGGCTTTTTGCGCCACCACGGCCGCCGAATCGCCCAGCGCCACGGCCACGCTGATAGCTTTGGGCGAGCCGGTCATGCCGGCGGCAGTTACTGTGAAGATGGCGTTGCCGGCGGTCGTAACGGCACCGACAACCTCTGCCGTTTCCACCTGTTTGGTGCCGTTTACTTCTTCCGGTGCGCCACACCCGTCCAGTTTAATTTTGTAGGTCGCTACACCATCATGCGGCGATTCCTCGGATAGATCGGTAATGGCCGCATAGCCTTGGAATTTCGAGCCGTCTTTTCGGACATACCGCACATGCACCAGCTCACGGTTGGCAAACACTGTGAGCAGCTTGGCCCGGCCTGCGTCAATGCTTAAACCTGAGGCGTCAGTCAGCATCACCGCATCGGCGTCAATGCTCCAGGACATCATGCCGGGTACACTGGTTTTCCACGCTCCCGACTGTTTATTAGATGCATCAATTTGCTCAGCAGTTAGACTCAAGGTCGCGCCCCGCTGGCCGCCAATCACTGTCCAGACCGGCGTTTCGGCCGTCCCGGTATTGACTTTTAACAGAAAATCCACGCCATCGCTGGGAATCAAAGGCATCTTTCATCACTCCTTGGTATCAATAATCGTAAACCGAAAAATTACCGTTGCTTCGCGGTGTGTTTCCATGCGCTCGACTGTATGGCTGTCCACGCCTAAAAGCACGACCTGCCACCCGTCGGTTAAAACCAGTGGCTCTTTTTGTATCGCCGCAATGGCCGCATCGCCAAGCTCCGCCACTTCTTTGTCCCCTTGGTATTCGCTGATCATCTTAATGGTGGCTGTTACCTCGGCCCCGGATATTGTCTTTGTCGTCCAGCCTTGAGCCGTTGTGTCGGTCAGCACCACATAGGGCGCTTTTTTGCCTGCCGGCACATAGTCATAAACCGGAGCGGTCATCTTTCCTTTTAGCCGCTCATACAGCGCCTTGTTGAGCGGCGACACTGGCGAGCGCTTCATCGTTTCACCTCATTTCGCACCGCTTGACGGATCTTGGCCTGAATGCCGGGCAGCAGCTCACTTCGCGCCCGCTGGGCAAAATGTTTGCCCTTCACGCCCCGTTTAGTGCCGTATTCTTGGAGTGGGGCATGCGGCGCCTTGGCTCTGACCATGCGGGTGATGCCGTATTTGCCTTTGCGGTTCACGATGCTTTTGCGCAGCATACCGCTTTTGACCGGTGCCAGTTCGCGCTCGCGCTTTTGGATGGCCTTGGCCCCTAGCTCTGTTTCCTTTTCAATGGCCTGAGTTACATTAGTGGAAATGAGATCGCCGAAGGAAATGCATTGATCAATCCCTGTTATTCTAATCGTCGGCCGCATCGGCCACCACCTCCCGGCATTCCAGCCTTAAATATGCATGTTTTTCTTCGATATCTATGGGCGGCCCGATTTGCTCGAACTCCCGGCTGCCGTATTGAATCCTATCCGTCACCGCCACATCGCGGCGATAGCGGATTGTGATACGGTAGAGTATTTCCGGCTCCATTTGTTCATACTGATCCGATAATTTGGCGGTTACGGCCGTGATTTTCGCCCACATGGCGGTGCGCGGCGTGTAGACGCTAGCGTAGCCGCCTTGCCCGTCAGCCACTTTTATTTCCTGCTTGAGCGTAATGCGGCAGTTCAGTTCTCCTGGATTCATATCATCACCTACCAGAGATGCGCGCGGTAGGGCGAAAGTAAGGTATATACGACCTTAGGGATATCTTCGCCTACGCGCTGTTCATAAAAATGCCCGATTAAAATTAGTAAGGCTTGCTTAACAGGCGTTGGTGTTTCACTGGGCAAAGGTGCTTGCAGGTAGTTTTCCGCGTGAGATATTGCCGCGGCACAAAGAGCGGTGAGCAGGGAATTTTCCTCCTCACCGTCAATGCGCAGGTATTCCTTTATTTCCGTAAGTGTCAGCACTTCAGCCATGACTTTCTTCCATTAGGCCGGCAGCTCTCAGCTTTGCCAGCAGGGCATTAAAATCCGCCACCAATTCAGCTACGCTCGCGGCACTGCTGTCAGCTTGCGTTTCTGCCTGTTTAAGCTGTGTACCGGCAAAGGTCAGTCTGCCTTCTCCGGTGATGGCAAGGGTACCACCGATTACCGTTCTTTCCCCGCCCTGCTCAGTATAGTTTTTGACGTTACTCATCGCTTTCCACCTACGCTTTCATCTGCAGTACCTTGATGGCTTCGGCTAGAATCAGCTTGCCATCAACACGTTGCGTGGCCTTAAAGCCCACTTGTCCGGTTACGGCAAAAAGCTCATTTAATCGCTGGAAGCTTCTGCCCTGGCGGTCGGCCACCCAGTAATAGCTAAAGTCGCCAAAAGCAATGGTTTTTGCGCCTGCCGCTATAGTCGGGACATAGGCTGAGGTTTTGAGCGGGCGGTTTAAGATGGTATCCGGATGCCCGGCAGTAACGGCAGGCTGCCAGAGGTACTGGCCGTTACCGTCTTTTAGTTTGCGGATGGCCTTTACGGTCGCGTCATTGGTCACGAAAACGGCATTTTTGCGGTACGGTGATTTTAAGGAATAAAACAGATCCATGATTTCGTCGATGGTTATGGCTATCGCGCTGGCGGTCGTAACTCCCACCCCGGCACCACCAGTGGCATTGAAAATGCCGGTAGGCTTGCCAACGCCGTCGCCGATAAAGAAGGCTTCTTCTTCCTTGGCGCCAATACGCCGTGCAAATTCTTTAGCGATGTACCGCTCAAGGTTAAACACGCTGTCGTTTAAGAGTTCTTCCGATACCTTGATCATGGTCGCCAGCTTATAGGCTCCAATGGAAACCTGTCCAAAGGCATCGTCGGCTTCGGGAATAACCCCTTCTTCATCCACCCAGGAAGCAGTCCCCTTGGTGGCGACCACTGGAATCTTCTTATCACCAGAGGAGGTGGTGATGACCTTAGCGAGCTGCCGGAAGATGTTTTCTTCCTCCAAGGCTTCAACTAAAGTACGCTCAAATTCGTCCGGCACCAGGTAGCCGCCTTCGGAGTCGGTGCCGACCTGCAAGGCATTTTGCACATCAAAGCTGTTTTTGTTTTTCATCGCTTTCCAAAAAGCGGCTTTGTATTCGCCGGATGCCCGACCGGTTTTTTCCGTCTCTTGGTGCTGGCTAGGCTTATTGGTAATGGCGGCGGTGGTAGGCCTGGACAGTTCGAGATCCAGCACCGCTTGACGTTCCAGGCGGTCGATTTCTTTGCCCAGGTTCACCACATCGGCTTCCATTTTTTCATAGGTGGCCGTGTCTTCGGCCGATAAGAGGCCGTTTTCATTTCGCCGGGAATCTAAGAAAGCTTTGGCGCTGTCCCAAAGCTTGGCGCGTTTTTCACGCAGTTCCAGTATTTTGTTCATAGTGAGTTCCTCCCCGTTTTTTATTTCAAGAGTTCCAGTCTTGTCAGCAGTTCTTTGTGCGGTGTACCCGCCAATGCAGCCGGCTGCTTGGCTTTATCCCTGGGAAGCTTGCGCAAGAAAGCATTGGTGACGGTGAAGCGGTCAAAAATAAAACCCTCTGCCGTGCCTTCCGTTTCAGGCGCGTAGAGGATTTTATCAGCAAACCCGAGTTCCACCGCTTTTTGGGCGCTGAACCAGGTTTTCAGCATCCATCATGCTTGATATTTTGCTGCGGGATAGACCCGTTCGCTGTTCATAGGCGTTGATGATGCTCTCCTTGACCTCGTTCAGCATTTTGATGCCGCTTGCGAGAACCGCAGCTTCCCCAAAGATAACCATGGCCGGATTGTGAATCATCATCATGGCGACCGGCGACATCACAATTTCATCACCGGCCATGGCGATTACCGAGGCGGCGCTGGCCGCAATTCCGTCAATCTTGACGGTAACCTTGCCCTCATATTCCTTGAGCATGGTGTAGATCTGGCTGGCTGCAAAGACATCACCTCCTGGTGAATTGAGCCAAACGGTGATGTCGCCACTTCCGCTGTTTAGCTCGGCTTTAAATTTTTTCGGGGTGATATCGTCGTCAAACCAGCTGTCCTGGGCGATGTAGCCGTCAAAGTACAGGGTGCGGCCCGCTTCGTTTTTTACCCAGTGCCAAAATTTTTTCATACCCATCTCCTCATTTTGATTTTGAAATGGACTTATTGTGTTAAGTTTTATCCTCACCACCTCCGTATCTTTTCGTCCACGCCCCGGCACTTGCCATATCTACAAAGTTGCCGTTGACCAAAAGCTTGTTGCCGCCCAGTTCATCGGGTATCAGGTTCATTTCCTCCAGTTCGCGGATGTCATTGGCTGACATGATTCCGTTCTGCCGCATGGTTTGGTAAAAGGCGGCCCGTGCGGCGGCATCGCCCCGCAGGCGGCCGTTTAGATTGAACTTAATGCAAAGAGTGCGCTTTTCCGTTTCCGAAAACAGCGCTCTTTGCAGGGATTGTTCAATTCTCGTCACCCAGGGAACGATGGTGTTGTCGATAAAGCTGATGGATTGGTGCTCAATGTTCGAAAATGTCGCGCGGTCAAGGCTGGCGACCAGATGGGGCGGCACGCGAAAAATCCGGCAGATTTCTTCAATTTGGAACTTGCGGGTTTCTAAAAATTGGGCCTGCTCCGGCGGTATGCCAATACTTTTAAACGACATTCCTTCTTCTAAAACTGCTATCCGACGGGCATTGGCGCTGCCTTGATACACAGCATTCCAGCTATCTCTGATTCTTGCAGGGTCTTTTACTATGCCGGGATGCTCCAATACACCGCCAGGGGTGGCGCCATTAGCGAACAGTTTTGCGCCATATTCCTCGGTGGCTATTGCCATGCCAATCGCGTTTTTGGCCATGCCAATGGGCGAATAGCCGATCAGGCCGTCAAAGCCAAGCCCAGGAATGTGGAGAACCTCGCAGCGGTTTAAGAGATATGTTTTGCCGTCTTTTTCGTATTGGTAGTATAGCTGGCCTTGGTCATTGCGATTGACGATCATTTTGTTGGGCAAAAGCGGATACAAGCCAATCACTCTGCCCCGGCCGTCTCGGATAATTTGGGCATAGGCATTGCCCCATAACAAAAGATGACCCATCAGTGTTTCACGAAACACGAACGAGGTCATCTCCGGGTTTGGCTCGCTGTGGAGCAAGTAGTATATGGGATGGTCGAGGGCTTTTTCTTTGCCGCTAGCAGTATATTTGTAGGTGTGAAGCGGCAGGGAGGCGATGGTTTCGGCCAGTATCCGCACGCAGGCGTAGACCGCCGTTGTCTGCAGTGCCGTCCGCTCATTAACCGTCTTGCCGCTGGAGCTGGTGCCGAAGAAAAAACTGTAGGCACTGCCCCAGAAGGTATTCTTCGGGCTGGCTCTTGTCGGAAAAAATCTTGATAAAAAGGGGATTTTCATGTGTCACCTCCTGAAAATGGGCATGAAAAAAGCACCGCAGTGGCGATGCTCCTCATATTAATTCGCTTTTTTAAATCTTTGTTCCTTTGTATAACTGTTCCTCAATATTCCGCCCACCGTACATGATACGGATGATTACAACTGTTTCTTTATCTTCAACAGGCAGATAAAACACTAGGTAATTGTCAACCGGCAAAACCCGAAGCCCTTGGCTGTGCCACGGTTCTTTTTCATACAGGCGGCAGCGGAAAGGCATTTCATTCAGTTTTGCCGCAGCTTCCATAATCCGTTTCGCCTGTCTCTTCGCAATTTCAGGCTCAAGCAGCGAGAAAGCAATGTATTCGTAAATCCCGCGCAGGTCATTTTCCGCCTGTTCGGTATAAGCCACCTTCCAAGCATTCATAGCCCGTAATCCTTGCTCATCCTATCAGAAATCTTTTCCGCCGTGACAACCTTTCCGCTTTTCAAATCTGCCATGCCTTTCTCGATTTCTGCGTTAAACCGCTCCTCGCTGAGTTGTTCTATCGACAACGGCTTATGTTGAGGGAGTTTCATATCAAAAGGGATTCCGCGCTGGAGTACAACCTGGCGCAGAAAAAGTCCGATTGCGTTGGACATCGGGATGCCAAGCTGCTCAAGCACCTTTTCGGCCTGCGCCTTAATTTCAGGCTCAACACGGGCAAATATATTCGCTGTCCTTGCCATTTCAAAACGCCTCCTTTATTTATATTATACCCAATTATATTGCATTATGAAAGCGTTTCGCAATATTATATGAACAGCAACCCCTATTAAGCAATCATCGCCACTACGGACAGATTGACATATTCCTCTTTAATGAGTATAGTTTAGTTAACCGAACTCACCACGCCTCTTCATTGAAAGCGTACCAGGGTGGGACTTTTTTATTTATGTTGTCATTCTACATGGCCATCCCTTTATCCTATCAAAGCACCAATATCCCCCTCTCGTCATACACGCTCCCGCTATAGCCGCCATTTCGGATGGCCCTATCAAGTGCCATAATTAAAGCTACAGCACCGTCAATGCGCTCGGTGCTTTTTTCTTTGTCCGGCTTGATGTTGCCGGCCGGATCGGTTTTGACATAGATGTTATCCATCATCCAGCGCAGCACCGGATTGCCGCCATGAGCAATTTTTCTTTCCAAGGTCAGTTTCATCAGTTCCTTCGTAGCCGGTGACATATCTTTGTAGCCTTGGCCAAACGGCACAACGGTAAAATCCATACCTTCCAGGTTCTGTACCATTTGCACCGCGCCCCAGCGGTCAAAGGCGATTTCTTTGATATGGTACTTGGTGTTTAGTTCTTCAATAAAGGCTTCGATAACGCCATAATGCACGACATTGCCGGCGGTGGTTTTAATGTAGCCTTGCTGCTGCCAGATATCATACGGCACATGGTCGCGCCGAACCCTTGCAGCCAGGTTGTCTTCAGGAATCCAAAAGTATGGCAGCACGATAAACCTATCATCTTCCGTAAGCGGCGGGAAAACCAGCACAAAGGCGGTAATATCGGTGGTGCTGGATAAATCCAGCCCGCCATAACAAATCCTGCCTCTTATTTTTTCGGGATCGATGGGAAAAGCACACTCATCCCACTTGTCCATCTGCATCCAGCGCACCGACTGCTTGACCCATTGGTTAAGCCGAAGCTGGCGAAACAGGTTTTCCTCGGCCAGGTTTTCCTTGGCGCTTTGAAAGGCGGCCCTGACCTTTTCTATGTCAATGGTATGGCCTAAAGATGGGTTGGCCTTGTACCAGTTTTCTTCCTTCGTCCAGTCGTCATCGTCGTCAATGCCGTAAATTACGGGATAAAACGTCGGATCAATCTTGCGCCCCGCTAATATATCTACTGCTTTTTGGTGTACTTCCCAGCAGATCGAGTTGCGGTCGGTACCGGCGGTGGTAATGAGGAAAAATAGCGGCTGGGTTCGGGCATCCCCTGAGCCTTTGGTCATGACGTCATAAAGATCACGGCTGGGCTGTGCATGCAGTTCGTCAAACACCACGGCATGCACATTGAGCCCGTGCTTGGTGTAGGCTTCGGCCGATAATACTTGATAGAAGCTGTTGGTTGGCTGATACACCAGCCGCTTTACCGATATGATAGGCTTGATCCGTTTTTTGAGCGCTGGGCACTGGTCTACCATGTCGACTGCTACATCAAAGACTATGGAGGCCTGCTGGCGGTCAGCAGCGCAGCCGTATACTTCGGCGCCCCACTCGCCATCGCCGCAGGTCATATAAAGGGCTACGGCAGCGGCAAGCTCGCTCTTTCCATTTTTTTTGCTAATTTCAATGTACGCCGTATTGTATTGCCGGTAGCCATTCGGTTTTACCGTCCCGAAGATATCCCGGATAATTTTATCCTGCCAGGGCAAAAGTTCAAAAGGTACGCCTCGCCACTGGCCTTTGGTGTGCTTTAAACAGTTGATGAACTGAACCGCACGCTGTGCTTTTGTTTCATCATACACTCCTCTTACCTCCGTTTATTAAGATAAGCTCCATCGGATCGGATTCGTGCTCGGGATTTTCGCCTGCCGCTATTCTGCTTCTGGCCGAGGGTGTCAGCCCGAACTGTTCGCAGAATTTCAGCATGATTTTTAGGTTTGTCTGGGCGATGGACACCTGCGGCACCTGCTGCAGATAGCCGTTTGGAGTGCGGATGATGGTGCCATGCTGGGTGATAAATTCTTCGGCTTCCTTCCAGCGGGCAAAGGCTTGGCAGTATCCGGCAAACGCCGCCATATCCATCTCGGTCAAAAGCCCCAGCTGCTCTAATATCTTGCCCATGCGCTTCCATTCTTTTTTTGCTTCGTCTTCAAGCCAAGCCGGACAGCGCGGGGCTTTTTTATCTGGCTTGGGTTCGTTGTTATTGAGCGGCCGTCTGCCCGGATTGCCTTCCAGCTTCTTAATTGCCGTCGGTTTTGGTTTTCTTCCTCGTAGCGCCATCAGCCCCACCTCCTCTCATTGGCTTTGCTGGCATGAAAAAAAGACTTCCGAAGAAGCCTTGTATCGGGCTATACGAGAAACAGCCCCTTCAAGGGCTGCTCTCGGTTAAATGTTTCAGTCTATCTTTTTACACAAGTCCTCGCCGTAGACCACGCTCAGGCTGCCGCCGCTATCCCAGGAAACCATAATGCTTCCCATGTCGTCTACGCCGGTCACTGTTCCTCGCGTGCCAATGGGCGCCTGCTCATCATTCATGCGGATAAGCTCTACCCTTGTGCCGGCAGGATACTGCTTGCGCAGATGCTCGACGATTTCTTTTTTAACAAACATCGCCATGTCCCTCGGCAATACTATTTTCAAGCGCCTTGGCCAAAATTTCCATGTCAAAGTGGAACTTAACATACGCAGCTTCGATTACTTTGTAGTATCGCTGGCTGGGTTTGCCAAGGGGCCTCTGTTCATCCATGATATACACCATGGCCTGTTTTTGCTTGCCATTTACAAAAACAGTCAGGTTTTTCTTGTAGTAGAACGTTGGAAAGCCTTCATAACGGTCAAGGCTTTGTTCATCTTTTTCAGTTATTTCCCAAATTAGAACTGGAACGGTACAGCCTTTTGCCGGTTCAATGGTGGCATAGGCACCTGTCTGCGATCCTTTAAAGAGCAGCCGGTAGCCTTCCACTTGTGATGCGCCAATCAATTTTGCCGCTGGGCAGCGGTAGGCCATCTGGCCAATATCCATGTTGCTGCCGTACGCGATGTAAAGTTTCGTTTTCATCATCTATTCCATCCTTTCTGCAAGGCCGCTGTTGCCTTTTACCGCCAAAAGGGCGGCTGTTTCCGCCCTTTTAGCGCCTTTGGCTAAATCCTTCAAGCAGCCTGTCTCCAGGCCGAGTTGCCTTCAAGGTGTTTTAAAAAGTGCAGCCTGCAGGTTTTAAATTCGTCGCCGATAAGCCCCAGGCGCAGCATCCAGCATCGGAAGGCGTATTTTTCGTTGTCGGTTACCGTTCTTTTAGCTGAGGCCTTTTTCTGGGTCAAAGCCTGATTGCAAACCGCAAGGCAAAATTGTATGTAAGCTTTAATTTCCCCCGCATGGGTGGTGGAGTTAAACAGTCTGAATTCAACCGTTCCTTTGGTAAAAGTGGCGTGCAGGTTTAGTCCATGGTAGCGGCTGTTATGGTAATGGCGGTTTCGGCTTGTCGGGTCTTCGGCATACCAAATATCGGCTAGTTGAGCCATTGTTTTGGGCTTCTCGCGATTAATGGCGTCAAGCAGTTTTTCATTGGTCTTTTTGCAGTACCGCAGGCGCTGTTGGTCTATCTGCAGGGCTTTGTAAAGAATGTCTTCTTTGCTGGCAATAATGTTGACGATGTTGCGGAGAGTCTGCGGTGTAAATTTTTCTGCTCCCACATGGATGTGAATTCCGCAGGATGGGTTTGTAAACGCGCCCTTTTTTCTTAGCTTTCTGACCAGTTCCTGTACATCCTCGATATCTTCGTAAGTAAGGATGGGGCTGACCACTTCGGTCTTGTATTCGTCGCCGGCCAAAACCCTGACGCCGTTGGCCTTTTTCTCGGCGGTAATGCTGGCGTCGCTTACCACCTTCCAGGTTCTGCCCCTGTTGTCTTGGGCTTCATACGCGCGGTAAGCGCCTCCGGCGCAGCCGCCTTCTTTGCCAAAGTAGGCGCCAATCACTTTGCATGCTTCTTCTCTGGTGATGCCGGTCAGTTCGATTTCAATCCCGAATTTTAATGTTTTCATATGTTTCCCGCCCTTTCAATACTTGTGTGTTTCTTTTGTCAGTACTATATATAATACGAAACCCTTCTATCGTGCCGTGTATGCATTACACCGTACTATTAAAAGGAAGTCAAGACAAACAGACCGGTATTCAAAGTGAAAAAAACCAGCCTAAATCAGGATACTAAGTTATCAATTAGGGGTTACTTTATGCTGGAAGTAGCTTCAGTCCTAGTCTTTGGGCTTCAGCAATAAGTTTGTTTCTTCGGATTTCCTCGTGTCGATTCTTTGCCTGTCCGTAGCGAGTTTCGTCATATAATTCGCCAGTAGTAAGCATATGATAAATAATTGTTAGGAGCTTACGTCCAAGTGCAATAATAGCTTTCTTCATTCCCCTTCGTCGGCTTAATTTCCAGTACCAGTCCCTCAAATAAGTCTTTTTATTTCTTGTTGCTGCCCATGAGCATTGGCAGAGTATATTTTTGAGTTGTAAATTACCCTTTGATAGCCTGGTGGACTTTTTCTTCCCTGCACTCTCGTTGTTACCCGGACACATACCTGCCCAAGAGCATAGATGCGCCGCGGTTGGGAACATGTTTAGGTCTGTTCCAATCTCAGAAATGATAGTAATTGCTGTTAAACGTTGTATGCCGGGAACTGTTTCCACTAATCGTATGGCTTCCTCAAATTTTCCAGCACACTCCATTATTTTCTTTTCAATATCTTCAATCTCCCGAAGGCATTGTTCAAAATTACGTACCAGCATGGACAAAAAGCTCCGCTCGTGTTCATTTAGACGGCCATTTACAGCTTGCTTAATATCGTCAAGCTTTTTTCTTGCCGTACCACGCAAATGAGACAGAACATCATCGGGCGAGATATACCCAACATCGCAAAGTTTATGAATTAAAGAAATACCAGACTGCCCAAAAATGTCGGTCAAGAACGTGGACAGCTTAAACCCGCACTGTTGTAAATATTTCTCCACCCGATTTTTGTGACCAGTCATCTCTTGCACAATGGTCTTTCGATAACGCGTCCAATCACGTAACTCTCGCACCTGTCTTGGCGGTATGTAGCTTGCATTCAACAATCCAGCCCGAAGCAAACCGGCAATCCATTTGGCATCATTAACATCCGTTTTTTTGCCCGGCACGTTCTTCATGTGACGTGGATTGGTGACCGTTATATTGATGCCACCTTCCTCCTCAAACACAGCTTCTAAAACATTATAAATCGGAAACCAGTAAACGCCTGTACTTTCCATTGCTACCTCACGGCAGTTGTTCTCAATTAACCATGACTTTAGCTTGTCCAAACCGCTTAGTAATGTGGAAAATTCTCTAATCTCCGAAGTTGGCTCCTGGCCCAATACACCTTTGAGCAGACAGGCTACCACAACCTCTTTATGTACATCTAATCCGCAGCAAACCTCCAATAAATCTCGCATTCCATCAATCCCTTAAAATAAAATGTGCAGAATGGCTTGCTTAGGGAAATTTGAAAATATAATACTCGTGCTATTCCTTAGCGAACTACGCATAGGGCAACATGTAACTGTGCTCCAAAGCAAGCCCAGTCAAGATCACTCGCAAGCTAAAAAAGCTTAGATGTATAGCGACTCTATTCTGCAATCATATTTTTAAATTCTGCACCAGTTTCATTCGTGACTGTGCAAATACTTTCATGGAAGATCACTCTAAAAGCACAGATTATCCAGTACTATTTTTGAATACACACAAGTATTTTTGTGGGTGGAAAGCCTATGATGACTGCGTTATAACCTTATTTTCCAAACTGGCCTGCTTGGCTTTTTTAGCCAGCAGGCGTTCTTTATGCTTTTCCTGGTTTTCAGTTGTGCGGAAGGCAGCGCTGCCTGAAAGCCTTGCCAAAAGTACCTTGCGGGCTAATTTAAAGGCGTCGCCATTCATGCCTAGTCGCAGCAGCCAAGTGCGCATGGCGTATTTGGGGTTTTCTTCTTGCGCCGGTTTGAAGGAAGAACGCTTAAGCTTTTTGGCATATTCGTTCATGCAAACCGCCAAGTCACAAAATGCCGCCATTTCATCCGGCGTCGGATTGTCTTTCACCAGCTTTATGGTCAGTGTCTGCTTTTCAAAATCCAGTTCTAAGCCCGGGCAGCATCCAGCTTTGGATTCAGCCAAAAACACCTGAAAGGCCTTCATATCCACGAAACTTCTCTGACCAAGCTCCTCTGCCAAACTTTTCTCCACGAGCGGGCGTGGCAGGTCAAAGGCGCTAACAAGCAAGTGTTCTTTGCTGGCAAGCATATTGACCAAATTCCGCAGGCTAACTGCCGTATGCCCCGCCAGCGGCAGTTGGGCCGCATATCCTTCGGCCGGTAGTTCACCCGGCTCGCTTGGCACCGTCTCGGTAATTGGCTCCACTGCGTCCTCGCGCAAAAGTTCCTCGGCCGAAACCTCGCGCCCCGAAAATTCACGGATCACGCCGTGGCGGTCGATGTTGAAGGTTCCCGCGCTGCATTTGAGTTCATAGGCGCAGCTTGGCATGCCCAGATATTTTGCTTTGACTTGCCATCTTGCTTCCAAGGCCTGAACCAGTTCTTTTCTTGTCATTTGCTTTTCCTCCCTGTGTATTGGTAGTCTATATATCCCTCTAAACACAGGAATTAGCAAGCGGAATGTGCAAGTATTTTTCGCAAATTTTCCCTTACGTTTTCGACGGTTCAGAACGATCATAAACCATTTTTAGCTGCAGCAGAGAATAAACGATTCTATCCATCAAGCGTTCGTCTCATTCGCTGACTGAATATTCATTCCGCCTGCTACGGTAACCTAGCCATCTTTCATCCCTGCCATCACTTCCTGCCAAGAGTACATGCCGCCTTCTCTCTCCAGAAAGATATTCTTAGTATCGCCCACCGCTTCCGCATACCGCTTTACGATCACAGCTGCGTACCTTGGATCGAGCTCCATCAGATAAGCGCTGCGGTCTATCTGTTCACAGGCAATTAAGGTAGAGCCGCTGCCGCCGAATAAATCCAGTACAATCCCATTGACCTGGGAGGAATTGCGGATAGGATAGGCTATAAGTTCAACCGGTTTTGTGGTCGGGTGCAGCTTGGATTTTACCGGGCGGTCAAACTCCCATACGGTGCTCTGCTTCCGGTCGGAATACCAGCGATGTTTTGCCGTATCCTTGAAGGCGTAAATTATCGGCTCATGGCGCATCTGATAATCCATCCTGCCGATTACCAGGGAGTTTTTCACCCAAATACACGTGGTGGAGTAATGAAAGCCGGCATTGACCGTTGCGTTATAAAAATTCACCTTTTCCGCATCCGAGTGGAAAATATAGATGGCCCCGCCATCGACAAGATGATTGTATGCGTTCTTCATTGCCGCAAGCAAAAACTCATAGAATTTTTTAGATTCCATGTTATCGTTCATGATCGTCATACCAGTGCCGCCTTCATAGGAGCAGTTATACGGCGGGTCGGTGACGACCAGATTTGCCTTTTTCCCATTCATTAAAATTGCCACATCTTCTGCTTTGGTGGCATCGCCGCACATTAACCGGTGTTTTCCCAAGTGCCATATATCCCCCGGTTTGACAAAGCTTTCTTCTTGCAGGGCGGCGTCTATATCAAAGTCGTCATCTTTGCAGTTTTTGTTATGTACGCGAGTCAGGATCTGGTCAATCTCCGGTACTTCAAAGCCCGTAAAATCGGTATTGAAGTTGGCTGCCTTAAGGTCCACTAAAAGACCGGCCAGCAAATTTTCATCCCAAGCGCCTGTGATTTTATTAAGAGCGATATTCAAAGCCTTGACCTTGTTCTCGTCTTTGATTTCAACTACCACACACTGCACTTCGGTATATCCCAGGTCTTTCAGAACCGTCAGCCGTTGGTGGCCGCCGATAACCGTCATATCGTAATTGACGATGATAGGGTCTACATAGCCGAACTCTAAAATGGAGTTTTTGATTTTTTCATATTCCTTGTCGCCCGCCTTCAGCTTCTTGCGGGGGTTGTATGCCGCCGGGCGCAAAGTTTCAATCGGCAATGTCTGCCATTTCATTTCACTCATGTTTTGCCTCCTCTCGCCGGGCCGGACTTAAATATGGCTCTCGGCCTTCTTCCTCCCGCCAAAACCTGTCATGCACGTAACATTCGTGGCTGCAGTATTTTCTGTTTTTGCTTGCGTATACGGTGAATTGCCGGCCGCAATAAACGCAGGTCTTTTTATAAATGGCCGTTTCCTTTTTCCGCGAGTCCTCCGGATGGGCAGCCCACCACTGTCGCCGGCATTGGTCCGAGCAAAAAATGCGTTTTCGTCCCATGCCCGGCTGGCGGATAGTTTGGCTGCAGCACCTGCAAAGGCTGCCTTGCTGCATTTGTTCTTGCTTGTTGACTGCTACTACTGGGCCATAGCCTTCTAAACCCTGGTCTTTGCAATAGTTGCGGACCACATCGCGGGAAAGGTCAAGAATGGAAGCAATGGCTTTATAGCCGATTCCTTTCAGGCGAAATTCGCGTATCTGTTCGGCCTGAGTTTCTGTCACTCTTTCACTTCCTTTTCGCGGAATTTTTGCATGAAAAAAGGCCGCAAAACCTTGCGTTTTAGCAAGTGTTTTACAGCCTATGCGTTAATTACCACGCAAAAAAGGCAACGGGAAACACAGATAACAACTGGTTTCCCGGCGTTTTGGGGGTATCCCCCCTATTAAATTCTGCGATTTTTCGTGCGATGCGGGGCGGCGGCTACAAGCCTTGTGGCTCCTGGGTTTTTAGACCCCCCTCCCCATATAGGGGGTAATTTGCCACCCATGAATGTGCAAACATATTGGATAGGGCAAACATATCCGTCAAAAAGTATATTCGGGATACTGGTCCTGCGTCCGGGTTTTCCTATCATGGCATTTTTTGCAAAGCGGCTGCCAGTTGCTTTCGTCCCAGAACAGCACCGCATCTTTCCGGTGTGGCTTGATATGATCCACTACAGTCGCCGGCGTTAGTTTTCCTGCCCGCTCACACTCCGCGCACAGCGGATGCTTGGCCAAGAACTGTTTTCTCGCTTTTTGCCACCGGCTGCCGTAGCCGCGCTCGTAAGAACTTTCCCGGTCATGGGCATGCAGCTTGGCATGAAGTTCACAATAGCGAGTGTTCGTTAAACGCGGGCAGCCGGGATGCCGGCATGGTTTTTTCGGTTTCATGGGCATAGATTGCAGCCACCTTTGCCTGAGCAAAGCTTATTCTTATTTGCTGGGTTATTCCCCCATGATACTATTTTACCATGTCCGAATACCCCAAAACGGACATTTCCGGACATTTTAAAAAAATCAATTCATAAAACGAATGTAGTGCCTTAAATCGTCTCCGTCTTCGGTAATATCAATAAAGCCTTCACTTTCATAATAGCTGCATAATTTTTCTACAGGCTTGCAATCTAATAAGATTACTCTACCACCAACAACATCTCTTGCACTTGCAATAATGTCATAACAATCTTGCAGCATTCTCTTGCCATCTAATACTTCCTTGCCATAGCGACTGTCTCTGCCTAACTGGCCGATAAGAAAAGCGACAAGGTTTTTTTCGTCATCAGCTAGGTTGCCTAATTTCTTTTTAAGGGTATTAGACATAGTATCAATAACAGGTACCTTCAATGTCTTCAAGCCAATAGAGAAAAAACCAATAATTTTCAACTTGCCACTTTGTTCAAGCTCTGCACTGTCAAAATAAATGTAGGTCCGGCACTTATCTCTTTTTTCATATTCAACGGCCTTGTTCCTTATAAAATCTGTTATATCATCATCGTTGGAACAATAAAAAAGAGAGAGTGCATCTCTCCATATCTTCTCATCAATATCAGTTGCCCGAATCAGGCTTTGGAGCGAAGCGTATTCAATAATTTTCTTTCACTCCTCTGCAAATCGGCAACAACGTTACGCGAGCTAATTTTTACAGGCTTTATGTGTTGTACACTCTGTTCAAGTCTATCAACAGTTTCTTTTTTCGTTATAGCAAATTCTCTAGTAAAGGAAATTGTTGCCATTTTTTCTTCACCTCTCACTGGCGTTTTCTTTACCTCAATTATATTGTAAACCATTTCTTAAAGTAAATAAACATTTATTTTATAGACCGAAAGAACATACTGCCTTCTACATAGTATGCTTAAACAGATTAAAAGTATCACCCGCAAAAATAGTAGCTTAGGCTGCTCTGCATATTTTTCCACCAATACTGTTCCCATGCTACTATTCTACACCGTCAAAATACCCCAAAACGGACATTTCCGGACATTCTATAAATAATTTAGTTCTGCCGCCACTGAATAGACGATGTACTGCTTCCAGCGCCGGATGGTGCGTTCATCTACGCCCAGCTTGTCCGCAAGTCCTGAGGTCGTGTACCGGCTTTTCCAGTATTCTTCCATGACCGCCTGCTTATCTTGGCACAGGCGCTGATAGGTTTTCTCAATTGCGGTTTTGGTTTTTTCAAGTTCAACTATTTTCCTGTCCATGCTAATTTTAATAGCTTTGCTTGCCGTGCTGTTGCCAAGAGCATTGCTCCGACCTTCCTGCTTTTCCGGCGTTTCCAGGATAATATCGTTTTTTAGGCGACTCAGCTCTTTTAAGATATTCTTATACTGGCGGATTTCCTGCTCGACATATTTGAAGGTGTTTTTACTCAGGCGATGTTTCTTGATGCATACCGCCACATACTCTTCATGGTCAATGTTCAGTCCGTCGCAAAGGGCCGCGCACCAGGCGGAATGGATAAACCGCTTGGCATCACAGTGTTCGGCATCAACTTTATTCAAGCTGCACGAATCTTTAAACGAACACCACTCCGGGCAGCCTTTGTCACTTGCATAGTCATCACAGGCTTTCTTTAAAATGCTGGCAATCAGCCTTCTGGCTCCAATATCGTCAATGCTCATTTTCAACCCTCCCCAATTCTTGCTTTCACTGCCCGAAGCAGCGCTGTCTGGCCAACTTCTTTTTTAACCAATGCTGCCATTACGTCTTCATCGATTGTGGCTTTGGCAATAATGTGGTGAACCACAACCGTTTCTTTCTGTCCTTGCCTCCAAAGCCTTGCATTGGTCTGCTGGTAAAGCTCCAGGCTCCAGGTTAGGCCAAACCATACCAGGCTGCAGCCGCCTGCTTGCAGGTTCAGGCCATGACCCGCTGACGCCGGATGGATAGCCGCCACCGGGATTTTACCGGCATTCCACCGCTTAATGGAGTCCGCACTGTCCAGCCGCTCGGCAGGAAAGCGCTTACATATCCGTTCAATGTCATGTTTGAACCAGTAAGCAACTAAAACCGGTTTGCCATTCGCTGCTTCGATGATGTCCTCCAGTGAATCAAGCTTACGGTCATGAATTTGGGTGTCGCTGCCTGTTTCATCGTATACCGCACCGTTAGCCATCTGCAGCAGCTTGTTTGACAGGGCGGCGGCGCTCACGGCGTCAATTTCCTTGCCTTTTAAAGAGAGAACCATCTCGTCTTTTAATGTTTGGTAGTGCTGCCACTCTTCAGCCGACAGCCGCACGGGGATTTCGTTCATCACCAGTGGCGTTAGTTTAAGATAGTCGGTGTTTTTCATGCTGATGGTAATGTCTGAAATCTGCCGGTAGATAGCTTCTTCGGCGCCGGGTTTGGGTTTATATGAAAATACCATCTGCTGGTTCCGCTTGTCCGGTATGAAATAGGTGCTCCGGTAGTTACCGATAAAGCGCCCCAGCCGCTTTCCCAGATCCAGCAGGCGAAACTCGGCCCATAAGTCCATTAAGCCGTTAGCCGCAGGAGTACCGGTAAGCCCGACAATGCGCTTTACTTTAGACCGGACCTTTAACAGGCTTTTAAACCGTTTGGCCTGATGGGATTTAAACGAGGACAATTCATCGACGACAACCATGTCATAGTCAAAGGGCAGCCCGCTCTCTTCAATCAGCCATGGTACGTTTTCCCGGTTGATGAGGTAAACGTCGGCTGTTTCTTTGAGTGCCGCTGTGCGTTCGGCTTCACTTCCCACAGCGACAGAATAGGTAAGTCCTTTCAGGTGATCCCATTTTTCAATCTCTGCCGGCCAGGTGTCCCTAGCAACGCGCAGTGGGGCGATGACCAGCACTTTGCGGATTTGGAAACTGTCCAAAACAAGGTCGAAGATAGCGGTAAGGGTAATGACTGTTTTCCCTAGGCCGCAGTCGAGAAAAAGCGCTGCCTTTGGATGACTCAGAATATATTTAATCGAGTATTGTTGATACGCATGCGGTACAAACTTCAGGTGGCATCACCGCCTCTTGTTATTTCGGCAAGCAGCCGAGGTATCTGCTCCTCATCGTCTAGAAGGTACACCCTGCACCCCAGCCGTCTGAGGAGTTCATGTCTTTTCACTTGCAACGGCCGGGGTTTCATTCCATGCGCTTTAACTTCCACGAAAGCAATTTTACCGATTGGTAAAACCACCAGGCGGTCCGGCATTCCAGCAAAACCGGGGGATATGAACTTAGGGGCAATCCCGCCAAGCGCTTTTACTGCCCGGACAAGTTTTTGCTCTAATTGTCTTTCCATTTATTCGCCCTCCATCCGCGAAAAAGTGATTTAACTTGTTCTTGTTCAGCGTTGTTCATTTAGGTTGTTACAGCCCGAACCCCTGATTTTTCAAGGGTTTGATGGTTTAATGCTACAACTTAAACAAAATTTTCTTATATACGCGCATATACGCGTGTATACGCGCATACGCGCACCAGTCACATCTCTCTTATATATAAAAAATTTAATCTAATATAGATAACTTGTTCACTTGTTCAAGACAGACGTTTTCCCCAGTATTTTCGGACTTTTTCATCTTAAACAACTTCAGGCACAACTGCCGAACAAGCGGTGGAGTGTTCAGTGCGGACTGATTATTGGCGGGTCGACTAGGTCAAACGCAGCATGGACTGCAGTGCCGTTTGTAATAACGCTGTCTGCCGTAAATCGGCAGTGATATGTGTTTGCCTGTTTTCTCCCAGCCTTCAATCCGCTCCATAATTGATGCGATAGCATAGCTGTCCACCGGTTTTAGGTCTTCTTGCTTTTTGCCAAAGCATTCGCACCAAATTTCCATATTGGTGACTGTTTGGCGGAGGGTTTTGCCTTGCGGCAATGTCAGTTCATCCGGGGAATGGATATACTCTCGCCGCTCGTAAACGTTCATCGTATCCCAGTTGTCGGGAAGCGTCTTATCCAGGTACTCACGCACCAATCCCTCGCGTTCATCCTGCTCCATGGCTTCCCGCTGCTCGGCTTTGGCGAGTTTTTCCAAATCAGCGTCAAGGTAGAGTTTCTCACCTGCCTTTACATAAACGAATGCTTCAGCCCAGATTTGCCGAACATTATCGTCGGTTAACTGCCAAGTACGTCTAGTACCACTGCCTGGTGTTTTGACCGTCCAAAAGCGGCGGTTGCCGGTAATGTCACGGAGATAACCTTTTTCGGAGTTAGTCGTCCCGAAAAATACGCACTGCCTTGGATGAGAGGTAACGCGCCGCCCGAAACTGGCACGGTACTTATCGTCTTGGCGTGAGATAAACGCTTTAACCTTGTCAACGTCGGCTTTTTTCATCCCGGCCAGTTCACCAATTTCAAGAAGCCAGTACCCTTGTAATTTCTCGGCGGCTGTTTTATCGTTCATATCTGTAAGCGACAGGCTGTCGGAATACCAGTCGCCGCCCAGCTTGGCAATGAGTGTGGATTTTCCCGCGCCTTGCGGGCCATTCAGTACGAGGATGTTGTCAAACTTGACTCCGGGACTCAGCACCCGGGCAACGGCGGCGCAGAGCGTCTTTCGTATCACGGCACGGACATACCGGTTATCTTCCGCACCAAGATAAACGGTTAGGAGGGTTTCTACCCGCGGCACACCATCCCACGGCGGTAGCGAGCTTAAATACTCGCGGATTGGATGGTATGAGCGGTCATCGGTTACTTTGGTGACCGCAATCTCATAATTCCGGGCCGAGAAGGTGCCGTAATGGGAGTCGATGTAGCTGATGAGCTGGGCATCATCTGCATCGCGCCAAAAGCGGCTAGGGTGTTTCCACGGTACTTCACCCTTGATTTCCAGGCCATCCGCAAGCTGGTTAAACACAATCCCCTGTAGTTTTGGATCATTTTCCAAAATAAGCCTGATATTATGAAGATTGTTGAGCAAAAGCCCGCCTTTGTCTCGCTGCAAAGCCTTTGTCCAATCAGTGCCTAAGGCAAATTCCAGCTCGACCTGTTCTCTTCGCTCGGCAAGCAAAAGGGCGTTTACCCGCTCATCTTTAACTGCCAACTCGCACATAGCCTTATATGACGCCTTTTCATCAAGCTCGCCGAATTTGTGGAGCCGCACTAGGTCAAAGGCATTTAAAAGCTTCCCGCTGGCCGGGTCTGTGGCGTGGTGGGAATAGGCCCACTTGCCGTCATAGAGCACAACCCCGGCTGTACTATCGGCGGGAATGTAGTCATATCGGCCGGTAATGGCTGACGGCTCGTAAATGTCGCTTAGGAAAACCGCAATTGCGTCTTCAATTGAATACGCCCGGCAAAAGGCGCCTACCACGCCGGCTTTGGCTAATGGGTCTTGCTGCTTGGCATTCTCGCGCTGTTTAACTTCGCTTTCCCGTGATGAGAGCGGCCACTGGGTTACATCCCGCCAATCATCATACCTCGCTAGATATTCATCGGGGTTTAGCGGCTCGCCGTCGTTTTCGGCAAAGAAAAATTCACCGTTGGATGGACAAGAAGCCCAATACATCATGCGGTTAGCCTGATAGGTGGTATCGTCAAAGCAGTCCATCCCGATTTGTTTGGCCACCATCCGCATGAGTGCAGGATACTCGTCCTCGGCCACTTCACGCCCCAACCGGATCGCAACCCGGTAACGCGGCGCTGCCGGCGTATGGCTGTGGGTGGAGTAAATAAAATAGTCGATGGTGCCAAGGGCTTGTTTTACCTGGGCAGGAAAATCTACATCTTGGGGAATTTGGTCAGCATCCAGCATGCCGATGGTCCGGCAGAGCACGTTTCCGTTCTTACGGATGCCGCTTTTGAGCCAGCCGCCAACAAAGCCGCCATGGTCTTTGGCCGCGTCGCGCTGGGCTTTGGAGAGTTTAGGGTATTCCTCAGCGGTTTCGGACGTACGCACGGGGTTGCGATTACGTTCTTTCAGGTAACTCCAGGGCCGTTCTTGATTTTTGTATTTTTTGTCCGTTTTGTGATTACAGACGGATATCTTAACGAGATCGTCCATGGGACATTACCTCCTCGCACCGGCTGCTGAAATACCTGATGGGTAGATCGCGTTTTCTGGCTTTGGCAATTTCTCGGCTCATGCCTTCGCTGATTTGCTCGCCGAACACCCACAGTTCGTCGCATTTTGCCAGCAGTTTGAGCGCAAAGAATAACCCTAACTCGCGGCTTTCGCGGTGACTGTCGTCCATGAACTGAGGGTAGAGAAGATGCGGCGCAAACGGAATACCTCCTTTGCTGATGACAAACCGGCAGTACCCCCGCGCCCGCTCGGCGTTACGCTCGGTGTCGCCTGCAAACGGCGAAGCGACATAGATGATAGGACGCACTTTCTCCGCCTTGGCGACATTGGCTAACGCTTCGGCGGCAGTGGGGTCTGGGTAGTACTCGCTGTTACGCTTGTTCATGCTTACACCACCTCGGCTTCCATGCCTTGCTCGATCAGCGGCAAAACACCGTGTGCTTTTAAGAGCTCGTAAATGAAGATCCGGCCTTTCTGCGTCCAATATGTGTGAATATTGGAGTGGGTGGTTCGATCACTAGCAAGGTAGCTGTGGGTTTTGGTGCAGGTAAAACCTTTTTCCGCATATTTTTGATATAAAAGCCAGATGTTGCCCTGCTTAAACTGAATGCCAAGCTTATGCAGGTATTTATTCAGCCATTTCCCTGATTTTCCGTAATCTTTGGCAATGACGGAGATGGCAACGGCATCCTTGCAATTTAAAATTACGTCGTAGTAGCTGGCTTTGGGCTTCATTTCGGCAATCTGTTGGTTTTTGGCGCTAACTAGCGCTGTGAGTTCTGCGTTCTTTGCCTTTTCTGCTTTCAGCTGGGTCAATAGTCGAATGCCAAAATCCGGGTCAGCCAATACCCTATCAATGGTGGCTTGCGTCATATATGCGCCATATTTACGTATTGACGGCAACACCTCGTGTGTCACCCAGCGCTTGAATTTTTTGGCTTCCGGTTTACGGGAAAGCAAAATAACGTTGTAGAGCCCGCTTTCGCTAATAACCGTTAATTCTTGCTTTCCACCAGGGGTGTCAGTAATACTTACACCCTTTTCGTCATCATCCAGCCGGTCTGCAACCATTCTGGAGTTTCCGATTTCCAGTGCATTACACACATCTTTAAGAACCCACCAGACTTCGCTGTTTTTCTCAACGGTTCTGACTTCTTTGCCCTCATAAGAAAAAATCTGAAGTTCGTTCATCATAAAACCTCCAATCTGCTTTGTGATAAACTTTTTTAATTGTCGAACTCCGCTAGGAGTGTTCATTTGCGTATACCCCTTTGCAGTTTTGTTAACTCAAGCTTATAAAGGCTGTCGAAATTATCGCCACCTTTGTCTTGTACGGTTTTAGTTATGGCGCATAAACGTACTTGCATATTTATCCATCACCTGTATGCTTATTCATTTATTTTGTATATATAAACGTTTGCTTTTCAACCTGAGTTTGGCTGAAAGTTTAGCCGCTCACCCCAGATTCGGGGGCAATCTTAATCTTTTTTGTAATACGTGCAATCATAGCCATCGGCACGAAGCAGCAGTCCTTTCGCCCAGGGTGGAGTTTCCGCCATGATTCGGCACACTTCTTCCGGAGAAACGCCGTTTGCCACTTCAAGCACCACTTCATCGTGCACGCTCATCACAATGGAAAAGCCCGCACTGTCTAGACGCCCCATGGCGTAGCAAAGGATGTCGCGGCTTATAGCCTGCACGATGTTTTCGACGAGTTTAGGGCCGTAGGTTTCGATGCGCTCCCACTTTTTCGCAGGGCCAACGCCTTCATAGATCACGCAATCTGAGCCGAATTGGTTTATATCAATGCGGGGTTTTACATAGGCTAAACGCCGGCCGGATGGCAGGGTAATAAACAGCATGCCGCTTTTACACTCAAAACGGATGCCATGGGTTGAAGATGTTGTCCGTTCCCTAACCGCGGTTACGGCCGCTTTATCTACATCCCACCACAGCTTTACAATGTTGGGATTGGCTGATCGCCACGCCGTCACCAGCGGCCGCAGCTCCTCTTCGCTGAGGCCCATCTCGATTGCGCCCATGGCTTTGAGCGCGCCGACCGAGCCGCCATAGCCGAGGGCCAGTTCTGCAATTTTCCCTTTTTGCCTAAGCGGGCTGCCCTTGGTGATTTCTTCAATCGGAACATGGAACATCCGGCTTGCCGAAGCTTCATAGATTTTGCCGTGGCTGGCAAATACCTCATTGCGCCATGTTTCACCGGCGAGCCAGGCAATAACCCTGGCTTCGATCGCGGAAAAGTCGGCAACGATAAACTTTAGGCCCGGTTTAGGAATAAAGGCGGTACGGATGAGTTCTGAAAGCACCGCCGGCACAGAGTCGTAGAGCATGGTAAGCGCGGTAAAGTTGCCGGACTTAACAAGGCTGCGGGCCTGCTCAAGATCTGGCAGGTGGTTTTGCGGCAGGTTTTGGATATTAATTACCTTGGATGAATTGCCGGTCACCCAGATTTTCTTATCTCGTCTGACCAGGAAACACCCTGTTGTTGTTTCAAGACAGTAGACTCGCCCCATGAATGGTTCGTATTGTTTTTGCGGTGCGCTCCGAATTTCAATTCCAACCTCACGCGCGTTTTCCCAAATTTCTACATAGTAAGCCTCTGATAAGTTGGCATTTCCATTTCTTCTTGCAGGAACTGTGTTTATAAGCGCAGCCCGCCCTGACAAGTGTGCAAAAGTTGCCACGATTTCCGCATTTAGCCTGTTGGTTGTACAATATTGCGAACTGTTCTTGGTTTGGACATGCCCGTCCCAGTACTTCAATTCATCAAAAAACACGTCGGCATTTTCATTGATCAGCCACCACCCGAATTGTTTTGTTTTAATACGTGAGTTATAGCTATCCGGCTCGACACGGATACAAGTCACGCCATCTTTATGGATGCTCACTTTATATGGGAGTCCCATTCTGTCCAATAGCGAACGCATACGTTCAATCTTGCGATCCTTTTTTAGACGGAAGGCGAGGCTGTTACGGCGACCACCAGCAGCTATTCCATCAGCCTGGTATGCAACAAGAAGCCGAATTTCGTCATCTGTAAAATTCCTGGGGATTTCGCTTTTATATTGGCCGCAGATCAGAATGCGTGGGTGTCCTTTTATCTGAACCACCATCCGCATTTCAAAATCTTTTTTATGGTACGCGACAGGGTTTCTGTGCTCAGGCGTTGATATTTGTGAGATGCGCTTCCCTTGCCATTCATACATATCTCCTTTGTATTCAAAGGAATGAACCGGGCATTTGGCAAAGGTTATTTGATTATTGGTCAAATCATATTGCGCAGCGATTGGCCAACCGTTAAATTTGCTGTCAAGCCTTCTCCACCCATGCGGTGTAAGTATCTCATGGTCACCAGTGAGACAAAACCGACCTGTTCTGTTTGCTCCGTAAAACTGAAACATTCCATGTAAGCGGCTATCATCACAAACCGCGTTCTCCATCGCCTTGTATTTCTTCACACTGCTCTTGGCGAGGTCTTGTCTGAGTGCCAACACTTTTCTAAGATTTTCTGGCGCTGTCTTGATCAGTTCTTTGACCGCTGGCTTGCCTAGGGTATCGGTCGCGAGCCCGTTTTCCGCGAGCCACACTTTCATTTGAGCAACCGAGTTAGGGTTCTCCACATTGGTGAGTTTTCGCATTGCGCTCGTGAGCTCTACCCTCGCTCGTTCATCGCAGCAAACAGCCTCTCTGACCAGATCCATGTCAAGCCGGATTCCACGATCATTGATCTTCTGGTCGAGGATATAGTTCCGCCACTCGTCTTCCGGCACTGGGAACTTGGCCAGTTTTTGCTGAATGGACAGCTCGGTTTCCACATCACGGCGGTTGTATGCCTTGAACGCGGCCCACTTGTCAGGCGCATGGCTTGGCAGGTTACGCGTCCTCTGTCCGTTGGCGGCTGTGGGTTTACATGGTTGGCAGAAATAGCGGATGAGGTCTTTGCCTTCGCTCAGCTTTTGTTTTTCCAAACCCAGCACGGCACCAGCGCCTTCAAGCGAAAGAGGCAGGCCCATATAGGCCGACCAAACCATCGTGCAGCGCCATAAGCGCGGATCTAGATATTGACCAATAGGCAGCCCCAGCCACTTTGACAGGCAAATTCGTTCAAAATTGGCATTAAAGGCCCATTTAATAACTGTGTCGTCTGTTAGTGCGGCGACAATTTCAGGCGGCACCGATTCACCACTTGCAAGGTCGACCACCTGAATCTCACCGCCATCAACAGAGTAGCCAAAGAGCAGGATTTCGAAGTCCGGTGACTCGACATATTTGTATAGACCTGATTTCCCGAGTTCGACTGACGAATAAGTTTCCAAATCCAGCGAGAGCGATTTTATAGGGGCCGCAGAGGGAGCGGTGTTTACTCCCTCCGCAGTGTGTTTACTAGCCCTCACGACAAAAAGTCCTCATCGAGGTCGGTGGCAAAATCGTCCTCCGCCCTGGATTTGCCGCCAAGGGGCTCACCGTCGCGGATTTTTTGCAGGTTATTAAGCCCGCAGGCAATACCCTTATTCCCGTTGCTGTTAAAGGCATAAAAGCTTATGCTCGCCCTGCCGTACACGCCGCTATATACCTCGGAGTGTTCCAGAATAGGCTGACAGTTGGCGTCCACGATACCTGGTGCGGTTGCCGAGTTAGCGTTGATGAAGTAGGCGTTGGCGTAAGCTGGATCGTCCGGTCGCTCGATGTCCCCGTCACGCAGCGGTGTTTTGAGGGCAGACAGCGGCGGTACGGTTTTGCCATTGCCTTTTAGTTTTGCTTCGCCTTCCTGATATGCGGCTGCAATCGCAGCCTTGATTTTTGCCACGGTGCGGGTGTCAGACTTAGGGATGACCAGTGATACCGAGAATTTGGGCATGCTGCCGTTTATGGACTTGGGTTCCCACACATTGGCGTAAGACCAGCGAGTATCGGGACCGGTAATTACTTTTAAAGGGTTGCTATTGATTTTGTTTGCCTGTTTTGTCATTGAGATTTTCCTCCTTAACATTCACTGAAATCTTGTTTTACTAGATTGATTGGCGGACGCTTGTCCGAAACCGGCACAAGCGTTGGTTTGCCAGGCGGTTTTTCGATATATCCGCCGAGGATTTCCGCAAAGCGCTTTTGGCCAAGCAGCGAGCTCATGGCAGTAATGCCTAAGAGTTTATGCTCATAGGGGTCAAAGCCGGCCGCGCTGACTGCTTGGGCCACCGCGTTTTCATCGGTATAGCGGCGGCTGGAGCGGCCTTCGACCAGTTTCCACCCGTGCCACTCTTTGCCGCTGAGCGCGGCTTGCAAGGCGTATTCCTTAACGTCTGACGCCCATGCGGTCAAAGCATCGAGTTTGTCAAGAACGTTTTCAATCTCATCGTCCTCCAAGAGGGGTGGGAGTTTGAATTCGTAGCGGGCAAGTTCCAGATTGTACTCGGCTCTGGCACGGCATTTGTGTTTTGCTCTGCAAAACTGGCACCACTCACCGCATTGGTATTCTCCTTCGCCGGCATGAGCAAGTGCAGCGGTGGGTTTCAGGATTTCTTCAGCCCATTGGTACAGGGACTCCTTAAGCAGCGTGTGCGTAGATATGTTATCCCGCCGGGGTTGGTAGATGGTCATGGCAACAGTGTCGATGTCATAGATGTTGTCAAAAAGTTCCAAAGCACCGAGAGCATACAATTTCATCTGCGGGTTGTCCGCAGCTTCCACCAAAACACCTTGCCCGTGCTTGTAGTCCACGATGTGGAGCGTTCCGTCCGCGATTATCACGCAGTCGCCGGTGCCGAAACCATCCGGCACATACCTGGAAAAATCCAGACGCTGCTCAATTAGGACTAGCGGGTCAGGGCAGGTTTGTTTTGCCGCTTCTACCAGTTCGAGAATGTAGGCGGCGTAGCCGGTTGCGCAGTCTTCCATCTCCTCGTTGTAGCTGGTAAGACCGGCGGTTGGGTCTTTGGCGGGAATGCCGAGTGCGACCTTCAGCTTGTACTCGCAGAGCGAATGAGCCTCTGTGCCTTCGGCGGCATAATCACTAGCCTTATCTTCGCAGTTTTCACAGAGCCTGGCAGAAGGCGGGCAGTTTAGCCATCGGTGCGCGCTGGAAGCGGACAGCAGGGCGTGTTTACCCATTTTCCAATACCTCAGCTTCTTTAAGCAGCGTTGAGTATTTTGTGGGGTCGATTTCCGACAGTTTTGAAGCGCCGTGTTTTTCGAGCAGAGCTCGCACCTCGGCGGTATAGCCGGCGCGGGATTTTTCGGCAAGAACTGCCCGGACCATTTCTAGGCTGATGAGCTTTTCTTCTGGCGCAGGAGTTTTCGCAGTCGGCTGTTCCATTTTCTCGGCATCATTGGTAGCACTGAAATAATCCGCCAACGCCGCCGATATGCCGATAAGGGCTTCGCCACAGCGCTTAAGTTCCGCAACCGCTATCGACAAATCACTCGACTTGCTCATTCAGCCTGCCTCCTTCCGTTTTTTGGTTTTCCTGCCGCGCAAGCATTGTTAACTTCTGGGCAAGGCGCTTAGCCACCACGCTGATTGCCGTAAGTACATCCGCTATTTCTTCGTTCCTCTCATTGTCGCGGTAGTCAGTGCTACCTTTGGGAACCTGGTTTTGCATTTTTCAAGCCTCCTTCCCGAGGACTGTTTTTTTGCCCCTCACTATCCACAGGACAAATGATTGGATTTTGAGTACCGATTTTTAAAAAAAATTTTAAAACGTTGTCCTCTACTATTCACAGGACAGTTGAGAGTGTTTTGAGTACCACAAGTTAAATAAAATTTTTCAACCGTTCCCTCAGGTTAGAAAACAGCTTGGTTTTTCTTTTGTTGATTGCTTTTTGGGACAGACCAACTTCTGCGGTAATCTCCCGTTCCGATATGCCCATACTGAAAAGTTCAATGATTTTCCGGTTGTCCGGGTCCAGTTCGTTGAGAGCTTCATACAATTCTTCAAGCAGTTGTTTATCTGCCACCATTTCGGCGATATCCACAGGGTCGGCGGGTTCAACGCCAGTTTCATCAACAAGCCTGTTTAAGGAAAGGATACTGCCCGTCCGCTTTTTATCACACTTGCTGCAGTTCCCGGTGCAACGGTTGCCGCGTTCATCCCGGCAGCGTTTTTCCCGTTCTTGGCGCTTGTGTTCAACCCATAGCGGGCGCTTATATACACGGTAGACTTCTTCCGTAACGGGGATTTGCTGTCCATCGATTTCGATGTGCCGCTTATGAGCCGGGGTTTGCTTGGTATTGATTGCCATTAAAAAAGCCCCTTTCTCTTGCGAGAAAAAGGCATGACAATCAGCCAAAAAACTCGCCGTTTTTTTAAACGGGAGCCGTTTGGCTGCATCGCGTTGGCTCTACTTTCCTTGGTAATTCGAATAGGCGTTTTAACAGCGTAATTTATAAGTATCTATAGGTGTTTATATTGCATTACAGGTAAAGATATCGAGATATCTACAAGGGATTTGGCAATGGCTGTCAAATATAGTTAGTTGAAATGCCTGTTTTTTCACGGAAATGCAACAACTATCAACAAACAACAAAAAACCCCTTTCCTGTACTGCCTACAAGAAAAGGGTATCATTTTAAGACGTTAAAGTAATTCCTCTCAATTTGACCTGTTTTTGACCAATTTTTGACTGGTGATTTTACCTGAAGGGGTGAACCTCGTGGTGAGGTTGTGTTTTGGTACTTACGCCACCATTCTGAAAAATGCAGTTAGGGAGCCAAATAACCAAACGAGTGTGACCGAGTTGTTGTTAGGCTTAATCACCGACAACGAGAACATCACGAATCAACAGGGCGAACCTTTCGTGGTTACTGATAAAATAGCCAGTGATCTATTCGGGCTTAAAATCCCGATGCGCAAAAAAATCATAGCGGCATCCAGCTCGAAAAAGATTATGGAAGCAGCTCGCGACTACTTTGAAGACGTAGTCGTGCCAGAAATTATACCGGATTTGATATCCGACCTGCTTGCTAAGCTCTGCGAGCTGATAACGTCAGATAAAGACGTACCTAAACAAAAACAGGATGAATTCATAGCCTTGGCAACAGTCGAATCACTGCCTGACTTTCTGTCAAGCGTATTTTTGTATGCACTGAAAAAACCAAATAAGCAGCAATTAGATAATAATCTGGTCAAGGCTGGCAGCGACAACTCAACTGTCTTTGATGATGCCCAAAAACTGATGGCATTATTTGAGAAATTCAAACAGATACACCCTACTCGACTCATCCCACCAGATAACATTGATTTGCATGAAATGGTGTATGTGAAGGAATTATTAGCCGCTTATGCAGATGCAGAGGGACTTGCTGAATTGCCCAAAGAAGTGCTGGAAAAATACCCAAGGTATAAGAGTGATTTCGAACGGCGAAGAAAGGACTATTATGCGGCTGAAACGATCCGCCGGGGTTCAAGAGACGTATTCGGGAATTTAGATCCCGATCAGTTTGATATTCTGAAAGAAGAAACCTACGATGGCATCATTGATGTGTACTCCATTGACTACCCTCATGGCTTTGAACGGTTGAATCGAGTCATGTCCCAAGCTGCCGTTATTCGTGTAGATAAATGTCTGTTAAGCCGCCTACCGGACTGGATCGGCTCCAGTGAGAAAAAAGGTGTATGTCACATCTTGGTAAATGACGGAAAATTAAAGGGATGGGTTAAGAATGAATCATGTATTTAACACGCCGTTTGAAATAGCATTGCGTGTCCTTCTGACGCTGGAAATCACTGGTGGCCAAGGGAAAACAACAGATATGATAGCGGCAACCGATTTTATAACGATATACGGTAAAGACTTTGGAATATCAGATGAGAACCTTCATGGTGATAACAATTATAAGTTCAGCGAGTTTGCTCTGCGCCGCGAGCTAGTGAAAGCAGCCACCAAGCGGCTTGTGCTCAATAATCTGATATGCGTATCACCCACACAAAAAGGTTTTACTTATTCCATAAGCCAAAATGGCTTAGCCTACAGCGCGAAACTTACGAGCGATTATGCAAATGCGTATCGCGATATTGCAAGGCTCGCTCAATTATACATAGTTGACAAATCAGAACGCGAAGTTCTTGAGATCATCAATCAACGTTCGTTGTCTTCGCTGCAAAGGAGTATGAATTAGATGAGTCACTTCTATATTGAGAAGTTAATTGTTACAGGCAAAGGCAAAGAGCCATCAGTCTTGACACTTAATAAGGGACTGAATATTATTTCGGGGCCTTCAAATACCGGGAAAAGCTATGTACTAGAATGTATCGATTATTTATTTGGCAGCACCAGCATACGATTTGACAAAAACTTGGGGTATGACTGTATCAAGATGATCATCGCCACGGAAGATGGCAAATTAACGCTTGAACGCCCAATTTATACTAATGATACGAAAAAAGTAAAGGTACACAGTACAGTCCCTGGTATCGAGTCGAAAAGCTATAACATTAATGGCTCAAAAAACACCATTAGCGACATTTGGTTACACTTGATCGGCATAAAAGATCAACATCTTATCATTAAAAACTCGAATTATGAAAAACAACGACTTACCTGGAGAACGTTCTCGCATATGTTCTTGATTAAGGAAACTAATGTCTTTCAAGAACCTTCCATCCTACTGCCTAAACAGAATACAGCCGTGTCGGCAGCTCTCTCTGCCCTCTTTTTTTTGATGACAGCTGTGGATTTTGCAGATACCGACCAGCGTGAGGACAGAAAGATAAAAGAAGCCCGCAAAAAAGCGATTGCTGACTTTATCAATAAGCGATTGACCGCCTTCGCTGAGCGGAAAAACGAACTGAACCAATTTCCAGTTTTGGATGCTTTGGCGCTTCAAGAAAAGGTAGAGGCAATTCTGGATGAAATTGCTGAAACGGAACGAAACATCACCAATTCTGTCAACCGTAGTAAATGGCTCATGAAAGAAATATTCACAGTGGAAGAACAGTTGGCAGAGTGTGATATCCTCTATAACCGCTATCAAGCGCTGAAGAGCCAATACATCTCGGATATTAAGCGCTTGACCTTTATCGTAGAAGGTGATTTGCATAAAACTAATATACCTGCAAATTCCAAATGCCCATTTTGTGATGGCGATATACCGCTCCAGGAGGAGCAGACTTATGTTGAAGCTTCGCATGCCGAACTCCATCGGATCCAGCTCCAGCTAAACGACTTGGCAGAAGCTGAACATGACCTCATGGCAGAGCGCGCGACGCTTGAGACAAAAATCTCCTCCCTGCGAAAGGAAAAGTCGGATGTAGAGTTCCTATTGAATCAGGAACTAAAGCCAAAAGCAGCTGCCTTAAAGCAAGCGCTGGCAGAATATCGCAGAGCCATTGAAATTCAGAATGAAGCCGTCGTGATTAGCAGATTTGAAGACAGTATGAAGACAGAACTGTTTGATGCCTTGCAAGAAGATGATTCAGAAACAGGGTTTAGTATCAAGGCACATTTCGACCAAGATATTCTAGATACGTTAAACACCTACCTGAATCGAGTTCTTGAGATGTGCCAGTATGACGGCTTCAGTTTTGCCTATTTCAATTTGAAAACCTTTGATATGGTTGTGAATGGACAAGCTAAAGAAACGTTCGGTAAGGGCTATCGCGCCTTCCTGAACACCGTACTTACCATTGTGCTGATGAAATATTTAGCCGAACGTGGGAAATACGCACCGCGTTTACTGATTGTTGATTCCCCCATTCTTTCATTAAAAGAACGTGGCGATGGTAAAGCATCTGATACGATGAAAGCCGCTCTATTTCAGTATTTGTTGAATAACCAAGACATCGGTCAGATAATTATCATTGAAAATGATATCCCTGACCTTGATTACAGCAATGCTAATGTCATCCACTTCACGAAGGATGAAACACAAGGCCGCTATGGATTTTTGAATGATGTGCGCTAAAATAACGGAGGGCCTAAAATATGGATAATGAAAACAAAATTGAAAAATGGTCGTCAATGGATACTATAACCGATTATCTTGGTGTAAGCCGTGAAACCGTACTGCAATGGATCAACAAGCGTAATATGCCAGCACATAAGATCGGGCGGCTTTGGAAGTTTAAGATTTCTGAAGTGGATGAATGGATTCGTTCCGGCGGAGCGGCCGATACAAATAATAACTAAATGAATAATATTCAAACTCGACAGAGGATTTAAAGACAAATTTAACTTCAAAGGAGATACAATTATGGCTGATAACAGAAAAGAACAAGAACGTGCCGAACTGCACCGCACTATTTGGAATATTGCCAACGATCTGCGCGGGAGTGTGGATGGCTGGGACTTTAAGCAATATGTCCTAGGTATGCTGTTCTACCGCTATATATCTGAGAATCTCACAAACTACATCAACGCCGGCGAATGGGAAGCAGGAGATCCAGACTTTGATTATGCAAAACTATCCGACCAAGAAGCAGAACAAGCCCGTGAAGAAATTGTTGCCACCAAGGGCTTTTTCATACTGCCCAGCGAGCTTTTTGAGAATGTGCGCCGGCGCGCCGCAAATGACGAAAACCTGAACGAAACGCTGGAAAAGATATTCAAAAACATCGAAGCATCAGCGCAAGGTACAAGCAGTGAGGAAAACTTCAAAGGCTTATTTGACGATATTGATGTAAACAGCAACAAACTGGGCGGTACTGTTGCCAAGCGCAACGAGCGGCTTGTCAAGCTGATGAACGGTGTGGGGGAAATGAAGCTTGGCGATTATAAGGACAATACAATTGACGCTTTCGGCGATGCTTATGAATTTCTGATGGGCATGTATGCGTCCAATGCCGGCAAAAGCGGCGGCGAATATTACACCCCGCAAGAGGTGTCGGAGCTCTTAACCCGCCTTACATTAGTGGGAAAAACCGAAGTTAATAAGGTGTATGACCCTGCCTGCGGCTCCGGCTCTTTGCTGCTCAAGTTCGCTAAGATCCTGGGCAAGGAGAACGTGCGGCAGGGGTTTTTTGGGCAGGAAATCAATATTACTACCTACAACCTCTGCCGTATCAATATGTTCCTGCACGACATTGACTACGACAAGTTTAGCATCGGCCACGGCGATACGCTGACCGACCCCCTCCATTGGGATGACGAGCCCTTTGAAGCTATTGTCTCAAATCCGCCCTACTCGATTAAATGGGCGGGCGACAGCAATCCGCTCTTAATCAACGACCCGCGTTTTTCACCGGCCGGCGTGCTTGCGCCCAAATCGAAAGCCGACCTTGCGTTCATTATGCACAGCCTTGCCTGGCTAGCAACCAGCGGCACAGCAGCCATTGTCTGCTTCCCCGGTGTACTGTATCGCGGCGGTGCAGAGCAGAAGATAAGAAAGTATCTTATTGATAATAACTTTGTGGACTGTGTGATTCAGTTGCCGGACAACCTGTTCTATGGAACCAGCATCGCAACCTGTATTATGGTGCTGAAAAAGTCTAAAAGGGAGAACCGCACCTTATTTATTGACGCTTCCCGCGAATTTGTTAAGGTTACAAACAGCAACAAGCTGACCGATGAGAACATCGCCAAAATTATTGCCGCGTATGAATCACGCACCAACGAAAAGTATTTTGCCCGTCTGGTGGATAACAGCGACATCGCCGCCCAGGATTACAACCTTAGCGTTTCGACCTATGTGGAACAGGAAAACAAGCGGGAGGTTGTGGATATTGTTAAACTAAATGCGGAAATTGAAGCGATTGTTGCCCGCGAAAATATCCTGAGGAAAGAAATTGCCGCCATAATTAAGGAGATTGAGGGGGCGAGCATATGAGCAGATTGGATGATTTGATTGCTGAGTTTTGCCCGAATGGGGTGGAGTATACAACACTTTCTGATGTTTGTAAAATTTCCAACGGGAAAGACCATAAAGGATTAGGAGATGGTAATATCCCTGTTTATGGTTCAGGCGGAGTAATACGTTATGTGGATACCTACATCTACAACAAGCAATCTGTCTTGATACCACGTAAAGGGTCACTTGGAAACCTATTTTTTCTGGATAAACCCTTTTGGACTGTTGACACAATTTTCTATACAGAAATAAAAGAAGAGTTGATGTTTCCGAAATTTATGTACTATTATCTCGCAGCGCAGCATTTAGAAGACTTGAATTCTGCCGGTGGTGTACCAAGCTTAACTAAATCCATTTTAGATAAGGTTGCAGTTCCCATTCCCCCTCTCCCCGTCCAACAGGAGATTGTCCGAATCCTTGATAAATTTACTGCGCTACAGGCAGAGCTGGAGGCAGAGCTGGAGGCAGAGCTGGAGGCGAGAAAAAAGCAATATGAGTATTATAGAGATAAGCTGTTAATTTTTGACAATAATCCTTATGTCAGGTGGATGAGGCTGGGGGAAGTTTGCAAAAGAGTTTCTTCTGGCGGAACACCACTGAAATCGCATAGCGATTATTATGGTGGAAGTATACCTTGGTTACGTACACAAGAAGTAAATTTCGCGGATATAACAGAAACGGAGAATACAATCACGGAACTTGGTCTTAAGAATTCATCGGCAAAATGGATTCCCGCCAACTGTGTAATTATTGCTATATCAGGAGCGACTGCTGCTAGATGTGCAATCAATAAGATTCCTCTTACAACTAATCAGCACTGTTGTAACTTAGAAATAAATGAATCTTTAGCATTGTATCGATATGTTTTCTATTGGGTTAGTAGCCAATATGAACAAATGAAAGCACTTGGACAAGGTGCTCGTAATGATCTTAATGTAGGCATAATAACACAATATCCTATCCCCGTCCCCCCGCTTGCCGAACAAGAGCGCATTGTCGCCATCCTTGACCGCTTTGATGCGCTTGTCAACGACATTACTCAAGGCTTGCCCGCCGAAATTGCGGCGCGGCGCAAGCAGTATGAGTACTACCGTGATAAACTTTTGACCTTTAAGGAGGTGGCGTCATGATTACCTATAATATCGTGGCCGCTTCCAACGAAGCCACCGTTGTTGCCGAATATAACCCTGAGCCATATCGCGCCACAGACTATCAAAGCGAAGCGGCCCTGGAAAAGGATTTTATCCGTCAGCTTTGCTCTCAGGGATATGAATATATTAACGTCACAAGTGAAGCGGCTTTGATCGCTAACCTGCGTCGCCAGCTTGAATTACTCAATCACTATACATTTTCCGACAATGAATGGGACAGGTTTTTCACCCAGAATATTGCCGGGGCGAACGAGGGTATCGTGGAAAAAACCCGCAAGATCCAGGAAGACCATGTGCAGATTCTCAAATGTGACGATGGCAGCACCAAAAACATCTATCTCATTGATAAAAAGAATATTCATAACAACCGCCTGCAGGTGCTTAACCAATACGAAGAGGCAGGCGGCACTCGCGAAACACGCTATGATGTGACTGTGCTGGTAAACGGCTTGCCGCTTGTGCATATTGAACTCAAGGGCCGCGTCGGGTCTGTACGAATATGTTCAAATATTCGTCATCTCCAATGGAACGCATACCAAGTATTACTCAAATACCACCCGCAATCAGCACATCAAGGAATCGGGCGGCAGCAGCAAAAACAAAAAGACCAGCCACAGCTTTGAATTCACAAGCTACTGGGCTGACGCCAACAACCGGGTGATTGCCGACCTCATGGACTTTACAAAGACCTTTTTTGCCAAGCACACCCTGTTAAATATCCTGACCCGCTACTGCGTGTTTACGTCGGAGGAAATGCTTTTGGTAATGCGGCCTTATCAAATTGCGGCGACTGAGAGGATATTGAACCGCATAGAGATTTCAACCAATTACAAAAAAACCGGAACGGTAGAAGCAGGCGGATACATCTGGCACACCACAGGTTCAGGCAAAACACTGACCAGCTTTAAAACGGCACAGCTTGCCGCCTCACTTCCCTACATTGACAAGGTTCTGTTTGTCGTCGACCGCAAAGACCTGGACTACCAGACAATGAAAGAGTATGACCGCTTCGAAAAAGGCGCGGCGAACAGCAACACCTCCACCAAAATTCTGCAAAAACAGCTTGAAGACCCCAATGCCAAAATTATAATCACGACCATTCAAAAGCTGGACGTTTTCATTTCCAAAAATAAAACACATGACGTATACAAGCAGCATATAGTTTTGATTTTCGATGAGTGCCACCGTTCGCAATTCGGCAAGATGCACCGAAAAATCGTTAAAGCGTTTAAGAACTATCACATTTTCGGCTTTACAGGCACGCCGATTTTTGCCGTAAATGCCGGCAGCGGCGGTGATCCGCTTCTGCGCACAACCCCGCAGGCATTCGGCGACAAACTCCATACCTACACAATCATTGATGCCATTAATGACGGCAACGTATTGCCGTTCCGCATCGACTACGTTAATACAGTTAAGGAAAAGGATAATATAAACGATTCAAAGGTTCGTGCCATCGATATTGAAAAGGCCATGTCTGCGCCGGAGCGCATCCGTGAGGTAACAAGTTATATCCTTGACCACTTTGACCAAAAAACCAAGCGCAACAGCTTCTACTCCCTCAAAGGCCAACGTGTTGCCGGCTTTAACTCAATTTTTGCCGTGGCGTCCATCCCTATGGCGATGAAGTATTACACCGAGTTTAAACGGCAGCTAGCAGAACGCAAGCGAAACCTTACTGTTGCGACAATTTTCAGTTTCAGCACCAACGAAGATGACCCCGAGGACGCACTGCCGGACGAAGGCTTTGAAACAGACAAGCTGGATAAAACCTCCCGCGACTTCCTTGAGGCTGCCATTGCCGATTACAACCAGACATTTAACGTCAATTTCGACACGTCGGCGGAGAAATTTCAGAACTATTATAAAGACCTCTCTCTCCGTATGAAAAACCGTGAGGTCGATTTGCTTATTGTGGTCAACATGTTCCTGACCGGCTTTGATGCCACCACATTAAACACACTTTGGGTAGATAAGAACCTTAAGCAGCATGGACTTTTACAGGCATTTTCCAGGACCAACCGTATACTGAACTCCGTTAAGACCTTCGGCAACATCATCTGCTTCCGCGATCTGAAGCAGGCGACCGATGAAGCCATCGCTCTCTTTGGTGATAAAGAAGCAGGCGGCATCGTCCTCTTAAAAACTTATAATGACTACTATAATGGCTACGATGAGGACGGTAAGCATAAGCCGGGGTATGCGGAACTGATTGCGACTCTTCAGTCACAATACCCCTTAGGCAAGGCGATTATAGGCGAAGATGCACAGAAGGATTTTATCCGGCTTTTCGGTGCGATTTTGCGGCTTAAAAATATTCTTACGGCATTCGATGATTTTGCAGGCAATGAAATTCTGTCCGAGCGTAATTTTCAGGATTATCAAAGCATATATATCGATCTTTACCAGGATTTCACAAAGGGAAAGAATGCTGATAAAGAAAACATAAACGACGACATCGTGTTTGAAATTGAGCTCATCAAGCAGATAGAAGTAAATATTGATTATATTCTTATGCTTGTAGCGAAATATCATGAATCCAACTGCACCGATAAGAGTATTCTTGTGGCTATTGACAAAGCCGTCAGCTCCAGCATTGAGCTCCGCAGCAAGAAAGAGCTTATCGCCAAATTTATCGAACAAGTCAACACGTCCACACAAGTAGATGATGATTGGCGTATTTTTGTTGCCGAACAAAAAGAGAAAGATCTGTCGGCAATTATTGAAGCTGAAAAGCTAAAACCGGAAGAAACACGAAAGTTTGTGGCGGGTTCTTTCCGCGACGGTACAATGAAAACTACCGGCACAGACATTGACAAAATCCTGCCGCCCGTTTCACGTTTTTCCGGCGGCGGTCGGGCAGCTAAAAAACAGAGCGTCATAGAAAAACTTATGGCTTTCTTTGAGAAGTATCTTGGACTGGTATAAATTCACGCAAATTAACTGATGACAAAATTAACTGGTTTATCGATCAAGTCCTAATTTATGTGTAAAATCATCCCCAGTTAAAATTGAAGCAATTAACATATTTTAACAATTTTGCTGTCCATGATATGAGTTTGCCGTTCACGCCAATCCCAATAATCGGTCATATCCAAGTACTTTTTGCCGCTTGCCCATTTGTCATCGATTTCCATGAGTAAAGCGCCAATCAAACGTAAAGCAGAAGCCCGGTTCGGGAAAATCCGAATGACTCTTTCGCGACGTCGAACTTCTTCATTGAGACGTTCAACCCCATTAGTCGTACGCAAGCGTTTACGATACTTTTCCGGCAAGGCTAAAACGGCTATGGCATCGTCAAAGCCGGCTTCTAGTATAGCCATTGCCTTTGGCGCTTTTGTTTCATAAGCGGCAAGCGTTTCATTAAGAAGCATTACTGCAGTTTCTCTATCCGGCGCAGCCAAAATGGCTCTTACCCGAGCAAGAATTTCCGGCTGCAAGGACTTCGGCGTCGCATCCAAGATGTTGCGTGTAAAATGCGTTTGGCAACGCTGCCAGGTGACTCCTTGGAAGTATTGGCGGATAGCACGGATTAGCCCACCGTGATGGTCCGATATAATCAGATCAACGCCACACAAGCCCCGCCACTTTAGCCAGCTGAAAAATTCACTCCAACTGGCTTCCGACTCGCTGTCGCCCAGCATAATCCCCAGGACTTCCCGATAGCCCTCAGCATTTATGCCAACGGCAATCATTACGCCACGTGAACGCACACGTTCTTCTTCACGGACTTTAATGACCATGGCATCTACCATGACAAACGGGTATTTTTGATCCTTTAATGGACGTTCATTCCAAGCGTGCACAATTGGATCTAGGCGCTTACAAAGGTCTGATACGGTCGACTTGGAAAACTCGCTGCCACAAAGTTCTTCTGTGATTTGCGCCACCTTACGGGTCGACACACCGTTTACGACCATTTCCATCAAAGTCAGCACTAATGCTTGCTCACTACGTTGATAGCGGGCAAACATCTCGGTTGAGAACTTACCGTCACGAAACCGTGGTACTTTTAGGGTGATCGTGCCAACACGGGTGGCAAGGCGATGGGGATACACTCCGTTGCGATAACCCTGCCGCTCGTCTGTACGCTCGTAGCGCTCAGCACGCAATTGTTCTGTGGCTTGTGCTTGTAAAATCTGGTTCAATACCTCCTCCAAAAAAGACGCCATTGCTGCATCTTTCGCATTGCTTAAAAAAAGTTAATGCAAAATTTTCGAATCAATGTTAATCTGGTATTGAGCCATTTCAAAATCACCTCTCGTTGAATGTTGTTGCCGCTTCATTCTAACTGAGGATTTTGAATTGGCTCTTCTTTTGTTAATTCCTTTTTACACAATTATACGGACTCTACTGGTTTATCCCCATGATCAGGTGGGGATAACAATTATTTTGTAAAGCAGGAGTTATTAATTATGGCTTATATCGAACATGATTTATTAAGAAAACAAAAACCCAGAAAAAACAACCTTAAGGTCAGGGTCGATTTATATGCCTACGCATCTGAGCTATATGATGAACTGTCCTCAATTGGTATAATTAAGCGCCTGAAAAACATTTCGCAACTTGGTCTAATAAAAGTTGAGAAAAAGCTGGCCAAATCAAGGTATGACTACGTGGTTTTACAGTTGTATCTTCATCAGATGATAAAGAAATCACTACAGTCACAACTTGCATTGACTTACAACAATCTAGTTAAGCCAAATGAATTTCGCAAAAACTTTCGATACAAAACCAAAGATGACAAACCAACAATAGGCGATATGTTACAAATTTTAACTATTGCGTATAACATTGGTCATTTTTTTAATACATTCACGGCATCTCGGGCAGTGATAATGCTGGCCGAAAAGAATCCAGAATTCCGAAATATATTAATTAAAAGCTCATCAAGCCAAAGATTTCAGATAACTTCAGAGGAGTTGTTAAATGAGTATAATTATCTAAGACTACATCTTATAAACTCATTGCTTGTTCTCGAACACTGTGATCAAAACAAGCAATCAGTGATACTGGCACAAGAACTTTTATATGCATACTTACGAGAAAAAGACCTACCTGAAAATAGTAAACTGCACTATGTGTTCGAATTATTTCGTTCAGTACGCAACGTTTCATACATAGCATATGATTTGCAAATTGCCAATACACCACTAACTATTGACTTATGTAACGAGAAGGCAATTTTGCTATTGCTTAAGGAGCTCATTTCTATATATAACGACCAGTTACCAGCCAACCAAATGCTCACCTCTATAAGGAAAATGCTCAATGATACCTTATACAATGAAAGCTCAAATGCTATTTGTTATTATAGTATTTCGCGAAAAATGGCTTCAATATTGAACAAGCAACAAAGCTGGATTGATAAAGATTATTATTCTGATATTTGGTTAAGTGAAGGCAGTGTTTTGAATACACGGCATAAACAATCGCATGATTATTCATCAGAAGGGATTTTGAAATTAACCTTCAGCGCTGAGGACAAGTCTCTTTCCAAAGATCTCCTCTTGGCTTTAGAGCGAGTAAATAATTCCAGAGTAGGATATTATGATCGCTATTCCGGTGAAAGGACGCTTCTTGTTTCCATAAAAAAGAAGTGCTCCAATAAGCCGCGTGCTGCTTTTCGCATATTGAAAACTACCATTAGTTATTTACGCAAGGTGTCAGAGCCCTCTAATTTGGATACAAGATTCTTGCTAGCAAGTAAGTTCTTTCTTCATTATTTCTTTAATGAAAATCAAATCGTTATCAAACCGACCATTGATCAAAAAATATGTGTTCTATGCACTCGAGGAAAAAACAGTCGTTCTAGTGAAATAAAATCTTTGTTGAACAACGGAATAGGAAGTGCCGACGAGCGTCATGAAGTAGAATATATGTATAACTGCTTAATACAAGACACTATCAATGACACAAGTATAATCATACCAGGCAGCATACTGGTGTATAAAAATGGCAAAAAACTTAGCGAGTTCGACGGTATGATAATTCATCCCATGAGGAAGAAAGATCAAGTAATACTTTTAGAGTCAAAGAATAAAGAGTCAAAGCCATTATATGCAAAAAAGTGCTTATCAGAAAAACTAGATAAACTTTCTTTTCCATATAAAAAAAGCGATATCCAAACACACGGATACGATTGTCAATTAAAAGTATCGCTGTGACGGTTTTCCATAAAAATAATCATATAATAATAGCCAAAGATCCCCTGCCTCCATAACTCAATTGGACAGGAGATTCCGCTTTTTTATTGTTTAATATTGTTCAATACCTTTCCGCAAAATCCCCCTTACTTCCGCCAAAAAGTTCCGTCTCGCATAAATTTCTACCCCCGGGGGTAAAAAATCGCCTAAACCATACGTCTAGGCGAACATAAAACACACTTGTTAATTTATTCCAAAACCCGCCAAACCTTATATTTCAAGCTATTTCCGCTCTATCATGGCTACACACTCAACGTGGCTTGAGTTGATGAAACGGATGTCTGTGGGGTAAATGAGAAACCATCTGTACGTGGGAACATGTCAATAGGTTTTGGGCCAATTTTCGAAAAACCGCCGTTTGCGGGAACATGTCAATTAACAATAACGCCAACCACTAAATTTGCGATTGGCGTTAATTAATTTTATATCAGTTTCTTCTTCAATTCAATTATTCGGGCTTCAATAATTGAAATAACTTTTTTAAATTCTTCATCACTCTTACCAGTAGGATCATCCAATCCCCAATCCTCTCTATGCTTGCAGGGAAGGTAAGGGCATTCCACATTGCATCCCATTGTAATTACAATATCTACCGGCGGGATATCATCAAGCAACTTTGGATATTGGTTTTTCTCCATATCTATATCATAAAGCTCTTTCATTAGACGAACGGCATCCTGATTGATCTGTGGCTTCGTTTCAGTTCCTGCCGAATAGCTTTCAAAAGTATCACTAGCAAGATGCCGTCCCAGTGCCTCTGCAATTTGACTGCGACAAGAATTATGAACGCAAATAAAAGCGACTTTTATCATTTTACTCTCCTACAGCGCCAATAAGCGTTCACCCTTGATATCCTCAGGACTCCATGAAATCAGTGCGAACTTCCCATTTGCATGTTCATTGATGCGGTTGAGCCATTCTATTTCACCAGCTGCCTTAGCCTTCAGTATGTGATTTGTCGTATCCGTGCCATAAAGTGACTGATTGACCACCCACCACTTAGCGGCGATGCCCGCACGCTTTAAATCATCTTCAAGACGAAGAGCCTCATAAACGGGAGTCGCTTCCGGTAGGGTCACAATAATGACCTCGGTTTCGTCTGATTTCAGTCGTGGTAACAGTCGTGCCACCGATTCAGGTATTTCTCCCTTAGTACGTTGTATTTCGTGATTATAACTCTGTGTGGACTCCAACAGGAGCAGGGTGTGACCTGTAGGAGCAGTGTCTATAACTACCACCTGATCGTCTGCCATGTCAACTAATTCCGCAAATGCACGGAAAACAGCGATCTCCTGTGTGCAGGGTGAGCGAAGATCTTCTTCGATATAGGCAATATCCTCGTCACTCATACCGGATGCGCGTGCCTTGGAGAGCACCTCTTGCTGATACTTTTTAAGCTCCTTAGCTTCATCAATATGGCTCATGGATATACCGCTTGTTTCGTCTATCACAAATTTTAAATGTGCAGCCGGGTCAGTAGTGGTAAGGTGGACTTTCTTTCCTCGCTTTGCAAGTCCTAACGCAACAGCAGCCGCAACGGTGGTCTTGCCTACACCGCCTTTTCCCATCGTAAATATTACACGCTTGCCTTCTGCTGCTAATTCATCTATCACATCGCTGAGCGAAGGAATATGGTCAGTATTCAACTTTCGCGGCTCAGTAGGGACATAGTCGGTGGTAAGCAAAGCACGCACATTTTCCAAACCAGTGACATTATACGAGCGTAAAGGTACCATATAGATTGGAAACGCCTTTAAGGCTTCCGGCATATTAGATATAGCTGCTTGCTGTTTTTCGTAAAGGCTGGAAGAAAGAGCATCAGTATGCTCCATCAATAATCCATTGATAACCAGCATCTGATTGTTAACACCTAACGCAGACAATTCATCGGAAGCACGTTCCGCTTCTTTAAATGGTGCGATTTCCGGTCGGGTAACAAGTATTAATGTAGTCAGACTGCCATCCGATAGTGTTTCCACAGCTTGCTGGTAAATCGATTTTTTGCTCTCTAAGCCTGATAGTTGACCGAGGCAGGATGCGCCGTGTGTACTTTCACTTATGAACCTGCTCCAAGCAGAAGGAAGCTGAAGCATTCGTAGGGTATGGCCAGTAGGAGCAGTATCAAAAATAACATGATCGTATTCCTGCTGAACCTTTTCGTCTGTTATGAAATTAGAGAACTCGTTGAATGCTGCTATTTCTATTGTGCAGGAGCCAGAAAGCTGCTCCTCCATATTTGCGATAACAGAAGCGGGCAACTTGCCTCGATAAGGCGCGATTACGCTCTCCCGATACTCAGCTGCGGCCTGTATAGGGTCGAGGTTAGCCACATATAGATTAGGCACACCGGGGATAGGCGTACCTTTGTTGGTCAGTTCCATCGAGAACACGTCTTGAAGATTGGAAGCCGGGTCGGTGCTGATGAGCAACACACGCTTGCCTTTATCCGCAAGAGAAACAGCGGTGGCACAGGCGATGCTGGTTTTGCCAACGCCACCCTTGCCGGTATAGAAAAGATATTTCGTTAATTTGATGTTTTGTGGATCGAATAAATTCATTTTAACAGCAACCTCCCTTGCAATTACAGCCGCCGGATTTTTTCATAGAAACCTTTACTGTTATGGGCTTCCTCTTTATTCCCAACACATCCTCGGGAAGATCAAGCAGCTTTGTAAATTCCTCATTGGTAGGGTATCGGCCTGTAATGACAATCTCGCCATCAACCATTACTGCTGGTAATCCCTCTGTTCCTTTTTCATTGATATAGGCGTTGATGGTCTTGTCTTTTATAAATTCAGCAGGTGCACTGTTAAGGTTGAAGCGGTCAACAATTACACCATGTTTTTTTAACGTGTCAAGCACTGTAGAGATACGCAAAAGTTCAGGGTCTACTCCCACACCACAGAGTCCAGTTGGGCAGCACATAGCGGGTTCGAATATTTTCATTTTTTTCATAACGATCAACTCCTTTTATATAGATGATTTTTCGGCTGAAGCAATAAAGATGTTAATTGCTGCACTACTACAGGATTCACAGGAATCGCAGCAGCATTGTTCATTTAAATCTTCAATTTTTATGTTGGATAGGTTTGCTTCAGCAAACCATTTCTTAATATCTGAGCGCTCAAAACCAAGCCAAACATCAAACTGCTCTTTCCGTAAAAACTCATAATCATGCCGGTCTAAATCGGCAATTACTAATTTACCACCGGGCTTTAATATACGTGTCATCTCTAAAATCGCTTGCCCCGGTTTTTCAACGTGATGCAAGAACATATTTGCCATTACATAATCAACGCTTTCACTCTCTAAAGGTAGCGTATAAGCGTCTGCCTGAATACAGGTGATTGCACCGCTTGAACCGAACTTTTGCTCCAATACATTGAGCATTTCCTTGGACTGGTCTATCGCTATGACACGAAGCTTCCTGTTAAGCAATTCTTGCGTAACAAAGCCGGTACCTGCGCCGATATCAACAGCCGTTGATCCTTCTTTTACTTGAGCTGCTTCACACAATTTTTCCCGAATACTATCAGAGAAAAAGGTCTGGCGTATCGTATCCCATTGGTCTGATACACTATCGAAATAGTTTTTACTGCTCACTATTCAGCCCTCCTTCCGCAGGAAACCAGTGCCTTGTATTATTCGCTATCTTTACTAACATCAACATAACAGGTACTTCTGTTAGAACCCCTACAATGGTAGCAAGTGCAGCTGGACTTTGTGTTCCAAATAATGAAATCGCGACGGCAACTGCCAGTTCAAAAAAGTTAGAGGCACCAATCATACCGGCAGGCGCTGCTATCTCATGAGGTAGTTTTATAGCCTTGCTTGCTAGATATGCAATGAAAAAGATTAGGAAAGTCTGAATAATTAATGGTATAGCAATTAAAGCAATATGCAGTGGATTATTCAGAATTACATCGCCCTGGAATGAAAAGATTATTATTAGTGTTAGCAATAGACCTATGGTAGTGATATTCCCAAACTTCGGTATAAAACTCTTTTCAAAGTAATCTAGTCCTCGCTTTTTTGTAATGTAATTACGGGTAATTATACCACCAGCCAGCGGGATAACAACAAACAATACTACAGACAAAATAAGAGTGTCCCAGGGTATGGTTACACCGCCCACACCTAGGAGAAACGCAACTATAGGCGTGAAAGCTATGAGAATTATAAGATCATTTGTTGCCACTTGCACGACAGTATAAGCCGCGTTGCCTTTGGTCAAATAACTCCATACAAATACCATCGCTGTACACGGTGCCGCTCCAAGAAGTATTGCTCCCGCAAGATAGTCTTGTGCCAATTCTGCCGGAATTAGAGGTTTAAAAATTACGAAGAAAAACAGCCATGCAATGCCGAACATGGTAAAAGGCTTTATCAACCAGTTGGTTATCCATGTAACGAAAAGCCCCTTAGGATTTTTGCCTACATTTCTAATACTTTGAAAATCTACTTTTAGCATCATTGGATATATCATAAGCCAGATTAAAATCGCCATAGGTATTGAAACATTTGCATATTCAAAACGTCCTAAAAACGCTGGGATTCCAGGTAAAAACTTTCCAATCAGGATACCCACTGCCATACAAAGAAGCACCCAAACCGTTAAGTATTTTTCAAAGAAACCGATTCCTTGTGTTTTTTCTCTGCTCATATCGTATTACCGCCTTTCTCACACCGTTCAGCTTTATCCTTGTATGCCTTGGCTATAAAATATTTCTTTAGATTTTCAGGAAGCTGATAGGCTTTGCGCTCAGGCTCACGTTGCCCGGTGTTATATACCTCGCGCAGGATGGCGTCCACAATCAATTCCTTTGGAGGGGACGTGTATTCGACTCCATTATATACCCATACACGGCAGTCAACATTATCTCCGCAAAGCGTTCCACAATCCTCGCAAAGTGATTCTCTGAGCTCTACTGCGATGTCATTTCCATTCACGCGGATGGTCGGCGAACTGATAAATTGATATTTAATTGCCAACTCCTTCGTTGTAATATTTACTTTGTTTACCTTGACTTCATAACCTGCCGCATTAAGTACCACGGCTACGCTGGAAACTGCTTCATCCAGTGCCTTTTCAGTATCCTGGCATCTACCGCAAACGGTCGTGTCCAGATACAGAAAATCAATGTTGATAGGTTTTTTTGGCTGCGGCTGGCAACAATTCTCGGAAGAACAACAACATTTACTCATTTTCATTACACCCCTTACAACAAATTGAGTTATCTTTGCAAATACAATTTTCCTTATTGGAAGTGATAGCACAGAAAAACTGTTTTGTTTTGCTGATAGTATCATCATCCAGAGAGTAATACGTCCATTTACCTTCTTCCCGCGCTTTAACAATCCCACATTCACACAGGATTTTCATGTGATGAGACAGTGTGGATTGGGACATTTCAAACTTCTCCAGAATATTGCAGGCACAAAGTTCCCCGCAGGAAAGCATATCTACAATCATCGCTCTTTTGGGATCTCCCAACGCTTTAAACACTTTCGTGTTATCCAAGTAGTAATCCATAACATCACCTCAAATCTAAAAACTTCGATATGATATATTATATGCGTCAAATCGAAAAACGTCAATGTGATATATAAATTTTAAATAAAATATTTCATGAACATTTTTAGCGGAGCTGTTTCTTCATTAAAATAGAGAAGCATCCGCTAATTACGGATGCTTAAATAACCGTGTAGATTGTAAAAACAACGTTTTTCATTTTCACACCTACATCCAACCACCACACAACCTCAAAAGAATCCCTTAAAAACATCTAATCTGAACCTTACGTTTACAGGAACATATCAATGGATTTTTGGCTGTTTTTAGTAAAACCGAGGTATATAGGAGCATACCCACTAAATTATAAAAACAAATTAATTTTGGTTGCTTGCTCGTATACTTTTCCAGATTTGTCTTTTGCAGCATTTTTTAGTCCATATCCAATGCACATCTCCATTCGCATTGCTTCAGGACCATGAAGATTAGCATAATATGTATAAGCCATCTGTGTTTCTTCATCCCAGGCTCTCCACAACGAAGGGCTAAGTACTATATTCTCAGAATATAGTGGTAAAACCATATTTAAATAAAATTTAAGTTTATCTATTGAAGAGGATTTAAGCTGATTAAATAATTCCTCATAAATATGTTTCTCCGATTCAAGGCAACTTAATAGTAACCACGACTGTGTCGTTTCTGGAAAAATAGTTACTGCAATTCTATGCATAATCCCTTTCTTTGTATGTTTAATTTTTTTGCCATTTGTATCATATTTAGGAGCAATATACGCATATCCCGCAAACTTTATTTGTTCTGGAATCCTAATTACACATGTTTCAATTCCTTCAAATGTTTTTCCGATTATTTGTGAATCAAAGTGTTTTTTTACGGGTTCAAATTCCTGCATCTTGAGCTGTAACATTCTGTACATACCAATCATTTCAGGAGATTGAAATGCAATTGGATTGTCTCTGAAGTTACTTTGAAATATATCTAATGCCATTCTCTGTTTGTAATATTCAAAAATAAAAGCTTTATAAGCATAAACAAATTTCATTTCTTTACTTGTTTCATCAAAATCCGGGGCATCTTTTTCGATAACAGCAAATGCTATATTATCATGATACTCGCAGAAACAAGTTTCTGTAGTTGCATCATTAGCGCTTACTCTACTTATTTCCACTATAGGAACTACTTCACCATTATTTAAAGGGATAAGGAGAGGCTGCTTTTTGGGGTTTAACATATATACATGGCGCTCTGAACCAGCTAATAAAGAAATGATCTTGTTATTCTGCAATGCATGCGCTTCTTTGATTGGGCCTTTGCATTTTTCTTGCTCTGGGTGCAGACAACACTTCTTCATAGAAGCCCTCATTTTCTCCATTATTTGAACTTCTACTGGCTTTTTAGAAGGGTTTATTTTACGTGATTCTTTCCCCTTACAACATTCTTGAAAATTCATATTGCTACCACAAGGACACGGTTCACTATCTTTTAACTTAGTTTTAGACAAAAACAACACTCCACCCTCCTTATTTTATAATCAATTTTTATCCTCATCTGGCTGCATTAAATTATCCTCAAAAGCAAACAAATTTTGAATTGGAATTTGTTCGCGCAAATAATATGTCAAGTCAGTATCACCAACCGTCACTCCACCACAAAGTGCTCCCTTAAAATTAAGAGATTTGCCGTCCGTATCTGTAATTTCCATTTCCCAAGTTCCAATATCAGTAGCATCACAAGTCAATTGGTCACTTTCTATATACTGTGAGAAAAGCTCCAATATTTTCTTTACTGCGGATTTCCCTATATTAAACTGTTGCTTTCTAGAAATCTCGAACCGACCAAAACCATTTCCATATTTATATCCTGTAAACCATATTTCGCCATTAGCAGAAATGGTCAAATGCTGTTCCACTTCGTCATCAGGAAGTGGTTCTGGACCGAAGCATATATTATTTGAAACAATTCTTACTTTTTGTATCTGCAATTGGAACACCTCCTGTGCTACTCCCTTTTTAATACTGGCAAAACAGTCTCTAAATATTGCTGCCAATATCCTTCGTCATCACCTTCCATATAATGAAGCCAATAATACATAAACAGAATTTCAAATTCCTGCTTTCTGCCTTTTATAAAAGGCTTTTTCGGCATTCTTCTGTATAGTGAATCAATATTAAAGAGATTACTTTTTTGCTTATAGTCGTAGTCATACTTTCTCCAAGTATATTGACTTTTCTTTCTATGTGTCGAAGGCCAAATTTCCTCATTATCATAAAAACTATTTATCCAATCATATGCAAAAGCAAGGAGATTAACTTGATACTTTGTCCATGTATGATTGATCCAATCACTAATTTCTTCAGTAATTGTCGGCACTCCAAACTCAAAATGCTTTTGGCTTTGAACCCGATGATAATCTTTGATAAAAAGGAAAAGCATTTCAGTCTGATCTTTAAGAAATGGCAGTTTTTTAATAAGTTTAGTATAGCAATCATATGAAATATTTCTAAACTCGCTGTCCGTATTATATAGGAAAAACAGTTCATACTCTCTCAGTATATTACCGATATACCTGTGGATCTGTTTTCCATATTCATCGTAAATACCCACCGCCCATTCTCTAACTTCAGGCTCATAATCTTGAAGTTGCTTACGATACTTGTCTAATTTTTCACTATGAAGCACTGTTTTTTCTTCGGCTTCAGTAGTATTCAAATAGTTGTTAAAGTACTCAAATACGTAATCCACACAAATTTTTAAATTTTGAGAACGTGCTTCAATATCAAATTCATTGAGTCTATCCTCTTTTTTTCTACGAGCAATATACTCTTCAATACTCAGCATTTGCTCACCTCCTAAAATAGCACTGACTTTATCTAATAAGGAATTAAATTCCCGACTTATGGCTGCTTGATGAATAGCTCTTTTATTAATCAGTCGCTTTACTCAATACTATTCATTATCTCTTTCATGCTGTCAATTAAATAGTCCTTTTCAGATTCTGACACCTCGTTGTTTTCTTGTAGGCTGGCAATATAGGATTTAATAATATCTTTGTCTTTTACAAAGTTAATGTTTCCAGGCAAATTGCTGAGTATCAATTGAGCATCTATAAAAGCGCCCATGCTATTAATAACTTGATTCATTAATTTTTCTGCTTTATCGATATTCCCATTTTTCATTGCTTCTTTTGCAGAAATACTAATACTACGGATATCTTCTCCCCATATAGCATATCTTGATGGAGTTGCCTTGCAGCCTTCTTCACATGAATCAAAAATCGCTCTTTCTAATCTGGCCATGAACATGTTTTCACTGTCGTGTTCTTTTACTCTCGTGATTACTATGGGAGCATTTCTGTTGTTAAAATTATAGAAATTTATTACAGCCCGCATCAATGATTGTATTTGAGCCAATCTTTATCATCCCTTTCATCTTAACAATCAATTATAATCAGTTTTCACTGATAAATATGTTTCAGACTGTTGGTAAGGATAAATCACTTCAAAATTCACATCATGGCTGTTTTTCATGTATACTACATTTAAATTCATCGCAATATCCTAAACCATCATCAAATTCCTTAATCTTTCCCTTTGTGCAGCACTTAGGTACACCATTTTCATCATGTTCACAAAACCAACAAAAATCACAAACTGGATCACAAACAGGGTCATTACAGATATACATTCTAATCCTCCTCGTATAATAGAATTAGATCCACCGGATAGCGTAATTTCCAGTAAGGAAACACATATTCCGGGGAACCGGTTCCCAATTCTGAAGAAGCTCTTTTTACCCCGAAATATTATCCACATTCAGCCTGTAATGCGCGCGGTTATAGGTTGTGGTTAATTCCTTCTATGGTTAAAGATCGCTTTTTCAGAATGGATTAATAAACTTCAACTGAATAAGAACACTGATTGAAGTCAGCAATTCTTACTTTGGCGTCAATTTGATACGCCCGGGGCACAGGCCCAATTCCAGAGTTGCTACAATTCAACAGTGATTGAAACCGGCCAGCCGGAGTATGTATATGCTCCCTGTCGCTGGCTGGTTTTTTACTGCCTTTTTTACTCATTACCTACCTTGAATCTTGGACTTGCTCATGGGACAATGGGATCGACAGGTACTTTTCGGGAGATTTCTTCTCCTCCTTGCGGATCCACACTGGATACTGCTGTAGAAAGCCGGCTACCCGTGGTCCATCATCGAGTATCTAACCGCTAGTTGCACCAGTCTGGAAACTGGGGGTAGCACCCACACTGTCTGTTTCCTGTACATGAGTTCTGATGACGAGGCTGCTTTAGATGGTTCCCATGGGCACCCAGGTCTGAGAAGTATTTGATTATTTATCCGAAGGGAGGTGTGGATTATGGCTAATCTTATGGTAGGCATTGACGTTAGCCTCCGCTCTCATTCTGTACAGTTCATGAATGATTGTGGGGATGCTTTAGAATCTTTTAGCATTCCTAATAACCTGATAGGCGCTCAAACTCTACTTGAACGTATTCTTCAATCGGCTCAAAAACTTCAATCTGAACTTATTCGTGTAGGCATGGAAGCCACTTCGAATCTTGGTTGGCATTTGGCTCATTTCCTTAAAGCTAACCTCCATCAAACCCAAGGTTCCAAAGCTCAGGTCTTTGTCCTTAATGCTAGAAAAGTGGCTCGTTTTAAGAAAGGCTATGATACTCTTCCTAAGAACGACCGCATTGATGCCTGGGTGATTGCAGATCAACTTCGGTTTGGCCGTCTTCCACATGAGTTGACTTCTACTATTCAATTTGAGGCTCTCCAGCGTTTGACCCGAACCCGCTTTCACCTTATGCAAAATATCGCCCGCGATAAAACCTACTTTCTCAATCAAGTCTTTTTGAAATTTAGTGGGCTTCGCCAAGATAATCCCTTTTCCAATATGTTTGGCTCTACTTGTTTAGCTGTTTTGCAAGAACTTGAACCTGAACAGATTGTCTCTATGTCCATTACAGAGTTAGTAGACTTTTTGAAGGAAAAAGGGAAGAATCGCTTTGACGATCCGGAGCAATTGGCTTCTTTCTTGCAAAAACTTGCCCGCTCGTCTTATCGTCTTGATAAAGCTATGGCTGATCCTGTTAATCTCTCATTATCCGTTATGCTCAGTGTTATTCAGACTATGGAAAAAGAAATTGCCAAACTGGATAAAGAGATTGAAAAAATCATGAAGTCCATTCCCGAAACCTTATCATCTGTGAAAGGGATTGGGCCGGTCTTTGCCGCCGGTATTATCGCCGAAATTAGCGATATCGCTCGCTTTTCTCACCACAATTCTCTTGCTAAGTATGCTGGACTTGTTTGGTCTCAGTACCAATCGGGAGAGTTTGAAAGTGAGGAAACCAAGCGAGTTCGTACAGGCAATAAATATCTGAGGTATTATCTAATACAGGCAGCTAACCTCGTTCGTCGATATGACAGTGAGTATGCTGCTTTTTACGCCGAAAAATATGCCCAAGCATTCAAGCATCATCACAAACGTGCTCTCGTCTTAACTGCCCGAAAACTGGTACGGTTGGTCTTTATGCTACTAAAGACCAAGCAACTGTACACACCGCCTGAGAGGAGAGGTTAGTTTTTTCTTCTAATTGGCAGCCTTTAAAATACCTCATCTTTCTTACATAATTTGGTAGTTAAGGTGAGGTTTATTTGGTATACCCTTTTTTAGGCTAACTTCTAATTTCTCGTTATCTTTTTTCCAATTTTTCAGTTTTTCCATATTGACATTTTACCGCTAGGCTTTGGGCATGTGACATGTTACCTCTGTGTGCCGCTAATAGCAAGCTAATTAGGCCATAAGCTGTGCGTACATCGGCGAGAAAGTTTTAAGATTTAACTTGTCGATTTTGTCGAATTCTTCCTCTGAAATCAGTCCCGCTTTAAGCATCTTTTGCAGGATTTTATATGCCCGCCAGTAATCAACCTCTCTTTGAATTTCCTCCTGTGTTATCTTTGTATAGTTCGTTTCCTGCGGGTTATATGTGAAATGATTAGCCGCCTCTATCATTCAAACACCTCCTATAAAAACTTAGGACAGCCGCGATTGGCTGTCCTTAATCGTTATTTAGGCAATTTCAGAACTTGTCCGGGGTAAATAGTATCCGTAGTCAGGCTATTCAGTTTCTTGATCTCCGGATATCTTGTTCCTCTGCCAAGTTCTTTTTCTGCTATTCTCCATAAGGTGTCGCCTTTTTGCACTGTATAGGTTCTATTGCTCTTGTTATCTGTAATACTGTTTACTATTACAAGGTTTTCTTTTGCTACCCAAGTGTTTATACCTGCAACCTCTAAACCGCCGGATTTCTTAACCTTTTTGCCAAGTAAAACACACTCTTTGCCGCCTTTTATGACCGGCTTGCCTTTGTATAAAGTCTGTGTGACCCTGTGGTAATAGTCATTTTTGACCCACGTTGGAACTTCCACACTGCCGGGGTAGTAATTCTTTACACTGACCTTAAACTCCACCATATCTCCAATTCCAATATCAGTATTGTTATCTGTACTGTTCTCCAGCGCTTTTTTTACTGCTTTACGGAAAGTGTCCATATTCTCCCCATGCTTGGGAAACCAGTGCATCACATCAGCATGGTTGCTGGCAATACCGAGCTTATATCCTTCGGAGTGGCAGATGATGTCATTCTCATTAAGACCGTACTTCTTGCAGAGCATAACGCAGAGTTCAACAGCATTCTGCCACGCTTTACGGAAATAATCTTCCTGCTTTGCTGCATCATAACCCACCATTACCGACCCGGATTTATACGAAAACCCGGCGGGTTCACAGATTTCAAAGCCAATATGGGTATTGTTGGCTGCTCCTCCCGCATGCCACCCGCGATGATCCCAAGGCAGGTATTGCCAAACCTCTTTATCGTCTACAAAAGCATGTACACATACCTGCCTGTTTATTTCACCGGCTTTGTAAGATTTGTTCCAACGGGAAAACCACTCAGCCGCCATTACACCCGGCACAGCCGTCGAATGTACCATGATTCCTTTAGGCGTGATTTTGCGGCCTGCTGTATAACAATCGTTTCGCGTCATGTATTTAGTAAAAAGCTTCATTTCTTTTCATCCTCCTCATTTGAGCGACCATGCAGTTGTTCCAATGCGTTTTTCAGCTTTTCAGGAATGGGCAGTCCTATATGTGCTGCATTCTCAAGAATTGAAACTCCCTCGTTACTCAGGTAAAAGAAAATCACTGCTGTCCGGATTGCCCCGCCATTACCGAGCACCTGGCTGTCGATGATGTGTCCTACACCTACAAGTACAAAAATAAGCACTTTCTTAAAGATGCCCTTGGCCCCGACTTCACTCGAAAGCTTTCTGTCTACAACGGCACACATCACTCCGGTCACATAGTCAATGGCTACAAAAGCAATGAGTGCATATAAAAATCCATCCAGCCCTCCAAGAAACCATCCAAGAAATCCGCCAATAGCAGTAAAAACCGCCTGCACCCAGTTCCATACTGTTTTCATTGTCTTAAACCTCCGTTCAACTTGAGTTTTGCATATAAAAAAGCGCCCTGCCTTAAAGCAAAGCGCTGAATAATTAAAACTTCTAATCTATATCTGCTTCGGAAGCGCCTCCCACAACCGCATATCCTCCTGCCCAAGAGACCAGATGGCTATACCTCGCAGTTTCCATCGATAAGCCGCTTCGTTTGCCCAGTAAACAAGGCTGTCCACATCCTGATAATACAGAATAGAAAAACCATCTGTATCTCCGAGGAAGAGACGGGATATCCAGATATTGATATCTTTCGGTATAATCTTTACTTTATAGTCATTACCGCAAGAAAGCGCCAAAAGTTGCGAGTGAAAAAAATCATAGTCCATCGAAATGTCCTCACTGCGAGTTACCGATTCCTCCACATCGCTATTTACTGAAAACACTTGAAATTCATCATCCCACGTGACACCAGTGCGAGCAAGCCTGCCAAAGCTGGTTATATTTCCATCCGGAAGTTCCACATCAAAACGCTCGTATGGTTCATATACCCATGCATCGCCCAGTCGCAGCAGCTCGCATACCGTCCGGTTGTCCGAGCAGTAACCTACATAACCACTACCACCGGTTACATTCACTGTGAAGCGCAGGGTTGAAGCTGCACCTGAATATACTCTTACCTTATTGCCGCGTTTTCGCATTTCTATAGTATACATATTCGGATTAGCACGAAGATCGGCATCTGCAGTTTTTGAGAAACTAGCGGAGTAGCTGCCAAGCAAGGAATTACCTTGATAAAGCTCGACTCTTTGCGTGTCATAATTTAAGCAGCAGAAAATATCCCCAAGGAACACCCCAGCCCGTCCACTGCTATTTTGAGGGAAAGCCAGCCTTGCCCGGATATGAATATCGGAAAACCCGTCGTATTTCCATGCAAGTTTGCCATATCCCTCGAGCTGGGAATATGGGCGACTTTCTGTGCTGTCTGGGTCTTGCCAAACATCCCATTCGCCATCTAACACAGTCCAGTAATTTTCAGGCAGGATGTTCCTGTCCCGAAAATCCTCATACCAAATAAGCGCCGAGTCGGGTTTTCTTCGCAACATTTCAAATGTCAGTTTAAAACCTCGATCCGGCTCAACCATCACACCATTTACATCCTTGAACCGACGAGGAGAGAGCATAAAGCTGGCTTCACCGGCAAAGGGATACTCCGAAAATCCACTGCAAACCCTAAAACCGTAAAACTGTACTCCCGGCACACCACCACTTATGCTGACAGCATGCGTTCCCTCTTGAAGAAATACACCTTTTGCAAGTGTCAACCAGCAAACTCTTCTCCAGTATGGCCACCATAAACGGTTCTCGCTGAAAGTCTTTGAGTCACCATCAAGGGAAACGATAATCGCATTTTTGTCCCAGTAAGGAAAGCAAAGCTGTACTGCAATATCGTAATATCCCGCTTCTGTTATCTCAAAACGGTACTCTGCTGACGCCTGGTCATCTCCAAGTGAGGCCATCTCATCAGTAATAATGACATTTCCTTCATATTCATCTGGAACTCCGTTCCTGTCAATATAAATGGTTCCGAACTCCGCTTTCTGCTCCTTGCCATAGCTTGTCAAATATCTTCGCCTGTTATAAACCCCTTTTAGCAGCGGATATTCCCAGGATATAGCATCCCACCCTTCCATATAGTCATATACATGAGGAAGAGCCCAAGGTACTTTGTTATAGTCATCCCAGTAAGCCACAATTGGAATAAACGGCTGGGGCGGTGCATCGCCTGTGAAATTGTAAACCCCAGTCATCCAGTATTTTGCCGCATAGTAGGTATTAGACACTCCTCGATAGGTTATTCCAAGGTTTTCAGGTGTATCATGAATCCTCCAGTTCCAACCATAAGCAGGCAATCCCATGAATATCTTGTCGGGTGACATAACGGAAACAGCATAATCATATATGCCCTCAAGCCAGTCACGAGGAGATACTGGGCCGGGAGCAGAGCCCGCCCACGCCATGCCATAGCTCATGATGGCGGCGGTATCGCAATAGTCGTTAAGATCGGCATAAACACACCAGTTTTCACCGCCCACCGAGCCTTGAACGCCGGTCATGCCAGGCAGGCAGATGTTGACAAGCTTTGTTGCATCATAAGACTTAACTGTATTATATATATCCCTAAATAAAGCATTCGCCGCATCCTTGTTTTCATAACCTCCACCGCGCTCAAGGTCAATATCTACCCCAGCGCACCATGGATACTTGTTCATTATTCGGATGATTTCAGTGAGAAACTTATCCTTTGCACCGTTTTCGTTGTTGCGAAGTGCAGTAAAAATATTGGCTATTCCATGATTCATAATAGTGAGCAGCCACTTAATGTGCGGCCATTTCTGAATATACGGAAGCATGCTGCTGATGCTGGTACCGGTTTCAGTGATTGTACCTGTTGCGTCAACCTCAAAAGTAAAAATGCCTACCGTATCAAAGCGGTCGCCGTAGTCTCTAAGTGCTTCATACATTCGGGCATTACCCATAAAACTCCACACCATGCAACGTTTGCCTTTTATGAAATCCCTCACAACCGGTCACCGCCTTCCTGCATCTCCTGAAATTCAAAGAGCACCCGCGCCGATTTTCTCTCTTCCAGTTTCACTGTATGTTTGCTGTCCCATGCCGCAGAATATTGATAAAACCCATCCTTAGGAGTCTGACTTCCGTTTTTTAGGCATTGGCGGGTGGAAGCCTTGAGTGTCAGCTCATCGCCTGCGTTAACCGAGTCAAGAAACCTTACCTTATGCGCGCCCATACCTTGGGATATTTCAATACTTCCTGCGGCCATATACTGTATAGGATAGATATAGCAGTCAAGACCAGCAGAAGTTTTACCCAGGTTGAATAAAATTACAGTCTCCGCTGTTCGCACCACACCGTTATAATGCCGGGGCGGAACTGGCTGCCCGTTTTCCTGCATTTTCGTTAACATTTTGCTCGTGTGGACGGTATAGCCCGTCAACTGATCTCCATCCTGAAGCTGCAGGTCGGTGAAATAGATTATTCCGGTACAGTCGGAAATCTTGAGTATCACAGTAACGCCCACCACATGTTTATTGCTTTTTAGTTGTATGGTTTCTGTAAATCTTGAAAACTGCATCCATTTCACCTACCCGTCTAATGTCCACTGAATTTCGCATACATGCCCGATCCATCCAGTGGAAACCGAACCGCCCTGAAGCAATAAGTCTGTAAAGTACACTGTGCCGGTGCAGTCAGTGACGCACAGCCTGATGGTGATAGATTTGACTCTGCTGATACTTTTGGGAGAAATACTGTGTGCAATCTGATTGAAATATGCCATATCATCACCCTCAAATCAGGTCTATAAATCTTGTTTCTGTTGTACCGTCCTCGTATTCAATGACTATCTCAACACCAACTTGGCCGTTTTCGCCCTTTTCAAGGTTTTCGGAAGCAATCTGCGCTGAAAATGTATAACTTTTACGTGTTGCTGGGTATACCGTCTGTGACAGACTCTTTGTCATACCAGGTACACCAACAGCCTTGAAGGAAGCAGTTCCCGAAACACCATTCTCAGTATCCACTTCAAAGCCGGAATTGACCCAGTAGGCAAAACCATCATCCGCTCTGGAATTGCGCAGATGGTTGAATGGTACCATATCTTTAATTTCCTGACGGTTTATCAACTCTGCTGAGGACAGCGCATCCGCTGCCTTGTCCCACTGTGCTGAAGAATCGCCAAGTTCCCGCAGTTTAGTTGAAAGCTCAATCACTGTTTTCCATGGCTCCTGCAAGTTATACTGCCTTCTCACAACACGAGTCTTTACCAAAAGGCCTAGTTCTTTATCGTCCACTGTAACAATATCACCCAGTTTCCATACTTCGTGCTCATAACCGGTTAGCGCAGATAAATCCATTGCAGACAGTACATAAGAAACGCGAGGCTTCGAATATTCTGCAAGCCGCATTTTTGCATATTCCAGCATCTGATACGGATTTGTAAACGACGAACAATCAAGCGTCGACACCCTCACTTCACTGGAAAAAGTGTAATCTTCTACGTATTCCTTACCTCCATTAATTGATGCGAAGGTCAATCCGTCCTTTCCATAAGCATAGAGCCTTGTCACTAATTCACGTGTATCGACTACCCGCTGAATACTTTTCAAATTCTTTCTATATGAAAAAAGCGCTCCGCTATCAGTACCACTAAAAGTCAAAAGGTGTACCTGGCGGTTGGCGCTGTCAAACACCAGATCGCCGCCATAAATATTCTGTACGGCGCGAAGGATGGATAAGGCATTTTTTTCTGTACACTGCCATGTCCGTTTCGTAGTGACAGTAACATTTCCTACTGTCCAACCTGTACCCAAAAGTGCATATTGCATCGGAACATCTGCAGTATCTGCATTGAATTCTCTAGGTTCTTTTTCCGCACTGAAAGACAGATCGTAAAATACCGCTTCAGCATATACTTGCGTAATAACACGCCCATCTTCGCTTTTATTGTCCGTTAAGGTCCGGATCCGGTAAATGTCATTTACGATTTGCACTTGTTTTTCATTTTCCAGTGTGCTTCTTTTTGGATCATGGAACGGAAGCTTGAATTCCAGCGTATCCGCGCCGTTCACCTCACCAGTGACAATGATATCAAAGGCATTTTCAAGAACAGCTTCCCATGCTCCGTTTTTGCCTAAAATCACAGGACGGGCAAAGCCTAATTTCTCATAGGGCGCTTTCGGTATATCATGAAGCTGTATTTCCAGAAGTTTTGGCGTCCTCAACGGATCGCTGCTGGTAAGGGTAACACGGAACCTTATATATTGCCGATTTGGCGATTGAAGTTCACCGCTGGTTCCCACAGCCTGCCATGCAGACCATTCTTCAAGATCATCGCTTGTGCTGGTCTCTACTAAAGACACTGACGTAACACCTGCAGTATATTCGCTTGCGACAGCTACACGGCCGCTACCTGATAAAGCACATGAAACCGCCCTTGTATAAAGTACGCCACTTGCAGGATACTCGCCATCTGTTGCTTTTAGGGTGACTGTGCCAGGCTCTGCCAAAGCATCTACATCCGAAGCCGCGTCCCCACCGTTTGCATGTAAAGACGACTTAAAATATAACAGCAAATCATCAGCTGTAAGCTGTGAGTCCGTTTCCAGAAACCAGTCGTCGAAGCCTCCGGCATAGTAGTAGGTATTTGCATGCATCCCCATAATAATGTCTGCTATACATTCCCGATTCAGCTCTCCCGAAAAGGAACGCACAGGCGACACCCAGGTTGCCCCGTCGCTGCGATCGCATATGATGTTCTGTACCTTTTTGTTGCTTACTTCAATGATGGAGGCGATAAAGTACCAGCCGCCATTTTTCAAGGTAATGGTAGACGTTTCACTCTGGTCGTAGATTAGTGTGCCGGAGGAGTTATACAACATCAGCCTAAGTCTTCCTTGATAAAGTGAAACATAAAAAATTGGCTGACCAGGTCCTTGGCGGGTATTGAATATGGGTATATATGTCTGGCCAACCGAATAGGTGGTAGGATTAATCCAACCGCCTACAACAATCTTTTCGCCCAGATTGCTAAAGAAACTCCCATCATTTTCTGCTATAAGATGGGTCTTTTCAGAAGTCGGATTAACAATATTTTGCCTAAAGTATCTTCCGAATCTTCCAGCAATAAGGTTTGCTGATGTACCTGACCAGCCGGAGATGGTAAAATGTCTGCCATGTCCCGATGAATCCATAAGCTGAAGATTTTCGTCTGGTGTTTTTTCATTAAATCGCCATAAAGCAGACGTCCTTGATGTTACAGGAAACTCACCGGTAAAATCCTCTTGGCTCGTTAGAATTGATTTTATCGCCATGTTATCACCTCCATCTGCTTTTTGCCTGTATTTTTAACTCAGTAAAGGTCGCGTTTTCTGCGGCAATCTCAATATGATTAACACCTTTCCTGAGAATTGGAAAATTCAGATCCTGCAGGCTGGGAAGACCATTTCTCAAGGTTCGGCCTGTTTCATCAATAACCTTAGCTGTTACCATGCCGGAGTCGACAATCAGAGTTTCACCTTCAGATAATGAGCCAACAATTAGCAATTCCTCGCCGTTTGTAATAAGCGAAATATAGCTTGATGAGGACGTTGATATCAAACCCTTCAAGAGATAAACCGGATTGGAATCCGCATTTCCTTTAACCCTCTCCAATTCATGCAGACCTGTTTCAGAAAGAACAAATATCTCATCTTCCAACGCGTAAACATACGGGTCGGGACAAACAAACCGAAGTTCAAAGCTGCCCGCTGTCCGCAATATCCGCTCACAGTCAACCGCTTCTGATAAGCGAGCCATGAAATATCGGTCGGGCAAATCATCTAGAACAAGTTGTTTAAGACCGTTTTCCGGATTTAACCATTCAGCAACATTATCAAGAACCGATACAAGATCGGCAAAACTGCGCTGGGGAAGCACACTACAGCTAATTATTATGTTTCGTTCTGATATGTCGCAGCCAAAATCTGCAATACCTGCTTTGCCCGGCACAGTTTCAAAGGAATTGCGCAGGGCAGGGGAGACCTGCCATTTGGTAAGTCTTGCTCGTATTTTCATACTTTGCGACGATATTCCATTGTAGATAAATCCCATATGCTTCCCTCCATTACGCTGTTATAAAACGTCCCTGCGCCCTTGAACCTGTCTGCATCAGGTTATATAACTCCTGTGAAATCCTACGTATGTCTTCTTCACCACGAACAATCATCTGCTGCACCACAACAAGCGGCCCAGAAGCTAAACCGCTAAATCCACCTCTTCCACTTACATTAATATCAGGAGATATATTAAAATCTGTCGGCACTGCATTTTGCATATCGTCCGCCACTCTGGCCATAGCCTTGTCAAATCCCTCACCAATACCCAGTGCCATATTGCCGCCAATACCTTCAAAAACAGTGGACGGAGATCTGATTCCAAGAAAATTCTTTACTCCATCAACAATACCGGAAAAGAAACCGGAAACCTTATCCTTAATCCAGCTACCAAGGCTTTTAATACCTTCCCAGATGCCTTTTACAATGTTCTTACCAATCTCAACCACTGAAACAACCGCCTTGCCCAAACCTTCTATAATAGCCGCAACAATCTGAGGTAAAGACTTTACTAGTTCTGGAATGGCTTTCACAAGCCCGGCAGCAAGCTGTACGATAAGCGTAATTCCCAATTCTATGATCTTCGGCATATTGTTCGTCACAAAGTCAATGATTGTTGTAATTATCCTCGGCAGTGCTTCAATTAGTTCTGGCAATGCATTTAAAAGTCCCTGCGCCAGTCCCTGAATCAATGTAAAAGCAGCTTCAAGGATTTTGTCCATATTATCCAGCAGCCCTTGCACAATGGTGATCACTGCTTGAACCGCTGCTGGAATTAGCTCCGGTAATGCTTCTCCAAGCCCCATTACCAACGCTGTGATTAGCTGCACCGCTGCATCAATGAGTAAAGGCAGGTTATCAATGAGTGCACCTGCAATGGTCATGACTGCATCTACTGCCGCCGGGATCAGCTCCGGCAGCAGGCTCAAGAGAGTTTGAAGCACCTGAGAGAACAATTCAGTTACAGTTTGCAACAGCACGGGAAGCAGATCTTTGACTGCTGAGATAATCGCACCGGTTGCCTCCGGCAGAGCAGCCACTATATTTTCCAAAACCGGTACAATATTTTTAACTACAGCCTGAAAGGCATCCACAAGATTTTGTGTTAGGTTCGTCATATCAGCGTTCGCATTGCCAAGTCCTGCTATAAACGAACTTAGAGAGGCTTGTAAAAGACCAATGGAACCGCTGATGGTCTGGGTAGACTCTCTTGCGAAGTTGCCAGCATACTGTTCGGTTTTTTCAAAAAACATCTGCATGGCGATCTCGGCCTTTTCGGCATTGGTTGCGCTATTCCAGGCAAAATCCAGCCCTTTTGCAAGAGCATAAGCTTCGATGGTAGTGGCGTTCATGGCGACACCCAGATTATCCATCATGGTGAAGTTACCCTTGGCTGCGCCAGCGATGGATTCCATGGCAGTCTGCATGTCAATGCCCATAACCGAAGCCATATCTGCCGCCCGTTGCATGGCCTTCTCAGTAAGTTCCAGACTTTTTTGCTGATCGACACCAGCACCCTGAAACAGTGCGCCCATTTTGTTGGCGGTGGCAAGGTACTCGGATTGGGACAAGCCCAGATTCTTGTAGGCTTCTTCTCCCGTTTTTTGGATACGTGCAGCATATTCGCCAAACACAGCTTCAGAACCGCCAAGGTTCTGCTCAAGCTCACCAAACTGCTCCACGACCTCTTTTCCCAGCTTGATGGCAGCCGCGCCCGCTGCGGCCGCTGCAGCACCCATAGCCGCGCCAACACCTTTAAGAACGCTGCCCAGCTTCTCAAATTTCGAGCTGGATTTTTCGGCATTGTCTCCACTTTCCTTCAATTCGTCCCCAAGCTCGTCTGCACTTTCAGCAGACTGTTCGAGCTCGCGCTCCATTTTGTTCAGTTCGGCTTTTGCATTATTAAGCTGTATTTGCCACGACTGAGTACGTCTGTCGGTTTCTCCAAAAGATGAGGCGGCATTGGCAAGCGCTTTCTCCAAAGTAGCTATTTTTTCTTTCTGCAATTCGATCTCTTTGTTAAGCACCTTGTTTCTTGCAGTAACAGCTTCAACTGACTTATCCTGCTTGTCGAACTGAGATGCGACCAGGTTCATTTCGCTACCCAGTACCTTAAAACTTTGGTTGATCTCACGAATGGCGTTTTTAAATTCCTTTTCGCCTTCAATCCCGATCTTCAAGCCAAAATTGTCTGCCACATAACCGCCTCCTTTCCTGCAAAATTTTTAAATTCCATAAGGTATCACATCATCAATGGTCAGCACACGCTTTGGTTTCGCCAGCCCTAAAAACTGCTTATGGCACTCCCATAAATCAAGCAGGTACCCAATAGGCATTAACCATACTTCATCCTCTGAACGGTTGAGCTGGACAGTGCCGTAATATAGAAGCCGAGTGAACAATTCCTCATCGCTCACTCGGCCGGTGTGTTTTTTAAGTCATCCTCACTTTCAACGTTTCTTTTGGTACCCTTGAACATTGCTTCCATGATAGCGTCTTTATATGCTGCCAGTTCCAAGGGAGATGTGAGAAGTTCCACTGTCTCTTCAGTCAAGAGTTCACGCTTATCCTGATTTTTGAGGTTGTGTATCAAAATGCTCTGGTTAGCCAGCAGTGTAATCAGCCATACCACTTCGTCAAGAGCCATCTCGAAGTTCTCGGTTTTCATCAGTTTCGTGCCGAGGTTTTCAAGACCGCCGTACCTTTTTGCAATCTCCTTTGTCGCTTTAGTGGTTAGAATAAGCTGATATTCTTTATCGCCTATTTTGATAATTGCGCTTCTGTCATTATCCTGCATTATTCGCTGCCTCCTCCCACAGCAAATACCGGCTCATAAACTTCCGTATACCAGCCGGTAATAGTTTCAGGCGATACACCGGGATCGTCTTCGCTGACCTCCGCCTTCCAAGGGTGCTTTCCCTGGCCATCTGGTTTGTTACGTCTCATGACTGTCCCTTCAATGGTGGGTGTCGAAAAGGTAATGCTATCACCTTTCGTTTGCAGATTTGTAGCCGGGATTCCGAATTTTACCCTATAAAGCCAAAAATACCTGTACTTGCCGTTAGCTTTCTTGGCTCTAAAGCCGATTGCCACAGGTGCGCCTCCATCCTCACTGGCAGAAATCAGCACCTTATTGTCATCAAGAGTGGCTCCCGTCAAAACCTCAGCAGCGTCTACTCCGATATCTGCAACACCAAGAGTCAGGGTGCCGCTTTGAAATTCCTTGACCACTTCTGCCGCCCCGTCATCGGCATAAAGTGTCGCCTCTGCCAGCTCCACAGAAAGCTCTGCCGTAATAGCCTTAGCCAGCGGAACAGGCGTGTCGTATGTCTCTTCTCCGTTTTCATTCTCAGTTATTTTGGCATAATATAACCTGTCCAGTCCGATTGTGGCCATGTTTTTCATTCCTCCTTTACTTCATACTCTTTTGCCACATCAATGGCATAGTGGTGATAGCCGGTATCGTCCTCATGGCCTATATACCGCCTGTCGGTAATGGTAAAGCCTGCTTGAAGCAATGTGTTCACTATTTCGTTTTTACGGGCAGTGTAGTTTCCCTTTATAAATAAAGACAACCTTACCTCCTGGGTTTCTACCTGAGGCCGGTTGTCTGCAAAAACTTCAAATGTATCTGTCATCGGAGTAATGACAAGGTACTCATCTGGCGGTACACCGCTAAATACCCCGGTTTCAATGGGGATACCCAAACCATCCAATAACGAGTTTAATTCTGACAATATGCTCATATACGACCCAGCTCCTGTTCCAGTCTTGACTTCATTACTTCGATGCAGGACTTCCTTGTAGCTGATTTTGCCGGTTTCAAAAAGGGCCTTGGAGGCTGCCCGGACTTGCCGTACTCAATAATATTAGCAATCTTCGCATTGCTTTCCCCATCCTTCCTTGGTTCAGTAAAGCCGATTTTTATGTTGTGGTTTCCATCCCTATCCTGTTTGGCAGGAGAGAGTCCCAAAGCATTTACCAATTCACCGGTTGCTCTGGACGGATATTTAGTGCCGCTCCCGATAACTGACTGAAGATTGGACTTCACTTTTGAAAGAACCATTTCCCCGCCTGCTTCCAGCACCTTAGGTATGATTTCGTCTGTTCTTTCTCCAAGTCTGGATAACTTGAGCAAGAACTCTTCCGGCATTTTAACTTCCACCTTAGCCACGTTGCAGCCCCTCCTTTTATGCTTTGCTTGATTTCACTTTTTCCGCAAGCACCTCAATATACATTCCGCGTCCCTTCACATCCTCTACACTGATAATGTTGTACCTGCCATCGCTGCAAACGAGTACAAGATCTGTGGTAACTTCCAGGTTAGGTATCTTACGGAAGCGGAACAGGGCAGACGCCTGCGAAAACGCCGCCCTGTTTGCCCATTTTTCACTGCCATGCCTATCTTCCTTGTATGCCCTTACCGAAGCAAGAATAACATCACCTTTTTCAGTAAAACCCTCACTGTCCTTAACCGGCTTGGTTGAGATAATATCCACAAAAGTTCTCATTTTCCCAAAGCCCATATTTACACCTTCCAATCCCGGTCAAGCCGCAACAAAAGGTTAACTGTATTCCATACCTGCTGTCCTGCCTGCACACTATCCCCAAAAAAGCCAGCCGTCGAGCCATCCCTGCTTTCATAAAAATGGCTCGACAGCATAATGACAGCCTGCTCAGTAGTAGGCAGCATTGGGTTTTCGGCATAATATCCTTCCGGCTTTTTCTGGTAACTTTCCGCATAGGCAACTGCGGCTTTGATATACTCTTGTAAAAGTGCGTCATCTTCGCTGTGCTGCAATATGAGGTTTGCTTTAACCTTCTCCAAAAGTTCCATGCCGCAGCACCTCCGTTTTCATTAAGCTGATTTCTGCTGCAGTATCTTGACTGCTTCAGACAGTACCAGCTTGCCATCTACACGCTGGGTTGCCATGAATCCAACTTGTCCGGTCGCAGCATACAACTCATTAAGCCGCTTAAAAACCCTGCCCTGACGGTCTGCCACCCAGTAATAAGAAAAATCGCCGAATACAATCGTTTTTGCTCCGGCGGCAATGGCTGGCATAAATGCAGAAGTTTTAACTGGACGATTGAGGATAGTATCCGGTGTTCCAGCAGTTACAGAAGGCTGCCAGAGATACTGACCGTTGTTGTCTTTGAGCTTCCTTATAGCTTTAATTGTCGAATCATTCATAATGAATACAGCGTTCCTGCGGTACGGAGACTTTAGGCTGTAGAACAAGTCCATGATCTCGTCAAGGGTAATAGCTGTTGCACTCGCCGCAGTTACTCCTATCTCGCCACCGCCGTTATCTGCCAAGATACCGGTTGGCTTTCCAGATCCGTCGCCGATAAAAAACGCTTCCTCCTCTTTTGCTCCGATTCGGCGAGCGAATTCTTTGGCTATATACTGTTCAAGGTTAAATACACTATCGTTTAACAATTCCTCTGATACCTTGATCATAGTAGCCAGCTTATATGCGCCGATGGATACCTGTGCAAAGGAGTCATCGCTTTCGGGAATCTGGCCTTCCTCATCCACCCAGGATGCAGTACCCTTGCTTGCCACCACAGGAATTTTCTTGTCACCGCTGGACGTGGTAATAACATTGGCAATCTGCCTAAAGATATTCTCCTCCTCCAGTGCTTCCACAAGAGTACGCTCAAAGTCGTCGGGAACAAGATATCCTCCTTCGGTGTCCTCTCCAATCTGCAGCGCGTTGTGTACGTCATATTTGCGCCTGCCGCGCATCATGTTCCAGAAAGACTGCCTGTACTCATCGCTGGCACGTCCGGTTTTTTCATTGTTGCCAGATATGGAAGTGGGTTTGTCTGTAATAGGAATATTCAACGGTTTTGACAGTTCCAAATCTATGGCAGCCTGACGCTCAAGACGCTCTATTTCTTTGCCCAGCGCAATAACGTCGGCTTCCATTTTTTCATAAGTCACGGTATCCTCCGGTGAAAGCAGTCCGTCGTTCCCGCGTTTGCTGTCGAGGAAAGCTTTAGCAGCTTCCCATACTTTAGCGCGTTTTTCACGCAGTTCCAGTATTTTGCTCATAATCAAATCCTCCTTAAGGTTTTAATAAAAAAAGCCGCTTTTCAAGCGACTCAATTGGTGTTCCTTTTGGTTTTTCTTTTGGTTTAAGCTTTTGCAGGATGGAATTTGTTACTGCCTGCCTACTGAAGATCATTCCTCCTGATACTTCAAATTCGGATGGGAATGATTCATCCTCCATAAACAAGATTCCATCGGCAAAGCCAAGTTCCACCGCTTTTCTTGCGTTAAACCAGCTTTCTGCATCCATTAGGTGCGATATTTTTGCCCTGGAAAGTCCGGTTTTCAGTTCATAAGCGTTGATGATGGATTCCTTTATTTCTTCCAGCATTGCGATAGCTTTCTCCATTTCTTCTGTATCACCGATGGCTATTGTCATAGGGTTGTGAATCATCATCATGCTGACTGGTGACATAAAGACGTCACCTCCGGCCATAGCTATGACCGAAGCGGCGCTGGCTGCAATACCGTCAATCTTTACCGTCACTTTGCCTTTGTAATCCATAAGCATGTTGTAAATTTGATTAGCTGCAAATATATCTCCGCCAGGGCTGTTGATCCAGATCGTTATATCACCCTCTCCGGACAACAGCTCTGATTTGAACTGCTTGGGAGTTACTTCGTCTCCCAGCCAGCTTTCTTCAGCTATTGGGCCGTCAATATATAATGTCCGGCTGCCATCATCGTTTTGTATCCAGTTCCAAAAGCGGCGAACCGGTTTTTGATTTTGTGATTTATTCAACTTTTGATCCCTCCGTTTCAGCATTGTTTTTGCCTGCAAATGCACCTGCATCGGCAAGCCTGGTCATGTTACCGTTAACAAGATACAGATCTCCGCCCAACTCCGCCGGAATCCGGTTCATGTCCTCAAGCTCGCGGATATCGTTAGCAGACATCCAGCCGTTCTGGCGAGCTACAGCATAACCATTCATGCGGCTTGCATAATCACCGCGCAGAAGGCCATCTACATTGAATTTGACAAAGTATGCCCGCTTCTCTGATGGTAAAAGCAGCGCTTTTTGGAGAGCCTGTTCCCAACGCACCACCCACGGGTCAAGCGTGTATTTAACAAATTCCAGAGATTGTTGTTCGATGTTTGAAAAGCTTGACTTTTCAAGATCTCCAACCATATGGGGAGGTACTCGGAATATCCGAGCAATTTCATTTATCTGAAACTTTCTTGTCTCTAAAAACTGTGCCTGTTCGGGTGGAATGCCGATTGGTTGAAACTTCATTCCCTCTTCCAGAACTGCAATGCGATGAGCATTGGCACTTCCTTGATAAACAGCGTTCCAGCTTTCTCGCACCTTTGCCGGATCCTTTAATACGCCGGGATGTTCCAGAACGCCACCCGGATTTGCTCCGTTGGCAAAAAAGGATGCACCATACTCCTCACAGGCAATAGCCATGCCTATGGCGTTCTTGGCCATAGCAATAGGGGAGTATCCGATCAGTCCGTCAAAACCGAGTCCCGGGATGTGAAGAACCTCATCACTTCGTAGGTATATAAGGCCTGCTTTTGGATTAACCCTGCTCTCATCGCTGTCGCGCCGATAAGTGTAAAACAGTTCTCCGTTTGGAGCCCTGTCTACCGTCATTTTGTTTGGCAAAAGTGGATAAAGCGCCAGCACTCGTCCGGAACCGTCCCTAATAATTTGAGCGTAAGCATTTCCCCATAAAAGAAGATGACTCATCAGTGTTTCTCGGAACACGAATGAAGTAATCTCAGGGTTTGGTTCGTCATGGAGTAAATAATAGAGCGGGTGGGTCAACGCTTTTTCTTTGCCACCGTCTTCTTTATAGCGGTACACATGAAGCGGAAGCCCCGCGATGGCTTCTGCAAGTATCCTTACACAGGCATACACTGCAGTTGTCTGCATAGCAGTCCGCTCATTGACAGCTTTTCCGCTGGATGTGCCGCCGAAGAAAAAGCTATATGCATTACCGAACAGGCTGTTTTTCGGCTTATCCCTTGCTTTGAACAAACGGGAAAATACACTCATATAATCAACAGCCCCCTTTCATCATAAATTGATCCGTTGCGTTCATCCCCGTCATGCCTTAACGCGCGGTCAAGCGCCATAATTAACGCTACCGCACCATCTATTCTCTCGGTGGATTTTTCTTTATCCGGCTTAATGTTTCCGGCGGGATCGGTTTTGACATAGATATTGTCCATCATCCACCGCAGTACTGGATTACCACCATGGGCGATGCGTTCTTCCAATGTCAGCTTCATCAACTCTTTTGTAGGCGGCGACATATCCTTGAAACCCTGACCGAATGGAACAACCGTAAACCCCAAAGCCTCGAGGTTTTGCGTCATCTGAATTGCGCCCCAGCGGTCAAAGGCTATTTCCTTAATGTTATATTTCATTCCGAGTTCCTCAATAAAGGTTTCGATAAATCCATAATGCACGACGTTACCCTCAGTGGTATATAAAAAGCCTTGCCTCTCCCAGACATCATAAGGCACATGATCTCTCCGCACACGCTGATCAATATTCTCCTCCGGTATCCAGAAAAAAGGTAGAATCTGATATTTATCAGATTCATCAAGCGGTGGAAACACCAGCACAAAGGCGGTAATATCGGTAGTAGATGACAGGTCAAGTCCTCCGTAACAGGTTCTGCCGCGCAATTTTTCTGCATCAACAGGAAACGCACACTTATCCCATTTATCCATTGGCATCCAGCGCACCGATTGTTTCACCCACTGATTTAAGCGGAGCTGACGGAATAAATTTTCCTCTGCAGGATTTTGCTTGGCATTTTCACAAGCCACCCTCAATTTTTCGATGTCGACTGTAATGCCCAGTGACGGGTTAACCTTTCTCCATACCTTTTCACTTGTCCAGTCATCGGTATCGGCTGCGCTGTAGATAACAGGGTAGAAAGTCGGATCTATCTTACGCCCTTGAAGAATATCCTCAGCCTTTTGATGTACTTCCCAGCAGATGGAATTGCGGTCTGTGCCAGCAGTTGTGATCAGGAAAAACAGCGGTTGTTTTCTTGCATCGCCAGATCCGTGAAGCATTACATCATAAAGATCCCTGTTTGGCTGAGCATGAAGTTCGTCAAATACCACACCATGGACGTTTAGGCCATGTTTTGTATATGCCTCCGCTGAAAGCACCTGATAAAAACTGCCTAACGGTTTATAAACCAGCCGCTTCTGTGACAGCATTGGTTTAATTCGAGATTTTAATGCCGGACACTGTTCCACCATATCTACTGCAACATCGAAAACAATGGATGCCTGCTGACGATCAGACGCACATCCATAAACCTCGCCACCATGCTCGAAATCACCACAGGTAAGATATAAAGCAATTGCCGCTGCAAGTTCGCTCTTACCCTGCTTTTTTGGAATTTCTATATAGGCAGTGTTAAACTGCCTGTATCCGTTAGGTTTCAAGATTCCGAATATATCCCGGACAATCTGTTCCTGCCAGTCAATTAATTCAAAAGGCATTCCATACCATTCACCCTTGGTATGCTTCAGGCAGTTTATAAAAGTAACAGCGGCATCAGCCGCTTCCTTGTCATATCGAGAACCTTCCGCCATAAACTTGGTTGGTTTATACCGTTTTAACTTCCGCAGCTTTGCCGCCTCCTTTCCTAAAATTGAGCAAGAAAAAAGGAACCTCATAGATGAAGTTCCTCTCCTTAGTGGATTTCTATGAAACTTGTTACGTTATAACCGTTATCGTTTGCCTGTCAGGATAAACTCGGCATATTCTTTCTTGTGTTCATTAAGAAATACTACTAATTCATAAAACCCCATTTTATATGCCTCTTCCTGTACTCTTGGCAAGTCAAACATATTACAGGCACCGCTGTCCCGTATGGCCATAATCTGTACCCATGTCCTACACCTCTGACTTCTCTGCCGCTGAAATTGAATCTCTTACCGCTTTATTGAGAAATGAAATATCAAAACCCGCATCTAAATAGCCCTGCCGAATCACCTCGTAATAGTAACGACCCGGTGCTCCCAAAGGTCTACCTTCATTCATGATATACACCATTGCGGGTACCCACTGCCCTTTGAAACGTACCTTAACCGTTTCTTTCCGGTATAGATGCGGATAACCTTCATATCTGTCCAGCGCTTTCTCATCATTAGGCATGATTCTCCAAAGCATTACTGGTACACTTTCACCTTTTTGTTTTTCTATTGTCGCTACTGCGCCGCCATTCCCTCCTCTGAATAACAGCCGGTATCCTGTGAGTTTTGCACTCCCCAGCACTTTTGCCGTTGGGCAGCGGTATGCCATCTGCCTTAAGTTCAGATTGCTTCCGTATGCTAAATATATGGTTCCTTTTTCTTTGCTCATCGTATCATCCTCCTTGTATTTACCAAGGCAGAGGCGGAGAGCCACCCCTGCGCTTGTCTATCTATGCTGCCCGAAACCGCCATGCAGCGTTACCATCAAGGTGTTTGCAAAGATGCTCCCGGCAGTTTTTGAACTCATCACCAATAAGTCCTATGCGGTTGAGATATGTCCGCATGGCAAACTTCTCATTTTCAACCTGTGGTTTCTTGCTGGAAGCGCATTTTTGCGTTAACGCCTGATGGTTTAACGCAAGGGCAAGCACTATGTAGCTTCTAATTTTTCCCGCATGAAGTTCGCTGTTAAAGCCTCGAAGCTCAATTGTCCCATTGCCATTAAAAAAGCTGTGCAGGTTCAAAAAGTGGTATCTGCTATTATGGTAATGGGTGCTTCGGCTTTCGCTGTAACCTTCGTACCAGATGCTCTCAATCGCCGCCATGGTTTTGGGCTTACGCCGATTCATCTTCTCAACCAGTGCCGCATCCATCTTTTTACAAAACCGCATTCTGTCCGGCTCAATCTGCAATGCTTTATAGAAAAGGTCATTCTTGCTGGCGATAATGTTGATAAAATTACGGATGCTTCGCGGTGTGTGGTCTGCACCGTCTATATGGATATGAATTCCACAACTTGTGTTTGCAAAACCTCCAGCCTTGCGAAGCCTCCTTATCAATTCCTGCAGGGTTTCAATGTCTTCGCGGTATGTCAGTATCGGGCTTACCAACTCGACGCTATATTCCCGGCCAGCCGCCACAATCCTGCCGTTTTCCTTTTTCTGAGTCCGGATGCTCCCGTCGCTCATGAATTTCCATATCCGTCCATCCGGTGCAATAACCTTTTGGGTATCGTAATAATCTCCGCTGGATTCAACCCTCCCTCCAAGAAAAGCTGCTGCAGTTTTTGCCGCTTGTTTTCTTGTAATCCCCGTCAATTCTACCTCGATTCCAAATCTCGTTGTAAGCATTGCGCTTTTTCCTCGCTTTCTCTGTGTTTTTTGCCCTTTGGCAGTGTACATTAGGCCATTGAAAACACAGGATAGCAAGGCAATTCTGCGTGAGTTTCCACTGGATTTTGAACAATTTTACACATCTTGAATTGTGTACATTTACAGCTTTCTGATCACATCTATACCATAGGCTACACCCAAAGAAGAACCGCAGTCCCAGTTGATATGAACAGTTCCGATATCATCCACGAAAGATACTGTTCCTTGGTCTCCAGGTTTCAGCTTAGAATACGGATCATTCATGCAGATAAGCTCAACACGTGTTCCCGGCGGATACTGCTCTTTAATGCGAAGGACTGTTTCTTTTGAAGGGAAGCCTCTTGCACTCATAGTTCGTCCTCCTCTCCAGGATAATATGCGGCATACTTTGGGTAATCTCTACCATCCGGCATTACCAACACTCCATCAGACCGTCCCCGCTGCTTAACCAGCAGGCAACGCCACACTCCATCCTCATTAACGTGACAAAGCCCTTTATTTTCCTCAATGAAAATGCGATCAACACATAGGTCGGCAACGAAGTTATCATAATCAATCTTTGATAGCTCGATAGTTTTTACAACTACAAATCGTTTCCTCGTCTCATACCGATGCGGCACTTTTAAATCCTCTATTCTAAACGGATGCTTGACAAAGAAGGCGGTGCTATGAAAATCATTCATTTTCGTCCACCGCCTTTGCTCTGCCTTTCCGATACGCCCCGTTACCGGACAGCCTTGAAAGTAACACCTTGCGTTCAGTTTTGAAGTTATCACCTATAAACCCCAACCTAAGCAGGAAACAGCGAAAAGCATATTTTTCATTATCTGTTGGTTTTTCTTTTCGTAGTACTCGCTTCTGTAATTTTGCCTGTTCTGCCATCTGCTTTGCCAGCGTTATATAGGTCTGCACTTCATCAGCATTTAAAGTCGCGTTCCAGAAAGGGAAGGAAATCTCATCATTTTCAGCTAAGACTGCAAGTTCCCCCTCAATCAACATCGCCTTCTTTATCAATGTCTCTTTGCTGGCCAGCATATTATTTAGGTTTTCAAGGCTAATCGTGCTAAAGCCCTCCAACGAAAGAGTAATTGTCATGGTTCCCTCTGCTGAAAAGCCCTCCACATTCAACGTGTCAATAACTGAACGGATGGTTTTTATTTCATTGAGACTGATTTTCGGTGAGTGAACCACACTGTCCCTGTCAATCGTCCAACTGCCAGCAGATTTTTCGTCTTTAATCTCATACAAAAACTCCGGTGCTCCGGCATAGCGCACCTGGCCTTCAAGGGCTTCAGCTATGACCGAGGCAATGGCTTTTCTCTCCTGACCGACAATCTTCTGTGAAAAGCGAAAGCTGTTATTGCTCATGCCATACACCTCCCCTCAAATAAGCTAAAACATTTTTGATTCCCATAAAAAATCCCACCTTTCCTTTTTGGTGGGGTACATTAACGCTCTGTTTTGAGGGGAAAGCAAGGACATTTTTAATCAATCTGTGTTTCCGCGTAAGGTATTTTTTCACTACCTGTTACCAAGAATACTGAATCTGTGCCAAATTGTGAAACATAGCGCTTTACAATCACATCGCAGTATTTCGAGTCAAGCTCCATCATAAAACAAACCCGCCCGGTCTGCTGTGCCGCAATCATTGTCGTACCAGAACCACCGAACAGGTCAAGAGTTAAATCTCCAATATGGGAACTATTGAGCATTGCCTTTGCTACAAGCGATACCGGCTTCATGGTAGGGTGCTCCTCCGATACTTTAGGACGGGGTATCTCCCAAACATCTGACTGTTTACGGTCTTTAAGCGGGCAAAGGCGTGTTCCATCAAGCCAACCATACCAGATCGGCTCGTACTGGGTATGATAGTCCTTTCTTGATAGTACCAAGCTGTCTTTTTTCCATATAATTGTGCTCGACCAGTGATACCCTGCCTCCCGCATGACGTTCATCAAACTGCCCCATTCCTGAGCACTCATTACCACATAGGTCATGCATCCGGCTTCAGAAACCTCTTTCATGCATTTAAAAGCGTGCAATAAAAAAGCGCCGAATTCTTCGGTGCTCATATTGTCATTTAGAATTTGTCTTGGCTTCCAGCTTGGATGCCTGGTATCTGAACCGTAATCAACATTCCAGGGTGGGTCGGTGAAAACAAATCTCGCCTTTTGTCCGTTCATCAGCTTTTGCACATCTGAAAGCATGGTGCTATCACCGCACATCAGACGGTGGCTGCCAAGTACCCATATGTCGCCCTTTTTGGTAACCGGAGTTTTAATCTCTGCAATTGCCTTTTCTGTATCGAAATTATCTTCTTTGACATTAGCGGTTGTTTTATCACGGAACAACTCATCAATTTCCGAAGCATCAAACCCGGTAAGAGAAACGTCAAAACCATCTTCATTTAAATCCATAAGCAGATCGGTCAAAAGCGGAATATCAAACTCGCCACTGATTTTATTCAGTGCAACATTGAGCGCCTTTTCCCGCTGTTCATCCAAATCAACTACAACACAGTCGATCTCCTTATACCCCAAAGCTGTAAGTACTTTATAACGCTGATGTCCGCCGACAATATTCCCGGTGCGTTTATTCCATATGACCGGCTCTACATATCCAAACTCTTCAATGGATCGGCGGAGTTTCTCGTATTCAGGATCGCCCGGTTTTAAGTCCTTCCGCGGGTTATATTTCGAAGGTTTTAATTTTTCTGCTGGTATTTTCAGTATATCCATAAATCTTAACCCTCCAGTTTGACGGCTTTTTCGCCGGTGAATTCCTCCCAGCGCTTAACAGCTAAATCACAGTAAACAGGGGATAACTCCATTGCGTAGCATTTACGCTCGGTCTGTTCAGCCGCAATTATAGTAGTTCCGCTACCAGAGAACGGCTCAAGAACAATACCGCCTTTGTCGCTGTGCATTTTGATGCACCGCCATGGAAGCTCCACAGGGAACATTGCAGGATGCTCCTTGTTTGCCCGTACAGTGGTCATCTCCCATATCCCAGCATAACCCCATTTCTTGCGTTCTTCCTTTGTAAGCCGTTTCACAAATTTATAACTGTGTCCCGCAAAGGCTGAAAGCCATACATATTCCTGATCGTTATATTCCTCAACTTCTCCTTTATTGCTGAAGGCTGAAATATACTCATACTGCTGAACCGGCTTGTTTGAAACAAGATGATAAGGTCCTACACCGAAATTTTGCCCTTGTTTCTTCCAAATGCGGATCCAGATAGGGCGGTAACCGTTGTCCAAGAACATATTCACGCTGTAAACACTGGTGGGTTCAATAAACTGAGAGCCGGTGGCATAGAGATCACCTAAGTTCCAGCATACAATATCTGCATACCTGCACAGGTTTCTAATCACTGGGCGTACTGTCTCGAACCATGGTTCAATCCCGGCCTTTTCATATTCTTTGCCTACCCCATATGGAGGAGAAGTCACTGCCATCTGTGCGTGACACCCTTCCATCAACTTCTCAAAATCCTCATCCTTAGTAGAGTCGCCGCACATCAAGCGATGATTCCCGAGAAGCCAGATATCGCCCCGCTTCGTTACCGGCTCGCACTGCACAATTTCCTCATGCGCTTTATCTATGTCAAAGCTGTCCTGCACCGCTTCCTTGGCATACCATCGGTTGAGCAGTTCGTCAATTTCAGAAGCGTCAAATCCTGTGAGCGAAACATCAAAGGCACCTGCGTCCAACTCAGCCATCAGTTCAGCCAGTTTATTCTCGTCCCACTCTCCCTGAATCTTATTAAGAGCAAGATTGAGCGCTTTTTCCCTCTGGGGGTCAAGATCTACAACGACGCAATCTATCTCTGTCTGTCCCAAGTCCAGCAAGACCTTTAAGCGTTGATGCCCGCCTACCACATTACCTGTTTTTTTGTTCCAGATAACAGGCTCCACATAGCCAAATTCCTCTATTGACCGTTTTAGCTTTTCATATTCCTTATCGCCAGGTTTTAAATTCTTGCGTGGGTTGTATGCTGCTGGATTAAGTTTTTCAACAGATATTTTTTGTATGTTCATCTTGCATTCTCCTGTTCAATATTTTCTTAAGACCCTTTTTTGCGCCCTCACAATCTCCGTTTATTACTTGTCCCCGCAGAGTCTTAAACTGCTGCTTCGTTAAATGGTCTTCATATTTTCTTAGTTCCCTAAGAAAGATTGAATTTGCTTTATGCATCAGCCACCCCTCCTGGCTGTCAGTAGTTTTTCCATCACATCGTCGTGGGGAGTGGCCCCCTTGTATTCGGTAGCACAGTTTTCCCGCACGACTTGATAAATTTGATACCACAGGTTATTGGCCTGTTTCATGAAGCTTTGACTCATAGCCACATAAGGCGACGGGATGGCATTGCCAGTTGTCGGATGTTTAGCAAGAAAGCCAAATTCAGTGATACATTCCTCGCACTGGATCCACCGCGCCACACTCTGGGCATATTGCTCTATAAGCTGCGCAGGGATAAGGTGAACACACCTGCGTTCCTTAAGCCACTGCCATGTTTTTTCGTATATTTCCACCGCCAGTGTTGTTTTTCCGTTCTTCTGCTTTGCAGCAAGATAATCCCTCGGTGGCGGCATGCTCTCTCCTTCCAGTTCCGCAGCATCCGTAAACTCCATTACCATGAGCTTTCGTCTGCCGGGATTTCCTTCCAAAATCTTATCCGCCAGAGGCTTTTTCTTCTGTCCTGCACCAATACGTGCCCCGCCGCGGTTGGTACCGTCCTTTGCCATACACATCACCTCGATTCATGTAAAAATAAACAGGGGATATACCCCGTTTGAAACTGCGATTTTTCGCGCGTGACCCCCCGCCCGTTGCACAAAACTACTCCGCCAGAGATTTTGACCCCCCTACCGTCTTGCCCATCGTTCTCCTTCGCGGGCAGTGATCGATGAGTGGCATTGTTTGCACAGGCTCATAAGGTTACTGTCTGCATTGGTTCCGCCTTTGGATAAAGGGATAATATGATGTACCTCTTCGGCTGGTGTAAGCCTTCCGTACTTTTGGCACTCCTCGCAAAGCGGATGCTCTGAGATATATCTGTCCCTGATGCGTTTCCATCTCCGGCCATAGCGTTTTCTTGTTTGGGGATCTCGTTCGTATTTGTTGTAATAAGCATCCACTTGCCTTTGATGCATGTCGCAGTACCTTCCGTCCGTCAGTTCAGGACAGCCGGGAAAGGAGCAAGGCCTTTTTGGTTTTCTTGGCATCTGGCCACCTCCTTTACGGGTATAAAAAAAGCCCTCACAGGTTCATCCCATGAAGGCTTATTCATAACTTTTCACAATACCATTATATTTGGATTTATAATGAATTTCATCTCATAAAAATCTCATCTGGAATATTGAACAACACATTTGCTATTTGACCATGGCATCTTACCGTTATAATACTTATCGGAGATATACCGCTGCATATCGGGTGGTAAAGCTGCAAGCAAAAGATAAGCCTTTTTCCTATCTTCCTCTAACTCCTTGGTGCTTTTATAGAAGGAACATTTATCTTGCAAGCACTTGTGTACAGTCAGGATATTGCAGCCATTCCTTCCGTTACTGCCAAAACAATTATCGTACATCTTTCCTCACTCCTGTTTTATGGCATAAAAAAAGCCCCGAAGGGCTTATGCGTTTTAATGTTATTTTTTCACGATATCATTATATATTGGATACCCGTGTTTTACATCTCATAAAAATCTCATTACTACTTCCCGTATAAAAGCAGTGCCAGATGATTAAGTGCCTTGTCCTTCCTACGGTACACCTGTGCTCTTTCAAGAAACAGCTTCTCTCCGATGTTTGCTACAGCTTCTGTCTTGCTCACATCATTAACAAAAAATTCTGTCAGTATAAACTGTTCTTCCTCCGACAGGGCTTCCCAAGCAGGCTTGAACCACTCCATATATTCTAATGCCCGTCTGTAACGTTCTTTCAACACATCAATCTCGTCAAGGCAAGCAGCAAGGCGTTCTTCGCCGCTTTTGGGATTGTGTTTGCCCGGAACTCCGGTAATCTTTGCACTGTGAGGGCTTGTCATACAGGTTTCAATTTCATATATATCCTCATCACTGTGTTCGATAATGTACTGCATGCTGCTGTAATCTTTCAAAGCTTCAACAGCAGCCGCTTTTTTATCTAAATACTGCCATGCAATCAGCATATCGCACCTCCAAAAAATCAAGATAAAAACCTTGATCTTTGAAGCAGTGTGCTTTTTTGCGTTGCTTTGCAGTGCTTTGTTTCCTTGTTCGTTATGTCTTCGTTCTTTATAGAAGGCCATGCTTTTCCAGAATAACCTTCACCTCATCTACCGAATGGACAACCGCTGCCACTCCTCCTGCATTGAGGATTTTCCTTATAGTTGCTTCCTGCAGTTTTGTTGTCTTTCCCGATGGGGTTTTTATTTCAAAAGCTATAAACCGTCCATTTACACAGGCAATAATGTCTGGTATCCCCGCTGTCCCGTACATACCACCATGTTCCTTCCAACAGAAACACCCCGGTACTGTCTTTAAGTACCGCAGTACTTTAGTCACAATACTTCTTTCAGACATAACCGCTCATCCTCCAAAAATGTTACCTTTTTCCCTCTTATAACCTCGTAACGTCCAAAAAAGGCATCTCATAAATCAGCTTCCCAAGCGCTTTTCAGGATTTTGTTACCTTGTTACCTCTTTTTGGGGTAGGTGTATACACAAATATTTTTATTTTTATATTTTTTAGTCTTAAAAAAGCAATGGTACTTTCGCGCGTATATATAAAGTTGAGGTAACAAAGGTAACATCGGTAACAAGTGGCTATTCATCAGCGTTTCTGGCGTTACCTTTTTGTTACCTTGTTACCTTTTTCAATACTAAAGAGGCTCAATATCTGTGATTTCAAAGCCGCTCACATCGCATCGCTCTTTCAGTATTGAGAAATCAAGAGCCCACGCTTTTTTTGTTTCATTCCCGAAACGCATCGTTTTATTGCTCTCTATAAAAAAGTCACTTTGCCTCAATTGCTTCAAAAACTGGTTATATGGAAGACATTCACCAGTGATTGCATAATCGCGTCTGTACTTGGTATAGCGGTCATATACATCACAGAAACGAATCCCGATAACCTTGCCATCTTTATCAAAAGTGTAGTCTTGATTCGGAGCCAGTTTCATCCGGGCCATGATTTCCAGCGTCTGTTCTACAATGGTCTTGTTATTGCTGCCGCCATCCAGCAAGTACTCCTGCACACCGTTTTGAAGATATCGAATACATGCCCCTTTGTTAATGGGAAATACTTCAGCCCACGTTACATTAAGGAATTCACACAGTTTGTTTACTAGGCTCAATCCGGCATAGCAACAGGCGAGATTATTGACGATACGAGATGGAAACTCATCAGATATCTCTGACTTTGCTTCCTCATACCACTTCTCTGCCTCAGCAACCGATACTCTGAGTGCTATATCCAGCAGGCTCCGACCGAAGCTGCCAAGCAGATCCGCTTTTGCACACAGCTTATAAAATGCTTGTCTATGGCTGGCTGGTTTTAAGTCCTTCTTGCTGAATAGCAATTCTATGCTCCGTTCTCTGATGGCCGCTTCATCCGGCGATTCCTCACCAGCTACAATAATAGGTGCCAACAGTTCATAAGTAACAGCACTTTGATCCGCCCTACCGCGGACACCTTCATGGCCGTCATATGCATCTCGAAGATGGTTGTATAAGGCATTTAGCCTTAACTTATCTATCTTTGAAGGCTTGAACTCATCCATCAACTGCGGTATCAGATTCGATGATGCAGATTCCTTCATCAGTGTAAATGCAGTAACCTGCGTAGCCGCGCGGATTTTGCTGCACGAAAATACCGGCAGAATAACCCGCTCCAATGTATTACTTTTTCCGCTGCCTTGTTCTCCGACAAGCAATAAATGAGGAAACTTGATGCCTGATTTTTTAAGATGCGGTTTAATGAAGCATCCGGCCACCCAGGCCATTACTGATACCGTTTTTATGGGCTCGTTATAGCTGAGGAGCCATTCACCAAGCATAATAAGCTGTTTCTTTGTCAATGGCTCAAAGGTTAGGATATCGGTTGTTATGCTTTTATACTTATCAAGCTGCACGATATCTTCAACAATGTTGCCTCCTGCTTCAATGGCACCATCCGTTGAAACATATACCATCCGCCCGCCATGCTCATAAATCCCAAGAGCCTTGACCCCTGTTTTCCTTACCCACTCCATTTCAGATATATAACCTTTCAGCAGTTCCAAATCTCCTTCTGAGCCAAAATAGCCTAAGGATATTGTCCGGCGGTTCAAGATATTTTTAAATTTTTGGATGTTATTGAAGTCGGTAGTCATAAATGTCTGGCGGTATATTTCATCACGGATTGTAATAAGGTCAGCAGTCATCTGCGTTTCATCTTCCGATACAATCATCTCCACCGGTTGAATGATAAAATTTGTTATAGGATACACACTTTCGCCTCTGGTGCGGTAATACCTGCCCTCATGTTCAAAGATAACTGACTCGCTTTCGCGGCTGTATACGTTCTCTGTAACTTCAATGGCCTTATCCAGTGTCTCCTGCCCATATGTTGCTCCACTTGCATGATGTACCGTATCCCACTTTTCCCGGAATAACCCGGAATTTCTAAACAGCCTGTCCATCTGCTCTTTGTTTTTGCCTGACCAAAAAGCCAGCATACAGCAAAGAGCAAGGTCGGCTTCGGACTGGCTCGGATACCCTGCTTCCTGCCATTTTCCTTCCCATAGCAGATCAAATTCCTTATGGTTTTCGGCTGTACGGGCTTTCTCCAGAATTTCTTCATCTGTAAGCGGCTCTAGCTTAACCACCTTACTGTCTTTCTTGCTTTTTCCTCTCCGTTTTTTACTTTTGATATAATTCTCATGTATCCAGGCCAGTGCCCCGTTATCTTCAGTAATGTAATCAGGAGTCCCTGGCAGTCGCTCGCCAGTCATTGTGAAGTATCTGCTGTGGGCATACATTTCAACGCCGGTTTTAGTGTTTTTATTGCCCTTAGCAGGCATCTCCCCTTTATAGAAAATATGAAGCCCAGTTCCTGAAGGGCTGATTTCCGTATAGGACGGAAACCGCTCAAGGATATCCTTGGCGGTATCGCTTAATTCCCCAGTGTTTTTGTCGCGGCAGTGATCTATGTCTATCCCCACTAAACCTCCGCTTTTTGCGAATACAAAACCTAATCCGGTATAGAGGTATTGTTCTTTTGCCGCAATCGCATCGTCAAGCGTCGACCAGTCGTTTGGGTTAGTGCTTGAGGCTTTTCTACCAGTTAAGGGATTATAAGGGATTTTACTGTCTCTTCCGTCCTTTGTGTTTGGTTCCAGACGCCAGCAGATCCATTGCTTCCGGTTTGCCAATTCTTTAGGGAATGAGATGCTCATTTACACCGCACCTCCTCGCATCGTTCATTAAAATACCGGATCGGAATGCTGCGCTGCTTTGCCTTTTCAATCTCAATGGACATCCCTTTAGTAATTTTTCTGCCAAATACCCACACTTCTGAGCACTTTGACATCAATACCATGCCAAAGTACAAGCCCAGATTTCGCATTTGTTCATCATCGTCGTCCATAAACTGCGGAAACAAGAGGTGCGGAGCAATAGGTATGCAATTCCTGCTCACTGCAAAGCGGCAGTACCCCTGAGCCTTACGGATATTACGTTCTATATCACCAGCATATGGGCTGCAGATAAATACCATCGGTCTGTAAGGCGCTTTCCTGGCCTCTCGCTCAATCCTAAGCAGTGCTTCATAAGGTGTGGGGTCGTAATATCCTTCCGCGTTAAACTTGCTGATACTCATGGTATTACCCCCTGCCTATGCGCTTTTTTGTTCACGTTCGATTACAGGCAATATACCTTTCTTGTTTTTAAGAAGGTCATAGATAAATAGCCTTCCTTTTTGTGTCCAATATGTGTGCATTACGCTTCTTTCTGCATCAATAGCGTGGGTCTTGGACTGCGTGTATCCTTGATCGGCGTACTCCTGATATAAAAGCCAGCAGTTTCCCATTTTGTACTGTACTCCAAGCTCATGAAGCAGCTTATTGAAAGCGCGGCCAGACATTCCGTAATCCTTGGCAATCTTGCTGATCGGCACAAGGCTTTTATTTTGCAATATGAGATCATAATAGCTCGCTTTGGGCTTCAACTCACTGATAATCTGTTTATTCTTTGCATTTTCTATTTCTAAAGCTTTCCGCCTGTCGCGTTCTGCCTTTAGTTCAGAGAAAATCCTGATGCCATACTCCGGATTAGAAATCATCTCTTCGATAACTTTATCTGTAGCATAAACTCCATATTTTCTGATCGTGGGCAGCACTTCATCAAAGACCCATCTTTCAAAGCGTTCAGCAGCAGGAAGTTTGCTACGTATAATGAGACGATATAGATTTCCCTCTGTAATATAAGTCCGTTCAACATGCTGTTCAGTCGAGACACCATATTGATTTGTAGTTAAGGTGACCCCGTCGTGTTTCACGACCCCGTCTGGTTTGCAATGGCGTTGTATCGCATCACGAGGGTTACTATATCCTAGCATCCTTGCACAATCCGTTGCAGGAAAGTATTCCTTTCCATCAATAACGAGTACTTTAAGTTCTCCAAATTCTGTATTCTTAAAAACCTGTAAATTAGTCATAATATCAATCCTCCATTTCTTTCATTTCTCCAAAATTTCTTCCTACCGAAGCCTCTGCCACAATAGGTACATCAAATTCAGGGAAGGGTTGTGTTTCCATACACTCTTTTATAAAAACAACTGCTTCGTCCACCTTGTCTTCCGGTAATTCAAAAACCAGCTCGTCATGTATCTGCAGCATAGGTTTCAGCCAAAGCCTTTCGGGAAGTCCACTGATGATGCGCCCACAGGCAAGCTTTAGAATATCTGCCGCTGTACCTTGAATAGGTGTATTTAATGCGCACCGCTCGGCAAACGACTTCTTGCCCCAATCTGATGACCGAATTCCCAGCAAGTATCTTCGCCTGCCCAGCCATGTTTCTGAATAGCAGCTTACAGCAGCCCGCTTTTTTACCTCATCCTGCCATTTGGCAAGACCGGGGTATCCGGATTTCAAGTTTTGAATGATGGTCTCACATTCGGACAAAGTTGGGTTCAGCCCAGCTTTAAATTTAAGTGTTCTCTGTAAGCCAGTAGGAAACAGGCCATAGAACACACCGAAATTGCAGTTCTTTGCAATGGTCCTACGCTCTTTATAATGTGGAGCATTTTTGTCTGCTGCCTCCTCAAAAGGAATGCGGTAAATAACAGAAGTGGTCTGAGCATGGATATCACCGCCAGTACGATAGGTTTCCAGCATACGTTTGTCCCTGCAATAAAATGCTCCGACGCGCAGTTCTATCTGTGAAAAGTCAAGGGATAAAAGAACCTTTCCGGCTGGCGAAATGATAAATTTCCGTACGCCTATTGGGTCATTATCTTTCTGCGGGCAATTCTGCATATTCGGGTTTCTTGACGCAAATCTGCCTGTCTCTGTCCCCAGTGGCATAAGGTCCGGATGAATCCTGCCGGTATCCTCATCAATAAATCGAAGATAACCGTCTATATAGGTGGATTTGAGTTTGCCCCATTTGCGGTACTCTTGCACCAGATCAAATAAGCGAGCAAGTTCAGGCCTGTTGGATTCACACCATTCTTTTAATAGGATCATGGTTTCATCATCGGCAGCTTCCTGATGTTTTGCGGTCGTTTTCATTACCGGAAGACCGAGATCCACAAAAAGATATTTTTTAAATGCTGAAGTTGAAGCATTTGCCCCAATCTCTACATTGCCGATAATTCCGGCAATCTCTTTTCTGATACTGACAATCTTTTCTGCGGCTTCCGCTTGTTTCTTCAGCATGGCTGACTTATCCACCAATATGCCGTTATACTTCATTATCCCGACATATACTGATGTAGGCGATTCTACCTCTTCCACAATAGTTCTGTGTTTGGGTAAAAATCTATCAAACCACTGATTGAAAACATGATACAAGCGAAGAGTGTAGTCGCTGTCAGCACAAGCGTAGCGGACAGTCTTCTCATCCTGAGGGTTCAATTCATCGAAAAACCGACCTTCAGTAACCGTTGAGAATTCTGTCATTTCTGCTTTGTAGAGTGCAGGCGCAAGCGTTTTAAGTCCGCTGTCAGCAAGACTTCTGAACTCCCACTTGCTTTTTAATGTAAGTTGTGATGCTGCAATCGTGTCATAGCAAGGCTTTTGAAGGACGATACCTCTTGCGTAAAGGAACATAGACTCAAAAGCCAGATTATGAGCAACTTTTATTACATCTTTTGATTCGAATAGTAATTTCAGATAATCCCATATTGCCGCCTGGTTCTCTGCATTTCGCCCGCTACGATGTTTAAGTGGAACATATATAGCAGTCCCTTCTGATACTGAAAAACTGATCCCTGTAATATCTGCTTTATGAGCATCCAGAGCTGCACTTTTATCGTTCCTCCATTTATCGCGGGGTGACGTTTCAAAGTCGAAAGCAAATAGGACAGTGTTTTTCAGATACTCTTTTATTTCAGACAGCATATAAACACATTTGTATCCCATGCGGTTCTCCTTTCCGCCCTATCGGAGATGGAAGTTACTCTCCGATAGGGCCTTTGATCACTTAAGCGGCTCAGTAATTTCACCTGATTCAGGGTCTACATTTATTACCTCTTCACCGGCAGGTTCAGTGTCATGGCCGACTCGGGTACTGAATGCTTTGACCTGCTCGGAAAGCTTGGATATCAACGCATATTCGTCGGCGGTCAGATCCCGATCTACAGCAAACTGAGCCTGTGAATAGGTGATACCGCTTGAATTGGTCGCCTTTTTCAAAGAAAAGCGAGTAACAACGCTGTTTGATTTTTTGCCTTTAGAAAGCAGCCTTTTGATGTAGCGGGAAAACTCTTTCAAAGATCCAGTAGGCAAAGAAAGTATTAACGGGAAAATCTCCCCTTCACGCAGTACATATATCCTGCGGCGGTTCTTGCAAGCTTTGCTGCCGTTTTCCCCCGAACCAAACTGATTATATGGACATTTGGCACAGCTTCCTCCGGGGTCTCCTTCGCCGGTTATACCATCAAAGCTTCCGCAATCCGGTGGGTTACTGCCTCCGGTATACTTGTCCTTGTAGTATGCATAAAGTGGATGATGATAAAGAATTACCGCTGAGAATTCTTTGACAGTATCAGGTTCTCCGGGATTTTCCCCGGGTACTTCGAATACTGTGCTGCCTGCGGACGGGATTTTTATGCGTTCAAAAGTCATGTCAAGACCGTCAAGTTCTGATGCCATTGCCTCGTCAAGATTGAAATCAGCGAGCTGAAGAAAACCTGTATTTTCGTTAATAGTTACGAGTTCATTGTTTTTCATGCTTTTATACCTCCGTAAATATGAATTTGAAATGTAATCTATATCATTGTTCTTTGAAGCATTGTTCTTCGAACAGTTATTCCTTGAACATTGATATTGGAGCATTGCTTTCTGAAGCTATTTACCTTGCTGCTTTCCGCACAGTTACTGTTGTCTTTTCGAAGACATTCACAAGGCCTTTCAGCCAGTCCGGAAGCTCGTCCCCATTCTCCGCAATCTGTTCTTTAACAAATGCTGACAGGGAATTTGCATTGACTGTTTCATAGATGAGTTCTCCAAAGCCTTTACTGCGTAGTGCGTCAAACAGTTCCTCCTTCATACCTGCGGCAGCACTGGCTCTTGTTGTCGTTGAAAGGCAGAACATTGTTCCTGCTCTTGTGAAGTTTTGCGTCTCACTGCTGATCATCAGCTCAGACAGGCGGTATTCAACATCGTCAATCTCTGCATTAATGCTTTTCAGTTCCTCTTCCGCGGCCTTTTTTGCATCGCGAAGCTCCTTAAGACGGTCAGCAAGTTCAAACATCGCATTATCGCTCATAGCTTTCACCTCCCTCTGGGGCAAAAGGATTTGCTCCTTTGCGGTAGTCGTCTATCAGCATTTTTGCAAGATCTGCCTTATTGCGTAGGGCAGTCAGGATTTTTGAATCCACAGTACCCTTGGCAATAAGGTAGATATATGTGCAGCCATTCTTCTGTCCAACTCTATGGATGCGGGCCTTTGTCTGCTCGAAATTCGACATGGAATAATCAAGGGAGTAAAATACCATTGTGCTTGCAGCAGTCAGCGTAATACCGAGTCCAGCGGTTGCAATCTGGCCTACAAACACCATGCAGTCGGGATCACATTGAAACCGGTTTACTTGTTCTTGGCGATCCTTAGTCGCACCATAAATACACGCATAGCCGATGTTCTTTTTCTCCAGCAACCTGCATATAGCATGAATTTCAGGGATAAACCTTGCTATGACAACCAGCTTATGTCCTTCTTGAATACTGCTTTCAAGGATATCTTCAAGAGCTTTCAACTTGGCATCACTGACTTGCTCGATTTTCCCACCGTCATCGCTTCCGATGAAGCCGCCGGTTAATTGCGAAAGACGAAGCAAGCGTGTCAGTATGTTTGTAGCTGTTACTTCTCCTGCTGACAGCTCAGTATAGCTTTGTTTGACAAGCTCTTTATATTTCTTTAAAGTGACAGGCTCAAGCTCAATATGGCGAATAATATCGGTGGTTTCCGGCAAATCCAGACACTCCGCTTTGGTCGCCCGGAATGCAATGCTGTGAATCCTTTTCATCAAATCCTGTTCCATTGATTTTTTCAGCACTGGCGTATGGTTGCCATAGCCAACCATGTTGAAATACCGGTTTCGGAATGCATAGAAGCTATTTCCAAAGATACGAGGATCAAGAAACTTGTACTGGCTGAATACATCTATGGCTTTGTTGGTTATAACCGTTCCTGTCAGTAGGAGCCGATACTGGGCAAGCAAGCCCAATCGGTGCATTGCTTTTGAAACCGCTGTATTATGAGTTTTAATTTTATGTCCTTCATCGGCGATGATAATGTCAGGATGCCAGTTTGCCAGTTCCTTTTCCATTCTCCATGCAGATTCGTAGTTGACTACCACCACATGGACACCTTCGCCAGTTAAAAATCTTAGCTGTTGGATTTTCTTTTGAATCATGCCATTAAGGACTATAAGCTGATATGGGAAATCTGCGAACCGTTTAAACTCGTCTTCCCACACTCCCAGAATGGAAAGTGGCGCAACAATCAGCACACGTTTTATTCTTCCTGCAGCAAGCAATGCTCCTATAATGGCGATTGAGACAAGAGTTTTCCCGGTGCTTTTCAGCCCATTTCCATCAGGAGCGCTGCACCCCATCCGGAAATGGCAGAAACACCACCACCCTTCAAAAGCCCAAATAGACTGCAGATGAAATTGAAAGCACGAATCTGATGCTTATATGGTCTGCCCTTTATGGGCATTGGAATAATTTCTTCGCGTTTAGAATGCATCAAGATCATCTACCTCCGAAACTTCGCGGATATCGACAGACTTTACACTGTTACCAGGAACAATAATCGTTACTCTCTGTTTTCTCCCCAGCAGATATTGCAAAAACCTTTCTCGTAGAGTGACATTGCGACATTTCACAATACCTAAATCTCTGTCATTATCCGAGATATTGATTTTGAGTTTGTGTTTCATATGCTCTTTTCACCTCATCTTTCTTAGGACTGATGTTTTGGCCCTCACTGTTAGGCCACGAAAACAGTAAAAGTAAACCCCCTAACTCAAAATTTTTTTTAGTTTTTCATGGATCTTTTTCATGCGGTTTGTAATAGCCATCTTACTGACCCCTTCTTCTCGTGCTATTGAAGCAAGGGATTCATTATTGAAGTACACCCTTCGTACCAGTTCTTTTTGCTGTGGGAGAAGACTATCGATGGCTTTTAGCAATGTCTCATTTTCTTGAGTTCTTATGTACTCTGCGGCAATGTTGGTATTGCTTGCGAAAATCTCTCCCTCATATTTCATTGCATCAAGTGATGTATGTCGGCGAGTCTCTTTATGGTTAATGTTGTATTCCTGACGGTCAAGTTCGACCAGAATTTCTCCCCACTCTTCAGATACTTCAATTTCAATGGTTTCAGTGTTGAAGTGATATTTGATTTTCATTTTTCTCAGCTCCTTGAATTTCAGATTTTTGAAATCCGCAGGAGCCGAAAATCCGTAGAACAAAAAATGACGGCCGGGATAATTCTCTGGTATGAGAATTAATCCTGGCCGTCATGCAGCTCCGCGGATTTTCTATTTAGTTGATTAACGTCTTATGCTGCGCAGACATAGCTTTCTACATGAAAAGCAGCATCATTTATTCGTTTGATTATTGTGACAACCCCATCACGTTCAATCTTCAATGTTCCTCCGATAGGTATCTGTGTGCTGGTTTTACATCGTTTATATGCAACTTCTACAAGACCTGTGGCTGCGTCAGCTTTACAGACTAAGCGACCATTGAAATCGCGAATATCTTTCATGAGTTACCCTCCTCGTATAATAGAATTAGATCCACCGGATAGCGTAATTTCCAGTAAGGAAACACATATTCCGGGGAACCGGTTCCCAATTCTGAAGAAGCTCTTTTTACCCCGAAATATTATCCACATTCAGCCTGTAATGCGCGCGGTTATAGGTTGTGGTTAATTCCTTCTATGGTTAAAGACGCTTTTTCAGAATGGATTAATAAACTTCAACTGAATAAGAACACTGATTGAAGTCAGCAATTCTTACTTTGGCGTCAATTTGATACGCCCGGGGCACAGGCCCAATTCCAGAGTTGCTACAATTCAACAGTGATTGAAACCGGCCAGCCGGAGTATGTATATGCTCCCTGTCGCTGGCTGGTTTTTTACTGCCTTTTTTACTCATTACCTACCTTGAATCTTGGACTTGCTCATGGGACAATGGGATCGACAGGTACTTTTCGGGAGATTTCTTCTCCTCCTTGCGGATCCACACTGGATACTGCTGTAGAAAGCCGGCTACCCGTGGTCCATCATCGAGTATCTAACCGCTAGTTGCACCAGTCTGGAAACTGGGGGTAGCACCCACACTGTCTGTTTCCTGTACATGAGTTCTGATGACGAGGCTGCTTTAGATGGTTCCCATGGGCACCCAGGTCTGAGAAGTATTTGATTATTTATCCGAAGGGAGGTGTGGATTATGGCTAATCTTATGGTAGGCATTGACGTTAGCCTCCGCTCTCATTCTGTACAGTTCATGAATGATTGTGGGGATGCTTTAGAATCTTTTAGCATTCCTAATAACCTGATAGGCGCTCAAACTCTACTTGAACGTATTCTTCAATCGGCTCAAAAACTTCAATCTGAACTTATTCGTGTAGGCATGGAAGCCACTTCGAATCTTGGTTGGCATTTGGCTCATTTCCTTAAAGCTAACCTCCATCAAACCCAAGGTTCCAAAGCTCAGGTCTTTGTCCTTAATGCTAGAAAAGTGGCTCGTTTTAAGAAAGGCTATGATACTCTTCCTAAGAACGACCGCATTGATGCCTGGGTGATTGCAGATCAACTTCGGTTTGGCCGTCTTCCACATGAGTTGACTTCTACTATTCAATTTGAGGCTCTCCAGCGTTTGACCCGAACCCGCTTTCACCTTATGCAAAATATCGCCCGCGATAAAACCTACTTTCTCAATCAAGTCTTTTTGAAATTTAGTGGGCTTCGCCAAGATAATCCCTTTTCCAATATGTTTGGCTCTACTTGTTTAGCTGTTTTGCAAGAACTTGAACCTGAACAGATTGTCTCTATGTCCATTACAGAGTTAGTAGACTTTTTGAAGGAAAAAGGGAAGAATCGCTTTGACGATCCGGAGCAATTGGCTTCTTTCTTGCAAAAACTTGCCCGCTCGTCTTATCGTCTTGATAAAGCTATGGCTGATCCTGTTAATCTCTCATTATCCGTTATGCTCAGTGTTATTCAGACTATGGAAAAAGAAATTGCCAAACTGGATAAAGAGATTGAAAAAATCATGAAGTCCATTCCCGAAACCTTATCATCTGTGAAAGGGATTGGGCCGGTCTTTGCCGCCGGTATTATCGCCGAAATTAGCGATATCGCTCGCTTTTCTCACCACAATTCTCTTGCTAAGTATGCTGGACTTGTTTGGTCTCAGTACCAATCGGGAGAGTTTGAAAGTGAGGAAACCAAGCGAGTTCGTACAGGCAATAAATATCTGAGGTATTATCTAATACAGGCAGCTAACCTCGTTCGTCGATATGACAGTGAGTATGCTGCTTTTTACGCCGAAAAATATGCCCAAGCATTCAAGCATCATCACAAACGTGCTCTCGTCTTAACTGCCCGAAAACTGGTACGGTTGGTCTTTATGCTACTAAAGACCAAGCAACTGTACACACCGCCTGAGAGGAGAGGTTAGTTTTTTCTTCTAATTGGCAGCCTTTAAAATACCTCATCTTTCTTACATAATTTGGTAGTTAAGGTGAGGTTTATTTGGTATACCCTTTTTTAGGCTAACTTCTAATTTCTCGTTATCTTTTTTCCAATTTTTCAGTTTTTCCATATTGACATTTTACCGCTAGGCTTTTTCTTAAATTACAGCTTTGTTCCGCCGTCTATCTAAATTTTATTAATTCGAGCACCTGAAGTCCTCGGCTATGACTCCGCTGTTACTCCGCTGAAACTCCGCAAATCTCCATTTATTTTTGGAACAAAACTAACATAAGCGTTTGTAAAGCCGAAGTTTGTATATATAAATAACTAATTGTAATTTGTATAGTTAATTGCTATAATAATAAATAACCTGTTGGGAATACCATCCAATAGTGCTTGGAGGCGATTAAAATGGCATTTAGTTATAATAAACTTTGGAAACTATTAATTGATAAAAAGATGATGAAAAAAGATCTGATGGCGATGACGAATTTAACATCGACAACAATAGCGAAGTTGAGTAAAGATTTGCCGGTAAGCATGGATGTGTTAGGAAGAATCTGTAAAGCTCTTGATGTCAACATAGGCGATATTGTCGACTATGTTGACGACGATATTCCAACCAATAAAACAAAATAACAGGAGGGCGCAATACATGAAGAAGCTATGTTTTGGCACTTTTGCAACAATTTTAAAGATTTGCATGGCAAAAAGAGTAACACAAAAGCAATTGTGCGGTACCATGCTGCTTTCTATTGCGCCTACTTATGATATTCGCAGCGATGATGGCACCGTTTCAGATTTGATATTAGGTAAAAAAAATCTTTCACCTGTTGTAACCGATGCTGCTCCGGATGTAGATGCTCGTGATATTTCGGTTTTCTTTAAGGAGAAAGTCCTCCCCATGTTGGATAGTAATAAAAATAGCCTAATAGTTCTTGCATTGAAGGACATCATTGCTTCTGATGACACAATCGAACCTGAAACAATTGTTGAGAAAGTAAATAACATGACAAAGGAGGATATTGTTACCTGTAATTCATTTGTTCTGGAAGACTTTCTTGCCGGAATATTTCTTTATACAGTACTTAATGTCGAAAACAGGAATTGTGAAAATAGTGTAAGAGAGATAACCGATGAGTACATACAATCCTTTGAAACTCAAAAGAAAAGCATTAAATTTATTACAACTTACAATAATTTTTCTATGGAAGCCGCTAATGAAGTTGCGATCGATGCTCGAGCTTTGGTGCTACTAGCTGAAACGGGCGGCAGATGCCAAAAGTGCGGTAGAATTCTTGGTATAAAAAAAGAAGGCAACGATATTAACTACGCTAAGATCGTTCGCCTTTCAGAAACTGACGATATTATTCTATGTGTTGACTGTGAACGCGAAATTCGAAATTTATCTGAAGAAGATAAATTGGCTTTATTATCCGACAAGCATGACTTAGAAATACTTGTTAAGGCAAGAGATGCTACATCAAGACATGAAATAGAAAAGCAAATTGAACAAGTACTTCGAGAAGTTGATCTAATGGATGTTACAGCCGATACACAACTCAAAATGGAACCTATTAAGGTTGAAAATAAAATTACTGAAAAACGCCTGAAAGAAAGAGTGCTTTTTGATGTTAGACGGTTTTATGAAGGAGTAAATGATACATTAGATCGGTTAGCCGGAGAAAATAAATTAAATGTGGATAGATTTGCTAAAAGTATTAAACGGATGTATGAAGATGCTAGTGAATCACAGATTTCACAAAGTGCTATTTACAACCTCCTTGTTGAGACATTATTTGAAAAGACCGGTCGTAAATACAGAGAGGCTTGTGAGATAATAATCTCCTACTTCGTGCAAAGGTGTGAGGTGTTCGATGAGATTACCAAATAAAGTAACATCATATTCAAACAGTATTATTGCGCTTTTTCCAGGTATTTTAGAAGCATTGTCACAGCAAGATATGTCCCCAAAAGAATTATTTGAACGAACCATGCCACGCCAAAAAAACATGGCTGATTTTCTAAGTGCTTTAGACTGCTTGTTTGCATTAGGCAGAATTAAACTAATTGAGGAAAAGAGGGTACTGCGCTATGTTAAAAGAGATACGATGCGATAAATTTGCTCCAAATCATCAAGTGATAAAACTTAATGAAGGATTAAACACGGTTTTGGGCAGTTCCAGCGGTACTAATGCAATAGGAAAATCAACATTTCTGTGGGTTATAGATTATGCATTCGGCGGTGACAGATACTACTCCATGTCGGATGATATAAAAAAGGAAATAGGCCCACATACCATCCATTTCACTTACGAGTTTGAAGGACAACCGTACTATTTTTATAGAAGTACTGAAGATACTAAAAATGTATATCGAAGTGATAAGGACGGACATTTTATTACAAAATTGACACTTGATGAATTTCGTAGCTTTCTATTTCAAGAATATAAAGTTGGTATCCCCTCTCTTACATTTTCAGATATAACTGAGCGTTTTTTCCGCATTTATGGGCGCGAAAATACGCTTGAAAAGTATCCATTACTTGTAAAACCTCGTGAACAAGATGAAAAGGCAGTCGATTTTTTATTAAAACTTTTTGGGCATTATGAAATTCTATCTGCGATTAAGAGCATGGAAGAAGAACTTGGGATTAAATTTTCGCAGCTCAAATACCGCCAACATCAGAGAGTGGATATAGAAAAAATCGAAACCAATCAAAAAATGATCGAGTCTTTAAAGAAAAGGCTTCAAAAATTAATGAAAAACAACGAAGAAGCGCAATTAGCAGTTTTTGGGTTTGATACACATACATTCGAACAAATAACTGCAATTCAAAAAGAATTGAATAGTTTTATTCGCAAACGTAATCGCTTGCAATCGCAGCTTAATGCTATTACGAGCAATATAGCTGATAGTAAGGCCGAAATCGCAAGTGAATTTGATTCATTGTTACACTTTTTCCCAAATGCTAATATAGCAGCATTTGAAAAGATTGAATATTTTCATGAGAAAATTAGAGAAATTTTAGGCGAAGAGATGAATCAGGAAATTGAGCGTTTGCAGCAAATAATTGATCAATATGATAAAGAAATAAATCGCCTTAATAGAAAAATTAAAGAAACTGGCTTAGCTAAGGAAATGTCAGAGAGAATACTATCACAGTGTGTTAATGTGTCTAAAACAATTGATAGACTTGAAGAAGAAACGGCGGATTTAATTCGTCAGAAAGAGCTTCAAGAAGCTCGCATTGAAGCGGAGAGGAAATTAAAAGATTTGCTGCTGCAACAAACCGAAATAATACATGAAATACAAGATAACATTAACCTACGAATGAAAATGATTAACGACGTAGTAACTGAACAGCAGGAAATCGCCCCACTTTTGCAGATAACTCCTCAAAAGGAAATTATATTTGAAACACCCGGAAACACAAGTGAGGGAACCGCTTTCAAGAGCCTAGTTATATACGATTTAACTATACTTGAACTACGTCCAATCCCTGCACTTATCCACGACTCCAATATCCTTAAACGTATTGAGGATATACACTTAGAACATATATTGGAACGTTATCAATCCAGTAATCGCCAGGTTTTCATTGCGTTTGATAAAGCTGATTCTACAACTGAGAAAGCGCACAAGATTTTAGAAGAAACAGCAATCTTGCGATTATCAGATGGTAATGAACTATTTGGTCGTTCGTGGAGTAAATACGAATCGAATGATTAAATATTAGGAGGATGAAAAATATGGCTGCAATCAATGATTTACTGCGTCAAATTCCTGACACTTCTTTGCGTGATCGATTAGAACAGGAATTTGCCCGCTTATCAAAAAATAAAAAATTTGGTCTTGTATTTGAAGAGCACATTCCTGAATGTACTCCTCTTTATGATGTTCCTGTAAAACGTGGCTCGACGGTTGCACTCAAAACAGGTCATATTAACGATTTGTATACGGTGTTAAAAATAGAAGAGGATATTGCCCTTTGCCGCAACAAAACAACAGGTGATACTAGAAATATCCCAGTTTCGGAGTTGGTTTCAGTTGCTCAATTTGGAGAACCTATTTTCCCCATGCTTCAGCCAATTGCTGCTGTAGAGAATGCACGTGACAGTAATTTATGGCACACTATTATTGAAGCAGATAATTACCACGCTCTCCAGTTATTAGAATATTTATATCCAAAGAAAGTAGACTGCATTTATATAGATCCACCATACAATACCGGTGCTCGGGATTGGAAATATAATAATGATTATGTTGATTCCACTGATAATTGGCGTCATAGTAAATGGCTATCCATGATGCAGAAACGTTTAAAGATAGCAAAAAGAATACTTGCTGATGATGGTGTTTTGATTACTACAATAGATGACAATGAATATGCTCATCTATGGATTCTCCTTCACGAAATTTTTCCAAACCTAACTCATACCTGCATAACCATTCAGCATAATCCCGGCGGAACTCAGGGCAAAAAATTTTCTGTGACTCATGAATATGCAATATTTTCATATTCATCAGAAAGTACTATTTTTCGCAAGCAACATACTGGTGGAGATGTATATAATTTAAGACGTTGGGGAAGCACTTCAGGTCGCTACGAAGGTGCAACATGTTTTTATCCAGTAATTCTAGACTCTAACTATAACATCATCGGTTTTGGGGATTTACTCGATGAAGAGTTACACCCTACAGCTCAAGTAGAATATAATGCAGATGGTACAATTTATGTTTGGCCAATTGATAAGAATGGCATTGAAAAGAAATGGCGATATGGACGTGATACCGTAGAATCAGTAAAAGATAGAATGTTTATTGAAAAAAGAGGAAATCGAATAGAAATTATTTTACGTAGAGAAAGCGAACCTCCAAAAACGGTTTGGACTGATCCTTTATATAATGCAGAAGCCCATGGTACAGATATGCTTAAAACCATAATTGGTGGCGGTTTTTCTTACCCAAAATCACTCTATGCTGTCCATGATGCATTGTTATTCGCTGTATCAGGAAAGAAAAATGCTTTAATTGTCGACTTTTTTGCTGGTAGTGGAACAACGCTCCATGCGGTAAATTTACTAAACGTAGAGGATAATGGTAACCGTCGTTGTATTTTAGTAACAAATAACGAAGTATCAGACGCAGAATCAAAAGCTTTACGCGAACAAGGATATCAACCTGGCGACCCAGAATGGGAAAAACATGGTATATGTCGCTCGGTTACTTGGCCTAGGATAAAATATAGTATCCTTGGAAAACGTGATGATGGCACTATCCTATCAGGAGAGTATTACACAAACCAAACAGTATCAAAAGAGGTAGAGCGTTCATTCTATCAGCTTGGCTTTATTGATAATCCTACGGAACTAACAACTAATGCAAAAAAGCAGCTTGTTTCTTTGCTACGCGGTAAGGATGGAAAGTCGCAATTACCACAATCATTAGTCAAAGCAGATAGTAAATTCATTGTTTCGGATAAACATTCGGCGACGATCTTGTTTGATGTAAATGCTGTTAATGAATGGCTGGAAGCTTTAGAAGATCAAGACCACATCACAGACTTTTATATAGTGGTAAAATCTGCTGCCACTTTCAAGGAAATTAAAGCACAGGTATCAAACTTGCTCGGTCCAATGAATGTAACATTGCAAGTTAAACGTCCCATGAGCGATGGTTTTCCTGCAAATGTTGAGTATTTTAAACTAGGTTTTTTAGATAAAAACAGCGTATCACTAGGTCAACAATTCCGCGAAATATTACCATTGCTTTGGCTAAAATCCGGTGCTATCGGCCGGAGGCCAGAAATAAACAGCGATGAAGAACCAGATATGTTAATTCTTCCTCAAAACGGCTTTGCAGTTCTGGTTGATGAAACAAAATATGCCGAGTTTGCAAAAAAGATTTCAGAAGTAAATAATATTAAAGTGGTATATTTTGTAACAAACTCGGAGGAAGCTTTCCGCGAAATGACTGATGGCATAAAAATAAAAAATACATACCAACTATACCGCGATTACATTGATAACTTTGTGTTGGGAAGTAGGAGGGATTCATAAATGAGAGTTACTTTATTTCCATTTCAGGAAACGGCTCTTGCAGAATTGCATGAGAAAATTAATAAAGCTCATTTAATGTGGAGCGAAAAAGACCCTCAGGTAATATCGTTTTCCGCACCTACGGGTTCTGGAAAAACTATAATTATGACTGCACTTTTTGAAGAAATCCTATATGGAGGTTCAGATAATATCGGCGATCCGAATTCAGTGTTTGTTTGGCTTTCCGATTCGCCGGAACTTAACGAGCAAACGCGATTAAAAATTGAAAGCAAATCAGACAAAATTCGTGTACGGGACTTAGTAACTGTAGATTCAAACTTTGATGCCGAGTATTTGGAGGGTGGACGTATTCATTTTATTAACACACAAAAACTCGGTTCTGACAAGTTATTAACAACTAAGTCCGATACAAGGCAATATACAATTTGGGAAACACTCACAAATACAGCTAAACGCATTCCCAAACAGTTCTATGTGGTCATTGATGAAGCACATAGAGGGACTTATACATCTGCTCAAGCAGAAAATAAAGCACAATCCATCATGCAAAAATTCATCAAAGGTAGCGAAGAAGACGGACTTTGTATTATGCCTTTAGTTATCGGCGTGACCGCAACACCCCAGAGATTTGATAACTTAATTGCTGGGACTACTTCGACAGTACAAAAAGTTATTGTTCCACCTGAACAAGTACGTGAATCGGGGCTTTTAAAGGACAGAATCATTATTCATTACCCAGATATCCAACTTGGTGCCGATATGACAATGTTCAAAGGTGCAGTCGAAAATTGGCTTAATAAATGTGCTCACTGGAAAGCTTACTGTGAACGTGAAAATGAGAAAATGGTAAACCCTATCCTTGTCGTCCAAGTCGAAGATGGTAATGAACGAGAAATAACCCGTACCGATTTAGGGATTTGTATCGATTTGCTGGAAGAGGCAATGGTACGCAAGTTATTGCCCGGTGAAGTGGTACATACCTTTAATGATTATGGTACGATCAAAGTGCGTGACGTTGAAATTCATCAAATTGAAGCTTCTAGAATCGAAGACGAAGAAAATGTGAAGGTTGTGTTCTTCAAAATGAACCTTTCCACAGGTTGGGACTGTCCTCGTGCTGAAACAATGATGTCATTTCGTAGCGCGCAGGACTATACCTACATAGCACAGCTTTTGGGGCGTATGATTCGCACTCCTTTGGCAAGAAGAATTGCCTCCGATGCTGAACTTAATAATGTAAGTCTGTTTCTTCCATACTTTGATAAAGATACAGTAAAAAATGTTGTTAATGCTCTACATGATAGTGAATCGGTTATGCCCACTGAAACTGGTACAAATAAAGAGCTTATAACACTCGGGCGCAACCTCGCTTATTCTGATGTGTTTGATTCAATGGATAAGCTCATTACATACCGCCTGGATTCATCCCGCAAGCAAGCACCGCTTAAGTTATTAATACAGCTTTCTAGAGCATTAACAATGGATGGTATTGATTTGGAAGCACAAAAAGCCGTTAAAAATGCAGTTTTATCAAAAATGGACGAAGAAATTGCTCGCATAAAAGAAAGTGGTGACTTTGATGGTCGAGTTGCTTCAATCACTGGATTTGCTCTTAATACGCTAACATTTGACTATGGAGAAAATGCTTATTCATTTGATGAAGCTACACAAACCATGACTGTTACCGAATTTGACATTTCTCGACATTTTGAACAAGCTGGAAGGATATTGGGAGAAGGCTTACATAAGGAGTATTGGATTCGCCACAGTACCCGAGACCATATCGAAGTAAAGATTGAAGTCATTGTGCTTACAAGTGATACTGCTGCTATGGAGCGAATAAACGCCTTTGCAGAAGAGAAATTTATTAGTCTATATGAGAATAATAAACGCTCTATTGCAAGATTAAATGAGGCTCGAAAAAACATCTATGAAAGATTAATAAATGCTTCCGTTCAACCAATAGCTATTCCTTGGGTATTGCCAGATTCAATCGATTTTTCAGTTTCAGATAACAGTATAAAAATTGATCGACACCTCTATTGTTCTGAGGATGGAACATTCCAAGCATCACTAAACCCATGGGAAAAGGGAGTTATTGAAGAAGAACTAAAAAACGGTGCCGTTTGCTGGTTACGTAATCTTGATCGTAAAAAGTGGTCACTTGAAATCCCATATGAGGTCGGCGGTGTTATCACTTCTATGTTTCCTGATTTAGTGGTAGTGAGAGCTGATGCACAAGGTTACATTTTTGATATTCTAGAACCACACGACCCCAGCCGTAAGGACAATTATCCCAAGGCAGTTGGCCTAGCAAAATTCGCAGAGAAACATTGGGATAAATTTGGAAGAATTCAACTTATCCGGCAAAAGAAAGGATTAGACGGTCGTGAACATTTCTATAGACTTGATATGGCAAAAGTAGCTGTTAGAAATAAAGTTCGTGGCATTACATCAAACGAGGAACTTGATAGAATTTTTGATACGGATGCTGAGCGAGAAGATTAAATTATACATCCATCCTGCATCCTCAACCCCCTGTAAAAAAGGGGGTTATCTAATCTGGTAACTCAACTATTAATTTTCGCGACGGTTGATATGTTCCCGCAAACAATAAAAATAAGGGTTTCCTGACATTGCCACATCCAGCAGATCGGCCTCGAGAAAAACTAAATGTCTGGAAACCCTTTATTTACAAGCTTTTCAGTTTTTTATTTCTCAACCTTTGACATCAATGTCACGCACTCCACATGAAACGTCTGCGGAAACATATCTACAGGCTGAATCTCCCGGGCAATATAGCCGTAACTGTTAAGAACGGCCAAGTCGCGGGCCAGTGAGGCCGGATTGCATGATACGTATACAATACGCTTGGGGTCCATGCGGACAAAAGTTTCCAGCACTGCTTGTTGACAGCCGGCCCGGGGCGGATCAACGACAATAACTTCCGGCCTAATGCCCTGCTTGAACAGGCGTGGCATTACATCAACGGTATCGCCGACGATGAACTCGGCGTTGGACACATTATTGGCGACGGCGTTGCGGCGGGCGTCAATAATGGCCGGTTCGACGATTTCAATACCGTACACCTTGCCGGCTTGACGGGCAAGAAACAAAGTAATGGCGCCGGTACCGCAATAGGCGTCGATAACCGTTTCACTGCCGGTGAGTTTGGCATACTTTACCGCCTGATTGTACAGAACTTCGGCTTGAACGGTATTTACCTGAAAGAACGACTTAGCCGAAATGGCGAAACTAAACTGGCCTAACTTATCGGTTATGGTGTCACGGCCCCATAAAGTGACAGTCTTATCGCCCAATATTATATTCGTGCGTTTGGTGTTAATGTTTTGGATAATGCTGACCAACCCCGGAATATTGTCTCTGAGCCGGTCAATCAGTATCTTGCGTTGCGGCAGGTGCTCAGTTGCCGTCACCAGCACCGCCATGATTTCGCCGGTAGCTGTCCCTACCCGCCCCAGGACATGACGGATAATGCCCTTACCGGTATGCTCATCATAAGTGTCAATGCCCAGTGCTTCAATAACTTTCCTAACTTCCCGGACAATGTCGTTGTTGACCTGATGCTGAATAAGACAATTTTCGGTATCGACAATATCGTGCGTGCCTTGAGAAAAGCAGCCTACTACCACCTTGCCGTTTTTGCGGCCCACCGGGAACTGCATTTTATTGCGGTAGTACCAGGGATTGGCTGCACCTAATGTAGGATGAACTACTACATCTGACAGTTTGCCGATACGGGTAACTGCGTCAACTACCTGCTGGCGCTTGCTGTTAAGCTGCTCTTGATAACTCAGATGCTGAAGCTGACAGCCGCCACATAGGTCGTAAATGCTGCATTCCGGTGTTACGCGCCGGGGTGACGGGCTGTGCACCGCCAGCAGCCGGCCGACCGCATAGTTTTTTTTCACCGTAGTGATAACTGCCAAAATGGTTTCTCCCGGCAAAGCTTGGGGCACAAACACCGTAAAATCCTGATAGCGGCCGACGCCTTCGCCGCTATGGCCCAGGCCGGTAATATTGATTATATAGTTTTTGCCTTTTTCTACCGGAACTGATGGAGCTTTATTAGCCAAAAAAATTCACCTTTCTTTAAGGAAGAAATTGCTATTGGTCTCATAGGCAACGGCGCCCGCAATGACAGGAAAGGAAGGATAAAGAGAGGGCGGAGATCCGCCCTCTTGCTTTAATCTTTCTTGTCTTCTGACGCTTTTCCCAGCTTAATCAAAGTATCGGTATACTCCTTAAGTTTCTGGCTGACAAGATAGTTTACCGTACCGGCCGGATATGTTCCATCAGGACCCGGCTCACCGGCCGGCGTACCTGTCAGAATCTCAATCCCTTGATCGATAGTCTCGACCGGATAAATATGGAACTTGCCCTGACGCACGGCATCAATAACTTCGTCGCTTAACGCCAGGTTGCTGACATTCTGGTGCGGGATCATCACGCCTTGGTTGCCGGTCAGGCCTTTTATCTTGCACACTGAGAAAAATCCTTCGATTTTTTCGGTAGCACCGCCGATGGGCTGAATTTCGCCTTTTTGGTTAACAGAACCGGTAACCGCGATATATTGTTTGATCGGCAGACCGGACAGGCTTGATAAGATGGCGTACAGTTCAGTACTTGACGCGCTGTCGCCGTCAACGCCGTCATACAGTTGTTCAAACGTCAGGCTGGCAGTCAGCGTCAGCGGGTGTTTTTGCGCATACTTTTGACCCAGGTAGCCGCTCAGGATGAGTACGCCTTTAGTATGACTGGTACCGCTGGTCTTGGTCTCGCGTTCGATGTTAACAACACCGCTTTTGCCAAGATAAGTATTGGCCGTAATCCGGGACGGCTTGCCAAACATGTACTCACCGACCGACAGCACAGCCAAGCCGTTGACCTGACCTACTTTTTCGCCCTCGGTGTCAATCAAAAGATGCCCTTCGGCAAACATTTCCTGCAGGCGTTCTTCATATTTATTGGCGCGATAGCGTTTTTCATCAATAGCTTTTTTAATATGCTCAGCCGTAACTACCGGGCTGCCGTCCATAGTGGCCCAGACATCGGCTTCACACAATATTTCGACAATGTCATTAAACCGGGTAGTCAATTTGGTCTGGGAACCGGTAAGCCGCGAACTGTATTCAACAATCCTGGCTACCGCCGACTTGTCGAAATGTTTGAGTTTTTCCCGGTGGACGGTCGAACTGATAAACCCGGCCAGTTTCCGGATATTGGTCGGATTGTTTTCCATAACGACATCAAAATCGGCATGGACTTTGAACAGTTTGCGAAAATCCTCGTCATAATTATAGAGCAGTTGATAGATATACGGGTTGCCAATCAATATTACTTTCACATTTACCGGGATAGGTTCCGGCTTCAGTGAAGCCATGGCTAACAGGCCGTATTGCTCACCTAAGTTTTCAATCTGCAGCTTTTTCGTTTTAAGCACGCGTTTCAAGGCTTCCCAGGCGCCAACATTAGTCAGTACATCACGGGCATTTAAAATCAGGTAGCCGCCGTTCGCTTTGTGCAGCGCCCCCGGCTTAATCATGGTGTAATCAGTGCTGACTACCCCCATGCGGGTTTCATATTCGGCCCGCCCGACCAAGTTATAGTAAGTAGGATTAATTTCAACAACAACAGGCGCCCCTTCCGTATCGCGGTTATCTACCAGCAAATTGACATTATATTTGTCCTTGGCGTCCTGGGCCGGACGTTTAAACAGCATGAGCGGATTATTCTCTTCTTCCGGCTGCGGTTTAAATTCGCTGATATTTTTAGATACATCCTGTTTTATGGCTTCCAGATAATCAACTACCTGCTGATGTTCCTGATATTTTTCCTTAAGTTCGTCAATCAGATGGCCGGCAGCAAACAAGCCGATTTTTACATCAAGTTGTTTAAGCTGCTCTCTGATTTCACGTTCAAGGAGTTGGATGCGCCGTACAACATCCATGCCTTTTTCATGAACGGCCATCATCTTTTTTTCAATGACGTCCTTGTGTTCTTTGTCAAGCTTTTGATACTCCTCCGGCGCTATTGCCTTACCGTCAATCATCGGCACACCGACAAAACCGGTTGAACTCCATTGTGGCGAAATTCCTTGTGATTCGGCGTACTGAGTAAATTCCTCAACCATGACCGAACGCTGTTCCTGATACTGTTTTACCAGTTCGGCTTTCGCCTGCTCATAGTCTTCGCTGCTAAACGCCTTGGGTATATCGGTTTTTAAGTCTTCAACAAGTTCCCGCATGTCTTGCTTGAAAACATGCCCCATACCCGATGGCAGCGCCAGGGCAATAGGTTGTCCCGGTGTCTCCAAATTATTAACATAACACCAGTCATAAGGCGGTTCCTGCCGGCTGGCTATTTTTTTGACAGCAGCACTGGCAAAGGTAATTTTGCCGGTACCGACCAAACCGGAGATAAAAATGTTATAACCGGGATTTTTGGTAAACAGACCAAATTCGACGGCCTTTACCGCCCGCTCCTGGCCAATCATTACTTCGAGCGGCGGCACCGTTTCGGTTGTCGCAAAATCAAAGACATTTTCATCACAGTTAAAGCGGAGTTTTTCGACCGGCAATGCCTGACTTATGGTCATGAAAAAAGTCCTCCCTTTGTTTTCATCTACCTAAGCGTAAGTGGCGCAGACCCGCTTTTTTAGCGGCATACATGTGCTGCAGCGGAATGGCTGGAAATTATTCCGGCATAGATGTCTTCTACCGCCCAACAAAAAATTCCTGCTTATACCAAGGGTACACCCAGGTACATCATTAAAATTTTGCTGGTATTAATGAATGAGTGGGCGGTAATTGAGGTAATCAGCGATCCTGTCCAGAAATACAAGAGAGCAAAGCCTATGCCGACAATTACCATCTCAGCCAGCCAGTAAACGTTGAAATGGAAAAGGGCAAAAATTGCGGCGCTGACAAGTGCTCCGCCCCATAATCCCCACCGGTCTTTGAGCGGCAGAAAAGTAAAGAGCCGGTACAATATTTCTTCGGTTACCGGCGCCGCGACACCGGCCAGAACCAACGGCGCAATCAGTTGCTGCCAGGATACGGCGGCCTGCACCTGGGCCACCAGCGGGTGCTGGACGGGAGAGAGCAAAAGTACGGCAGTATACAGGCGCTCACTGTACAGACTGATGAATAACAGTGCCAGCCCTCCGGCCAACCCTTTCACAACATTGCGGCCCAAGTTATTTGCCGACAGGCCCAATGCGGCAAAATTACCCCTGGTCTGGCGAATTTTCCCCAATACCAAAACTACGACTATCAGACGGTCGGTCAATTCGATGACCAGCGGGCTGGCATTGAAAAACAGCGGATACACCAGACGTACAATAATGATACCGGCCGCCAGACGCAAAATATGAACAGACAATACAGCTTTTAAATCCCAGGTAGCTTTTAACATGAGAACAACCTCGTTTTTAGGCGTATCACTACCATTATGTGCGCGGCGATTGGCTTTCATGCAAAAAACAGGACGCGGAAAACCGCGCCCTGTCTGGCAATTTATGCTTATATTAAACTAACGCCAGCCGCTCTTTTAATAGCTTATTGACAAGTTCGGGGTTGGCGCGGCCTTTACTTTGTTTCATAACCTGACCGACCAGGTAGCCAATTGCCTTTTCTTTGCCGGCTTTAAAGTCGGCTACCGACTGCGGATTAGCGGCGATCACGCTGTCAACAATGGCGACGATTGCTCCTTCGTCGCTGATTTGAACAAGTCCTTGTTCTTTAACAATGGTTTCGGCATCTTTGCCGCTACTCCACATGCCTTCAAACACTGTTTTGGCGATTTTGCCTGAAATGGTGCCTTTGGCGATGAGCGCGATCAAGCCTGCGAGTTGGCCGGGAGTGACCGGGCAACTTTCAATAGACATGTTGGCAGCATTTAAATGTTTGGACACATCGCCCATAAGCCAGTTGGCAGCGGCTTTAGCATCAGCTCCGGCTGTTACGGTAGCGTCAAAATAATCAGCCATGGCCCGGCTTACAGTAATGGTCTCAGCATCATAGGCCGACAAGCCGTAATCAGCCATCAGTCTGGCTTTACGGGCATCAGGCAATTCAGGAAGACTGGCGCGGACACTTTCTACCCAGGCCGGGTCGACTACAATGGGCACAAGCTCAGGCTCAGGAAAATAGCGGTAGTCGTGGGCCTGTTCCTTGCTGCGCATCGACAGCGTCACACCCTTATTTTCATCCCACAACCGGGTTTCCTGGATAACACGGCCGCCCTCTGACAGCACTTGAGTCTGGCGCTCAACCTCATATTCCAGGCCGCGCTGCACCGCCCGGAACGAGTTAAGGTTTTTCAGCTCAGCCTTGGTCCCGAACCGGTCAGTGCCAACCGGCCGGAGCGAGATGTTGGCGTCACAGCGCAAACTGCCTTCTTCCATCTTGCAGTCAGAAACATCTATATACTGGAGAATGGCTTTGAGTTTTTCCAGATATGCTTTAGCTTCTTCCGGCGAGCGCAGGTCTGGTTCGGACACGATTTCGATCAGCGGCACACCGGTGCGGTTGTAGTCGACTAACGCGTACTCGCTGTTACTGATGGTGCCGGAATGCACCAGCTTGCCGGCGTCTTCCTCCATGTGCACACGGGTAATGCCGATCCGTTTGGTCTTGCCGTTAACTTCAATGTCAAGATAGCCGTTAACGGCGATAGGCAGGTCATACTGTGAAGTTTGATAGTTTTTAGGCAAATCGGGATAATAATAGTTTTTACGGTCAAATTTGCTGAACGGCAATATCCGGCAATTGAGGGCCAACCCTGCCCGTACGGCAAATTCAACGACTTTTTCATTAATTACCGGCAATACACCAGGCAGACCAAGGCAGACCGGGCAGACGTTGGTATTTTGCTCTGAACCGAACTTAGTGCTGCAGCCGCAAAATATCTTTGACTCAGTTTTAAGTTCTGAGTGAACTTCAAGTCCGATAACTGTTTCATATTTCATGGTGCTAAACCTCCCCTAGCGGCGCAAAGCGCGTATGGTAATCGTTGGCCTGTTCAAAAGCATAAGCCGCCTGGATAATGGTGGCTTCGGCCAACGGCTTGCCGATAATCTGCATACCGACAGGCAGTCCGTGCGCAAAACCGCATGGCAAAGATACGCCGGGAAGACCTGCCAGGTTGATGGGAATGGTGCAAATGTCCTGCAGGTACATGGCCAACGGGTCGCTGAGTTCGCCAATTTTAAAAGCCGTTGTCGGCGCCGTCGGCGTGATAAGCACGTCAACTTCGGCAAAAGCTTGGTCAAAATCCTGCTTAACCAGGGTGCGCACTTTGAGAGCTTTGAGGTAATAAGCGTCATAATACCCTGAGCTTAACGCATATGTTCCCAGCATAATCCGGCGCTTGACCTCATCGCCGAAACCTTCGCTGCGGGTTTTTTTATACATATCAATAATATCACTGCCAGCCGCACGGTGACCAAAACCGACACCGTCATAGCGGGCCAGGTTGGAGCTGGCCTCAGCCGGAGCAATCAGGTAATAGGCCGGCAGGGCATACTGGGTGTGCGGTAAGGAGACTTCCCTGACCTCGGCGCCCATGGCGGAAAACCGGTTAACCGCTTGCTTGATTGCGTCAGCCACTTCCGGCTGGATGCCTGCCCCGAAATATTCTTTGGGCAAACCGATTTTAAGGCCTTTGACATCGTTAACCAACGCTTGTGTATAGTCGGGAACAGGGGCATTAATTGACGTAGAGTCCTTGGCGTCATGACCGGCAATAGCGTTAAGCACTATGGCGCAGTCGGTTACGTCACGGGTAATGGGACCAATTTGGTCAAGCGATGAGGCATAGGCCACCAGCCCGTAACGGGAGACCCGGCCATAAGTAGGTTTTAAGCCTACTAAACCGCAATACGCCGCCGGTTGACGGATAGAGCCGCCGGTGTCGGAGCCCAGCGCCCAGATCGCCTGGCCGGCAGCCACAGACGAAGCTGAGCCGCCGCTCGAGCCGCCTGGTACCCGGTCAGTGTCCCAGGGGTTGCGGGTTACAAAAAAACCCGAGTTCTCGGTAGAGCCGCCCATGGCGAATTCGTCACAGTTGGCTTTACCGGTAATAACGGCATCCTGGGCAGCCAGCTTGTCCACAACAGTCGCGTCATAAGGCGGGACAAAATTGGCAAGGATCTTGGACGCACACGTTGTCTTGACACCTTTGGTGCAGATATTGTCTTTGAGAGCGCCGGGGATGCCGGCCAGCGACGCAATTCGCTCGCCGCGCGCGATTTTTGCATCAACGGCTGCCGCCTGCGCCAGCGCCTGCTCTCTGGTTTCGGTTATGTAGGAATGTATCTTGGGTTCAACGGCGTCGGTACGGGCAAATACCGCCTTGGCCAGTTCGACGGCCGACACTTCTTTTTTAATTAGCATGTCATGCAGAGCATGAACGGTGTATTTAAACAATTCCACTTATCTTTCCTCCAGTCAGCTACAAGTGAGATTACTTCCCGCACCTGCTAGCCTTCCATAATTTTGGGAACTTTGAAATAGCCGTCCTCGGCTTCAGGCGCATTGGCAAGCGCCAGTTCCCGCGACAACGAAGGTTTGACGGCATCAGGCCGCATGACATTTTTTAACGGCAACACATGGGCTGTCGGCTCAACACCGGTAGTATCAAGTTTGTTTAACACCTCGGCATATTCTAAGATGGCATTAAGCTGAACAGCATATGAGTCCAGTTCGGCAGGCGTCATCTCAAGACGGGATAAAAGCGCCACATTTTCAACATCTTGACGGGTTATTTTCATATTATCACCTTCCCAAAGGCAAAATGTGCCAATATTGTAATTAATAAAGAGTATTATATCATGCCTACGGCTTTTGCACCAGTTTGATAAATGAGTCTTCATCCAATACCGTGATTCCCAGTTCCCTGGCCTTGTCAAGTTTGCTGCCGGCTTCGGCCCCGGCTACGACATAGCTGGTCTTTTTGCTGACGGCTGACGCCACTTTGCCGCCACAGGCAATAATAAGCGCTTCAGCCTCTTTACGGGGTATGGACAGTGTACCTGTCAGCACGAAGGTTTTGCCGGCAAGCTCCTGGCTTACGGCAGCCGGCCGTTCCTCTGTCATTTTTACGCCGGCAGCCTTTAATTTTTCAATAAAGGCGCGGTTAGCAGGGTCGGCAAAATAGCTGACTATGCTTTCAGCAATCTTCGGGCCAATTTCGGCAATAGCCATAAGCTCCTCGGCGCCGGCCCCGGCCAATTTATCAATATCCCCATAATGCTGCGCCAGAATTGCCGAGGCTTTTGCGCCTACATACCTAATGCCCAAGGCGAACAATACTCTGGCCAGGCCGGCGGTTTTACTGGCGGCAATGGCGTCAACAAGGTTTTGGGCCGACTTTTCGCCCATACGGTCCAAAGCAGCCAGGGCTTCCGGTTTTAAGCTGTATAAATCAGCGGCGTCCCGGAGCAGTCCGGCTTCCAGCAAGCTGGCAATAACGGCAGGACCCAGCCCGTCAATATTCATGGCGTCACGGGAAACAAAATGAATAAGTCCTTCACGCAGTTGGGCCGGACAGCGGGGATTGACGCACTTATGCGCCACTTCGCCCTGCTCGCGCACTATCGGCTGACCACATTCCGGACAGGCTGCCGGCATAATAAACGGCTGCTCGCTTCCTGTGCGCCGGGTCGCCACTACTGATACCACTTCGGGAATGATCTCGCCGGCTTTATGGACGATGACCGTATCGCCAATGCGAATGTCTTTTTCTTCAATATAATCAGCGTTGTGCAGCGTAGCGCGGCTCACAGTGGTACCGGCCAGTCTGACCGGCCGTAATACAGCCGTAGGGGTTAGCGCCCCGGTGCGGCCCACCCGCACAAAGATATCTTCAACAATAGTCGCCGCCTGCTCGGCCGGGAATTTAAAGGCAATGGCCCAGCGGGGGTCTTTGGCCGTCGACCCCAGCAGGCGCTGACTGGCCAGACTGTTAACTTTAATGACTAAACCGTCAATATCATAGGGCAGGTCGACCCGCTTTTCGGCCCAGCTTTCACAGTAAGCAATCACGTCTTCGATATTATCAAACACTTGATAATGGGGATTGACTTTAAATCCTAACCTTTGCAGTTTCTCAAACATTGCGGCATGAGTTGCTACACCCAGTCCCTCTTCGGTGCCCAGGCCGTGAATGAAGATGTCAAGCGCCCGTTCAGCGGTAATCTTGGGGTCAAGCTGGCGTATCGACCCGGCAGCGGCGTTCCGGGGGTTGGCCATAAGCGGCTCGCCGCTCATTTCCCGCAGCCGGTTGAGCCGGTCAAATTCGCGCCGGGGCATGTAGACTTCGCCCCGCACTTCCAGTAAAGGCGGAATGTCATCATCAGCATTGAGGACCAGCGGTACTGACCTGATGGTGCGGATATTGGCCGTTACCTCCTCGCCGTAGGTACCGTCGCCCCGGGTGGCCCCCCGCACCAGTCGCCCGTTCTGGTACACAAGGTTAATGGCCAAACCGTCAATTTTAAGCTCAACAACATACTCGGCGGCAGCGCCGTCAAGTCCGTTTCTGACCCGGGCGTCAAACGCCCTAAGTTCGCCGGCGGAAAATGCGTTGCCCAGACTAAGCATCGGCGTAAGATGGGCCACCCGGTCAAAGCCTTCGGCCGGCACTCCGCCTACCCGCTGGCTGGGAGAATCAGGCGTGATTAGAGACGGAAAAGCTGTTTCAATGGCAATCAGCCGTCTGAGCAGACTGTCAAATTCAGCATCGCTTATCTCGGGATTGTCCAGCACATAATAACGGTGACTATGATAATGGATGGTTTTTCTTAATTCTTCGATTTCCTGCGCGGCAGCCGTCAAGGTGGCCGGAATTGCGGTATTCATGTTTCTAACCCCCGTGAGGAATATTATTAGACTCGGCTGATTGGGGCCATCTGGGCCAATAGTTTTTTAATCCCTTCATTGGGAAAGGCAATACTAAGCTGCATGCTGCCGCCGCTGCCGGTTACAGCGACAATAGTGCCTGTTCCCCATTTACTGTGATAAACCTTTTCCCCGGCTTTCCAGTCAATATTTTTAGGAGTGGCGGTGTTACCAATGGGGGTTTTCAGAAGTGTCAATTCCGGCTTGGGCGCAGCTTTTGGCGGCAGGACAGCAGCCGCCGGGCGGCTTTGGACAGGTGATAAATAACTTGGCCGCTTGGGCGCAAACCGTTCAACAAGTTCAGGAGGTATTTCGTCCAAAAACCGCGATGGTGAATAGCAGACGGTATTGCCGTAAATCATACGCTGGCGGGCGTTACTGATGTAGAGTTTGCGTTTGGCACGGGTAATGCCAACATAACACAAACGGCGTTCTTCTTCGATTTCATGCTCATCCATAAGGGTGCGGACATGAGGAAAAATGCCTTCTTCCAGACCGGCAAGAAACACGACCGGAAACTCCAGCCCCTTGGCTGTGTGAAGAGTCATGAGCGTAACACGGTCATCAGCCGTTTCAGCAGTATCGATATCGGTTACCAGCGCAACATGGCTTAAAAAGTTTTCCAGCGTATTCTCAAGTTCGGTTGTGACAAAATCTTTGGCAACACTTAGCAGTTCCTTGAGGTTTTCAATCCTGGCCTCAGCCTGGGGGCTGCTATCTGCCTCCAATTCGGCCAGATAACCTGAATCACGCATAACCTTTTCCAGCAAATCAGCGACAGGCAGCGACTGCTGGCAGGCCATCAGGTTAAAGATAAGTGTAGCCAAGGTTTCAAGCTGATTTTTGGCCCTGGCGGTGAGGCCGGGAACCAGTTCAGGATTGGACACGGCGTCAAACAAGGAAACATTGTTTTGGGCAGCATATTCGGCCAACCGGCCGATGGTAGTGTCGCCAATACCGCGTCGCGGCACGTTGATAATCCGGAGCAGGCTGACAGTGTCAGCCGGGTTAAAGATTACCTTCATATAGGCAAGGATATCTTTTACTTCTTTCCGGTCATAAAATTTAAGGCCGCCAACCATGGTATAGGGAATGCCGCCTTTCATCAACCCTTCCTCGATCACCCGTGACTGGGCATTGGTGCGGTAAAGCACGGCCATATCCCCGTACGGTATGCGGTAAATTGTGTTGAGTTTAATAATAGTGTCGGCGATGTAACGCGCTTCGTCCCGTTCATCGTCAGCCAGATAGTGGGTAATTGTTTCCCCCGGCTCATTATCTGTCCACAGCGACTTGGGCTTGCGGTTACAGTTATTTTCGATAACGGCATTGGCGGCATCCAGGATATTTTGCGTAGAACGGTAATTTTGTTCAAGTTTGATAACCTTGGCGTCCGGGTAGTCGGCCTCAAAATCGAGGATATTTTTAATGTCGGCGCCGCGCCAGGCGTAAATGCTCTGGTCAATATCGCCTACCACACAAATATTCCGGTACTTGGCCGCCAGCGTCCGGGCCAAAAGATACTGAGCACGGTTGGTATCCTGGTATTCATCAATTAAGATATACTGAAACTTATTCTGGTATTTTTCCCTTACTGTGGCATTATATTCCAGCAGTTCAACCGCTAACATCAAGAGATCGTCAAAATCCAGGGCATTATTGGCTTTGAGTTTACTCTGATACAATTTATATACTTCAGCAACTTTAAGATTGTAAAAATTATCAGCTTGGGCAGTAAACTGCCGCACATCCTGCAAAGCGTTTTTGGCATTGGAGATGGTCGATTGAACACCATTTGGCGTGAACTGCTTTTCATCCAAATTCAGTTCTTTTAGACAATTTTTAATGAGCGCCTGGGAATCGCCTGAATCATAAATAACAAAATTACGGTTGTATCCCCCCAGGTTATCAATCTCCATACGCAGAAACTTAGCACAAAAGGCGTGAAATGTGCTAAGCCAGATATCTTTGGCAACCGGACCAACCATGCCGGTCACCCGTTCTTTCATTTCCGCCGCCGCTTTATTGGTAAAAGTGATGGCAAGAATATTATATGGCGAAACGCCGTGCGCCAATAGATTGGCAATCCGGCTGGTCAGCACCCTGGTTTTGCCCGAACCGGCCCCGGCCATTACGAGGAGCGGTCCGTTCAGATGGGCCACTGCTTCCTGCTGGGCCGGATTCAAGCGGTCAAATATGTTGCTATTCATAACTTCCTCCGTAAGATAAGTTGGCTAAACATATTTATTTTCTCCATACTTTTCCCTTTTCCTGTCGAATTTCTAAAGAAAAATAAACAGCCACTATCACTGTCAAGAGGACGTTGTCGAGGGGGACAGTTGCCCTTGACAGTCCCCGAACGAAAAGGGCCTGTGATCAACACAGGCCTTTCCTTATCTTAGTTAATATACTTCAACAAGCTTTATGCCTTTTTGCAGCATGGCAACGCCTTTAGCCCCCAGTACTTCTACCGCCTGATCAACATGTTCTTCTCCTATCTGGGCGGCCAAGCCTTCACAGGAGGCGCTCAGTTCGCGCGGCACCGGCACAAGCTCAGCCGGAATACCGTGTTCCTTTAATATCTTTTTGGCCCTGAAAGCATGATAAACGGATGGAAATGTAATTACACAACCGGCCATGTTAAAATCCTTTCGCAACAAGCGCATGACATAGTATGGTTTAGTATGGTAATAATACGTTCAACTAGCGAGAGATACTAATAGTATATTCGCCACCGGCCTCGGAACATTCAGCCCGGAATTTTTGCGACCTGGCAAATTTAATAATGTTTTCCTTGGCCGTAGGTTCATCAACCATAACAGTTACCGTGTCCGCTCCTGCCAAAGCGTCTTTGGTCTTAATGAGCGGTATGGGACAGCTTAACCCTCTTAAATCAAGAATATTCGGCATGTAGTTATCAAACTCCTTTGCTTATCGGCGTAAGTTTTTCCCTAAGTAAATACCCGATACCTGAAACGACAGCAATGCCAACAACTACGGCAATCTGTCCGTTAATGCCCACTCCGGCGCCTGATCCTGCAGCGTTAAGCCCATGGGCTACACCTGCTCCGGCCAGCATGCCTAATACACAAATAAAAGCATCTGTGCTGCCTTCTCCGGCCATAATGAGCTGCCTGAGCGGACAGCCGCCGGCCAATGTTGCCGCCATCCCGGTAAGAAACAGACCAAGAAAATTCCAAACATGCATGGTATGCGCCAACGGCTGATTGTCAAAGCCCAATTTGAAAAAACCAAAATACAAATTACCTGCCAGCGCGGCAACAAACATAACACCATATATTTTCAGGAGCGAAGTATCACCTACCAGCATAAAGTCGCGGAAACCGCCGCTAAGACACATGCGTGAACGCCAGGCAAGCGCACCGCCGGCCAAGCCGGCAACCAGGCTGATATATACCGGAGCATGCATTGCCCCCGGGCCATTAACGCTAAACTTCAGGAAGCCGGCCCCCATACTTACGGCAATTAGCAGCAGCAGCGCGGCAGCGGCCGCCAAATAACCACTAAACTGCATGCTGCCGCGATACACCTGCGCCCGTCCCAAATTATAACCACGTTTTAGAAATATTACCCCTGCCATAATTCCGGCAACAAATCCGGCTAACCCTGTAAGACCGTTGAGATCCCCCCCGGCCACCCGCAGGATAGCCCTTAGCGGGCACCCCAAAAACACCAAGGCGCCAATCATCATGGCCATACCCAGGACGAACCGCACGACCGGATTTGACCCGCCGCGCGGCCGGAATTCGCCATTAAACCGGGCCAAACCGAAAGCACCAAGAATAAATCCTAAAATCTCGGGCCGGACATACTGCAGCGTGGCCACGCTGTGAATACCTAACGCGCCGGCAATATCCCGCAGCTGACAGGCGGCGCAAAATCCGTAGTTGCCCGGATTACCGGACTTGACCAAGAATACTGCCCCCAGACCAAATACCAGGCCGGTGGCAATAATCACTAACCAGTTCACCCTATCACCTCATATAAATTAATTTTATTGCATTAATAAATATTATATATCAATCATTAAAATTCCTCCTTTTGCCAGGATTGACAGGAATTTAATTGATATGTTCGAATTACATAAAGGATGCCTTAATTCAATTCATTACTAAACCTTGAGGTGAAACATGTCCTACATTCAGTCACTAACAGTGTTTTTGCATGTCGCTGAAGAAGGCAGCTTTTCAGCTGCCGCCAAAAAATTAGACCTTACCCAACCCACCGTTTCTTTTCACATTGATAATCTGGAAAAAATTTTTGGCTGCCCGTTATTTATCAGGACCTCAAAGGGTGTTTCATTAACAATATATGGTGAAAAGCTGTACGATACCAGCCGGACAATAAACAACTTAATTGACAGTACCCACCATGAAATTCAGGCCATGGCCCGGGGATCAGCCGGCCAGATTATTCTCGGCGCCAGCACCATTCCGGCTGACTATATTTTACCGCCAATTTTAGCAGAGTTTCTCAGCCGGCACGCCGGTGTCACAATATCGTTGATAACAGGTGACAGTCATACCATCCTGGACAAGTTTAACAGTGGCGAAATTCCCATTGCTGTAATCGGCACCAAGCCTGAAGACAGCCTTGTCAGCTATCCGTTGTGGTCTGACAACCTGGTGCTTGCCGCCCACCCGGATTTCCAATTAACTTCCCATGGCCCTGCGGAAAAAGATTGGCTGCCTACTCTGCCGTTTATTTTAAGGAAAAAATCGTCAGGAACAGCCAGTGCCGCCCTAAATGCTTTAACCAGACTTGGCATTGATCCGGACAAGCTCAATGTCGTCATCGAAGCAGGCAGCAACCAGGCTGTAAAAGCTGCTATTTTGAATAAAATCGGCGTTGGCTTTATCTCGTCCTGGGCGATTGAGACCGAACTCACGTCTGGCCGGTTAATAACATTGCCGTTACCCGGACTGGCAATTGAGCGCCGGTTTTATGCCGTAGGCCGTGAACCCATGCGTCCGGCCTGCCTTGAACTTTTCTGGCGCTTTCTTATTGCCACTGCCAGCACTAAAACCCAATCACAAGCGATTGAATCAAAAGAGACTTAGCTTCAGGCGGAGTTTTGCATATTATACAGCAAGAACAAACGTTTGCAAAACGTTTGTTCTTGCTGTATAATTTTACTATAGTAACCTTAAAGTAAACTTATTGAGGGTATCCACTCAGTACGCTACAATACATTCATGGTGGTGAACACGGTGAAGGCTTTGGGAACGTTAGATAAACTAAAGATATTGGGCGAAGGAGCCAAATATGATGTCTGCGCCTCAACAGCAGCCAAGGTACAAAAACCGGGAGTCTGGAATATTGGCGCAGCGTCGCCGAGCGGCGTTTGCCACTCTTTTACGCCTGACGGGCGTTGCATTTCACTGTTTAAGGTGCTCTTGACCAACTATTGTGAAAAAGACTGCGCTTACTGCCCCAACCGCGCAGGCCGCGATGTCGCCCGCGCCAAGTTTGCCGCTGACGAATTGGCCGGACTGTTTATGGATTTTTATCGCCGCAACTATGTCGAAGGCTTATTTTTAAGTTCAGGCGTTACTCATTCCACCGGCCACACCATGAGTGAAATGCTCAAAGTCGCCGAAATCCTGCGCAACCGCTATAAATTTGGCGGTTATATCCATCTCAAAATCTTACCAGGCGCAGCCGATGCCGATGTTGCCGCCGCCATCAGGTTTGCCAACAGGGTATCCTTAAATATGGAGGCTCCGACTGCCAACCATTTGGCCAAACTTAGCCGCACTAAGAGTTTTACGGGCGAGATACTTGACGGCATGGCGAAAATCAATAACCACTTAACAGAACAACCGGGCGTATCCCATTCCACTCAGTATATTGTCGGGGCGGCACAGGAAACTGACCGCGATATTTTGCAGTCAGTAACTACTTTATATAACCGCTATAATCTAAGAAGGGCCTATTTCAGCGCTTTTCAGCCGGTAGCCGGTACACCGCTGGCAGTGGCCAGAGCTACGCCCCTCATCAGGGAAAACCGCCTGTACCAATCTGATTTTCTGCTGCGCCTGTACGGGTTTACGTATAACGACCTTGTCTTTGACAATAACGGCAATCTTGACCAGGAACTTGACCCCAAGCTCGCTTTTGCGCTCGCTCATCCGGAACTGTTCCCGCTGGAAATAAACAAAGCTTCCCTTAATGATTTGCTGAAAATTCCCGGACTTGGCCCGCGTTCGGCTGCGAAAATTGTCCGGGTGCGCCGCGAACACCGCCTGACCCAGCCCGCCGAACTAAAAAACGCCGGGGTAGTAGTCAAACGGGCGCTGTCATTTATCACTATTGACGGCCGGTTTTTTGGCGACCGCAGTAAGCTTAATAAACCCGACCGTCAAAGTTATACCCAACTCAGCTTATGGGGGGACTCCCGTGATTATCTGCTCACCGGCGCCATGGCCGATCATTAAAGCTGCTCTCCTGGCAGAAATTTATAACGACTTGCCCTGTTTCCAAGGAGAACAAGACAGTCTCGGACTGTTTGGGATTACGGCTGCTCATGATGCCGATACAGCTTCACTGGCAGCCCTAATCAAGCAACTCTCTGCTACTTGTGGTCTTGATACGTCCTGGCTTTTGGCCAGCCCCGGTCATACGCTGGCGCGGCTGGTGGCCGCCAATCTCCGGTATCAAGCTTTGGATAAAGCGGCGGTTATCTTTGCGGCTGTCGAGCAAGCAATCCGCTATGGACACTCCTACTGTCTTTGCGGTATCGGCGGCATTAGCCGGATCTTTCTTTCCCGGGCGAAAATTGTATCGCATGAAGTGCATAAAATGCTCGGCTTTATCCGCTTTCATCCGGCTCCTGACAACACCCTGGCAGCCAAACCTAAGCTATTCCATCAAACAGCCGATCTTATTTTAAGGCAATTTGCCCCCCGCTACCCCAATACCCGCCTGGTGTTTATTCTGGAGAACGATACGGCCCTGATGTTAACTAACGGTAAAATTATGCATACGCCGGCTAACATCTACCTGCCGTATGTGGAAAATCAGGAATTTGCCGCCGCCTGGGAAACTTACTACCAGTCGCAATATATTGCCACCCGCAAAAATATTAAACTTGCCCAGCACGCCATTCCCAAAAAATATTGGGACTGGTTGGCCGAAGGCAAAATTCTTGAAAGTGAGGCTTCTAAATAGATCATGAACAAACACCTGCCCCAGCCGTACTTCAGCCGGGTTGTCAGGGCGATTATCGAATTTGATATGCTCAAAGACGGCGACAAAGTGCTTGTCGGTCTGTCCGGAGGCAAAGACAGCCTGTTCTTGACTTACGCACTGGCTGTCCTCAAAGATATCGCGCCGTTAAAGTTTGAACTCGGCGCTTTTACCCTTGACCCCATGTTTACCGATGACTTTGACCCGGCGCCGCTGGTTGAGTTTTGCACAAGGCTTGGCATTCCTTTTGCTACCGAAAAAGCAAACATTGCCGGAATTATTGATAATAATCACGGTAAAGACCCCTGCTTTACCTGCGCGTTTTTCCGCCGCGGTGCGGTAAACGGCTTTGCCAAACAGCATGGTTATAATAAAGTGGCTCTGGCCCACCATCATGATGATGCAGTGGAAACCTTCTATATGGGCTTGTTGTATGCCGGCCACTTGAAAACTTTTACCCCGGTAACCTATTTGAGCCGTACAAACCTTACTGTTATTCGCCCACTTGTTTATTTCAGAGAAAGGGAAATCCGGGAAACGGTTGCCCTGCATGGCTTAACGCCGCTGGCCAGCCCCTGCCCCATGAATGGCAAAACCAAACGCCAGGAAATTAAAGACCGGATTGCCGCCCTTGAACAAGTTGACCCGGATTTCTATTCCCACCTGGCAGCGGCAATGCGTGGCGGCAAACCAATCGAGCTATGGCCGGGCGAACTGCCCCGAGATGAACTTAAAGCCAAACATGATGCTTTTTGGCGGCCGGACAAAAAACCCCCAAGCTGTTAGCCCGGGGGTTTTTTGCTCATACTATTCATGTTACTTTTGCGTAAGGAGCTGCATGATGCAAACATCAATTCTGATATACCGCCTGTTCGATACCGCCAATTCAATCGAACTGGCTAAAGCCGAGACATTACTGGCCACCGGCAGCCATGTGTCCAGGCTCCGGTTGACCCGCGTATCTCCCAAGGCCATAGTTTTTAAAGACCCGCCGGTAACAGTGCTGCTCACACCACAACAAATTCCTGTCGGCGCCAAAATTTTTCCCGCTGAGCTTCGGGCAAGAATTTACGAACTGGGTGTAATCAGTATTATCATTCGCATTAATCTGCCACCTGAGTTTGCCTATCAGGATTTAATTGACCTGGCATCGGCCATCGACCATATCCCGGAAAGCATATTTCTCAGTACGCTTGAGGCCGTGCTGGCAGCCATCCGTCCGGCTGTCAACGGTGAACGCGCCCCGGTAGTTGAAGAGGACCTGGTGATTTACTACTTTCGGGAATGGCGGCAGGGCTGGGACGCCGTACCGCTGCTACTTGGCGAAAAAGAGCCGGTAAGTCCCGAGACAAGGCGGGAAACATTGGCCAACCGCTTTTCGTACGCCAGCGATTTTACCATCCTGGGCTGGGACAAAGCCATTGTCTACGAACCTACCGGCAGTCCGGATATTCCCGACTTGTTGGAGTTTGCCAACTCCCAGTTTCTTATATTACGTTACTATGATCACCTGTTAAACCAAGAAATTGATAAAATGTATGACGCCATTGCTGAAGCTGAACAGAGGGCCATCTACCGCCGACTGGGCGAGTATCGCCGTATCAGGCGGCAACTCCTTGAATTAATGGCTGATATAACTTCCATAACCAGTGAAATTGAAAACTCGCTTCGCGTAACAGAGGATGTTTTTTATGCCAGAGTGTACACAACATACCTGCGCATCTTGCGCATCCACGACTGGACAGCCAGCATCGACCAACGGGTGGAAGTCATTCAGCGTAGCTATAATTTACTTACCGAGGAGGTAGTCACCAGCAGATCCGAGCTTATGGAGTTGGCCGTAATCATCCTCATTACACTGGAAATCGTCTTATCCCTATTGCAAATTACTTAATTGGAATCCAAACTTCTCGCTCGCTATTCACCTATCTGAGCAATTGATCGGCATATACCAGCCTTACACCGGCCGCCTCAATCTCGGGAATCATCTCACGTATGGCAATCACTGTATTAGGCCGGGAATGGCCGATAACTGTTACACTGCCATTTTTGATAGCCGTATCAACTGCTTTTCGCAGTTGTTTTTTTATAAGTTCAACATCAGAGCTGTTGTCCAAAAACAGTTCATTTTCACCGGTCCTCAGTCCCATTTGCCGTGACATCTCAGCAGCTACCGAGCGGCCGCTGGTACGGCTGTCAATGAAAAATAAATTATGAGACTTAATAACACTGAGCACATCTTTCATCACCCGGCGGTCAGCCGTTGCCTTAGAACCCTGATGGTTGTTAACGCCTTTAACCCCCGGTACGGCGGCAATGGCCTTAGCCACAGTCTGCTTTATTTCTTCATCACTCATACCAACGGTAATTACTGTCGGCTCCATTTCTTCAGCAGCTGACAACGGTTCTAACGGCAAGTGCAGCATAACCAGGTGGCCGGCGCTTAAGGCCTGGGATGCAGCTTCATTGCTGTACTGACGGTACGGCAATACAGAGAAGGTTATTGGCCGGCCCATATTAACATATCCGGCAATAGGTTCCCGGTTATAGCCAAAATCGTCAATGATTATCGCCATATCGGCCTGATGACCATAAGTTTTGGAGGTTGCAGGCAACACACCTTGTTTTTTAGCAATAAACAGCCGGTCAGTCACTAATGTTAGCGGTTCACCGGCCAAAGTATCGGTAATCCCGATATCAACGCGTACTACCTGCGATCCGTTATAATTATCAGGTTCAGTGCCGAGTATTTTACCGCCTGCTTTGCCAATAAGCGGTGTCAGCGACTGTTCCAGAGTTTCGGAAGTCATCGTTTCCGGCATAACCAGCAACATGCTGCGGGTATGCCAGCGAATAAGCCCTTCCACTCCCTGCCGGGGAACTTCCCGGCGGGTTTCTTTTGTTTCTTTCGGCGCTAATCGGACATTTGCCAGACCGTTATCTACGGCGGTGTGAATCTTGGTAGATGTTTCCGTAAAATCAAGCACTACGCCGGCCCCTGTCTTCTCCTGAGTATAGCCGGGGGCGGGTGGCACGGGCGGCTTTTCAAGGGGTTTTTCCTGTTGATAATAGATAACGGCTGCCAGAATAATCCCCAGCGCCAGTAGCCACTTGAAATTACCGTTCTTTTTGGCCATAATATTTTCTCCTTGTCCGTTTTCTGCTGTATTCTTTGCCCTAATTGTTCAATTTATCTTTTTCACACTCATTGTTCAAAAATTAGCAACTTTTCATAACTCAATTATATAGTTATAACATTAATAATGTCTACTTCAATCTTGGCCATGCCGTTAAATATACTTAACATAGAATTAACGCTATCTTAATATACCGATGGAGGATAATTGATTACCAAAGACTAACATTTTAAATACAATAGGGAAAATTCCTATATATAAAATCCATCTCAAAGAAGGAGTACAGCATAAACATGAATCTCAACAAATTTGGGCACTTGTTTTACCAGCTTAACCTCAAAGCTAAACTGCTGTTTGTTGTGGCAATCCTGTCGCTCGTGTCTATTATCGTCGGCATCGTCGGTTTGCAAAGTATAAGAACTTCAAATGATGCGCTTAAAGATATGTATGCCCACCGCATTGTTTCATTACGCGAACTTAAGATAATGTCTGATTCATTTACGGTAAATATCATTGATACCACCCATAAAGTAAACAACGGAACTTTGGCGTGGGCGTTGGGCCGCGACAGGCTTAATGAAGGCCTGAAAACCATCAAAAATCAGTGGGCAACATACAAAACCTTACAATTAACGCCTGAAGAAGAACATATGGTCGCTCAGATTGACGGACTGTTTGGTATGGCTGACGGTGCGATTGCCAAAGCAGTTGACATAATGACAAAAGAGGATAAAAAAGCATTAGCCGCTTTTATGATTGAAGAACTCTATTCAAGTATTGAGCCGATATCCGGTAAACTTTCCGAACTTCTTGACCTGCAACTTGAACTGGCCAAAAGCGAATATCAAAATGCCGATAACCGCTACAATACGTTGATCATGGTATTTACCACCCTGATTGTGACCGGATTAAGTATTGCCGTTGGCCTGGCGCTGTTTATCTTAAAGCTAACCCTGTGGGAAATCAGCAATATGGTTACGTGTGTCGAGGAAGTTGCCGCAGGAAATCTGGCCATAGCCAAGATTGACGTCACTTCCCGGGATGAACTCGGCCGATTAGGCACAGCCATAAACTCCATGGTGGTAAACTTGCGTTCCCTGGTGCAAACAGTATCGGCGTCAGCTGAGCAGGTAGTAGCCGCCTCACAAGAAACAGCTGTCTCGGTTGAACAGGTATCGGCAACTGCTGCCGACGTCGCAGGCAGCAGTTGCGAACTTGCCGGTGACGCTGAAATCGGCACCGGGTCGGTTGTTGAAGTTTCCAAGTCGCTGTTAGAGCTGTCGTCACTGATTGATATTGCCAAACAGGAAGCCATGTCGGCAGCCACTAACTCAAAATCAACCCTTAATACTGCAGTTGACGGACGCCAGACAGTAGCCAACACTGTTGCCTGTATGAGTAATATCAGGGAAAAAACAGTTGAAACTGAGGAAATCATTGCCACGCTTAACAGCTATATTGCTCAGATTGGTGCCATAACCGGAACCATTACCAACATCGCTTCACAAACAAACCTCTTGTCCCTCAATGCTGCTATCGAAGCGGCCCGGGCCGGTGAAGCCGGACGCGGCTTCGCCGTAGTTGCCAAAGAAGTAAAAAAGCTGGCTGAGCAATCTACCCAAGGGGCGACAGAAGTGTCAGCCCTCATTCAAAAAGTAACCGCAAGCACCGCCGCCGCTGTCCAGGCCATGCGCAGCAGCAGGGTTGAAGTTGAGGAAGGTGTGGCAAGCGCTAATCAGGCCCACCAGGCGCTGGAGAATATTTTTTCAGCAATAAACAGCACGGTAACTGATATTGAGTCTGTATTGTCAATTACCGATGAGGAAGTTACCCAATCGGACCGGATTATTGACTTAATTGACTCTCTTGCCACAGTAATCGAAAATACAGCCCAGCGGGCCAAAGAAGTTTCCAGCGCTACCAAACAAACTTCAACAGTCATGGATTCGCTTGCCGTTAATTCTGCGGAAACCAATAAAATGGCTACAGACTTGAAAGTTGCCATTGAATATTTCCACACCGGCAAATAAAGTAAAGGCAAATAAAGTAAAATTGTTAAGTTTAGGAGGAATAAGAAGTGAACAATCAGGAATTTATTGTCGTCGATAGCCAAGTTATCGTAAACTTGGCCGGTAACCTTCAAGGAAAAATTGCTGCTCAAGTCAGAGAAACCATGTTGAAGTACATAGAGAACGGTTATTACAATTTTAAAGTTGACTTTTCTAATGTAACCGATATTAATTCAACCGGGTTGGGCATGCTGGTTAATATTCAGAAACGAACGCTACAAAATGGCGGCGATATTATTATCCACGGCCTACATGGCATCGTAAAAGCAGCTTTTGACCGGACCCGCCTGACTAAAGCTTTCAACATTTTGGATGATAATCCTGCGGTAGCATAGAAAACGAAAAGCCACTAACCTGTTAAAGTTAGCGGCTCTCATTTTTTACGAACGGAAATTAATGAATTGCAAGTCTATGCCAAAATCTTTGTCCTTGAGTTTTTGAATTACTGTCTGCAAATCGTCCTTTTTGGCGCCTGACACCCGCACTTGGTCATCCATAATTTGCGCCTGGACTTTAAGCTTTAATTCTTTGATATAACTTACTACTTCTTTGCCTTTTTCCTTGCTGATACCTTTTTTAATAGCAATGGTTTGTTTTACAGTTCCCCCGGCAGCAGGCTCAATTTTGCCAACGTCCAAACACTTTAAGGAAACATTTCGCTTGACCATTTTTGTTCTCAGAATATCAAGCATGGCGCCAAGTTTATAATCATCTTCCGCTGATAGTTTTAAAGAATCCTTGTCCAAAACCATTTCCGCTTTGCTGCCTTTGAAATCATAGCGCTGCCCTATTTCTTTGGTAGTTTGATTTACGGCATTATCCATTTCCTGCATGTCCACTTCTGACACAATATCAAAAGAACAGTCTTTGGCCATTAAAATAACCCCTTTCACAACTAAGCTTATCAAAAGTTATATTACCATATTTCTCTATTTTGCCCACAAAAACCTGCATTTTATAATTAAATTAAGCCATTTTCCCATAATGCATAGTATTAGATCATATGTAAAAAATTTGTTAAATTAGAATAATCTGAAAGGATTTGCTAAAAATGCCAAGAATATAACAAATAAATTATGATGGAAGGAGCTTTTCACGGTGGATGCTTGTACTCCCAAAATATTAATTTGTGACGATTCTATGCTTGTTCGCAAAAAACTCCGCGACATGCTTGAGGCAATGCGCTGCCAGGTTTATGAAGCCAAAAACGGCACCGAATGTGTGGAATTGTTTAAAACCCATAAGCCTGACACAGTTTTTATGGATATTGTTATGCCTGAATTAGACGGCTTGGAAGCACTTAAACGTATTAAAGAAATTGACCAGGGCGCCAAGGTAGTCATGTTGTCATCAACAGGCACATCAGCTAAGCTACTGGAAGCGCTGAAAAACGGCGCAGCCGATTTCATCCAAAAACCGTACAATAAAGAACAGATTGCCAAAGCCGTTGGCTATTCTGAATAATAAAGGAGCAAGCAATGTTTACTCAATATTTCGGTCAGTATCTTTTTAATAAAGGAATTATCACCGCCAGTCAGCTTTGTGATTTATTGGCCTACGAACAGTCTGTCCGGGTAAAATTGGGCGTGTTGGCTATTAACGCCGGACTCATGACAGCCGCTCAAGTCGAAGAAGTCCATGAACTCCAGCGGACAATGGACCGCCGCTTCGGAGAAATCGCGATAGATAAAGGTTTTCTTACTCAACCGGAGCTTGACAGCCTTCTGGGTCAGCAGGCCAGTCGCCATCTAAGCTTAAGCCAGGCCATTATTGATAAAGGTTATCTTACCCTGAATCAACTGGAAGCGGCTCTTGAAAAGTTCAAACAGGAAACCCGCTTATCTGAAGAGCAATTCCAGGCGTTGCAACGGGCGGATATTGATCAAATTGTCCGCTTATTTCTCAAATTCCCTGAAGGTGAATCAGGTAGTTTGTACTATGATTATGTAACTCTCTTGTTAAAAAATATTGTCCGGTTTCTCAATGAACGTCCGGTACTCTCTTGGCCTTTACCGATTACCAAAAAAACGGAAGGCTGGCTTATTACCCAGCAAGCCATTGGTGATATCACTCTTTGTAGCGGCTTAGTTTTGAGTGATGCTACATTGGTTGGCGTTGCCAGCCGTTTTAGCCAGGAAGATTTAACCCAGGTTGATGAATTTGCCAAAGACAGTGTAGCTGAATTTCTGAATTTGCATAATGGTATTTTTCTCATCAATCTCTCTGATAAAGGCTGCGAACTTGATTTGCAGCCACAGACAATTGAGCCAAATACTAATTTTACTCAACATAACGACTACAGAATACCTATCGACCTATCCTGCGGGCGCCTGGAAGTATTCATATCTTTGTTCCTATAACAAACAAAAGAATTCCCAAAACAACAATAAGCCCGCCAATAGCGAACATGGACGCGTAACCCAGGCAGTGCCAAAAAAACCGGCACCAAAAAGCATTATTTTTTCCGGCCATGTTCATCTGCCAATTTCCCTAAATAGGGCGTAAGCGTAAAAGTATCCCCACATAGCGTATATGCTTCAATCCTGGGATAATGATCTCAGGAGGGATAAGCTGTATGGAAAATACAATAACAAGCAAGCGTAAGGCCTACTGTGCTGTCGAAAAAGCAGCGCTGATAGCAGCATATAAAGCCAGTGGCCTAAGCAAAAAAGAATGGTGCCAGGAAAATGCTATTGGCCTGAGCACATTGCAGAGATGGCTGCAGCACGAAAAAAGCAGGACCAGCCGCAACCGGTACAAAACTGGATTCCTGTCATCCAGGCTGCGCCAGAACGATCAGCCAGCCTCGAAATACAAATCGGCAAATGCAAAATTGCCGTAGATACTAAAACAGATAAAAAACTCTTGGCAACGGTGCTTGGCGTACTGGTGGAAGTATGCTGAAACTATCGGAACATACACCAGTCTTTTTAGCCTGCGGGGACACCGATATGCGTAAATCCATTAATGGCTTAAGCGCATTGGTGCAGCATAGTTTTAAGTTGGATCCGTTTCAAAAAGCACTGTTCGTCTTTTGCAACAAACAACGCAATCGAATAAAGATTTTAACTTGGGAAGACAACGGCTTTTGGCTGCATTTAAAGCGCTTGGAACGAGGCCGTTTCAAATGGCCGACACTTGACGACGCCACCATGGCGCTTACCACAGAAGAACTGTGGAACCTGATTCAAAGCCCGGGCATCGAACAAAAACTGCGTCGCACGCAAGTTTTAAAAAGCCGCTAAAGTATTGATTTTACTGGCTTTTTGCCTCATTTTCCGGTATAATAGAAGATAAGAAAATGGTATCGGAAATGAGGATTTTTTCTTGCAAACACAGGCACAGCTTGAAGAAGAAAATGCGGAATTAAAGAAACGCGTTCAGGAATTGGAAGCGCTCAACAAGTGGTATATGGAGCAGTTGAAGCTGCTTCGCCAAAAAAAGTTTGGCGCTTCTTCGGAAAAAAGTAAACGCGATGACCAGGAACAGTTAAACCTCTTCAATGAGGCGGAAGCTGAGCGCCAACCGATTGCTGTGGAGCCGGACGTGGAAACCATCAGTTATCAGCGCAAAAAGGGTAAACGCGGAGAAAACATAAAGGACTTGCCGGTAGAAGTGATTGAATATACTCTGCCAGAAGGTGAACAGACCTGCCCTGCTTGCGGTGAAGAGCTGCATGTTATGAGCAAGGAAGTACGTAAGGAATTGACGATTGTTCCGGCAAAGGTCAAGGTTATCGAGCACGTAAACTATGTATACGGTTGCCGAAATTGCGAGAAAAACAATATAGAGACGCCGATCATCACGGCTAACGCGCCGAAAGCGTTGCTGCCTAAGAGCATGGTATCCGCCGAGCTTATGGCCTATATCATGAGCCAAAAATTCGTCAATGCTATGCCGCTGTATCGGCAGGAGCAGGAATTTAAGCGGCTTGGCGTAACGCTTTCCCGCCAAAACCTGTCCAACTGGGTTATTAAAGGTGTCGCACTTTTGGAGCCTTTGTTAGCAGCCCTAAAAAAAGAGTTGCTTTCAAGGGATCTGTTGCACGCCGATGAAACTACTCTGGAAGTGTTGTGTGAACCCGGCAGACCGGCACAGACAGATTCCTATATGTGGTTATATCGAACGTCCGGGGATACGGATCATCCGGTTGTGCTCTATGACTACCAGGAAGGGCGCAGCGGGCAATTTGCCAAGGCGTACCTTGCAGGGTTTTCCGGCTATCTTCAGACCGATGGTTGGCATGGCTATCACAAGGTAGAAGAAGCCGGTGTAACCTTGTGCGGCTGTTGGGCACATGTTCGGAGAAAATTCAATGAAGCCTTGGTCGGCCCTGCGGCTAAACAGCCGGATAGTAAAGAAGCGATAGGTCTTGCCTATTGCAATAAGCTTTTCGACGTTGAAAAAAAGGCCGAGCACATGACGCCGGAAGAACGGCATGAACTAAGGCAAAAAGAAGCTAAACCAATTATCGAAGAGTTTTATAAATGGATAGAAGCTTGTTGGGCTGATACCTTGCCGCAAAGTCTACTGGGCAAGGCGCTTACCTATGCCCAAAATCAAAAAAAGTATCTGACAGCCTATTTGGCCGATGGCCGCATCGAAATATCGAATAATCGTGCGGAGCGATCTATCAAGCCTTTTGTGATTGGACGAAAAAACTGGCTGTTTTGCAATACGCCTGGTGGCGCAAAATCGTCCGCCGCTGTTTACAGCATAATCCAAACGGCCATAGAAAACGGATTAAATCCACAAGCTTATCTGGAATATGCCTTTAGGCAAATCCAACTGCAGGATACGCTCTGTATTGAAAAACTACTTCCGTGGGCTGAAGAAATTCCTGTAAGCTGTAAAATGCCTAATAAAAAAGCATAACGGTTCCAACAGCCATCTGATGTTTTATCATATCGTACATCAGGTGGTTTTTTATTGATAGGTGGTTTTGCTTTGACGCTTACAATAGGGCCGCATAACCACAGGGGATAAAGTAAAAAAGAACCACTATTCCTTACTGAAAGTAGTTCTTCTTTTACCCAAAAATACTTCTTAAGAAAATTTTTCCATCACTTTTCGGCAGTAGAGTGCTTCAATTTCAAAGCCTTCATTGTTTTTAAATTTTTCCTGACCTTGGGACGGTTAACGACTGGTTTTATTTCAAGACCTCCACTTAAGAATTCTTGCGACGCCTTGTTCACCACTTCTACTATATCGCTCATACTATGTCCAAACACCAGGACATTGACATTTAATCTAATACTGTCAATTCCCCGGGTATCTGCGCAACTCCACTGGGCTGATGCTTTCACATCAATTCTGTCCAGCCTGGTAAGCGACAAAAACAGAAATTCTTCCTCACTATTTAACTTGGCTAATAATTTAATATGGCCTAAAATAATTCCATTACGAGACAGCGGCCGGCCTATTAAATCCAGAATTTTTTTTAAGATGGCCTCAATTTCCGTTTTGGTCGCCGGCTCATTAAAGACAACTTGATAATACTTGCTGAAAATTGTTGCATCGTTCACCGAATAACCTCCTCCAGCACTGTCTGAGGCAGTTTATCAGCTGCACTAGCCAACATAATCGCCGCACCGGTTATCGTCCGAATATCGTCAATAACCTCATTTTGGTCCGAACCAGCCAAGTCCACCTTATTCACAATAACAAGGTCAGTCTTCTCTACCTGCGATGTTACTAATGGCCCCAAGACCTCCTTCAGTTCCAGCCAACGTCCAATATCGACAACTGTTATCGTCTTAAAGCCAGTGTAATAAGCACAATACTCATTAATAAGCTTGGCGATATTACCGGGAATGGCCAGACCGGTCATCTCAATTACCAGCCAGTCCGGGTTTATCGTTTTATGGATTTCGCCAACGGCACTTATCAGGTCACTGGTAATTTGGCAGCATACACAGCCGCCAAACAGCGGTTTAACTTGTAAACCACTATCTGCCATAAGCTGATCGTCAATACCTGCTTCACCAATTTCATTTTCGATAATAGCCACTGTTTCTTTCCGGGTTTCTGTTATATACTTTGCTACCTGCAAAATAGTTGTTGTTTTACCCGAACCTAAAAATCCGCCGAAAAGTAAAATGCGCATAATATCCCTCTCTTGTTACCTGTCCAATCCGACCAGCAGCTGGTCTGATCCGGACAGGTCGTTGTCACCGTCACAGATGTCGTTCATAGTAATCTCTTGACCAGGTTCAAGAACGAAGAATTCATCATCCCATGGCCCCTGCAGCAGCTTGTGTAACAAGCGCAGCGAACCGGTGGCGACCTCGTGGCGCAGGTTAAGTTTCTCCGCAAAATCTTGTGTCCTCGGCAGCACAGTGTCTACCGGATAGGCACCGGTATCGATAACCATAAACCGCTTATAATTTCCCAGCATGATTTTCATAACCTTTAAAGCCCGTTGTTGCCCGTAACGCGCAATGCAACGCTCATATTCACGCAGCAAGTTATTCTCGTAATCCAGCCATCCCTTGGTTAAGAAATATGTTCCCATTTCCTTGGAGATCTTTTTTCTCGCTTCAGCGGAGCCTAACAATAACGGAATGCAATCATCTATTTTGGGAATAACCAGTTTTGCCTGTCTTGATTTAACACCGAGCATACTATTCCCGCAATACCCAAAGACCAGTAAGACCACATCCACATTCTCAATCCGGTCGAGTTCTTCCTGAATCCTCTTGCGCAGAGATTCCGGATCATTATGCAATCCTGATTCAATATAGTAGACGGGATAATCTATACCCGTCTCTTTAATTGCCAGCCTTAGTTCATCCTGGAGTGTTTGACACGCCAAAATTACCGTACGCAATCCAGCCACCACTTTCCTAGACAGTCTCTGCTTTCACTTCGTTGGTACTAAATAAAATATGTCTGCACAACTCTACAACCTGGGCGCAATCAGTAGACCAATAGTCGGCTCCGGTATACTTACGTACAGTCTCATTGACCAAGCCCCCGATAATTACAATCGTCTGTTGACGCAGCCCCGCTTCCTCCAGTAATTGGACGGTTTTTTTCATAGAATCGTACGATTGGGTGATAAGTCCTGTCAGACAAATAATTCTGCTATCAAATTGTTTCACAGCATCCACAAACGCAGTTGCGGGCACGTCCACTCCCAAATCGCAGACTTCAAAACCGCTGTAACTTAGAATGCCAATGGTAATACTTTTGCCAATATCGTGTATATCTTCTTCTACCGTACCGAAAATAATCGGGGGAAACGGATAACTGACTTTAGCGACCCCGTCTTGCATAACTATGGCGACGACATCCTTAAATATCTCTGAAGCTACAATAAGGTCTGATAAAAAATACTCTCCCTTATTGTACAGTTCCCCGACTTTTTTCGTACCGGTTCTTATTTCCTCAAGCAGTACATACGGGTTAATCCCCATTTTCAGACCTTGTTTAACTAAATTAATTACCATGGCTTCATCAAGCCTGGCCATTGCACCAACAAGCATCTTTTGAAGTTTCAGCACAATCTCACAACCTTCCTGAAAGTGGATAAGAGGTTGCCGTTAGTTGAAACCGGTCTTTATGACAAACCATTATCGAAATCCCCAGCGGTTTGTCATCCCTAGAGTAAATAACTTGTTTTATTACGAGAGCCGGCATACCCTGTTCGGCCTCTAATAATTTGTACTGTTCTTCAGACAAAGTATCTACCGAAATTACCATATCATTGCGGACAGGTACGCTTTCTTGATGTTTGGCTACGAATTCGGGAAAATCAGCATAATCCATTTGATTTTCCAATAGCGGCTTTCCTTTCAGATAAGGCAGATACTTATCTTCAATGGCAACTGGCTGGTCGCCTTTGTAAATAAGTCGCTTCACGGTAATTACCTTGGACTCGGCACACCCTAATTCCCTGGCAAAATCATGGTCACCCCGAATCAGTTTTACCCCTAGAAGCTGATACCGCAATGGCTCGCCACCGGTAGCCTGGCTGGTTTTCAAATCAATTACCAATTGGTTTAATTTAGGGCAGGTGACAAAACTCCCTTTGCCTTTAATTGTTTCAATTAGCCCTGCTTCGGCTAACAGGCTGAGTCCCTGCCTAACAGTCATACGGCTTATTCCATACATCTCACATAACTGTCCCTCGGTAGGAATCAAATCACCATGCTTTAGTTCACCTGATTCAATTTGCTGCTTAATATCTTCAGCCAAGCGATAATACACAGGTATCATACTTTGCCGGTTTTTCATCTGATCACCCCGGGGAATGATAAATTTCCTAAAAACTTGTTTTGAAAACTGGGTTGGGCAGCTAATTCCAAATACTCAACATCATTGGCGATGCGGCTGCACCGCCGTAACTTTTCTGCGGATAACAACGCATGAACGGCTCCCGCACCTGCGGCATTACCTACCGAACGGATATTCTCTCTGCTAAAGTCCGGAAACATACCAATCGTCAATGCACTGTCAATATCAATATAATTGCCAAACGCGCCCGCAAGACAAACATCAAATTGAGAGACTGACCGCGTCTGCTCAAGTAAAAATTGAATACCTGTACAGATAGAGGATTTGACCAGTTGTATTTGCCGTATGTCAGCCTGGGTAACAGAAATGTCTGCGCCGGTGGCGCTGTCTTTGCCTTCAGCCAGGACAAACTCCCACTGATTGCCCGCTTGTTTTAGCCGTTGTCCCAGATTTGGCGGTAGTGCGCTTGCTTTATTGAAGCGTCCGGTTGGGCCAATAATTCCGGCTTTCACCAGTTCGGCAACCGCCATAACCATCCCGGAACCACATATGCCGGCAGGCTTGACATTACCAATAACTTCAATCCGGACATCGTCTGTGATGGTCACATGCGAAATAGCACCGGCCGTAGCGCGCATGCCATCCCGGATGTGCGAGCCTTCAAAGGCGGGACCAGCCGCTGTCGAGCATGCATAAAGTTTATTGCCGTCACTTAAAACCATTTCCCCGTTTGTTCCTAAATCAACCAAAATCATGGGAGTTGACAAAAGGTTCTGATCAATGGCCAACACGGCAGCGGTTGTATCCGAACCGATAAAACTGGCTATATTGGGTAAAATGATTATCTTGCCGCATTTATTAATACCGAGCCCAATGTCTTCCGGACAAAAGGGGGCAACATCTTTAAATACCGGCGCATAAGGCTTACGTACTAAGGCAGCCGGTGAAATTCCCAGAAGTAAATGAGACATGGTGGAATTGCCCGCTATGGTTGCAGCATAGATGTGGTCCGGGGACACTCCGGAAACATTGCACAATTCATTGATAATCCGGTTGAGACATTGCCGGATTACCTGAGACTGGGCTTCCAGTCCGCCGGGCATATCAACGGCGGCCTGAATGCGGGAAATGACATCTGCGCCATAAGCGGCCTGCGGATTAGTTTCCGAACATACGGCAACTATCTTTCGTTCATTAATGTCTACCAGCATCCCCACTACTGTAGTAGTGCCAATATCAAATGCCGCGCCAAATAACGCGTTTACCGTGTTGCCGGCTTCCACTGCAATAATCTCATCATCAAACAGGGTAGCCGTTAAACAATCCGGGCTTGCATCTACCGCAGCGGCAAGCTGGCGCAATACTCCTTTTTCTTTTAAAACGTTACTGTTAGGACAAACTCGCTTAACCATTTCCTGCATAGAATAATGAGTGTTTACAGTAGGATACTCAGGGGTAAGAACAATCTTTCTTAAAATTGATGGACCATCATCAGGTAAGATTTCAGTAATGGATCCTTTGGCGCTTACTTTTGATTGCGGTAACCGAAGCACAACATCCCCTTGGGGATAGACCTGACATGCCAAATACGTATCATTAGTCCCTGGTTTTGGTTTAGCTTCAGCCCTGCCGGCACCCGCAACCTGCCCCTCAAGAACTTGTACCTTGCATTTACCGCAAGTTCCTCTGCCGCCGCAGTTTGCCTCCAAAAAAATGCCGCCATGGATGAGGGCTTGCAACAGAGTCTGATTCCCCGAACACTCAATATATTGTTCCCGGCCTTCGATCATTAGCCTATGAATCCCAATCGTCTCACTCATCCGCACTCCACCTTTTCCCTGTCCGCGGTCAAAGCGTTATATACCGGCTTACTTAATTGTTATCATAAAAAATTTCAGTATTAATATAATTCAATTATATAATAGATGAAATTATAATAACAGGGGCAAAAACAGCTTCACGAAAATCATGAAACTGTTTTGCCCATGTGTTTTTATATTAGTTTATTCCTGCAGCCTTTTTCGATAACTCAACGGCATCATAGGCATTTTTACAATAACCGTCGGCGCCGCAATATTTGGCAACGTTTTCATCGACCGGGCCGCCGCCAACCAATACTGTTGCCGACGGATCAGCCGCTTTGACAGCTGCCACAGTTTCTTTCATTACATCAAAAGCAGTGGTCAACAAGCAGCACAAGCCAACAACCTGCGGTTTATGAGTCTTGACAGCTTCTACGAAAGTCTCAATAGGCACATCCACACCTACATCCACTACTTTAAACCCGTTACAACTTAAGATTGTAGAAACAATATTCTTACCGATATCATGGATATCATCTTTAACTGTTCCTAAAACCATAGTCCCTACCGCTTTTGACCCGCCGTCACCGGTAAGGGCTGAGCCTAAAAGAGCTGCGGCATTTGAAAAAACTTCGGCCGACATAATAAGTTCTGACAAATAATAGTCCCCAGCTTCATAGAGTTTTCCGACCTGTTCCATTCCTTGCTGGAGTTGACCCAGGATTTCCAGAGCCGGCACGCCTTCAGCACACTGCTCTTTAACCCCGGCCAATACTAAATCTTCTTCCAACTCCGCTACCGCTTTGACAAGATCAATCTTCGCCATTCCAATTCCTCCTAAAAATTTATAATATTATTACCTTGGGTAATACTATATCAATATTCTTTACATGGATACGTCCAAAATTTTATTCATAAAGTCCTTTTCTGTGCGCTTTCAGATATTTACTGCAGTATCTGTCTTGTCCCAGCAAGGCCATAGATGCGTACACAATTCCCATCATTGCCTTGTCGGTAGGATTCAAAATATATCCGTCCATGCCCGCAGTCATAGTCTGAACCACGAACAACCGGTTAAGTACCGCCCGGTTGGGAAGTCCATAGGATATGTTGCTCAAACCGCAAGTCAAGTGTACGGCGGGAAACTGCTTTTTAATTAACATAATTGCATCCAACACTGATTTGCCATATTTATCGTTGGTGCTCAGCGGCTTGATGAGCGGATCAAGATATATGTCGTCTTGCGCAATACCTTCTTTTTCCATCGCTTGCACCAAATTGGTCGCAATCCGCAGTCTGTCTTCAGCCGTCTCAGGCATACCGGCATCTTCAATGCATAAAGCAACAATTTTCGCTTTGTACTCTTTAACCAAAGGAATAACGGCATTATACCGCTTCTCTTCAGCGGTAATTGAATTAATCATCGGTTGACCGTTTTTTGCCAGGCTTAGCCCGGCCCGCAGCGCCCCCTCATCAGGACTGTCAATGCATAAAGGTAAATCGGTAACCTCCTGCACTGTTTCAACAAGCCATTTCATGCATTCAATTTCCTGGCCGATCATGGTGCCGCAGTTTACATCCAGGTAATTAGCGCCTGCTGCCGCCTGCTGCTTGGCGACCTCCTGTATGTACTCGGCATTTCTCGCTTCTACCGCTTCCCGAATAGCTTTTCGGCTAGTGTTAATGAGTTCCCCGATTATTAACATCCTAAACCTCCTCATAGCATAGCTACAGCCTCATTTGCTGATGTATATACATCTATATAAATAATACATAGAATCAAGATTGCTTGTCAATAGTTTTTTATCTAATATTCAATTAATTTTGTTTCTTTCAACTTTTATAAAGAGTTTTACACCTCGGCTTTTGCCTGCCTGCTTAATCATCAATGTTAAACAAAATAAGCCCTACATAGGAAACAGTATTTTTCCCATTGTAATACGGAATTCCACAGGTTTTTTCCAGATTAATCACATCAATTCCGTAGGCCTCCACAGAAGCAAAGGCTTCATCCGGAAACCTGCATTTTTCACCGTCCAAATACGCGCATTTCGGGCAAACTTCACAAGCGCCGGCGCTTAAGGGAAGGATATCCTGCAAATTGTATTTGTTTTTAACAGTATCCAAAATCTCCCGGAAGACTTTTTTATGAACTTGCCCTGCGGCCGTCATACCTTTTAAGTCAAAGGAACTGGCTATCTGGTGCACTGTCTGAAACAACAGTCCCTGTTTGTATTGACAAGCCCTGGCTTTTAACTCATCAATAGGTCCGACAGCCGGAGGGCACATCCAATTTGTATTGTACTTCCTGCACGTATTTTGCTCACAGGCTTTTCTAAAATCTTCAACAAATTTGATTTTAGATACCTCGGCAATGGCAGCATGATCTGCCTTTAAGGCCAGCGCATCCTGTATTAATCCGTCATAATCAACCATCCGTTATTCCCCTCTCCTAGAAAATTAAGTTATTTTATCCGATGACCAAGCCGCTCTAAGACTCCCACCTTCTATAAGCGGGAGTTAAGAGCGGCTAAGTCCCTCGATAAGTTCGACTAAACTTCAGATGGGGTAAAAACCCCGCCTGAAGCTAAGTCTCTCTTTACCACTGGAAAAGATAAATTTGCTAAAAACTTATTTTGGAAATTAGGTTGAGCTGCCAGTTCCACATAGTCAACTTTGTCGGCAATGCAATTACACCGCTGTAATTTATCCGCAAATAGCAGGGCCTTGATCGCACCCGTGCCGGCGGCATTGCCTACCGGGCGTATCGAATCCCGCTTAAAACCAGGAAGCATGCCGATGATAATAGCACTGTCAACATCGAAATCATTTCCAAACGCGCCGGCGAGACAAACCTGCAATTCTTTTTGGATAGGCGTCCGGTCCAGTAAAAATTGAATCCCTGTGCAAATTGATGACTTTACCAGTTGAATTTGCCGAATGTCAGCCTGAGTAACAGAAATATCTGCACCGGTGGCGCTGTCTTTGGCTTCGACTAAGACAAATTCCCACTGGTTGTCCTTCCTCTTTAATCTCCGTTCCAAATTCGGGGGTAACATTTGCGCAGTTGACCGATTAATGCGCCCGGCGGGTCCTACTATTCCGGCTTTGATAAGTTCGGCAATCGCCTTTACTATACCTGATCCGCATATACCGGTAGGCTTAGTGTCCCCAATTACCTCGACCTGAACATCGTCAGTAATGGTAACACCGGTAATAGCGCCGGCAGCGGCCCGCATACCGTCCCGTATATGCGCGCCTTCAAAAGCAGGGCCGGCCGCGGTGGAGCACGCATAAAGTTTATCACCATCGGTTAAAACCATTTCACAGTTTGTCCCTAAATCCACTAAAAGCATGGGCACAGTCGAAACATCCTGATCAACAGCCAGAACGGCTGCTGTCGTATCAGAACCAATAAAACTTGCGATATTAGGCAACACCACTACCTTTCCGGCAGGGTTAACGGCTAACTCAACTTCTGCAGGACATAACGGCGCCATGTGTTTAAATAGGGCTGTGTAGGGTTTACGTACTAAAGTTGACGGCGAAATTTCTAAAAATAAGTGGACCATGGTGGCATTACCCGCGACAGTCGTGGCATAAATATAGTTTGGGGATATTCCGGCTGCAGCACAAAGTTCCTCAAGGATCCGGTTCAGGCACTGGCGAATGAGTTGGGACAGGCCCTCCAATCCTCCGAGTAGTTCGTGGGTGGCTTGAATCCGGGAAATGACATCTGCGCCAAGCGATACTTGCGGGTTAGTTTTCGAGCAAACCGCAATCACTTTTTTGGTGTTTATATCAACCAGCATTCCTACCACAGTAGTAGTGCCTATGTCAAAGGCCACCCCAAACAACTCATTAGCTGTATTGCCTGCCTCTACTGCTATAACCTGATTACCAAACAGAGTAATCGTCATAACCTCAGGCTTTATCTCCATCAGTTCACTGAGTCGCCGCAAGGTCTTAGGGTCATTCAAGATTTCGGAGCTGGAGGCAATGGATGCCGCCATGCCTTGTGCACTTAGGGCCTGCCAGATCATTTCCTGCAGAGAATAATGATTGTCTACTGTAGGATACTCAGGAACAAGAACAGCTTTTCTCAACAGAGAAAGTCCTTCATCAACGAACGGCTCAAACAAATTATACATTTGATCCGGCTCATTCATACTTTTGCACCTCTTTTATAAGCAGCATTACGTGACACATACGGTAGTAATCCAAAAGATCGATGTTAATTGTATATACATCTATATATAGAGTACAGAAACCTGGCAATTCTGTCAATATTTTTTCACTATTCATACAAGTTCCTTTTTGTACATAGTCGGCAATAAACGAAAAATAGAAATTTGGCGGTTTCCTGAAAAAAATAGCTGCCCGCGCACGGGACAGCTGTATTTATATAGTATCCAATAAAGATTTACAGGCGTGTTGTTAGTATAAGCGTAAGTCAAGCGCCGGCGGTGGAGCGTTACTAACAACACGCCTAGAAAAAAATCTTTATTGGATTTCATATAGGATAAATACCTGTATCTTTGTTGATTATTAAACAAATATAACACTTGACAAAATTTCCCTTAAGGAGGAATATAAAGTAAATAATTAATAATTTTAGGTGGTGATACGTATGAAAGTTGGTGGAATGCCACTTTTGCAAAAGCAAATTCTCAAGGGCCTGTTGGGAAAAATTCAACATGGCGGCCTCAGAGTACGGTATTGGGATGGTGAAGAAGCAGACTACGGCGACACAGCACCCACAGTAAAGCTGATTTTCAACCGGTGCCCCTCGTCAATGTTCAATCTCGACGATCCGACAATGGCCTTAGGTGAAGCGTATATGGACGGAGTCATAGATTATGAAGGCCGCCTGGAAGACATACTGTTGCTTCTATCTGACAATCATTCATTTTTCTCTAAGGGAAATGCAGTTACCAAAGCGTTAAAAGCAATCAGCGGTACGAGCGATAAAGCCCAGGACAAACACAACATTCAGCATCACTATGACCTTGGCAATGATTTTTTCGCTTTATGGCTTGATGAAACCATGAGTTATTCCTGCGCTTACTTCAAACATCCTGAAGACTCCTTGCAGCAAGCCCAGCTGCAAAAAATAGACCACACGTTAAAAAAACTCAACCTTCAGCCTGGCGAAACCCTGTTGGATATCGGCAGCGGCTGGGGCTGGCTGATTATAAAAGCCGCACAGACTTATAATGTGAAAGCAACGGGAATCACGTTAAGTGAAGAGCAATACCGGAAGACGCAAGAACGCATCGCTGAGCTTGGTCTGGCCGGTCAAGTCACCGTGAAGCTTATGAGCTACCTTGATCTGGATGAAACGAAATACCAATTCGATAAAATTGTCAGCGTCGGCATGTTCGAGCATGTTGGCAAAGGGAATATTCCCAAATATTTAGCTAAAGTGAGTCAGCTATTACTCTCTGGCGGCTTATTTCTGCTCCACACCATCACAGATATTGATGAAGAAAAAGAGAACACCTGGATGAAAACTTATATATTCCCCGGCGGTTATATACCGACTCTCGGTGAAATCTTCCAGCAAACTCCTGATTATGATTTTCATCTGCTCCATGCTGAAAGTCTGCGTATGCATTATGCCATGACCCTGGACCGATGGTATGTAAATTTTGCTAAACACACGGACGCTGTCCGCGAAAAATTTGGTGAACGGTTTGTCCGTATGTGGGAGCTTTATCTAAAAGGATGCGCCGCCGCTTTCCGGGCAACGGGACTGGATATTCACCAATTTCTCTTTTCCAAAGGATTAAATAATGAGCTCCCGCTGACCTATGCCGGCTTCTATGCATAAGGTTATCTCATGAATATAACATTTCATTTCATGATGTGACATAAAGATATCAGAAATAAACTGGCAATAGCAATAAAAATGCCCCCTAAAGCAGTTATAGCGAATAGGCGGTCAAGTAAAACCTGTCAAAAATGGCCACAAAAAAACGCTACATTCCTGACAACCCGGAGGATGCAGCGTTTTTTATTTTACTTGCGGCGTTTTTTCAGTTCGCCCAGCAATTCACTTGGCGTTATATCATGATTGGCCAACAGCACCAGGCAGTGATACCAAAGATCGGCCATTTCATATAAAATCTCGTCCTTGCTGTTGTTCTTGGATGCAATAATGGTTTCAGCCGCTTCTTCGCCAACTTTTTTGAGAATCTTGTCCTGACCTTTTTCAAATAGATAGCTGGTGTATGAGCCTTCTTTGGGGTTGTGTTTACGATCGTTGATGACATGATAAAGTTCGTGCAGAATTCCTGACAACGGCCGCGCATAGACCTTATCCGGATCAACCAGTTTTTCGGCCTGCCCGGCATCGGCATCCAGCCTGCGGCTAAAGCAGGAAAAAGTCCCTTCATGGCAGGCGGCGCCGGTCTGGTTGACCTTAACTAAAACAGCATCGGCATCACAGTCATAATATATTTCCTTAACAGCTTGCACATGGCCGGAAGTTTCCCCTTTTTGCCACAGCGCCCGGCGGCTCCGGCTGTAAAACCAGGTTACTCCTGTTTCCAGCGTTTTCGCCAGCGCTTCAGCATTCATATAGGCCAGCATGAGTACTGTACCTGAGGCCTCATCTTGAACGATAGCCGGTACTAAGCCGCTGGCGTCATATTTTATATTAGCTAAACTCATAATCTCACCTCTACCCCGCGGGCTTTAAGATATTCTTTGACCTGGCCGACGGTAAACCGGCCGTAGTGAAACACTGACGCGGCCAGCACGGCATCGGCTTTACCGGCCGTCAGCACCTCATAGAAATGCTCCAGCTCACCGGCTCCGCCGGAAGCAATGACCGGGACATCAACAGCCTCCGATACTGCCCTGGTAAGCGGAATATCGTACCCGTCCTTGGTGCCGTCCTTATCCATGCTGGTGAGAAGGATTTCCCCGGCGCCGAGGTCTGTGCCGCGTTTGACCCACTCTAAAACATCAATTCCTGTCGGTGTGCGGCCGCCGTTTATATATACTTCCCATTTATCGGTTCCGGTTTGCCGGGCATCTACGGCCAGGACAATACACTGACGGCCAAACCGTTTGGCGCCTTCGGCCAATAGCTCAGGATTTTTGATTGCCGCCGTATTCAACGACACTTTATCGGCGCCGGCTTTAAGCATGGTCCGGATATCGTCAACAGTACGGATGCCGCCCCCCACGGTAAAGGGTATGAACACTTCAGCGGCCGTACGTTCCACTACGTCCACCATGGTCTTCCGTTCGTCCGACGAAGCGGTAATATCCAAGAAAACCAGTTCGTCAGCAAGCTTGACGTCGTAAACCTTGGCTAGTTCGACCGGGTCGCCGGCATCGCGCAAGCCAACAAAATTAGTGCCTTTTACCACCCGCCCGTCTTTAACATCCAGGCAGGGAATGATTCGCTTGGTATACATTTTAAGCTGCCCCCTCCCCGGCCAGGCGAATGGCCGCTGCTAAATCGACCGCGCCGGTATAAATGGCTTTACCGACAATTACTCCTTCAATACCGCCCTCTTTATTGGCCGTTCTCAACGCGGTAATATCCTCAAGACTCTTGACGCCGCCTGAGGCAATAACCGGAATACCGGCTGCCTTGGCCAGCGCGGCGGTCGCGGCGACATTAACACCCTGGAGCGTGCCATCCCGCGAAATATCGGTGTAAATAATACGGGCCACCCCGGCAGCCGCCATTTTCCTGGCCAATTCCTCAGCGCCAACACCGCCGGCGACCTCCCAGCCGTCAACTGCCGCCTGCCCGTCCCGGGCATCAATCCCCACAACTATGCGGTCACCAAACCGGCGGCAGGCGTCGCGCACCAATTCGGGATTGCGCACGGCAACCGAACCCAAGATTACCCGGCTTACACCGCTGTCAAGCACTTGTGCAATACTGTCAAGTGTCCGGATACCGCCGCCCAATTGCACCGGAACGGTCACCGTCCTGACAATAGTCCTGACTACTTCCAGATTGACCGGTTTACCGGCCAGCGCGCCGTCCAAATCGACGACATGCAGGTACTGAGCACCGGCAGTGGCCCACTTAAGCGCCATATCGGCAGGGTTGTCGGCAAACACTGTTTCCTTATCAAAGCGGCCTTCGGTCAGGCGCACACACCGCCCGCCCCGAATGTCAATCGCCGGAAAGATGATCATGATTGTCCTCAACTCCTTAAAAAGAAGGAGATTGCCACGTCGCTATCACTCCTACCCTGAAAAACACCGGGGTAGGAGATTGCCACGCTACGCTCGCAATGACCGGAAAGAATACTGTTCCTCTACCGTCATTGCGAGGAGGTACGACGAAACAATCTCTTCTTTGCTACTTCTATTTCATCCGTTTATCTTTAAATCCTCAAAAAGTTAGCCAAGATTGCCAAGCCGGCCGCACTGGATTTTTCCGGATGGAACTGCACTGCCTGCACATTGCCGCAGCCGACAGCTGCCGTCACTGCGCCGCCGTATTCAGTTACTGCCGTAACAAGCAAGTCATTATCAGGCACGGCATGATAGCTGTGGACAAAATATACATAAGGCGCCGGCGGCAGTCCGGCAAATAGCGGACTGGCAGTCCGCAGTTCAAGGTTATTCCAGCCCATATGGGGAATTTTTAAGCCGGGAGCAGTGATTTTACGGACCATACCGGGTAAAATGCCCAGTCCCGGTACACCGGGATCTTCTTCGCTGCCGTCAAACAACAGTTGCAAACCAAGGCAAATACCCAGAAACGGGGTGCCCCGCCCGGCAACTTGTTTAATAACCCCGACCAGCCCGTACCTGTTGAGGTTGGCCATACAGTCGCCAAACGCCCCCACTCCCGGCAACACTACTTTGGCGGCCGCACCAATGACGGCAGGGTCGCCGGTAACAACAATATCATATTTCAGGTTTTCTTCGGCATTTAGTTTGGCAAAAGCTTTTTCAACACTGTGAAGATTGCCCATGCCATAATCAATAATTGCCAAGATTTCAAGCGCCATAGCTGAGCCTCCTATTCTAACCAGTAAGGGAGAGTGAGATTGCACGCTATCGCTCGCAATGACTAGAGTAAGGGGACCCTTTTTCCCTGGTCATTGCGAACGTAGCAAAGCGGAGTGTGGCAATCTCACTCTTCTTTGTCATATCACGCCCTTGGTGGACATTACGCCCTTGATCCGCTCATCCTGGCGCACAGCTTCGGCAAGCGCCCGGCCCAATGCCTTAAAAACAGCTTCAATAATATGGTGGGTATTCTTGCCTGACAGCAGCCGCACATGCAGCGTAAGGCCGGCGTGGACGCTGAGCGCCCGCAAAAACTCTTCGGTAAGCTCGCTGTCAAACCGGCCTACCTGTTCTCCGGGCAGCGCGGCGTCAAACACCAGATACGGCCGCCCGCTGATATCCAGCGCTACCATGGCCAGGGCCTCATCCATCGGAACAAAGGCCGTTCCATAACGTTTTATCCCGTTCTTATCACCCAGCGCCTTGGCCAATGCCTGACCCAATACAATGCCGGTATCTTCCACCGTATGATGACCGTCGACATACAGGTCGCCTTTGGCTTCAACTGTCAGGTCGAATAAGCCATGCTTGCCAAACAAAATAAGCATATGGTCAAAAAATCCGATGCCTGTGTCAATCTTGGCCTGACCGCCGCCATCCAGATTGAGCAACACTTTTATCGCTGTCTCCCCGGTAACGCGTTCAATACTGGCAGTCCGGTTCACGCTGTAACCACCTCCATGACCAGTGCGTTTTCTTCAGGTGTACCTACTGTGATGCGAATACAATTTGTAAGTCCGGGCGCGGCACTAAAGTCCCGCACGCCAACGCCGCGGGCGCGGAGACGGGCTACCAATGCGGCTGCGCTACTTGTTCTGACCAGCAGGAAGTTGCTTTGGGACGGAAAAACTTCCATACCGGGAACAGCGTTAAGCGCAGCAGCAAGTTTTTCCCGCTCCCGGACAATTTCCGCAATACCGGCGGCAAACTCCCGGCGCAGCTGGTAAACGGTTTCTGCCGTTACCAGCGTCAAAGCGTTTACATTGTAAGGCAACAGCACTTTGCCAATTGTTTTGATGATGTCCTCGTGAGCCAGAAGATAACCTACCCGGGCAGCCGCCAGGCCATACGCCTTGGAGAAAGTACGGGCAATAACAACATGCGGGTATTTGTTTAACAAATTAACCGAAGATTGCCCGTAGAACTCATGGTAGGCCTCGTCAACAACTACCAAACACCGGGCATTAGCGGCAATATATTCGATTTGTTCGGACGGTATAACCGTGCCGGTAGGATTATTCGGGTTGCAGAGGAGGATTACGTTAGCCTCTGCCTGCTTAGCGGCAGCCAATAACTTGTCGGCGTCAAGTGTATAATCACTGTTTAGTTCAACAGGTACCGGGCGGCTGTCAGCCAGTTTGGCATAAATTCCGTACATGGAAAACGACGGCGTGGGATAGACAATGCTCCGGCCGGCACCGCCATAAGCATAGCAAAGCGCAAACAAACCTTCACTGGAGCCGCTGCCAATAATTACATTGGCGGCTGTTACGTTAAAACCGGCGGCTATCGTCTCTTTAAGCGACTGGGCGCTAATTTCAGGATAGCGGTTAAACGGCAAAGCAGACAGTTTTTCAATCACCCTGGCTTTAACGGCCGGCGGCAGGTCGGTTGGCCGTTCATTGGCGTCAAGTCTGACAGACCAATTGATTTCTTCAATCGAATATGGTTTCAGAGTTTCCAGACCGGCACGCGGTACGAACATACTAATTCCCCCTAATCCTGACAGCATTCGCATGGGCGTCAAGTCCTTCGGCTTCAGCCAGTCTGATAATTTGGCTGCTGACAGCAGACAATGCATCTCGGGTATAGGCGATGATGCTGGTCTTTTTCATAAAAGTCTCGACATTGAGCACTGAATAAAACCGGGCGGTGCCACCGGTAGGCAGTACATGATTGGGACCGGCCAGATAGTCGCCAAGCGGCTCGGGCGAATAGGGCCCCATAAACACCGCGCCGGCATGACGAACATAGGGCAACAGTTTGAAAGGTTCAGCCGTTAACAGCTCCAGATGCTCGGGCGCCGAAAGGTTGGCCAGTTCAACTGCCTCAAAAATATCTTTGGTAATAATAATTAAGCCGTTATCCTCAATGGCTTGGGCAGCAATATCTTTTCGCTGCAGGGCCGCCAGCTGAGTTTCAACTTCTTTGGCAACTTTTCCGGCCAATTCCGGACTGTCGGTAATCAGAATGCTTGATGCCAGAACATCGTGTTCAGCCTGGCTGAGCATATCAGCCGCCACACAGCGGGGATCAGCCGTGCTGTCGGCCACTATGAGTATTTCACTGGGGCCGGCCAGCATATCGATGTCGGCATGGCCGTATACCGCTTTCTTAGCCAAGGTAACAAAAATATTACCCGGGCCGGTTATCTTGTCCACCTTGGGAATGGTGGCCGTCCCGAACGCCAGCGCAGCCACTGCCTGGGCACCGCCCACTTTGAATATCCGGGTCACCCCGGCCAGCTTGGCTGCTGCCAAAACACTGGGGTTAACCCGTCCTTGCCGGTCAGGCGGCACAACCATGACAATCTCTTGTACACCGGCAACAGCCGCCGGTACGGCATTCATAATTACCGAAGACGGGTAGGCGGCAGTGCCGCCAGGCACATAAATACCCACCCGGTCAAGCGGGGTGCACTTTTGCCCTAAAATGGCCCCGTGCTCCCGCTCGGTCAACCACGACTTGGGCAGTTGCTCGGTATGAAACCTTTTAACATTGGCAACTGCTGTCTCAAGCGCTGCCAGCACCTCGCCGTTTACCTCAGCCAGCGCCGACTCGATCTCTGCCGGGGTTACTGCCAGAGTCTCGGCTGTAAGATCAGCACCGTCAATCGCCTTGGTATACCTTAGCACAGCTTGATCTCCCGTGCGACGGACGTCGCCGACAATACGTTCCACCACCTGCTGAGCCGAAAGTTCTTCGCCGAAAAGTTCCTTTACTTTGGCGCGGGCGCCGGCGCCTAAAGCAACCCGGTCAAACGGCGCTTTTTCCAGAACCTCGGCAATTTCTTCCTTGCTCAAATAGTTGCTGTAAATCTTTTTCATGCTTTGCCCTCACTTTCCAGCAGCGCTTTTAACCCTTCAACCATTTTATTAATGCGCTCAAATTTCATCTTAAAACTTACCCGGTTGGCGATAAACCTGGCAGTTGCCGGGTGAATCTGCGCCACCTCAACCAGATTGTTCTCCCGGAGCGTACGGCCGGTTTCAACCAAGTCAACAATAATCTCGGCCAGGCCAACCATCGGCGCCAGTTCAATCGAGCCGTTAAGCTTAATAATCTCCATCTGAATCCCGATACTGTGAAAAAAGCTCTCTGCTACCCGCGGATATTTGGTGGCTACCCGCATATGGGCATAGTCGCTCAGCTTTTCCTGCCGCAAAGCTTGCGGCACAGCCACCATCATCCGGCAAAAACCAAATTTAAGGTCCAGCAATTCGTATACATCCTTGTTTTCTTCCAGAAGCACATCCTTGCCAATAATACCGACATCGGCCGCGCCGTATTCGACATAGGTGGGCAGATCGGCGGTTTTAGTAATGATAAACCGGATTTTCTCGGATTCGTTGGCAATTACCAGCTTGCGCGAGTTTTCGCTAAGTCCTTCGGCCGTATAGCCAATCCTGGCCAGCATATTAGCTGACAGATCAAACAGTTTACCTTTCGGCAAAGCTACTGTTAGGTAATCCATATCATTTGAGGTCATAAAATGCCTCCTATTTTTCTTTAGTTTATTAAAGCGTTAATATAGTAATATATTAACACCGTGTTTAAATATCGTCAATACTCTAATTGTGTTTTCCGGCAGAGTAGGAAAAACAAGCGAATATGTAGAAGTAATTGACAGGATAATAACGTTAATAAGGAGGTTCCCATGGCAATGCTTAATATTGTTGTGTTAAACCAGCTTGCTGATCGCCATAAACAGGCTATTGCCGCCGCCGCACCTGATGTTAATATAATTGTCTGCGAGGAAAAAGATGCCCTGCAACATATGCCTGACTGCCACATTCTTGTTACCTGGGGAAGTACGGAAATCCGGCAACTCTATCTCGCTGCGCCCAATTTAGAATGGGTCCACGCGTTAAGTGCCGGTGTCGAAAAGCTTGTTTTTCCCGAAATTCAGGCGGCAGACACCATACTGACTAATTCCAAAGGCATTCACGGCATCCCGATTACTGAGCATGTATTGGCCATGATGCTGGCCTTTAGCCGCGGTCTTAACCTGACCATCCGCCAGCAGTTGGCCAAAAACTGGAAGCGCGTGCCCGCCGCCGAACTGTATGAGCATACCATTGCCATTGTCGGGTTGGGGGCAATCGGCCGGGAAATTGCCAAAAAAGCCAAAGCCTTAGGCATGACGGTATTAGCCAGTAAACAGGAGATGACTACCGAGCTTTTTGTCGATAAGCTGTACCTGTCTGACAATGACAGCCTGCTGGAAATGCTGGCTCAGGCTGATTTTGTTGTTGTCTGCCTGCCGCTCACCGCCAGCACAAAAAATCTGATTTCCCTGCCGCATTTTGCCGCCATGAAACGCTCGGCTTATTTCATCAATATTTCCCGGGGCGCCATTATTAATGAAGCCGATTTAATTACCGCCCTGGAGCAAAAACTCATTCAAGGCGCAGGGCTTGATGTGTTTGTTGCCGAACCCTTGCCTGAGACCAGTCCGCTCTGGGACATGCCCAATGTCATCATCACACCCCACATGGCGGCGCTGTCACCCGTATATCTTGACCGGGCCATTAAACTGTTCAGCGATAATCTTACCCGTTTTGTTCAAGGGCGGGAGATGATTAACCTTATCGACAAAATAAAGGGCTATTAAACTTTTAAGGCTTTTTCAACGATCGTCAGTTTAAGCTGTCTGCTCTTCTTATAATACCTAGCTCCGGCGGCTCTCCTGCTGCCGGAGCCTCATGATGCCCGGCCACAATGCCGACCATTTTTGCGCCGGCGCCGATTGCCTGTAACATGGCCGCACCGCGGGCCGCGTGGTTATAATAAATATACACGGCATGGCGGAAGTTGGCAAGTTTGCCGCCCCGCCCCTTTCGCCCCCACTGTCTGGCCCAGTGCGGTGCAAACTTATCCAAAATAACGGTCATTATTTTGTCGGCCGTGCTGACGTCCCCTTTTACTTTGCCGACATCATGCAGCAACGCGCACCTTATCAATAAATCCCGGTCGATCCTGTGTTCATCAGCAGCAAGTTTGAGCGCCGTATAGGCCACATTCAGGGCATGCCGCTGGTCAGGCACATTCATCTGCCAGAAAAGCGCCGCCTGCGCGGGGTCTAAATGTTGCGCGATGAACCGACGGTCTTCATGGGTAATATGGGCGGTTAGCGCCGCTATCACCTGCTTAACCCGCTTATTCAATATAGATCAGTTCTTCATAGCCTAACTTACCGGCAGCGGCTTCAGCCTCAGCTCTGGACTGAGGCATAAGCGCCAGTTCGGTCCGCCGCCCCTCTTGCCGCGACTTGCCGGCAATACCGATGGCTTGGGTTAGCCGGCCCTCTCCCCAGGCAATATATACATCCTTACCGCGCACACTGACACTGATTCCCTGCCGTTCCAGCGCCAGCAGCACCCGCTCAATGCCGAGCGCAAACCCGGTTGCCGGACTATCCACTCCAAATGCCGCCACCATCTTGTCATAACGGCCGCCACCGCACAACGGAAAGCCAAGCCCTGGCGTATACCCTTCAAATACCATGCCGGTATAATAGTCGAAATCACGGATAATACCCAAGTCAAAATTCACATAGCGATCGACGCCATATCCGGTTAACAACTTGCGAATATCGGCCAGATTATCCAGTGCTGCCCGGCTTAGCGCGTTGCCCACCAGCCGGTAGGCATTATTCAGCATATCGTCCCGGCCATGCAGCAGGGGAATTTGCCGGATAAGCTCCTGGGCAGCCGGGCTAAGGCCGCTGTTCGCCAGAATCTCGCCCAGCCCTACCAAATCACGCGTAACCATGGCGTATTTGATCTGATGCTGGTGCTGCTGACTCAGACTGCTCTCAGCCATCACGCCATTGATAAAATCAACCTGGCCTAAGCTAATTTGAAAATTGGTCAACCCGGCTTCCAGCATAGCTTCAACAGCCAACGCCACTACCTCGGCGTCAGCCGCCGGGCCGGGTGCGCCTAAAAGTTCCACCCCGGCCTGATAAAATTCACACTGCCTGCCAGCCTGGGCTTGTTCGTGCCGAAACACATTAGTAAGGTAGAAGAGTCTGAGCGGCGACGGCGTTTCCTTAAGCCTGGTAGCCGCCACCCTGGCAATCGGAGCAGTCATATCCGGCCGCAGCACCAAGGTACGGTTATTTTTATCAAAAAATTTAAATACCTGTTGCTGCATGTCACTGTCAGCGCTTTGAGCCACCGTCAGTGTTTCCAAATACTCAAAAGTCGGGGTTACTACTTCATCATATCCCCAACGGGAAAAAAGATCAGCCAGCGCTCCTTCAACAATACGCTTCTGCTTGGCCTCACGCGGCAGCAAATCCCTTGTTCCATACGGAATTTGCGGCACAAACTGATTCCTGTTCATAGTCTACACTCCTCTATTCAGCCTTCTTTTCTTCCAGGTAGGCCAATACCGTTTTGTAGCCGTCAGCGCCGTAATACAAACAGCGTTTAACCCGGCTGATAGTCGCCGTACTGGCCCCGGTAATAGCCACAATATCGTCATAAGTTGTTCCTGCTTGTAACAGCCGCGCCACTTCCAGACGCTGGGCCATGGCTTTAAGCTCGCCGATTGTACATACGTCCTCAAAAAACTGGTAACATTCCTCCTCGTTTTTGAGCGATAAAATAGCCTGAAATAATTGATCGGTAAGCCTGTCTTTCAGTTTGGGATTTGCCGGCATGAATACTACGCCTCCCTGTAGATACTAGACTTATTACTTTATTCGGTATCTGCCGATATTTTCCTTCTTTATTGCTTTTTATCTTTATTTAATTAAAATATGATATGTTTGATAAAATACCGGCTATTCTCTACATAAGACTTGTCCCGGCACGCAACTTCTTCCAGTAGCCAATCAGAATGACTCCCAGGGCTAAACCAATTTCAAGCAATAATTGATAATTTGCCACATACGGCCCCACGGCTTTATCGCCGATAATCATTTCTGCAGCCGCGTAGCCTAAGACCCCGGCCCCAATATAGATTATTACGGGGAAGCGGTCCATAAGCTTCATTAGTGTCTGAGCACCGAATATTACGAAAGGAACGCTGGTAGCAAGCCCCACAATAATAAGAAGATATTTTCCCGTAGGCACTGTTTGCGCAATGGCAGCTAAAGCCAAGACATTATCAAGACTCATTATAAGATCGGCAAATAAGATTATTTTAAAAGCTTCCTGGAAACTTGCCGCTTCACTAACCGGACCTTCTTCCTGCTCTTTGGCCAGAAGGCTGACGGCAATATAGAGTAACGCCATACCTCCGAGAAATTGAAGATAAGGAATATCAAGAAGATAAGCAGCAATAAAGGTTAAGATGACTCTTAACACAACTGCGCCCGCACTTCCCCAGAATACTGCTTTCTTCCGTTGTTCAGCCGGCAGATTTTTGCTGGCTAAAGCTATTATTACGGCGTTATCGCCACTAAGAATCAGATTAATAAGGAGAATACTTCCCATTGCGACCCACCATTCATTTCCCATACCCGCATAAAATTCCATATAAATCCTCCTTGTAGTGCTCATAGCAGTAATAGTCGTAATCTCCACCTTGCTATAACTATATTATCCCTTACAGGTTGTCCTTTATGGCATTTTTTTAAAAAACTTGGTTTGGGTCAAATTCTCGTACACCGGCATTTTTTTGTTGACAGGTATCCCTAACCATGCTATTATATCACTTGTAAATTGTATATTGTTCATCAAGAGCTGGCTGAGGGAATGGCCCGATGACGCCGCGGCAACCATCGCATTATGCGAACGGTGCCAATTCCAACAGGATTAAATTCCTGGCAGATGAAGAACTGGACAACAAGCCTCTTCGAACTGCCGAAGAGGCTTTAATTATTTCCATGGGAGGAGGACAATATCAGGCTGGTTCATCTGAAGCAACCATAATGCTATTAACAGCACTATTTATATTTTTATGGGAGGAATATCCAAATGAAGAAAATAACCGTATTGCTTATTACCACCTTATTGGCTCTATCCGCTCTTGTTGGCGGGTGCGGCGGCAAGAATACGCCTGCTCCAGCGGCCGCTGATAAAAAGACTATTAAAGTTGGCGCTACTGCTGTGCCTCATGCTGAAATTCTTAATGTTGTCAAACCTATTCTCGCAAAAGACGGAATCAACCTTGAAATTGTAGAAATGAGCGACTACGTCCGTCCTAATATTGCTGTAGCCGAAAAAGAGCTTGATGCTAATTTCTTCCAGCATATTCCTTACCTGACGAAATTTAGTGCCGAGCGCAAGCTCGACCTTACCTACACTGCCGCCGTACATATTGAACCTATGGGCATCTACTCCAAGAAAGTAAAAAACCTTAATGATCTGACCGGCGGCGCCCAAATTGCTATCCCTAACGACCCCACAAACGGCGGCCGCGCTTTGGCACTTCTGGCTAAAGCCGGAATAATCAAACTTAAAGAAGGCGTAGGCATCAACGCTACTGTTAAAGATATTATTGATAATCCCAAAAATGTAAAAATCAGCGAACTCGAGGCACCACAGCTCCCCCGTTCGCTTGACGATGTTACTCTGGCTGTCATTAACACCAACTATGCGCTTGAAGCCAAACTTGTCCCCACTAAAGACGCCCTGTTCATTGAACAGAAAGACTCCCCTTATGTAAATGTCCTGGCCGTGCGCAAAGGTGACGAAAACCGCCCGGAAATCCAAAAACTGACCAAAGCCCTGACTTCGGAAGAGGTTAAGAAGTTTATCAATGAAAAGTATCAAGGCGCGGTAGTACCGGCATTCTAGTAATTTAATTGCGAATGGTTAAAGTTTTCCAGCTCATTGTTAAAAAGAAAATAACTGCCTCCTCCCGGCCGGATTGGCAGGGGGGGGGCAGTTCCTGTATTACAGTTACAAGCCCATGGATTTTTCCAGTTTAGCTTTATTTAGATTATAATCATAGAGAGCTTGCGTATTATTAGTTTTCGCTTGGGTCAGAGCCAGTTGCGCATCAATTACGTCAAGGTTTGTCCCTACCCCCGCGTAATATTTTGTTTTGGCAATTTTCAAATCCTCGGTGGCTTTATCAACAGCTACCTTGGTAGTCTGCAGGCGTTTTTCAGCTTCCTTCATATTCATATAATTTTGGCGGACTTCCAGTTGGACACCATTGCGGGTTTGAACGTCCTGCTGAATGGCCTTGTCAACTCCGGCCTCGGCTTGTTTGACCTTAGCTTTAGTAATGCCGGAATCAAATACATTCCAGTTGGCCATAACATTTACCGACCAGTTATTGGCCTGGCCGGGGAATTCATTGCCGCTCCAGCCGTCAGACGCTCCCATAGTTATTGTTGGACGGAACCCGCTTTCGGCAATATTTACACCTTGTTCGGCAATAGTAACACTGTTTTTAGACTGGAAGATGTCTGGCCGATGTTGAAGCGCGTACTCAATACTCTCATCGAGCGACATAGTAAATTCCGTGTATGCTAATTCATCTTTCAGACTGCGCTCGGTATCAAGCGGCTCGCCCATTACATTATTTAAGCTTGCTATTGCCACATCATAGGCGTTCTGAGCTTTGGTAAAGTTTTGCTGCGCATTGGCCAATTCAACTTCAGATCTTAGTACATCTGATTTTGCTACTGTACCGGCAGCAAACTGAGCCTGAACGCTTTTCAAATGCTCGGTCAAAGAATCCACTGTTTCCTGGTTTACCTTAACCATATTAGCCGCCTGTAAAACATTATAATAGGCAGTTGTTGCGTCAAGTTTGACTTGCTGCTGCGCTTTGGTTACTCCCAAGTCGCTATTGTCGGCGTTGAGTTTTGCCTGATCGATTAATCCTTCTAGCCTGCCGCCGGAGTAAAGTGTCCAGTTAAGCTTCAGTGAAGTATTATAGTTTGTCCCCGGTTCGCCGGAGGCTGCTCCCGGCATGCGAGTACTGCTGAGACCCAGCGAAAGTGTAGGTAGTTTACCTGCTTCCGCTTCCTTAATCGACCAGTTTGACTTCTCCTGGTCCTGGACTGCTATTTTTACGGCAGGATTATTTTTTAAAGCAAGGGCTACACTGTCATCTAACGAAATTTCAGAAGGCGTCGCTGCAAACGCAGTGAGCGTTTGCGCCAAAATCATTGCTCCACCAATGGATCCTATAACGTATTTTTTAGTTGCCATAATTTTCTCCTTTGTTTACATTAGTGTATGCCTACCGGAACAACTTCTTCGGCATCTGATACCACCGGCTCTTGAGGAACCGGTTTTTTGACATCCTTTATCAGCATTCCTGCGATAATTCCCAAGGCGGCAAGCGCGGCAGTGGCTTGAAAAACATCGCCATAGGCCATCACAGCAGCTTGTTTGGCGACAATGCCTTTGAGTGTGGACAGTGCCACAACATAAGCTTCATTGGTCTGCATCCCATTAAGGATCAAACCTGCCTGAATTGAGGATAAGAAATGCTGGGCAGCGTCTGACGAGGCATTGACATAGTCTGATAATATTTGGGTATGAAAAATCTGCCTTTGGTCCAGGAGTGTCCCTAGAATGGCAATTCCGACACTTCCCCCAACATTTTTAAATAGATTGAATACGCCAGAACCAACCCCGGCCTTTTCTTTGGGAAGTGTGGCCATTGCGGCCGTTGACAGGGGCGACATGGTAAGCGCAAGACCAATTCCCATGAGAATAAGCCGGAGGGCAATAGGCAAATACGCTGTTTGATCAGTCATGGTGTGGAACGAATACAGGGCGATAGAGAGAATGGTCATTCCGAGCACTGTGGGGATTTTTCCCCCGGCTTTATCGGCCAATTTACCGCCAAGCGGAGCTAAGATGATCATTGAACCGATAAGGGGAAACAACGATACACCGGCGCGGATGGGTGTATAACCCAATATATTACGGAGAAAAAACGGTATTAGAAACAGCCCGCCGTTTAAGGCCATGAAGGTTAGGAAGCCAACAATATTGGCTGCGGTAAATGTACCGTTCCTAAACAGTTCCAGGTCTACCAGCGGCTCGGCTGTACGGCTCTCTACATACAGGAACGCCAGTAAGCTCAGGACTGTGCAAATAAACAGTCCGACAATATAAAGAGAAGTCCAGCCTTCTTTGGAACCCTTGTTAAGCGCGATGATAAGCGAGCTAAGGCTTGATACAAGAAATAGCCCGCCAAGATAATCGATTTTTTTTGAAGAAATTGTATCTGATTCTTTTAGCACCATGATTGACAGCACAATCCCCACTGCCGCAATAGGGACGATGCTATTGAATAACATGCGCCAGTTTAAATATTCAACTATATATCCCCCAATGGTTGGACCAAGTACAGCTCCGGCAGCAGCAAAGGCCCCCCACATGCCGAGAGCCTGGCCTCTTTCATTAGGAGGAAAAGCATCCGATACTAATGTCATGGCATTGGGAAAGAACATGGCGGCACCCATACCTTGAAACATACGGAACAAAATAACCGTTGAACTACTCCAGGACAGTCCTACCATCATCGTTGCGGCGGTGAAAACGATGAGTCCCAGGACGTACATTTTTTTACGTCCGAACTGGTCGCCAAGCTTACCCATAATGGGAAGTGTAGCGCCATAAGGGATCATATAGGCCAGCAACACCCAGGTAACATTGTCCATGGTAAAACCAAAGGTATTCATAATGTTGGATAACGCTATATCAAGCGAGCTCGCGACATAGCCACTCAAGACAGTTCCTAACGAAACAATAAACAGGACAAAATACTTATTAGGGTTTTTCAGTTCATTACTATCAGCCACAGGTCCCCACCTACCTAACGAGAATGTCAATGACAGCTGACATGCCTGGCTTTAAAACAGCCCCCGCGAAATCAGTTACCTGAATTTTGACAGGGAGTCGTTGCGTTACTTTGGTAAAATTACCGGTAGTGTTGTCGGAGGGAAGCAAAGCAAATTGTGAGCCGGTAGCGGCCCCCACTTCAGCCACCTCACCCCGGAATTTTTTCCCTGGATAAGCGTCTACCTTAAAAATAACTGCTTGGCCAACTTGAATTTTTCCGATATCTGTCTCCTCAATATTAGCCTCTACCCATGAGCCGGCAGGATCTGTGATACTCACTACCGTCTGCCCTGCTGCAATCATTTCTCCGGGATCAACGGAAGTTTTGGCAATAACCCCGGCTGCCGGGGCTTTAATAACAGAATTATCCAATTGAAGCTGAGCATTTTTTAATGCGGCTGCCGCTTGAGCAACTTGGGCCTCGGCATATTGTATGTCTTGGACGGTAGCGCCTTCAGACGCCAAACTATAACCTTGGTCTGCCGCGCGGTATTGCGCTTCGGCAACCCGGAGAGCGGTAAGCGCAGAATCCTTCTGTTGGGCTGACATGGCACCATCATTGTAGAGACTTTCAATACGCTCATAATTTTTGCGCGCATTCTCCAGATTGGCCTTGGCTTGTTCGACATTAGCTTCTGATTGAGCAACTTGTTGAGGACGATTACCTGCTTTTAAGGAATTTAATTTGGCCTGGGCAGAAGCAAGATTGGCTTGGGCTTGTTCAACTTGAATCTGCAAAGCGTCACTATCGACTTTGGCCAAAACTTGCCCTGCTTGTACGGCATCCCCCTCTTTAACATACAGTTCTTCAATTTGACCGGGAATTTTCGCACTTACGTTTATGATATTGCCTTTTATCCTGGCATCTTCCGTTGAGACTTTTCCGCTTGAGTTTATCCACCACCAGCCGCCGGCAACAGTAAGTATCACCAGGAAACAACCGGCAGCTAGAGTAAGTTTTTTTCTTTTATTTGACGCTTGCTCCTGACTCATAACAATTATCTCCTTTCACGTTTCGTACACTTTTACCGCTAATTTTCAAACAAGAATTTTTTAATTGCCTGATGTCTGCGTTCAAGCTCCAATAACTTTGTGTGCACTATGCCTTTTAAAGCTTGCCGATAAGCGTGACCACTTTGGGTAATGGTATAAATCCGCTTTCCCCGTGTATCCGGATTTTCCCACTGCCCTTCAATATAACCGTCTTGCTCCATTTGCCGTAACAACGGATATAAGAAATTGGGATTGGGCTGAACAGCCCGCTCGGTAACTCTTTTGATCTCAGCAGCAATCTGATTGCCGTAGGCAGACTGCCGGGCAAGAATTTGCAAAATGAACAAAGCAGTCACTGTTTTTATCAAGGTTTTTGATTCATTATCAATAGGCGGCATACCTACCTCCAAGTTAACATAAAATATTAACACTAACATTGTTAATATTAATAACTTTATTTGCTTTTGTCAAAATGAGGTTAATGTTAATTCAGGAGAAAGTTGGAGTAAATACCGAAAAAAACAACCCCCACAGGAATATCCTGTGAGGGTTTGTAATAAAGAGAAACTTAGCTTCAGGTGGGGTTTTTACCCCATCTGAAGTTTAGTCGAACTTATCCAGGGTCTTAGCCGCTCTTAACTCCCACTTATCGAAGGTGGGAGTCTTAGAGCGGCTTGGCCATCGCATAGATTGATTACCCGTGCCTCGCGGCAACACCATAGAGAAAAATGTCGGCAATACTGCGGGCGGCCGCGTCAATGGAATCAGCGGTTTGGCCGACACAGCCCTGAAAGACCGTCATAACAATTACACTAAACAAGCCATGGGCGGCCTTATGTACATCACACTTGCGAATGGCGCCCTGCTCTATGCCTTCTTGCAGTATTTTTTCCAGTATACTGATGGAATGACGGAACTTTTCCCGGTATTTTTCCCGTTGCGCCTGAGTAAGTCCTTTTTCTTCATTACCCAGACCGCGCATTTCATGCATAAGCACCCGCCACAAATCGGCGTTGGCGGTGTAAAACTCCAAAAATACCTTAATGACTTTTTCAACTTTGCTCAGCGGCGGTTCGGCCAGAGACGCAGTTATATCAAGTTTGGCTTCAAATGCAGCACTCCGTTCTTTGATAAGTGTATAAAATAGCTGCTCTTTATTAACAAAATAGTTATATACCGTACCTTTACCGGTATCGGCCAGCGCAACAATTTCGTCAACGGTGGCGCAGTGGTACCCTTTGCGGGAAAAAACAGTATAAGCGGCATCAAGTATCTGCTGGCGTTTCATATTTCCTCCTATTCTACCCCGACCACGTAAGCCTGGAGATTATCAGAGCTACCATGCCGATGGCCACGGCAAATTTAAAAATAATTCCCAATACCTGACCAATGACAATACCTTTGGCCACCCGTCCCGCTTTCCCCCGGTCACCGGTAGACAAATATTCTGCTAAATAACCGGCCATAAACGAACCGCCAACTGCTCCGGCAATTGAACCAAGACCAGGTATTATGCCTGTACCGAAAATACCGCCGGCGATACCTCCGACAAATGCCGCAACAATAGCTGAACGTGAAGCTTTTTCTCTTTTGGCGCCTAACGTCCCGGCAATAAATTCGGCCAGTTCTCCGGCTAAAAGAGCGCCAAAAATTGTCAATAGTACAGTATTATTCATATGTATAAAGTTCTCATAATAACCGTAGCCAAACGCCGTAAAAAATATCAGCCAGTTACCTGGCAGGCCAATGGCAGTCATACTTAAGCCAATAACCAAAATAACTACTACCATAAGGCTAATGCCTAAGTTCATAATCCCAATCTCCGCTTATTGAAGATATTTTCTTACCCTCTGTTAAAAGCCCGCCGGGCAATGTCCTTACGGTAATGCGCACCGTCAAATTTTATTTCCGGCACAGCTTGATAAACTTTATCCACAGCCGCGCGAATATCATCGGCTACAGCGGTAACGCCAAGCACCCGGCCGCCATTGGTAACAATGCGCCCTTCCTTTTCCGCTGTGCCGGCATGAAACACCAGGACACCTTGCGCCTCAGCCGTGTCGATGCCGGTAATTACCTGGCCTTTGCTATAGCTGCCGGGATAGCCGGCAGCGGCCAGGACAACACATACTGCTGCCCTGGTGTCCCATTCTATTGTCATATCTGCCAGGCGACCATCAGCACATGCTTCCATGACATCAACCAAATCACTGGCTAATAACGGCAGCACAACCTGGGTCTCAGGGTCGCCGAATCTGGCGTTAAACTCAATAACTCTAGGACCTTGACCGGTAATCATCAGTCCGGCATACAAACAGCCCTTATAAATAATGCCTTCCTGACGCATGGCGTCAACCACCGGCTGGAGTATTTCCCGCGTAACCTGGTCCTGCACCGCTGCTGTAACAACCGGTGCCGGAGCATAAGTGCCCATACCGCCGGTATTGGGCCCCTGATCATTGTCAAATACCCGTTTGTGGTCCTGGGCAGCGATCATGGGAACTACGGTAAAACCGTCAGTGAACGCGAGCAGGGAAGCTTCTTCACCACTTAGGTATTCTTCGATTACCACCAAATTACCTGCGCTGCCGAACGCCTTATCCCGCATCATCATGTTAACAGCCTCAACTGCTTCAGCTACGGTCATGGCTACCACAACCCCTTTGCCGGCTGCCAGTCCGTCAGCTTTGACTACAATGGGCGCACCCTGTTTTTTTATGTAGGCAATAGCGCTATCCGCATCGGTAAAGGCGGCCGACGCCGCCGTCGGAATACCGTATTTATGCATTATGTCTTTGGCAAACGCTTTGGAACCTTCAAGCCGGGCAGCTTGCCTGGACGGTCCGAAGACTTTAAGATCAAGAGCGGCAAAATGGTCGGCAAGACCATTGGTCAGTGGCAACTCCGGACCAACTACTGTCAGGCCGATGTTGTGATCAAGGGCAAACTTGCCCAATGCATCATTATCGGTAACGTCAATGTTAATACAGTCAGCCAAAGCCGCAATACCAGGATTACCTGGCGCACAATATAATTTCTCCACCCGGGGGCTTTGCGCCAGCTTCCAGGCCAAAGCATGCTCACGTCCACCGCCGCCGATAAGTAAAATATTCAAAATATCACTCCTTCTATTTTCCCGTTAAAACCATCGCACAGCCATAAGGCCAAGATATTCCTTTACGGCAAGTTGTGTGTTATAAAAAGCGTCAGCTCTGGGCCACAGTTGGTTCCATTCGAAAATAAGCCGGGTATTGGTTTGATAATCGGTGGGATACGGAGTTACGGCCGTACCAAATTTGGCAAACTGCCGTACTGCCCGTTCCATATGAAACGCCGAAGTCACCAAAATCGGACGGGTAAAACCGCGCTCATCAAGTATTTCTTTAGTAAACTTGGCATTATCGGTAGTGTTTAAACTTTGCCCTTCAACAATAATCTTATCGTCAGGCACGCCTAATCCCAGTAAGATATGCCGGGCAATTTCGGCTTCCTTACCGGAACTGGCAAATACCTGTCCGCCGGACACAATGATGGGCACATTAATTAAGCGCTGAAGTTGCACCGCCGTCAACAGCCGGTTAGCGGCAAACCCTGTCAAATGTCCTTGGCCGTGAACATTGGGTGTGTCAGCCGTAGCCCCGCCCCCCAACACAACAATAACGTCACCGCTCACTGCCTGCGGTGGACGGTGACGGCTCTCCAGCGACCGCATTAAAGAATCACCTACTAAAGGAGTAGAAACCAGATACAGCAGCCCGGTGATTACGGCTAACAACCACACCCCTTGCCGCTTTTGCCGGTGCCTGTGTAACCAAAAGCAAACAAGCACCAGCGCGGCAATAAACAAGCCCGGCGGCAACAAAAACGTTATATACAGAAATTTTATCAAAACCAACACAAAAAAATACCCCGCTTTAAATGGTCAGAAAGACTTTTGCCGGCATAGCGTGCCAGGCAAAAGTCTTTTTAGATTGCTACGCTTTCTTCTCAAGCTTGGCCCAGGAGTCTTTTAAAGACACAATACGGTTAAACACCGGCATTTGCGCTGATGAATCGTAGTCAACCACAAAATAGCCATTGCGCATGAACTGGAAGCGACTGCCAGGCTGCGCAGTTTTGATGCTTGGTTCAATCTGGCAGTTCGTCAATATCTCCAAGGAATGAGGATTGAGTGTATCGACAAAATCCTTGCTAGCATCCTCATCGTCTTGCTCTTTATTATCGATCAATAAATAATCATACAGGCGCACTTCGGCTTTTGCCGCATGGGCCGCCGATACCCAATGAAGTACACCTTTAACTTTACGGGCAGAGCCGCTGCCGCTTTTAGTATCAGGATCATATGAACAGTGGACTTCGGTGATTTCGCCTGTCTGTTCATCTTTTACCACATATTCGCACTTAATTATGTAGGCGTGTTTGAGACGGACTTCAGCGCCGGGCGACAGGCGAAAATATTTTTTCGGCGGGTTTTCCATGAAATCGTCTTGCTCAATATATATTTCCCGGGAAAATGGAATGGTCCGCGATCCCATTTCCGGATTTTCAGGGTTGTTTTCAGCCACAAGCTCTTCGACTTGTCCTTCCGGATAATTGTCGATGACAAGTTTAAGCGGCTTAAGCACAGCCATCACCCGCGGCGCCTTGGTGTTCAGGTCCTCTCTGATACAATGCTCCAGGAGGGCGATATCGACGGTGCTATTGCTTTTGGCAACACCGATGCGTTCACAAAAATCCCGGATTGATTCAGGTGTAAACCCCCGCCGCCGCAAGCCTGAGATGGTCGGCATGCGTGGGTCGTCCCAACCGCTGACATAGCCTTCTTCAACCAACCGGCGAAGATAACGCTTACTCATAATGGTATTGGTAAGGTTAAGGCGGGCAAACTCGATTTGCTGACAGCGATAAATATCCAACGCCTCAAGTGTCCAATCATAAAGCGGACGGTGGTCTTCGAACTCCAGTGTACAAATCGAATGGGTAACGCCTTCTATTGAGTCAGATATCGGGTGAGCGTAATCGTACATGGGGTAAATACACCATCGGTCGCCGGTACGATGGTGGGGTGTACGAACTATACGATACAAAACAGGATCACGCATATTCAGATTAGGCGAGGACATATCGATTTTAGCCCTTAGTACCCGGCTGCCTTCCGGAAACTCACCGGCCCGCATCTTTTCAAATAATTCAAGGTTTTCTTCAACTGTGCGATTACGGTAGGGACTCTCCTTACCGGGCTCAGTCAGCGTGCCGCGGTATTGCCTGATCTCTTCCGCAGATAAATCGCACACATAAGCTTTTCCTTTTTTAATAAGCTCTATAGTATACTCATAGATCTTTTCAAAATAATCCGAAGCGTAAAACATACGGTCGTCCCAGTCGAACCCCAGCCACTTCACATCTTCCTGAATGGATTCTACATACTCCACGTCTTCTTTGGTGGGGTTGGTATCGTCAAAACGCAGGTTACACTTTCCGCCATACTTAAGAGCAAGTCCAAAGTTCAAGCAGATTGATTTCGCGTGCCCAATATGCAGATAACCGTTAGGCTCCGGGGGAAAACGCGTATGTACCCGACCGCCATATTTACCGGTCTTTATATCTTCATTGATAATGATTTCAATGAAATTAGCAGGCATAGCAGGATTAGCGGCAGGCTCTTTGTCAGTAAGTTCGATTTCTGTATTCATGCAAATCCTCCTTAGGTATGTCCACTCTATATCATTACATTATACAACATTATTAGGCTTTCCAAAAGCAAATAAGGCTGGTTAGTGATATTTTTTTACATATTTTTGCTATTTTTCTTGAGTTATATTATTTAAGTACGCTCACAACTTCTTGGACGGCGCCAATCTCCTTAGATAACAATACCTAATTAGAGAGCCCGTCTAATTAGGTATTATTGGTATTCCTATTGGCGCAAATTATCTATATAGTATCCAATAAAGATTTACAGGCGTGTTGTTAGTATAAGCATAAGTCAAGCGCCAGCGGTGGAGCGTTACTAACAACACGCCTAGAAAAAAATCTTTATTGGATTTCATATAGAAATTTAATTTTGAAGAATTTTATTCATCATACTCATACCGGGAGATAAATTCCATTCTGAGACCGTCCTGCCAATTTTGTATAATTTTTCCTAAATACGGCATACTTTACTATATCGCAAACTGGTGTAACAGTTGCCCAAAATATTATAAGGGGATGATGGTTTTGGCAGTTCGGATCGGATTACCACGAGGATTGTTATATTACCAGTATGGATTAGTGTGGGAAAACTTTTTACGAGAACTTGGGGCAGAAGTAGTGGTTGCTGGTGACACTACTAAGGCAACCCTGGATCACGGAAGTGTGTTAGATGAGGTATGCCTGCCAGTTAAAGTCTATTTCGGGCATGTCTATGAGTTATATAAAAAAGTCGATTATTTGTTTTCACCAAGGGTAATTAGCGTAGCAGCCGGGCAATATACTTGTCCGAAAATAATCGGCATGCCGGATATGCTGCGGAGCAACATCGACAACCTGCCGCCAGTCATTAATGTTAACGTAAACCTTCGCCAAAATAACCGCAGTCTGTATGAGGCAATTGTCAGTGTGGGCCGCACATTGGGCAGAGGCGCCATTCCCAGTCTCTATGCGTGGTATCGTGCCTGGAAACACCGGCATCAGTTGCCTACTGCATACCAGAGTGATATTAAGCGGCAACGTATCGGACTCATTGGTCATTCCTACATTATTTATGACCGCCAGATCAGCATGAATATCATTAACAAACTGCGCGATATCGGCTTTGATGTTATAACTCCGGAGATGGTAAGTAACCGTCAGGCTACTGCCGCTGCTAAGGTTTTGGGTAAAAAAATTTTTTGGTCCAACAGCCACCATATGGCAGGAGCGGCATTAGCCTTAATGCAGTCAGCCCAGCCGGTTAACGGGCTGATTTTTATGACTTCTTTTTCTTGCGGTCCTGACGCCTTAATCGGCGAACTAATTAACCAGCGTGCCCAATCACTCAACATTCCCTGCCTGCTGTTAACTGTTGACGAACATACTGCTGAAGCCGGTTTTATCACCCGGTTGGAAGCTTTTACCGACATGCTGGTCCGGAGGAAAAGATCATGATTATTTCTTTTCCCCATATGGGAGCTCTGAGTATAGTACTTCAGGCGTTATTTACTTCCCTCGGACGCAAAGTAATACTCCCTCCGGCTATTTCCAAGAGGACGTTGGAGTTGGGAGTGAAATATTCCCCGGAAGCGGTATGTCTTCCTTTTAAAATTACCCTGGGAAATTTTATTGAAGCTCTCGACCAAGGTGCTAATACAATCGTTACCTGCGGCGGGGTTGGTCCCTGCCGGTTAGGCTACTATGCCGAAGTTCAAAAAGGCATTCTGCAGGGGCTTGGCTATGAGTTTGAGATGATTATCATTGAACCAAACCTAGTTAATATTATTAATAATGTTCACCGCATTGCCCCTAAGCATAGTTTACGGGAGATCTACTCAGCATTTCGCCTGGCTCTGGCAAAAATGAACGCACTTGATAGCATTCAACGGAAAGTGCAGACCGTACGTCCGCGCGAAATTACTAGAGGCGCATCAGATGCTCTGTGGAAAACAGCCATGGATGAGATCAACACTGCTGACACTATCCCCGCATTAAGAACCGCCTGGTATGACGCAGAACACAAACTGGACCAGGAGGTTAAACTCAAGGCTGGTGTTAATCCGCTACGAATCGGTGTTGTTGGTGAAATCTATGTCATGCTTGAACCGTTTGTTAATCTTGATTTAGTAAGACGGTTAGGGCAGATGGGCGTAGAAGTACATACCACAATGCAATTAAGTAACTATGTAAATGGTCATTTGTTCAGAAAAAGCGAATATCTTGAATTGTTCAAGCACCTTACCAACCTGGCGCGACCCTATCTTGGCCATTATGTCGGCGGTCATGGTTTAAAAAGTATTGCCTACACGGTACATATGGGACAGCAAAACTATGATGGGATGATCCATGTGTTTCCTTTTACCTGTATGCCTGAAGTTGTTGCAAAAAATATTTTGCCTAAAGTCAGTAATGACGTAAATATCCCGGTGTTGTCTCTGGCCTACGATGAACAATCCGGTGAAGCCGGAGTAGTAACCAGGTTAGAAGCCTTTATCGACTTATTGGAATACCGCCGTTCAACAAATACTTACTAATCATCTTGCCTTAGCTGTTCGTCATAGGCTGTCATCTCGTGGACCGTTGTGCTGTTCTGAGAAAACCGGCGCGTGGGTGGTACCATAACACTTACACCAAGTGGACCATACCCGGTAAGATTATTAACAATCAGTATAGGATCGTTGGGAAGGAAGTAGTTTATTGAGTCAAGACTCTTATATTGAGTTTGTCCTGTATAATTGAAGGCGCCAGCCGTCGCAAACGTCCGGATATGGATATTTTGCCGGCAAAATCCCATCTCATAAACCAAGGCGGACAAGACTTGCGCGGCGCCACCACCCGAGCTGTGTCCTGTTATTACAAAATCGGCATCAGGATACTTGTCCAGCGCTTCTACCACGCTTAATAAACCGCCGTTTACCGGGTCTATAACTTTAGCATCCAACCCATACACCACCTTTTCCATATACCCCCAGTGCACAAACACAGGCGCTTCTGCCGTAAGGTTTGATAGCCGGGTAGTCATAACGTTACAGGTCATTACGGCAAGACTCGGCACGTCGTATTGATCCCATATCACGTTGCGCGAGTATTCCACTTTAAAGTTACCAAGCATTCGTAATCCTGTTAAACTAACAGGATTATTTTTACAATTGGTGAACAAATAATCGAAAATGCTAGTACTGCCTCTAAAAGCTATAACAAAGGCCGGTTTATTATTCGTGCCTATTTTGCTGCCAGTCAAAATTTGAATATCCCGCAGCCTGTTGGCGTCTACCCCAATATGGTTAAAGTACAGTTTCCACCCACTGCGCGCAATTTTATTAAATGCCTTTGAAGAATCCCAGCCTGGCCGCTTTAGTTCGTACGAACCGTCTGGATCCCGGGGAGTAAAATTAAATTGTTCCGGAATAGCATCCCATTCCTTCACATAAACGGCATGCGCAAACGACAATGCTACGTCCATATAATGGTCTGTCGGTCTCACCGGAGGCGGTAGATGCTTATTCCCGTTAAATTGAAAAAGAAACAAGATATTTAAACAAGATATGGCAAGAAATCCGACAACTATTATTCGTTTAATACTTTTACTGACCGTTAGTTGCACTATAGTCTACTTCCATTGGCTAGGATTTCGCAAAAACAGGCGGTCACCGCCTTTCTCACCCGAATAGTATTCTCTAGTCTCTACAGGTACCATACCATGGTAAATTAAAAAAATTTTCCCCGCTTCTCTAGCCATCTATTCTATATAGTATCCAATAAAGATTTACAGGCGTGTTGTTAGTATAAGCGTAAGTCAAGCGCCAGCGGTGGAGCGTTACTAACAACACGCCCAGAAAAAAATCTTTATTGGATTTCATATAATGAAAAGGGCTGTGGGAAAACTTAGAGATAAGTTATCCACAGCCCAACTTCAAATATGTTTTTAGCATTAAAATTATTGAATCCGTACCACTACTGCAAATGAAACTCACTTGGCAAACGTTACAAATTACGGAGCGGATGTAGAGTCTACGGCTTAAACGCGAGTTCCGGAAAAAGCGTAAATGGAGAAGTTTCTAGCTCAAGTTCTGGAAAAAATACAAATCCAGCTTCGGGAGGCTCATCCGGATTATCACCACAACATGGGCATACGCAATAACAATAATAATCAAATTCGCAGCCGCACCGTGGACATACTTTATATAGACGGTAATGACAAACCCTATACAATTTAAAATTTGCTTCATAGATTTTTATACATTTTTTAGTACATTTAGACAAGCACCAACAGTATTGTAAGCAGGAATCATTGTCCATTATAATAAAACCTCCTAGTTTAATTCTTTCTATATTATATGTAAACAAATAATAAACTTCCTATTTTTTACCGCTTGTCGTTGAAAGTTTAATAAAAATAAAAAACTCTCGATCAAAGTGATCAAGAGTTTTTCCGAGCTTATTGTCTTATAGACAACAAAAATTTATCAGCAGGTCGAGCTACAGTCATCCTCAAAGCAGCAAAACAGCAAAATAATTATAATAATGATTATAACCCAACTATTTCCACGACCACCGCAACCGCCAAAACCAAAACTCATATGTATTCCTCCTTTTGTTTGCAAAGATATTACATTGTATGACATATGAAGATGTTTTGCTACAGTCCGGATTGCTCCCAAAAACGCCTTCCGCGAATATACCGGAAAGGCTTAATTTTCTTATGGGAGCCTAGTGGATTTTTCTCTGGGTTCATTACATCTGATGCTTCACATATTGATCCGATAGCTAACCGCCATTAATACCCCCGCTTTTGTAAACGGCGGCCTAATTGGCGCTAGGCTCCTGGATTGGCTCAACTAAGCTCAGTAAACTGGCCTGATGCAAGTTTCGCCCTATCTATTTCCGTAATGTAGCAATCAACCGCTTAGGATTTAAGAGCAGTTGAATGGCATCTTCCGGACACTTAACCACGATATTGGCCGAAGCTAAGACACTGGTACTTGCGCCCTCTGGTCCCAGTACGCAAATTTTCAGTCCCGCTATAAAAAACATGGGCTGGTCGTTGACGCCATTACCGATAACTACCGTATTTTCGGGGCTAAACTGCTGAACGTATCGTGCTTTCTCCGTACCGTCCATACTACTATCCAAGAGAATGAGTTCAACACCCGGCACATCTTGTAGCTGGCTCCGCGCTAGTCCAAACGTATCCGCCGTGATGACCGCCACGCGCACTTTACCGGCCAACTCGGCCAGTAGTTGCCGGACACTTGGGGAAATTATGCCTTCTTCCGCCAACGTTCCATTATAATCGAACACAACAAGTTGGATTTCGTATTGTCTGCCATTTGGCAAATTAATCGTAATAATAGTCCCCATCTCCTTTTTCTCTTAATAACATAGACTGCCACCATCATTAGACAAGTCCGGCAGCGCCAATACTTCCCTCAACCGCTACCAGATAAAAATTCAGGCATAAGGTATTACCTCATTTATATACAATACATATAATAATTACCGTTTGGGAGGCTTACGTCCGTATTTGATGACCTCAACATCGTCAACTGTCACCAGCCCCTCTGACAACATCTCATCCAGATACGGTAGCAGCCTAGCTATATATTCCTCACTGTCAATGATTTCGACCAGCAGCGGTAAATCACTGGACAGGTCCAGGATTGTCGCCGTATGAATACGGCTGTTGGCTCCATAGCCCATAAGACCGCGAAACACAGTAGCCCCCGCCATATCTAACTCTTTAGCCTTTTCGACAATAGCATGATACAAAGAACGCCGCTTCCAATGGTCGGCTTCCCCAATGTAAATACGCAATCGTTTTGCTTTACTCGCAATTTTAGGCACTATCTTTGCCTCCTCTTGAAAAAAAAATAATAATTCCCACTTATGTTTTAAGCCCCGCAGACATAACCGATGCCGCAGCATACTACTCCGACAATCGCACTCCCAGCGATATAAGCGAAAAAGTTTTTCCATTCCCCGTCTTCCACCAACCGGATACTTTCATAAGCAAATGTTGAGTGTGTCGTGTAAGCACCCAAAAAACCGATCTGAAAACCATAGCGTTCGATAATGACGTGGTCCGTTGGCAATCCTGAAATGTGGGCCGCCGAAAAACCGAGAAGAAACGATCCGGTCACGTTAATCAGAAAGGTTGCCAATGGGAACCTCATAAAATAATATCTGCCTACTATCTGTCCAACGCCAAAACGCGTCAAAGCGCCGGCAACGCCGCCAATGCCGATGATGATTATTAACTCCATACTGCTCACGTCTCTGTATCACCAACCGTTCCGTCATCCACTTGTTTATTGGCCTGAAATTGCTCGATGCCGCGGGCGACAACCAAACCGAGGGCCGACATAGCGATGCACAGAAAAATACTGGAAAATAAATACAACCCTGCGTACCAGAACTGATGGTTCTGGTACAATTGAAATGTTTCTAGAGAAAATGTGGAAAATGTCGTAAATGCGCCGAGAAATCCTGTGGAAATTCCCAACCGGAGGAACGGGCTGATTGCTAATAAGTCCAAGGCAACAGTAAGAAACAGAGACAGTATAAAACACCCCAGCAAGTTAATGACTAATGTCCCCCATGGAAACCCGGTACTGTGTACAAGGTCAGCAAACCACTGCCCCATGCCGAACCGGGCTATGGCCCCCAGCAAACCGCCAACCGCCACCGCGAAATAACTCATTATCAGACTCCTTTCACTTATCGATAATGTATCTTTATGAATAGATACCTTCAATCCTCCAGGTTTGATTTTTTCGAAGAATGATTTAAGTAGCACCTTTCATATTTAACTCCTCCCTCTTTTGTTTAGCGAGCTGTTTGGTATATACTATTCAACAGATTCTTTGAGTATAGTCCGCCAGGCATACTCTTGATTCCGTACGCTTTACCCAAAAAATTTTCCAAGGGGCGCACGCTGACATGAATGTAACTAAGTCCGTAATATTGATTTAGTATAATCTTATTTCTAGCCAGCAACGGCGCAAATTAATGCAAATTAATTATAAAAAAACAAACTCCTACCACTATAATGGTAGGAGTCATTACCGTTTGCACGGGGTTCATGGCGAACTCCATCGCCTTTTATTTGTAAATAATTATAACTTAATAAACTTACACCGTCAATAATGCATATTTTAGTTTATATTACAAACTCCCACCGTCTGCACGGTAGGAGTCATCACCTGGCTAACCAGGATTCGAGCGAACCCATCGCTTTTTTTTTCTTTGATTGTAACAATATAACACCGTTCCCGTCAATAGTTCAGACTACTGCTGCTTGTACTGGGGTTCCTGTTGCTCAATATATTTTTGTCTTCCCTGTAATGTTTCAACTGCATTGTCGAGGGTCTGTGCTAATTGTTCAAAGGTTTGTTTTGCCTGCTGGTCCTGAGTCTCCAATGAAAATGTTTTCATGGTGGCGGCAGCGTTTTGAACAGTTGCAATAGCCTGAGTCATTTGCGTACCTACTGTCATTTTTTCACCTCCTTTATAGAAGCATTTTATCCTTTGGGTTTAAACAGTAAAGCTGATAAAAAGCCGAATATAATCGCCGCTGAAATGCCGGCGCTGGTAATTTTAAAAATACCTGTCAATACGCCGACAAGGCCGGTTTTTTGGGCCTCCTGGAGAGCGCCCTTTACCAATTGATTGCCAAAGCTGCTTATGGGGACGGAAGCTCCGGCACCGGCAAACTTAACTAAATTGTCATAGAGGCCCAACCCCCCTAAAACAGCTCCCGTTACTACCAGTGCAACCATTGTATGCGCGGGAGTTAGTTTCAACCCGTCCATAAGGAGTTGTCCGAGTACACATATAGATCCGCCAACGATAAACGCTAAAATAAACTTCTCCAAACGTAGGCCCCCAATTTTACATTTCTATTGATACTGCATAGGCAATGCACGGTATGGTTTCCTTTTGCTGGTAAGACATAGGAGAGAGCAAAGCGCCTGTGGCTATAACGAGAATCCGGTTCAGCTCCCCTCGTCGCATGCGATTTAAAAGATGCCCGAAGGCAGTTGTAGCAACACAGGCACAGCCGCTGCCACCGGCAAAAACCGGCTGATCCTCCTTGTACATTAGAATACCGCAGTCGGTCAATTTTTCTACCGGGATGTCAAGTCCGTGCTTTGTCAGCAAATCTCCGGCAATCCGGTGACCTATCTTGCCTAAATCTCCAGTCGCAATGAGGTCATAATGTGACGGGGATAGGTTCAAATCCCTGAAATGGGCTTCGATCGTATCAACGGCGGCCGGAGCCATGGCAGCCCCCATGTTAAAAGGATCGGAAAGTCCCATATCGATTACGCGTCCAATGGTAGCAGCTACAACCCGCGGCCCTTCCCCTTGCCGTGCAACAACTGCAGCACCTGCCCCCGTCACCGTCCACTGGGCGGTGGGGGGTTTTTGCGCGCCATATTCAGTAGGATACCTGTATTGTTTTTCCGAAGCGGCATTATGGCTGGAGGTACCGACAAGTGCATTCTGGGCAAACCCACTATCGATAATAAGGGAAGCTAGTGATAGTCCTTCCATGGCACTGGAACATGCTCCATAAATACCTAAATAAGGAACGGCAAGGGTACGGGCCGTAAAGCTGCTGGGCATAATCTGATTAATTAAATCACCGCTGAAAAAAAACTGGATATCTTCTTTTTTGAGTCCCGCTTTTTTAATGGCTGTCTCGCATGCTTGTTCCAAAAACTTTTTTTCTGCTTGTTCATAACTATCCTGTCCAAGCCATATATCACCATGCAGCAGATCGAAGTCACCGGCCAGGTTGCCTTGCGCCTCAAAAGGCCCGCCGATAGCTGCCGAACCAATGATGACCGGTTTCGAATCAAAAAACCATGTTTGATGACCTTGCAGCATTTACATTCCACCTAATGACATAATGGATACTCTTACAATCGCAACAATAAAAGCCGAAAAGACGCCAAACACAATTACTGGTCCGGCGATTTTAAACATATTTCCGCCGACACCTAATACAAACCCCTCGCTTTTATGGTCAAGAGAAGCTGATGCGATAGTATTGGCAAACCCGGTAACCGGAACGGCACTGCCAGCACCGCCCCATTGAGCAATATGATCATATAAACCAAGGCTTGTAAGTATCACAGAAATCAAAATCAAAATCGCAACAGTGGGATCGCCTGCAGTCTTTTCATCAAAGTTAAAATAGGTCATGAAAAACCACTGGATTCCCTGACCAATGGTACAGATAATGCCGCCGGTAACAAAAGCTCGTATGCAGTTTGTCAGTATGGGACGCTGGGGCTCGCGGGCATGGGCAAAGTCCTGGTATTGCTGCTGTACAGGAGTTAGATTCTTTCTTTTAATACTTGACAATATAACTCACCTTCTATCGCAGTAAATAGGGCTTAAGTTTTTCCTTAAGTTGTTTTAATGTTTCAGCATGTTGTGTATACATTTTCTTAGCGGCTTCATCCTGTGTCTCCAGCGCAAAGATCATGAGGTCAGCCTGGCTTTTTTCCAAATTAGCATATAGCATTTCTTTCACTTTAGGCTGGGGTAGTTCTACAGAGTCGTCAAAAAGATCCAGGTATAAATCGCCAGACGAGTCTACCTGTCCGATAAAAACATTGTCTAACGATACCCCGGCACTTTCCAGCTGAATGCCCAGCCATTCCTTGTTAAATCCCAATGAAGACAGGGGTTCGTTTAATATGTTGCCATCCAGAATAACGGTCTGCGGTTCTGCCAGAGGGGCCGCTTTTACACCTAAATCATGGGAGGACACAGGTTTTTTATCAGATTTCAGCAATACATTGATATCTCCGGTATCTTCCATTACGGCAAATTCAACATCTGCTAGATTGAAAGCATTTTTAGAGCGAAGCCCGCGGAGAAGTTCCTCTCCTGTTAATCCTGTTTGCATAAGATTCTCTTCCATAATTTTTCCATGCTTAATCAACACAGTTTCTTTCCCGTTAATAAGGTCATGGACCCACTTGCTTTTTATCGACAAATAATCCAATGCTATAGGAAACAGCACCCAAATCCCAAGAGTAATAAAACCAAAAACGGGATTTGGGATTAGATTTAAGGACATTAATGCCGCAATAACCGCAGTTACCATGTAGCTTACCAACCGAAACGGCGCCATACGGGCGATATTTCTTTTTTCCAATAATCTGATTAAGATTAGTAACAAAAAGAATAAGGCAATTGAATTAAGTACTATTTGTATCCATGCCGGCATTTTATAATCTCCTAGCTAGTTTCCTTTATATTGTGGCTCTTGATATTCCAAAGTCTGCAGCCTTTTCTCCAGATCGTCTATAATGATTTCTGTAGTTTCTAATGCTTGGTTGTAAATTGATTTGGTTTCTTTATCCCGCGTCTGCAGCACATATAATCTTAATGTACCCTGACTACCTTTTAATGTAGCTAACGTTTTTTTTACTTGCGATGCAACTGTCATAATATTCCCTCCATTCACCGTATTATTATTATTCTATTTTCGCCTTTCATTCAGGAAAAATTATGGCATATTATGGAAAATGATGCCCTTTGTTTTTAAAATCTGTAATGCTACCTGATTCATGAATAACAAGTTATCGTCGTGATAAACTAATTCAGGTAACATAAATAAAATTTTCCACTTTAATTAAAAATCATTAGGGAGGGTGCATTTTTGTCAATTACACTTGTTGTAATAATACGCTCTGTTATTTCTTTTTTTGCTTTATTACTATTTGTTCGGCTTATGGGAAAGCAGCAGGTTGCCCAGCTAACTTTTTTTGACTATGTTGTTGGTATTACCATTGGTTCTATGGCTTCTACCATATCAGTACAAGTAAATGAAAATTTAGTGTCTACCATGGCCGGGCTGGCTACCTGGACAATACTGGCGATAATACTGGCCATTTTGAGTATGCATAATGTTTGGATTCGTAAGATGGTAGACGGCGAGGCGACAATTGTGGTTGCCGACGGGAAAATTCTTGAAGATAATTTAAGAAAAATCCGTATCCCCATGGAACAACTTCTATCCGAGCTTCGAACCCAAGGAGTATTCAATATAACAGATGTAGAGTTTGTGATGTTCGAGCCGGGGGGAAAGATTAGTATACAAAAGAAATCTCAAAAACAACCCATTACTCCTAAGGACTTAAATATCACAACACAATATGATGGGCTGCCTACAAACCTGATTTTAGACGGTATTTTACTTCAAGATGCTCTTCGTTCCCTTCATTTGTCCAAGGCTTGGCTGCAGCATCAACTCAGTAAACAAAACATTCAGGATGTCAGGGACGTTTCCCTGGCACAATTAGATACCAAGGGAAATCTATATGTTGACTTAAAAGGAGACAAATCATGTTATACAATACCAACAAACAGCTAAAATTATCGGCCGGCAGTTTTTATTTGCTCAAAAGGATTATTCTTACAATTTTTTTGTGCGGTATTTTAGTTATTTCTTGCTCCTGTACGCTGCTGACAAAATCTTTCGATAGCCGCACAGGCTTTTCCAAACATTTAGCCCAGGTGGAAAACAGCATCCGGAATGAAGACTGGGAACAAGCAAAACTTGATGTTGAAGAGTCCAAAACAGCTTGGAAAAAGATAAAACCATTTATGCAAGTGGACATTGACCACGACTATATAAAAGACATTGAAGATGGCTTTATCGAATTAGACGGATATCTTGACACCAAAGATAAATCCAATTCTCTGGTATCTATTCTTTTAATAGAGAATACATGGGAAAATATAGACTCTCTCTGACTACAAGATGTCAACCTAAGCTTAGCCGGCTCTTTTATTCCCTATTCTGCCGGTCGATAAATAAAAAATGTTCCAGCATTCCGGCTTTTGTTTCAGAGCCTGTCCCTGCCTGCTTTTAACGGCGGGGTTTTCTATTTTTTGTCCTTTTCCTGGCTGTGAAGTACATTTCCGGCAAGACGCTATGGTATACCTCAGGATTTGTCCGGTGACCGCTTCATCAGTCTGGGATATCCAAAGTAGGACCTGTCCTGTAAAGATCTATCAGCCAAGCGAGAGCGCTATTACGCCAAGTACAATAATTGCAACCCTTATTCAAATGTTACGGCAGCTTTACAGTAGCGGCTTCCCCCTATGGCCCCGGATTGAGATTGTATAATGAATGCGCATTCTGTCGATAATTTTTGGGATTTTTTTGAAATACTGATTTGGGATTCTTGACATGAATATTTTGGCAATGTAAAATATATAACAAAACTATTGTTAGCACTCCTCCCTTGCGAGTGCTGATAACTACTCCGCTAATTTTTGGTGTATGATTTTATTGCATTTAAAATTGGAAGGAGGTTTTTTTATTGGCAACGTACTTTCAATCAAAACTCCAAGCACAAGTAATATTTACAGGGAGTTGTTCAAACGTCATCCGCTGAATTCTATCCTAATAAGCAAGGATTGGCCCCGGGTATCGCGCAAAAGACATTGAACTCGCTTTTGGAGACCGTTCAGACTTAAATGTCATAATTCATTATGAACATGAAAATAGGCCGCTTGGAACAGGGGTGCCATCAAAAATGCAGAAAAACATTTTGATGGTACTTTCTTCGTTGATGAGCATCTTATCAGCGATGTATACTGGGTAAAACCTGATCAACCATCAGCAAGTTAAAAAGTAAAGGAGGCATTGTTTGGATGGTTACTACGAATCGTATTCGCAACGTAGCCTTTCTAAGCACTTATCCTCCCAGAGAGTGCGGATTGGCTACATTTACACAAGACCTGGTACAAGCCTTGGACGCATTTGACGGTCTGATCAAGACAAAGGTTATCGCTGTTAGCAATGGGGAATATTATAATGATCAGCAAGTAATGGCTGAATTGTCGCAGAATGACAAATCGAGTTATCTTCAACTTGCGAAAAAAATCAATGAATCGGACATTGACCTATTGGTAATTGAGCACGAATATGGCATTTTTGGCGGCACTTGCGGCGATTATATTGGAGAATTGATTAAAAACCTGCAAGTTCCGGTCATTACTACCCTTCATACGGTCTTGCCTAATCCGTCTTTTAAACAAAAACAGGTTTTAAGCACATTGGGCGCGGCTAGTATCAAAGTTGTCACAATGGCCAGAAATACTATGAAAATTTTACAGAATGTTTACGACATTAATGCCGGAAAGATCGAAGTAATACCTCATGGCGTACCTTTCCGTTTGCTTGAGCCAAGAGATAAGTTAAAGGAAAAGAACGGATATGCCAGCTTGAACATTATAGCCACCTTTGGCCTTATCAGTCCGGGAAAAGGGCTGGAATACGGCATCGAAGCGATAGCTGAAGTCGTGAAGGACCACCCCAATACGTTATACCTGATCCTTGGAAAAACACATCCTTGCATCAAAAATGAGCAAGGAGAAAATTACCGGGAGAAACTGCTTGACCTCACTCACCGGTTAGGCCTGGATAATCATGTACGCTTTATTGACAAATATCTGACTAAGGAAGAAATCATTTACTACCTCCGCCTTTGTGATATATATCTTACTCCATATTTATCAAAAGATCAGGCAGTTAGCGGTACTCTTGCCTATGCTGTCGGCTGTGGCCGGGTAGTGGTTTCAACCCCTTATTTATACGCGCAAGAGCTTTTAGGGGACGGGCGGGGGCTGTTGGCCGAGTTTCGGGATCCCAATTCTATAGCAAAATGCATAAAGTACGTCTTAGACAACCCTGATAAAAAACGCGAAATGGAACTTAGGACGGCAAAGCTTGGACAAACTATGCTGTGGCGCACCGTAGCTGCTGCGTATTTTGAGTTATTCCTGAAGTTAACAGGTGACAGCAAAAATGCTGGTACTAAGGTGAGTTAATGGTGGGAAGCATTTCAGCATTACCATTTAACAGCGACCATATTTTCCGGCTAACAGATAGCACCGGAATGTTTCAGCACGCAAAATTCAGCGTTCCTGACCCTTCCAAGGGATATACCACCGACGATAACGCCAGGGCGCTGATTGTGGCCATATTGCTTTGGACGGTATATGACCAAAAAGAATACCTTGATCTCGCTTACAGGTACCTCTCTTTCGTTGTAAACGCTCAAACTGAAACCGGAAAATATCGAAACTTTATGTCGTACAATCGCCGTTTCCTGGAAGACGAAGGCTCGGAAGATTGTTTTGGACGTTGTCTTTGGGCGCTTGGTCACGTCATGGCAAACCCTAAGACTCCCGATGGCATGAAGGAAGCCTGCAAATATCTTCTTGCGCGAAGCCTGCCGAATGTGCCGGCTCTACAGTGGCTAAGAGCCAAGGCTTATGCCATTATAGGTCTGAAGCATGTTGCAACTACCCAGGCCTATGATTACATTCAGTATTTATCCGCGTCCCTGGCCGATAGCTATAAAAAGCATGCAATAAAAAAATGGTGCTGGTTTGAAGATGCTTTGACATACAGCAATGCTGTCCTGCCATGGGCAATGTTTATTGCCGGCAAGGTTTTGGAAATTAGCGAGTTGTTATCGATAGCCGAAGAAAGCTTGGCATTTTTGGAAAAGGTAACGTTTACCGACGGGTATTTCAAACCCATTGGGTGTCAAGGGTGGTATTCGAAAAGCGGTATTCCGGCGAAATACGACGAACAGCCGCTTGAAGCTTGCGAGACAGCTTTGGCTTACCTCGAAGGATACGCTTCCATCCGGAGAATCGATTATTTAGCGAAAGCAAAAACTTGCCGGGATTGGTATTTGGGAAAAAATTCCTTGCAAAAGAGTCTCATCGATCCACAGACCGGCGGCTGCTATGACGGTATCACGCCGACCGGCGTGAACTTGAACCAAGGAGCGGAAAGTATTATATCCTATAGCATGTGCCGATTGATTATTGACGGGTTGGCGTGTGAAGGGAAGTAAGTAATGGTTAGCTTTGGCAGGCACCATATTCCCAGAGGCAAGTTAAGCCTGTAAGGTAAATACACTAACACGGTGAGAATAATGATATCCAGCCCGGCCTCAAATAATTCAGCCGGTACCAGGGGAACCTTGCCCCAGGCTTGAAAGGCCGATGCGCCCGATGGCCTGACCCAAAATGAGCCGTGGCGCGGCAATGTCAGCAAAACGCCGGAATGATAGCCCCCTGCGCCTAAAATACCGCCAGGCCAATACCGCGTTGGCAGCGACCGCCCCCTGGATAGACTAAACCCATTAACCACCACAGCTTAACTACCGGGGCTGTCCCAAAAGCCCAAAATTAAGTTGACGGTGGTTTCTAATCCCAAAAAAGTAGTCCGTATCACATAAAAGTGGTACGGACTTGCTTATTTTTATATTAATTAGAGCAAAAGCGGCGAAGTAGATAACTTCATCTGAGCTTTGGGACAGTCCCTTCTCATTCGAATGGGTTCTTATAAACTTAACCTGCGGTACTTGTTTGGCTCCTACTGCCAAGCGGTTTTCCGCCCCCGCAAGTTGCCCATCAGCGCCCGGAATTTTTATCTGCGTTCAAGTTGGGATCATTCTCGGACAATAACCGGAGAAAATTCCATAACTGAAAGATAATACTCATTTTGTTCCTAAATCCCCATTTCATTTCTTGACATTCCCTGTTAAGTATTATATATTAATTATGAAATATAGTTCATAATTTGGAAGGATGCTTATGAGTCGACCATACAAAGAGCGTCGAGTCGAACACCTGCCGCCATTCACAAACTACAAACCCGCAGGAAGTTCCTCCCTCAACATTGAGGAGGTCACTTTACCCATTGAAGAAATGGAAACCATTCGTTTGGCGGATATCGAACGGGGAATAAAAATTTCTAGTCATGTATAAAACATATTTCATTAAACAGGAAATAAAGTTTATTCTTGCAGCTACGGCTACAATGCACAACCGATCTGGAAAAAAAAATTGCACTGTTTAGATTAGAATGACAACAGTAATAGATCATCAATAGATCATCGAAATGGAGGTATGTGAAGTGGGCACTGTTCTATCCATCCACATAAGTTCAATTAAAGGTGTTGAAAAAAATACCGTCGGCGAAGCAAAAGTGCTTGAGGGTTGGGGTTTAGAGAATGATGCGCATGGAGGAAACTGGGATAGGCAAGTGAGCATCTTTCCTGTAGAAGCGATGAACAAAGTACCAGCCGAAAAATATGATGAGGTAATAAACGGCGGATATACTGAAAATATCACCATTTCCGGCATTGCACTTGATCAGTTTTCCACCAACAGTTTAGTGCAAATCGGTAATGAAGTTTTAATACAAATTAAACATGTCGGTAAAGAAAAATACAAAGAAACCGGCCGGCCTTATATTGTCAGCAGGGAGGGACGGTTTGGCGTCATCTTAAAAGGTGGTAACATAAAAACAGGCGATGTGGTAAGTCTTGTTGAGTGCGGTTCTGCTGCCGTGACGATGAATAAAAATTTTTAGTCTAATTATGAGATATATTTCATATGTTATCGAAAAGGAGGTCTCCCATGTATTCCGAAAAGGTAATTGAACATTTCATGTCGTAACATACTTTTTTAGTTTCGTTATGAAATATAGTTCATATTTTACGAGAGGAGGTGATTCCTATGCCAAGAAGAGATGGAACAGGCCCTTGGGGCACTGGGCCGTTCGGCCGCGGGCGCGGCGGTTGCCAACAGATGGGGTTTGGCAATGGGTTTGGTGCGGGCTTTGGACGTGGTATACAAAGTGGCTTTGGCTTTGCTAGCAACGCCCCCGCTGTGCCCGAAACTCTGGAAGCCCAGGCAGAACGCTTGGAAGCACAAGCGGCTTACCTGCGTAATCTAGCCAAGCAGAACCGTAAAGCCGAATAACCATTCCAACCCGGCTCTTCGCTATCGACAGCTGCAAAGGATTCATTTCCCACTCCCCATCTGTCAACCTATACAGCGAAGAGCCCCTCTTCATTTACCCATGCAAAAGGAGGAACTCCTATGCTGATTAGTATTGCCAGCGGCAAAGGAGGCACAGGAAAAACCGCTCTGTCCCTGCTGCTTGCCGCCGCGCATTCAAATATTTCCCTAGTCGACTGCGACGTCGAAGAGCCAAACTGTCATTTGTTTTTACAGCCCGCCTGGCAAGACCCCGGTCGCGAAATTACCGTTACAATTCCGCACATTGACTCCGCTTTATGCAATGGATGCGGTGCTTGCTCCACTGTTTGTTTGTTTAATGCCATAGCCATTTCCGGTAAAACCGCTTTATTATTTGACGAATTATGTCACAGCTGCGGCGGCTGCCTGCTCGTCTGCCGGCAACAGGCTATAATTGAGGAATCAAAAACCATTGGCACCCTTGCAACAGGAACATCTACCACCCATCCCGGCATTCACTTGGTAAGCGGTACCTTAAAAGTTGGCACTCCCAGCGCCGTGGCGCTCATCAAAAGGATGAAGCAAGAAACCGCGAAGCTTACCGGAGACGTGTTGCTGGATTGTCCGCCCGGTACTTCCTGCTCGATGGTGACAGCCGTCCAAGACAGTGACTTTTGCATACTCGTAACCGAGCCGACTCCTTTCGGGCGGCATGACCTGGAACTGGCCATGAATATTACCTGTCTGCTTCAGATACCGACAGGCGTAGTGATTAATAAAAGTGATGCAGCCTCCTCCGGTGACGAAAGTATTGAAACCTTATGCGAGAGCCGTCAAATTCCGATATTGGCCAAAATCCCCCATAGCCTGTCCTTTGCCAAGCAATATGCTGCAGGCTGTATCCCGGATGAGTTCCAAGCCATCGCCGCTAATATCTGGCATAAACTTAAATCCGAAAGGAGCGCCGGAACATGAAGGAATTAGTCATTGTCAGCGGCAAAGGCGGTACAGGCAAAACCAGCATCAGTGCCGCGCTCGCCTTTTTAGCCCCGCAAAAAGTACTCGTAGATTGCGATGTAGATGCCGCCAACTTTCATTTGATTAGCGGCGCTGCCATTCGCGAAACTCATGCGTTTACAGCCGGGTTTGAACCACATGTTGATGAAGAAACATGCACGCACTGCGGCAAATGTACCGATTTGTGCCGGTTTGAGGCCATTACGGACGGTGTGATCACGACACCGCTTAATTGTGAAGGCTGTGGTGTATGTGCCTTTAACTGCCCGGCACATGCCATTAGTATGAAAGAAAAACAAGCGGGTCACTGGTTTGTATCCGATACCCGCTTCGGGCGCTTAATTCACGCAGAACTTGGCCTATCTGTGGAAAACTCCGGCAAACTGGTCAGCAAAGTGCGGCAAGAAGCAAAAAAAATTGCCACAGCCCATCGCCTGCCGCTTATTATCACCGATGGACCGCCTGGCATCGGTTGCCCGGCCATCGCTGCGTTATCAGGTGCCAGTTTAGCGCTGGCTGTCGTCGAACCATCCGCTTCCAGCATGCATGACGTAAAACGGTTGGTCGATTTAGTATCCCATTTTGGGTTACCGCTTTCCGTATGTATTAACAAGAGTACCCTACATCCGGAAAATACCCAAGAACTCATTGCTTGGTGCGATCATAACGCCATTCCCGTCGCGGGACAGTTGCCTTACAGTGATGCCTTTCGCAATGCCATCCAATCAGGTAAAACCGTGCTGGAAATGCCTGAAAATGCTGAAGTCAAAGACTCTCTGAAAAAACTTTGGCATAACTTAGCAACCCTCTTAGAAGTTCCGGCAACCGAAAGTAAGTTCGGCTATCTCCAAAGAAGGCTCAACCCCTTTCGTTAACCACTTTCCCTTTCATCGGCATGCATACCGAAACTATTCTTTTTTATCAGATAAGGAGATGGTAGCATCATGACAAGTTATACTCCACAAGGCGTCTGCTCTAAAGAAATTCAATTTGACATCGAAAATGATACCGTTAAAAATGTAAAATTCATCGGCGGCTGTCCCGGAAATCTCCAGGCGATCAGCATCTTGATTGAAGGAATGCCCATCGATGAAGTAATTCAAAAATTTAAAGGCAACCTTTGCCGCAATGGAACTTCCTGTACCGACCAACTGGCGAAGGCATTAGAGACATATAAAAAATGATATTAAATACTGTCGCCGAAACCGCGGATGAACCTGCTTTGTAAAGCGCGATATCCGCTGGCTATTGGCGCAACAAGCGCCTTGGATTAACAGACTAACCATTAAGAAAGCGAGGAAACATATGATGAAAATTGCCATTACGGCGCACGGTGAAGACCGCCATGCGGCAGTCGATTCCCGGTTTGGCCGGGCCGATTATTTCGTCCTCTATGATCAGGAGAAAGACACATGGGACGCTATGCCCAACACGCAAAATCTCGAAGCCGCCCATGGGGCCGGTATCCAGGCGGGACAATCCCTAGCCAAAACCGGTGCCAAGGTACTCATCACCGGTCACGTCGGTCCCAAAGCCTTTAAGGTTCTGCAGGCCGGACAAATCGCCATGTATTCTCTAGGCGAAATGAACGGCACTGTAGAAGAGGCTCTGTCAGCCTTTCTAGCCGGCAAGCTGGCGGCCATCGCCGTACCAAACGCGCTGGATGGAAAGAAATAATATTACTGTCACAAAAACTAAAGGAGATGGATTTCAGAATGTCCTGTAACACGACGGATCATGAGCTTGAAGCGCAAGACCGGAAAATCAACCGGTTTTTGCAAAATGTCGATCACAAAATGGTGGTCATGAGCGGCAAAGGCGGTGTCGGCAAAAGTACGGTTGCCACCAACCTGGCGGTGTTTTTGAGCAGCCAGGGCTATCAGGTCGGCCTGCTTGACGTGGATGTGCACGGCCCCAGCATTGCCGGATTGTTAGGCCTTACCGGCCTCAAACTAAACATTATCGGCGATCAGATTCAGCCTTATCACTACACCGACAACTTAAAAGTAGTATCCATTCAAGGTTTATTGGACCAGCCTGACACCCCTCTTATCTGGCGTGGCCCGGTAAAAATCGGCATTATTCGTCAATTCTTGGCAGATGTAAATTGGGGGCCGCTTGATTTTCTTATCATTGACAGCCCGCCCGGAACTGGCGATGAACCATTGACTGTGGCTCAGACAGTTAGCGGCTGCTAAGCTGTCATAGTAACAACTCCGCAAGAAATTGCCTTGGCGGATGTGCGTAAATCCATCCAATTTTGCCAGAAAGTCAATATGCCGGTTTTAGGTCTCATCGAGAACATGAGCGGCTTTGTCTGCCCTACCTGCGGCAGCCTGCATGCCATATTCAAAAGCGGTGGTGGCGAAAAAACCGCGTCTGACTGGAATATTCCCTTTCTGGGACGACTGCCCATTGACCCCGGGATCGTAACCGCCGGCGATGCCGGCCAGGCCATAGACAGTTTAACCAGCCATACCAAAGAGAAAATGCAGCATATTGTAGACCAAATGCTGCACCAACTTCCCAATAAACAGAAAGGTGTTGATTTAACCATGAAAATTGCCATTCCCTTAGCCGGAGGAAAACTTTGCACCCATTTTGGTCACTGTGAACAATTTGCCATCATAACGGTAGCCGACGGAAAAATTACCGAACACAAAACCCTGACCCCACCGCCCCATGCTCCCGGCGTCATCCCCAACTGGGTGGCCGACCAGGGTTGCACCGATATTTTAGTCGGCGGTATGGGCGAAGCAGCCCAAGCCATCTTCCGCCAGCGCGGCATAAAGGTTCTGTGCGGCGCACCCTCGGACACTCCGGAAAATCTTGTCACCCTCTACCTGCGCGGTGAGCTTATCGATTCCGGCAACACCTGCGACCACGACCACGACCACGGACATAACTGCCCAATCTATGTAAATTAGGAGCGTGAAAATAAAACATCGTAGGTGGGAAATCATATTTGGGTCAGGTGTCCATATGCAAGTAAGTGGACCGGGACTAGATGATTTTTCCTGACCGGTTGCATATTATTATTTCTATGGGTATAATATAAGAAAAGGACTGACGTGCTCGACACACGCCAGCCCCACAGCACAGGTTGTCTAACCGGAAACGGTTGGCCCGGACTTTGAGTTATTGGGAAATAACCGCAGACCTTGCCAGGGGAGCGGTTATTTCTTTTTTATGATTAAAACAACAAGCGTTGCGAATACGATCATAAGATACATTGCCTCAAATGTTGTCATCATACCACCCCCTTCCTGAAAAGGGTGTGGCCAACCGTCCCCCGACAACCTGTACGATTATTATAGCATTTTCTGCCAGACTGAAAAAAGAAGTTTTTTGCGGCCTGGCTTTGCAACCTAGTGCTGCCCTCATCATCAGATGAGGGCAGCATTTTTATTTCTTCCCGCCCGCGCAGTTCGCGGCTCCCTTGCTGCCGCAGGCCCGTGCGCTCCCTGCATGGCTAACTATTGCGACCCGGGCAGGCTTACGATGTGCGGCCACAGGCTTTTGGTGGCTGCTCATGGTAAGCCGTTTTGATTGGCTACAGCATCGTAACGGCGACTTCCCCCTCCCGTTTGTTCGCCGGGAGGGGGTCAGGGGGTGGGTTCGTCAGAGCGGCGCCGGGCCGTCTGGCGCCGCCGCCGTCTTATTGCCTCCCGGCAAAGTGAAGGGCCCTGCCGTGGCTGCGTACCCCCCAAATTATTTGGCCGCTCCTTAGCGGGGGGGATTTGGGGGGTAGTCCTTCCCGCAGGGCGCCCGGAGTCCTCCCTTCCCCCCGAATTTATGTATCGTTTTTCACGGAGATGGATAAAATGTATTTAAAACCATTTAATTCCATTTCAGCGAACGATCAAAAAATGAAAGCGCTTATCCAAGGAGAGATTGCAGGTTGAGCGATACTTCAATCATTCAATTAATCACTGGCCCACTCAAACCCTCCTTTGCCGTATTTCTTATTTTCGTCGGCCTGTATTCGATAATCGTTAACGCCAAACATGAAAATAAGCAAAACCGCATACGTTCCGCAAAATTTGCCCGCCTCGCCGGCTGGTGCTACGTCATCGGGGGGGCCGGTCTTTTGGCCATATTATGGCTTTAGCGTTTTAAAACCGGCCTTCTAATATTAACCGTGATGTTGGTATCCAAGGGGGTTTGGGGAAATATCTCTTCTTCCCATCGCTCCTTTATGATTTTCCAATAGTCAGGATACTGATTATATACCAGCTTGCCCAGTCCGCATACTTCCACCCTTAACGCCTGTTGCTTGTTGTAGGATTTGTCGACTAACCGTGCATACTCGGCAGCCACCGCTTGTTCCACGGCTTTGGTAAATGCCGGATCTAAGGCATCTTGCCCGGCATTCTGATTCTCCCCCAATGTACCTACAAATTTTGCGTCCAATGAAAAACGCAACTTTCCTCCCTCTAAATGGGGTTTTACCTTAATATCCGCCTCATATAGCTCGAACGTAGCAATTTTCTCTGCATCAGCCGGATGGGGAACAACGATGACGCCTTGCTTCAGCTCCCGCTTTAAAAGCTTCGCTCCGTTCACTTCGAACTCGTCGAGTTCTCCCACCATCTTTTGCCGTCTGTCAAATACCGCGGCTCGTGTTATCTTTACTTCTTTGTCTTCCACCATTACCAGCGGCATGACGAATGACCGTTTATTCCTTATAGCTTTGGATATTTCCCCAATTACTGCCTTGCCCGCAAAGTACGGTGATTTATTCACATTTTGCGTCAGCTTTGCTATGAACATACTGTTTACCTCTTCTACTTGCAGTTTTGTCTTTAATATGTCTTCCGCCCGATCAGGCGTGACGAATAGCTTGACTCTGCGCCGAACCTCGGCATCGCGCAGAAAGAAATCGATTATATCGCCAATGCCCTCCCTAGCTACCGCCTCACTAAAGATCAAGATTTGGATATCCTCAAAAAACATGCCGAAATATACCTTTGTGTTAATAGCACGGATAATCGCAAACATGGACTCCCCTTCGGCAGCCCAAATGAGGTGTTGTTCTGCGCTGGATATTTCTTTACTTCCTTCTTTTTTTCTAAATTTCGGCAACTCCACGGTAACCCGGTACTTTCTCTGCCCCGCTCCCTGCGGCGCATACATAAAATCGTTTTCTCCTTTATCATTTCCCGTCATCGCATGATCAATGGCGATGCCAAGGACATAACCGCGGTTTTCGATTTCCTTCCGGTCCCAACAGCCGCTGACCGGCAAGGTAATGAATATGAGCAAAATAATAAGCGGCAAACGCCTCCGCAGCTTCTTTTGCAATAGCATCATCTCCGTCTGCGCCACCAAGCAATCCCCCATAAGAGAGGTAGAACGCCCAATCCCCATGCCAAACCGATATAATTGAGCCAACTAGCTGAGGCCATAACTGCTTGTATGTCCGGCGGCAAATTTTCAAGATAACATATCACAGGCAGCAATAAGACGATCACGGAGCGGCTATTTTCTAATTTCATCATGCGGGCTATCCCGAAACCAGTGAAATACAGCCAATTGACCAGCGCGGTAAAACAGATGGCGATCCAGACTATCACCAGATATCCGTCAATCCGTTCAATAAAAGTGTCGGGAATTTCCACAGACCGGTAGGCCATGACGGTTGGAATCAAAAAATCCGCAATTTCTTCCGGCCCTAATATGCCCAGTGTAATACCGGTGATAAAAACATATAGAACTGCGACTGCACCAATGCCGGCCAAGCCAAAGCGTATAACACTTTCCCTCCGGGCAACATACGGATATACAAGCCCGATGATAAACTCCGGCCCGCTGTAAGCCATCCAACAGGCTGCGGTTCCCTGCAGCACCGGTTTAACGCCGTTAGCCAATACGGGCGTATAATGCTCCGCTTCAATTGCCAGCAATCCTAAGAGGATTAAAAATATAAATATGGAGTATGAGAATAGGAACAAAAATTGTTGGACTCTTATTACCGGCGCAAGGCCGTGTTGCGTAGCATACAAAGCAAGGAGCAGCAAGGCAAGGACGATAACCTGAGACGGTGTTAAGTCCAATAAAAAAATCTTTACAGCCATTCTGAATACTCTGACAAATTGAGCTGTAATGGCTAACATTAGCGCCAGCATGATACAGTTTAAAATATTGCCGAAAGTCCGCCCCAACAATATGCAGTGATATTCAATCGAAGTATACGCAGGAAAATAAGCCGCCAGAGCCGCAGCAATCCGAAACGATGTCCCCATAAGCGCGCTTGCTAACAAAACCGATAGCCACATATCCTGTTTCGCTGTTTCGGCAACTGTGCGGGGAAGCATAAGCAAACTGGCGCCGACCATGATATTAATGATTACAATCATAAGCTGGAGAGAAGAAACCCATTTATTGGAGCCCATTGGCCTCACTTCATTCATCATTTTTCTGCCGTTTTCTGTCCTGCGGTTCGACGTATGCGGGTCGTTCGACCATTTGCGTGGCTGGTAAAACGGCCAACGTATCTTTCAGATCACTGAGATTCGAGCTGGACTTGGGAGCAAGAGGAGCTAAGTACGGTTCGCCAAAACTTTTCAAAATACTGAGATGAATGGCAATGGCGATCAGACCGCACATCACGCCGAACATGCCAAAACCGGCAGCCATGACCATGAGCGGAACCCTAAGCAACCTTAACGGCAAGCCCATCCGGTAACTTGAAATATTAAATGTGGCAATCGCGGTAAAGGATGTGACGATGGTTAAAGACGCACTCACCAGGCCTGCCCGCACCGCAGCCTCGCCAATGACTAACCCGCCGACAATGCTCACCGCCGGGCCGATCAATTTGGGCAGCCTTATCCCCGCCTCCTGCATGATTTCTAATAATGTTTCCATAATAAGCGCTTCGATAAACGCCGGAAACGGCACTCCTTCACGGGATGTCCCGATCGTCAGCACCAACGGAGTGGGCAGAAGGGCCGGGTGAAAGCTGGTGACAGCAACATAAAACGCAGGCACCGTTAAAGCAAAAAATGCGCTAACATACCGAGTGAGTCTGATTAACGCTGCTGGCATCCATTTTTCATAATAATCGTCACCTGACTTGAAAAAATCTGTAAATACGGTGGGAACTGTATAGCAGAACGGAGTACCGTCGATAAGAACGCCCACTTTTCCTTCGGCTAACGCGACTATGAGTTTATCTGGACGCTCAGTACTCATTACTGTGGGAAAAATCGAAAAAGGAGAATCTTCTAACAGGTTATGTATTCCGGAAGGCGCGGGAATGTCTGTCGTAATATTCCGCAGCCGTTTCTTGACCTCGTGTATCAACTTAAAATTGGCTATACCGCGAAAGTACACGATCGCTATCTCCGTTTTGCTGCGTACGCCGACAGTCTGCTTTTTAACTACGAGATTGGGATTCTTAATGCGGCGCCGTATCAGCGTGATATTGACACGAAGTTCTTCCGTAAAGCCGTCGCGGGGACCGCGTATTTCGGCTTCGGTCTCGGGTTCGGAAATAGCGCGGGAATCCACTTTCCGTGATGCTATAATGATAGCCGTATTAATTGTGTCAATAAACAATGCGGCGTCTCCCAAGAGTATCCTGTTTACAATTGGTTCCAGTTTATCTTCTTTCGTAACTGATGCCGCCGTCAGAATGATGTTCCGTATAACATCTACTAATTCAAATTGTTGGGAACCAAACGCTTCCGGCGAGCGCGAATTCGTAAGCTTTTCAATAACATGTTCGTTAATGATGGCCTGATCAGTCATTTCTTCCAAGAATACTATCGATGCCTTTAACTGGAAAGGTACAATCCAAAACTCCCTAAACTGAATATCATCACTACCCGCGAGTATCTCACGCAGATGCTCCAAGTTCACTTGCAGTGCAGTTGTGAGCTGATATGCCTCGCTCTCAACGTACTCTTCACGCAGTGTCCTAACAAGGACTTCCATGTCCTGCTTGACTTCAGCCGCTCCAACAATCAGTGCTTTTAGCTCTTGAAGCTTACGGGAAATACCTTCGGTATTATAAATCATCTTGATGATCACCTATTCCCATATCTATTATCCTTATCCAGAATGAAGCACCCTTGGTTCTATATTTTTCCATTAAAATCATGTTTTATACACCTGGAATAACCGGGAAGTCCTTAGGGTTGACTGTCAATATACGTTTCTGCCTCATCAAGTTGGCAACTGGGTTTGCCGGAAGCGGTATCCAAACAATGTCTTGTACCCCTTTTGATGGACAGAGAAACACGTAGTATACTGAACTGCTCCGCTTTTAGTAGACAGGGAGTGTACTTAGTACGTACCGTTCGGTATACGGCGGTTCGTATAGGAATTAATGGATTAAAGCGTATCTTTTACTAAGACTTTGATATCCCAGTTTCTCGAAGTATTCGTTAGTTAGGGTTTGACTAAGAAAAGATTTTGAGCAAGTAAAAAAACTCCTGAATGATGAAATCCAACAAATCCTTTTCGTTGATGAGTCCATGATTCGAGACTATCAAGCGATTCATCAAACTTGGTTTGAAAAAGGCAAATGCAGAAGTATTTCTTGGTTTCCTGAAAAATGTAAATGTTTCTGCCACCATATAGCCCGAACTTAAATTTAATCGAAGGCTTATGGAAATGGCTGAAAGAAAAAGTCATTTATAATGTATTTTATAAAACGGTTCCTGAATCAGGAAAAATGCAGAGGCATTTGGCTGCTATTAGTATTGAGCCAGAATCTGTTATCCAACGGCTTTGCTGTAAGCTTTAATTATACAAAAAACTTAATTCAACTTTTATATATGAAATCCAATAAAGATTTTTTCTAGGCGTGTTGTTAGTAACGCTCCACCGCTGGCGCTTGACTTACGCTTATACTAACAACACGCCTGTACATCTTTATTGGATACTACATAGTTAACCTCTGATTACATAGCGTACTCGTTGCACTTCTATGGCTTTTCCTGTACCCGTGCTCTCTCCCACCACATTAAGAGCGATATACAAAACGCCAGCCACATCGAACCGGCGGCGTATCCTGCTACCACATCGGTGGGATAGTGGACACCTAAATAGATACGGCTTATGCCGATCGCCACACTCAAAATAACCGCCAGCGTCATGACTGCCAGCCGCCCCCGCCAGGAAGATATATTGCGCATAATTAAAAATGCCACCATCCCATAAAAACACATGGTTGCTAGCGCGTGACCGCTAGGGAAACTATAGCCTGTCTCTTGCACCACTTGAAACAAGTCCGGCCTAGCACGGTGAAACAAAGTTTTCAACAGAAAACTAAGCACCGCCCCGCCTGCTAAACAGATAGCCAATGCCCCCGTTTCCCGCCAGCGTTTAAGATACATAAGCAGCAAAAGAGTAGCCGCTACAATTACAACGTAGCTTGTGCCAAAACCTATATCGGTAATTATAATCATGTTCTTATCCAGGACGGGATTCGCGAAATAACGGATGAGCCAAACAAAGCTGTCATCAAATAAAACCATACTATTGCGGAATAAAGTTTCCCAGGCTATCGTACCAAAAACAGTCAACATCAAGGCACTAATGCCCAAGCTTGCCGCAATGTAAAGCATCGGCCACCGACGCTCTATCATCTGGAATATTTTTTTGACCGGCGAATACCAGGGAGTCTTTTTGAATAAATGACCAATGAACCAAAATAGTACCGGTAAAATAATGAGGCTAGCTGCCCCCAATAAAAACATAGTTCCTACCACTACCGGTACCAATGGATGGCCCTGTGGTACGATTACCCATGGTTTGTGTTCAACACGTGCTCCCTGCGCAATTGTTGCACTGCCGCCAAGTACAACGATTCGCCCGGTTACCGTTGCCCCCGATTGTACTATTAAATTGCCGTCCACAACAATAATTCCATCAGTTACTTTGCCGCCTACGCTAGCATCGCCGCCAGCTACCATTAGCTTACCGATAGCTTGATTCGACGCAATCGAAGTATTCTTGTGCGCAAAAACATCGGGATATTCGTCTGATCTTTCCCTAGCAGCGCCAAAACCAACACTCATGAAAACAGCTAAACCTATGAAAGCGAATACTACCCATCTGCCCATTCGCGCATATTGAGCCATAAACATCCCCCTGATATCAAATTCTCCCGATTAAGCTTTAATCAACCTGAATCTCATTAACCACAAAGCAACAGGAGATACAAACCATCTATCTATATGAAATCCAATAAAGATTTTTTTCTAGGCGTGTTGTTAGTAACGCTCCACCGCTGGCGCTTGACTTACGCTTATACTAACAACACGCCTGTAAATCTTTATTGGATACTATATATATGAAAGCCACAAAAATATTCTCCCGCAATACGCGCATATCTATGTGGAATTTTGATAACGGTATACTTGTAGCAGCACAATACAAATTCCAGATGCCGCCAGTAAAAGTTAAAAACACGCTTAGCTCCCCGGTAATCCCGGAAAGCTGCCTTTTCCGCGGTAATAATTGAAATTGCTGCCGGAATGCCGGATGAAGGCGCAAACTAAGTGCAAAAAGATAGATTGGAAAGGCCATTTGATACAGGTCCATCCCTTCCGACTGCGGCCGACAACTGCCCGATATTATTTCAGACTAGGCTGGGTGTGATTTTTCCGATAATAATAGACCGCAATGACAATCAAACCCGCAGCAACTATTAGACTCGCCTTATGACCAATGGCATTTAATGCCTGCCAGTTCTCGCCCAAAAGCATGCCCGCATAAATTAATCCAATTGTCCAAGGAATTGAACCTAATAACGTATAGATGACGAACTTGCCAAAATTGACTTGAGCAAAACCAGCCGGGAGGGAAATGAAAGTACGGACAACAGGGAGAAGTCGGCTAAAAAAGGTGGCCTTAAGCCCATAACGGTCAAACCACCGCTGCGCCATATCAACATTGCGCTTGGATAAGAACACATAGCGCCCATACTTAGCAACTAACGGTTGTCCACCATAATAACCGACTAGGTAGGCAACAATTGAACCAACAAGTCCACCAATGACCCCGGCAATGACCGCCATCGTAAAATTCAACTGGCCAAGATAAACTAGGTAACCTGCAAAACCAAAAATGAGCTCACTAGGAATGGGAATGCAGGCGCTTTCGAGCGCCATCCCGATAGCAATCGCTACGTAACCCCATAGAGCAATATAATCGATAACCACATGGAAAAACTGTTCCATGACACTCATCTCCAGTCGTAATTTATTTGAATAATCAACAACAAATAGCTACTTTTGAATTCTTCTACGTCTAATGTCCAATAAGAATTCTTTAAACATGAATGCTACACAGACAAACAAAAATATTGTAATCAACAAAAACTTGTTTGTGTTCAATAAATTCTCAATTATATTAATATTGCTGCCAAAATATTTGCCAATTGCAAAGTATAGCAAGGTCCATATAAAGGCAGTAGAATAGGCCAACAATGCATATTTCGAATAAGACATTTTAGTCATCCCAACAATATAAGGTATAATATGACGATATCTATATGAAATCCAATAAAGATTTTTTTCCGGGCGTGTTGTTAGTAACGCTCCACCGCTGGCGCTTGACTTACGCTTATACTAACAACACGCCTGTACATCTTTATTGGATACTATCTATATCCACCTCACTATTTTTTGCAATAATAGACAAAAGCCGGTGGCAGATTTAATAAAACAAAGCTAATCTTTAGCTCACTAAAGTATTGTTTCAAGGTTTTTCTCATTTGCAGTGAATATTGAAAAGCAACGAAGATGCCACCCGGTTTAAGAGATCGATCTACTGCCATCATAATTTCATGGCGCACCGAATCAGGAAAAACGGCAAATGGCAATCCTGATACAACGCAGTCAACCTGTGGCAGATCATATTTTTGAAGAAGCCGGTCCAATTTTTCTGCTTTGGCTCCGTAATAAAATGCAGGGTACTTAATCCGCAAAGCTTCTTGCATTTTAAAGTCTTGTTCAACAACAAGCACCCGACATAATTCTTTTTTATTCTCCGAAATATAATTAGTAAAAACACCAGTTCCTGCACCTAATTCAATAATCGTCTCAATCTTATTCCATGGTAATTTTCCCAGCATTTTTCTAGTCAAGAACGATGAACTGGGAGTAATACTACCAATTTTTTTCGGTTCCATTATAAATTTATTAAGAAAGACAATGCGCTCTGTCATCATTTCAACCCCTCCAGCCGGATTCTGTTCTATGATCTATATAATGATAATGCTAATTTTCGCTGCCTTTTTTACTCATTACCTATCTTGAATCTCCTGGAACCGACAAGTACTTTTCGGGAGATTTCTGTTCCTCCTTGCGGCTCCTTACCGCCTGCTGCTTTGAAAAACCTGCTACCACCAGCAATGACTACACCAGCAGCCATCAGTGTATCAGCAAAAGCAAAGTCGCCGCCAATCCGAAACACACGTTTACCAATATGGGCCCCCTCTTCCGTCAGAAGATTGCCGCCTAGTATGATGGCGTGCTCGCGCACAGAGGCTGTCGATCCTAACCGCAAATTACCATTGATGACCATAACTCCATCGCTGATTGTGCCTTCGACAGTAATATTGCCGCCCACAACAAGAACATGTACTACAGGAAATGCAGATTATGCGCTCATCCAAATCCATCACCTAACTAGCGGTTATTTGCTCGCGCCGGAACAGGCAGGTTCAACTTGGTTTCAATGGTGGTCCATATGGCGAGCAGCCATGCCACCGGCTTGTCCAGCAATGCTTTATTGCGTTCAATCAGCCAACTGCTTATAAGGCCGGTCACCATCCCACCGAGAATATCACTCGGATAGTGCAGCCCCACATACACCCGGGATAACGCTACCAGAACGGCAAAGACCATCAAAGCGGTACTGCCCGCCGTGCGTCCGAAAAGACTACCCGTAATGGAAAATGCACCGGCGGCATGGTCGCTAGGGAAAGAAGCATCTTGCGCTCCTTGCAGCAACCGGTTTACCGGCTGATCCAGATAGGGCCGGTTACGGTACCAAACATGACTAATCAACTGGTTCATCCCCAAAGCAAGAAGCGCCGCAAAAAAAGCGTATAACGCGCGCTTACGATTCTCAGTAACCTCGACTATCGAACTGCCAATAAACCATAAGCCTATTAAATATAAACCAAATATCACCGGCCCATATTCCGAAATTATCATCATGACCTTATCTACCCAAACAGAGTGCCCAGATAATCCATTAATCATGAATAATAGCGTGTTATCGTACAACATAGTATTCTCCTCCTTCATTTGTGTTACATACTATAAGACAATAGACATGTCAAAAAAGATCACGAAATTCTAAATTTCATATAGTAAGATAAGCAATATTTGTTCCAGATGATTCGCTGTAATGGCGATTTGGACTCTCTGCAGTGCGACTAATTCCGTTGCGAAATCAACATCAGCATGAATAAGGGCCATATTCTGAATAGTGTGCTCGATAATGGGAACAGGCCATATGTTTTCGCTCTCAAAAGCTGCTAGCGGTACCTCCGCTTGTGATACCGCTAATAAATCCTGCACCAAACGCTTTAAGCGCTTGGTTTCTTGCAAAGACGCCGCAAGCGACTCTTGTAAGACTTTCGGATCGTTCTTTCCCCGGCGCAGCAGCAGCGAAAGATGGCCTTCGACAATAGCAATGGGTGTACGCAGTTCATGAGATGCGTCCTCAACGAACTGCTTTTACTGCCGGAAAGAGTGCTCTAGCTTATCCATCATGGTATTAAACATCGTGGCTAGCGCAGAAAGTTCGTCTTTCGTCTCATAAACTTTCACTCTTTCTTGCAGACCTTTTTCCTCTACCTTTTTCATGGTATTGGCCAAATCGTGAATTGGCGCCAATAACCGCGCGAGATGATCATCCGCCCAAGATGCTGAACAAAATTGCTGTGATACCACCTGCCATCATAACAGTCAGGATAAAATTCAGCAATTGGTGTACGTCCTCAATATTGCGTACAATTTCAATTGTACCTGTCAATACTTTGCTGCTCGGTAATTTTAGCTTCTTTAGCTAAATGGGCCTGCTCTACACTGCCTTTTACCTCGCGGTCATTATCGTCTTGCTCTTGATCCTCTTTATCGGCATGCCGGGCAATTACTTTTTTTACTGCCTCTGGCGCAGCGGCAAAAGCGGGGGGATATTGCAGTGGTTGCTGCCACTAATCGCATTATACAAAAGGAAGATGAGACGATCCCGAAAGGAACATTAGACTTTAATGAGAAATACTTGCCGTAATTTAATTTGGATATATTCCTACTTTTCGGCATATATTTTAGCCATGTGAGGTGAGAAAATGCCTTGAAGATGTTATACATCAGTAAACGTCGCTTTATCTTACTTTTACTACCAGCCATGTTACTGTTAAGCACTTTATATGCCCATAATACTAACCATAAGCTAACCGATAAAGTTATTGTCGTGGATGCCGGTCATGGCGGCATTGACCCTGGTGCAAACCGTCCAGGCATACTCGAAAAAGATATTAATTTGGCAATCGCGTTAAAGCTTAAAGATATTCTCAACCAATACGGCGCTAAAGTTGTATTATCCCGCCAAACCGACATAGAGCTTAGCCCCGAATGTGATAATGAAAAAATCCGCGGGCGCTATCACCGTGATTTAGCGGCGCGTGTGGAAATGGTGGAGGAATCGAACGCAGATTTATTTATCAGTATTCACGCTAACGCCGTTACTAATGCCAAACGGCACGGGGCCGAGGTTTTCTATGCCGCTGCGTCCGAAGCTGGTAAAACGTTAGCCACTTCAATACAAACCGAACTTTGCAAGGTTACCCAAGCTAATCGGACAGCCAAGCCTGCCGACTACTTTGTACTGCGCCGCAACAAAATTCCCGCCGCCCTCGTTGAAGTCGGCTACATTACTAATATGGAGGAACGCATGGCGTTACAGACCCCTGAATATCAAAGAAAGCTGGCTGAAGCAATTGCCGCAGGCATCTACAATTATTGTCAATAATCTTATCATAAGAGTTCATATATCTTACCAGAACAAATCTTCATATACACCGTCAACGCCAGCGGGTTTTTGGGCACATTGCAACGCTTTTTATTTTATCATTATTCTATAAACAAAAAGCCAGATTATCTTTCAATAATCTGACCATACGAATGGTTAACCGCCATGAGCCAGTTTAGCGCTCGCTGTCGTCGAACCGTCTGCTTCCAGCATGCATGACGTAAAACGGTTGGTCGATTTAGTATCCCATTTTTGGCTTACCGCTTTCCGTATGTATTAACAAGAGTACCCTGCATCCGGAAAACACCCAAGAGCTCATGGCTTGGTGCGATCATAACGCCATTCCCATTGCCGGTCAGCTGCCTTACAGCGAGGTCTTCCGTCATCCGTCCAATCGGGCAAAACCGTGCTGGAAATGCCGGAGAATGTTGAAGTCAAAGACTCGCTGACAAACCTTTGGCAAAACGTAGCAACCCGCTTAGAAGTTCCGGCTGCCAACAGCAAGCTTGGCTATCTTCAGCGAAAGCTCAATCCCTTACGCATGCCGAAACCATTGCCATCGGCGAACAAATTCAACCATACTTCTACAGCGATCATTTGAAGGTTGTCACGATTCAAGGCTTACTGGAAAATCCCGACGATCCCTTGATCTGGCGCGGCCCGGTAAAAATCGGGATTATCCGCCAATTCTTATCGGATGTAAACTGGGGCCCACTCGATTTTCTCATCATGGACAGTCCGCCCGGAACCGGTGCTGAGTCGCTGACCGTAGCCCAAACCGTTACCGGCTGCCAGGCTGTCATCGTAACAACGCCGCAAGAAATTGCCTTGGCGGACGTTACTTCATCAACTTCCCACAAAACAGAAAGGTGTTGACAAAACCATGAAAATTGCCATTCCTTTAGCTGGAGGAAAACTTTGTACCCATTTTGGTCACTGTGAACAATTTGCCATCGTAACCGTAGAGAACGGCAACATTGCAAAACAAGAAACCCTGACCCCGCCGCCCCACGCACCTGGCGTCATCCCTAACTGGATTGCTGACCAAGGCTGCACGGACATTTTAGTCGGCGGCATGGGGGAAGCGGCCCAGGCCATTTTACAGGAACGCGGCATACATGTTCTGTGCGGCGCTCCATCGGACACTCCTGAAAACTTGGTTGCCCTTTATTTGCGCGGCGAACTTGCCGATTCCGGCAACGCCGGTACAACAGGCCGTCTGTGTGCTAGTCTGCTCCCCGCAACAACAATCTGCTTTCTTACTATTCATCATGCTCGCTCCTCTCCTTTCCCTTGTCCAGGTACTAAGATGCACAGCGCCGTTTGACGCTGTGCATCTTTCTCTGTTACCGCAGCATTGCTTTGATTTCTTCTTTGCCTGGCACTTTGCCGGCAACTTTGACTTTGCCATCGACCACCAGCGCCGGGGTAGTCATGACGCCGTACTTCATGATTTCTTTGAAATCTTCCACTTTTACAAAATCAGCGGTAATGCCCAGTTCTTCCGCCGCTTGTTTGGCTGTGTTGTACAAAGTATTGCACTTCTGACAGCCCATACCTAAGATTTCGATTTTCATTTTATTACCTCCAATTGATCTACTTATTCTTTGTCTCAAGCGAATGGCCAAGACACAATGCCGCCTTCCATAACCTTGACATTTTCAAAACCTGCGCCTTCCAAAATGCCTTCTGCCTCATAGCCGCGCAGACTGATTTTGCAAAAAGCCACAATTTCATCGTCTTTATTTAGTTCCGCCAACCGGCTGCGCAATTGTCCCAGCGGAATGTACTTGATATTTTTGCAGTCAGCCAGCCGTATTTGCTTGCATTCGCCCGGCCGCCACCCCGCCGATTACAATAATGTTTTTCATGTCTTCTCCCCCTTGTATGTCTATGCCCTGCTGGTTTTATTTCAAATACTTTAACAGACTATGGCTGTGACCAATCTGTTCACTTAATGTTTGTTCCGCTGCCCCAACTAATTGTGTTACCGATGGATAGGCAATCCAATAGATGACGCGCTGACCGTCTTTGCGCGAATCAATCAAACCTTGTTTCTTCAGAACACCGAGATGCTGCGAAAAATTGGACTGTTCAATGTCGATTTCCTCAATCATCTCACACACGCACCGCTCGCCATCGGCGAGCATGTGCAGAATTTTGATACGCACCGGATGCCCTAACGTTTTAAACAGTTCCGCCGTCAATTTAATCACAATATCTTCCGCCATGATGAATACCTCCTAAAACCGCATTGCGTAAATAGCCGTTGATAATGCTTACAACCCATCAACAACATTTGCTAATATGATTAAATTATAATATTAAAGAGATAGCCGGTAAAGATAATCGATACCGCCAGAATAGCAATAAAGATAGCAATGAGTTTGGGTTTCAATACATTGCGAAGGATAATCATCTCCGGAAAACTCAGCGCGGTCACGGCCATCATAAATGCCAAAGCCGTACCCAGGCTCATGCCTTTCTGGATAAGCGCGGTGACAATCGGAATGACGCCCGCGGCGTTGGAATATAACGGCACACCGATTAAGACCGCCATCGGCACAGCCCAGATATTATCCTTGCCCGCATACTGGACTAAAAAATTCTCCGGCGCGTAACCATGAATGAAACCGCCGATGCCAATGGCAATGATAACGTACAGCCATACCTTTTTCAAAATTTCTCGCGTATAGTCACGGGCATAGCGCACCCTATCGGCAAAGGTCTGCTCGATTATTTCGGTTTCGCCCACTTTCATTTGATAAACGTATTCTTCCACCAGATGTTCTAATTTGCCTTTACCAATCAGATAGCCGGCGATAACCGCGATGGTGACGCCACTGGCAATATAGATAGCGGCAATTTTCCAGCCTAATAATCCCCACAGCATAACCAGTGCCACTTCATTGACCATCGGCGAAGAAATTAAAAAGGAAAAGGTTATACCAAGCGGTACGCCGGACTCAATAAAGCCGATAAATACCGGTACGGCGGAACAAGAACAAAAAGGGGTGACAATGCCTAAGAGAGCAGCCACGATGTTCCCGTACAATTCCCGCTTGTGGCTCAAGATTTTTTTCGTGCGCTCCGGCGGGAAGTACGAACGCAGTATCGATACGCCAAAGATAATGATGGTCAACATGAGAAAAATTTTCAAACTGTCATAGACAAAGAAGTTGAGCGCTTCGCCTAACATGGTGCCGGGCGCCAGACCCAGCCAGTGATATACCAACAGGTCCGCAAACGCTTGCAACATAAAAGCCACCTCCAGTAATGTAATTAGCGGTTGCCCTATTATTTCGGCAGTACCAAAAACGTAAGAGCAACCCGCTCGCAATGTAACACAGAATTATAAAATATGTTTTGCTATTGCTCATTCTACGTAATAGCATATCCCTTATTTATGAAGCTTACTGTCGCCAGTTATGCTATTTATAGGGCTTACTCCCGCATTATTCCCCTATGAAGCCTTCATTGACTCTCCCAACTTCATTACCTGCGCTAACGGCGGCGTATTGTAGCTGGTACCGATACATATCAGCAAAATCACGATAATTGCAGCAAGCGACTCTGACTGCAGGATATGAACGCCTTCCCGCTTTACTTTTAAATATTGTTTTATCGCAGCAAAATTGTAGTACAAGTGTACCATGACAACAAGTAAGACCACAAATGAAAAAATGGTATGGAACCTTACACACTCTTCCTTTATCATGTTCTCAGTTTTATGGTTGCCGGTGTTTCGTATAAATTGCCTGCTTTTCAGTTTCAGACAGCAATCGATCAAGGATAAACGCAATCAATACAATCCCTGTAAAACTGCAAATCCAGCGCGTTACCGAAAACAAGCCGCCTAAGAATTGAGTTTCAAACAGAAACATCGGAACTTTCAGCGTCGCCCATGATCCGATAAATACCATGACGTTGAAAAAACTGGCCCCTTTTTTCATCATCACCGCCGCCACCGGAAAGGCCCCATACAGTGGTCCGGCAGCGGCAGCCCCCAAAACAGTCGCCAACATCAGCCCTCTTATGCCGGAACCGGAGCCCAGATGGCTTACCACCTTTTCCCGCGGCACCCAGGTGTCCAATAGCCCCAATATAATAAAGATCGGGGGAATAAAACTGAGCATTTCAAGAAAGCTATCGGTCGTCCGCAGGGCAATTTGCGTCCCCAGTGCAGGGTTCCAGACAAAAACCGCACCATCGGCCAACAAGGCCAGGATAACCCATTTGTACCGTACAAGCTGCGCCATCCTAGCCCACCACCTTTCCTAAAACAAAGGCCACGAGGAAAGAAAACAGCAGGCTCATTCCATTGCGCAAGAGCATGGTCTTCCGGCTGAAAAACTGGGTTTCCATGGGCGCCGTTACGACCCCGACCATCATTAAGGTCGAAATGAACACCGCCACCTGCATAATACCTGCTCCCATATCCAGGACGGCTTTGGCGAGTGGAAAGGCAATAAATCCCGGTATCAGCGTAATCGAGCCAATCGCGGCAGCCACAACCATGCCGGTTGCACCGGAATTGGCCCCCAGTAATTGATTGACCGTTGCCGGTGAAATTACTGCCATGGTTGCCCCAATGAGCAGAAGAATAAGGGCAAAGGCCGGCAGGATATTATCAAACGCCTTCCACGCTTTTTTCAGAGACTGTTTGGTTTTCTGCCGGTCTTTCGCATAGGACCATACTACACCGGCTGCAGCCAGCACATAAAAGAATAAAACATCCAATGTTTACACCTTCAATCCCTATATTGATTTACTGCACTGCCGAGAAAGTACAAACCCCGCCCCGGCAGCCCCAACAGCTCACATCGGCGTCCTCTTCCACCACTTGTATGGTCGTATGCCGGATGCCGAACTGCTGTTCCATCAGCGGTACCGCCTGAGAAAGTACCTGCGACGGGCTGACCCCTTTATGCACCAGCATGTGGCAGCTAAATACTTCATAACCGGATGTCACGGTCCACACATGTACATCATGCACATTGACCACCCCGTCAATCGCTGTCAGTGCTGCGGTAATCGCGGCAACATCCGCCTTGCCTGAAGAGCACCCAGGCACTGGCCAGATTGGCCACAAGCCCGATAAAGGCGATTATCATCATGGTTCCCGACCCAATAGCGGGGGGCCATTAAGCGTGATCATGGCCGTGGTCGTAGTGATCGTTGTCATGATCATCGTGCCCGTGATTGTGCATAAACGTTCCCTCCTCGTTTACTATGAACCTGTTCTAAAAATATATTAGATTTTTATCATATTATAAAATATGTCATTGATAAATACAAGGTGAATTTTTTTCACCAAGCTAAAATAATTTTTCTACCCCCCAATACAAAAAGGCAGAACGTTTTGTCCTGCCTAATGCATACTTCCTATTTTATTTACCGAGTTCTTTAACATTCAGCGGGAACCAGTGGCGCGTGCGGTTGCAGAAATTGCACACCGACAGCATCACCGGAACTTCTACCAGCACACCCACAACCGTTGCCAGCGTCGCCCCGGACTTAAGACCAAAGAGGGATATGGTAACAGCCACCGCCAGTTCAAAGAAGTTGCTGGCCCCAATTAAGGCTCCTGGCGCGGCGATCGAGTGCGGTACATTAAATAAATTAGCCAAGCCATAGGCCAATGAAGAATTAAAATATACTTGTATGGTAATCGGAATAGCAACCAGCACGATATTAAACCAGTTGCTTGTGATGGTTTCGCCCTGGAAGGCAAAGATGATAACCAACGTCACGAGCAGGGCAATAATGGTCACCGGTTTCAGCGGGGCTAAAAATTTGGTGTTAAACCAGTCCTCCCCCTGAACCTTAAGCAACACTCGGCGCGTTAAGTACCCTGCGACAAGCGGGATGACGATATACAGCACAACCGACATAAACAGTACATCTTTAGGCACAACGATATTAGATACTCCCAGCAAGAACATGACAATCGGCGCAAATAAAAACAGCATGACCAGATCGTTAATCGCCACTTGGACCAAAGTATAAGCCGGGTCGCCGTCGGTTAGATAGCTCCAGACAAACACCATGGCCGTGCAAGGCGCGGCCGCCAGGATAATCGTGCCGGCAATGTATTCATTGGCCAACTGGTCGCCAATCAAACCAATAAAAACGTGCTTAAAGAACAGCCAACCGAGAAAAGCCATGCTGAAGGGCTTTACCACCCAGTTAACAAACAACGTAATGAGCAGCCCTCTGGGTTTATCGCCGACTTTCAAAATAGCCGAAAAGTCAATTTTAAGCATCATGGGGTAAATCATCAGCCAAATGAGCACCGCAATAGGCAGGTTGACGTGACTGACCTCCATTTGACTTAATGCGGCTACTGCTCCCGGAAACAATTTACCCAAAATAATACCAATAACGATACACGCCGCAACCCATAAACTTAAATACCGTTCGAAAAAATCCAGTCTTTTTTCCTCTGCCATACAAACGCTCCTTCCTTTATTCAGCAATCGCCATACCGCTCTTTTCTCATCAGGACCGGCCGCATGCTTTTCATATAGTCTTCAATTATATCGAAGGCCGCCGGATTTACGCTGTAATAAATCCATTTTCCCTCCCGGTTATCGGACACAATACCGGCCTGTTTTAAAACTTTTAAATGATGCGATACCGCCGGCTGCGATATTTTTACCGCAGAAAAAATATCGCAAACGCACATTTCGCGCCCTACCAGCATATTGATTATCTCCAGCCGTGTATCATCGCCAAGGGCTTTGAAAGCTGCCGCTAAACCGGTCATTGGTTACCAGCACCGAACGTTTCGGCAATCCACCGCTGAATTTGGCCTCTGACTGTCCGGACACCGGCCATGATCTCTTCATCAGTGCCGGTAAAACCCGACGGGTCGGGAAAACTCTCATGCAGCAGCTTTTTCCCGCCCGGGAAATAGGGACACCCTTCCTTGGCGCTGTCGCAGACGGTAACCACATAATCAAACTCGTCTCGCAAAAACTCATTTAGGCTTTTGGACCAGTGGCCGGAAATATCAATACCGATTTCCGCCATCGCCCTCACCACATATGGGTTCAACTTGCCCGGCTCAGTGCCGGCGCTGAACGACTCATACCGGTCGCCGTACATGGCCCGAAGCAGTCCCTCCGCCATCTGGGACCGGGCAGAATTGTGCGTGCAGAGAAATAACACTTTCTTTTTCATTTGCATCCTACCATCTCCTCATCTTAGCTGACTTAAGGCTTACGTACTTAAACGATTTTTTAAGACAACACTAATGACCACATTGATTAACGTCCAGGCCAAAGCAACCAACCAGCCACGCCAGCGCATACATACCGATTTGATATTCCAATTTGTGCATATGTCTTCACCTTCCCATGACATTTATACTTAGGATACACTAATCCTTCGACCGCTTCCAATGATGAGATAACCTGCCTCTTTACAATGCCGCAGTTTCCATTTATCTCCACTTCGTTATACATTTATATTCATGAATATGTTTATATATTATCGCAAATTAATCCGCCGGGCAACAGCGGCGGGTTAAGTTTTTGTTAATTATCCTGCAATGACGGTGGTAGCCAGGAACAACAGTGGCGCAAAAGTAACCCAGGCATAGGATTTTTGCAGCGATTTTCAGGAACCTAGCATAATCCAGTAGTCAAATACAGTACGCCGTAAAGGTGGCAGTCCTCCATCTCGAGGAAGCGTGCCCCTTTTTCAATTTTCCGCCGCCAGTTGCCGCTCATTAACGATACTTCCCTGACCTCTGACAATGCGAATGCAATCATTGTCCAGCAAATGCTCCACGCCAAAGCGCCTGCTCTTGACCACCCGGCCCTTGCGGCCAAGAGCAGCCAGTTCCACTGTCCGCAAGAGCGCTTTCGTGGGAATGCAGCCGCGATTTAAACATAAGTGCCTTCCTTTAAATGCCGCGCTTTATTTTACACTTTTGTTACATTATCGTCATACTACTTACACATATTCACCCTATAATTCACGATAGGCGGTGGCAATACCAGTTTATTTCAAGGCGGTGAGGAAGTTATGCGGCAGGCCAGTATTTATGCGGTCTTAGATTAACTCGCGCCATGTTTCTCGTATGCGCTATGACGCCGGCTTGTACATTATCTGCTAAACGTACATCTGTTATAAGGAGGGCTGACGATGAGTGCACCGACCATTTTAATCGTGGATGATGAAGAGAAAATCCGCGAAATTTTGCGTCTTTACTTCATTAAGGAAGGTTTTACGGTCGTCGAAGCCGGAAACGGCATCGAAGCCATTCGTGAAGTAGAACAGCTTAAACCGGATGTAATAATTTTGGACATTATGATGCCGGTATAGACGGCATTGAAGTCTGCCGCCATATCCGCAAGTCTTCCCAAAGCCCGCCAGCAAGTAAAATTGGATGCGACAACCAATTTTTCAATGTGCTTGAAGCCCGCAACCTGGTGGCACTAAATCAGGAATCCGTTGACCGTCTGGCCGCACATCTGAAAGATGTGGAATTGCAGTATAACGTTGGTACGGTATGCAAATCCGGCGTTCTGCGCTCGGAAGTAGAACTGGCCAACGCCAAGCAAAGCCTGATTAAGGCGCAAAATGGTTATGACGTAGCCGTTGCTGCCCTAAATAACGTATTCGCCTTACCGTTTAACACTCCCAATGCCAAAGCTGGATAAGGCTATGGGAACGCCGGCATCCGGTCACGACTGTTCGGTTTTCCTTATCAATACCAAACTCAATCTAATTAATAATTTAGCAAAACAAAATGCTACCTATTGCAACTTATTTCAACCTATCATAACAAAACCATATTTACCAATTATTATAATTGGGGTTATAATGATAGGCAAGCAGAAAATCAAAAAAATCTGCACTAAAACTTTATCTGGTTCGTGTAAGCAATACCTGACGAAGTTTTGGATAGCGAGAGGAGAGAAACCATTTTGCGTCTATTGTCTTCCTTTTCCCTGGGGGCCCTGATTGGGGTATTGGGCGGATTAATCGGTCTGGGTGGCGCGGAATTCCGCCTGCCGGCTTTGGTCGGGTTTTTTAAGTTCAAAACCATCCATGCCGTCATGATTAACCTGGCCGTCAGTCTGGTAACCGTGTGTTTTTCCTTTTTGTTTCGCTCGGCCATTATTCCCTACAGTGAGGTCTGGGCCCAATGGCCGGTCATTGTCAACCTGCTGGCCGGTTCGCTGACCGGCTCCTACATCGGCGTCCATTTCGCCACCCGGCTAAACGAAAAAAATCTCAACCGGCTGGTCATGATCTTTCTCATTTTGCTGGGCCTGACGCTGCTGTTTCACGGCATCCTATTTGCACACGCCACCGCCATCGACGTGTCACCGGTCCTGCGGATGTTCCTGGGCGCTCTGGCCGGCGTCATTATCGGCATGTTCAGCAGCATGCTGGGCGTGGCCGGCGGTGAGCTCATCATTCCTACCCTCTTATTCCTGTTTGCCGTGGACATCAAACTGGCCGGCAGCTTGAGCCTGGCCATCAGCATCCCCACCATTATCATCGGCCTGTCCAAGTACCGCTCCCAGGAACCCTTCCAGATCGTACGGCAGGAGGGCAAATTCATCGCCGTCATGGCCGTCGGCTCCATCCTCGGCTCGTTTGCCGGCAGCCACCTCCTGCAGGGACTGTCCGGTGAACTCATCAAGACCTTCCTGGGCCTTATCCTGTTAATCTCGGCGGTTAAGCTGTTCTGCCGGAAATGAACCGGGGCGCTTTAGCGGCGAAAGATTGCGAAAATCGGTCAAATGCGGTATTCTATAGCCAGTATCTACTCTCGATTGAGGTGAGCACTCCATGTCCGACAACGTGTCCTATACCCCGGCGGAAGTGGCCAAAATCCTGAAACTCTCCCGCTTTACCGTCTACGACCTGATTAAGCGCGGCGAACTTGTTGCTTACCGGGCGGGAGAGCGCAAAATGCGCATTGAGGCTGCCGACCTGGAACACTATAAAAATAAAACCAAACAAGCCGGGACCACCCTGCCGCCGGTGCCTGCGGCAGTGCCGGTCGCAGTGCCGCCGGTCGCCAAGACCGTGTTCGGCGATCAGGACGGCCTGATTATCTGCGGCCAGGATGTCCTCCTCGATGTCCTGGCGCGGCATCTGGAAAAGCAAATGCCCCATGTCCGGTTTTTGCGTTACTACGCTGGCAGCATTGACGGTTTGACCGCCTTGTACCGGGGCACCGCCAATGTGGTCACCGCCCACCTGTGGGACGGCGACACCGACGAATACAACGTCCCCTATGTGCGCCGGCTGCTGCCGGGGCAGCGGACCGTCATCATCAATTTGGCCTACCGCATGGAAGGCTTTTATGTCGCCGCCGGCAACCCCAAAAACATTACCACCTGGACTGACTTGACCAAGCCGGATGTGCGCATGGTCAACCGGGAACGGGGTTCCGGCGCCCGGGTCCTCTTAGATGAAAAACTACGGCAACTGGATATTGACCCTGAATTTATCCAAGGCTATGACCATGAGGAAATGAGCCACCTGGCGGTGGCCAGCTATGTGGCCCGAGGAGCGGCCGACGTGGGGCTTGGTGTGGAAAAAGCGGCCATGCAAGTGCGCAACCTCGACTTTGTTCCTTTGCAGAAGGAACGCTATGACCTGGTGCTGCTCCGCCGCGACCTTGCCAAACCTCACTTTCAGGCCCTGCTGGCCGCCTTGGCTTCCCCTGCCTTCCGGGAAGAAGTCGCCGGCATGAGCGGCTATGACATCAGCCGCATGGGTGAACAGATTGCGGAAATTTAAGCGACAAATTCAAATAACAAAGCCATTGACACCTGTTCAACAGAGTCGATGGCTTTATTAGCTTTTTGTAACTTAACGCATTATAAAGCCAAAAAGAAACTAATCCTTGACAGCAACTTCCAGCAAGATTTATAATTTGAATAGTTCAAATTATTGAGGTGATTTTCTTGGCCAGAACGCCGCAAGACCCCCAAATCAGAATCGATGAAATATTAGATGCTGCCGAGCCTTTGTTTTCCGCCAACGGCTATCGTAAAACAACCATCAGTGACATCGCTAAAAAAATGGGCGTCGCGCAAGGAATGTTGTACTATTACTTTAAATCCAAAGAGGAAATACTGGAAGCGCTGATTAATCGTCAACTCTCCTTCCTTTTGGCTGATGTCAAAAATATGGCTTGTTCCGACACCATTGCCCCGCCCCGTAAAATTGAACTAATGGTATATGCCATGTTTCGTACTGCTCAATACAAAGATGGCTTACTCCTTGATTTTTTACATGATGAGAAACATTTACATATCAAAAATAAAATATTCCGCCAAGGCACGCTCTTGCTTAAACCATGGCTGCGAAAAATCATTGAAGAAGGAGCCCGCAAACAATGCTTTCATGTCTCTCACCCCCAAACCGCTATGAATTTTATCATGTCCATCCTGCAATGTCTAGGCGATGCACTCTGTGAGAAAATTCCGGACGAACTGATGGCCTGCCACTTACAAATGGCTGAGGCTCTCATCGAAAAAGCATTGGAAATGCCGGCAAGGACCCTGCATCTATCGCTATAAATAAACCACAATGGCACAAAAAAATCATCTTCCAGCAGACAACTGCGTGGATGATTTTTTAGGCCTTTTAATTGAACAATTCAAATAATCTTTTTTAGCTGCAGCATGTCCTGATACCGCACCCATTCATAAAAATCGGAAAGGAGCGCTAAAAGTGTGCAACCCTGCGCGGGATATACCTATTTATGGCATCCTTGTAAAAACAGTAAGCGAGGAGTGAAACTATGCAACAATTGAACTGGTTAGCGAATGTATCGAAAAAGAAATTGTATTACGGAATAACTGCGGCAATAGTCATGATTGGCATCATCGGCGGTGTTCTCTGGAAAGAAAATAATCAAGCCAAACCAGTGGCCGAAGATATTCCCCTAGTGCGCGTCGCTACGGTAAAACCGTCCAGCGCTGCACAAAGCTACGCCTACTCCGGTGAAGTGCGGGGCCGCTACGAAAGTCAGCTAGCCTTTCAGGTCGGCGGCAAAATTATCAAGCGCTATGTAGAATTAGGCAGCACTGTCAAGGCAGGCGATGTGCTCATGCAGATAGACCCCAGAGATGTGCAGCAAACGGTAAACAGCGCCTTGGCCCAGGTATACGCCGCCGAATCGCAGCTTAAGCTGGCGGAAAGCAATTTGAACCGCTACCGGCAATTGTATGCCCAAAACGCTATCAGCCGCGCTCAGCTGGACCAGTACCAAAATGCCTATGACGTTGCCGCAGCGGCTGTTCGTCAGGCATCGGCTCAATACGCGCAAGGAGCCAATCAATTAGACTATAGTCTGTTGTATGCTGATAAGCCGGGCGTCATTGCCAGCATCAGCGCCGAAGCCGGGCAAGTGGTCAGCGCCGGACAAACAGTGCTGACCATCGTACAGGACGGAGAACGGGAAGTGGAAATCAGCGTACCGGAAAACCGGTTGGAAGAACTGCGTAAGGCAACACAATTCACCATATCCTTTTGGGCTCTTCCCCATGTAAAAATCGACGGCAAGATAAGGGAAATTGCGCCTATGGCTGATCAAACAACCCGTACATACAAAGTGCGCATCAGTTTAGTAAACCCGCCGCCGGAAATCAAACTGGGCATGACGGCAGCAGTAACTGTTGCTAATTTTAATAATCAGACGACTGCCGCCGCCATTCCCTTATCTTCTATTTACCAGACAAACGATTCTCCTTGTGTCTGGGTTGTAACGAACAATATTGTCAATTTACGCCCAATTCAAGTCGGCACATTCGGCGACGGTCAAATCCAGGTGCTGGCCGGACTGAATCCCGGTGAAACCATCGTCACCGCCGGAGTCCACAAATTGCGGGAAGGACAAAAAGTGCGGGTAGCCGGCGGTGATAGCCAATGAAACACTTTAATTTGACCGAATGGGCGCTCACTCATAAACAGCTGGTATACTATTTTATTGCTGTCATATTCATTGGCGGAATTTTTTCTTATCAAAACCTCGGCCGAATGGAAGACCCCGATTTCACCATCCGGCAGATGATTGTAACCGTTAACTGGCCCGGCGCTACCGCCCGCCAAGTGGAAGAGCAGGTCACCGATAAAATTGAAAAAAAATTGCAGGACACACCGGGCTTAGATTATCTGAAAAGCTATTCCACTCCCGGACAATCCATTATTTATGTTAGCTTAAAGGAAGATGCGGTTACCGAAAATCAAATCCGGCCAACCTGGCTGGAAGTGCGCAATATGGTCAATGACATCAAACCCACACTGCCGCAGGGCGTGCAAGGCCCCTTTTTTAACGACCGGTTTGACGATGTGTTCGGCTGCATCTATGCTTTGACCGGCGATGGCTACAGTTATGAAAACCTGCGGGAACAGGCGGAAAAAATTCGCAGAATCTTGGTTGGCGTGCCGAGTGTGAAAAAAGTAGAGCTGGTCGGCGTGCAACCGGAAAAAATTTATATTGAAATGGAAACCGCCAAACTGGCGCAGTTAGGCCTGGCTCCGTCAGATATTACGAACGCCGTGCAGGCGCAGAACGCCATGTCGCCGTCCGGAATGCTGGAAACATCTTCCGATAATGTATATTTACGCGTCACCGGCATGTTCGAAAATCTCGACGACCTGAAAAGCCTCCCCATCCGGGCCAGCGGACGCACCTTCCGGCTCGGTGATATCGCCAGAATTACCCGCAGTTACGTTGATCCGCCGGACCCCAAAATGTATTATAACGGCCAGCCGGCTATCGGCCTGGCGTTATCCATGGAAAAGGGCGGCAATATTCTTACGCTAGGTGAAAACTTAGACAAAACCGTGGCGCAGATCAAAAAAGAGCTGCCGCTTGGCTTGGAACTCAATACTGTTGCCAATCAGCCGAAAGTGGTAAAAGAATCGATTAACGAATTTGTGAAATCACTGGCCGAAGCGGTAGCCATTGTATTAATCGTCAGTTTTATCAGCCTCGGGGTACGTTCCGGCATTGTCGTCGCTTTTTGTATTCCACTGGTAATTACCGGCGTGTTCATCTCCATGAAAATACTGGGGATTGACCTGCATAAAATCTCTTTGGGGGCTCTCATTATTGCTTTGGGTCTTTTGGTCGACGACGCCATCATTGCGATCGAAATGATGATCGTCAAACTGGAACAGGGCTGGAACCGGTTCGATGCCGCCTGCTATGCTTATACCGCTACCGCCTACCCCCGCTTGACCGGAGCCTTGGTAACCTGTGCCGGTTTTATTCCGGTTGGTTTCTCCAAGGGAAGCGCCTCCGAATTTGTCGGCAGTATTTTTTCGGTGGTAACCCTTGCCTTGCTCATCTCCTGGGTGGTCGCCGGGATGGTCACTCCCCTGTTAGGCTATAACCTGGTAAGAATATCTCCCGCCAGCAGCCGGCAAGACCATGATATTTACGATACGAAGTTTTACCGGCTGTTTAAGCAAATATTGACGTGGTGCCTGCGCCATCGGAAAAAAGTACTGTCAATTACCTTAGGCTGCTTTGTTGGTTCCCTGTTTTTGCTGGGACTGGTGAAACAAGAGTTTTTCCCGGAATCTACCCGTCCGGAATTGGTTGTGGAAATGCGGTTGCCGCAAGGAGCTTCTATGCAGGCAACTGAACAGGAGGCTGCGCGCTTCGCCCAGCGCTTTGCAGAGGATGATGCCAACATCGTGAATTACACTTACTACGTTGGGCAAGGTGCGCCGCGTTTTGTGTTAACCGCCGACCCCACCCTCCCCGATACGAATTTCGCTCAATTCATTATTGTGGCCAAAGACACAAAGGCCCGCAACGAACTGGCGAAAAAAGCGCGCGAGCTCTTGGCCGCTGAATTTCCGGGCGTGCGCGGCAATGTAAAGTTTATTAAAACAGGCCCTTCCGATCCTTACCCGGTCATGCTCCGCGTCAGCGGCTATGACCACGACAAAGTCCGTGCAATCGCCGGACAAGTGCGGGACCGTATGGCGGCTGATCCAAACCTTATCGACGTAAACTTAGACTGGAATGAAAAGAACAAAGTCATGCATTTGACCATCGATCAGGACAAGGCCCGTATGGTAGGCATCGACAGTCAGATCTTGGCTGCCAACCTCCAAGCCTTATTATCCGGTACAGCGGTTGCTGAATTTCGGGAAAAAGACAAAACTGTCAGCATTGTGTTTCGCGTCGATCAGGACAGCCGCAAGGATCTTTCCCGCCTCAAAGACCTCAATGTTCACATCGGCAATGGCAAGTTCGTTCCCTTGGACCAAATTGCCAAAATCAGCTATGATGCCGAAGAGGGGCTCATCTGGCGCCGTGACTTGAAACCCACTATCACGGTTCAGGCCAATACCATTGAAGGCGTATTAGGAAATGATGCGACCAAACAAGTTTACGATAACCTGAAGGATCTTCGCGCCTCGCTGCCGCCAGGCTACAGCATTGATATCGGCGGTCCGATGGAACTGAGTATAAAAGCCACCCGCTGGCTGCTGCAGCCCGTACCGGTCATGGCCGTGGTGATTATTACTTTGCTCATGCTCCAGCTACAGAATATATCGAAGATGACACTGACGCTTTTAACTGCGCCGCTGGGAATTATCGGGGTCAGCGCGGGGCTCCTGGTCACAGGGCGGCCGATGGGTTTTGTTGTACAATTGGGAATTTTGGCGCTATTCGGCATTATTATGCGGAACTCGGTCATTCTCATTGACCAGATTGAGCAACAGATTAATGCCGGAGAACCTATGTGGGATGCCATTATTAACGCCACTGTCGCCAGATTCCGTCCGATCATGCTTACAGCCGCAGCGGCTATTTTGGGAATGATCCCCTTGGTGTCAAGCATCTTCTGGGGACCGATGGCGGTGGCCATTGCCGGCGGACTCTTTGGCGCCACCGTATTGACGCTCCTGGTCTTGCCAACGATGTACGCTGCCTGGTATAAGGTTGAGCCGAGCCATACTCCGCCGCAGAATATTCCGGCAGAACCTGCCAATCAAACGATCACTCCATAAGAAACAGACAACTACACTTCTTCTCAAATAAAATGGTTCTACAAAATCATACTATTATTAACAGCCATAGTATTTGTATTCATACTATGGCTGTTTTTCCCTGGTTTAGTTAGTAAGCGAGCGCGCAAAAAAACTACCAATCAAAGGCGGTGTCAGCAATGTTTGAATGGCTGGACGGGCTATCCCTATGGTGGTATGCGGCAGGCGCAGTGTTTGTGCTAACTATGGCATGGTTGGCTTATGAATGTTATCATGCGCCGGTTATGGATGAAGATGAACCGGCGCGGTGTGGCCATAAATCAGATAATAAATCGACAGAAGACTGACTTTTGCGGAAGAAGGTATCGGAAAGTTGTTTTCATACTTTAAAACATACTATGCCGAAAAAGAACAGCTGCTAACAGAAATTGATCGTTTGATCCGCAAATTGGAGCAAGCACGGCAAACCGGACAAAAGAGTAATGCCCAAATGATCGCAGCTCAGCTGGAAAAATGCTTACGTCAGCTATATACATTAAGACAGACTAAAGCCAAAAGCAATCGCACTACACTGTAAGGTAAAATGCCGGGTGATATTTTATGAAACGCTTTTTACTATTGCTTATCGCTTTTGTGCTGGCATGCTCCCCCTTTTTCACTCCCAGAAAAAAGTGCTGGAAGAATGGGCTGAACCGACAGCCTATTGGTCCATGGTCAGCATTGTAACGATTACCGGTTTTACGAAGCCAGCCAAAATTACATTAAAACAAGTGAAATATCGGTAGTGGTCGCCTGCTTTTTTATTCCCCCCGTGTTGCGAAAAGAAGCGGCCCCCTGCCTGGGCAGTGCGAGGTTTTGGCCATTTTACCGATCAGTCTACCGCCTAATAAAAACTATAATTTTCCATGAACTTTTTTTGCTCTCAACCGTCTCTTAGATTGAAAACAATAAACGAGGTGATAAATCATGGATTTTATTATACAATTTTTTCACAGCTATGGGACGCTTGGCCTCTTTGTAATTTCCTTTATCGAGTCGATCTTTTCTCCCATCCTGCCGGACGTGCTTCTTGTTCCTATGGCTCTATCCGCCCCGGAAAAAGCCATCTATTACGGGGCAATTGCCACTGTCGCTTCGGTGCTGGGCGGTTTTTTGGGGTATGCTATCGGTAATAAGTTTGGCCTTCCGGCCCTAAACCGGTACGTTCCGCCCCAGCACCTTGCCTCCATTAACAAATTGGTGCAGAAATACGGCGGCTGGGCCATCTTTGTCGGCGCGCTGGCTCCCATTCCCTACAAATTTATCACCATCACCGCCGGTGCTTTACGCATTAGAATGCCGATTTTTATCGCGGCCTCTATTTTCGGCAGGGCAAAACGATTTTTACTAGAAGGAATATTGATATTTTATTACGGTCCACGGGCCATCGATGCTCTGCAAGGTTCTTCGTCCAAATTGTGGCTGTCGCTTTTTGCCGTCATGATCGCTATCGCGTTTTTCGTTTACGTAAAAGCACGTTTGAAAAAACCATTCCCCAGTTCCAATTAATCGTCTGTGCAACGCTTATGAAAGCGTTGTAAAAATGGCTTTAGAATAAGGTAAGCAGGTGATGACCTATTGAATGAGGAGTTGGCAGAACTGATACGACAAGCCATGACTGGGGATAAGACCTCTTTTGGAAAACTGGTATGCCGCTATAAACACCATATTGTCAATATCGCCTTCGGTATTGTAGGAAACCCGCATGATGCGGAAGAAATCGCCCAGGAAGCCTTTTTGAAAGCGTATCTGTCTATTTATAAACTGACGAGCGAAACCGCCTTTTATCGTTGGCTGGTAAAAATCACGACCAACCTTAGTATCGACAGAAAGAACGCCAATGCTAAGCAGTACCCTGCGCCCCTTGAGGAGATGGGAACGATCTTGGATAATCCCCGCTACACGCCGGAAGCGATACTGGAACAGAAAGAGAGACAACGGTTAATACTGACCGCGCTGGAGCAGCTCACTGCAGAACAGCGCACTGTGATTGTCCTCCGGGAACTGCAAGGCTTTGCCTATGACGAAATTGCGGAAATTCTAGATATTCCGCTGGGAACGGTAAAATCGCGCATCAACACCGCCAGATTGCATCTTCGCGATATTTTAACCCAAGAAAGGTCGTGATTAATATGAACTGCAAAGAATGCAGAGAGTTATTCTTTGACTATTGTGATGATGAGCTTGACATCAGCCTGAAAGAGCAAGTGACTGAGCATATAAAAACGTGCGCCAGCTGCCAGAATGAGCTGGCTGCCATGTCCTCCACCATGAGTTTTTTCAAGGAAAACATGCCGGTTATAACGGTGGACACCCGTTTTACTGAGCAGGTCATGCAAAAAATCGCTTCAGCGGAAACAGCTATTGCCTTTACCAAGCCAATGGTAAGCATTGGCGTAATCTTAGCCATCCTTACTCTGGGGATGTTAGCCTTGATTGGCCCTGCAGTAATCAGCTTGTTACTTCTGGCCGGCAATATCCTGTTAGGTTTATTATCAACGGCTACGGTAGTTTTTTCCACCTTTCCCCTAATACAAATTACCGGCAGCGTGCTTTTAGTGGTGCTGCTGTTCTTGGTCACGTTTTCTATGCGGCGCATGGTATTGCTCGATTTAGTTTAGGCGGGAGGCTATTTCGATGTATAAAAAAATTGTATCATTCAGCGTACTCTTAGTCACGGTTGCAATGCTACTTTGGGTTCCCCAGCCTGCATTCGCAAAGCCTTTTTTCCACGGCAGCGGCCTCCGCGATGTCGTGAAACTCGAAGATGTTATAATTCCCCAAGGTGATATGGTGGACAATGTGGTAGTCATGGGCGGCAATGTGACGATTGCCGGTGCGGTGAAAGACGAGGTTGTCGTTATTAACGGTGACTTAACGCTGCAACAAACGGCGCAACTGAATGAACGCGCTTTTGTCATTGGCGGCCAGATCATCCGGGAAGAAGGTGCTGTGGTCAGAAAAGGCTTCGTAAACGTAGGGCCTGGTTTCGCCAATTTGACCAGCATCCTCCTCGCCGGTGCCATAGTTTTATTGTTAGGATTTGTTACATTAGCGGTTGCCGCAGTACTTGTGGTTATTCCCCCTATTTTAGCCTGGTATTTTCCCAAGAAAAATAGTCAGTTACAAACGATTTGCGAACGGTATTTTTTAAAGAACATGAAACTTGGCATATTAAGCAGCATCGCCTTTTTCATCATCGAAGCATTGCTGGTGATTAGTATTATCGGACTCCCCCTGGCACTCCTCTTGGGCGCGCTATTTCTCGCAGCCGCCATCCTCGGAGTTAGCGGGCTATGCACGTCTATTGGCACTAGGATTGCAGCACGCATCGGGTCAGCCGATAAACCCATCCTTATCCAGACACTTTACGGCTCGGTAGCGGTCGCGTTAATTGCGAATATACCTTTTGTCGGGCTGCTGGCACTACTATTCGTTGTGTTGTTTGGCATTGGCGCAGTGGCAATCGACATGTTTGGTAAAAAGTAAAAAACATTACCCGATATACAGTAATTACTGCATGAATTTTGTCTGTGTTGATAACTTGATAAAGGAGAGTGAGGAACATACCATGCAATATGATTACAATCTACTCATGTTTATCAATGGCTGGGCCGGCCATATCGCCTGGCTTGACCGGCTAATGATCCTGATTTCAAAATATGGCCCGTTACTGTTTTGCGCGTATCTCGTGTTTTTGTGGTTTAGCGGCGCGTCAGAGGAAGAAAGTGAACAAAACCGCCGCCGAGCGTTGTACGCCGCTTTTTCCGCTTTGCTCGCCATGGGAATTACCGAATCAATTGGCGCGATGTGGCACCGCAACCGACCCTATTACGACTGGCCGGTACAGCGGCTGCTGCCGATGTCGCCCAGTGCTTCGTTTCCTAGCGGCCATGCCACAGGCGGATTTGCTATCGCCGGCAGCGTTATACTTGGCCAACGGTCGGGGAGTGTTTTAATGACTGTGTTCGCAGTATTGATGGCACTATCCCGAGTTTATACAGGAGTACATTACCCAAGTGATGTAATTGCCGGTATGGCCGTTGGTATCCTGAGCAGCTATCTGGTAGAGCGATATAAATTCCTCTTGGAACGGCCTATTGCGTTGGCACTGTCTATGTGGCATCAAGTTGAAACTAGAGTTCCTATGCTACGGGGGTGATAGCCATTAAATTAACTTAATAGAGTAATATTCCAAAGGATACGTTGTTTTTGTAAATCATGCGTGGACTATCATGACTGATAAAATATTAGCGTAAGCAAACAAAGTTGTACGGTATGGTAAAGCCGTAATAATTGAGCACTGGACGATTGCGGGCTCCATCTTACTATTCTCATCCCGGCTTAACTACGATAGCCCAGCAGGAACTGCCCGCATGTCTGATATGATTATTGAGGCTAGCTCGATCCATTCCTTCACCGCGTGGATACTAGTATTTGCTGATTGCGCATGTCGCCACTTTTGTTTTAAAGAGTAACCGGCCTTTACTTGAAAGCATGTTTACCGGCAAAATAGATTTAGACTATGTAAAACACCCTATCCGCTGTGGTATGCCCTCCTAAAAAATGAGCGCTCTGATAAATAAGTTCCATTTACTATTAGATAACCATTGCGTGATAGCGGCCAAAATATGATGACTGCTATCGCGTTGTTATTCCAGTGAACAATAATATCGATGGAGAGAGAGTGACGAAAATAGCTAAAGCAGATAGTAAGACAAAACAGGTCTTGACAATTAATCGCAACGTTTTTGGGCTTGGTTTGGTTACTTTTCCGGGGAATATTAGCGGTGGGCTGGTTTATGTTGCCGGTGCCGCTTGGGCGGGCATTTTGTATATCACTTCTGGTCCGGTGGGAACACCGACGAACGAACGCATAAAATTATCGGAGGAAAGATGTCAAAACAGATAAATTCAGCCTTTTGGCTGGTATTAACGATAACCGTGTTGATTATGTTCTTTAATCTTGGCGGCATTCCGCTGTTAGACCCGGATGAACCGGTCTATGCAGAAACTCCCAAGGAGATGCTCCAGTTTCAAGATTTGGTCTCACCGCGCATTTACGGCGAGTATTGGTATGACAAACCGCCGATATACTATTGGCTGGTAGCCGGAGCATTCAAGCTTTTCGGCGTTAATGAATTTGCCGCCCGCCTGCCGTCAGCCTTACTGGCGGTTGTCTGTGTGATGCTCATCTATCGGTCCGGGTCAAGGTTTTTCGGCGAGAGGGCCGGTGTGGTTGGCGCGCTGGCGCTGGCCACTAGTATTGAATATTTTTATTTGGCCAAAGCCGCGGTAACCGATATTACGTTAACTTTATTTCTCACCGCATCGTTACTGTCATTCGTCGAACGGCGGTACTACCTGTTTTACCTGTTTGCCGGCCTGGCTACGCTGACTAAAGGGCCGATTGGCCTGCTGTTTCCCGGCGCTATTGTCTTTCTGTACCTGGCTGTTATAGGCCGCTTTCACGAACTGAAAAACATGAAGCTTTTCTCTGGTACCGCCCTGTACTTGATCGTTGCCATGCCCTGGTATTGGATAATGTACCAATTGCACGGCGCAGCGTTTATCGATACCTTTATTGGTTTTCACAATATTACCCGCTTTACCACAGCGGAACACTCCAAAACCGCAATGTGGCATTTCTTCATCCCGGTTTTAATCCTCGGGTTTTTCCCGTGGACAGCCATAATGGCGCAATCTATTCGGGCTTCGCTTGCCCAGGGTAGGAAAGATAATCCGACCTTACTTTTTTTAAATATTTGGGCGGCTTTTATCTTTGGCTTTTTCACGCTGTCCAGCACCAAGCTGGTGACCTATATTCTACCCATGTATCCTCCACTGGCTATGATTGTCGGCTGGTATCTGGGGCGTTGCCGGGATGATTACAAGCGCGTAAGCCTGAGCTGGCCGATCATGCTGACTGTCCTGGTGCTCCTATTACTGGGCGGCATGTTTTGGGGCGTCAGGACAATGCCTGAATTGGGCAACGGCGTTATGGCCCTCGCTGTCATTTTCATCGTGATGCTAGCGGCTGTATGGTTCTTTGTCGCAAAGAAAAAAACCGCCCATGCGTTTTGGGGGCAGGTTGCCGCTATGGTTCTGGCGTGTATAGTACTGGTTACTCTGCTGTTTCCGGCAGTGGCCCCCGCCTTTACTACACGTGATATTGCCAAGGATTTTTCTGCCTATTATGACGGTAACTCACCGGTATATGTAATGAAGTTTTTACACCCTGGCTTTACATTCTATACTGATGTGTATGGGATAGAATTAAAGTCTGGCGGCGAACTCGACAAGGCAATCGCCGAAGGCGGTAAAGCCTATTTCGTCATCCGTGAATCAGAATACAACAGCTTGAGCGAAAAACGTCGCACAGCGCTTACGGTATTGGCCAGCTCAGGTAAAAAAGTGTTACTGGTAAAACACTAGATCCTAAGACGTAATTTTACTATGAGAGAGGAAATAGACCATGCAACTCATTTCAATTGTTGTGCCTTAAACCCCTCATCCCGTAGGTGCTCGCAGAGAGTATTAAAACACTATAAACTCTTATAAAATCTAGCATTGCTGGTAAATTTCGCAGGTTTTTGGCATCAAAGCATCCAATCTTACCACTAAGAAAATTGTGGAAAGCAGTCCCAATCTTAGTGCGGGCCAGATGGGGTATGCGCGGCGTGGTCGGCCAACGGTGTTCTGGCCGGGCGTGCTGCTGTATACCCCGAGCCACCGTAATCCCGTTAGTTTCTTCCCCCTCCCGGTTCATTCACGGCGAGGGACCAGGGGTGGGCACAATGCGACGCTCGGAGAGAAGCGGACGTCCTATAACGTCCTGTTTATGTCCAGGCTTTGCCGTCCTGGCCGCGCCAGGGAGGACATAAGACACGCTTATAGAATGACCGCCTCCCCTTCCCTGGATCGGGAAGGGTTAGGGTAGGGCGACCGGCGGTGGTGAGGCTCTGTTCACGACCACTCCCTTGTTTCGGCGGATCATGACGCTGCCTCCCGCAGGTACGAGGACAGGCGGCGTCATGATCCGCCTTCCCCTTGAGGGGCAGGGTGCGCTATCTTCCCTCAAAGGCTGGGGCTTGGGGGTTTGCAAGCGCCAGCGGTGGCTGACCGGGAGCGGACGAGGATAGTGGAGCAAAGCGAAACGGCGCAAGGAGCGGACGGACAACTACAACTATGCAGTGGTATCCGTCGTATAGGCACTGAGCGGAGCGGCCCGAGGACGGGTGCGCAGTTCTTGGCGCTTTAGCGCTTTAGTCGCTCTCGGCCGTCCATGGCCTTTGCGACACCTGGGCGTCCATGCCCAATGGAAATGCGGCCTACTCCTTGCGGGTGCATGCGAAAACCAGGCCTTAACAAGGTGGCCGGGCTGCAGCGCGCCCGCGCCCGTTGCGGAGCGGGCCTCACCGGTTATAAAAATTGGCCGAAGGTTTTTTAATAAATATCACCTCAGACAGTTGTAAGATCCGGCTGTATCATCGCCAAAGGAAAAAGGTTATGATAAAACGTGCTCTAGATAATAGTTTAGTTAGATATCCCTGATTCCCTTATTTACGTTGCCTTCCAGGATGCGTACACGGAGAAATTGCCCGAGCAGTTCTATCGCAATTACCAGTGCTAGTATGGCGATAATTAACGTAGAGACCTCATGATACATAAACAGCTTCATGCTAATAATCAGTTGCGTGCCGATCCCCCCTGCTCCCACAAATCCCAAAACCGTCGCCGAGCGCAGGTTGCACTCCCACCGGAACAGAGTATAAGACAGAAAAATGGATAAGCTCATCGGTAAACGGACAAATAGGAATTCCTGAAACTGATTACAGCCGCTTACTCGGGCGGTTTCGACCAGTCTGACATCTACAGCTTCAAATATCTCACTATAAAGTTTTCCAAGGATTCCTGTACTATGGGTAGCTAGCGCCAGTATTCCGGGGAAAGGGCCTAGCCCGACTGCAACAACAAAAATCAAGGCCCACATCAGCTCCGGGATACCCCGCAACAACCCCAGCAAGCAGCGGACCGAGTAATATATTGTCCGGCGTACTGACCACTGAAACCGACCGAGGCGTTGTGCGGCATACTCCTCTCCCTGGGGTCGGATAGCGAATAGAGACATCGGAAGTGCAAGAACGATGGCAAGAGCCGTCGCCACTAGTGATATTTCCACCGTTTCCAACAGCAGCCTTGCTACCTGCAGTAGAAATTGCGGACTTGTCTCCGGCGGCCAGAGACCGGTAACAAACCGCTCTACCGCTCGCACATTCTTCGGTTCAAATAGGGCTCCCAAGGAAACGCCGGTATCGATACCGCTATAGAATATACTTAAAAAGATACCGGTGGCAATAAGCCAGTTTACCCAGCTACTCATAAGGGCGACACCTCCGATTGCTGTTTTCCGCACTGGCTAATCGTGCATATTGACTGCTTTGCAAAAATTCGGCCGGGGTTCCGTCAAAGCTGACACTTCCTTGGTCAAGCATGAGTATCCGATCACAGTACTTCAGCGCATGATCCAATTGGTGCAGATTCATGATGATTGTTTTCCCGTCCTGCTTTAAAGTTTGGAAAGTCTGCAGTATTATATTAGCCGTCGTCGGGTCGACCGAAGCAATCGGCTCATCAACCAGATACATATCGGCATGGCTATAGAGGGCCCTGGCAATGGCAACTCGCTGTTGCTGTCCGCCAGATAATTCCTGGCAGCGTTCATCCATCTTCTCGTTGATCTGCAATTTTGTTAAGATTGTCCTAATCTCTTCGTTCTCCGCCTTGGTAGGAAGTGCTAGGCGGCGAACTGTTTCGTACCAGGATGCTTCGGATAATCGGCCAAGTATTACGTTTCGGGCTACGTCAAGACAAGGAATTACATTATAGTTTTGGTAAACAGTCGCAATCCGGTTGCGCAGTTGTCGCAGTTTTCCCCTTTTTACTGTTTCCATTTGGGTACCGAAGATGGTAAGGCTGCCGCTAGTTGGAAAGATTGCACCACACAGCAGGCGCATGAGCGTAGTTTTCCCGACCCCGCTTTTACCCACAACTCCGACAAATTCGCCCTTCTTTACCGAAAATGACGCCGACTGAAGACCTTGTCCGTTCGAATACACTTTGGCCACATTCTCAGCCTTGATCAATTCCACATTAATCACCCGCTATATAAAGAGGCAGGAGACATTTCTCCTGCCTCTTACTCATTTTTTTGGATTCAAAAGACCAAGACGTTTTGCCTCTTGCTCAGCCTCCGCGTAATTCGCGTCCGATACTTTCGCAAAAGCAGTCGCGCGCATTAAATCCAGTAAGGTTGGGTCCTTCATAGTCAGGAAGGCGTCCACAATTTTAGCTTCAAGCTGTTTGTCCAAGCTATCCCTAACTACCCACGGATAACCCTCAACCAAAGTTTTCTCAAGTACTTTTATCTTCTGCTCGTCCACTGTACCTCTCATGATGAGGCGCTTTAAAATACGGCCTTCAATACCGCCTGCATCGACTGCTCCGTTCTGGACAGCCTGAGCAGTTGCATCATGACCGCCGGTATATACTACATTTTTCAAGTCATTCGGCACTTTAATGCCGGCTTTATCTAACATAATGCGCGGGTAAAGTGAGCCGGAGGTAGAACTTATATCGCCAAATGCAAATACCTTGCCTTTAATTTCACTTACTGATTTAATATCTTTTTCGGCTGGAACTATGATTAGGCTATAGTATTTAGTCGTTTTTGTTTCTTGGTCAATCTCAGTTACGATCGGATGAATTTTTGCACGCTGCTTTGCCTGTACGTACGTAAGCCCTCCAAAATAGGCGACATCGAGCTTATCATTAGCCATTGCCTCCACTACTCCCGCGTAGTCGGTTGCAACAAACAGTTCTACCGGCATATTCAACTTCTCGGATAAATATTTGCGGAAAGGCTCGTATTGCGCCTTTATCTTATCCGGCGCCTGATTCGGAATCAAGCCCACTCTTAATACATCTTGCTTCGCTTTATTCGTCTTTGGCGTATCTGTCCCGCCGCAACCTGCGAGCAAGAAGACAGAAATCACCATAATTAATAATGCAACCATCATTCTCTTGTTCATAATCTCGCCTCATTTCGCGCCATTTATTTACTACTTGTTTATTGTAGGCCTTAGCCTATAAGTAGTCAATAAAAATTCTATTACATAAATAGACAATATATATGATACATGGTATAAAAAAATGCCCAACAGCTTTGCGCCGCCAGGCAACCATATAGAGCACAACTTAGAACCTTGCAGTTATTCCTCACCTATAGGAGCGAGGAAACATTTATCCGTGATGTGCGCTATGTTCGTTCTTAGGCACCGGGGTCTGAGAACCGGCCGACTGCTGCGGCATGCTGTGGTCGCTGCTCAATCAACGGAATTGACTAAGTCGAGCATCATCTGATGAGAGTCGCGTACTGATTAATCAGCACTGCCCATCGGCTTGAATTACAGTTCTTATTCTCACAAAGCAGTTGTTCCCCGTCTGTCAGCACTACCGCCTCCGGCTTTACCGAGCAGACCGGACAATCAGCCCGCTTTTTCAAATCAACATCGTATAATTCCAATAATTCTGCATCCAGAATCAACAACCTTCCTACCGACAACCTGCCGATCCCTAACAAATACTTCAGGCATTCAATCGCCTGCAGCGTACCCATCAGCCCCACAACCGGCCCCAGTACGCCCGCCTCACCACAGGTAGGTGCACTCCCCGCCGGCGGCGGGTTGGTAAAAATGCAGCGAAAACAAGGTGCATCGCTCTGGCGTTGGAGATTGGTCCTATCGACTATATCCGCATCAGCAATACCAATAGTTCCCACTCCTGCCGCTGCCAAATATTGAGCGGCAGGAGTGCCCAGCCCGCCGGCCCCGATAATCAAGACTTTCGCTGCCAGCAGTTTTTTCTGTCCTTTGCCCCCTACCTGGGACAGCAGAATATTGCGTGAATAGCGCTCAAGCTGTTGATCGGTAAGCATGTTCTCTTCTCCCACATAAAAATAAAGGCTAAGGGCTAGATAAGCCGGCTTAGCCTGTGGTGGGATAGTTTGAGGTGTATTTAGCAGCTTATAAAGGTTGTTCAAATAATACGGTAGATAAATAACGTTCGCCAGTATCAGGCAACAGCACAACAATTGTCTTGCCTTTATTTTTCGGTCTCTTGGCGATTTGCGTTGCGGCAAAAGCAGCAGCGCCGCTGGATATGCCTACAAGCAAGCCTTCGGTTTTGGCCAATTCGCGGGCAGTGGCAAACGCCTCGTCGGTTTTGACTTTGATAATCTCATCGATAATTTTTATATTGAGGACATCCGGCACAAATCCGGCGCCAATCCCCTGGATCTTATGCGGGCCGGGATTGCCGCCGGACAGCACCGGTGAGTCAAAGGGCTCGACAGCGATGATTTTAACCTCAGGCTTTCGTGATTTAAGAGCTTCCCCGACGCCGGTAACCGTTCCGCCGGTGCCAACGCCGCCGACAAAAATATCCACCTGACCGTCGGTATCACGCCAGACCTCTTCGGCCGTCGTCTTCCGGTGAATAGCGGGATTGGCGGGGTTCTTAAACTGCTGGGGGATGAAAGCATTCGGCGTTTCGGCCACCAGTTCCTCCGCCTTCCGAATAGCGCCCTTCATACCTTCCGCGCCTGGCGTCAAAACCAACTCGGCCCCCAGCGCTTTTAAGAGATTGCGTCGTTCCATACTCATCGTATCGGGCATGGTCAAAATGAGCCGGTAACCTTTCGCAGCGGCGACAAAAGCCAACCCAATGCCGGTATTGCCGCTGGTGGGCTCGATAATTACGGTATCTTTGTTGATCAGGCCCCGCTCTTCCGCATCGGCGATCATGGCGTAACCAATTCTGTCCTTGACACTGCCCAGCGGATTGAAATATTCCAGTTTGGCTATCACCTTGGCTTCCAAGCCATGCAATTGGTTGTAATTCGCTAGTTCCAGCAATGGGGTGTTGCCGATTAATTCGGTTAAATTTTTGGCTACTTGAGTCATACTAGTACCTCCTTGTCTGTCTGTTAGTGATTGTATATCCATTGGCCCAAAATTTATTCTGCCAATGTACCTAATGCCTGGGCAAAATCTTCTTCCAAATCCTCGATATTCTCAAGGCCGACGCTGATACGGATCAAATCCTCATAGACACCGGCCTTTTCCTTCACCCCGAATGCATTCGCTTTCGCTCCCACCCGGATCGTCAAAATGGCGCCGTACTTGCCGCCGAACTGCCGTTTGGCAATCTCATGGTAAAGGTTATCTGTCAGTCATGGATAATTGACCGCCACCACCTTGTCGTGCTGCCGCAAAAACAACGCCAATTTTTGGGCATTGTCGCACAGCCGCTCCATCCTCAGCCCCAGCGTTTCCAGGCCGGTACCGGTAAGAAAGGCATTAAACGGCGCCAAACAAGCGCCAAAGTCCTTGAACAGTCCTTGGCACAGTTTGGCGAGATAGGCGAACTTGCCGAACTTGGCAAATTCCCTGAGCGAAGGAAATTTATTCAAATCCCATTGGAACCTGCTCTCCTTCCATCCTGCCGCCGATCAAACCGCAGGCTTCATTGAGAAGCTCGCTTAATCTTTATCCTTGATGATATCAAGGATGTTTTGGGAGTTGACTCATTCCCGGACGTCACTACGTTAACGTCTGGATTCATCGCGTTGATCGTCTCTTTACCGGAAATGACCTTAGGTTTGCCCACATCCTGAGTGAAATGAATAACCTGCCGCTGCAGGTTCGACAAGTCAACCATTTTGTTGAATTAACCTGGAAGACTTATCCGTGATGCACGCTATGGTCAGTTGGCTGATCATCCTCAGGCACTGCCGGTTGCTGTTGCTGTGGCTGCATAGTATGATCACTGTTCATATCAACGGAGTTTACCAGGTCGGCCATCATCTGATGAAAGGCCATATCCTGCTGCAGCATTTGCTTCATCATACCCTGCATTTCCGGGTTCTTCATCATTTCAACACATTGTTTTTGCATTTCCGGCGATTTCATCATCTCGGCCATAGCCTTAGGGTCCATGTTCCCCATCATATTGTCCATCTGGTTTGACTGCATCATTTGAGCCGGCGGGTTCTTCTCCGCGGCGCTGGTAATGTTGGCGAAGCCAAAACCGATCGCGGAAACTGTCAGAAGACCTCCCATTACGTAGACAGCGATTTTCTTATTCATCGTTTACCTCCAAATATAAGTTAATTCCGGTTTCCTCCCTATTATAATAGATACTTTTGAACTTCTCATGAATTTTTGGTGTAAATATTATGAAGAATTAACTATTTTTGCTTCTTGAGAAACAATTACAGTTTCAACTATTATACCAGACAAGTTTGAATATCTTGTGAAGACAAATGAAAAAGTCGTGTAAAACCGAAAAAATGCCTGACAAACAAATGTTGTCAGGCATATAATGGTTCTCCGGTCGGCTGGTGTATCGACCGGATTTCCAAGGAGGCTATTGTGCTTGGGTAGGGTTAGCTCCCGGTTTTAAATTGCAGCTATCCTTGCCGCTTATTTACCAGGATACAGACTGTATCGCCGGTTCAAGGCCAAGACGTCCGGCAATATGACTAATCACTGTTTCTTTGCCGAAACCGCCGGTAGTCTCAATAGTGATAACAACTAACCCGCTATCAGGTTGTTCCGCAGTTTCGATTAGGTGGACGGGAAGACATGATGACCCCGGCTCCCAAAAAGCCGATGCCTGTCACGATCTGGGCTACAACCCGTGTCGGACCGGTATCATGGGGCGTCATTACAGCAAGCATTATAAATAGAGCGGCCCCTGCTGAAACCAAAGCATTCGTCCGGATACGGGCCGTTCGCTGACGCCACTGGCGCTCTAGGCCGATGATCGCTCCGAGCAGCAAGGCAAGACCTAACCGGCTGATAATTTCCATAAAATGCATATTAAATAACCCTTTTGGCCCCGTAGTACCGTTTCACAAAGTAATCGTCATTGATATCGCCGATCGCCACGATACCTTGAGACCAAGCTGTATGTATAAATTTTCCGAGGCCAATATAAATGCCGACATGCGAAGCGCCTGGCGCATAGGTAGTAAAGTAAACTAGGTCACCCGGCTGCAGCATTGATTTTGCGACTGGCTGGCCTACCAGAAATTGCAGATCCGCAGTCCTTGGCAGACTGATCCCGGCCTGGCGAAAAACGTACTGGACCAAACCGGAGCAGTCAAATCCCTGCGCAGGAGTCGAACCGCCCCAAACGACAGGCTGTCCAAGTAAACTCCTGGCAGCAGCAATAACCGATTGCGCAGTCCCCACCGGGCTGCTAGGAAGCACTTCGTCCGCTAACGGCAAAACCGCCTCTTTGGTGAGTAAATCCATTGACTGCAAAAATTGATTATACGTAGAAGCAGCCGGGGCGGCAAAAGCCGTCCCCGTACTGCCTATTGCTACCGCTAACAATACGGTAGCTGCTAGTCTTTTCATCGGTAGTACCTCTTGTTAGTTCAGATTAGATGCTTGCCGCAACGCCTCTTTCGACTGTATACGGTCTTTCCACAGATAATAGATGCTTGGAAGTACAATCAAAGTTAAAATGGTTGCGGTCACCAGACCACCGACTACGACGATCGCCATCGGGCGCTGTACTTCTGACCCGGTACCTGTGGAATAAATCAGCGGGAACAACCCAAGGCATGCCACCAGCGCCGTCATCATAACCGGGCGGAAACGGTCCAGAGCCCCTTGGATAACAGCCTCTTTCAATGACCGTTCCTTGGCCAAATGATTGATATGGGCGACCATGATAACCCCGTTCTGCACCGCGATACCGAACAGCGCGATGAAGCCTACCGCCACCGCAACCGTGATATAAGTGTTCGTGAGGAAGATCGCCACGATGCCGCCGATCAGCGAGAACGGTACATTCATAAGTATCAACAGCGCATCTCCCATGGAGCTAAAGGACATGTACAGCAGAAAGAACGTCAGCACGATAACCGCCGGGATAACCATCGCGAGGCGTTCTTTGGCCCGCTGCTGATTCTCATATTGCCCCGTCCATTTAAAGTAATAGCCGGGCGGCAGTTGGACTTGATCTTTGATAACCTTCGTCGCTTCGTCAACAAAGCTCACAACATCGCGACCACGGGTATTCATCTGCACGATCACGCGATAAGTACTGTCTTCGCTGCTGATCATCGAAGGCCCGTCAACGACACGGAACTGGGCAACTTCACCCAGCGGTACATAGACTCCTGAGGTCGGCGCCGCACTCGCAGTTGCACCGCCGCCCATGCCGCCCATGCCTCCTCCGCCGGCCTTCGCTCCACCGCCGCCACCGGCAACCGGCACTAAAATGTTTCGCATGGCGTCAATGCTTTCACGGCTGTCACGGTTATAACGGAGCAGTATGTCGAAACGTTTTTTACCCTCTATGGTAGTCGACGCCGTCCGTCCGCCGATCGTCATCTCGATGGCGTCTTCGACATCATTTATATTTAGACCGTAACGGGCAACTTTTTCTCTATCTACTTGGATTTCAAGGTAGGGAGCGCCGAAGATACGTTCCGCTAACAGATCGCCCACACCCGGGACAGTAGAAAGTACCTTCTCGATTTCAAAGGCTTTCTGCTGCAGAACGGTTAAATCGTCACCGTATAACTTGATACCGAGTTCGGTACGCACACCGGTCGTCAGCATGGATAAACGCCCGGCGATCGGCTGGGTAAAGGCCAGGTTCAGCCCCGGGATATTAGCCAGCTTCACCATCATCTCGTTTTCGATACTCTCTTTTGTGGAACCGGGCCGCCACTGGTCTTTGGGCTTTAAGGTTACAATCGTCTCAATCATGTTGATGGGCGCCGGGTCCATCGCCGATTCGGCGCGGCCGACTTTGCCGACGGACATATCGACTTCCGGTATGTCCATAATGAGTTTATCCATCTTCTTGGCCGCCTCGACAGCTTCAGTCAGTGAAACTGACGGCAGCATAGTCGGCATAACCAGGAAAGTTCCTTCATCCAGGGCCGGCATAAATTCAGTGCCCAAGAACGGCACCAGCGAGAAACCGGCAATCATGGCGACCAAAGCAATGGCGATGGTCTTGTTCCGGTTGTGCAGTGCCGTCTTTAATATCGGCAGATACAGCTGATGGAGCTTGCGTACGACCCAGGTCTCCTCTTCCTTAATCTTACCCCGGAGGAGAATGGTGCAGAGCACCGGTACCAGGGTAAATGCCAGGAGAAGCGAACCGGACATCGCGAAGGTTTTGGTCCACGCCATCGGCGTATAGAGTTTGCCTTCAGTCCCGATCATGGTAAACACCGGCAGGAAGGTAACAATAATAATGGTAATGGAGAAGAAGATCGGCCCGGCTACCTCTTTGGCGGCCTCCAGCGTGACATCAATAATATTCCTCCGGCCGCCGTCTTCCGCCAAGTGACGGTAGACGTTTTCAACCATAACAATCGCCGCGTCGGTCATAACGCCGATACCAATGGCGATACCGCCGAGCGACATCAGGTTCGCCGACAGATGGATTTGTTTCATCAGAATGAAGGCAATTAATATACCAATTGGTATAGCGCTTGTTACGATAACACTGGACCGGAAGTTGCCCAGGAAAATAAGCACGATGATCGATACCAGGAGGAACTCCTCAATGAGCGCTCTCTTTAAAGTGCCTACCGCTTTCTTGACTAACTCGGTCTGATCGTAGTACGGCACAATTTTCATGCCCTGCGGCAGGGTAGGTTGAATTTCGGCGATTTTATCTTTGACCGCGTCAATCACGTTCAGCGTATTCTCTCCCATACGCTGGATGACGATAGCGCCTGCAGCCTCATTACCGAACTTGGTCAAAACGCCTCTGCGGAAATCCGGTCCTAATTCAACCCTGGCTACGTCTTTAACGTAAACCGGTATATTGTTGTTTTGAGTAATAACGATATTTTTAATGTCCTCTACAGATTGAATTAAACCAAGACCGCGGATGACATATTCCTGGCCGTTCTGCTCCACAACCTTGGCGCCAACATTGGCATTGTTGGCGCTGACGGCGGAATACACCTGGCCGATGCCAACCTTATAGGCTTTTAACAGATCGGGATCCAGATTGATTTGATACTGCAACAGGTAGCCGCCGATACTGGCGACTTCAGCTACGCCAGGCACGGCGCTGAGCTGAGGTTTCAGGAAGAAATCCTGCATGGTCCGCAGCTCCGCCAGGTTATGGCGGTCACTTTCAACAGTGTACATGAACACCTGACCCATCGGCGTGCTTACCGGCCCTAATTGAGGCTGCACTCCCCGCGGCAGCCGCGGAATAGCCTGTTGCACTTTTTCATTGACCACCTGACGGGCGAAGTAGGTGTCGACGCCGTCTTCAAAGATAACAGTCACCATCGAGAAACCGAAGGCAGATGCAGAACGGACTTGTTTTACCTTAGGCAATCCCCTGAGCGCCGTCTCCAACGGGTAGGTTACCTGGTCCTGCACCTCCTGCGGACTGCGGCCCATCCAGTCGGCGTACACCAGTACCTGGTTTTCGCTAAGATCTGGATAGGCATCGATCGGCATGTCTTTCAGGACAAAGCCGCCCCATAAGACAGTAAATATGGATAAGGCGATGATAATAATACGATTATGCAGCGAGAATTCGATTAATTTATTTAGCATGTTTCATCCCCCTTAATGACCGGAGTGACCGCTATGCTCGTTGGCCTGGGGGGCAGCAGGCTGGGCGGAAGGCGCAGGAATGCTTTGCGGCGCTGCCGCCGGAGGAGTTGCAGCTGGCTTATTGCCACCGCCATGACCCGCATGGCTGCCGAAATTGCCTAACTGGGTCTGGGAATCGATCAGGAAGGTAGCCGCAGTCACGACAGTGTCGCCTTCATTGAGACCGGAGAGTACCTGAATATATCCCTGCGTTTCCTGACCTGTCACGATGTCCCGTTTGACAAACGTATCTTCGCCCTGGGCGATAAAGACCACTTTCCGTTTGCCGGTATCTAACAGGCTGGAAGACGGAATGACGAGGGTCTCGCCCAGCGGCACATTAATTGTTGCGTTGGCAAACATGTTGGGTTTCAGCTTACCTTCGGGGTTAGATAGTTCTATCCGCACTTTCACCGTGCGGGTGGCATCGTCCAGCACAGCATTAACGAAGCTTACGTAACCGGTAAAGGTTTCTCCCGGATACGCCGGCGTCGTGACAGCAACCTCCTGGCCTACTTTAACTGCCGCTACATCTTTTTCATAGAGATCAGCATATAGCCATACCGTTGACAGATCGGATATGGCGAAGAGTTTTTCACCGGCCATAATGTATCCGCCAGGCAGGACTTGCTTCTCCAGCACCGTTCCACCGAATTGGGCCCGAACCGTCATCAGGGTGCTGGGTTGCCGCGTATGCGCCAGATGCTCGATATCATCCGAAGAGACTCCTAAGAGTTCTAATTTGCGGCGGGCCGCTTCCAACAGGCGGTTATTCACCTGCACCAGGTCACGGCTGGCGCTTTTCAGTTTATTGACGGTGTCTATCGCCAGAATATATTCTTCCTGGGCGGCGATGTAGTCCGGGCTGTATACGGCCGCGATGGCCTGGCCGGGAGCGATATATTCTCCTTCCGCGTTGACGTACAGTTCGTCTACACGTCCCATCACGCGAGACGTAATATAGGCGCGGCCGGTTTCATTAAGAGCGATCTTACCGGTAGTCCTTATCTCTTTTGTCAGCGCCTTCTTCTCCACTGTCGCGGTCTGCACCCCGGCGAGTTGACGCGCCTTCGCGTCAAGTACCACTTTGTCGCCGATAACAGACATGCTGGGTGCGGCGTTTCCATGCCCCTCATGTCCGGTCGCTGCCGGAGCGGCCGATTTATGCGAGTAGCTGTAATATCCGTAGCCGCCGCCTGCGAGTACGGCAATCGCTACTCCCGTAATGATGAGCTTTTTCGTACGTATACTGTCTGCCATATGTTCCTCCCCAAGTCCTATTTATTTACTTTTGTGATAGCCGCTTCAGTGAAAAGCGGTTTGCCGACTGCTTTTTCGAGATTGGCGATCGCTTTTTCATAATCAACTTTGGCTTTATATAGGCCAAGTTTGGCGTTACGAAGAGTGTTTACACTTTCAATAACCGTCATCATGTCTACTTTGCCGTTGGTGTAACTGACAACAGCCGCCTGGTATGTCTGTTCGGCTTGGGGAATAATCGTGTTCTTGTAGAGTTCAATCTGCCGCCAGGTTGCCTGCGCTTCGGTAAGCGCCATCTGCACATCCAGTTCGGTCATGTTCTTCATATTCTGCAGCGCGGCTTGGGAAGCTTCCAGACTAGCCTCGGCTGCTTTAATCTGGGCTTTGTTTTTACCTTGCCAGATGGGGATCATGGCCATCACTTCAATTTTCCAGGTCGGTTTCCGGTCGGCCAGCATTATATTTCCCATTTCATCCTGCTCCACCATAGGCTCCCTATTTTTCTTATAACCCAGACGTACTTCATAATCAGGAAGCTGTTGTTTTTTGGCCAAAGTCAATCCGTTTTCCGCCATGGCGAGACCGTATTGCATTCCCGCGATAGAAGGCTTTTCCGCGACCGCGGTCTTTACCAGTCCTGCCAAGTCAAAGTTGGGCGGCGGAGCCGTGAATTCTTCCTTCACCTCGTAGGCAGTATCGGTAGAGCGTCCCATGATATTGTTGATTCGGGCCTTAGCTACCGCTTCCATGGAAGCCATGTTTAACAGGTCGGAAGTCATCTTGGAAAACTCGGTCTGGGCTTTCAAGGTATCTTGGAGTGGGACCATGCCGGTCGAATAATTGACCTGCGCTAAATTGACCAGCTGCCCCATCAATTGCTGGGTTTCTTTGCCAATCACCAGCGCCTGTTTGGCATAAAGATAATCGTAGTAAGCCTGCTTAGCCTGTGAATAGATCTCAACCTGTTTGTCGCTCCAGCCGGCTTTAGTCATATACGCCTCATTTTCCGCCATCTTGCCCATGACCTTAAGCTTCGCCGGGTTCATGATCTCCTGGCTTAGACTCAATTCCGTCATCACGCCTTGTCCCGGATTTAAACTTGTGGTCGGAATTTCATCTTTCATGATGCCGACTTTCGGGTTGGGCTGCGCTGTGACTGATGGGATCCGGCTGATTTTTTCTTCCCACCGTTTTTCTGTCTCCACAACCGCCGGGTTGTTTTTAACAGCGGTGTTCACAATCTCCTGCAGCGTCAATGGCTGCTCTGCGGCAAATACGTACGTCCAGCTACTGGAGAGGACTAAACCGGAAATTACCATGGATGCAAACAGTCCGGTTCGCTTGCTACGCCTTTGTGCACTCATTCTTTTACCTCCTTGGAATGATATGAACTACATTAGCTTCCTGTCCGGAAGCTTTATGTAGTTGCGCGGCCCAGACCGCGCAACTACCCACCGATGGAATAGGTCAGGCCGTTGTTTCGCAGGATGCACTCCACCTGACGGGTCGTAATCTGAAAACGGGGATCCACAGTTGTATAGCGTCTTTTGAGCAGTAATTCCAGTATTCTCGTTATTGCATACAGGTTTTTGGTGTCCGCTTTCTCATAAGCCTGTATAACCAAATTATCCATGACTTCCTCCTAGGAGTTTTTGTTTTCAATATTGGACTGCGGCTCCGCTTGATCTTTGAACATGCCCTTCATCATGAAAAGATGCATGATCGGGCAGAGAAGCAAGACTAAATAGCTGGCTATACCTGTATAACCCAACTGTTTTAATATGAATGCTGCCGCTAGCGGCACCAGGCAGCAGATGAACATCATCCCTAAATGTTTTAAACCGGAATGTTCCTTGCTACAATCCCGATGGGACGACTGAATGGTATCGGTCGCTTTACTTTTCATTTCATCTCCTCCTTTCGATTAATCACCTGTGGTTTTACCACAGGTTGGGCAAAACTGCGTTATTTATTGATGGCTATGCATGATATACATCATGGCAATGAATGCCGCAGCATAGGCGCCCCATTTTAAAATAGTTAAAATCATGGATTGAAACGGACTGTAGACCTGAACCATTGTATTGGGATCCTGTTGATCGTGATGCTGCATTGCCATCCCCCCACTTGCTGATGTAATAGCTTTGAGCGAAACCACTCGCTGAAAAGCGCTTGAATATACTATATCGAAAAGTTATGAAGAACTGATGAAGAAGCTATGAAAATGTGTTGAATTTAAAAGAAAATTGCCATGAAAAATATAATCATCGGAAGTTCCGTAGAAAAATACAAATACAGCGGCATTTGTAAGCGCCGTCATTTAAAAAATTGGAATTTTCACAACGTTTTTTTGATTTCTTCATCACTTATACATATTTTCCTGATATTGTATAGGCAGATGGAAATTAAATGAGGATTTGGTAATGAAAAAGCGAACCCTTATTTTTATGTTTGCGGCGATTTTGGTTTTCCCGACATTGATATGTCTCTTCGGCAATCAGGGCATCGTTTCGGCTTCCTATGCCGAGACGGTAGCTTTTTACCACAGTATTTCGCCTGACTGCAACGACCACAACTAAACTGTTCAAAACTTTCATGGAGTATGTCCATGAAAAAATGCCTTGCTTCTACCTTTTTTGCTTTGGTACTTGGCCTCTTTATCGCCAATGCCGTAATCAGTCCGGTAATCCTGCCGGTCTACGCGGCAGAGCAGACAACCACGCAGGATCAGTCTCAGCAGCAGCCCGATACCAAAAAGAAAGATGATGCCGGCGGCCATTCCGGTCACCACGGATAATCGCTCGCCACAAGCTGCGCCAAAAATTCAAGCTCGAATCGCGGAACCGAAATCGATATTCAAACATAAGGGGGAGGCTATGCCTCCCCTACACTTTTTATATATCTAAAACGAAAAGCCGGCTTAAAAACCGGCTTTTCCCTTGATTAGCGTAGAATCCGTTTTGCCCCTATATAGCGAGGCCCCCAGTAGGAACTCGTCATGTTGGCTATCGTCACTCCACGGCTGGACGTAGCACTGATGAACTTACCGTCTCCGATATAAATTCCGTTATGGGATGGCCCGGGCTCATAAGTAGAGAAATACACTAAATCGCCAGGCTGCAATTGATCGTATCTCACCGGAACCCCGAGTTCATACTGCAGATCCGCAGTACGCGGCAGGCGAATACCGTTCAGACCAAATACGTACTGGGTAAAACCTGAGCAGTCAAAACCATTCGGTGTAGTCCCGCCCCAAAGATAAGGCACCCCTTGATAACGTTTTGCCGTTTGGATGATGCTCTCAATCAGCAGGCCATTGTTCCGGCCACGACTCGTTTTCGGTCCGGCCGTCCGCAACGCTTCCCAAGTACCTGCGCCAACAATGCCATCACTCGCAATGCCGTTATCCAACTGAAACTCCATTACCGCCGCCTCGGTACCCGGACCGAAAACACCGTCGACAAACACATTATACTGCAGCTGGCGCAGACGTTCTTGCAAAAAAACCACCTCTTGTCCGGTGTCCCCTTGACGCAGAACGTCAGCAGCTTCAACTTGTCCGGCCGGCAGATAGAAAACAAGTGACAAGAAACAAATCGCCAGAAAACGTGATAACCATTTTTTCAAAGCAAACCGCCTTTCTTGCCTCCGGAGTTAGCTGTCGGGTTAGGGTTAAGGCACCCCCCGCCAAAAATGGCTTCACCCCTACGATTGGTTCCTCCGTACCTTTCGGATTCGGCATTGAATAAATTGGTTCAACGGCCCCCCTTCCCTCGCTATGTTGTATGTAAACAAGCCACCATGCAGCAGTGCGGGCATAGCGCTTGCTTTACTCTCTACATGTAGTAGGCACTCATATTCCCCCTGCTCCGCCCCCTAAGACACGGATTACCATTTTCGACTGGAACCGCCGCCACCGCCTGATCCGCCGCCGTATCCCCCGCTTCCGCCTCGTCCACGGAACAAGGCCAATATTAGGAAGGTAAAGGTACCACCGAAAAACAGCCAATCGACGGTGAGCAACGCCACTACTCCGGCGCCCACGGCAACCTGGGTCCACCAGGGTAGCCCATCCCACCAGGATGGGCCTGCCGACCTCTCGTTCTTAATTTTTCCGACCGGCTTGCTGCCTAGCTGAATATCCACGTTATATTCTTTCGCGACTTCACCGGCAATTGCTTTATAGCCGTTATAAATGCCGCGGCTAAAATCTCCCTGATCGAAGTAGGAAATCATAAACTCATCCTGAATTCGGCCCGTCTTGGCATCAGGCAGAATTCCCTCAAGCCCGTAACCAACCTCAATCCGGGACTGGCGGTCATTCACCGCGACCAGTATCAATACGCCATTATTCAGCTTTTTATCGCCGATTCCCCACTCCCGGAGAAGGGTGAGCGCATACTCCTCGATCGGCACCCCTTCCAATGACTTGACGGTTACTACTACTACCTGTGCTTTGGTTGCTGCGGCAAGCTTAGCTCCCAGACTGTTAATTTTCGGTTTGATATCATCCCTGACAACCCCGGCGTAATCCTGGATATAGATACCGTTCGCCGGCGCGGGCGGAATTTTAGGCTGGGCCGCCGCCACCGCGCCGACAATTAGATACATGGCTGCAAACAGCCCGGCTAGCCATTTACGCATTATCTCCGCCCCCCATCACCAGACTGTTAAAACTTAACCTGCGGGACCTGTTTTGATCCCTCATCGGCTTTAAAGTATTCCTTAGCGGTGAAGCCCAGCATTCCGGCAAATAAATTGGAAGGGAATGACCGGATCCTGGTGTTGAATACCTGCACGCTGTCGTTATAGTCCTTCCGCGCCACAGCGATACGGTTTTCAGTGCCGGAAAGCTCATCCATCAATTGGCGGAAGTTGGCATCCGCTTTCAGATTCGGGTAATTTTCAGCAATCACCAGCAGACGGCTGAGCGCATTGTTCAGTTCGCCGTCAGCCTGCGCTTTGGCAGCCGGCCCTTGTGCGCCGGCGAGTTTAGCTCTCGCATCGGCGACTGCCTGAATGGCCTGCTGCTCATGAGCGGCATAGCCTTTCACCGTGCTGACCAAATTCGGAATTAAATCGGCACGGCGTTGCAGTTGGTTTTCCACCTGACTCCATTTACCGTTTACCGCTTCATTCATACCGACAAGCCCGTTATAGCTGGATATGCCTGTGATTGCCAGTATTGCTACCAACGCTAATACGATCCATACACCTATATTTTTCATGTTTCAACCTCCAATGAGAAGAGTTAACCTTTACATAAATTCTACCATGTTTTTATGAAAAACGTGTGAAGAAGCAGTGAAGAACCTATGCTTTTTTCAAAAGGTCCTTCTTCACCGGGATCGGCCAGAAAGCCGGCGTTTTTTTCATGTACTTTGCATACTCATCACCGAACATGACTAAGGCCTCATTTTCTTCGAGTTTTGCCAGCCGGATATACATCGCGGTCAGAATCGGGAACATGAGCACCGTTATGACTGTCGGCCACTGCAGCACAAAGCCGGCAAGAATAGCAATGAAAGCGATATACTGCGGATGCCGTACATACCGGTAAGGACCGGTAGTGGCTACCACACCCTGGCGCTGCGCCTGATATAAAAACCGCCAGGTAATGGCCAGGAAAATCAGCCCGCCCCAGATCATCCATTCGCTGATTTGATGCAGTATCATCCCATGGGGATCACCGGTTAATCCCAATACCGTGTACCAGAGATGGCCCGCTTGGTGAGAAAACGGATCCAGGCCGGGATACCGGCTCCCTAACCAGCCGGATAATAGATAAATCGTCAAAGGAAACCCATACATCTCGGTAAAAAGAGCCACGATAAACGCCGAAAAAGTGCCGAAGGTGCGCCAGTCTCTTACCCTGCGCGGCCGGGTAAAGCTAAATGCAAATATGATAAACAATAGTGAATTTATCGCCACAACTTTCCAATAACCGTATTCGTACATATTTAACCCCCTCCTATCGCACTGAAGCAGTACGGACTTTCATCTGCCGTGATTTAAGCCAAACAAAGATTCCGCATGCAATCGCCGCTGTAAGTAAAGCGGTAACTTGAGCAGCCTTTAAGCCGCCGATGATGAGGCTGTCCGATCGGAAAAACTCCAGCCCAAAACGCGCCAGCGAATAAGCGATGAAATAGGTAAGTACCACTTGCCCGTCAAACTGCTTCCGCGGATATAAATAAAGCAGTCCCGCCAAGATCCCGAAATCAAGCACAGCCTCAAACAGTTCAGCCGGTATCAGCGGAACAGCGCCCCAGGCATTAAAAGCGGGCGTACCTGGTTGATAGATTACGCCAAACCACGCGTCGGTCGGTTTTCCGTAAGCGTCGCCGTTGAGCAAACAGCCAATCCGGCCTATCGCCTGCCCGATCATCAATCCCGGCGCGCCAATATCCGCAAAGCGGGTAAAGGATAATTTCTTTTTCCGGAAATACCACCAAGCTACAAGAACATTGGCCACGACAGCTCCCTGAATCGAAAGTCCGCCTTCCCAAAACATCAAGGCATGCAGCGGGTTGGCGGCGAAATTCTCCCAACTGAAAATGACTTCCCAAGCCCGGGCGCCTAGGATGCCGGCCACTACGCCGTATAGCAGATAATCAGTCAGTATTTCCTCGGTAAACTCGGTTTTACGGGCAACACGAATGGCTATAAGCAGCCCGGCGATTATGCCGAAGGCTGCCATCACACCCCAGGCCCGCACTTCGAAGCCGCCAATAGTAAATAATATTGGATGCATATATCTCACTCCTGTTCCAATTTGTTACCTTCCATTACCTCTATCCAGCATCCACATCATGAAACCAAATCGAAAGGCGCGGGCAGAGCCGCGCCTTCGCTCTATCTTTTGCGCTTATTTGGTTTTGCCATTGTCATGGCAGGGCGTCCCTTGAGCAGTACCTTGCCCCATCATATTCGAATTGTTCCCCATCTTGTCTTTCATCATCTCGTTCATTGCTTTACCCTGATCCGGCGTCAGCGTGCCCTCTTTAACCAAATTATTTACGACCTGCTTGCAGGCATCGATCATCTGTTCCGCATTGAAACTGCCGTTCCCAGGTGCCGGAGTTTCCGGTGTTGCGGCAAATACGTAGGATGCGCCAAAAGCCACCACCAGCAGGGTTAATCCAATCACTAGCCACTTTTTCACATTTCATCCCTCCGCATGTTTTACTGGACCTAGTATAACAAAAGAATATGAAAATCTTATGAAGAGATTATGAAGAAGTAATGTAATTTGCCATTTTTTAATTGCTATATGAAATCCAATAAAGATTTTTTCCCAGGCGTGTTGTTAGTAACGCTCCACCGCTGGCGCTTGACTTACGCTTATACTAGCAACACGCCTGTAAATCTTTATTGGATACTATCTATTTTCAGGCTGTCGATTATGAAATCCTTGCCACAGGTTTTTCCGGCGCCAAAGTCAAATATTATAACGCGACCCGGATGAACCTGATCATACTTGGAAAGGTGGTTTACATGCATTACAACAAGATGATGCGAAAACTGGTTTCCGGCGCGCCGGCGATAACGCTTAGCCTCACTTTCCTGGATGGGATCGCAGCCGCAAAAGTGTCAGCCGCCCCTATTACCGAGGAAACGCAAGAAACTGCTGCCGATAGCACCCCGGTGAACAAGTCAATCCTCGGAGGCCTAGTGGCCATTGGCCTCATCAGCGCTCTCACCGACTCCGGTTCTAAAGCGACTGCAAGTGAAAGCCCGGCCAAAAGCTCTACTACAGAAACACAAGTATCTTCGTCCCAAGCCGCGTCCCCATCCGCTGCCGTATCTGCCGGCTTGACCGCTGATGAAAAAAGCGCCTTTGACCTCTTGAACGCCGACCGGCAAGCAAACGGCCTCCCGGCTCTGAAGCTCAACATGGATATTGTCAAAGTAGCCAGAGCCCATGGACAGGATATGATTAACCGCAATTACTTTGCCCATGAAAATCCGGATGGACAGTCCCCCTTTGACCGTATGCGAGCGGCCGGTATCAGTTTCCGCTATGCCGGCGAAAATCCGGCGATCAACCGCAGCGTCGCCGCGGCAGAACAGGCATTTATGAACAGCCCCGGACACCGTGCCAACATATTAAGCCCGAATTATACAGAGGTGGGGATCGGTGTATGTTGTACAGAATTTCATCGGTAGATAATCCTTAAATGTATTTCCTTTCAAAATAAGCCGCCGCTGTAATTTCAGCGCGGCTCAGGCGGATGGCTGCCACAATGCCGCGCAAATCCCCGCTCATCAGCGTCACCTCGCCGGCTTCAATGGCCACGTCCGTGCCGGTGCCCATGGCGATGCCCACATCGGCAGTAACCAAGGCAGGTGCGTCGTTAATACCGTCGCCGATCATGCCGACCATCTTGCCTTCTCCCGGGCAGCTTGGCTACGGCTCGCTCAATGCGCGTCGCGCAGGCGGCGCAAGACATCTCCCGTAGATTGAATTCCTGTTTTTGCGTTACAACCTCGTAACCGGTATCTTTTACTTTTTTGACGATGGCGTCGGCATTCGTTGCCCGGGGGTCAAATTCTACCGTCAGCCGTTCCATGGCAAAATTGACATTAGCGGCCTGGACGCCGTCCAGAGCCGCTAAACTTTTCTCAATTCGGGCCGCGCAGGAAGCGCAGGACATGCCCGCTACTTTGACAACCAATTTACTCATGCGAATCCCCCCAAATACTGCTTCTTAGTGGCAGCTTTTTGGCTTATTGTTTGTATTTTCCCCATTTTTGTTATTTTCATCAGCCTTGTTCTCCTGATGCTTGTGCCCGTGCCCGCCGCAGCAGCCACCGCCCCGCATCATTAAAAACAGAAAACCGCCAAGTACTACATAATAGAAGATGTCTTTCCATTCCATGAATAACCCCTCCTTTTGTTTTCATGATATCAGACACATATGAAGAATTTATGAACACATTGTGAAGAACTCATGTTATTTCGTTAGATTAGATCAGCAGCCTGCCGTCTCCGGTTTCGCCACCATACCCCAAGGTAGACGAGCGCTACCGCGGCGATCATCAGTCTCAGCCGCCCCATATTTTTTTCATAATTTACAGCGTCATGCCCAATGAGAACTTCCAGCGCAGTGGACGGAAATTTCCCAATCAGATTGGCAAGGAAATAATCCCATAACGAGATACTGCTGACCGCTCCCAACGCGGTCACAATTCCCGACGGTAGGTACGGCATCGCCCTTATGGCCAGCTTAAAGCCATTCTTACCGCTGACCTCATCAACTTTTTTCAGATAACTGCTTTGCTTGATGGCTGTCTCGGCATACCGCCGCAAAAGTGTACGCATGAGGATAAAACTAAAAAAGCCCAGCGTAAATGCCAGGCGCGGAAGTGACATCTATATGAAAGCCCCGGCTACTTATCAGCTAGGGAGACTTAAACTCCAGCCGGGGCTGTTATCGTTCACGGCTTGTTATGTGCTATATTATAAAGCATACTTTTGTATTTCTTATGAAGAAATTATGAAATTCTGATGAAGATGATACTCTTCATTTGGCGTTCTATCAAAAGAAGCACGCTCCCCACTGCCAAAGCCAGTCTGGCTGCATACTTTATGATAGGCTTACTCGGAGTTTCTACCATGCTATATGGAGCTCACTGGGGCGGACACTTAGTTTATGATTACGGTATCGGCGGCAGCGCGGTGAAATATGAAGACGCGGGTCACAACCACGACAACAGCCAACCTCATGATCATGGCAAGCCGGTTACGGCGGAGCCGGATAAAGAGCCGGCCGCAAACCAACCGCAAGGAACTACCCATACTCATGCGGATGGTAAAGAACATACTCATTAACCAAAATACATAGAAAAAGTGCGTCTATCATACAGACGCACTTTTCTATGCTCTCCTTATTTCTACGCGTACTGCCCCAAATCGCTTAATGGCTCATGCTCTGCAGGTGACTGGTGGTTTGTTTCATGATTTCCTGCATCGTTTTCACTTTGCTTTCCATTACACTGGGGTCCATTTTACCGGAGTTTACGTTGTCTTTAATATCGGCTGCCGCTTTACGCAAATTGTCTTTTAAACCATTATCCATCATATGAGACATGACTTTGTTTGTTGTGCTCACCAAATGATCGGTGGTCTTTTGGACTTCCATGGTTTGGCCGGCTTTTACCTGTTTCATAATATCCTGCAGGTCTTTATCCATATCTTTCATCATGGGCATCGGATCCTCTTTCGGCATAGCCATGCTATGTCCGTCATGACCGGACGCTTGCTGCTGGCTGGCAGGCTGCTGCGCCGCCGGCTTGTCGTTGGAACCGCAGCCAGACGCTACTGCTAAAACTACGGTCATAGCCAAAATTCCAAGTACCACTTTACTTTTTGTCATCGCTGAGATACCTCCACATTTTCTTAAATTTCTTGCAGTATGACTGCCGGACGCGGGAAATAGATTTCTGCCCCCTTCAGGGTATGTATCCTCCCAATTATGTCTATTACTATACACCTTACATATGAAGAAGTTATGAAGAAGTTGCGAAGAACTGATGAATATTACCGCAAAAGGCTGCCAAAAAAGACCCGGTTGGCCGGGTTAAAGAAAAGATGAATCCTGCGTATATGCAGGCAGGTAAATTTTGAATGTCGTTCCCTCGCCCAATTTACTGGTAACAAACACCCGCCCATCGTGAATGTCGACAAGCTGCTTCACGATGGCAAGGCCTATACCCGACCCGCCGCTGGCCCTTGTCCGCGATTTGTCCGCACGGTAGAAGTGATTGAAAATATACGGGAGGTCTTGTTCAGCGATACCGCTCCCAGTATCTTCGACGGAAATCACTACCCAGTCCCGCCCATCCACTTTCTCGGTCCGGGTGGTTACACGTATAATGCCGTTCTGAGGCGTATACCGCAAGGCGTTGGTTAGCAGGTTATACAGCACCTGATTAATACGTCCTGCGTCAACTGAAATGTTTGGCAGTTCTCCCAACTCATTAACCAGGTTGATGTCTTTTTCATCAGCCAGCGGTTTCAGCATGCCTGAGGCCCGGACGATGATTTGATTGACATCGGTGGGTTGTTTCTCCAGTCTAAGCTGGCCTGCTTCCGCTAATGATAAATCCCGCAGGTCTTTGATCAGGATATTTAGCTGTATCGTTTCCTCATACAGGGATTGTAGTTGTTCTTTGTCCGGTTCGATCACGCCGTCGAGCATTCCTTCCAGGTTTCCCTGGATGACGGCAAGCGGTGTTTTGAGTTCATGAGCTATATCGGCCAACAGCCGCTGCCTAAGCTGATTGTTAGCCACCAAGATTTCCGCCATTTGATTGAAGGCGGCAGCTAGCTTTCCTACCTCATCTTTGGCGTTAATATCTACTTTTTGGCCAAATTCCCCCCGAGCAATTTTCTCTACGGCTGAATTCAGTTTGAGCAACGGGACAGTGATGCTGCGTGCCAGTGCATGGCTGACGAAGAGACCAAATATAAGGATGCCGGTACCGACCCAGATCAAAGCTTCATGTACAGACGCTAAAAACTCCTTTTCCGGTAACCCTATGACTCCCACCATCATACGGCCGCCTTCTTGAATACCGATTTGCATCGTTTGGAGGTAATCTTGAAACAAATTTTCCATCTGCCAGTTGGCAAGATATGTCAAGCCGGCTACCGTAATGGCAACGAGCAGGAACATCAGACCGGTGATGCGGTAAGTGATGCTATGCATCACGATCACCGCCGGCAAATTTGTAGCCGACGCCATAAACCGTTATAATGTATTGCGGTTCTTTCGGATTATCCTCCAGTTTACGTCTGAGATTTTTGATATGGGCATCAATGGTTCGCTCGTAACCATCGAACGCATAATCCTGAATAAATTCGACGATATGCAGTCGGCTATACACACGCCCCGGGTTTGTAGTCAGAAGTTCTACAATCTTAAATTCCGTGGGGGTAACATCTACCAGTTCACCATCCTTCCTTATCTCATGGCGCTCATAGTTGATCGAAAGATTACCAATTTTGATGGCCTCCGCTTTCACTGCGGCGGACTTCTTGGAACGCCGCAGAATGACTTTGGCGCGCGCCACTACTTCCCGTGGGCTGAACGGCTTAGTTACATAATCATCAGCGCCCATTTCCAGGCCTATCAATCGGTCAGTTTCTTCATCCCGTGCCGTGAGCATCAGTATCGGAATATCCGTCTCTCTTCGCACCCGCCGGCAAATCTCCCAGCCGTCGATACCCGGGAGCATCAGATCCAAAATAATAATATCCGGTTTCTTCTCTCTTATCAGCTTCATTGCCTCAAAGCCTTCATGGGCTACCCCGGTGATGAATCCCTCTTTTTCAAAATACGTCTGCAACAGTTTCGTTAATTTTTCGTCGTCATCTACAATAACTGCTGAGTATTGCACTATACAGCCTCCTCCAATTCTTATATCAAATTTATACACTCTTTATATTTTAGAGACTAAATATGAAAAAGTCATGAATAAATTATGAAAAATTTGTGTTAATTTAAAACGCGATCCATTCCAGTTGTCTAACAAATAATTATAGGTCGAGGAAATTTTATAGTTTTAATAAAATTCATAACTTATTCATAATATATTCACAAGTCCTTCATCAGTTTTTCATAATTATAAGGTAATATACACATATATCCATAAAATAATCTTACAGAGCAATGAGACAAAGGAGTCTTGGGCGTTTAAAGCCAAAGACTCCTATTTTTTTGGAGGTGATGTAAAAGGAGACTACCCACAGCAGGCAAAGCTAGTCAATTGGGACATGAACCTAAACAATATGAGGAGGCTTCCTATGAAAAAAATTTTACTTATCACCTTGTTACTTACATGTGCTCTGATATTGCCCGTTTCGGCTACCCCGTCCACCATTATCTGGATACCGTCCACCGATATACAGCCTGCGGATAAGACTCATTTGGGCATCGACAATTATTCTACGGTTAAGCCGAATGGAACAACCGGCGCTTTTACCACTCCTGATTACGGTTTGACCTGGGGACGTAAGAACTTCGAGTATGGTATCGACTATATCGCTTCGCAACCGTCCAATCCTTTGTATTTTAACGCTAAATTCAATCTGCTCAATAATGCGGCTACAAACGTAAATGTAGTTGCAGGCGTATATAATGTGGGTACGTCAAATGCCACAAACCAGGAAGTCAAATATGTACTGGCCAGTAAAATAATAAAGGATGGCACCCGATTTGCGTTGGGTTACGGTGTCGGCAGGGAAGCAGCCCTGGGCTCTGACAACAAAATGATTTTAGCCAGCATTGATAAACAACTAAATGATAAATGGTGGGTAGCAATAGATCATCAAGGCGGCAAAAGCGCATTAGGAGCAACCAACGTCGGTTTCGCTTATAGCTTTGCGCCGAACGCTTCCGTGATTTTCGCCTATGATATTTACAACAACAAAAGCTATAAAAATACCATTACTACCCAGTTGGACATAAACTTCTAGCTAGAGTTTAATTAATACACTTAATGATGAATATATAAAATCCAATAAAGATTTTTTTCTAGGCGTGTTGTTAGTAACGCTCCACCGCTGGCGCTTGACTTACGCTTATACTAACAACACGCCTAGAAATCTTTATTGGATACTATATATGCTGACAAAATAGCATTACCCAAAATAAAACGGATAAAATCTTAGCAAAAGATTTTGTCCGTTTTATTGAAATACCCCCTTAGTAAACAAGTTGTACGCTTTAATCATACTTCCCGCCTACTAAGAGGGCATACCATTTAGGCTGTTTTGTTGCTACTACTTGACAGGAATAGTACGTCCAAATCCGCTCTTTTTCCTGCGATTAGAACAGAGAAGTGACTTGGATTCTAAAATAGTTAGGTTTGTCGGCAGAGCCGTCTGCTGTTTTACCGTTAAAGGAGTAAATAGTATTAATGTACATGTTTTTAGCGGGGACATAGTTGAAGTTTAACATGTAAGCTTTAATATCGCTATTTTCAAGAGTAGATAACCAGGCCGTAGATATACCGCTGTAATTCCAGCCTGTCTCAAATTTACGGTAATTGGCTACAATATTCCAAGTACCTGGTACTGCCGGGTTATACGATCTGTAAGTAAGTCCTGCGATGTAACCTGCCGGTTGGCCAGCAAACGCATCGTTTTTAGCATAATCGCCGGAGAACATCAAATTTTTCGTTAGGTAACTGGTAATACCAACACCTTTAACATCTACCTGACCGTCACCGTCTTTGGATTTAAGGTACGCGCCGTAGAAAGTGGTAGCTTTGCTGCTGGCATAATTAGCGCCCAAGTACAGAGTATCGCCCATGCTTGCAATACCTGCGCCACCTTTATAATAGGTTATAGCAGGATTCCAGTTAGCAAAAGAAGCGGTTACTTTCAGTTTGTTGCCAGCATCCAATTTAATACCGTCGATCATACCCGTGGTGTCAGCCCAGTAGCCGGTAGCCAGGATTTTTTGGCTAAACCGTCCATACGTTGCGGCAATGCCGGTGTTAAACAGATTTTGGGTAGTCAAAGCGGCATCAGTGACCTTGGGCGTATCGACAGTGCCGGTGGGGGCGCCTTGGGCAGGGGCGGTGTCGGTAGTACCCAGTTCATAGTAGTTCAGCATTTGAAGACGGCCATAGAAGCTAGTGCTGTCGTTTACCTTGGCGTTCATGTTGATTTGGAAACGTTCGTTAAAAGTACTGTCGTTGGGAGCATTATTCTTAAAGTTTTGCACCCAGCGAATGCGAGCCTCACCGCTAATTTTAACTTTACCCACTTGGTTTTCAATGGCAGTTACGCGAACGCCGAGGTTGTTCAGTTCGGCTGCGAACTCAGTAGCCAATTTGTGGATCATAGCTTTTTGCTGGGCATCGGCTTTGTCTTCTTTCTCAATAGCGCGACCAACGAGCTGAGCCATTTCGTAGCGGGTCATCGTCCGGTCACCCCGGAAGGTGCCGTCGCCGTAGCCGTCGATAATGCCGGCTTTGGCCAAGCTGCTGACGGCGTCATAGGCCCAGTGTTTGGCGGGAACATCGGCGAACGGGCCGGCTGCGAAAGCGGTGCCGGCAAGGCCGAGCACGAAAACCAGCGCCAGAATAATTACCATTGTCTTTTTCATTCGATTGCCTCCTCGTATAATAGAATTAGATCCACCGGATAGCGTAATTTCCAGTAAGGAAACACATATTCCGGGGAACCGGTTCCCAATTCTGAAGAAGCTCTTTTTACCCCGAAATATTATCCACATTCAGCCTGTAATGCGCGCGGTTATAGGTTGTGGTTAATTCCTTCTATGGTTAAAGATCGCTTTTTCAGAATGGATTAATAAACTTCAACTGAATAAGAACACTGATTGAAGTCAGCAATTCTTACTTTGGCGTCAATTTGATACGCCCGGGGCACAGGCCCAATTCCAGAGTTGCTACAATTCAACAGTGATTGAAACCGGCCAGCCGGAGTATGTATATGCTCCCTGTCGCTGGCTGGTTTTTTACTGCCTTTTTTACTCATTACCTACCTTGAATCTTGGACTTGCTCATGGGACAATGGGATCGACAGGTACTTTTCGGGAGATTTCTTCTCCTCCTTGCGGATCCACACTGGATACTGCTGTAGAAAGCCGGCTACCCGTGGTCCATCATCGAGTATCTAACCGCTAGTTGCACCAGTCTGGAAACTGGGGGTAGCACCCACACTGTCTGTTTCCTGTACATGAGTTCTGATGACGAGGCTGCTTTAGATGGTTCCCATGGGCACCCAGGTCTGAGAAGTATTTGATTATTTATCCGAAGGGAGGTGTGGATTATGGCTAATCTTATGGTAGGCATTGACGTTAGCCTCCGCTCTCATTCTGTACAGTTCATGAATGATTGTGGGGATGCTTTAGAATCTTTTAGCATTCCTAATAACCTGATAGGCGCTCAAACTCTACTTGAACGTATTCTTCAATCGGCTCAAAAACTTCAATCTGAACTTATTCGTGTAGGCATGGAAGCCACTTCGAATCTTGGTTGGCATTTGGCTCATTTCCTTAAAGCTAACCTCCATCAAACCCAAGGTTCCAAAGCTCAGGTCTTTGTCCTTAATGCTAGAAAAGTGGCTCGTTTTAAGAAAGGCTATGATACTCTTCCTAAGAACGACCGCATTGATGCCTGGGTGATTGCAGATCAACTTCGGTTTGGCCGTCTTCCACATGAGTTGACTTCTACTATTCAATTTGAGGCTCTCCAGCGTTTGACCCGAACCCGCTTTCACCTTATGCAAAATATCGCCCGCGATAAAACCTACTTTCTCAATCAAGTCTTTTTGAAATTTAGTGGGCTTCGCCAAGATAATCCCTTTTCCAATATGTTTGGCTCTACTTGTTTAGCTGTTTTGCAAGAACTTGAACCTGAACAGATTGTCTCTATGTCCATTACAGAGTTAGTAGACTTTTTGAAGGAAAAAGGGAAGAATCGCTTTGACGATCCGGAGCAATTGGCTTCTTTCTTGCAAAAACTTGCCCGCTCGTCTTATCGTCTTGATAAAGCTATGGCTGATCCTGTTAATCTCTCATTATCCGTTATGCTCAGTGTTATTCAGACTATGGAAAAAGAAATTGCCAAACTGGATAAAGAGATTGAAAAAATCATGAAGTCCATTCCCGAAACCTTATCATCTGTGAAAGGGATTGGGCCGGTCTTTGCCGCCGGTATTATCGCCGAAATTGGCGATATCGCTCGCTTTTCTCACCACAATTCTCTTGCTAAGTATGCTGGACTTGTTTGGTCTCAGTACCAATCGGGAGAGTTTGAAAGTGAGGAAACCAAGCGAGTTCGTACAGGCAATAAATATCTGAGGTATTATCTAATACAGGCAGCTAACCTCGTTCGTCGATATGACAGTGAGTATGCTGCTTTTTACGCCGAAAAATATGCCCAAGCATTCAAGCATCATCACAAACGTGCTCTCGTCTTAACTGCCCGAAAACTGGTACGGTTGGTCTTTATGCTACTAAAGACCAAGCAACTGTACACACCGCCTGAGAGGAGAGGTTAGTTTTTTCTTCTAATTGGCAGCCTTTAAAATACCTCATCTTTCTTACATAATTTGGTAGTTAAGGTGAGGTTTATTTGGTATACCCTTTTTTAGGCTAACTTCTAATTTCTCGTTATCTTTTTTCCAATTTTTCAGTTTTTCCATATTGACATTTTACCGCTAGGCTTAGGTTTTTTCAATTCTTTTGATGAGCCTAAGAAGAGAACTGATTGAGTTAACCTTGTTCCCTCAATATTCCCTTTTCAAAGAACTCATATTTATCACCTACTTCGAGAACTGCTCCCGGGAACCTAAGTTATAACCCCCCTTCTTCCCCGTCAGTTTTCTTCGGTGGATAAACCACGATTGCAGGTAATTATCCTCTAGCGTGTAAAAATTGCGAAAATAAGTCGGGCGCATTTTTCAAGCAATTTACCTGGTCTTGGCATCCCTATTTGCCATAGTCTTAGCAAAAATCCCCATTGCCAAGAGGCGGCGCCTCTGTTATGATAATAGCAAGGCACTCTTTCCTCCGGGAAAGATTGTTCTGATAAGGGCACCGTGCTTCTTGGTCGGAGTGGCGGTGTCCTTAGTCATTTGTGCGGTTTTGAAGGGCTTAAAACCCTTTTTAACTTTGGCTTGGCTATATTATGACAAATAAAAATGAATTTCTTATGAATGATCCGTGAAAAACTTGTGTTTTTCTTGTGAAGATACAAAAAAATAAAGGCCATTTAGAAATGTTCGTAAACGGAAAGTTTAGTTTAAGTCTAAGCCGAATTTAAAACATGTTAGTACGGCATTCAAGCGGTCCCTGGGATTCCGTAAAAGTACAATATGCCAAAGAAAAATCCACACCCGCTATTACGCTGACCCGAATCGACTCAACGTATTATTTGTTTTCTGACAAAGCACAACTGGTTACCGACGACGCGGTTTCCGATCTGAAGCTAATTGATACATACAGGAATCGTCATACTGACTTCAGGACACGATACACTAGCAGTGGTGTTTTTGAATTCACCGCGGCACAAATTGCCGGCATACAAAATGCAAAAAAAGTCGAACTGCGGTTGCCCTTCTATAACACCAATACGATTACTTGGAAGGTTTCCGAAAAAGTATTAAATGAGTGGAAAGAAATGTTAACCAGAAGCCAAAGTGAGGTTTCCTCGCAGAATACTCCAATGGACAACAATAGTCACTCCGCTCATCACGGCGGCTATAAATAGTAAGACTGGAGACGGCAATAATACCGTAAAGCAGGCACAAGTCTGAAATATCGAGTAGTCCCCGGCAAAGTACACGCCCAACCATACATCTTTGAAAAACAGTCAGCTACAGGATGGCTGTTTTTCTTCCAGCATTCCCATAGTTTGCTTCGACGCCAGAATTCAGTATGCAAAAAAACTTGATTTTGTGGAAACCATCAACCGTAGTGCGGCTTGGGATGAAAAACAGTGTAACCTAAGTCCTGGTCAACTAGCTCTAAGTGTTGTGTTCAGTACCTTTGCGGATGTTCGCTCTCCGTTGTACCATATCAAAAATAATTTTGCCCATATGGATACAGCCTTTTTGTTTGGCCCAGGCGTTACCGGCGACGATTTCACCGATGATGCTCCGGCGCAAAACACCGTGACTTGATCGATATTGAAACCACGGTATGCTCAAAAACGACGGAAACTCTGGGGCGAGGACGGATTGGTAAAAATCCGGGACCTGCAAAAACGAAAACGCTATGGTACGTCCATGTTCGCATTATAGGCCCGAATGAAAAGCGAGTTCGTCAAGCCCAAACTGGATTTTAACAACCGGATATTAAAGAACCCAACAGCGCAAAATCTATTGGCGTTACTAAAGCCGATTGCATTAGTTAACAACGGTGGGAACTACTACTATTCCATCGGGAGTGAACTGGACCGGAAACGATTCCGGCATATCTGCTATCTGTTGGGCATTTCGTTGGGAGGATAAACTGTCTGTTACCGTTTACAATTGTATTTTGGTTTATTATGCGGGAAGGGAAAAGACCGGCCCGGGCATAGCATTGGACAAAACAGGCCATAGCAACTACCAGATTTCTGTTCTATATGTACATTCTGAGTGGTTGTCACGATTCATACGTCAAATTGCATCTCTTTTACGAAAAATAGCTGGACAGCTAAAACGAAGGTGCGAAATAGGAAATATTACTAGGATTAAAAATTCTTATTACACGAACTGCTAAAAATCTATTAACCGCTATTAGGCAAATGATTGATAAAAATTAAATGCCCTAAGCATTTCTTGCGAAAAGCTTGGGCATCCTCTTGCATTTACGAACTTCTACGTACACCCCTGGCCTTTGCTACTCAGCAAATTTACCGAAGATATCCAATATCGTGGAAAAGTTATTTCCGATAACGTATCCCTATCCCCGGCTAGCTAAGTATCCGGCACTGCTTATATTTTACCGGTGTTCCATGACAAAATTGATTTCTAACGGGCCAGCCACGGAAGTATCTGCAACAGCAACCGCGCTTAACTGCACAATACCACCCTTCTTTTTAAGATGGTTTACTGTATTGAACAGTTCAGCGCCACTAATAGATCCTACGGTACCCTGCAGCGGATCAGGCAACATTCCTTTGGCCACCGCGATACTGTTCACTTGCTGTAAAAATTGTAATACAACCTGCTCTATATTGTCCCCGTTTTGTTCTACATCAATTGTTGTTTTAGCAACTGTTTCCCCTTTGGCAAAGATTTGCTTATTGGGATACAATTCCAGATGTGCGATGACTGGTTCATCCAATACCGTATTCCCATGAGTTACAATCCTTACTACTATACTGCCATTGGCATTTTGTAAAGCCTTAATTGCATCTTCAAAGTCCACTTGACTGATCCGTAACATCTCCATATTTGAATCCTGTTTTCCTATCCGCTGCAGCAGTTTCCGGTTGGTTTCTACAAGAATGTGCAGCAATTCGTTTTGCACTTGATCTCCAGCAGCGTCTATGACCGCGGTTGCCAATACTTCATTCGCTCGATATTGCACCGTGCCCTCCCGCAGGTATTTAATCCCGGAACTTAGCCTGGCTGTTGCTTCGGATAGCCGATCAACGTCACTTTGTAAATTGTCGCGTACCCTACTGAGATCGGCGATGCGCATATCCAAATCCTTTTTCGTTGCTTCCATCACTGCCATATCTGACTTCGCTTTTTCTAAGTCGCTATGAGCGTTATTATAATCCTCCTGAGCTTTACTTAGTGCTGCCATTGTTTGATCCCGCTGTTCAATCACGCTGGCCAGTTGTGTTCTCACATCGGCCAGTTTGCTCGTTATGGCCGCAGTTCTGCTTACAAGATTGCTGAACTCCTGCTCTTTTTCCTGTAACAGGAGTTGGTTGGCCTCCAGTTGTTCATTCTTTTGGTTTACCTCGGCAGAAAGTGTCGTCAGTTCCGCCCGTAGTTTCTCCATCCCAAACAAGGCTGTTCGTACATCGCGGGACACGATAGTTAGGATGGTAAGTGTGGATGCGGCAATGAGAATGCCGGTTGTTACGGCAACGATAATCGAGGTGTATTTGGGGCGCAGTCCGAACAAAGACAGCTTCTTTTTTCCAACCTTAGTGCCAATCTTGTCACCAATATAAGCAATGGCTCCGCCCATGATGCCCAGGATAGCGATAAGTGCCAGTCCAAACATGCCAATCCCCTTCCTCTATAATGATGGAAGCGCCAAACACTACGAGGTAAAAGGGTTTATCGTTGCCTGCTAACATAAACCATTTTGTCCCATCATTTCGTATCCGGTACGCTTACACTTCATTAAGTAAGAGGCTCCGGTTTTTTGGCCGGAGCCTCTTTGTTGTTAGAATTTAATGTTCACAGTCGCTTTTGTTTGGTCGCCGGCCTTATCTAATTTCTTATAGTCAAGTACCGCATTTACATTTTTCGCTACATTCTTGCCATAGGTAACTTGGAACCCTTTGTCTGCCTGGCTGCTGCTGCCAAAACCGGTAGAAGTAGCACCAGCGAAGTTAAAGCCGGATTGGTCAGGCAGGGCATTGGCATCGTAATTGATATAACTTACCTGAGCGCCTAAGATATCCGTGCCGATACGGTAAGCATTGGCTTTTTGCGTAGTATTACGTACATACTCCGCACCTACTTTCTTACCGAACACATTGACATCTGTGCTCAAGGCAGCATACTCGTTGGTATTACCGGTGTTGTCGAGTTTGAGGTAATCGGCCGCAAGGTTGGTTCCATAGAATTGGGTCTTATATTCTGCCGCTTGGACTTTGGTATCGCCACTATTATCATAGACTAACGTTACATTGCTCAACTTGGCTTTGGCCCCGGTAATTGCGGCGCCATCGACTTCATAGGAGTTGTAGAGCAGGCCTTGGCCAAGTTTCAAGTCTTGTTTACCCAAAACGGCATCGACACCGGCAAGCTTAGTTTCCACGTTGAACCGGTCAATAATGGGAGAACCCAAATTATCAATCGAAGTTTTATCGATGCCATTCGCATCAGCGGTGGTTAAACGCGCATTGATTCTGGTGTCATCATTGACTTTTCCGGTTGCGCCGAGGCGAAGACGATAGGTGGTATCTTCCGTTGCATTATCATATTGAACGCGCGCTTCACCATTGAACTTAATTTGGTTGTCCAATTGTTTTTGGATACCGTCAACTTTAATTCCCAGGCTGTTAAGTTCAGTACTAAACTCAACCGCTAATTTATCGACGATCACTTTTTGATCAACGGTAGAAACTTTACCCATTGCCTTAGCGACGATTTGGGCCATCTCATAGCGAGTCATCGTTTTATCGCCTTTAAAGGTGCCATCGCTATAACCGCCGACAATACCGGCTTGAGCTAGTTTATTAACCGCATCGTAGGCCCAGTGCTTTTGGGGAACATCGGCAAAAGGGTTTGCAAAAGCGGGTGCAGCGAAAGCTACGGTTAAAGCAGTGGCAATAGCAGTTTTTAATAGTCTCTTTTTCAATTCTATTCCTCCAATAAAATTTAATAGTTTTGTAAACTCAAGCCCCTACAGTTCACTATGTATAGGCTTGTTCTCCGCCTTGCGGCATGCATGTTTACCTATGCATTCACCCCCTTGCTGCGAATGAAAGCTTCCACACTCTTCTTCATTCGCATTTAACCTTAAGGTACATCCCCAACCGGTTGTCTTTATCATACCAAGTCGATATGAAGAACCAATGAACAACTTATGAAGAACCTATGCTTTTTTTATGAAGGACGCATGAATAACCTGTGAATTGTTTTGAGAATAAAGTAAACTGTCAAAAAAATCTACCCTCTGGATGGATAGGCGCAGCTAGAAAAACCGGCTTACTCCAAGCTTTGCGGCCGAGAAAATATGCCATCCATGACTTTCTCGGCATTAGCCCCCTCCATGGGGCGTCACTGCGAAAGTCGTGGGTTACACTTATGTCAATCAGAAATTGATAATTTTTTTAACAAAAATGATATTACCGAACCGTCACCGATTGCCTAAATCCAATCATACAATATTATGTAAAATAAAAACCATCATGCAGGAGAGGTTTTGGTGCATATCCAATATTGATTTCACTGCGAAAACCACGAATCAATTGACTGCCTAGAAAAGACGATTCAAGATTGTGAAGCTAACTGTGAAAAACATGACCACCTATGCCGCAAAAACACCGGATGTGACCATGAGAGTGAGACAACTGCGATTATTGCGTGACTGCGCCGATATCTGCGGTTTAACCGCCAAATATATTGCACGCTGTAGTACCTTTTCAAAAGATATCGCCAGCTTATGTGCTTGTATTTGTGAAATATGCGGAAAAGAGTGTTTGAAACACTGTGATGATGAATCACAGCATTGCGCCCATGTCTGTCTGCATTGTGCAAAAGAATGCCAACATTCTGCAATAGCATAAATTATCAGGTTACTCGGCGATAAGTCGCCGAGTTTTTTTGAAGAACAAAAGAAAATGGTTATCCAACTGAAGTCCTTAAAAATTTATATTTTTTATCACAGTAAAACAGGGGCTGCCTAATTGATTTTAGGCAGCCCCTTCAGGTTTTGATCCTGTAAATCTCCCAATGCACTATCCGGATTCGTCCAGGTACGATGCATGATCTCTTTTAATTAACAAAATGCAGAAAAATCCAATCGGCGTTAGCAACTCATTAATCATCGGCAATAAGCCGAAACCCAAGGTGACCAGTGCACTGACAGATATTACCGCTAAGGCGATGCGCCGAAACAAAACGGCATCAACGCTTTGAAAGACCTTGTTTCCGAGCTACCAGCCCAACGCTATCGCAGGAATGGACGCGACAATATACATCGAGAAATTGACGATGGGCATGCTCCCCATAAAATAGGCAATAATCAGTGTTGCGATGTTGCCCAGGAAGAAGTAACGAACCAGGTCTGCCCGCATCGTGATCTTATCTTCACCCTGGTTCATCATATATAGAACGAGCGGCGGCCCGTTGAAGCTGGTTGTATCTTCCAGAAACCCGCTTAAAAACCCTACTACCGACTTAGCAAGACTATGACGACGAATATCTATTGTTATATTGGCACACATCGCCAATAAATTATGAATATAAAAAACAAAACCCCAAAGAATACTCAGCCGAGTAAATCCTTTGGGTTTTTTCTGAAGTAAAGCTGTTTTTACCTAGCTATGCGTAGTGGCCACAGGGTAAGCAGAATTTTAAATTTGTGGCGTACATCCGTTCTAAATCTGATAGTCCTGTTCCGGTGACTTAATATCCCGCAAATACCGTATTACCCTAAACTTCGTAAATTCAAGCCACTTGTTCGCAAAGGCAGTGACCTTGGTGCTATCTAATCTTTGAAGTTCATCCCTGAACTGTGTAAAATCCTCTTCCGATTCGACCCGGATGAAGGAACCCCTGGCATCGATTACAGGCAGCGAATCATAGTTGTATGCGCTAAGTCGTACTACATCAACCAGTTTGGATTTCCTTACCTTGGCAACCAGCTTGGTTTGTATATCCAACACATTAAAATTCTCAGGATATTCATAGGTCCGGCCGGCCGTTGGCATGACATCGCCCACACTGAAAGTATGGGGTCTTCCCTCCAGTTTTCTCACAGTGCCTTCGGAAAGAACATAGTAATATTCATCAAAACAATTTACCACCATTTGCAGATCATTTTGGGAAAACTTGCTTGCAGTTTGTATTTCTTCGACAAGTCCCGCAACGATCCCGCCGCCGCTGACGTCATAGCCGTCAACGATAACGAATCTGCCTGTATTCTGGTTGTTTTTAAATTCGTCAAAACAAATTTTCTTCTTGGTCCTGATAATTACTTCGGCCACATCATTAGTTTTTACCTGACTGGCATTTTCGATGTTTTCCAGTGTCGTAGCGTCAATAACCTTAATGATGGAGAGTATTTCACATTCTATTTCCTGGGTTACCAGCTTGAGTTTATATTCTTTATTTTTCACCAACTCTCTTTTGCCCAGCCAAAAAAGATTGGCTTTAAACGTATCGGCACTCAGCGGTGCATTGTTTACATGGCTGATGAATTCACCCCGCTGGTTGAAAAATTCATCCGCAACGGTGATCCCTACGGACATACCGGCATAAACACTTTCCTGTTTATCTTTTTCAGCCCAATATTCAATACTTTTTACTGTTGTCACCTTATTGCTGGGAGAAATGAGTATCTCATCCCCAACGTTTAACGTGCCGGATTCGATACGCCCGGCAATAATCCGTCTGTTGTCAAACTTATAGACATCCTGTATGGGAAACCGCAAAGGCTTACCTTCTAAGCCCTGATCCTTTTCTAACAAGTCTATCGCCTGAAGCAGCGGTTCCCCCTTGTACCACGGCATTTTATCCGAGCGTGAGGCCAGGTTTTCGCCGTAAAAAGCCGCAACCGGTATATACTTCAAAGGATAAACATGAAGATTATTCAGAAATTCATTCATCTCATGCCTGATCTCGTTGAATTTTTCCTCCGAATAATCGATCAAGTCCATCTTATTGACTAATACATAGACCTTTTGGATCCCCAGAAGCGACAATAGATAGCCATGCCTTTTCGACTGTTCCTGAATACCTTCATTAGCGTCAATGATCAGCAGCGCCGCTTCGGCACTGGCAGCGCCGGATATCATATTTTTCAGAAATTCCTTGTGCCCGGGTGCATCAATGATGACATAATCTCTCTTGCCGGTATGAAACTGCAGCCGGGTAGTATCAATGGTAATCCCCTGTTTTTGCTCTTCTTCAAAAGCATCCAGGAGATAGGCATATTCAAAGGGCTTTCCTTTTTCGCGGGAAATTCTCTTTACCCTCTCAATAGCACCCTCCGGCAAGGATTGGGTGTCATATAGCAATCTCCCGATCACTGTGGACTTTCCGTGATCCACATGTCCCACCACAACGATGTTAAGTACTTCTCTGGCAATGGCCATTCAAACTACCTCTCCCCTACGATTATCTAACTCCAATCCCTAAAGTTACATATAGCCATCCTTGCGGAGCTTCTGCATGGCATATGAATCTTCTTGGTCCTGGGCTCGCCCCGCCCGTTCGCTCACCTTGGTGGTTTTTAGTTCCTCAATAATTTCTGCTACGGTAGTCGCATTGGAATCAATCTGCCCTGTGCAAGGAGCGCACCCCAGACTTCTGTATCTTTTGCCGTTTTTGGCAAAATACAGGTCAACCAAAGGAATATTTTCCCGTGCAATATAGGACCAGATATCGATTTCATTCCAGTGTAAGATCGGATGCACCCGGATATGATTCCCTTTCGGAAAATCAGTCTTGAACTGGTCCCACAATTCTGGCGGCTGGTTGGTATAATCCCATTCGGAATCTTTGTTCCTTTCACTAAAGACCCTTTCTTTGGAGCGCGAACCTTCCTCGTCCCTTCTTATCCCTAAAATCAACCCTTCAAATTCATATTTAGTAACTACCTGCTGAAGGCCATCGGTTTTCAGCGCTTTACAGCAGACTAGTCTGCCCTTCTGCGGCCCCATACCTTCATGCAAAGCTTCTTCATTCTTATGGACAATAAGCTCGAGATTATATTCCTTAGCCACCCTGTCCCGAAATGTTATCATTTCAGGAATTTTATACGTGGTATCGACGTGAATGAGCGGGAATGGACAGTGGCCGAAAAACGCCTTTTTGGCCAGCCACAGCATAACGGTCGAGTCTTTGCCAATCGACCACAGCATTCCTAATTTGCCAAATTTCTTATAGGCCTCCCGTAGTATATAAATGCTTTGCGCTTCCAATCGATCCAAATGATCCATGTCCGTAACCTCCTTAATACGCGTTAGCTTGGCTTTTATCAATGGTAATCACTCGTTCGTTACCGTCCGGGCCAACAATGATCCAATGCAACAGATTCCCCTCCTGTCTGGTATACAGGAAACTCCCTCGGCCGCCGATATCAGCGCCAAGATAATACTTGATGGCATTAAAACAGCACTCCTTGATACAGGAGGTACAGCCCCAGCAGTCTTTCGGGTACCTGATTTCGGTTTTCCCGGTCTCATCTTGATAGAGTAAATTACCGGGACATACCTGACGGCATCTGCCACACCCGCTGCACTTTTGGCTATCTATCCTTATGCTCATAGATCTCATCCTTTTTTACCAAATCTCGCAGAATAATATCGACTTTCCCATCTTCAAAGCGGGAATTGACAAATTTCAGCCAGTTTTCATCGTCCTTTTCCGGATAGTCCTCATTCTCCTGGAAAGAATGCCACCGGGTCTCTTTTCTGGCTTCCAGATGCCGGATGAGTATTTTGCATACATACAACCGATCAATCACTTCGTAAATATGCATCAGTTGGTGCAAATCCTGCGCTTGAAGGTTATTACTAAGCTCAAGCAACTCATCAATGCGTTTTTTCGCTACCTCAAGTTTTTGCGAGTTATAGGCATAGCCGGAAGAAATCCCGCCGGCATAGTCATCCATGGTCTTCTGCATGGCATCTTCAAGGTCTTCAACACTGTAAAGACCCGGCCTATTTTGGAAATATTGGTTGATTGCTGCAAGCTTCTTGTCTATTTCATCCTCATCAGGCCAGCAGTTGTTTTTTTCTGTGATATATTCCAATGCGGAAACACCAGCTATTTCGCCCTCAGCGAAGCAGCCTGTCACGTACTTCTGGGGACTTCCCCCGGCAACATCACCTGCAGCGTAGAGGCCCGCAATGGTAGTCGCCCTTTTGGTATCCACCCAGTAGCCGCTTCCCGTATGTCCGCCAACAATATACGGCTCAGTGCCTTCAATCTCGACATTTTCCGCGGCGGGCCCTTTCCCGGTTTCAAGCCACCGCAAAGTCTGAGCCGGAGCCATATTCAAGTAAGCTTTAAACAGTTCATTTTCCTGATCTTGGGTAATACCTGCCGTTTGTAAGTAGCAAGGACCCCGGCCGTTTTTATGTTCCATAACGGTCGAGTATAGGCGGATAGACGTTTTAGGAATACCGTAGTTTCTTTCATACTCTTCGCCCAAACTGTTGATTTGCGGCGCGCCGATTCCCTGGGCTATAGTTCCCGTAGGGGCGATGGTATCTTTACACCGCAGGGCGATAAACCGCATTTCAAAGGTTGTCATTTCGGCGCCGGCCCTTATTCCCATCGCATAGCCGGCTCCGGTATTAAATGGGCAATACCACATTTTATGTCTGGAGAAACCGGGGTTGTTCGGCCGATAAAGGCCGGCCGCCCCGCCCGTAGCACATAGGACGGCCTTGGCGGAAATCGCGTAGAAGACGTTGGTATCAAGGGAAAAGCCGTAAGCGCCAACTACTTTTCCGTCCTTGATCATGTAGTCAATAATGTTTACCCGGTTTAACACGGCAATGTTCTCTTTGCTCAGTACAGCCTCGGCAAGAATGGGTTTTATATTCTCACCGTTGATTTTGATATTCCGGGTACCCCGCACAACATACTCCCCGTTTTCGTCCTTCTGGATTACCAGCCCGAGGTTTTCTATCTTTTTCGTGACTTGGTTAAGCTTTTTGGCCATGGTATAAACAAGGTCTTCCCTGATTACGCTTTCTGCGTCATTTTTTACGTACTCCAAATACGTTTCCGGTGTTTGACCTTTAACAATATACGCATTCAGGGCGTTAACCCCGGCCGCAAGGCAGCCGCTGCGCCTGATGTTAGCTTTCTCGGCGATAATCACCTTGGCGCCGGAATTCTCCGCGATCGTGATTGCGGCAAAGCAGCCCGCCGTCCCGCCGCCAATCACCAGGATATCTGTTTCCAATCTTTTAGCTGCTAAAATCATACGACCCCATGCACTTTCCTTTCTTACCGCGAAATCTACTCTATTTTTAATTTTTAGGAACAAATATATCTCTCGCTGCCGCTTTAGCGCTGCTATGCCTTGTCTAATCCCCATCGCTGCCTGATATTAGCCTCGACTCTGCCGAAGATAAGTTTGTCTACCGCTACTCCCAAAACAACGATTACCATCATCACGGCCACAACCTGGCTGATATCCGCCAGGTCCCGGCCGACCATGAGAACCTGTCCCAGTCCCTTGGTTGCCGACATCATTTCCCCCGCCATCAGCGCCCTCCAGGCAAAAGACCACCCCTGTTTCAAACCGGTGATTACGCTGGGAAGGCTGGCAGGAATAATCACATGCCAATACGCTTTCATTCCATAAGCGCCCATGGTTTTGGCCGCCCGTAAAAACAGGGGGCTAACATTTTTGATGCCTGATTCTATGGCAATGGCCACGGCAAAGGCCGATCCGATGGCAATGACAAATATGATTGCACTTTCATTGAGGCCGTACCATAAGATGGCAAAAGGCAGCCAACAGATGCTTGGCAGTGTTTGCAATCCTAGTATTAAGGCACTGACATTTTCGTCAAGGATCTTGAACCTTACGATCGTAAGGCCAATTACGGTTCCTATGACTATCGAAATGAAATATCCCCAAAAAATTCGCTTCGCGCTTGCCCAAACTGCGATACCGAGAGTATTATCCAAAATTAAGTCCGTCAAGGTCTGAAAAACCGATATCGGCGAAGGAAAAACATAGGGCTTCCAGATCCTGAGGTAATCCACTCCTAATCTATAAGCCAATTCCCATATTGCTATCAGAATCAGATAAAAGAAGATCTTTTTTGATACTCCACTCACTGTCAAATTCAACTTTGGCAACCTTCTCCACCTCCTCTTTCAGTTCTTTCATAATGCCTGCGGCCAGGTACGCCAAATCAACATTTTCGGGTTGCCTGGGCCTGGCGAGCTGTATGTGGAACTCTTTTTTTATACTGCCGGGGTTTGCCGCCATGACAATAACCCTGTCTGCTAACAGAACAGCCTCCTCAACATTATGGGTGACAAAAATCACCGTCTTTTTTGTTTCCCACCAGATTTGCTGCAGTTCGAGCTGGAGAATATTCTTGGTCTGGCTGTCCAGCGCGGCAAAGGGCTCATCCATCAACAGCACTTCAGAATCCAGCGTCAGCGCCCGCGCGAGGGCAACCCGCTGCTTCATTCCGCCCGACAACTCGTGTACAAAAGAATTCTGGAATCTGGTAAGGTGTACCATCTTCAGATACTTGAGTGCTCGTTCCCGTCGCTCGGCTTTGGAAATGCCGGCCATTTTCATGCCGAATTCCACATTGTCAATTACCCTTAACCACGGAAACAGGGCTGGCTCCTGAAACATGACAACCCGATCAGGACCTGCTTCTTTCACTTCATTGCCATTCAATATAACTCTGCCGGTGGTTGCCGTTTCCAGTCCGGCAATAATATTCAGGAGGGTCGACTTTCCACACCCGGATGGCCCTAAAATGCAGATAAATTCACTCTTTTTAAACTCGATATTGATTTTATCGAGAGTATGAATCCTGTTATGGCTAGTGAAAAAGCTTTTGCTTACATTCTCAACAACCAGACTCAACACCGGCACCTCTATTCTCGCTAGTTTTGTTTACAGATCTTTACTGGATTTCATTTAAACCTTTTTCTTTCAAGACTTTATTAAGTATTGTTAAATTAAACAAGTCTTTTAGCTCAGGTTTCGTCTTAATGAACCCGGCATCCAGCGCTAACTGGACAAACTCGGTTACTGAATCCTTTTCCGGATCATTTGTTACCGTCAGCCTGCCAAAGGAAGCATCCAATATGTCTTTAGCCAACGGCTTGTTGGTAAGCTCCTTGATTTGCGCGTTTACAAGTTCTTTGGCTTTTTCCGGATTTTTATTAATGTAATCCGTCAGCTCAACGTGGGCTCTAAGGAATTTTTCCACTATTTCCGGATGATCCTGAATGAATTTCGTTCTGGCAACAACTACTGCCGTGGTGTATTTGCCCTCTCGCCAAACCTGAGTGGCGTCCAATAATATATTGGCCTTCACTTCGCTTACCAGACGGGAACCCCATGGTTCTGGAACAAGCGCTGCATCAATTTCTCCTTTATCCAGTAACGTCTTGATATCAGGATTTTCTACCTGCCTTATTTCCACCGTACCGCCCTTGGTTATCTCTTTCAGTCCGTTCTGCTGCAGAATGTACCTCAAAGATAAATCCTGAGTATTGCCGAACTGGGGAACAGCAATCTTTTTACCACTGAGTTCCCCGGCATTTTTCAGAACTAAGTCCTTTCTGGTCACCAGGATTGCTCCCGCATCGGTTGCGCCGGCAATGATCTGGAGGTCACCCTTTGACTTTGTATAGCCGTTGATTGCCGGCCCCGGTCCTATGTAACCGATATCCACTTCGCCGGCAAATAAAGCTTCAATTTCAGCCGGACCTGCATTAAATACTTTCCACTCTATGACGTTTGTGTCCCCGAAAGCCTTCTGAAAGTGACCTTCCGCCCTGCCAACCAGAGCCTGCGAGTGTGTAATATTGGGAAAGAAAGCAATTCTTACTTTCGTATTGTTACTGCCTGTAGTGTTGGTGGAGCATCCCATTGCACTTCCAATCAAAACGATAACCGCCACTAAAACCAGTCCGAACTTTGCAAGCTTCATTTTCATCCCCCTAGTTTTATGTTGTTTGTCACTGAATGAGGGAACTGACAAATAAAAAAAAGGCCAGACTTCCCCTATTGGGAAATTGTCTTAGCCTTTGGTTGTTCCAATCAGCTTTTTATATTTTATGTGTAATACTATATCATAAAGTGTTTTATGTGTCAATAACCAAAAAACATGAAGTGGACACAGTTAAAACCTACCATATACCGAAGCCAATAAAGCAATAGCCAAGAATACCCCTAAACTACGGTTTTGGCATATTCCATATAGTTATCAATGAGTAGTTTCATTTCTTTTGAGACAAGCATTAACAAATCCCGTAACCCGGCCCTCATGTAGTTTTTCGCTCCTTTCCTAAATTTAGTAACTTCTCGTATTGATTCACTCAGTATGCGGCTAAAAATAAAAAAACCAAAGAAGTCGGTTGAACACCAACTATATAAATTGAATTAAACATTTTGGATAAAATTGCCGATATTCTTATAAAGACATTTATAGCTCATCTTTGACAGTGCCCCAGTAATATCAAGGGTTTGTGGGCACAAGTTTGCACTACACGTGTTTTAGCCCCGCCAAATTAGCGGGGCTTGGAAGGAATCTATTAAACTGTCGTCGTGGTAACTAGTCAATATACATGGCTTTTGAGGGTAGTGGAATCCCGATGGCCGCAAGCGCCTGCTGCGCAATCGGTTTTGGCCGGGGTACGCTGAGAAATTTCTTGCCCAGAAATTCCGCCTTCAGCACGTTCCAACGCGCAAGGTCCTTTAAAATTTGCTCGCCCGTATACCATCGGTCATCCAATTCGGCTTGCATAGTCATCCGTTCTTTCTCTTCGGTAATCCGCGAGATCCGTTGCGCTTCCTGCTCCAGTGTCCGGCGGTACAACACCTGAATTTCCTGTTCGAATAGGTATGCCAATACGCATACAAAAATATGGCCGCGCACTCGTTTTTCATTCCAATGGTACAAAGGGCCAACATCCAGAAAGTTCTTGATCTCCCGAAAAGCCCTCTCCACGTTCATCAGAGTTTTGTAGGAAAGTACAACATCCTGTGCAGGCAAGGCCGTATTGGTTTTGATCACAAATTTTCCGTCGCATAACTTCTCTTTTGCTAATGCGGCTTGATCATGCTTGAAAGTCAGGTTCTGGCCGTCGAAGTCAACTTCAAAGAATGCCTGTACACCTTTTTTCGTTAAAATTTCACCGACTTTAACCATAAGATTCTTCGAGTTTGGCTTTCTTCCACGTTGCGGTGTTGCTAAGCGTTTTTGCATATAAGCCAGCGCCTGTTCCGCTTCTTCGATGGCCGAAGCCCGGAAAGCTTCATCTTGAATAGCCTTTACGGGATTGTAACACAAAATATAGCGTGAATCCGTATCTCTTGCGTCGTCCTCAACCTGGGCGGATGACGCCTCCAGATAATAGAGATTGTCCTTGATCTTGGCGTAGCCATCAATGTTTGCATATGTTTCTAACAAAGCGTCGCTGACTATCCGGCCACGTTTGTGGTAGCCAACTATATAGGGGTATCCGGCCTCTGCCAGCAGTGCTAAATTCTCATCAGTGACCATCCCGCGGTCGCCCACAAAGACGCACTGTTCAACCGCAAACTCTTGTTTTAACCGCTTTAGAATGTCCTTGACAGTCTGTTTATCCGGGGTTTTGCCAGCAAATACTTCGTGGGTAATCGGAATACCGTCAGGAGTTACCAGCAAGCCTAGTTCAACCTGCTTTAAATCCGGGCGATGCGTGCGGGAGTATCCGTACTCCGCGATTGGGCAGTGATGCCCTGTCAAATGTGTGCTGGTCATATCATAAAGCACTAAAGATAAACGGAAATTAAGCAAATGTGTAAGCTGGCTGTATAAATGACGCTCCAGTTCCGGTTTAATGTCCATGAGATAATCCAGAGCGCGGTAGAAATGTTGTAGCTGCCACTCGTGGGGTGCGTCCGGCAAATACATGTCCTCGATAGTTTTGAACAATTGAAACTTGCTGGAGGGATCGACCAGGCGATTAATCACCATCGCCTGCACGTAACCGGCTACGTCGAATGTAACGCCGCGATCCTTAAGGGCGTTAGAGATAGCCCCAGTCAAGCCCAATTGATCCCACAAAAATTGAACCACGTAAGGAACCCCAAACTGGAGGCAGTTACCGGGTTCCAAATCCTCAATAGAACCAGTAACACGGTTTTGTAGGAGCGACTCAAGCTTATAAATAAGCTGTTCTATTTCCTTATCAGAATACGCGTCAATGTTGCCAAGGCTTGCAATACGACGCTTTTTAACGGACTTACCTTCCCGGTATGACTCAACAATATGAAGATATCTGTAGGTTTTACCATCCGACTTTTTTGTGGATACAATTTGAGCAAACAAGAGACTCACCGCCCAACGTTTATCACCTACAATTATATCACGAAATTTCTGGAAGATAAAGATATCTATGGCGAAAATTCCAAAATAGTTTGACCTACACTTTTTGAGAAAATTCTGCAATAGCAAAGCCCGAAACCCGCGAAAATAGCGGATTCCGGGCTCGGGAAACATGAAAAAACGATCGTTAACTGTCAAAGATGAGTTATAGAATTGAGGCAAATCATGAGAACGAGAGCATCGCAAGAAGAATTAAATGAAATTAAAAATGCCATGAATACAGAGAAAAGAGCAAGAATTTTTAAGAGATATCAAGCACTATATTTGTTTCTTTCCGGTAAGACGTGCAAAGAAGTAGCTTCGATTGTAGGCATAACCGCCAATACAGTATGTAATCTGCACAAAATATATCAGAAAGAAGGACTGGAAGGAATTCCTGACAAACCGATATCCGGAAGACCGCCAAGATTTACCAGCGAACAACGAGTCGCATTAAAACAAGTGATTATTAACAAAGTTCCTTCGGAGGTTGGATTTGCCGCAGAGTTTAATTGGACAGCTGGTTTAATTGGTAAGTACATCAAGCGTGAATATGGCTATGACTATTCGATTCGCGGAATTACCGGAATGCTGGAGCGCATGGGACTTTCCTATACCCGTCCAACTTATGTGCTTGCACAAGCAGACAAGCAGAAACAAGAGCAGTTTGTAAAAGATTTTGAGCAAGTAAAAAAACTCCTGAATGATGAAATCCAACAAATCCTTTTCGTTGATGAGTCCATGATTCGAGACTATCAAGCGATTCATCAAACTTGGTTTGAAAAAGGCAAACAGCGAATCATCAAGACTTTCGGCAAGCATCAAGGTGTTAAACTGGTTGGCTATCTGAACTATGAAACTGGAGAAGTTTACTGCGAAGAACATGAATCTTATGATGCAGAAGTATTTCTTGGTTTCCTGAAAAATGTATTGTTAAGAAATCCAAATGGCAAAACTGTCATGATTCTGGATAATGCACGAATTCATCATGCAAAGCTCCTTCAGCCATTTTTAGAAGAGCACCAAGAGCAACTCACACTAATGTTTCTGCCACCATATCGCCCGAACTTAAATTTAATCGAAGGCTTATGGAAATGGCTGAAAGAAAAAGTCATTTACAAATGTATTTTATAAAACGGTTCCTGAAATCAGGGAAAATGTAGAGGCATTTCTGGCTGCTATTAGTATTGAGCCAGAATCTGTTATCCAACGGCTTTGTTGTAAGCTTTAATTATACAAAAAACTTAATTCACTCATCTAATTCGGGAAAATATAAATATAATTTTATTAAGTTCTTGTCCATAATAAAGCTGCATAGAATAATTGTGAGGTGGAAAATGCTGATGTCGATGGTAAATATCAATCCAAATGAGATCTATCGTCAATTCGGAGACATTGAGGTCCTTCAGTGCCGCTAGGGCCTTAAGAATAGCGTCCATTAAGCGAAAAATTTTTTCACTATTCATATCTATATAGTATCCAATAAAAATTTACAGGCGTGTTGTTAGTATAAGCGTAAGTCAAGCGCCAGCGGTGGAGCGTTACTAACAACACGCCTGGGAAAAAATCTTTATTGGATTTCATATACATCCAATTCAATTCTATTACCTAGATTTGGCACTGCCGTCAATTCGGAGATATTATGGTTTTTCATGGCCTCCCAGGGCCTTGAGATTTACGCCCACTAAGCGGAAAAATAATGCCAGTTTTTTAAGCTTTTCTATGTCATTTGTCATTATTATCACTTCTCATACTTTTATGCGCTAAAATATATGCGCTTCTATGCGTCTATATGCGGCTGAGCACTTTAACCTTCTCCTGCCGACAATAAAGCTTGCCAGAAGAAAGCTATGCCTACCGGACAATTGCATCGATTTCCGACGGCGCGGTCGACACCACTTTGATCACAATACGATACGGCAAACAGACAATCTGCTGCGGAGCCTTGTTTATCCAACCTGTCAGCACACAGATTTGTTCAGGGCAATCGGCTTCCCGCACCCGAATGCGGGCCCCTTCCACCTGAATGATGTCATACCGCATCTCGCCGCCGATGCGGATTTCCTGACGGTACCCTTCCTTGAGCGGCACTGTTTTGAACAGTGCGCCGTCTACCCATATTTCTGCGCTTTGCCCACTACCGGCCGGAAAGGCATATACGCTAAACCCAATCCCGGTAACCGATAAAAATAGCAATAGGCCAATCAACCATTTATCCGCTTTTGTTAGTATCAATCTCATTTCCGCACATCCCCGTTCGCCGTAAAATATGTATTTTTTTTTATCACCACATGGAAATAATTACCTCTAAAAAGAAGCCTGGCACCATGTGCCAGGCGAACATTACTGCATAATAACCCCAAGCGATATAACTAAATACCGGTCGGGTACAACTATATAAAAACTCTAAGGTGGGACAATAAAAGTATACATATACATTATGTAAAACTTATGAAGAAGTCATGAAAAACTAGTGAAGAACTGATGAATTTTTTATCTTCGCACAACCCATCTAACTAATGCTGCCCATCAGCGTACCAATAATGGCATCATCCGTTCAAATCGAAACACCACAAGGCTTAGCCGTGGATAGTCCGTGCCGCATGATAATAAAAGCTGCCGCTACCGGCAGCTTTTCGTTTTCGCCGAACCGCCGCAATACTGCACGACAGTAAACATGCCGCCGGTCTCTTTGGTCATATTATTGGCTGTATGATGCGGAATATGGCAGTGAAACGGCCAATTGCCGGGATTATCCGCTTCAAATTCGATGTCCCAAGTCTCCCCGGACGAAACGGCAATGGTATTCTTCCTCATCCTGGCACATTCACCAAACCGATTGCCATCAGTGGCTGTCACAACAAATTGATGACCGTGCAGGTGAATGGGATGCTCCATCATCGCCGGATTGGCCAGACGAATGCGTACCCGTTCGCCGCACTGTACCGGCAGCGGTGTAGTTTCCGGAAAACAGCGCCCGTTCATGGTAAAAAATTGCAGGTCATCACTCAGAGGGTTGACTTCGTAGCTGCCTGGCTCCAGCACACCCATCGGCAAACCTTTTACGGCAAACTCCTGCAGCATAATAAAGTAGTCACGGTCCACTGACGAACCATGCGGGTCCAGAATTACCAAGCCACCTGCCATTCCCATCATCTCCTGCCGCGCCACATTATGATGCGTATGATACATATGCGTCCCCGGCGGATTGGTAATTGGAAAATGATAATCAAAATAGCAGCCGGGCTTAATTAGGGGCGTCGGTTCAACCTCCGGCACACCGTCCATATTGTTGGGTACATCCAAGCCATGCCAGTGGACGCTGGTGGCTTCCGGCAAGGTATTTATAGCACTAGCGCTCGCCGCCAAAAGCATACAAGCAAAAAACCAGGATTACTCCTGGTTTTTGTCTGCGGCTACTATTTATTATTGTTATTGAAGTTTCCCATCATGCCGCCATTTTGCATCATTTGCTGCATAACGGGGGCCATTTGCTGCATGTGCTCATTCATCCAGGCCGCTTGGTCGGTTGTCATCATGCCGTTGTCTACCGCTTGCTGCATCATTTGCTTATGATTGCTGAACATCTGATTAAACCAATCGTTTTGCGGCTGAGCCTGGTCAGCAATTGCCGCGAATACCGGCGCGGCAGTCAAAGCTGCCAACATGGTGGCAATTACAATTTTCTTTTTCATCAATATATCCCTCCAGTTATTGGTTTGTCTTTATTGTAATCCAGCATTGTGGAGAAATTATGAAGCCATTATGAAAAACTTGTGTTAATTTACTCCAATTCTTTTTTCATGCGCTGATATTCTTCACCGGTGATTTCGCCCTTGGCACAACGTTGTTTTAATATCTTCACCGCGTCTGTTGGTCTTTCGGCCGGATGTCCGCCGCCGAAAACAGCCTTAAACATCCAAATAGCCGCCATGATGACCAGAGCGGCAAATGCCAGGTGAATAATCATCCCGAAGCCTATGCCAAGCCAGCCGAGCGGACCGCTAAATCCATAACCCATCATCATATGTGTGCACCTCCTTCGTGTTGGTTTTATTGTATCCCAACACTGTGGAGATTTTATGGAGAAACTATGCGTTTTTGATGTACATGTAACGGCAGCTTCAAAGTAAAAGTGCTGCCTTGTCCCAATACGCTGGTTGCGTATACCTTGCCACCGTGCGCCAGCGCCATCTGCCTGACTAAGGCCAATCCCAAGCCGGTACCGCCGCTCTGTTTCGCTCTGGCCGGGTCAACCCGATAAAAATAATCAAATATATGCTCTATATCTTCTGCCGCAATCCCAATACCGGTATCAATGACCTCTATTCTAACGGCATTCTCATCCCGTCCTGCCGTTACGGTTATACCGCCTGCCGCCGTATAGCGGATGGCATTCATAATCAGATTGTATACCATCTGCTGCAGCATACCGGCGTCAGCCCATATTTTCGGCATATCTTCGTCAATCTTAAAATTAAGCCCCAAGTTTTTCTCAGCAGCCAACGGACTGCTCTTTTGGATTACCTGACGTAAAATAGTAGGGAGGTCAACCTCGGTGTAATCCGGATTCAACTGTCCGGCCTCCAAAAGCGACAAATCTCTGAGCTCCCCCACCAGTTTGGCCAGCCGGTCTACCTCTTCGGTCAGAGAATTCATTTGTTCCTGGTCTGGAGCAATGACTCCGTCGGCAATGCCCTCCAGGTTTGCTTTCAGGATGGTTAGCGGCGTGCGCAGTTCATGCGCGACGCCGGCCAGGAACCGTTGTCTGAGGACCGTACTGGATTTCAGCTTTGCCGTCATCGCATTAAACGCCGCGGCTAACTGGCCTACCTCATCTCGCCGATCGACAACCACCGCTGCGTCAAGATTGCCTGACGCTACGTCGTTAACGGCCCGGTTCAGGTCAATCACCGGGACAGCAATGCTGCGGGCCAAGTAATAACTCACAACCGCCCCGATTAACAGCATAATACCGGCAGCCGCTAACAACGAATGCTTTAACGAAATCAAAAACTGTCTTTCCGGCACCCCCATCATCGCGGCCATATTGCTGTGATTCATCATCATGCCATGCATGCCGCTCATATATAAATAGGAACTAAAATTCTCCGACACCTGATAATTAACAACCAGCATCAGCCCCAAAACGACAACAACCGTTGTCGCGAAGACCGTAAGCGTCACGCGGGCAAGCAGACTACGCATGCTCTTCACCTGCCAGCTTATACCCCACACCATAGATGGTTTTGATATAATGCGGTTCATCCGGCGAAACACCCAGTTTTTTGCGCAGGTTTTTTATATGCGAATCCACCGTCCGTTCGTAGCCCTCAAAAGCATAGCCCTGTACTTTTTCGATTAACTGGAGCCGGGAAAACACCTGGCCGGGATGGGAAAGAAACAGTTCCAGCACCTTATATTCCGTAGGCGTTAATTCCACCGGAACGCCGGCCACGGTTAAGCTACGGCTGCTTGGGTTGAGCACAATATCCCCAACCTTTAGGACACGTTCCCCTTCCCGGCGGCTAGACGGCTGCAACCGGCGAAAAATAGCCCGCATACGCGCAATCACTTCTTTCGGACTGAACGGTTTAACGACATAATCGTCGGCGCCTAACTCCAGCCCGATAATCCGGTCCGTTTCGGCGTCGCGAGCTGTCAGCATAATGATCGGCACATCACTGGTCCGGCGAATTTCCTTGCACACTCCCCAGCCATCAAGACTGGGAAGCATTACGTCCAGGAGAACAATATCGGGCCCGAGCTGCCGCGCTTTGTCCACTGCTTCCCAACCGTCCTTGGCCGTTATTACCGCATATCCCTCTTTTTCTAAATAGGCCGTCAATACTTTCAGTATTTTTTCGTCATCATCTACTACCAACACTTTCACACATCTCACCCCGAATTTTGTAATGGATCACACAACTTGACAAAGCAATTGCGCCCTGCTAAAAAACAGAGCGCGATAGGTAGCATTAGGCTCATTCATATTGTTATATCCGGAACTGCCGCACGGCATTCTCCAGCGCCAGCGCCATTTGCGCCAGCCGCCGGCTGGATGCGGCCATCTCCTGCATCGATGCCGATTGCTGCTCGGTAGCCGCCGATATCGTCTGTGTCTCGGCGGCGGTATGCTTGCTCACCTGGTCAATATCGCGCATAGCTGCTACTACGTGGCCGCTCTTGGCAGCCATCTCTGCAATGGCGTTTGATATTTCCTGCACCTGATAAGACACTTTTTCTACTAACTCCGCGATTTGAGTAAAGGCCTGCCCGGCGTTATTCACAACCGTCGTGCCCGTCTTAACTTCCCGGGTGCCGTCTTCCATCGCCGCTACAGCCCGGACAGTATCCTGCTGAATTTCGCCGATCATGGCCGCAATTTGTTTGGTCGCCATTTCCGATTGTTCAGCAAGTTTACGCACTTCTTCGGCCACCACGGCAAAACCGCGGCCCTGCTCACCGGCCCGGGCGGCTTCAATCGCGGCATTTAACGCCAACAAATTGGTCTGTCCGGCAATCCCGGTAATCGTATCAACAATTTGCCCAATTTGCTCAGACCGCTCGCCTAATGCAGTCACCACCTGCGCCGAGGTAGCAACCGTGTTTTCAATTTTGGCCATTTGCGCCACCGCCGCCTCTACTGCCTTTTGACCTTGGCGGGCCGTTCCTGCGCTTTTATTCGCCACTTCTACGACAGTATTGGCATTCGCCGACATTTGCTGCATGTTCGCGGCCATTTGTTCAATTGTTTTGGTAGTATCGTCCACCGTTTTCGACTGCTGCACCGTTCCTTCCGCCACTTCCATAATTGAAGTGGCGATTTGGGTAGTGGCCTGAGCGGATTGTTCCGCCCCTTCGGTCAGTGTTTTCGACGCTGCCGCCACTTGCTGGGCGGATCCGGAGACTTGGCGCACTAATCGCCGCAAATTGGCCGCCATACCGTTAAAGGCCTTGGCCAACTGCCCTACTTTATCTTGCGTAATCGTGTTTATATCCGCTCCCGTTAGATCGCCTTTCGCCTTAACATCGCCCACTTTTTGGCGAGCTTGTTGGGTAGCTACCTGTTTTTCAAATTGGTCAATTAAATTATCAGCGTCATCCATACGGCTTTTCGATTCGGCAAGCAGTTTTTCTTGCTGAGGTTTTGACAGTTCCGCCAATAGCACCTGTAGCATAAGCCCCTCAGCCGTCCGGGACTGCGCCCGGGCCATATTCAGCCACTCCACCGAACAGATTGACTTTATACATATTTTCCAGGGATTTTTTCATATGACTGACATAATAATAGCCGGTAAACATCAACACCACTATAACCAAGCCAACTATTTTCTTTGCCGTGCTCCAGTTCCGGAAGAAGCTCACACCATCGCCTCCACAAAAGTCCATAATTAATATTATTGTAACCTTTCCAACAGTCACTGAAAAGACATTCATTGCAATTTTTCGCAAAACTCGGCCGCTCACAACTACTTTATAATAAGCGCTACACCCACAAGAATGGGCTCGCTTTCAGCAACAGTAATAAACTCAAGCCTGGAATCAATATCGCCTTCAGGCGTGTTTCCTCGCTGCCAGGTTGCTGAAAGCCTAATCCTAACATACGGTGCTTGTCCTTGTCCGTTAACAACCATTTGATGAAACAATTGAGGAATACATCCCGTTCCTGTGCCACCTGTATTTTGCAATTCAGCAAATCCTATTACCGCTTCAATATAAAGTTCAGTCTCAATAAGCTCTTCTGGATTGACTCCAGGCGGAACATGAAAGTCAGCACGCACGAGTTCGCGGTCCTTTGCATATACACCAAAAGTTTTATTAATGCCTGCATGGCTGTAGTCTTTCCTGTGCTATTGCTGCCAATAAGGATAGACATATCTTTCAAAGAAATAACGGCTTCTTCCATTCCAAAGGACCGAAAATTAGACACCTTGAGTTTCGTAATTTGCATTTACACACACCCCTAGCTTTTCCGCCACTCTATTCTACTTCCAGAAAATCACAATTCAACCATTCTGTAAATTATGAGTATTTTCTTGATTTACGGGAGTATATCCTGCCTTTTTTATCTTTCAATAACAATATTCGCCGCGCAGTCCGCGGCTCCCTTGCTGCCGGCAGGCCCGTCGCACGGGGCGCGGCGGCGCGGATTTGGCCGCCGTGGGCGGTGCGCTCCCCTGCCAGGCAGACTGTTGCAAACAAAACAGGCTTACGATGTGCGGCCACATGGTTTTTGTGGCTGCTCATGGTAAGCCGTCTATTGCGACCAGTATGTGGAGAAGCTTTATTTCCCTATTAGACAGTTTTGTTCGACAAAAAAACTAGTCCGTATCACACATAGGTGGCACGGACTCACGGACTGACTGTTACATATAGAATTATTGAATTTGGCCTCATGAATATATGCTAAGTTCTCCCTAATCTCGGGGCTTTCTCCATTCATAAGGATGTAGAAATGTATTTTCTCGGTATCACGGCTACGTGACTTTCCTTACCAATGCCTTCTTGGTCTTGGAAACGAAAACCTTGGAATCCCTATTTCATTAGATATTTCTGAGAAAATTTTTAGAATCTCATACCGCGTTGAGTCAAACCATTCTGCAAGTACTCTATCATAAATACAATAAAACTTTCGCCCCCTATGTTCTGTTCCAAGATGAATCTCACCTTTATCTAAAGCAAGGGCATATCTCTCGCGTATGGCACGAAGCAGATCAACAATAACATTCATCCTATTTCTCCATTGCTGATTAGTAAGATACGATTTTCCCTTTGACCTTCGAAGAATAGCCCCATCTCTTGATCGCATCACGCCAGTATTAAAAGCTGTTATTGTATCTTCTATTGCTTTATCAAAATCCTCCATAGAACCTTCCTGTTGAAAAGGATCTTGAAATGCAGGACGATCGAGGCATTGAGCATAGAAACGAATTATTTCGACATCCATATTAGAATTAGCTGCAGCCTCATTAACACCTCTGCATCTATCTTTTATTACAATTTCTCTCTTTAATATCTTATCATAAAAACAAAAACTCCTGTCATATCAATCATAATTTGACAGGAGTCAGCAGCTAGCTAGTCTATGCGACTTAATTTTCCATTTGATACTGGTAACGATTTTTCCTGACTGGTTGCATATTTTTATTCTAATGGGTATAATATAAGAAAAGGACTGACGTGCGCTAACACGCCAGCCCACAGGTTGTCTAACCGGAAAACGGTTAGCCCAAGTTGGAGTTATTTAGAAATAACCGCAGACCTTGAGCAGGAGGCGGTTATTTCTGCTTTATGATGAGCACAACAAGCGTTGCGAATGCAATCATGAGATACATTGCTTCGAATGCCGACACATCCACCACCCCCTTTCTACAAAGGGTGTGGCTAACCGCTGCTCCTAGACAGCCTGTATGTTTAGTATAGCATATTTTCCCAGAAGTAAAAAAGAAAATTCTTGTTCGTGGCTTTGTGTCACTACCATGCCGCCTTCCCAATGAAGGCGGTCTTTTTATTTTTCCTGCCGCGCAGTTCGCGGCTCCCTTGCTGCCGGCAGGCCCGTTCGCACGGGACGCGATGGAGTAGGGATAACTGTATCCTATTGGGATTCGCTTGAGGCTATTGAAAATTGGAAAAATCACCCTCACCACAGGGAGGCTCAAAAATTAGCGGATTTATGGTACAAAACTTTTGCCACTAGAGTGTGCAAAGTTGAAAGGCATGGTCTCTTTAAGCCATAGTGTTGAGTGAATGCCCCCACTTTCTGAAAAGTGGAGCTAACCGACTACCCCGTTTATTTTATTGCGGGTAATGATTTCTCCTGACCGGTTGCATATTTTTATTCCAATGGGTATAATATAAGAAAAGGACTGACGTGCGCTAACACGCCAGCCCCACAGGCTGTCTAACCGGAAAACGGTTAGCCCAAATTCGTGTTATTTAAGAAATAACCGCCGTCTTTGAGCAGGGGCGGTTATTTCTTTCTGGTCGTGACCAATACCATGAGCGTGGCAAATGCGACAGCAAATGTCAATGCTTCGTAAATAGTCATCTTACCACCCCCTTCCTAAAAAGGAAGGGGCTAACCGTCCCCCGAGCAGCCTGTACACTTAGTATAGCATATTTTCCCAGAGGTAAAAAAGGAAATTCTTATTTTTGTCTTGGTTGTAAAACTGTGCCGCCTTCACTGAATGAGGCGGCCTTTTTATTTCCCCGCCGCGCAGTTCGCGGCTCCCTTGCTGCCGGCAGGCCCGTCGCACGGGGCGCGGCGGCACGGGTTTGGCCGCCGTGGCCGGTGCGACGGGCGCGGCCACGGCAGGGAACGAACGGCTTTTATTGCCCGGCCAGGCGAGTGGCGGCAGGTGGCCCGGTGGAGCGGTTCGGTTCTCCACTGCCCCGGCGGCTTCGTACTTTGCTTTTCGTTCCCGGCGGCCGGCAGGATGCCCGGCTGGGTCGGCTGGTGGTGTTTCGGACGGACTTGCCGGAGTGTCCTGCCGGCGCCCCGCGCAGCGTACGGGGCCAGCCGAGGTTCCCCGTCACCCCTGGCAGGCCGGTAGGCGAGTGATAAGGAGCCTTCGGGCCTGTTCCCCTGCCAAGTTGACGAATAGCCGCCCGGCAGGATACGGCTCTAAGCGCCAACGGTGGCCGGACGGGAGCGGATGGGGATAGTGCAGCGGCAGCGGAACGCCGCAAGGAGCGGACGGCCGGCCATAGAGTGGTATCCGTCTTGTTGGCACTGAGCGGAGCAGCCCGAGGACGGCAGGCGGAAGACGCGTCAGCGGCTGCAGCGCCGCCCGCGCCCGTTGCGGAGCGGGCCCACGATTTTACAACAAGCCTAAACCAATTACAGCACAGGCCTGCTCACGGCGCACTCTGTTTGGCCGGCACAAGTTTATGCCCCTTTCTCGTAACCTTTTGGGACGAATTGCTTTTCGGGGCAGTCGTAATCAAAACAAAACTTTCGGCGTTATCTTGGGCTTGACGAACTCGCTTTTCATTCGGGCCTATAATGCGAACATGGACGTACCATAGCGTTTTCGTTTTTGCAGGTCTCGGATTTTTACCAATCCGTCCTCGCCCCAGAGTTTCCGTCGTTTTTGAGCATACCGTGGTTTCAATATCGATCAAGTTACGGTGTTTTGCGCCGGCAAATTCCCGCGCCGCGCTTTCTGCATCTTCTGCACACGCAAACACTTTCTTCTCTAAAACCGCTTTATCAGCCTGCAACCGCTCTTCCTCTTTCTTTAAGCGTTTTTCTATACGCAGTGTATTCTCATTGCTACGGTACACAAATAAGCGAACCGTAAGTGCATGCGTATTTTTTTCAGCATCCACGATCTGGATCGTTTCTTGAAATTCCTGCCCCTCATAACACGCGTGTAAGGCATCGTCTTTTACCTTGCCAATAGGCAGCCAAGCATTCTGGACATACGCCTGTTTCTTAACTTTTTCGGCTAGTTTTTTATAAAAATTATCGGGACAGCGAGAAAGTAAAAAGAGCTGTTTCTCCGGTTGTATAAAAAGCAGCAAATTGGGAAGCCATGACCTGCTTGAGATCCGGTCGATGATCTTTACTGAATCCTTCGGTGATGTCAACGCCATCGTAAGCAGGTGAGTCACATTCGCTATACTCTCCATATAACGCAAGGGATGAAGTATCCGAATGGAGCTTATGAAAAGGAATATCAAAGGCGCTATACCCATTCAGCGCAATTTTACTAAACAAACGACTGCTTCCAGCCGCATATATTTTATCCAATGTGCGAGCCGGAGCATCATCGGTGAAATCGTCGCCGGTAACGCCTGGGCCAAACAAAAAGGCTGTATCCATATGGGCAAAATTATTTTTGATATGATACAACGGAGAGCGAACATCCGCAAAGGTACTGAACACAACACTTAGAGCTAATTGACCAGGACTTAGGTTACACTGTTTTTCATCCCAAGCCGCACTACGGTTGATGGTTTCCACAAAATCAAGTTTTTTTGCATACCGTAACGCCATGGCCATGGCTACAGGAGTCCGTAGTTCTTGTGACTGATTGGTCGCAGCTTCCGGTAACAGCATGTCAAATACCTCCCAAATTTCATCTACGGAAGTATTCGATAAAAATCGCAGGAACCATTTTCTTGGGTAATAATTATTATTTTCTATTAACTTGATCAGCTGGATGCGAAAAAGGAATTTATAAATAAAGTTTACGTTTAAATAATGTATTCAGGTTGCCAATCATAATGATTGACAAATCCGGTTTTGCCATTCCACTTGCCATTCATTATGATTGGCAAATGGGCTTTACCAAGGCCAGGCGCGGCTTATCCACAGGGTTATCAACAGATTTATCCACAATTTTGTTGTGTATTGGCTGCAGTTCATAATACGGCGCCAGCCGGCCGGGGCGGGGCGTATGAACCAGCAGCTCGGCCGCCACCAGTTCGTTCCTGGCCCGCGACAGCGTCGTATAGCTGTAGCCTAAAAAACCTAACAGCGTACTGGCAGCCACAGTCGCCGGCTGGGAGCGGGGCCGGACCGGGCCGTCATTGAAAAAATCGTGGCGGCCTTAAAAGCGGAAGATAAAGACAAAGTTGTCCCTGGTTGACCGGTGGATTCGCAATATGTTGTATCCCGGCGGCAAACGCCGGAAATAGCAAAGGCGGCCGAGTGGCGGCCGCCGATTGGATAGTTACATAGGACAACAAAGATGGTGTGTGAACATGGCGCATGAGGCAAACCGCCTGCGTGCCTCCGGGACCCCGCCATAACAGGGACAAGCCCTGCGGCAATATTACCCGGGGAAATCAGCCAGCAAAGGAGGTGTGTGCATATGGAAAAAGGCACCTATGGCAAAGGCAGCATTTACCGACGTCAGGACGGCCGCTGGGTGGCTGCCGTCTGCAGCCGCGACCCCGTGACAGGGAAATCCATCCGCCGCTATCGCTATGGCAAAACCAAACAGGAAGCACTGCAGAAGAAAATGGAACTGCTCGCTAAAAGCAAAGAACTCCCTGCCACTTTCGGCCTGACTGCCTCTCACAGCTAGGCTGCACCTGTAATTCGTTGCAAACCGCATGCGGTGGCAACGGGTTATACAACAACAGTGTGCAGCTGCCCTTGCCACCGACAATAAACAAAGGTGGTGTGTGCTCATGGCTAAACGGGCCAATGGCGAAGGAACCATTTGCAAACGCAAAGACGGCCTCTGGATGACGGCTGTCATCATCGGCCGCGACCGGCAAACTCATCCGCAAATATTGCTACGGTAAAACCAAAGGAGAAGTACAACAAAAAAAAGACGCCCTACTTGAACAGAGCAAAGGGCCGGTCTATATCGACGCCGACAAAATCACCGTCGGCCAATGGGTGGAAAAATGGCGATCAAACAGCACCAGGAACGCCAAACTGCTGCCCGTCAGGCCAGCGGCCTGCCATGGGAAGATAACGACCTGGTATTCCCCAATCCATTCGGACAAATGCAGGACCCGCGCAGTTGGTCCAAAAAATTCAAACGTATTGCCAAAGCAGCGGGCATTAACATTACCTTTCACAAACTCCGGCATGACCATGCCAGCCGGCTCTCGGAAAACGGCGTCAGCATCAAGGACGCCCAGTACCGGCTAGGCCACAGTACCACGCAAATGCTTCTCACTGTCTACACCCACAGGATATCCGGCGGCCAGGAAAAAATCGCCACATGGCTTAATACATCCTTTCCGGCTGCCCCAACCGATCATGAAACACCACTTCAATGAAAATTTACACAAAGCAATTCGACCGCGTTGTTGTCACGGTTGTTGTCAAATTGCTATGAAAATGACAAAAAAGGCTTTACGAAAACCTCGTAAAACCCTTGATAAACTCATGGCGACCCCGGAGGGATTCGAACCCCCGACCTTTTGATTCGTAGTCAAACGCTCTATCCAGCTGAGCTACGGAGTCGTGTGTTGACTGATTACTTGACTATTATATTATGCAAATCAAATAATGTCAACACATAATGCAATATTTTTTTACACTTTTAATAGCGGCACAGTATTGGCGGCATGGCCCATAACAGTGATAGTATAATCCTCACGCCCCAACTTTTCTTTGGCAATTGCCATAGCTTCTTCAGCGGTGGTCGCTGGAATCATGCCGGCATTTTTAATAAACTCGGCATTTTCGGGTTTGGTTACAATGATTAACGATACTTTCCGGGCAATATCAGAGAGCTTAAGCGCAATAAAACCAGGAACGGTAAACGCCTTGCGCAGCGCCAACTCAAGTTCAAGCATATTCTCATATTTGAACCAGTCGCTAAATTCCGGCGGTTCATAAATATCCCGGCATTCCAGGAAGCAGATGACTACCCCGCCGGTCTTAACCGCCATATAGGCATTGTCAATTGACTTTGATCCCTGATAAAGGTTAATATCTTTCGGAAAGCCTCCGGCTGATGCAATAACCAGATCAGCCTGGGCATCAATAGGGATACCATAGATCTCTTCAACAGCCTTAGTGCCAATTTCCCACGCTTTGAGCCAGTGCCCGGCAAAAAACTTTGCAAACTTACCTTCTGGTGTAAATACGGCATTTAAAAGAAACGCCGGTTTGGCAAAGGCGGTGGCTTCAAGCATATCCTCATGCGCGGGATTGCCTACAAGCTTGCCTGACGCACATTCCGGATTAAGACCTTTGCCTACCTCCGGGTGCAAGGTAAAGCAGTGGTTATCCTGAATGGTTGTATAACCGCTTACTCCCGGTATTATCGATTTACGTCCGCCGCCAAAACCTACCATTAGATGATAGACAATACCGCCTGTTAGAATAACTTTGTCAGCTTGAGCTACTGTCTTATTTAAATAGCATTTTACACCACGGCTGGTAGTTCCGGTGTAGACGAGCTTTTCCGGATCATTGGCATCATGCTGGTGAATTTTGACTCGATGGCATACCGACTCGCCGCAAACAACCTTATCTTCATGCTGAGTATGCGGCCGATGGCTGCCTAACGAAATAACAATATCAATATCGGAGTCGGGCACCCCGGCAGCATTAATTTCGTCTAGCAAGGTCGGAAGAAACTGGTCAAACTTACCCCAGGCCCTGGTAATATCGCTAACAACAATTACCACCTTATCTCCCGGCTTAACAACTTCGGTAAGCGGCGGTGAATCAATCGGATTTCGAAGAGCCGCTTTTACTGCCTCATTGATATCGGTGATAGCCGGCACTGACCGGCCTTCAATTTCGTAAATTACCTTCTCTTCAGGAAGAGCGAGTTTAATTACCGCATCACCAAATCCAAATTCATAAATTTTTTCCGCCAATTTAAATTGCCTCCTTAATGCACCCACTGGCAATATGCCAGTTTTTCTATTTAAGTATTGGAACACCTGCCATGTCGCTGTTTGGCCGCCTTTCGATAGGCATATCAGGTTTGACCATAAGCCATGCTACAACACCGATGACCGCTGAAACAGCAGTAGTCAAAATTGCCGCCTGCCAGCCGTAATTGGTGGCAATCCAGGCCGTACAGATAGGTGCGAGCACCCCGCCGATATTGCCCCAGAAATTCATCCAGCCTGATACCGAACCGGCAAACTTGCCGCCGATATCAATACTGGCTGCCCAAGATGCGCTAAAGGTAAACCCAAGCGACCCGAGCGAAATGGTAAGCCACAAAACATTCATCCAAGGCTCTGTTGCCATCGCGCCTAAATACAACGCCACACAGCAGACAACCAGGCCGCTGGCACCAAACCAGGTGCGGGCGTTATGTTTTGAAACTCCGGCAGCGATCATTTTATCACTGAGATAACCGGCGGCAAAAGTCAAAATACTCAGCAGCGCCCAGGGAAAGGAAGCCGCAATGCCCATTTTTGCCAGTGAAAACTTTTGCGCCTCCATAAGGTACAACGGCAGCCAGGCTAAAAATACATACATAATATAATCGGTAATAAAATACTGAATACCAATGGCCCAGAACTGCGAAGATGTCATGAAGTCCCGCCAAGGAGCAATTTCTTTTTTTTCCTCGCCCTCACACCGCCCGCTGTTAATGTAGGCAAGCTCGTCCGCCGTAACCAGTTTGCTGGTCCGTGGTGACTCATTTGCAAATAAATACCATAATATAGCCAGTACTAAGCCGGCTATGCCAAATATAACAAATACCGACCGCCAGCCAAAGGCCAGCATAAGAGCTACGGTTATGCCGGGGCCAAATACCGGTCCGACAAAAGCACCGCCCAGCATGAAAGATGCGGCAGTGGCTTTTTCACATTTGTTAAACCAACGGTAGATAAAATTGTTAAAAGCCGGAAACACGGGACCTTCACCCAAACCGAACAAGCCGCGCACCACGGCAAAGGTAGTGAAACTCGAACTAGCGGCAGTAAGCGTTGTAAATGCCGACCACCAGGCTACCGCACCGGCAACCACCCGGCGATGGCCAAAGTATTCGCTTAAGATGCCGCCAGGGATCTGCATTAAGGCATACCCTAAAAAAAACATGGTTTGCAGAAAACCAATGTCTATTTTGTTAAAACCAAACTCTTTCATAATATCAGGCGTAGCCACCGACAAATTTACGCGATCCATGTACGAGATAAAAGTAACCAGGAACATCAGCACTGCCAGCCACCAACGAAAATTACGCATACAAAATCACTCCATCACATTTATTACCATTCGCTGTTTATAAATAATTACCTGCCTGGTGTTAATATTTTTGCAATATAAGCACCAACTGTTAAGGCCTCCGGAATTCAGGCCCCGCGAGAAACATGAGACCGTCGGTATATAAAAGCAATATGTGCCTTTGCAAACGGAATTGACCCTTGTCCCAAATATACACCTCCTTGGATATTGATGTGTATATTAAAGCACAGCAGACTATGCTTTTTGTCCGAAAACGAAAATGAGGAATATGTGCAATGTATACACTTTTTTGCATTGGATTAATTATAATCTGTACAAAATCAGCATGTCAACAAGTATTTTTACACGGGTTTTTGCCTACCTTCCTTTTTTATGTCCTTTTTAAGTGAACAAGTGTTTAATAATTTTATATGTTTCAACATTCTTGTATCTGCCAACACTGTCAAATACCGGCTGTTATTGCAGGATTTTTTACCTGAATTTGAGAAATACAAGAAATATAGATATTATTACTACAAGCGTTAGAGGAGGTTGCCTATGTTGCGACTGATTTTTCTTGCCGTATGTTTCCTGACATTTGTTACCCTGCCACTTTCCACTCAGGCCTATATCCCGTTTATCGCGGCAGAACAAATAAATGCCGTTAAAGCTAAAGCCCAAACAGACATTGAAGCCAAAAAAGCCTTGCTCATGTTAACGCGGCAAGCTGACCGGGCTGTAGCCCAGTCTGTCAAAGTTGCCAAAGAATATGGAGGTTTAGCGCAAAATTACGTCTGCCCCGATCATGGTGGACCGCTAATTTATGACGAAAAGCTGGGCATCCACCGCTGTCCGGTGGACAACAAACAATATACCGGGGAAAAAATTGATGCGGCGCAACGGTTTTATGCACATATGAAAAATAGCCGGACAATCAAAGACCTCGGCTTGACTTACGCCCTGACCGGCGAAAAAAAATATGCAAATACCGGTCGCGACATTATGCTGCAATACGCCAAAAATTGGCCTGAGTATAAAAACCCCAACGATCAAAACGGGCATGGCCATCTGTTTTGGCAGGTACTGGATGATGCCCAGTTTGCAGCCAATATTGCCTGGGGCTATAACCTGATTTATCCTGCCCTGACAGATGAAGAAAGAGAAATTATTGAAAAAGAACTCATCTCACCGCTTTATACCATAATCCAAGAGCAGCAAATGGCTAAAATTCACAGCCAACGGGCTTGGGGAAATGCCGGCAGTGCCCTTTTAGGCTTTGCCGTCAATAATCCTGCTTGGTATAAACCGGCTATTGAAGGTCCGTTGGGTTTTAAAGAACAGCTTGATAAAGGCGTGCTCACTACCGGTTTTTGGTTTGAAGACTCCCTTGACACTCACTTCCTTGCTTTGTCTGCTTTGGCGGCCGTAGCCGAGGTTGCCCCGCAATTCGGCTATGATTTGACAGCTATCCCTAAGTTAAAAGCCATGTTTTTAGCGCCTCTGGACCCTCCTCTGCTTTCAAGTTCCTTCTCGCCGCTCAGCAATAGTTCTGTTAGTAATCCGCCAAATTTTCCCGACCTGTACGAACTGGCTTACACTTGGTACAAAGAGCCCCGGTTTGCTACTCATTTATCCACTGTCTATACCAAAACCAAAACTGACCGGTTAAGTTATCGGGCACTCTTTTACGGTACTCCCCTTCCCGTTCCAACCCCAGGCCCAAATCCAGGTCCAAACCCAATTTCATCGATAACAACAATTGCCGACACAGTCCCGGTAAAAATTGAAACTAAATAAACATAAGAATGAATAAGGCTTGTGCCTAGTATCTTGGAAGATGCTAGTACAAGCCTTTACTGTGGCAATATCACTGTGAAAATTGATCCGACCCCGATCTGGCTGTCAACTTTAATTGCCCCGCCATGGACCTCTGCAATCCATTTGGCTATGGACAATCCTAATCCTGCCCGGCCTGATTCTCATGAGCGGGCTTTGTCAACCCGGTAAAATCGAGTAAATATCAGTTCATAATGCTCTATCGGAATACCCCCCCCCGGTATCCTTAACAATTATCTTAATTTCATGGGGATTTTTTGCCGAGGACTCAATTATGGCCTGTACCGTCCCCCCGGCAGGAGTATATTGTATTCCATTATCTCCTTCCCCTTATTCGCATTTATTGCCTGGGACGGGATCATAACCAAGTATAAAACATAATTCTGAAAAAAAGCTGAAACCGTAAACATTTTACACACCTATACGAAATAAAAGACCTTCTGCTCTAAATCAAATTTAAAGCAGAAGGTCTTTTATTCTTCCAAAAACTATCTTCTTGCTATTTAAGATTATATACTGTTGCAGCCGCAATAGCAGCTCCAACACCTGAACCATCCTTGCTAAGTCTGATAACTACCTGACATGCTCTATCGCCAAATATCTCAGCCATAGCTTTAGACAAGTTATCAGCATATCCAGGCATCTTTTCGTACAGCGAACCGTCAACAGCAATGGTATGCCTGCGGGCTAGGCCGGGATCAATATGCATTAACGTCCCTGCCCAAGTAGCGGCAACCAAACGGGCTGAACGCGTAGCCACAAGAATGGCTACCGTCTTAATCGCTGTAAGCGCGCTAATACTTAGCTCGGTTAATCCCCAACGGTCGGTTGCAATCTTTGCTACTGCGGCAAGCTCCGGCGAGTCATCGGCAATAATGACCGAAAGATCTTCAGTAAGTAAAGAATAGGGAATATGTACCCTATCTGAATCCTTGGCCATATCCGCCTCGGTGACAAGTTCCCTCACAATCAGCCGTACAACTTCGCCAAGATACTGGCCGGAAGCCATTTTTTCCAATTTTTGGGCATCAGGTTTTTCACTGGATTGATCCAAGAGTACATCATACTTGGTTTGCGGCACACCATCAAAATTGCCTGATTCCATATTTACGACCATAGGCCGGCTTGTCAGCGGATGGCATAGCTCAAGGTAGCAGCTATTATGGCCAGTGCCGCAAATTGCGGCAATATCGGTAGTAGCATCAATGTAGGCAGCGGCCAGCAATGTACCGGTAGTGTCATTAATGACAGCCTGAGACTTAACATGACCGATTCCTTTGCGCTCCAGCGCGTCCTGAAGCAACCGGCCGACATTATGACCTTCAACCCCCGCGGTTTTGATTTCTTTTGTCCAACTGATCAATACTGCTTCATTTACACCGTACTGTCGGCAAGGAAAAGAAAAAGTATGTCCTAACGGGTAAATATCGCCTGGCGAAACAATTTCAGCAATTTTACTTGCAATAAAATCAAAGAGTTCAGGCCCGGTAGCTGAAGATGAAGTATAATCGTAGCTGCCATATTTATCTTTAAGCGGAAAAGAACGCCGGTCAACAATATTAAACCGGCCAGCTCCGTTAAGTTCGACCAGTAATACCCGTACATTGGTGCCGCCAAAATCAACAGCAACTACTTTCCCCTGTTCCCGTCCCGTAGGGCTGCCAACAAATGACGGCAGCATTTTTAGTGAACTTGGCTGGCCTGTCAGACCGGCCGCCATGGCCGCCTGAAACCTGGCGGCAACATCATGCATCAAACCGGCGGATATTGATAATTGTTCCTCAATAATTGTTAATGCTGTGTGCAACTTGTCCATAACTTCATCCCCCTCCGGCATAAGAAAAGACTCGGCTTGTGCCAAGTCCCTCAGGACGCCGGCAGAAGCCTTAGTCGTTCTTACTTATTATCAAAAAGTGGTTATACTTTCTGATAATGTTAAATAAACCCCCAGCTACCGGAGGCTATTTGTCATAATATTTACTTGGCGTAAAAAGAAACCTTACAGCCCGTACCAGCCGTACATATTGTCGCATCAAGAGCCGCTTGAATTCGGGCCATACCATAAACATAATAATACCAGCTACAGCCATCATTCGAGCATTAGGGGCAGTATAAAACTGATCAGTAACAATAAACCCTACCACTGCAATACCAATAAGATTTACCCATCTCATACTGAACCCTTCTTCCGCTATGCTGTGACTATATTATATGCTTAAGGGAAGAACCGGTATGCCGCAAACAATGATATTTAATATTAGAACAATTCATCCTTCTTCTCAAATAGTAGTACTTGGTAATTTCATTGTCCAACATTTTACTGGCTTCCAAAACTCGAGGATCTGACAACCCATTGGCGGCAACTAATAAATGCATTTGTTCCCGCAAATACTCAATTGTATTAAGCGTTTCGATTATTTCTGACAACAGGCGCACACTCCTCAAAAAACATTCCTTATATCAACAACAAATAACATTATAAACCAGTTTCCCTGTTTTTGGAAGAGAAAAAACGTTAATTTAATAGTTTTTTTACAGTCTAAAAATGTCGTACCTTGATCTACTGTGCGCTAAGCCCATCTGCCCGCCACGATGATTAATTATCTGCTGAATATTATAAAGAAAGCACGGCTTGCGCCGAGCCTTTGGCGAAAGCGGAAGCCGATGTTGCCCTTATCCTGGCAGAGAATTATACTTTCTGTCAGGATAAAAAAAATTCACTTGACTAAACGCTAATAGCCAAGCGAATTTTTTATAAACTTATCTACTTTTCCAGTCCGGAGAAATCCAAAGTGGCAAAATAATCGTCGATTGTTTCGGCCCGGCGAATAAGCTCAACGCTGCCGTCTGATTTCAATAAGAGTTCAGCTGACCGCAGTTTGCCGTTATAGTTAAAACCCATCGCATGCCCGTGCGCACCGGTATCGTGAATAACCAGCACATCGCCGATATCAATCATAGGTAATTTGCGGTTAACGGCAAATTTATCATTATTTTCGCACAGCGATCCGGTAACATCATAGATATAGCCTAACGGCCAATCTTCTTTACCTATTACTGTAATATGATGGTAAGCACCATACAGGGCCGGACGCATAAGGTTGGCCATGCAGGCATCCAGGCCGACATAGTTTTTATAGATTTCCTTTTTGTGCAGCACTGTCGACACAAGATAACCGTACGGACCGGTAATCATTCGGCCGCACTCCATGGCTATTTTCAAAGGTGCAAGGCCATTGGCGACAATCTTAGTTTCATAGGCCTCCTTAATGCCTTTGCTCACAACATTAAGGTCGACCGGCTCCTGCTCAGGCCGGTATGGAATACCGATCCCGCCACCGAAGTTAACAAACTCCACCCTAATGTCAAGAGTACGATGAATCTCGATAATGAGATCAAACATCATGTTGGCTGTCTCAATAAAATAGTTAGGGTCAAGTTCATTGGAAATGACCATAGTGTGAAGGCCAAATCGTTTTACCCCTCTGGCCTTCATGATCCGGTAAGCGTCCAACAGTTGCTTGCGAGTCAGACCATACTTCGACTCTTCCGGATTTCCAATAATGGCATTGCCGCCTTCCCGCAGCGGGCCAGGGTTATAGCGGAACGAAATCATTTCCGGGATACCGGCATGTTTATCTAAATAATCAATGTGACTAATATCGTCAAGATTAATAATCGCGCCAAGTTCCATCGCCTTTTTAAACTCAATTGCCGGCGTATCGTTTGAAGTCAAAATAATCTCTTCGCCCCTCATGCCGGCCTTTTCTGCTAAAATCAATTCAGGCAGTGAACTGCAGTCAGCCCCTAACCCTTCTTCATGCAAGATTTTCAGTATATAAGGGTTAGGAGTAGCCTTTACAGCAAAATACTCCTTAAATTCCGGGGCCCAGGCAAAAGCTTTAATGAGACTGCGGACATTTTGCCTGATAGCTTGTTCGTCATAAATATGAAATGGGGTCGGGTACTTTTTAATAATCTCGGTCAGTTGTTCTTTTGTAAACGGTATTTTTTTCTCAGCCACTTAGTTCGCCACCCTTCAATAAATAAAAATAAGTAAGTAAGTTAAAATGCAAAAAAGCAGTTTGCGCCCAATCCCGCAAACTGCTTAACGACAAAGCAAGACTTTATCAGCTGTGCAAGATAGCGCTCCACCTGTAGCTCACTACAGGTGACAGTCTTACACTTCTTAAATGTAAGACCAGCAAAAGTTTCCGGCCAAAACTTTTACTTCGGCGGCCAACCCCTTTCAGTATTTTCATCGCTGCCAACTCAAATTACCTACTCTTGGTCTGCCGCACCTCTATCGGAAACACTATTTGATTATGTCTATCATACCAGTACACCCCAGGCAGTGTCAATATGCCTGAGGTGAAATCTTCGAAGGCATTATCAGGTTTTTTATTCATCCCGGTAATAAGACCATACACATACCTATTCTTTCTTGTCCCTTAGATCGATAATACGCTTTGCCTTACCTTCCGAGCGTCCGAGAGTTTTCGGCTGTACCAACCGTACATCGGCATCTAGCGCCAAAACTGCTCTAAGCTTATGGCGAATCATGTTCTGTAAACCATCTAATTTACGAAAATCCTCCAATAAGCTTTCATCCGCCAGTTCAACTTTAATTTCCAATTCATCCAGATAGCCTTTCTTGCGAACAATGATATTGTAATGAGGACCAATTTCCCGTATGCTTACTAAAACGCTTTCAATTTGCGACGGAAACACATTTACTCCACGGATTTTAAGCATGTCGTCAGTGCGGCCCTGCACTTTTTTCATGCGTACCAACGTCCGTCCACACTTGCAAGGTTCGGGATTCAGGCTGGTTATATCGCGAGTACGGTAACGCAATAGCGGAAATCCCTCTTTTGTAATGGTAGTAATTACTAATTCCCCAACTTCTCCGTAGGGTAACGGCATACCGGTAGCTGGGTCGATAATTTCCGGATAAAAATGATCTTCGTTAATGTGCATACCTTCTTTACATTCGCATTCTCCGGAAACGCCAGGCCCAATTAATTCGCTCATACCATAGTTTTCGGTGGCACTGATACCCCAGATACGCTCTATTACTTGGCGCATTTCCTCCGAACACCCTTCTGCCCCGAACAATCCCAGCCGCACATTGAGTGAACTGGGTTCAATCCCCATACTTTGGGCAGTTTCGGCAAGATAGAGTGAATAAGACGGCGTGCCTACGAGAATAGTTGTTCCGAAGTCTTGCATAAGCATAATTTGCCGCTCGGTATTGCCGGTTGAGGCTGGTACGATTGTGGCCCCGATCCTTTCCAGGCCATAATGCAAGCCAAAAGCGCCGGTGAACAGACCATAGCCAAAGGCAACCTGCGCAACATCATCTTCCCTTGCCCCTGCGGCGACCGCTATTCGCGCCACCATTTCCGCCCATAAGTCTATATCGCTTTTAGTATAACCGACCACTGTAGGCTTTCCTGTCGTGCCCGAAGAAGCATGTAAGCGTACAATTTTTTTTAGGGGCGAACTAAATAATCCATACGGATAATTATTGCGTATATCATCTTTGGTAGTAAACGGCAGCAGACTAATCTCCCGCAAAGAACAAATATGATTAAGTCCAACACGGGCCTTATCCAGAGCCTGGCGGTAAAAAGGAACATTTTCATACACTCGCTGCACTGTCCGTCGCAGCCTGGTTAGCTGCAGCTCTGCCATTTCTCTCCGGCCCATGCACTCGACTTCTTTATCCCATATCATACATATCCAATCCTTTTCTCACTGTATTTATCAAATTTCAAAGACACCCACTTCTACAAGGGGGCGTTACCGCTTCGGACTTCGGTGGGGGTACAATCCCCCCCCGAAGTCCGAAGTTTAGCGGAAGCTGAATAAGCTCATTACTTCACAACGGCAGCCTGCTGCACCGGCTGGGTTAATAGGCTTGCCACAACAAGTACCAAGGAACTTACCGGCAGGGTGATAACAAGCGGGTCGATATACGTCCAGGGGGCAACAGCCAAAGTGCTTACACCAAATATTTTGGAACATACCCCAAATATGGCAGCTTCCCGTTCATGTACAAACAGAACTACGAGTAGGTAAACTACAGATGCCGTTACCATACTCCAAATTGCCCCCTGGGGAGTAATTTTCGGCCAGTAGAGGGCTGCCGTGTACATTGGCAAAAACGCTGAGGTACACATGCCGAAAAACAGTGCCGTAGCCACGGCTATGACTCCTAGCGGTAGCTGAAAAGCCAGTAAGGTGGTAATAACAAAGCCAAACAGCGTTCCGAGACGGGCTAGCAGCAGCGTCCGTTTATCACTCCTGCCACCTTTGGGATTTAAGTCATAGGAAATTGACGTGGAAATGATATGAAATTGCCCGCTTAAGGTTGACATGCCTGCCGAAAATAAGGTGAATAAGAACAGATATTTTAGCCATTCAGGCATGGCCTGGGTAATAAATAACGGAATTATTTTATCAACGTTAGGAGCCGAGCCACCGGCGGCAGTTGCTGCCAAGGCGATATTACCTGTATGCTCAAAAAAATACACATTTGACAATGCGCCTACAGTATAAGCTACCCCCGGAATACACAGAATGAACAGCGAGCCAACACTTAACCCTTTGTAAATATCTTTCGAACTCCCTACCGTCATAAACCGGACGGCTAACTGTGGCTGAGCCAGCACCCCGATGCCAACACCTAAAATCAAGGTGGAAATAACAAACCACCATAATTCTGAGCCGAAAGCCGGCATGGCTGTCCAGCCTTGATGGCCTTTGGCTGCTAAACTTGCGGGAACAAGGTGTTTAATGGCCTCTAACTTAGCATGAGCGGCGGTAACACCGCCCAGCATAGAATAAGTAAGGATAACTAATATGACCATCCCGGAAAACATAATAATTGCCTGCATGGCATCAGTATAAATAACTCCGCGCAATCCCCCGAAAAATACATAAACAAAGACAATTAATGCAAACACCGTGACTGCTGAAGTATAACTGATATTAAGGGCTTCTTCCATATAGCGCGCCCCGCCGATCATCACGGCTGCGGCGTACAAGGGCATAGTCAAGCTTATCACGGCTGCGGAAAACTTTCTAATAAAAGGTGAATCAAAGCGGGCTCCTAAAAATTCCGGGAAAGTCTTTACCTGGAGCGCATGGGCAATCTGCCTGGTCTTGATACCATAAAAAACAAAAGCAACAAATATCCCCACCACAATATTACACGCTGTAAGCCATAATAAACTCATCCCGTAGACGCCGGCCACACCACCAAAACCCACTATAGCTGATGTTGATATAAACGTAGCCCCGTAAGCCAGAGCCATTAATACCGGATGCACATTTCCCCCGGCAATCATATAATCCTTGGCCGATTTGGTATGCCGAAACCCAAGATACCCAAGGAATACCGTTACCCCCAGATACAACGCCAGCAGTATATAGAGCAATTGATGATCCAAATAGATCTCCTCCTCACCTGTTTATATACCTCTATTCACTTATTTTTTTGCTTTTCCAGGCTGCATAGGCAATACAAAAGACAGTAGAACCAAGACAAAGCAGGTAGGCTAACGCAACCCATGGATCGGTGAGTCCTAACACTTGCAGTCACCTCCTAATAAAACTCAAACTCCCGCCCCTTAATAAGGGACGGGAGTTCTACTTCCCGCGATACCACCCTTGTAGAACTGTTAAGCAAAAATGCCCAACAACTCCTCTCCGCAGGGTACAGGCAAGAAAATTTTTAACCGATACCCCCTTCCAGCTAACGGCGGAAGTCCCGACCACGCCTACCCAATCTTGAACTGCCAAATAATATCCAAGATCTTCAGCTAGCAACTCCGAGGAGTACTTCACGATTCAACCCCAGACCAGGCTCCCACCATCACCCGGTTCTCTGCGCTGCAATTGAATGCTACTTTTCCTCTTCATAGTATTTAGGATAGCTTCATATCAATTTGTAAACAATGTTAATTATTTTCAAACAATCTCAGAAAATTGCTACTTTAGGTATACTATAACAATACATTCATCTTTTGTCAATCCGGTTATTCCAAATTATGTTATATTCTTAAGCAAATTCCTTAATTAAGACCCTGTTGGACAAATTCATAGACACATTTCAGACTTTCAAGCCTCATTCCTTCAAACAACCCGCTACTTGTGCCAAATATCAGTCCACTATCATTACCAGCCACATTAATGATGCCGTGCACTTTTTCCATAAGTTCATTGCGGCTGCGCACCAAACACAATTCACCAGGATCCAAGTTACCCCAAAGACACAATTTATGTCCGTAGTGCTTTTTTATCAAAGCAATATCCATTCCGGCTATAGATTCCAGGCATTGCAGGCCATCAAATCCGGCAGCAACAATATCATCCAGTACGGCCATCAAGTTACCGTCAGAATGAAAGAAAGTAAATAAATTTTCTTTCTTGGCTTGCTCAACGCTTCGGGAAAAAGAAGGAAACAGGAGTTGCCGCAAAATGTTGGGCCGGGCAATTACCCCGTTAGTAAAGGCAATATCGTCTGCAATAATTATTCCATTGACACCATTGGCCGCAAGCCGGTGTATCGTCTCAGCATTTAAGACATCAACCGCAGACACCAGATCAGTCATGTCAGGTGAACTACGCATTAATTTGGACAACATCTGGTTATAACCGAGAGTTTTTGTGCCCCAGCCAATGGGACCGTCCAAAACCGCAAAAATGAAATGACCGGTCCGGGTCCAGGCCTCTAAATCATTGAATACCAAATTGTCCGGCAAAGTCGGTGACCCCCCGCCCGGGTTCATGCCGCAAGGATGCAGGCACATAGCATCCAGTCCCATAGTTTGAATAAAGTACAACCGGTGTTCAAACCCGACAGTTACCTTTCCGCAAAACTCCTGTACAAGGGCATCATTAATTACCAGTTCGGCACAAGGTATCCGGTCAACCGGCAAACGCTGAATCGCATGCATAATCCTACTTTTATGGTCCATGGCGCCCCCCGCAAATAGATTCATAATACAGAAAATTTTAACGCCTTTGCAAACTCCCGTTTAAACTCAGGCAGAACTGCTAATTCTATATGTTCAACCTTTCTGGCAATGGTCTCCGCCCGGCAACGTTCCTTACTGGACAAAAGGGTCATAATAGCGCCTGTTCCGGCGGCGTTTCCCACTTGCGCGAACCGCTCAAGCGGCAAATTCGGTAACATCCCGACGGCTATAGCGCTCTCCAGCCGCAAAAAGGATCCAAAAGCTCCGGCAACAATTACCTTGTCAATATCAGCCTCGTTAATGCCCTGGGTTTTAAGGAGTAAGCTAATGCCGCTGGCGATGGCCGCCTTCGCCAACTGGATTTCACCGATATCTTTTTGCGTAATAACAATATCAACATCAAGCCCGTTATCGTGTTTAGGCACGACTACAAACTCAGCTGGCTTACCACTCTCAGCTCTCACCCTCACATGGTCCGGATTTAGTCTACCGTTCGCTACTATAATCCCGCACCTGATCAGGCCGGCAACTGCATCAATAATACCTGATCCGCAAAAACCTATCGGTTTCTCACCGCCAATTGTTTGCCAGACTACCTCCTGTCCATTGTTCAGCAATTCTACATAACTTATGGCTCCATTTACCGCCCGCATCCCGTGATAAATGTGAGCACCTTCAAACGCCGGGCCTGACGCGCAAGAACAGGAAGTCATACGTCCATTTACAGCTAACACGATTTCTGTGTTGGTACCAATATCAATACCTAAAGTCACAGAGTTGAGCCGGTCTATTCCACTTGCCTGAATCATGGTGACATGATCGCCTCCCACAAAGCCGCCGGCAGGAGGCACTATATACACTTTTGCCTGGCAGCCTAACCGCAAGCCGATAGTGTCCCCTGTTGTCTCAACTGGTGCTGTGGTTACAGGTATGTAAGGGGACATAGCCAACTGTTTAACCGGCAGGCCCAGCAGCAAATGGTGCATTGCCGTATTAGCTGCTATGACAGCTTGACGTACTTGCTCAATGCCAAAATTATGGTGGAGTATTAACATATCAATGAGTTGATTGATACCGTTAACAGCAGCTGCCGCCAAGTGATTGGCGTTTTCCTCACTTTCCATGGCATAGGCAAGTCTGCTCATAACATCTTCGCCATAGGCTATCTGGGGATTTAAAATTCCTTCTGATGCAATAACCTCTCCAGTCTCAAGCTTAACTAGGAATGCCGCAATTTTCGTCGTCCCTAAATCAACAGCCACCCCTAGCGGTTCATAGTCACTACCCGGGGCAGTCACAGCAACTATTTCCTTACCGGAAACAACAACACATACTTTATTTCCATAGTGCGCAGGGTCTGTCCGGCGTAATAAGTTCATATTTACCTGCAAGTCAGTCTGATTGTATTCTTCCTTAAGAAATTTTTCAATTTGCTGCCACAGGGAATGGGGGTAGTGAATCGTCGGGGTTCGTATCCCGGTAACAAGATACCTCTCCAAACACCAATCGGGAGCAACATTCGCTTGACAACCTTCCACTTTTAACTGTTGTCGCCCAACAAGCGAAGCTACCGGTATCTCCAGTTTGCACGGTCCGGCAACTTTTGCCTGGCACGCAAGCCGATAGCCATGTTCGATTTGTTCCTTGGTCAGCCCCCTTTCTTCGGTAAGAGTAAGCGGCGACAGTTTACCGTGTACAAGCCGTACCAGGCAACGGGCACACAGCCCTTTTCCACCGCACGGAGCACCGATACCATGTTCGAATAATTCTAAACCTTGAGCCGCCTGCATGACCGTCTGTCCCAGAGATGCATACAACCGCTTGCCGATAGGTTCAAAATCAATGACTACCTTGGGGCCAGCGCCCTGTTCCACTCCAAACATATATCCACACCCCGCCGCGCATCGTCGATCCAGGCGTCAGCGCCTGTGTACTCTCTGACTTTTTCGTTCACAAGTCCGCCAATTAGGATTTTTATTTTAGATTCACGGTCAATCAGCCTCACCAGTTGTATGGTCCGCTTTAATGCTTCAAAACCGGGCGAAAGCAACGTACAAAGGCACAATATCCGGGCGCCGGACTCGGTCAAAGCCAATACAAATTTATCAGGAGAAACATCAACACCAAGGTCGTAGACTTCGAATCCGTAGCACCGCACCAGCGAAATAGCTAAATTCTTGCCAATATCGTGGATATCGCCTTCCACTGTGCCACATACGATTTTCCCGATCACCGGGCGGCGTTCGGTAGGTTGCAGTATTGGATTTAAAATATTCATAACCTGGGAAAAGATCTCGGATGATAGAATCAAATCACCTAAAAAATAATCCCCTCGCGAATAACGGTCGCCCACTTCAACCAGCCCGGCGCGGCATTCCTCCACAATATCCAGCGGTGGAACGCCAGCCGCCAGTGCGTTGTTAACCAATTCGATAGCCAACGGTTCATTGAGCTCTTTAATGGCGTCTGCTAAACGTGATATCACCTTATCTATCCCCCTTCAGCGGTTGAATATCAGAAACCAGATTATACCGGTCGCCACGATAATAAAACAAGCCGATTCCCACCGGTTTACCTTCGTTGGAATAAAGAACTTGCTGCAGTTTAAAAACGGGTGAACCAAGGGAAATGTTTAACAGGTTGGCCTCACGTTCACCGGCAACCTCTGCCGTCAATATTGCCTGGCTTCGTACCGGTAAAATATCAGTATTTATCGCAATAACCTCGGAAAAGGCTTTATACTGGAACTCATTTTCCAGAATCGGCTTGCCTTTACTATAGCACATATATTTGTGTTCAACAGCCATTGTCTCACCGTCGGCCGTCAGCAACCTGCAATAATATAATATACCTTGGTCAGCAGTCATCCCCAGATTTATCGCAAACTCGGGCAGTTCTTTAAGAAATCGAACATGGACAAGCCGGTATCCTGGTTCTTTGCCGAGCTGCTCCATTTCGACCTTAAACTCATCCATAACAAATGTAGCCCTGTCCAAAGAAGGTCTCGACACAAATGTTCCCCGGCCTTGCTGCGCGCTGATGAGCCCTCGCTCGGCAAGCATGTTGAGGCACTTGCGAACAGTGGTGCGGCTCAACTCATACTCGCGGCCAAGTTCGTTCTCGGACGGCAGTGATTGACCCGGTTTCCATTCTCCCGAGTATATTTTCTGTTCCAATATAGTCGCCAACTGATAGAAGGGAGGTATAAATGAATTTTTATTTATCTTACTCATAAATTATTGCTCCACCTTACAATATCTTCGTAATTGAAGTTCTACGTTGTGCGAAACCTTCCTTCAAAAACATAAAAAATTCGTAATACTTCAGAGCAGTTATCATATATTTTTAGGCCAGCGACAACTTCAAAGGAGCGACCCCGAGCAATCCCGGGGTCGCAATAGTTTTTTTCCAGGTTATAGAGTAAGTTTTCCTTGACGGTAGGCCCGTGTATACTGCACGCAGCGCTTATCTCTGTTCAACAAAGTATTGGTAGCATATACAAGCGCCATTGCCACAGGATCGGTGGGATCGATGATCGGAGCATCCATGCCATGTTCCATAGCCAGAATCATAAAAGCCCGGTTTAAATGTTTTCGTTCAGGCAAGCCATGTGACACATTGCTTAAGCCGCAGGTAACATGAATGCCGGGAAATTTGGCAGAGATCAGTTCCATCAGTTTGAAACAATCCATTGCTGCCGCAGTGTCTGTCGCAATGGCACGGAGCAATGGATCAAAGTAGATGTCATTTACGGCAATACCCTGTTCAAGCAGATCATTGACTAATTTTATTCCGACTTCAGCCGAGGTTTCGTAGTTGGCCGGAATTCCCCGGTCGTCCATACACAGTGCGACAACCGAGGCTTGGTACTGTTTGACCAGCGGCAGTACATGCTTAAATCTTTCGGTTTCGCCGCTGATTGAATTTATCAGCGGTTTTCCTTTATGTACCGCCAGCCCGCGGGCCAACGCCGCCGGGTTAGGGCTATCAATACATAAAGGCAGGTCGACGACAGCCTGGATGGTCTGAACAAGCCACTCCATTGCTTCCGGCTCATCGGCAGCGTCTAATGTACCGCAATTGGCATCAAGCATAGTAGCCCCGCCCTGCAGTTGTTTAATTGCTTCCTCTTGAATATGGGCGGCATCTCTGGCGATAACAGCTTTCGCAATTGATTTTTTCGTGGAATTTATTTTTTCTCCGATAATAATCATCGACAATTGTCCTCCATTCAAATGTTTGGAAATAACCAGCCGGGCGTACCGGCTGGTTACTGGCTGACTACTGCTGGTAGATCTTTTTGCAAATGTTTACAGCGGCCAGAGCGTCAGGCGCATAGTAGTCTGCACCGGCAAATTCCCGGACTTGTTCATTGCAAGGCGCGCCACCGATAATAACCTGTACATTGTCGCGGATTCCTGCTGCCTGCAGGGACTCGACCACAGTTTTCATTTCCGGATACGTAAAGTTGAGCAATGCACAAAGGCCCAAAGCCTTGGCCCCTGTTTCTTTAACTGTTTTTGCAAACTCTTCGGTCGCAACATCAACGCCCAGGTCGACTACTTCAAAACCTGATCCCCGCAACAGGCTGATAACAATATTCTTGCCAATGTCATGGATATCACCTTTCACAGTCCCGATAACAACTTTGCCGGCTGATTCAACCGTGGCTGAGCCTTTAAGCAGCGGCTCTAGTTTGGTCATGACATTAGTAAGTATTTCGCCGGAATAAATGAGTTCACTTAAAAAGTATTGCCCTTGAGAAAAGAGATCCCCTACAGCCACCATACCGGCATTCATTTCGCCGATTACTTCTAAAGCCGGCGTTCCGCTTTGGATGGCTTTGTCCACCAGTTCATTTACCAATCCTTCATCCAAATCACGTAATGCTTCTGCTAATTGTCCCATGTCATTAACCTCCGCTTTTTATATTGATATCATTTAGTCTTGCTACTTTAGCCAGGCGGCTACATCGTCCAGGTCCAGAGCCAGTTAAAGGCCATGGCTTCAATGGTATCCCATGGTTTTTTAATCAGCTCTTCATCACCCATTACACCGCCAAGTTCGGCTGCTTTCACTTCCCAGGGGGTAATCCTGTGCTGTTTAGCGATAGCGTCAATATCATATTTCGGTTCAGGAGCAGGTTTAGGAGCGGGCTTTAAGGTTTTGTCGTACCAGCCGTATTTCATAATGGCATCGATCATAGCCCGGAAATTTTCAGGCTTGGTGTCATAAGGTATATTGCAGCCGCCGTTAATAATAAAGCCGCCGCCTTTACCTACCGTCTCGCACAAATGGTGCACCCGTTCCTCGATCTCTTGACAAGTGCCCAAAATAAACATAGAATCAGGGATTCCGCCGGAAATGGCCTGATGATGGCCAAAGTCGGCTTTAGCTTTAAAGATATCGCCCTGGGTATCGATATCACACAAAACTTTTCCTTTCGGCAATTCAAGGAAGTGGTGCCAATGCTGGCTCCAGTCGCCTTCCAGGTAAGCCCGTATGGTATATCCGGCATCAATCAGTTTTTCAAGAACTCTCTTGAAGGATGGCCAGTAGAAGGTATCAAATTGCTTCGGTGACATAAAGCAGGCTTTATGAGTCGGCACGAAAATGGGGTAGCGTCTTAACGGATCGGCGGTTGACAAGGCAAACCTAACCATAACATCGACCAGCACGTCACAAGCTTCCAGGACCTGCTTAGGCCTGCGGTAGGTGTCCATTAAAGCTCCGCGTAAGCCTCTCAGCACATCGCCAAGAACATCAAACGGAGCAACAAACGCACCGGTAGTCGGTTGGGGCATGCCGCAAACTGTCTGCAGTTGGATCGACCGGTTCCGCATAATATTGGCGGCCATCATTTGCGCCATACCCGCTTTCAGGAAGGCCATATACGAACGCCTGGACCCGTGGTCGGCATACTCCCCAAGCACGCGCGGCAAAAACTTTTCCAGCATGAACGCGCCCGGATCTTTTATCAGCAAGTCGTACTCATCAGCTTGCATATATTCTTCTTCAACAAACTGGAACTGCTGGCGTACAGGCAGATCACGTCCCGGCAGTTTATATGTCTTGCAGCCTACCGCGTCATACAACGGCGCCCATACCCGGTTATCCCGCAAGGCGTCAACCTCGGGAAAGTCCCTGATAAAGGCCATTTCCGCCTGCAGCCACTTATCGGCATCATAGATAATTTCCTGATTCGTGCACCCGGAGTATACTTCGGCAAGATAGCATGAGCCTGAGGCGATAGGAATCCGGTCGGTAGGTTCCAGAGCAATAGTTGCCTGATATCTCCCCAGTCTTTCGTCATATAATCTTTGCACATCTGTAGACATTTTGTTTCCCTCACTTTATTTGAATTTAACCAATATCCTATATTCTATTTAGAAGATTTTCCTACACCGCCGGCCAAACCGGTTTGTTCGGCAGATGGCGGGCGCAACGGCCAAAGCATCAATATGCCGACAACCGGCCCAACGGCCATCATATACCAGACTGTACTGAAATTCCCGGTTAAGTCGATAACGCCGCCAAGTACCAGCGGCCCGATCATTGAAGCAAGCTGGAATATAAAGTTAGTTATGCCATTGGCAGTAGCCGCCCACTCCTTGCCGGCAAATTCGGACACCATCAGACTAAGATGCGGGTTAGCGGCATAGGAGCAAAATCCATAAATAAAACCGACAATATTTAGCATGGATAAAGTCGTTTGTGAACCAAAATAAATGGTCAACAGGGCACTTATAGCATACGCGGCGATGACAATGTTTTTCCGATTACCCAACTTATCAGAGATCCATCCTGATACTACCGGCGCGATTACCCCGCCTACACTGTACCAGATCAAAACCATGCCGGCCTCCTGGACCGAAAATCCTAATTTCTTGATGTACGCATTAGCCCAGGTTGCCAGTCCAAGCTCCATCCACATCAGACAAAACCCGGCGATGGCAACCAAAACGGTATTCCGGTTCGAAAAGAAAACTTTGAAACCGCCGAAAAACGACTTTTCACCTTTGGGTTCATCAGAAGTCTTAACTAAACAATAAATCAGTATACCAAGTACAACTGTGGCAATGCCTATGCCTTGAAACGCCCCCTGCCAGTTAAACGCGGCATTGAGTAAAGGCACAATGAAATTTGCCAACAATAACCCGCCTGAGGGAGCCGCCAGCAATAAGCCAAAAGCAGTTCCCCGTTCCCGTGGCGGAAACCATTCCATGAGCGCACGGGCGCAGCATGCCATCATGGCTCCGGCGCCAAGACCGGTTGCAATCCGCAGGGCAAATCCCGTATCAAAGGAACTGATAGACCCCATTCCCCAGGTAGACAATCCCTCGATTACCAGGCTTACGCCCAAAATGGTACGGACACCGAAGCGGTCAGCCAGCATCCCCGCCGGTACCTGGGTAATGACATATCCGATATAAAAGGCTGTCATATAGGCACCGGCTTGAGACATGTTCATTTTTAATACCGGAACAACAACCGGTATGAGCGGCGGCCAGGCAAACCGTGCAAGAAAAGTCAACATAAAACTAGCAAACATGAGAGCCATAATTACCCATCGATACTGACTATACCCGTCCTTTTGGACTTGACTATTCATACATACCCCTCCTTTAATTGTCTTGTTAATTGTTAATACCTGGAAACCTGTACTGCTCACCTCCTTGCCGGTATGAACGCAAATATGTTGTATTTTTGTTTGGTCGTTCACTTGTCTACACAAGTTATATTCTACAATCACCATTGATTTCCTGCTAAGATATTCAATAATTTTAAATATTTTCTTTATTGCGATATAAAGATTATTTCTGTCCGCCAACCAGCAGGATTAGTGCGGAAAAGATAGAATATTAGAGTTTGAGTGGCTTGTTTTAATTACATAGGAGGTAGATACGCTTGGCTAATTGTAATGAAGAAAATTGCCCATGCACCAATACCCAATGTGAACGGCATGGAAAGTGCTGTGAATGCATTAACTTCCACCGCAGCAAAGAAAATCAAGTATTTTGCATGAGGAAACAAATTGAAGCGGGTCAATAAGACCCGCTTCAATTGTTAAATAATATAATTAATGAATTAAACCTTAAATTTAGCAACAGCCTCAATCAAACTTTCCGCCATCCTGGCCAGCGCCTGACTTGAGGTCGCAATCTCCGCCGCAGCCGCCGACTGCTCCTCGGTGGCCGCAGACACGGTCTGCGTTTTGCTTACTGAATTTTGGGTGACTTCATCGATTTTTCTAACATAGCCGACAATATGCTGACTGCCGCTAACAATACTCTGGATTGCCGCGGAAATGCTTTGCGCCTGACTGGACACCTCTTCGATAAGAGTTACGATTTCGCCAAATGCCCTACCGGCCGAACCTACGACTTCCGTACCCAATTGAACTTCCCGGGTGCCTTTAGCCATAGCTTCAACAGCTTTTTCGGTATCTCCCTGTATTTCGCCGATCAGCGACGCGATCTGCTTTGCCGCGGTTTGAGACTGTTCAGCCAGCTTGCGCACTTCTTCGGCAACAACGGCAAAACCCCGCCCCTGCTCGCCGGCGCGCGCGGCTTCTATAGCCGCATTAAGAGCAAGCAGATTGGTCTGCCCGGCAATACCGGCAATAGTGTCTACAATTTGTCCAATTTCTTTAGAGCGTTCGCCCAATTTGGCAACTTCCCGCGCCGAGCCGTCTACCGAGTCTCTAATATTTGCCATTTGCATGGTTGCTTTTTCTATCGCCTGCCCCCCTTGGCGAGCGGCGTTGGATGTTTTTTCCGTAGTAGCAGCAACACTGCTAACACTTCCGGCAATTTGTGAAATGCTTGCAGACATAGCTTCCGCCTGCTTGGCTGCTTGGCTAGCCGTTTGCAGTTGTTCCGCAGCTCCTGCACTGACATCTGTAATAGCTCCCGCCACGTGACTGGCCGCACGGGCCGACTGTTCCGCGCTTGCCGCCAGTTCTTGAGATGCTGCCGCCACTTGCTCCACAGAATCATGCATTCGTTTAATGATTTCCCGGGTATTATCACGCATGTCATTAAGAGCATTAGCCAATTGGCCAAATTCATCCCCGGTACTGACCCGGACCGGTTCCCGCCAGTCACCGGCGGCAAATTTGCGGGTTTCAGCCAGCATTAGACTGAGAGGCTTGCGTATTTTTCCGGCAGTTACCAAACTCAGTACTGTGCCTATTACTATTGCAGCCAGACTCACCCCTGCGGCTGCTTTGATAAGAGTATTGGCCCCGGCAATTGCATTTTCTGCGCTCTTTTGCACCACTTGATCGCTATGAGCCTTAATTTCGTCCATAGTCTTCAATATTTCTGCAGTAAGCGGTACTTGAGCAGCCGCGTTTTTTGCCAACTGGGCTTGATAGAGTTGAATTCCGGCCTCATTGCCGGCAGCTTTTTCCCGGAATAAAGCCCGCAAAATGGGAAATGACTCATTTAGCATAATGTCCTTCCACTTTTGCGTAACTTCGATAAGTCTCTGAACATCTGCCTTCCTATCGCCTGTTGTAGCCTCCAGCAGTTGGTTTTGTTGCTCCAGCATCTTGTTAACTTCGGCTTCGGCCTGCTGAAAGTACTTCTCGTCACCATAAGCAACAGCACCACGAACGGCAATAACTACACCACGCTGGGCAAGCGCAACATTAGCGGCCAAGGCACTGCGCTTACTTGCCGTCTGTATTTCTATAAGCTGTTCTTTGGCGGTTTCCAGTGAAATAAAACATACTATGCCCAGTATCACAATAAGTATCATTTTTACACCAAAACCAATAGCGATGTTTTTTCCTACAGACAGTTTCATTTACATTCACCTCTCATTCTTTAAGCGAACCATACCGGACTCGAAATACAAGTAGCATTGCAATAATTCCAATAAATTCAATTTGCTTATTGCTTAATTGTGTAGACAAGTCAAAATATTACATACGTGATGCACCAACACTTTTCCTGCCTTAATTGCGCGAAATATGTCAAAATTATTATAAAATAAATATTTAATTATATTTTGTCAAACGGCTTATCCCACCGGGCCACAAGAAAGCCGGGGTTTCCAATCTGACCGTTAGAATTGTTATATTGCAGCTGTCCCATGTTTTCTAATGCCATTGCTTCAACAACTTCAATCTCCGGCGGTCCGGGTGGAACAAACAGTCCGCCTTTGATACAACGGCAGTCAGGAAATAGCTCCCTTAGCTCACCTGCAGAATACAACCGTGCTGCCGCAAAAACGCTGTCGGGATTATCGCGGGCTTCCTTCCGGTACAGGTCACCCCAGGCACTGTCACGGGCAAGAACGCCAATAACCACCCGTCCGCCTGGCTTTAACACCCGCATAGCTTCAAGCAGCGCCGCTCGCGGATCGGCAACAAATTCAAAAGCGGTAACCGATAAAACAAAATCAAAGGTTGCAGATGCAAAAGGCAATTTTAAGAAATCAGCCTCGATCCAATCGATTTTACAATTAGCTGCGTCGGCCTTGCTTTTTGCTGCTGCCAGCATGCCGGCGGAGAGATCTATGCCTGTTGTCACGCAACCATAACGCGCCAACTCTAATGTATAATTACCGGTGCCACAGCCCAGGTCTAACACTCGTTCTCCGGCTGTTACCTCTGCCATATCCCATACAAGTTTTTTTTGAATAGCGTCTATACACGATCCCCGCGGAGTTTGATACCATTGGTCATATCGATAGGCAATCTTATTAAACAGGGCCATTAAAATTCCTCCTCGTACTGTCAACATCATATGTGACAGGATTTCATCACAGGCAATGTAAATTTTCCCAGGAAATCAATAATTTTCAGAAGGCTTATTGCGTATTATTATCGAAATATTATTTTGCTTAACTCGTGAAATTCCTGCCAGATGCTCCAATTATCTTTTACGCGGGATTTAGAGCCAAAATTGATTATCGGGGAGTTGATTCGATGAAGATAACCGTTGTAATGGAAAACAGCGTTCCGGCGCGCGTCAGGCGCCCCTTCCTGGCTGAACACGGACTTTCCATGTTACTTGATACCGGGTCAAAATTATACTTGTTCGATACTGGCCAGACAGATGCTGTCGTTCACAATTTAGGATTGCTGGGCATTCATCCGGCACAACTTGACGGCATCATTCTTAGCCATGGACATTATGATCATACCGGCGGATTAAAAGCCATCCTGACCCACGCCAAAAAGAACCTCCCTGTCTATGCAAACGAAGGCATTTTCATTTCTCGGTTTTCCGGCGCACAAGCAGACCGTTCTTTCATTGGCATCCCTTACCCCCAAGACCTCCTAATCTCTCTTGGCGCTCAGTTTCACTTTCTTAACTCGGCTGTACAGCTTACAGATGATCTATGGATCAGCGGCCCCGTTCCCCGCAAGACCGGAGAGAGAGGAGACAGCCGGTTAATTGTTAAAACGAAAGAGGGGGTTGAAATTCCCGATAATATTCCCGATGACCTGAGTCTATATCATACAACTGCCGAGGGTCTGATCGTTATCTGCGGCTGTGCCCATGCCGGTCTGGTTAATATTCTTCGGTATGGTTTTGAAGTCACCTGCCAGGACCGGCTACGTGGTATCGTGGGCGGCACACACTTAGGCGGAGTCAGTTCTGAACAATGTACAGATTCTTTGAAAGAGCTTGAGCAATTACAACCTGCTTTTATTGCTGCCAATCACTGTACAGGCTTTACCATTATGGGACACCTGCAAACCGCCTTCGGTGAAAAGTTTATTCCGGCCTTTGTTGGTACAGTTATTGACTGTTAATTATATTGAGTACATTTTAAAACAAACGCCTAAATCCAGGGATTTAGGCGTTTGTTATCAACATCTATCACAATTGGAACAGCTATTTTTCTAATGCCCGCCGCAACAGCCATGACCGTGTTGATGACCGCCGCCTCCGCAAACATGTTTGACACCGTTTTCCAATTTCATTTTTTTCAGACTGCCGCAATTGGGACAAGCTATTTCCCATCCATGTTTTCCGCCGGCTGTACAAGGCGCTACTTCCCAAACGTGTTTACAATCTACACACTCGAATACCCGGTTCTCCATAGTTATAGTTACCTCCTAACATACAATAATTTCCGAAATATATTTCATAATTTAAGCAAAAAATTTACTTGGTTCGTTGGATGTTCCCCGATTGACATCTTGGACAATTCATATCAATGCCCCGCTGCCGGGTCCCATAAGGCACCGTCCATTCGTGCCGGCACTCCTGACAGATAAAATAACGCAACTCCTTCTCATATTTATGTTCAATCCGGAAAGTACCACCCTCAAAGCGGATGGCTTTGCCTTCCCATAAAGCCAGCGCAATCTTTTGATGAGCCTTGGATAATATCCGGTGAAAGGTCGAACGTGAGACTTCCATGCGCTCGGCAGCTCCGGCCTGATCCAATTGTTCCACATCTGCCAGCCTTACAGCCTCCATCTCTTCGAATGTCAGTGTAATTTCCCCGATTTCTCTAAGGGGAATACCAATTGGCTTAAAATGTGACACCGGTGGAAGCTTTTCAATTTTTCGTTCTTTATGCGGACGTGCCATGCTATTCCTTTCATTATGAAATATACTCAATAATAACTATAGCATTTATTCCAGGTACTGTCAAATATCAAAATCTATGCTTAACTTCTCCGACCGGATTATTAAAGCCCACGACTTTTTAATCCCGAACATCCTTATTTTGTTTTAAGGCGCCTGGGCCATCCTGAGCTACAGCCACTCCGGCTTCGCCAAAAGTTTTCATATCATTAAGAACATGCAAAGACGCATTAATGAGTGACATCCCGAGAGCGGCGCCTGTTCCTTCACCCAGCCGCATATCCAGTTTAAGGTATGCAGGTATGCCGATGAGTTCCAGCGCTACTTTATGGGCAGGTTCTACGGAAAAATGTGATCCTACCAAATAATCTTTAACCTGAGGCGCCATTTTTACAGCGATTAGGGCGGCGGCACTTGTAATGAGTCCGTCTAATACAATTGCGGCGCCTCCGGACGCAGCTCCCAGTATTACTCCCACCAGACCGGCAATCTCCAGTCCCCCCACTTTGCTTAATACGTCAAGCGGGTCATTCTTATCCGGGCAATTAACTGCCAGGGCAGTTCCAATTACCTGAATTTTTTTGTTAAGAGCTATATCAGATATGCCGGTGCCGCGTCCAGTCAGTTCAGCCAAAGAATTTGCGCTAAAGCAAGCAATGATTGCCGTGCTGGGCGTGGTATTGGCAATCCCCATCTCTCCCAGTCCTAAAACCTGCGAACCTTTTGCTATTTCTTGGCGGGCTATTTTTATTCCGACTTCAATGGCCCGTATAGCCTGTTCCCGTGTCATTGCCGGGCTTTGAACAATATTTTTTGTTCCGTAAGCAATCTTCTCATGGTGGACTTGCGGGAACGGCGGCAAATCAACCGCTACGCCAATATCCACCAAGACGAGCTCAGCACAAACATGCTCAGCAAAAACATTAATAGCAGCGCCGCCATGGCAAAAATTACTGATCATCTGCGCGGTTACAGCTTGCGGATAGGCACTCACTCCTTCAGCAGCCACACCGTGATCGGCTGCCATCAAGATAATGCTCTTTTTTAGCGTCCTGGGCCGGGGGTTACCGGTGATTCCTGCCATTTGACAGGCTAGGTGTTCAAAATGATGCAAACTGCCAAGAGGTTTGGTCAAATTATCAAGGCGCAATTGGCATTTGTCCATAGCTGCGCTGTCTAACGGCTTTATCAGCGAAATTATGTCTTCAAACATCAGTATATCCTCCTGTAACAATTTAATGACTACATCTGTTGGGAAACCCCGGCTTTCTCAAAAGTTGCCATATTATTTAACATTTTGATGGAAACACTTAACATATCTACAACTACCGAAGCCCCGATGGCTTCACCAAGACGTACCCCCATATCGACGCAAGCCTCCAGGCCCAGTAGTTTTAAAGCGACAATGTGGCCAGGCTCGCCTGATAAATGAGAAGCGAACATATAATCTTTGCTCATTGGCGAGATAGCATGGGCGATTAATGCTGCCGCAGTAGTGTTAAGGCCATCAATAACAACGGCACACCGGTTTGCTGCCGCTCCCAGAACAACACCTGCTAAAGCGCCAATCTCAAAACCGCCTACTTTAGCCAGCACATCAATTCCATCCTGAGGATCAGGTTTATTCACTTCGGTTGCCTTACGAACAGCGTCAATCTTCACTTTCATCCGGCTATCAGATATTCCGGTGCCGCGCCCGGTAACTTGTCCAGGATCAAGTCCGGTAAAAGCAACAACAATTGCGGCACTGGCTGTAGTATTGCCAATCCCCATTTCGCCAAGGCAAAAACATTGATATCCATGTTGAACCCGGTCGCTCACAATCTCAATTCCTGTTTCAATCGCCTGTATGGCCTGTTCGCGAGTCATGGCCGGCCCTTGGGTAAAATCTTGCGTGCCATAGGCAATTTTCCGGTGCCACAGCCCTGCGATACCGGATAAATCACCTGCCACTCCCATATCTGCCACGACCACATCACCACCGCAAAAATTAGCGAATGCGTTGGCGCTGCCGCCTTTTGCAACAAGATAGTTAGCGGTCATTTGCAAGGTTGTTTCTACCGGATAAGCACTGATTCCGTGCTTGGCAACCCCATGATCAGCAGAAGTTATAACTATGCAGGTACGAGGTATCCGGGGCTGTGTTTGCCCTGTTATTCCGGCATACTGCCGTACCATACTTTCCAACCGGCCAAGACTGCCGATTGGTTTGGTCAGGCTATCCAGCCGCGTCTGCACTCGCTCCATTGCAACAGTATCCAAAGGACTAATTTTTGATAGCGTTTCTTGCAATATACTCATAGTAACCCCCCGTTATCCTAAAGATGACACTGTAGTATCCACAAATAAAAAAGGCCTTTTTGCGAATAACACCAAAAAAGCCAGTCTAATCACCTTTAAAGTATTACCCCGCCTGTCCTCGAAGGCTTGTAATAATGGAAAAGGCAGGTCTCCTGGCTCCCGGCTCATCGATAACTTTACCCCTTCCCCTTGCGAGTGGCGCTGTAAACTCTTCCCCGGTACAGTGGCGGGACCGCGCTATCAGCATCAGCATATAACACTATGCCTTAGACTTCCCTATTATCCTCCATTAAACTGGAGGCACCTTAACCACATACTATATCCAATTGTTGTCATTATATCAGGGCATTAATGATGTCGTCAACGCTAAAAATATTTAAAGGGCCAACAAACCTTAGCTGTTGACCCTCAAGCCGTACCAACCTAAACAGAATTAGTCGATAAAATTGATTACATCCATGTTTCTTTTGGGAGCCGGTACCGGCGATTGATCCTTTTTGTATCCCAGGCAAACGGCGTAGTAGGGTTGATAACCTTCCGGGAGTTCGAATTTCTTTACTTCGTCCTCCAGCGTGAACAGATGATCAATCAAGCCGATCCAAACCGAACCAATATTCATACTTTCGGCGGCAACCAACATGTTTTGAATGGCGGCAGAACAATCTGTTAAGGGAGAATATGCATTTTTACGGCCTGACACCACAATAACGGTCGGCGCGTTATAAAAAATATGGCGGTCGCTGTTTGCTATTTTGACCACCCAGCCAATGGGGCTGGTTTTCATGACTTCCTTAGTTTTTTCACTCATATGGTTTATGAATTCCTTGTTACGAATGACAGTAAAATGCCACGGCTGATCATTGTGGCCAGTCGGAGCATAAATACCGGCTTCAAGTATCGCCTGCAACTCGGCTTCTTTGATTTGCTCTTCTTGGTAAGTGCGAATACTCCTGCGGTTTTTGATGGTTTGTATAACGTTATTAGCTGTCATAATTGCACTCTCCTTTTATAAATCTCACCAATACTGTAAAACTAAAGCATGGATAACGGGCTTGAACCAGACACGGTTCAAGTGTAACACACCATCCGGGGACAGCCTATGTTCTCAGAAATTGATTTTTCTGCTATAATAATAGACAATAATCATACTCATCGCAAGTACGCACTTTTTTGTGTTATAGTATTCTTTTATATACCATTGATTTAGCCCGCTTTAACCAAAATATAAGGAGCGATGCTCAATGATCAAATTTAGAAACACCGAATATCAATGCTCAATGGAATTAACCTTGGACCTCATTGGCGGTAAATGGAAATCGCTGATTCTCTGGCATTTGGGTGAAAATACTTTGCGGTTTAGCGAGTTGAAGAAAACAATGCCGCAGATTACCCAAAAGATGCTGACGCAACAGCTCAGGGAGTTAGAGGAGAACGGATTAGTTAACCGGTTCATCTATACTCAAATACCGCCGAAAGTAGAGTATTCTCTCACCCAAGCCGGCAAAAGCCTGCTTCCCATTTTAGCCACTTTGTGCCAATGGGGACTGAATTATGCAAATGAGTTTGAACAAGTTAAACAACCTACCGCCTGTCCAAAATCTGAATAAATAGATAGCTATTACCATATCTTACTTCCAGCAATCTCAATTCGATAACCGGGCTCCCCCAAATGAAATCAATAACACCTTTAAATAAAAAACAACAACCCAATCCCGGAAATATCGCCAATCCACCGCCAAAATCAATAGAAAAAAAGCAATGATCGCCGACGATATGCTGATAAAGCACATCAACAGCCATCCTTTCGACTACAATATAAACAAATAACTGAGATGACATCGAAGTAGTAATTCTAGTGAATTAATTGCTAAGAGGTGAGTTAGTGTGAAACATACTATAGCACATTCCCAAATCCACTTCTCAAAGCTTATGAGTGCCAGTCATTCACATCCGGCCGGGCGCGTCTACGCCGGGGAAATTATGCAACTGATGTATAATGCCGCTCACAAAGTTGCCTCCCGACATGCCGGCACTGATGTAACAGCAGTCCGCGTTGACGAAATGGTATTCTTGAATCCGATTCAAGTAGGTACGGTTATTTCTTGCCATGCCTTTCTTACCCATGTAGGAAGAACATCGATGGAAGTGGAGGTTAATCTGTATCTGGAAGGCTTATCGGCCACAAAACCAGCACTGTCGGCATTTTTTGTTATGATTGCTTTGGATGAAAACCAACGTCCAACCCCTGTACCAGGTTTAGAGCTAACAAATGAAACCGAACGGTTACGCTTTAAAGAAGGCCGCCAGCGATACAACCAGCATCGTAACTCTTCTCTCTAGCAATTAACCTGACGCATGTATCAATAAAGATTCCGAAAAAAGACTTGAGACTTGGCTTGCGCCAAGTCTTTTTATGTAGATTCCGTTATTTTTAGCAGCGGCGCAGAGTTCGGTATGCCCTATTTCACCAGCCGGGATATAGCCTTAAAAGCATCCGATCCGGCCTCGCGGCAAAGCTCAAACAGAATGGATTCCACGGTCGTAAGGACAGCGCCCTCAAACTCCATCCGCCGCAAAGCGGTGTCGTAATCGTGGCGTTTACGGGAGCCGACAGCGTCTGTTACCACAACCGGCAAAAACCCGAGAGCCTTCAGGTCAATCACCGTTTGGAGCACACAAATATGTGCTTCAATACCGGCAAGAATAATATTTTTCTTATTTGTCCCGCGCAATTGCGCAACCAGCGCCTCGTCACCACAGCAACTGAAGGTCATTTTATCCCAGTATCCGGTAAAGTAAGGACGCAGTATTTCAATGGTATCGCCAAGGCCCCGGGGATATTGCCGGGCCGCCAGCGCGGGAATGTTGAGGGCTTTCAGGCCTTCCAGCAATGTCACCGTCTTTTGCGCCAATATTTCATGGTTTTCAATATGGGGAAACAGTTTTTCCTGGATATCAACCACCAGCAACAGCGAATTTTCTTTTTCAATTCGCATTTTCTTTGCTCCTTTCATCTGCAGAAATAAATTTTCTTATTGAGTATTTTGCCTGGAATTTATATTCATTCTTCAGCTTACCATAAGATTCCTGCCCCTGAGATAATAAAAAAGCCATGTTAGCACTTCGGCATTGACACCCCTTCCGAACATAAATATACTTAAATTTATGAACATTAATGATTGCGCAGCAAAGGAGTCACGAACTTTATGGGATATGATTTGTCTTACACTTCAGCAGCCCAAAATTCCCTGTCAACAGTTATTGCACTGATACCCATAGTGTGGTTGCTCGTTAGTCTAGGTTTTTTTAAGATGCCTGCATACAAAGCGTGTGGGGCCGGTTTATTACTCAGTCTGGTCATTGCGGCTGCGGTTTGGAAAATGCCTTACATGCTTGTCCTTCAAGCCGCTTTAGAAGGAGGAAGTTTAGCGCTCATCCCCATTATATGGGTAATTGTGTCGGCATTTTTTACCTACAATATTTCTTTAAACACCGGGGCGATGGATCGAATAAAAAATTTAATGTCCAACTTATCCGGGGACCGTAGGATTCAAGCACTGGCTATTGCCTGGGGCTTCGGCGGATTTTTGGAATCAGCGGCCGGCTTTGGCACCGCAGTGGCCATTCCCGCGTCACTTCTCATTGCTTTAAAATTTGATGCTTTTTCCGCAGCAATTATTTGTTTAATCGCTAATACAGTGGCTGTTGCCTTTGGAGTAATCGGCATCCCTGTTACTACCCTGGCAACAATAACGGAACTTCCCATCACGGCTCTTTCACTGGACGTAGTAGTACAACTTACGCCTTTTGTTCTTTTGGTCCCGTTCCTGATCGTATTTTCGGTTACCAAAAGTTTCGCTGGCTTTAAAGGAGTTTTGCTAACCACCTTAATAGCCGGGCTTAGCTTCGGTGTTTCTCAATTTTTGGTTGCCAAATACATTGGTCCGGAACTACCAGCCATCGTCGGCTCTGTTGTCTCATTTGCGGCTATTATCGCAAGCGCAAAAATTTCTCCGCCGAAGCAGGAATGGCGATTTCCCCATGAAAGTCAACAAAAAACTAAAAATGTTGACACAACAGGAAATTTTAAGAGCCAGCTCATCGCCTGGGCACCTTATATACTGTTACTGGTTCTTGTTTTAGGTACAAGCAAACTGGTTCCTGCTATCCACCAAGCGGCCAGTCAGGCACAAAGCGTTGTATACATATATAATGGGCCGGGGGGAAAACCGCTATACATTGACTGGATCCTGACACCCGGAACTTTAATTATGGTTTCGGCAATTCTTGGCGGTCTCATTCAGGGTATGTCACTTCGTGATCTCACAAAGACTTTTAGAAATACCCTTTTTCAGTTACAAAAAACAATTTTAACAGTAATAACCATTGTTAGCATGGCAAAAATCTTAGGGTACAGCGGAATGGTCGGAGCGATTGCCGCCGCGTTAGCAGGTTCAACCGGTGCGTTTTATCCTATTTTTGCACCACTGATTGGTGCTTTGGGTACATTTATTACCGGCAGTGATACCAGTGCAAATGTCTTATTTGGGTTACTCCAAAAACAAACTGCCCTCCAAATCGGCGCCAATCCCAGCTGGATCGCCGCCGCTAACACCAGCGGCGCCTGCGTCGGGAAACTGATTTCCCCGCAAAGTATCGCTATAGCTACGACAGCAACCAATCTAATAGGTAAAGAGGGCGAAATACTTAACCTAACACTTAGGTATGTAGGCGGATTCGTAATTGCGTTAGGTTTTATCACGTATATATTCGCATTCTAAACAACGGCAGCGGAATCCGCTCACCCACCCTTATCGCAACGGAAAAGCTGGCCAGGATTCTACCCCCTTCACTTCCATTACAATGAAACCTCCAATGAACGCAGCAATTGCTTACCAACCGATGGTACGGGGAATTACTTTTATGTTAAAATGGAATATATTGGCAGCTGTTAGGGAGGGGATTGGATTGATTTCAAACTTTACTGTCAGAAAAGCACGACCAGAAGACGTTGATTCGATGATTAAACTCTTAAGGCTCCTCTTTTCTATCGAGGAAGATTTTTGTGTTGACGAAACCAAACAACGCCGCGGCTTGGAAATGCTATTGCCGGAAGACACTAACCGCTGCCTGCTTGTTGCCGAGCACAATCAGCAAGTAATCGGCATGTGTTCTGCGCAGTTGGTCATATCCACCGCCGAAGGCGGTTGGAAGGCTTTAGTGGAGGATGTTGTCATTGCCGAGAACTATCGGGGCTGTGGTTTAGGCAGGCAGTTATTGACTGAGTTGGAAAAATGGGCTGCATCCCAGGGGGCCAAACGCTTGGATTTATTTGCCGACCGCCATAATGCAGGAGGTTTACTTTTTTATGACAAGATGAAATGGCAACATACAAACTTGATCGTATTACAGAAGAAACTGTAATATCTTCTATATTTAATAAGTCCTGTCATAAAACAAAGCCACTATTTGTCTTTGCAGATAAATAGCGGCTTTGTTTATGCCCGGTGGTTAGCCTTGCATGATACGAAAATAACCATGGCCGCCGAATTGGTAGTCATACCACATAGTAATAACGCAACCGTAAATATTAGTAACCCGTATTCCCGTCAATTACTGTTGATATAAATTGCAACAGATGTATTACGCAGACCACAATATATTCAAAATTTGTGATTGTGGTACAATAGTATTATTATTTTTCAGGAGGCAAACCATGGCAAATGAATTTTTAAAAGATCATTTATATGAAATCTATAACCAAAATCCTTTTGTGGATTTACTGCAGATAAAGATTGTCGAACTACAAGAAGGCGCGGCAAAATTGACAATGCCGGTAGTTAATGCCAAACATACTAATTTATACAATGTGGCCCACGGCGGTGCCCTGGCATCCTTGGCTGATACGGCTATGGGAGTAGCGTGTGCAACAACCGGCAAAAAAGTATTGACGTTAGATATGAACATGAACTTTATCCGGTCTGCCAAACCCCGGGAAACCATCAGTGCTGTGGGCAGAGTCGTTCACAACGGTACTCACACTATGGTGGCCGAAACAGACATTGTAGACTCTATGAATAACCTGATACTCAAAGCCCGCGCCACCTTTTTTGTAATAGGAAATTTTCTACCGGAAGAGTAAGACTCAAAAGAATGGTCCCCGGTGAGTCCGCGAGAAACCGTACACAAAAAACAGCCTGAAAAATCCGGCTGTTTTTTTATGTCCTTATTGTTAAAATCTGTTCATTGAAGCTGTTTTTATCTTTTGGTAGACTAAAGATGACTGATGTTCAGAACTATCAAGAGGGCATATTGGTTGCGGTGTTTCGTGCCATCTTCAGCGAAGTTGGTGTTTTTTTATTGTAGAAGAGAGGGGTAAAATGGTAAAGAGTCATTCTAAGCACCGGATTGACGTTCTAATATATATAGTCATCCTAATTTTTGTTGCCCTAATAAGCAGAATGGCATTTTTGCAGATAGTTCACGGACAAGAGTTTGCAGTCCTGGCCGACAAAAACAGAATTCGGCTAATGCCTATTACAGCCCCTCGCGGTGCTTTTTATGATCGCAATGGAGTGTTGCTTGTTACAAGCCGTCCGGGGTTTACTGTATCTTTGGTCCCGATTTCCGGGCCAATAGCGGACGACGTACTTATTAGACTTGCTGGTATCCTAGGTATAAATCCGGATGATATCCGGAAGAAGATAGCACAGCAAGATAACCCGCTTGAACCGATACGGATAAAGAATGATGTTGGCCCGGAAATCATAACCAAGATTGAGGAACGTCGCAATGAACTTCCGGGAGTTGTCATAGAGGTCCAAGCAGTTAGAAACTATATAAATAATGAAATGGGCGCCCATCTCTTTGGCTATGTTGGTGAAATCAGTGATACCGAGTTAGAAAAAAAGAAAACTGAAGGCTACAAAGTTGGCGATATCGTCGGCAAGTTTGGGCTCGAAAAGGTCTATGATAAAGAACTTCGTGGAGTAAATGGCGGAAGCCAGGTAGAAGTCGACGTTACCGGTAAGCCTGTTCAAATGCTCGGAAAAAAGGAGCCGGTGCTGGGAAATAGTTTGGTGTTGACCATAGATGCAAAGATCCAGAAAGCCGCTGAAAAAGCGATTGATGACCGTCTGCTCTACCTGCAACAAAAGTTAGGCAATCCCAATGCAAAGGCGGCAGCGGCCGTGGTAATGAACCCTCAGACAGGAGAAATTTTAGCATTGGTAAGCCGTCCGGCGTTTAATCCCAATTTGTTTAACGGCGGAATTTCAGCTAAGGACTGGAAGTTAATTAATGATAATCCTTTCAATCCCATGCAGAATAGAACCATCAATGCCGAGTATCCCCCTGGTTCCGCGTTTAAAATAGTTACAGGTGCGGCAGCGCTAGAGCTGGGTAAAGTAACTCCGGAGGAAAAAATTTACGATACCGGCACACACTGGATCATACCGAAAAGTAATGCGCATGGCATGGCATTAGGCTGGATTGATTTTAAAGTAGCGCTGGCAAAATCAGACAACGTATACTTCTACGAACTTGGTAACCGCCTGGGTATCGACAACTTGGAGAAGTGGGCCCGGGCCTTCGGCTTAGGGGCGCCTACCGGCATAAACTTGCCGGGTGAGAACGAAGGTTTAGTTGCCAATCGAAAGTACAAAGAAAACGTTTATGGAGAAGAATGGTATCTGTCGGAGACATTTGATGCCGCCATAGGTCAGGGATTCCAGTTGGTTACGCCGTTACAAATGGCCTCGCTGATAAGCCAGGTTGCCAATGGCGGGCATCGTTACCGCCCGTATCTAGTAAGTAAAATTGTTTCGCCTGACGGAGAAACAGTAAAAACCTTCGGTCCTGAAGAATTAGGTACTATTAAGATATCTGACAAAAATCTTGATGCGATACGCTCTGGGTTACGTGAAGTTACTGCACCATCAGGCACAGCAGGATATATCTTTGAAGGGTTTCCCGTACCGATTGCCGGAAAAACGAGTACGGCAGAGAACCCGCACGGCGACGATCACGGGTGGTTTGTCGCTTATGGCCCCTACGACAATCCGACAGTAGCTGTGGCCGTAATCGTTGAACAGGGCGGATACGGTTCGGATTCTGCTGCACCAATTGCGAGAAAGATTATGGAGGCCGCGTTCAATTTGCCGCCATCCAAAGATCCGGCTGATTATTTTGTTGAAGAACTGAAAGGCCAAGCCGGCTCAAATTCTAGCCAGCCAAAGCCATAATCACAATCAAGTTATCAGACCTTCGTTTTTTACCCGGAATTGGCAGTAGTAAAAAAATTGTTCTTTTTTAGACACAAATATTGCGTTCTACCTGCAAAACGGCATTTTGCAGGACACACTGCGGTGTCATAGACACCGGCACTTGTCTTCCCTTCTCCATGCAAAACACTTGGTCTCCCAAAACCTTGGCCTCACCCGGGTCATGAGTAACAAGAATAAATGGAATGTTCCACAATTGTTGCATTCGTTTAAGTTCTGTCTGCAAATCCAAGCGAGTGGCATTATCAAGAGCCGATAACGGTTCATCCAGAAGCAGAATATCCGGCTCGGCCATCAAGGCGCGGGCAAGGGCCACTCTTTGTTTTTCCCCGCCTGACAACCGGTCAATAAACCGGTCGGCTAAATGCCCAATTTTAAGCAAATCAACAAGCTTCTCGTAAAGTTCCTCCGCTTTTCTCCCACGTTGTTTGACACCATACCAAATATTTCTCCGCACATTCATATGCGGAAATAAGGCAAATTCCTGAAACATATAGCCAACCCGGCGGTAACTGGGCGGAACAAAAGTTTTTGCTTTTGAGGAAAAAAAAGTTGTCCCCTTATTGGTAATCATACCCTCATCCGGTTTGGTTAATCCGGCGATACAGCGCAATGTCGTAGTCTTTCCGCAACCGGAAGGGCCAAACAATACTACAATATTGTTATCAACGGAAAACCGGACATCCAATGTAAAGTCCGGCAGGTTTTTCTTAATATCTACATAAAGCATTTAGAACAACCCCCTGTTGGACAATGTTCTGCCTCGTGACTTATCCCAAATGTTCAAACCGAAAATTACCATGAAAGTTATCGCGCTGATAATCAGTACATAAACCCCGGCCAAGGTCAGGTCATTAGACTCTGCCGCAAAATAGATGGCAAGCGGAATGGTCTGGGTCTTACCCGGAATATTTCCCGCGACCATAATTGTCGCACCGAATTCGCCGAGCGCCCGGGCAAAAGAGAGTACCAAACCGGCTACCAAACCTGGCCAGGACAAGGGTACGGTAACTGTCCAGAACACCCTCCATTCATTAGCCCCAAGCGTTCTCGCCGCATCCTCAAGATTTGCGTCCACTCCCTGAAAAGCAGCTTTCGTGCTTTGATACATCAGGGGAAAGGATACAACTGATCCGGCAAGAATGGCTGCATATGGCGTAAAGATAACTTGCGTATGGAGTGTTTCGCTCAGCAAACGCCCTATCGGGCCTTGCTTACCAATCAGGATGAGGAGCAAAAAACCGGTAACAACCGGCGGCAATACCAGCGGCATGGTAAAAAGCGCCTCAACCGCCGCTTTCCCGGGAAACTCCGTACGCCTCATCACATAAGCGATAGATATGCCAAATATTGATACGATCGCCAGCGACATCAGTGCCACTTTAATAGAAAGAATAACCGGCTGCCATTCAATCATGCATGTTCCACCTTTGTTACACACCTGAGCCTAACAGGAATCCTGGCGGACTCGTCCTGAAGACCGGGATCATTATATTTCGCTCAACTTATTTATTCATAGAAAAACCATGTTTTTCGAAAATAGCTTTACTTTCTGCACTATAAAGATAAGCCAGGAAATCCTCGGCTGCTTTCGACTGTTTTGCACCGGACAATACTGCTGCCGGATAGACTACCGGCTTATGGGAGCCTTCAGGAGCTGTGGCTGCTATTTTGACCTTCTCGCTGGACAAAGCGTCGGTTTTATATACTATACCGGCATCGACATTGCCTGTTTCAACATAGGCAAGCACCGTGCGGACATCTTTCGCAAAAACAATCTTATCTTTTGCTTTATCCCAGATGTTAAGCTTTTTCATGGCTTCCTGGGCGTACTGCCCTGCAGGAACACTGGCGGGTTCACCTAATGCCAGCTTTTGCACATTGTTTTTTGCCAAATCCGCAAACGTGGCTATCTCCACCTTCGATTCCTTGGGTACCACCACAACCAGCTTGTTCTCCACCAGGTTTTTACGAGTTGCCTTGTTTATAAGGTTTTTGGCTTCAAGCTCGTCCATTTGCTTGGGGGAAGCAGAGATAAAAATATCCGCCGGAGCCCCTTGTTCAATCTGTTTTTGGAGCGACCCCGAAGCGCCAAGGTTGTACACCAGCCTGACATTAGGATTTTTGGCCTGATATGTACTCTGAATCTCGGCCAGCGCATCCTTAAGGCTGACAGCTGCAGATATAGTAAGATCCACCGGCGGCTGTGCGGCCGCAGAGGGTGCCTGAGGCGCCTGGTTTGTACTGCTGCAGCCGGTGGCAAGCAGGGTGACCAGCAAAACAATGGCTAGCAGCAAACCGCTGTTCTTATTCATACTGTTTCCTCCTTAACCCAAAATAACAACACAGATAGCACAGGATAAACGGCTAAACCCCCTTTCATCAATCAATAAAAACAAAAAATCAACTAACACGACCAAACATAACCAAGTTAGTTGAACACCTTTGTTCTAAATCATATTATACTTACGCCTTTAAATGCTGTCATTTAACGTTCTCTATCAGACTGCCCTCAACAAAACCAAACATAACAGAACAATTACCTTATGGTGTTATTATAGTATTCGTAGTATGATATTGGCAAGAGGATTTTTTATATCATCTAAAAAAATTACGGAGGAATTATGAGCGAAAGTACTTCCTATACACCGGAAGAGGTTGCAAAAATATTAAAAATATCCCGGTTCACAGTGTATGAAATGATTAAGCGCGGTGATTTAGCCGCTTATCATATCGGCCGCAAAGTCCGCGTCGAGGCGCAGGACCTTGATGCGTATATTCATAAATCAAAAGGAGCCTGTCCGGCCCGGCAACCAGGCGCGCTAGAAACAGACAAGCCTGTCGCCCAGCCTGCCGGGTTTATCATCTGCGGTCAGGACACCGTTCTTGACATACTTACCAGGCATCTGGAGAAAGTGCTGCCCCATGTCAGCGTTCTCCGCAACTATGTCGGCAGTATGGACGGGCTGCTTGCTTTGTATCGCGGCAATGCCAATGTAGCCACCTCCCATCTTTGGGACAGTGAAACAGATGCTTATAATGTTCCGTATGTCCGCCGCTTGTTGCCGGGCCACCATGCCGTAATCGTCAACTTGGTATACCGGACCGCCGGATTCTATGTGGCCAAGGGAAATCCCAAGAACATTAACACCTGGCGTGATTTGACCAAGACCAATCTACGGTTGGTAAACCGTGAACGCGGGTCTGGCGCCAGGGTGTTGCTAGATGAACAACTACGAAAGTTAAACATTGATTTTTCTTTGATCAATGGCTATGCCAATGAAGAAACCAGTCACTTGGCAGTTGCCAGCACTGTAGCCAGAGGTGAAGCCGACGTTGGCGTCGGTATTGAAAAAGCGGCCCTTCAGGTCGCCAACATTGATTTTATTCCCTTGCAAAAAGAAAGGTATGATTTGGTCATCCGCAAAGAGGATGAGAGTAAACCGCATTTCCAGGCATTACTTTCCATCCTGAAATCAACATCGTTTCGCGACCAGATATCAGGTATGGGCGGATATGACCTGACCCATACCGGACAAGTGATGGGCGAAACCTGAGCTGCTGCCCTCAAAAACACCGGCTTGCACAATGGCAAATACTTCACATCCGATAATAGCCATTATAAAAGTACTCCGAAAGACACATGCTATCAAAAACAGGAAAGGCGGAGATATTTTTGCAAGCAGCCGGTTTTGACAAGGCAATTGTTGAGCGGTTCAGGCAGACGCTTTTAGAAAAAAAAGACGGACTTGTTGATATGATTAGCCGGATTGAAGAAACGGGAATAGGTGACACCATGTCAGATTCTGTGGGTGAATTATCAGCATATGATAACCATCCTGCAGACTTAGGCGACGAGCTGTTTGAACGCAGTAAGGATGTAGCGCTTAGAGATAATGAGCATGTTCTTTTGGAGGAAGTAGAAGCCGCCTTAAACAAATTAGATCAAGGAACATACGGGATATGCGATGATTGCGGCCAACCAATATCGCTGGAACGTTTGGAAGCTACTCCCTGGGCTACACGCTGCATTAATTGCCAGCAAAAAGTTGATGTCACCGATTCAACCCCCAGACCGCTTGAAGAAGAAGTCTTGGCACCCCCGTTTCACCGTACATTCTTGGATACGGTGGAATCAGATTATGCTGGTTTTGATGGTGAAGACGCCCTGCAAGCCGTATTGCGCTGGGGGAGTTCCGATTCGCCGCAGGACATTCCCGGATCCTATGATTATAAGGCTCTGTGGCCAAACAGCAATGAACATCAAGGAATTGTCAGTCTGGCAGACTCTATTCCCGATCAACCCGACCACCGCCGTAATGAACATAGAGACAAAAACACAGTAAACAAGACTAAACAAACGCAAGATTAACATTCTACACGTCTTGGCTTTATCAACGATAGTACAGGCGGGTACGATTTGACCACTTTTTTATCACCAGACTGACTAAACGGAAAATGGTTATAGTTTCATAAATAAGCGGCCTAAAGTATCAGGCCGCTTATTTATATAGTATCCAATAAAGATTTTTTTCTAGGCGTGTTGTTTGTGGCTACTTATTCACGGATTGTAATTGTTTCTTAATCATGGGTTTAATACCGCCGCTTGCCAGGATATTCATTACATATTCAGACATCGGCTGGGCTTGGGCCACTACACCGGTTGTTTCATTGCAAATTTTTCCGGATTCGATATCAACGGTTAAGATATCGCCGCTCTTAATCAACTTGCCGATTCCGGGGCAGACCAATACCGGTACACCGATATTAATTGCATTCCGGTAAAAGATGCGGCCAAAGGACTCCGCCACAATGGCACCCACCCCAACTGCTTTTAAAGTAATGGCAGCATGCTCGCGGCTGGACCCGCAACCGAAATTGGTAGCGGCCACGATGATATCACCTTTTTTAAACTCTTTTACAAAGTTGGGATCTGCCCCTTCCATGGCATGTTTGGCAACATCTTCAATATCTGTTAACTCTACGAAACGTCCCGGATATATTTGATCTGTATCAATATTCTCAGCAAATACAAAAGCCTTGCCTCTAGCTACTTTTTCCATCATGCAACACTCCTTAGTCAATATATTGGGAAGGATCAACAATTTTACCCTCTAGTGCGGCAGCCGCCACAGCGGCTGGTGACCCAAGGAAAATTTCCCCTTTGGTATGGCCCATCCGTCCCGGAAAGTTCCGATTTGTGGATGTAATGCAGGTTTCTCCTGAAGCCAGCATGCCTTGATGAGTTCCCAGACAAGCTGCGCAACCGGGTGTAACAAAGGTAGCGCCGGCTTCAACGAGAGTTTGAACATATCCCTTGGCCATTGCTTCCAGGAAAACACCCCGGGAAGCAGGTACAACCACAAAGCGAGTGCGCTTGCTTATTTTTTTACCTGCTAAGATTTTGGCCGCTACAGCCAAATCTTCCACACGTCCGCCAGTACATGAACCAAGGTAGGCTTGGTCAATTTTTCTTCCAGTGAAGGCAGTAACATCTGATACATTGTCCACGCTGAACGGGGCTGCCAGTTGCGGTTTAAGATTAGATACGTCAAAAGTATGTTCAGCCGCATACTGATATCCCGGATCTGTCGTAAAAATTTCATAATTGCGGGTTACTTTTTTCTTCAAGAATTCCATTGTAATTTCGTCAGGCTGAATATAACTGGTTTTCGCACCCATCTCGGTCGTCATATTGCATAAAGCCATACGCTCAGATATGCTTAACTGTTTAAGAGTGAATCCGGTAAATTCCACCGCTTTGTAAACCGCGTAATCAGCTCCTAGTTCCCCAATTACATGCAGGATGATATCTTTTGCATAAACACCTTTCGGTAACTCGCCTTCAAAGTTGATGCGGATAATTTCGGGTACCCGGAACCACAACTTGCCGGTAATCAAAATAGTGGCTAAATCGGTCGCTCCTACACCTGTTCCAAAAGCACCAAACGCCCCATGTGTTGTCGTATGTGAATCTGTGACAACAATAATCTCTCCCGGATGGGACAATCCGCGGTCTGCCAATACTTGATGACATACCCCTTCGTTGATATCCATCAACAAATCAATGCCCTGGTCCCAGCAGAATTCACGGAACTGCTTTTGATTGTCCGCTTGTACGATAGTAGACGCCGGTGCATAGTGGTCGAGAAACATGATAACTTTACTGGGATCATGTACTTTAGTGCCGCCCATTTCAAAAAAGGAACGCACTGTTTGCAAATACAGGTCATTGATGCCGGCAAGATCAACGGTACAATTTACAATTTCACCTGTTGAAACAGATTCTTTTCCTGCTTTTTGGGCAAGAAGTTTTTCAATTGCGTGCATAGTAAATTTCCTCCTACAAACTATATTTTTCATTTATATATGACAGAAACCGCCAGCATGGCCACAACGGTCGCATCAAATTTGGTATATTGGGAAGTAAGTAAGCACCCACTCGCCTCGAAGATGCCTCCGGTTCCGAGTTGAAGGCAGAAGACAGGCTCCTTACAACCGGAAAAAGAATTCCACCGGCACGGGCGGTGTTGGAAGGCGTTGCCGAGCTGATGATTAAATCACTCAAAGCCGGTGTATAACCTAATTTTAATCTCCGTGGAACCCTTACTCACCTCCCCTCCTTATTTTTATTAATCTAGCAAAAACTATGCCAATTAGAAACCGCCGGTTGTTTCAAGGATTAGAGCTACTCGGCTTTTGAAAGTGCAACTAAATTCGTTTCAGCATCCCCCACTAGCGTTGCATTAAGTTGCATTTTACATAATTTTGACAACATTTCACCTAAAACCAAACTTCAGTTGCCTGGTTAATTGTTCTTATCTTGGCAACCAAGCCGCTTATTGCAATCTATGTAGTTACTGTTTATAATCAAAAGGAACCGTTGCACTCGTTGCAGAAGGAAAGGAGGCATTGTATGTCGCTCATCACATTTCTGGCTCCAGATAACAGTATGCTGGACAAGGCTCATGCCTCATTTAAAACTCACCATCGTGACATAACTGTCGTCAAGGGGTTACTGAGCGAAGGAGTAATCATTGCCTCTTCACTCGTGGCCACAGGAACTGAAATCATTATTACCCGGGGCGGAACGGCATCAGCCATAAGGAATGCCGGAATCCCGGTAACTATTGTTGAAGTCCCGATTACAGGCTTCGATATAATCCGGTGTGTTGAAAGAGCCAAGCGGCATGGTCGTCGTATCGGCGCCGTGTCGTTTCCTGCTATGCTCCAGGGAATTGACTGTCTGAGCTCCATTTTGGGAGTAGACATTCACCTTTATCCTATTAACGAAGAATCAGAGGCAGAAACTCAAGTTGTCCGGGCTTTCCAAGACGGCGTAGATGTTGTTATTGGCGGGTTCATTACCGGTAAGGCCGCCCAACAACATAATTATCCGTTCGAACTCATTGACAGCGGTGCAGAAGGTATCCTCCAGGCAGCTCTGGAAGCAAAACGGATTGCCTATGCGCGGAATTTAGAAAAAACCAAAACCAGTCTATTTCGGGCCGTCCTCGATTATGCCTATGGAGGAATCATCGCTGTCGATAACCAGTATTGTGTCACCGTCTTTAACCCCATTGCCGAACAGATAACAGGTATTAATAACGCTCAGGCAGTTGGTAAAAAGATTGCCCAAATTTGGCCGGAACTCAACCTTGAAAAAGTTATCAGCCTGGGCGAAGATGATTTAGGACAAATTCTCACCATTAACGGAGTTGATGTTCTCTGTAATAAAGTTCCCATCCGCGTTAACAGTAATATTGTCGGAGCTGTTGTTACCTTTCAAGATGTAACGCAAATCCAGCAAATGGAGGCTAGAGTCAGACGGAGTATTTATGCTTCCGGGCATGTAGCAAACTTTTGCTTTAACGACATCATAGGTACTAGCGAGGCAATAAGACAGCCCATAGAAATTGCTAAAAAATTTTCCATAACTGAATCGTCTATTCTCATTACCGGTGAAACCGGCAGCGGCAAAGAAGTATTCGCGCAGAGTATTCATAACTATAGCCAGCGCCGTCAAGGTCCTTTTGTGGCAATCAACTGTGCCGCCCTCCCCAGTCAAATACTGGAAAGTGAACTCTTTGGCTACGTGGGAGGCGCTTTTACCGGGGCCAATCACAAGGGAAAACCCGGACTTTTCGAAGTAGCCCATGGCGGCACAATTTTTCTTGATGAAATTGCCGAGATGGACTATATTACTCAGGGCAAACTTTTACGGGTATTGCAGGAAAAGAAGGTCATGCGTTTAGGAAGTGACCGAATTATTCCGGTTGACGTCCGCGTTATTGCCGCCACCAATAAAAATTTAAAAAGTCTGGTGAATGAAAACAAATTCCGGTCAGATTTATACTACCGCTTAAATGTTTTACAGCTTAAAATCCCGCCGCTTCGTGACCGAAAAGAAGATATCAAACAACTGGCCCACTTTTTTTTAAGCGAGCCCTCTGGCATTACAAGACACTCTATAAAACTGTCTCCCTCAGCCATTGAAGCACTTTCTCAATATCCCTGGCCAGGCAATATCCGGGAGTTAAAAAACATTATCGAACGTATTGTTGCCGTATACAAACATGAAATTATTGATGCTGCCATGATCAATCTCATGCTTGAAGATGAAAACCAGCAGTACAATGCCATTCATAACAGTACCAAGCCCAACGAGTTGGAAGAGATCAATAACGCTCTAGCATTAGCCAAAGGAAAATATGTAGAAGCAGCAAAAATACTCGGCATTAACCGTTCCACCCTTTGGCGCAAAATGAAGCGTTTAGGATTAAAGTAATAGCAAATGATGATCCTATTTCATATACTCATGTATAACGGGAATATTGTATTATAGAAAAACATCCTACAACTATGGCAAAGTTGTAGGATGTTTTCGCTATCATAACTTAATCCATTCACGAGTTTTTGGGAAAGGAAGAAAAAGTGAGTATGACTCCTCAATCCAAGGCAGACCCATGGGGTATCGAGGCACGGGCTTTCAAATCCCCTATACACCGTTTGCTCACAATTTCTGGACCCTTGTTGACTCAAACGGAAATATTGTGGATCAGATTCATGGTCTGGCAGCTGATCCAAAAACAGGAACGGCCCAGGCAGTCGGAAATTCTTCCGCACCTATTATATTTTACTATATCACATTTTGCTGTTCCCGTCACGTTTAACCCGTCAATGCCTCTTTACTTTCCGGCTCACGGATAAACAAAGTCAAAACAAAAGCAATTACCGGCAAGAATGCCAGTATATCAAAAATGAGCGGCATACTCCACAGGTCGGCGATTTTGCCCAAAACCAGCACACCCATGGTTCCCAGGCCCACACTAAAACCGAGGTTAAGACCTGAAGCCATGCCAATATTACCTGGCATCATTTTTTGTATAAGTACCAGACTGCTGGTAAAAGTCGCCGACAGCAGCATACTGGCCAGTGCCAAGATAATAAACGGCAATATGCCGCCGGCAAAACGGAATAAATACAATAGCAATGACAGCGGCAAAATAGAATAAATCATCACGGTCCTGCTGCCGTATTTGTCGCTCATGATTCCCCCCAGCATGGTTCCGAAAGCGCCGGCAGCCATATATACAGTCAACAGCGAACTGGCATACAATGCACTCCCGTGCAGGTAAGATACATAATATAGAGGCACAAAAGCGCTAATACCTGATGAAACGGTTGCTCTGGCAGCCACCATTCCCAGCAGGGAACATACCGACCAATTGAACGATGCCTTCAGTTTGCGCAAGCCGTCAGTATGTACCGCCGGCGTTGGCGGCAGGCTGACCGCTACATAAACAAGCCCGGCGCTGCTTAGTAAAAAGGGGACAATATAGAGAAATAAACCGGCGCCCTCAGAAAGCAAAAACGCCATAAACAGAGAACCGATTGCCACACCAATACTGCCCCAGACACTAAATAAACTGGCTCCTTTGCCAACTGATTTACCGCTCAGACGGTTTACCAGCTTGGCCGCCTCAGGATGAAACGCAGCATTGCCCAAACCGCTGAGGGCAGTGAACAGCAACAACAGATAATAGTTAGACACCACCAGTGATGCCAGCATCGCCAGACCACATAACATGCATCCTGCAGACATAACCCACGCCCTTGGCGTTCGGTCACTGTAATAACCCAAAAAAGGCTGACTAAGCGAAGCAGTTATATTTTGCGTCAAGACAATGGCGCTGACCTCCGCATACGTTAAACCCAGTTTGGCTTTTAAAAAAGGCAGCGCCACATACAACGCTCCCGGTGACAAATCGGTAACACCGTGCCCCAGCGCAATCAGCCACACATATCTGGGAATCGACCGTACTATATTAAACATAACCTCACTCCCGTTTCCTGGCTCATTATCTCACACAAAAAACAATGGGAACTGATGATAGGCAATTCCCGTAAAAATATGCCTAAAAATATCAATAAAAGTATGTTTACTTGAAAATTGGTAGTTCATAGATTCTTACTATATTAAACAGCCGAATCCTCATATAAGAAGATTCGGCTGTTTTTCATCAAAACCCTTTATTTTATCCCATAAAATCCGGCCTGCATACCGGAGACCCAAAAAATTTCCACAGTAGAAAATCCGGTTTCTGTTAACAGTTCCATATGGGCGGCAATGGTAATCGGCAAAAGTTCGCTCCCATACCGGCTGATATGCTTATCCGCCGCCTCAGGACTTTTACCGCTCAGCAGTTGGGCGTTCCGCCAGCGCTTAAGGCCGATTTGCGTTCCATTTTCCGTATTAGGTTTAATGGTCTCAAATGTAATATATATACCGCCTGGTTTAAGCATGTGGAAACAATTCTGAGTGGCTTTTCTCCGGCCTTCTTCATTTAAATAATGATGAACCATAATGGCGGTGACAACATCAAAGCTGTCAGGATAGTGTAAATCTTCACTGCCTGACAAAACATAGGTTATATCATTATTTGCCAGTTTTCCGGCAGCAATATCCAGCATCCCTTCCGACGGATCTGCGGCAACAAACCGTAAGTGTTCAAACTGTTCGATTGCTTTGACAATAAGCGTCCCGGTGCCGCAGCCGGTGTCAAGCCAGGACTGAGGCCTCGGAACTGCTACCTTAACCAAATCCAAAGTCTCGTCATGAAACAAATGATACCGGGGAATGGTTTTATGAACATTGGCATCATACTCAGCCGCTGGCTGGGAAGTTTTATTATCCCGCATGGAATCCCACTCCCTCCTTTAGTTTGTATCTTGACAATTCAAGGTTTCAGCAATTTGGTCCAACTGTGAAACCATTTTAGTTACTTGCTGGATGGTATCAGCCACTTGGGTTACCGCCGCAGCAATTTGATTAATCGCCTCTTGGGTATCATGGATCTGAGTGTAGATGGTTGAACCATCGGTTTTAATGTTAGCAATGATGGTTTCGATTTTCTTGACCGAATCGGCGCTCGTTGTTGCCAGTTTACGAATCTCTCCGGCCACAACGCCAAACCCGCGGCCTTGTTCTCCCACCCGTGCGGCCTCAATCGCCGCATTGAGCCCCAACAGATTGGTTTCACTGGCCACACTTCTGATCAGTCCCAGCACCTGGTCGGTCTCTTGCACCCGTACCTGTGATTCACTGGCCACTTGGGCTAAGGTCCGGCCGGTGGCCGCAATTTCTTGCGTCTGAGCCGAAATTTCTTCGGTAGTGGCTGCCAGTAGGTTGACATTATCCAACAGATCACCGGCCATTTGTTTCATTGATTCCTGCAGTTCAACCGGTTGAGTAATGGCGACTGCGCCAATAACTTCCTTGTCTTCATTGTAAACAGGCACCGCAACCGAAGTATACGGCAGTCCGTACAAAGTTTTATCAAACCGCATAGCAATCCGCCGTTTTTCATGAATGGCGCGATAAACACCGCTGCCTACTTTGATGGGTTGGTCCTGCGGCACTTTAAGATCAAGTTTTTGACCTGGCTTGTATAATAAAAATTTTTCCCGGTCGGTAAGCGTTACCCCCGCATCATTTTGCAGCGCCTGCTGGATAATCGGCAGAGCAAATAACAGTTTGTCCAAAATGGCCTGATCATTCGCCGACATAACAATCGCCTCCCTCTTATTACTATTTATCGGATAACACTCTCTTATTTTATCGTAGATTTCAGACTTAACCATCATAACATGCGGAAAACGCCGCAAGGCAACAAAGGCACTCAGGCGTTTACGCAACACAAACATTTTATTTTACATATATATTTTCAAATTCTCTGATTTGCGGCAAGCCTATTAGTTCATTAAACTCGGTAAAGGTAACCATTTGATCCAGCATCCCGGCCGTAGTCCCTGTTTGTTTCAGGTTTTCCATTAACCGGTTTATGGCAAAAGTCAGGGTATAGGTGGAAGCTGTTGGGTAAATGACAATCTTATACCCGATATCAGCCAATTCGGTTACAGGCACCAGCGGCGTCCGGCCACCCTCAACCATGTTGGCCAGCACCGGCACAGAGAAAGTTGCCGTAATTCTTTTCATTTCTTCCATGCTCTCCGGTGATTCAATAAACAACACATCGGCGCCAGCTTCTTCATAGGCTTTGGCCCGTTCAATCGCTTCTTCAATGCCATGAACAGTACGGGCATCAGTACGGGCGATAATAACAAGGTCTGCGTCACTGCGGGCATCCACAGCCGCTTTGAGTTTTCCGACCATTTCCACTTGCGGAACCACCTGCCGGCCAATCATGTGGCCACATTTTTTCGGTGCCACCTGGTCTTCCAGCTGGATGGCAGCAACCCCGGCCTTCTCATATTCCCGCACTGTGCGCATGACATTGATGGCATTGCCAAAGCCGGTATCGGCATCGGCAATGACCGGGATGTTGACAGCTTCAACAATATTGGCAGCCCGGGCTACCATCTCGCTCATGGTCAGCAGCCCGACATCCGGTTTTCCCAAATGGCTGGCCGCCTGTCCGTAACCTGTCATATATACTGCCGGAAAGCCTGTTTTCTCAATAATTTTAGCTGTCAGCGCATCATGCGCCCCCGGGGCCACAACAATGCCTCCCCCTGCCAGTAATTGTCGCAAAACACTGGTTTGTCTCATATTCATTCCCCTTTAGTTAATCTTAAAATACTTTTTGGCAAACTTTCCGCATAGGTCAGCATATTGGGCCCCCAACGCCCCCAAAGCATATAATAAATATTGTTCGTCAATAATGAACTGCGGCTTACACGGCAGCAATGAGATTCCCGGGTTTTTGAAAGCCTCTGTCAAAATAAGCTGTTGTTCCGACGGTGTACTATGGGTAAAAATCCCGCCGACCGCAATGACATATTTCACTTGCCGCAAATCTCTGCCAACCGGAGTTCCGGGCATAATGCCCATGACCGGATTAAAATCCTGAGAAATATACCCTGCATGCCGCTTTAACGCTACTTCGACGGCACCGATGGCTAAGGCCCGGTCAAATTGTTTTTCGCGAGGTGACTGGCTGATGTAGCCGGGATTCTTCTCCAGATATTCCGTATACGCTACCAATTGCCCGGCAAGTTCCTGGTTGTTACAGCCGATTTTTGCCAATACGCCCAGCGGGCCTATTGTTTCAACAATTCCTGTCGCACTGACACGCAACCCCAAATTTCCTTCAACGGTTCGATAAGACGGTTGTTTTTCATTATTTACGATAAGCCCTTTTTCTTCGATAGACAGCTTTTCCAGGCCAGGCATAACCGAATGGATATCGGTAGTCGCTCCCCCGATGTCAATGATCAGGACATCACCGGCACCTGCCTCCTGAAAAGTTCCTTTAGCCAGCAATTCCGCCCCCAAAAGTACGGCACCGGGAGTGGGCGTTACTTTCTTATTGGAGACAATATCCAATAATTTGTTCAATCCTTTGGCCAAGGTAATCTGTTTAATAAACTGCTCATGAATGGCTTCCCTGGCCGGTTTTACTTTCAATTCGTGAATGGTTGGCATTACATTGGGAACACGTATGTACGGAACATTATGGCCGGCAAAAATTCCGGCAACCTGGCTTTGGGCGTCTTTATTGCCGGCAATAATAACAACGGCCTTGATTTTGGCTTGAACAATAATATGAGCATTGTCAAGGAGTGATTCCTGGTCACCGCCGTCGGTGCCGCCGGCCAGTAAAACAATGTCCGGTTTAATTTCCCGCAACACCTGCAAACGGTATTCAGGCGGATCCTCGTGGCTCACGATTTCCAAGACCCTGGCTCCCGCACTCATGGCAACCTCTTTGGCGGCTTTGGCGGTTACCCGGGGCATATAGCCAAGCGCCACCATCCGCAGGCCGCCGGCTGCGCTGCTGGTAGCAAAAACTTTAGCATCGCTGGCCACCTCAACACCATTTTGCGCTAACGCCTGTCTGGCCTCTTGAATACCTGTTTCAATATCGGTAATAGTCGTTGGCGCCTGGGACCGGCCAACAAATTGCATTTCTCCCCGGGCCAGCCGGAACGCCGTTAACTTAGTGTATGTACTGCCTACGTCAAATACCAGCAGATTTGCTTGCACACCATTCACCCCTGTTCAAGACTACGCGTTATTCACAAACACATAGCCTTCCATAATCCTCCGGGCCGTCCGAGCAAAAGCGGCGCGAACCAACTTACCATGATCCACAGCAGCTTCGATTTCGATTACGCCGGCTGGATGACCAATGCGAATGACCTCGATGGTATCGATGTGCGGAATGGCTTCATGCACGATGGTTCCCGGAATTTTCGCCGCCGCCCCGGTACAAGCCGTACCCGTGCCGGGATAAGTCTTATGCAAAACCTGCATAAACATCATTCGGGACAAGAAATCAACCTGGTTACTGCCAATCGTCTTGCCTGTCGTAAAATCAACATAATCGGCAGTCGGCGCGACAAAGGCGATCATGGGAAAAGCCGGACTTTTTTGCGTAGCTGTCTCAATATCGGCAGCCATACCGATCATTACGGTTGCCTTGGCCCGGATTTCTTCCAAAAGCGCCAGGAGCGCAGCGTTGCCGTTAACCTCCTGCGGTGTTTCCCGGCCGGTCATGCCGATATCTTTGGCTCTGATAAACACGCAAGGGTTGGAAACATCAACAATGGAAATATCCAAGGACCCGTTACTGGTTGAAATCGTGTCAATAGGATTGCCTGTCGGCAACAGCTTATTGGTAGCCGAACCGGCAGTACCGGAAAAATCCATCATAATTTTCGCACCAGTGCCGGGAACGCCGTCAATTTTGCAGTCTCCGCTCACTTTGGCGCGGCCATTTTCGGTAGGCACTTCGGCTATTAAAATTCGGCCTGTGTTGGTGTTATGAATTCTTACCGTTGTCGTTGGCTGTTTAGCCGCCACAAAACCTTCATCAATCGCAAAAGGCCCCACCGCCGAAGAAATATTACCGCAATTACCGGTATAATCGATATAAGGCGCAGTAATGCTGACCTGACCAAAAGTATAGTCGATATCAGCCTCCGGATGAGTAGAGGGAGCAATAATCGCCAGTTTGCTGGTCAGCGGGTCAGCTCCTCCCAGACCATCGATTTGGCGCACGTCAGGACTTCCGAAAATCTCCAGAATCATCTTGTCCCGCCGGGCAGCATCCTGAGGAAGATGATTGGCTTTCAGAAATATGGCCTTACTGGTGCCCCCCCGCATAATAACGCATGGAATTCGCTGCATTTCACTCATTACAAGCCTCTCCTCTCCAACTCTTCTGCCGTCCATTTGACACACTGGGCCGGATCGGTACCAGGACCGAAAAACCTGTCAACCCCCAGGAAGCCGGTTCCTTCGTGGGCAATCTTTTCTTCATACAATGTATGTTCTTCTTCTTTTTCGCTAATCCGGCCCCCGGCGATCAGCAACACTTTATCGCGCAATCCCAGTTGTTTCAAACGGCCATCAACCCGTGGGAACAGTTCCCGCCCCAGTCCCAGCAGATTGGCAATACCCACAATTTCCGCCCTGGCCTCAGCCGCCACTTCAGCCACAGTTTCCGGCAAATTCATCCCCCTCATGTAAATAACTTCGTACCCGGCTTTTTCAAATTCCTCGCGGATCATGTTAATGCCCATGACATGAGCATCGGCACCGACAGTGGCCAATACCATTTTTTGTTTGCGGGTTGTTTTTTTCACTTCCAGCACTTCTACCGGCTCAACAGTCACCGCAACCCGCCGGGCGTCAACTCCCAGCGGCGTAAAGCCCGGAATATAGCGTTTAATACCATCTTTGTCACGGTGGGTTTTTACATGGCGTTTCAGATCCCAGCCGCCGGCGCGGGGACAATCCATGACTCCGGCTTTACCGGCCTGAACGATTTTCTCAATCAGTTCGTCTTTTCCGTACTGCCGCCAGAAATTTTCCCCGATTTCATCTGGCGCGAGCGTGCGCTTAAGCCCCAAAACACTTTCCAGCACCGCCATGGCTTCACTTAGAATCTCTTGTTTGCGCTCTTCAATAAACGGATCGCGAATATCTACCGCCACAGTATTTTCAAATACATTGTGAGTGGCCCAAATGGCCTTGGCCATAGACGCGCCGGTGGGAATGCCTACCGATTCAGCCGCTTTGGGCCGGTAAAAATGAGCTCCGCCCAATTTTGCACTGATAGCCATCCGCGCAAAATGCGCTGCTTCGGCGATTAAATCACCAGGCGGGTTCTGGAAGGTTTCCGGTACGACAATCAGACTCTTGCTCCACATGGTTTCTTTAAAAGCTTTCATTACCGCGAGGTCGGCCAAAATATTGAGGCCGGCCACATTCATCTGCACCGCGCTCAGTTCTGCCGGCAGCCCGGCTAAGATCCCCAGACCTTCGGCCAGCAGGCACATGGCTAACGCCATTCCGTCGGTACCGCCGATGTTATTGAGATGTTTATGAGATTCAATCTGCACAAATATATTATTTTCACCGCAGATTTCCAACGCCTTGCAGCCGTTGACCACTTTGGTCTTATAGTCATGAATGCCCCGGCCACCGAAATGTACATGAATGACCGGACCGATATCGGTGCCGTCAAAGCCGGCAATTAAAGCGTTTAATATGGACAGATGCGGCGTGTCGCCGGTAGCGTTGATCCGCATGGGATGGACCGAACCACCGCCCAGTTCCACCAGTTTCCGTTCACCGAAAGGTGTAATGCCGCCTTTACCCCGCGATTGCTCAATCAAGTCCCGTCCCTTTAAAGGATCAATATGCCGGGTTGCCTCAGAGTGTACAAAATGAAAGAGGCTAATTCCCAATTTTTCCGCCATAGTATACATTTCCCGCGATTCTTTATATGTTTCTTCGGCCGTATTGCGTCCTAAAATAGGATTCTGGACAGGTATACCTGTGGCTTCAGCCTGCCGGGCCAAAGCATAAATCCGGTAGCCGTTGCGTTCCACGCCGTTAATGACGCGCGGGTAGGCCGCCGGCAGACCGTCAATTGAACCGTCTTTACCTACGGTTGGCATCGGCACGCCGAAGGTCTCCTGGTAGGCACGAACGCTGTCATAATCTTCGACAATAATCTGCTTGGTTTTTATTTGCTTTATTTTTTCCTGCACTGCATTTCCTCCCCCACGACTTGCTCAGCCGTTGCTTACGCCTATTTCTTGCCGGACCCGGTTAATCAGGCCACCGGCATTAATGGTCGCCAGTACATTTGCCGATAAGGCCTGAGCAACAACTTCCCGGTCATTTATTTTGACAATACCCTGAACAAGATCGACCTCAATCCCGTCACCGGTCTGAACATATTGTCTCAGATCAGCCACCAGCACCGGTAAGCCGATATTGATGGCATTGCGGCGAAAAATCCGGGCAAACGATTCAGCAATAATCAAGCTTACACCTGCGGCTTGTAACGCGACCGGTGCCTGTTCCCGGCTTGAGCCGCAGCCGAAATTTTTTCCGGCCGCAATGATGTCGCCAGGGTTTACCCTTGCGGCAAAATCCGGTTCTTTACTGCCGGCCATGGCATACCTGCCCAACCCGGAAAAATCTTCGGCCATGGCATAGCCGGGCAGTATTTGGTCTGTATCCACATTATCGTCAAAAACCCACACTCGACCCTTGATCTTATTCATTGCCTGCGCCGCCTTCCGATGATAATGACCCCGGTTGGGTAATCCTGCCACAGACCGCCGTTGCCGCGGCTGTTGCCGGCGAAGCTAAATACACCTGGGCACTGCGGTGCCCCATCCGGCCGGGAAAATTCCGGTTGGTAGTGGACAGAATAACATCCCGGTCGGTGCCAAGCCCTTGATGGGCCCCAAAACAAGGACCGCACCCCGGATTGGTAATAACCGCTCCGGCATCGCGCAAAATCTTACACCAGCCGGCCTGTTCCATAGCCGCCAGCACGTTTTTCGAAGCCGGAACGACCAGCATGGTTACAGCCGGGTGGACTTGATGCTTTTTAAGAATATTGACCACTTGTTCCATATCGGACAGCCGGCCGTTGGTGCAACTGCCGACAACCACCTGGGTGACCTCAACATCTGCCAGTTCAGCCACAGGGCGGACATTGGCCGGCGAAGGGGGACATGCTGCCACGATAGCCACTGTCTCTAACGCCAGCGGCATAGTTCGCGCCACCCCGGTTGCTGCTGTTTCTTCACCGAAACAGGCAATCATGGCTCCCATTTCAATTCCCATATTGCAGATGGTCATCCGGTCATCCATACTGATGGCAGCAATTCCCGGTCCGGTAAAAACAACCGCTTTATCAGTCAGGCCGTCCACCCCGAACTCTTTGATCAGTGATAAAACAATATCTTTACCGCCGACATAAGGCTTAGGCTGTCCGGTCATGTACACTTCAATCACTTCCGGCACTTCGATGTCAATCGTACCTGTTGCCATGGCGGCAGCCAGTTCGGTCGACCCTACCGGAATAGCGATAACACCATAGCCACCGGCGGTACAGGTATGGGAATCGGCTCCGACCAGTATATCTCCCGGCTGCAGCCTGTGACTTTCGGCCAACACCTGATGAATGACGCCTTGCCCCTTATCATACAGAGTAATGCCATATTGCCGGGCAAAATCTTTGATGATCCAGTGCATAGTTTTGGCCTGAACGGTGGCGGCCGGAAAAATATGATCAATCACCATCACTACTTTCTTTGGGTCAAACACATGATCAATCCCGATATGCTCAAATTGTTGAATGGCCATCGGCCCGGTAACATCATGCGCTGCCACCAGATCAACGCGGCAGCGGATATCCTGCCCGGCAGCCACCGCCTCAAGGCCTGCCGCTCTGGCCAGATACTGTTCTATAAAATTCATGGTCTCCCCCTATTCCACTATTTCAATTCCCAGCCTTTTAGCCACGCGGTACGCTTCCTCCTCATCCGACGCCCTCTTGAGGACCAGCCGGCCGCCGCCGCGGTTAAGCGCCGCCACCATGCCGCTTTTTTCGGCTGCCACTACTGTAATCTGCTGTAATTGCGGCTCATCAGTCTGAAGTATCTCCACTTCAATGCCTTCATTGGCAACCTTGCTCATTACTTCACGGTATAACTGACTATTGTCCGTACCTGCGCCGTATACGGCTGCCATTAAGATTCCGGGAACATTAATCCCCCGGCGGGCAAACAGTTCGGGATACAACTCTATTCTTACCTTGGTAATTTTACCCTTGGCCAAAAAATGAGCAATACGCGCGGCATTGGCTGGCGATCCCACCGCTTGGCTGCTGCCGCCGACAACCGCCTCCCCAAAAGGCTTAACGATGCTATTGGCCTTTTTGGCCATAGCCCGCGCTTCTGCCAACGCCTGCCGGACGGTTGCAGCAATACGTGCTGTTTCTTCTGTATGTACATCCTCGCCAATGTAGTTTTCCACCGCCGTATTGGTTTTGAAGAACGGTTCCATATACTGAATAACCACCGGGACAACCTGTTTGGCCGATACGGGGTGCACAGCCGCCGCCATGGCGATCATGACGTCGACAGGAACATTCACCGGAATGGAGGTGTGCATGGCCAGTTGGGCTGCCAGCTTGCCGAGCATAACACCGCCGCCGATATGAGTGGCACACAAACCGGCCACCATAACCCGGGGCGTGCACGGATTGGCAATGGTGGGCGATATCGCCAGCACAATCGCCTTAGCCATATCTGCCGGCTTGCCGCCGGCCAGCTCTACGAAAGCGGCGGCCGACGCGGCCGCCCCGGCGCCGAAACCTTCCATATTGCAGCCGGTCGTCGTCTTGCCCACCCGGAACAAGGTGCCGATTTTTAACATGACGGCAGCAACCCGGGCGACAGTCTCCTTATCGTCCAGTTCTTCCAGCATCGCCCGCACAAATCCCACATAGGTGCATGAATCGCCGGTGCCGGCGCACGGCTGCAGTCCTACCGAGTGATTGCCCACCTGAGCCCCCAGTGTATAAGCCAGCACCTTGTTCAGAAATTCGTCGGCCACAATCTGCGGGGCAGCTTCCTGGGTCAGTTCCCGGCCGGCAGTACCCATCAAAAAGCTGGAGCCTGTTGTCGTCCCGATTTCCACGGCATATAAATTATGTGAAAAACTGGCAAGCACGGCTGAATATACTTCCGACCGGGTCATGTTGCTGGTTGTCATTGCTTCGGCAACAACGACATCACTAACCCTCACCTGAGCCGCTTTGGCCAATTCAATGCAGTCGCCAATCGTCAATTCACCGGCAGTCCAGCCATTTGCAGCAATGATTTGATTGATTCTGTCCATCATCGACCACCGACCTTCTATTTCCTTACTTGAACGCGCGTCAATTCTTCCCACACCTTAATGACAGCCGAAATATCTTCCCGGCCCAAACCTTTGGCTTTGGCCATCGCAAATACTTGTTGCGCCGTGGCGCCAACAGGCAGCGGCACATCCAGGCTTTTGGCCGTTTCCATGGCCAGTTCCAAATCCTTATATTCCAAATCAATCGCAAACCCGCCACCAAAGCTGTTTTTCAGAATAAAATTTGCGGTTTTGGCCTCTAGTGCATAGCTGCGTCCCGAACTTTCTTTAATAATTTCCAGCATGACCTGGGGATCAAGACCTGATTTTACCCCCAACACCAATGCTTCGGCCACGGCCGCCATATTGATGCCGAGTAAAAGATTGTTTACCACTTTCAGCGAATCGCCGGTGCCGCTGCCGCCGACATGGTAAATTTTTTTACCCAGCATTTGCAAAACCGGCTGCACGGCTTCTACCGCCGCCGCTTCACCGCCCACCATAATGGTCAGCGTCCCGGCCGTAGCACCGGCCACCCCGCCGCTTACCGGCGCATCAATATAGTCTATCCCTTTGGCCTGCGCCAGAGCCGCCATCTTTTGGGTACTGGTAGCGGCTACACTGCTCATGTCAATGATGGTCTGTCCCGCCTTACCGCCGGCAAGCAGTCCCTGCTCACCGGTCATAGTGCTTTCCACAATCGCCGCATTGGGCAGCATCATGATGATCACAGCCGACACTGCGGCCAACTCCCTGGGTGACCGGCACGGGGTGGCGCCTTGCGCCGCCAGCTCGGCCACCGCCGCCGCGTTGATATCATACACGTATAGTTGAACTTTAGCCGACTTTAATAAATTTTGCGCCATCGGCTTACCCATGGCCCCGATGCCAATAAAACCAACGTTCATGTATTCACCCCACCGTCCGCACCCATTAGCGCAAGCCGTCCTCGCCTTTTACTTCCTGGATCTGCAACCCGCCAATCCGTGGATGAGGCCGTCCCCCGGAGGTTACGGCAACAGCAACCACAATCTCATCTGCCGCCGGGGCATCATGCAGTCTGACTTCTATGGCATCATAATGGGTTCTGACAAAAGCGGCATCTTTGTAGTGCAGGGGTACGTCGAGCGAGGTGCCCGGTCCTCCCAGTTTCTTGGCGGAAGGAATTATGGCCTTGCCGCCGCCCACCGCTTCCCGCATCGGCTTGCCCAGTTTGGGATGAAGAATGGCTGCACCATGCTCCAATTCACCATTCATGCCGATAATGGCCCCCTTTCCATAGCTCTCGGCCTGTTCCGGGTCAATTCCCATGCCAGCCACCGCCTTTTGCGCCAACAAGCCGCCCAAATATTCGCCAATATCGCTCAGCAGGCTCAAATCCTCAACATACTCACCGGCAAAAGGGTTTTTTATAACCGCTGCTGCCGCACATTTTTTGTAAGGCTTGTCAACAGCTTTCTGTCCATCCATATGTATATCTTCCACAACAGTAACAATTTTGCGGATTGTCAAATCCATAGTACTTCCCCTCCCTAATAACTATTCATTTACAAATCAATTTCAGCCGCAAAACGCTCCGGAATCATGACCGCCTGCTGCTGGACAAAAATGGCCGCGCCCGCAATCACACCTTGTTTATATAATTCAACCGCCCTTGTCCAGCCGTTCATGAGCGCCTGTTCAACCGCGGCCGTCGGCAGCAGGCCGACTTCCCGCACTACCCGGTGCCCGCGAATATCGGTATTGGGATCAAGGTGCTCAGCCCAGGCCACTTTAACCGCCGGGTGCTCAACATAGGTAGCATTGCCCACACTGGTGGCACAGGCATCAGCCACCGCGGCCGTACCGGCCGCAACCACAGCAGCGGTAGCAATGCCTTTGGTAAAGCTGCGCCCCCCCAAGCCGCTGGTGGCAATACCGCCAATACCCCGGCCGGCATCAAGGGGCAGGGCATGCGTAGGCTTCAAGCCAATAGCCGGCGCTATTCCTACAACAGTTGTCTGAGTGCCGGTCAAACGGACAGCAATGTCACCGCCGTTATTGACAATGGCTTTGGTTGCCCCCTGCGCGAGCAGCCAGTCGGCGGTCAGATCGGCGATCGTGCCGGCAACCGCTGCCATCGGCGTCAGGGTTATGTCACCCGCGCGCTTGACGGCCGCCAGCATCCGCTGTAATACTGCCGGCAAATTGTTGCTGTCCGCTATATCCTGCTGCCAACTGGCCGCTATTTTGTGGTAGTCGGCCAGTTCAGCCAGCACATTCATGGCATAGCAGGCGGCCTGTTGCGCAGTCTCAGTCAAAGGAACGCAGCCGGCTTGGGCGCCAATGGTCATTTGCACCGGACCATAGTCCAGTCTGACTTTTCCGGGAGCCGTAACTTCAATCATGGTTACCCTTCCTTTTTTACTGTGGCAACCGGTTTAATCGCGTTTGTATGGCCGCCGATTTTTTCAAACGTCGCCCTCGTCATGGTATATTCAACAGGAGCAACCGTGGCTGGCGTAGCCACCCAGGTAAAAGCCCCGGGCACCACTTTTTCCACATCCACCATAAAATTAATACCGCCGCCAGGCAAAATATAGGTCGGAGCCCCGCCAATGGTCAGTTTGACTTCTCCTTCATGCACAGCCTGCGAGAGCTTAAGCGGGTACGTAGTCACCCCGGCCCGGGCACTGCCGCCCGTCCCCCCTACATACACCGCCGAAACGCGGGCTTCTTCGCAGTTGGCGGCAATAAGGTCAACTACGGCCTGAATCGTTGCGGTCATAGGGATTTCCATCACTGTGCCGTCAGGCTGTACTTCTAACAATCCTGCTTGTTGTCCGGTCGTTTCGGTAACCAGTATCCGCAATCCCGGACGGGCCATGCTCATATCCACTTTTTTAACGGCTTGCAACGGCCCGACGATGTCGGTGCCGCCCCAGCCATGGCCCTGATCGCCAAAATAACGTCCGCGCGTACTTTTACGTCCGTTGGGAATGACGCCGCTGTAAGTCATCCCGACTTCTTCCCCGGCCCGGTGTTCAGACAGTAAACCAATCACATGGTGATCCAGAACAATAGCCTCGTCCACCACTTTACTTAACTGGGCGGCAAACATACCGATTGTCGCACTGCCGCAGCCAACCCGCATTTTCTTTTGCATAACACCGTCAATTACCGGCGGCTGGCCGACGGCAATGTCCAGCGTACTGCCTTTCTCCACCTGTAACACCATCCGCTCACCGTTCGCTAAGCCGACAATAGTCCGGGCAGCCGTGAAGCCGTGTTTCCCGCTCAAGATATTCGCGCCGCCAATTGACAGCATCTTGGCACCGTATTCCTCGGTATCCACCATGCCGACCACGGCGCCGTCCCTGAACACCCGCGCCCCCTCGGCCCCGATATGCACATTGGTGTCAATCTTAACTTTAATGCCGCTATAGCTAAGCGGGGCCTCGGTAACCACGGTGATGACCTCAATATCCCGGACAATATCGGCGACAATATGCGGCGCCGGCCTACAGCAAGGATATTCAGTCCCGGCACCTACAGCCGTAATCAACGGGCGGTCGGGTATTTCCGGATACAACCTGCCGGCGCGGTAACTGGCCGGCACTAACGCACGATTGCGTACCAGCGTGCCATTTACATTGGTATACCGGCGGCAAGCCCCTTCAAACCCGGGCTGGACGGCGCACTGTACCGGACAAGACCGGCAGACAGCGGCACCGGCCGGTATAACATCATCCCGGCGAATTGCCCCGCAGGGGCAGACGCGCATACAGATGCCGCAGCCGGTACAGTGGGTGCTCAACCGCGCTACTCGATCATGTAAAGTCACAGCGCCGGTGGGGCAATTTTTTATACACAGCCCACAGCCTTTGCACAGACTTTCCTCTATTACAATCACGGATTTTCCCCCTTAAACCTGACCCACCGTTACCTTGCCGGCCGCCGGCGGCGTATTGCGGCTCTTATTTACTTTGATTTCCCCGTCAATCAAAACCATTGCTACCCCAGGCAAGTCCCCGGCCTGAATGGCTTCCAGAGCATTTTTGCCAACCGAGCCCATCGGTCTGTCGATAATGACCAGATCAGCTTCCTTACCGGCAGCAATGCTACCGGTATTAAGCCCGTACACCTGGGCCGTATTGCCGCTGGCCATGGCAATAGCCGCTGCGGCTGGGATATCCGACATACTGGCAATCTGGACAATGGTTCGCAATATGCCGAGCGGGATAACGCCGGTGCCGGAGGGCGCATCATTTCCCAGAATGATCCGGCCCAGTTTACCCAGCCCGGCCAGCTTGCGCACAACCTGATCGGCTATTCTGGGATTGCCGCATTGGACAATTTCCAGTGTCAGATCACTGTCAAAGATCAATTTGTCCACTTCCGCCGGCGAAATGGCGGTCGGTCCGCCGTTAATATGGGACACCACATCAGGTTTGACCGCAAGCACATCAGCGGCCGTAACCGTGGAACTGCCGGGAATGGATGTACCGCCGGTATGCATCATGACTTTCATCCCGTGGGCTTTGGCCCACTGTACCATGGGCGCAGCATCTGCCGGCTCTTTGATCGAACCCAGCCCGACCTCGCCAACCAGCCATACGCCATTGGCAGCTAATTCGGCAAAATCACCCTCAGTCAACCCTTTCTCCAAAATCACCGCCCCCCCATGGACCTTTACGCCACTGGGACGCTGCTTCTGAAAAGAGCGTTGCGCCAGCACCGCGTGGGCCTTGACACCTGCCGGATCAGTCGGACGGCCGGGTGTATGACACTCACCGGCCGAAATCATCGTGGTCACACCGCCATGTAAAGAACTATCTATAAAATCAGCCATTTTCTGCCGGGGAGTATAATCGCCGATAACCGGGTGAACATGGGAATCAATGAGTCCGGGAATTACCGTCATACCACCGGCGTCAATGAGTTTGTATGCATCGGAATGTACTCTCAAGGCGTTAAGAAGGTTCTTATCACCCACAGCTTCAATTTTTCCATCATGAATAATAATCGTATCAGCCATTAACATAGGCTCATCAATATTTCCGGAGACTAGAGTTCCAATATTGGTTATTGCTGTATACGCCATACCAGCCACCTCCTGAGATTTGTAAAGAACCGGCAGAGAAACTTCCATTTCTCTGCCGCTTCTGTTCTGCAATTGTCGGTTACAGCCTTAATTCAAGGCTTTCTGCTTGGTTTCATCGCCCAAGACAATCATGTCTAAAGCGGCAATAACTAAAACTGCGGTAAACATCATAAATACCAACGGAATTTTATCAGGACCGGTGATCATTGCTGCAACAACCATCGGCGCTACAATACCGCCAATCCGGCCAAAACCGGCTGCCCAACCCACGCCGGTGGACCGGGCTTCGGTAGGATACAGTTCCGGAGTATAAGTATATAAAATACCCCAGGCACCAAGATTGAAAAAGGACATTAAGCAGCCCCACAGATAAATTTGAGCAGTTGAAGCCGCATTGCCAAACATGTAGGCAGCAAAAGCACAGCCTATCAGGAATGTTGCCATGGTCGCCTTACGGCCAATCTTATCAACCAGGGCAGCGGCGGCAAAATACCCCGGGATTTGCGCCACCGTCATCCATAACACAAACTCAAAGGACTGGACCATATTATGACCGGCTTTCACCAGCAGGGTAGGCAACCAGAGGAAAATACCATAATAGGAGAATACGATGCAAAACCACAAAATCCATAAACAAGCCGTCCGCTTTAAATAGGTGGGATTAAACAATTGAAAAACACTGAATGCCGGGGCTGTTGCCGCTGTTTCCATTTCCGCCGGCGACGGTTTCCGGCCTTGCGGCACACCAAGCTCTTGTTCAACCTTGGACACCAGCGCATGGGCTTCCTCAATCCGGCCTTTTTTCATCAAATACATAGCCGACTCCGGCACCATCTGCCACAAATAGAAGACATACAGAGCCGGAACGGCGCCAATATAAAAGGCCACTTCCCAACCGTACTTAGGAATTATTAAATAGGAAATTATCGATGCCGCCAGCCAGCCGAAGGCCCAGGAACTTTCCAACAGGACAATCATCCGGCCGCGGTAATTGGTTGGCGAATATTCGCTCATCAACGTAATGGCGACAGGCAGTTGACCGCCCAAACCAAAACCAACTAAGAAACGAAAGAAGAGCAGCGCTTCATAATTCCAGGCCAGGCCGCAGGCACCTGTACCCAGGCTGTAAAGAATCAAAGTCGCGGCAAAAACCTTTTTCCGGCCAACATAGTCGGCAATTGTGCCGCCCATCATCGCGCCGATGGCCATACCGACCAAACCCACACTGCCAATCATACCAACCTGTGCCGAAGTTAACTTCCATGCGGCCATCAGTTTGGGTAAAACAAAGGCGACAATCCCGGTATCCATGGCATCAAAAGCCCAGCCTAAACACATAATCAGCAATAACCGCCAGTGGAACTTCCCAAGGGGTAAGTTTCCTAAACGTTCAGTAATCGTCGACATGCAATCAACTCCTCCAGTTTTTGGTGTAAAGCTCTCCTGTCATCAATACTTTTTTGGCATCGCCTCCATCTTGCTGCACCGTTGCCCGCTTTCTCTCGGTCGTCATTGTTTTCCGCCTTATGTAAAGGCCAGCACAATGAATCTATGTTTACACCGATCACAGCTTAGACGTCGTTGGCTATAGCTGCGGCGGCCGGAAATCCGAACCGGCTCCCCACACCTTTAACAGTAAAGGTTGAATTCCACTCTTTATTAATCATTGGTTGATTTCCGGCCCACCCGGTGATGAATATTAACTAAGTTAGTGCTGAATTTCCTGCAGTTTGGCCAAAACCCGCTCCGGCGTTATCGGTAATTCGGTAAACCGCACGCCGATCGCGTTGTATACCGCATTGGCAATCGCCGCAGCCGTGGGAATCAGAGTCGGTTCCCCTACTCCTTTCGCACCAAACGGACCGGTTTGTTCACTTTCTTCCACGATGAGCGGGTATACTTTTGGAACATCCATGGCGGTAGGCATAACATATGTCGCCAAATTCTTCGTCAGGATTGTTCCTTCTCTGACTTGTATTTCCTCTGTCAAGGCGTACCCCAGCCCCATGGTACAGCCCCCTTCAATTTGTCCTTCGACATTGACCGGGTTAATTGCCCGGCCGACATCATGCGCGGCAATAATCCGGATAACCTCTATTTCTCCTGATTCAATGTCCACATCTACTTCAGCAATCTGGGTAGCAAACGCATAGGTAGCATAAGGCTTGCCCTGCCCGGTTTCCGGGTCCAAACCTGTTGTATCCGGATTAAACCATCCATGCCCGAGCGTCAGCCTGCCTTGTGTCCGGCATTGCGCAATACAATCAGCCAATGATACCGATAGTCCCTTATCTTGGGGCGGCATCCCCAAATCAAGACGGCATTCATTCCGGCAATCTGTCAAAAATTGCGACTGACCGGCAGTCCTGACCCTAAGCACCTTATGGCCTACAACCACGTCACCCGGGGCAACCCCTAACATGGCGGCAGCCGTCTCCACAATTACTTTTTTAGCCTCTTGCGCGGCCTGACGGACGGCATTGCCGGAAATATAAGTCTGCCGGCTGGCTGATGACGCGCCGCTGTCAGGGGTAACACCGGTATCGGCCGAAACCACGCGGACATCTTCCATATCTATGCCGAATTCCTCGGCGACAATTTGGGCCAAAGCAGTATCCGACCCCTGTCCAATATCGGCACAGCCGGTCAAAATAAGGGCTGTTCCGTCATCCAGTAAATTCACATACGCGCCCGACGGATTGGGCAAGCCGGTATTACCGATGCCATACCACATGGAGGATATGCCGACACCGCGTTTTTTCGTGCCCTTGACTTCCGAAGTATGGCTGCTAATAGTCGTTTTGGCCGCTGCGACCTTTTCCAGCGTGGGTACAATCCCGACACTCTGGTTTAGCTCTGCCCCGGTCGCCGTAACCGAACCGGGCCGGAATGCATTCCGCAGTCTGATCTCCAGTGGTGAAATACCGATTTTTTCGGCCAGCATATCCATTTGTGACTCATGGGCAAAAGCGACCTGCGGCACACCAAAGCCGCGCATAGCTCCTGCCGTAGGATTATTGGTGTACACTGTATATGCGTCAATAGCAATATGGGGAATTTCATACGGCCCGGTCGCGTGCACGGCACTCCGGGTAAGCGTTCCCGGTCCGTATGATGCATAGGCGCCGGTGTCACCGATAATCGAACATTCCATTGCGAGCAGTTTCCCGCTCCTGTCAGTGCCTGTTTTCATTTTAATTGTGCAGGGATGGCGTTTGGCCGAATTAATAATGGACTCGGTCCGCGTGTAGACGAGTTTTACCGGACGCCGCGTTTTCATAGCCAACAGTCCAAGATGAACCTGGACCGAAATATCCAATTTGCCGCCAAACCCGCCGCCGGTCGCAGCCTGAATCACCCGGACCTTGTCCAGTCCTATGTTGAGGTTCCGGGCTACCTCTTTGGCGTCAAAATGCGTGTTCTGGGTGGATACCCATAGGGTCACCACGTCACCGTCAAGTTTGGCAACCCCTGCCTCGGGTTCAATATAGCCATGTTCTACCATTTGCGTCCGGTATTCTTGCTCAACCACTACCGCACACTGCTGAAAAGCTGCGGCAACATCACCTTTGCGAATTTTGCGGACAGCCAGAACATTACCGTCATCATATATCTTGGGGGCGGTATCGGTCATGGCTGCCACCGGATCAAATACCGGTGGCAGCACTTCAATGTCGACGTCAATGAGTTCCAGTGCTTTTTCCGCCAGTTCCTCGGTTTCGGCCGCAATCAGGGCCAGCGGATCACCGATTTTGCGGATTTTCCCATTAATTCTGACCAGTACGGGTTCATCCTTGACGATCATCCCTGTACTATTGGCCCCCGGTACATCGTTACCTGTCAAAATAACCGCCACACCCGGCAGCGCCGCTGCCTTGGACACGTCAATTGCCCGTAATATTCCGTGCGGTATATCACTGCGAAAAACTTTCGCATACAGCATTCCGTCAAAATAAATATCAGCGGCAAATTGAGCCTTACCCAACACTTTTTCAACTGCATCCACTTTTTTTACCGACTGTCCCACGATCCGATACTGACTCAAATTACTCACCCCCGCGGTCCAATTGGCTGTTTGCTACCTTTTCAATGGCATTGATTATTTTGGCGTAACCGGTGCAGCGGCATAAATTCCCGGAAATATGCCTGGCAATTTGCTGCCGCGTTGGCTGCGGATTCTCATCCAACAACGCTTTGGCACTGAGCAGCATGCCCGGCGTACAAAAGCCGCACTGTACCGCGCCCTCAGCAATAAATGCCTCCTGTAACGGATGCAGTTTGTCATAGTCGCCCAGTCCCTCCACGGTAATGACCTCATGGCCCGCCACCTGCACGGCCAGTATCAAACAGGAATTGACCGTTTTGCCGTCCAGTAGCACCGTGCAGGCGCCGCAATCACCTTCACCGCAACCGATCTTGGTACCTGTCAACCCCAGCCGGTTACGCAGCATATCAACCAACAGCAGGGTCGGTTCCACTTCAATTTCCGTCTTTTGACCGTTTAAAATAAATGTTATTAATCGTTTACTCACACCCACACCCCACTTGAACTCGCTCCAACGCTGCCACTAACCCCCTGTAGACAATAACCCGCGCCAAGCAGGTGCGATAACTCGCTGTACAACGGACATCGTCAATCGGTTTGACCATCTGAGCAGCCATAACACCGGCCTCAGCAAATACTTCGGCATGTGCCGGTTTGCCAATCAGCCACTGTTCCAACTGGTATAACCGGATAGCGGTAGGTGCTACCGAACCAACAGCAATTCTTGCACCGCTAATTATGCCATCAGCTATTTTCAGCCAGACAGCACCATTAATAAGCGCAATCGCCAGGGCTTTGCGTTTACCGAACTTTAAAAAAGCCGTCCCTTCATCAGGCTGAATTTGCCGAACTTTGATCCGGGAAATAAATTGTCCCGGCAACAAACAGGTGCGCCCGGGCCCTGTAAACACATCGGCCAGCGGCATTTCCCGCAGCCCGTCCGGCCCCTGAATTTCTACCCGGGCATCAAGCGCCAACAAAGCAGGCACGGTGTCGGCCGCCGGCGACGCATTACAAATATTGCCCCCCACCGTCCCCATATTGCGAATTTGCGGTGAACCGACCTGCCCGGCCGCTTCTGCCAAAATTACCGCTTTTTCATTAATCAATGCTGATTTTGTTAAGGTGGTATGACTGACCAGCGGACCAATCCACAGATAGCCGTCCTTGTCACTAATTTCTTGCAACCCGTCAATGCCTTTTATATCAACCACTGCTTGCGGCATTGGCCGCAGCAGTTTTTCCTTCATTTTCACTATTAAATCAGTACCACCGGCAAGTAACGCATAGTTAGGTAACCCGCTTAGAGTGTCTACCAGGGCTTGAATGCTTTTCGGATTGTAGTAGGTAAATTCCATAAATGGTTCCACCCCCTCGATTTTCACTTGCACAATTATATTGCAATAACCATGCCAACTATTTCAAAACACCTGCTAAACTGTCTAAATTAGTTTAAAACCACTCCGTTATCGCATATTTTTCATCATTACATATACTGAAAAAGTACAAACTATGGCTTCCTGCGAGGCCGAGCAACCAATCAGCCACTTCGTAGCAATATAAAATTACCCAAAACTTCCCTCTAAAAATAAAATGCATTTCAATAATGAAATGCATTTCAAGGCAAACATAGCGAAGGATAATAAATTCCCGCCCTTACTGTATTTCAAATTTGGAATACACCTTGCATAATCGCAATATCATAGCGTTCAATTTTACTTTATACTCACATTTGTTTCGATTCCCAGTTCGACCATTTTGCGCCATAATGTTGTTGTGCTGATATCCAGAAGTCTGGCGGCTTCCTTTTTGGCACCGTCAGTATATTTAAGTGCCCATATGATTGATTCTCTTTCTACCGCAGCAACCGCTTCAGCCAAAGTACCAATAGGCTGTTCTTGCTGGTTACCTTGCGCCATTACATTTTGTATATACTGGGGCAAATGGCTGACTCCTATAGTACTTTCGTTGACACTAACAATATTCATCATATATTCAATACAATTTTTCAATTCACGAATATTTCCCGGCCACTGATACCGGCATAGTTGGTAAATGGCTTGATCCGAAATCTTTGTAACAAATTTCCCCAGCAAGTTATTAAATTCATTGATAAATACCTTTACTAATGCCGGAATATCCTCCGCTCTTTCCCGTAATGGCGGGACTTTAAGTTCAACCACATTTAAACGATAATACAGATCATTCCTAAAAGTGCCGTTATTAATCATTTCAACTAAGTCCCGGTTGGTCGAAGCAATGACTCTCACATCAACACGCAAAGGCTTGCTGCCGCCGATGCGGGTAACTTCCCGTTCCTGAAGAACACGCAGCAACTTGCTCTGCAAATTGAAGTCCATTTCACTTATCTCGTCAAGAAATATCGTACCGCTATTAGCCTGCTCAAAAGCTCCCGGACTGCCGCGTTTTTTTGCTCCGGTAAAGGCGCCTTCTTCATAACCGAAAAATACACTCTCAATTAACGACTCAGGCAGTGCGCCGCAATTAATGGCAATAAAGGGATTACTGCGCCGTTCGCTGGCATTATGAATCGACTGGGCGAACAACTCCTTACCTGTGCCGGTCTCACCGGAAATAATGATGGAAGAAATGCCTCTGGCAACAAAGGCCGCCCGGCTTTTTATTTTGGCAATGGCCTCGCTTGAACCGATAATATCGGTAAAATTATAGCGGGCATATTGGAATTTTTTTACCTCTTCCATTAATTTTTGCTGTCGACGCACACCCTGTTCATTATTAAAGCCAAACCCGAATTTTTTCGTAATGGGAATCCGCACCGCCACAGCCCCTATACCGGAAATAGATTCCCCGATCACCGGCCGCTGGCTCTGAATGGCTTGTTGGGCCGCAACACTCACTTTGCCGAGAAAATTGACATTTGTTTGCCCATCAACTCCCACACTGGCTACTCTTCTGCCCTCTTCATTAAAAAGCACCGCTTCACCGCCGGCCACTCTGGCGATAAACGGCAAGGCCTGTTTCAATGACTCCTCTAACTCCTGCTCACACTTCAACCGTTCAAAATTGCTGGCAGCCAGTACATATTCTCCCAATGGCAAACACCAGGCTTCGGCCCCTTCGGTAATTTGCGAAGGCCCTACACTAACACTGCCGGTATGGCCTGCTTCCTTGGCTAAATTGAATATCCGGCCTTTCAAGGTTTGCACTTCCTGTCCCTGTGAATCCACAGTCCTAATCCGAACACCTTCCTTGTCGGTAAGTGTGGCATAACCACCGGTAATACGCGCTATCGGCGGCAGCGCCTGCAACAAACATTCCAGTAAATCAGCCATGGTAACCGCTCCATATCTAGCATTTTGATAAAAAGGTAAACAAAAAAAGACTTTCTCACCAATTTGCGAGAAAGTCTGCGACGACTCAAGTACATCTATTGTAGTTATTTTGCATTTATTTTATTTTAATGTACAATATACAACCTGTCAAGTTTAACATCATGCCTCCACGCTCATCTGGATGTGACGGTTGCATAACAGGCTGCACTTAGAATGATCATTCCCCCTAGGATCTCTCTTAGCGATGGCACTTCCCGCAACAGCAACACAGCAAAAATGATGCCGTAAACCGGTTCAAGACTACTAATAATGCTGGCTGTTTGCGCGGAAATATTTTTTAAACTATTAATAAATAGCGAGTGGGCAATTCCCGTAAAAATCACGCCCAATAAAGCCAATAACAGAATTGTCTCAAATTGAAAAACAGGTTCCTGATAAAATATAAAAGGCGATAATACAATAGCAGCTATCATCTGTTGATAAAAAGCAATTTTTAAGCTTGAATATTCCTTTGCATAAATTCGATTAAAAATGGAAAGAACCGCAAAAGTAAAGCCTGACATCATTCCCCACAAAGCACCTTGGGTTGTATTATTGTCTAATTGCAAGCTTGGAACAACAAGCGCCACGCCTAAGAAGGTAATAATGGCGGTAATCATATCTCTTAATTGAATTTTCTCCCGGAAAAAATACGGTTCGAGAAACGTAACAAAAACAGGAAATGTGGAAAAGGTCAGCAAGCCAACGGCCACAGTTGATATTTTAATAGCTTCAAAAAAAGTTACCCAGTGAATTACCAGTAACAGTCCCGATACCACAAACAATATATAGTCCTTTTTTTGGTTCAGTCTAATATTATCTTGTTTGCAAGATATTAAAACACATAATAAAAAAACAGTGGCAAAGAAAACTCTTCCCCATACAATTACCGCCGAGGGTAATAAGATCAATTTCCCAAACAAGCCGGCTGCCCCGAATAATATCACTGCTAAATGAATTTCCAGTAAACTTCGGGTATTAATCATCATCAACTCCTTCCAATATCATTAAAACCGGAATGATAGGCAGGTGAAATAAAGATATACTCAGGGACTGTCAAAGTAGCTTAACAAGAAAAATCGCCACGCCTTCGCTACCCTGAAAAGCACCGGGGCAGGAGATTGCCACGCTACGCTCGCAATGACCGGAAAGAATACTGTTCATCTATCGTCATTGCGAACGCAGTGAAGCAATCTCCCTTTTCATTCTTGTTGGCGCCGCTTGAGCAGCATGTGCGTCTCGCGATGACCCCTTTGTTTTACTGTCATTGCGAGCACCGTTGCCTGTGAGACCATATTCGAAGCAATAAGTCATTGAATCGTGTTAGTTAGGCATTACGGCATCGCAGCGACGTGGCAATCCGTGTTATATGAAAGCAGCAATCCAGACCAGTCAAAATCCATTATTTAGCGGTATTTGTAATCATGTTCATAATATCATGGCCAATATCGGAAATAAGTTTGCCGTCGGTCGCGACTTCATAGTCGGCAACTGCGCCGTACAAACCTTCACGGCTTTTAAGCAAATTTTTAATGTCGTCAAAATTTTTGTCCTTAATGAGCGGCCGGTTATTCTGATGCTTAAGGCGCTCATAAACAGTTTCCGGTGCCGCTTTCAGCCAGATAAACTTCCCCTTTTCTTTAAGGTGGGACACATTGGCCGCATCCAAGACAACGCCGCCGCCACAAGCAATAACAGCGTGGTCAACGGTACGAAGACGTTCAACAACTTCACGTTCAAGTGAGCGAAAATGTTTTTCACCATGAATGCTGAAAATCTCCTGTACCGATTGACCGGCTTGCTGCTCAATCATCGTGTCCACATCGTAATAGTTGTAACCACTAATCTCCGCCAGGTAGCGGCCTATGGTCGATTTTCCGCTGCCCATAAAACCAATGAAAACCATGTTGTAAGGAAATACTTGATGGATCTGAACGCGGCGGCTTAGTTGAAAGATATGCCGGTATAGTTCCTGTATTTCAACTCCGAACGATTTGTTTTTCATAATACCGGCAATTTTGTTTAAAACGGCTGCTTCCCGCTCCGGTTGATACACAGCCAGGCCGCGTTCTTTCTTATATGCCGCAACGCGGGCGGCAGCTGCAAAACGCCGGTACAAAGTTTCGGTTAAAACAGCATCAAAACTGTCAATCTCCAATCGCAGTTTATCCAACATGAAGTTCACCACCACACCGACTGAATATGACTGACCACCTGCTCAATTTGTCCCAATTACACCGAGGGTCCATAATTACCATGCTACCATCCTCCTTCAAACCTTTGGCAAACTAAAAAAATAAAAATCCCGTCCATCCAGGGACGAGATTTTATTCCCGTGTTACCACCCAACTTGTATTACTACCGCTTCAGATACAAGAAGCGCCTGCTTCCGATATCCTATCCTCGTAACGGTGGCTGCCGGCACGGCCTACTATCTGCGGAAAAACTCCGTCATTTCAGCCTGCAACTCAAAGGTGAACTTCACCACAAGCAACCGTCCGGTTTTCACCTGCCACCGGCTCTCTGTACGATACTTTGCAGCTACTTATCCTTATCATCGTCTTTGTTTGATTTTTTACCCATTCTAGCATTACCAGCATTTTTTGTCAATTATTTTATTCACTCTTTTGCCTATATCCCTTACTCATACCGTAAAGCGTCAATCGGATCAAGCAGGGCAGCCTTGCGGGCAGGATAGATCCCGAAGAACAGGCCGATTATTACTGAAACCCCAAATGCGGCCACAATAGCGACCGGGGAAACAACCGTGTTCCAGCCGGCCACAGCCGAGATGACGTACGCTCCGGCTACTCCCAGTAAAATACCGATCAACCCGCCGGTGACACTGATGAATATTGCCTCTATAAGAAATTGCAAAAGGATATTATTAAAAGTTGCCCCCAGCGCTTTTCTGATGCCTATTTCTCTTGTCCGTTCGGTAACCGACACCAGCATGATATTCATGATCCCGATGCCGCCGACCACCAGTGATATGGCGGCAATGTTGCCCAAGAGCAGTGTAATGGTGCCGGTGTTTTCCTTCATCGTAGCCATAAGCGCTGTTAGATTGCGTACCGTGAAATCATCGGAAACGTTTTCCGCCAGGCGGTGACGCGTCCTTAATAATGCTGTGACCTCGTCCTGAACCCTGTCGATTACTTCGTCGCTCTCCACCTGGATACTGATACTATTAAGATAAGTTATACCCATAAGCCGCTCTTGGGCGGTGGCTAAAGGCACGATCACCAGATCGTCCTGATCCTGCCCCATAGCCGATTGTCCTTTGCTTTCCAGTACCCCGATGACCCGGAACGGTGCTTGACCAATACGGATAGTCTGTCCTACCGGACTAATATCGCCAAATAAATTATTGGCAACAGTCTGACCGAGTACCGCCACCCGGGAACGCGTATCTCCATCACTATTACTGAAAAACCTGCCGGCAGCGACCTTGAAATTGCGGACAGCCAAAAATTCAGGCGTAGTTCCCTGAACATTGGTTTTCCAGTTCTGGTTGCCATAAATAATTTGGTACTGTTGACTGACAGACGGCGCCACATAGTTGACACCGGAAATTTCCCGGGCAATGGCTTTAGCATCCTGGTTTGTCAGTGTGATATTGGACCCTGCCGCCAGCCGTACACCGCCGGCCGGCGAGTTGGCCCCCGGCATGACAATAAGCAGGTTGCTGCCTAAACTGGCAATGGAGTTTTGCACTTTTTGCTGCACGCCTAAGCCAATGGATACCATGGCAATAACAGCTCCGACACCAATGATGATCCCCAGCATGGTCAGGAGGGAGCGAAGCTTATTTGCCCGCAACCCTTCAAAAGCAATCAGGACACTTTCCCAGAACATCCCCCCACCCCCTGTTTGACCTCATCGTTGATAATTGCCCCGTCCCGAACCTGAATAACCCGGTGAGCATAGGCGGCAATATCGGGTTCATGGGTCACCATAATCACCGTTCGGCCCTGCCGGTTGAGCCTGCAAAAAATATCCATAATCTCGTTACTTGATTTTGTATCAAGATTTCCCGTCGGTTCATCAGCGATAATAATGGCCGGGTCGTTAATGAGCGCCCGGGCGATAGCCACCCGTTGCCGCTGGCCGCCTGAAAGTTCGTTAGGACGATGATCTTTCCGTTCCGCAAGACCTACTATCGCCAGAGTTTGTGCGGCCCTTTCCCATCGTTCGTGTTTGGGAACCCCGGCATATACTAGCGGTAAAGCGACATTCTGCCAAGCGGACATCCGCGGCAGCAGATTAAAGTTCTGGAAAACAAAACCGATTTTTTTATTACGGACCGCGGCCAGTTGATCATCACTTAAAGCCGCCACCTCCTGCTCCCCCAAATGGTACGTACCGCCAGTCGGCCGGTCGAGGCAGCCAAGAATGTTCATGAGCGTCGATTTGCCCGACCCTGAGGGACCAATGATGGCGGCAAATTCACCATCTTCAATGGATAGTGTCACCCCTGCCAGTGCATGCACTGAGGTATCACCCATATGATATACTTTCGTCACATTTGTTAGAGCAATTGCCATAATAGTACCTCCTGCCTCTAGATTGGGGGCGGCGGACCTTGGTTCCGGGTACTTGTGGTATTGCGCTGCTTAGCTGCCGGCAGCACAATCTGATCGCCCTCATTCAGGCCGCTTAGAATTTCCACCTTTTCATCATCGCTCAAGCCAGTCTGTACCGGTGTGCTTTGCGGCTTGCCTTCAACCAGTAATTGCACATACTTTTGTCCCTTTTCTTCCTTAACGGCCGACAGGGGCACTACCAAGGCCTGTTTGCTCTCACCTACGTTGATGGTTGCCCTGGCGGTCATGGTAGGATATAACAAGCCTTGCGGCGAATTGATATCAACATACACCGGATAGTAGACCACATTCGACGAGGTAGTAGCGCTCTTGGAAATGCTGGTTACTGTTCCGGTAAAAGTTTTATTGGTATACGCATCCACTGTAAACGAAACCTTTTGCCCCGCCTTTACTTTGCCGATATCGGTTTCGTCCACCAACAGCTTAATTTGCATTTGGGACATATCTGCAATTGTCATAATTACCTGCGGGCTAGAAATCCCTTGGGCCACCGTCTGGCCGGCCGGTGTGGGTTTGCCGACTACCATGCCGTCAATAGGAGATCTTATAACGTAATATTCTAGTTGTGACACATAGTTATTGTATGTAGACTGAGCCACGAGATAGTTCGTCCGGTCGGCATCCAGTTGTTGAGCCGACTCGCCGCCAACGGCCGCCAGTTTCTTGCTGCGCTCGTAGATGGCGGCATAATTTGCCAGTTGAGCTTGATATTGAGCAACTTGCGCTTTAATACTGGTGTCATCAAGTACCACTAAAACCTGCCCGGCTTTTACCATGTCATTTTCTTTCACTCTGACTTCGGTAATCAGCCCGGTTACCCGGGAACTAATATCAACCGAATTAACTGCCGAAATCGTCCCGGTAGCTGAGACTGCGGCCTGAACATCGCCGCGGCCAACAGTAACTGTCGTCTCCGCAACAACCGGAGTACTGCTCTTCTTAAAATACATTGCTCCGCCTGCTGCCAGTCCTGCCAAAACTGCTACGATTACCAACCATTTTCTATACTGGCGAATTTTTTCCCAAATCAAAAACACCACCTCATTTTTACATATTCTGTCTGTTTAACTATGAATCCTGCTTCCACGATTTTTGCGATTGACTCACGCCGGATTTTTACTTTACCGGCACCCCCATGGCTCTATCCAGTTGAGCTTTGCTGGTGTTGTAATCGTACAAAGCTTGAATATAGTTAGTCTTGGCTTGATTCAACGACAATACCGCATCAAGGACATCAAGATTTGTTCCCACACCTGCGTTATACCGGACCTCGGCAATCCTGAGGTTCTCTTCTGCCTGCTTGACTGCTACCTTACTGGTATCAATCCGTTTTTCCGCTTCCTGCATGCTTAGATAATACTGGCGAACCTCCAATAATATGGCATCACGCTTCTGGCGGGCCTGTTCCAGTGCCGTATCCACACTGCTTTGGGCTTGCTTGACCTTGGCGTTGTTCAGGCCGCAATCAAATATTTTCCATGACAAGGTAAGGGCAACCAGCCAGTTGCTGTTTTTTGAACCAGGCAGTTTATTGTCATACCAATCCTGGGCGGCGGTGAATTCAACCGTCGGCCGGTAGCCGCTTTTGGCGATTTTGACATCGTCCCGGGCAATGGCGATCTTGGCCTGATATTCGGCTATCTCCGGCCGGTTAGCCATGGCATATCGGGCACAATCGTCAAGGGTTAAGGAATAGGGTTCATACTTTAGATCTTCTTTTAGTTTTAACTCGCTGTCCAAAGGCAGACCAATGGCATTATTGAGGCTGGACACGGCTAATTGATAGTTATTTTGGGCTTTAATCAGACTATTCTGGGCATTAGCCAGCGAGACCTCACTTGCCAATACATCTGACTTGGCAACCATACCGGCATCATACTGGGCTTGAACGTTCTTCAGGTGGCCCACATAGTTATCCACTGTCTCCTGACTTATTTGCAATTCGTTGCGGTACTGCAGTACATTGAAATAGTAAGCGGTGACGCTTTGTTTGAGTTGTTGCTTTGTTGCGTCGATATTGAGGTCAGCCACTCGGAGATTAAGTTTAGCCTGATCGATCTGACTCTCCAAATTGCCGCCGGAATAAACAGGTATACTGAGTGAGACTTCGTTGTCAAACTTGGTAGTCCAGGTGTATCTGGGTATTAGATATGTAGGCGGAGTATTATAGCGCTCGTCGGTATGTACGTAACTGACGGTAACCCCTTTGGCTGCCTGGGCCTGTTTTACTGCCCACAATGATTTTTCTCTGTCGGCTTTCGCGATAGTGATATCCGGATTATTTTTTAGCGCTAAGGCGATACTGTCGTCGAGTGATAATTCGATAGGCGCCGCCAGCACCGGCTGACTGAGTGTGAAAGCAAAAATTGGTATCAATAATTTGGTAATAAGTCCCCTGGACCCTTTCATTGGATAACCTCCTAACAACTTATTTCTGTTGCGTTTGTTATAGCTATTTTCCTCCCTGTGATTATCCTGTCTGGTTCTTAATTATGGAGAATAATTGTTACAGTCTTGTCACAGAAATTTATATATATGTTAAAAATTCCTGCCCTTACCAGGACCGGAATATTACAGCATTGACTTCCGGGTTGATACACTTTATCCTAAAAATCAAAGCGGTATTTGCCGTAAAAGTGGTAAGGAGACTGGAGCAATGAACAAAACCGTTTTGATTGTTGACGATGAACTGCGCATGAGAAAACTGGTTGCCGATTTTCTTATGCGGGAAGGATATACTATACGGGAAGCCGATAATGGCCAATCGGCTCTGGATATTTTGTCCCGGGAAAAAATAGATTTGGTTATCCTGGATGTCATGATGCCGGAGCATGACGGTTGGACGGTATGCAGAGAAATCAGAAAAACCAGCAATATCCCTGTTATCATGCTTACGGCAAGGAGTGAAGAAGTTGACCAGCTCTTTGCCTTTGAGATAGGTGCCGACGAATATGTCACCAAACCTTTTAGCCCTAAAATTCTGACGGCCCGGGTAAATGCGCTCTTTCGGCGCCTGGAACGGGAAAAAACGGCTGTAGCTGTATATGACGGACTGGAAATTGATACAACAGCCCGGCAAGTTTTAATTGACAAACAGTCGCTCGATTTAAGTCCAAAGGAGTATGAACTTCTTACCTATTTGGAAGAAAATAGCGGAAAGGCCTTAAGCCGCCAGCAAATCCTTAACCATGTTTGGAGCTATGATTATTTCGGTGACCTCAGGACCGTGGATACTCATATTAACAGACTTAGAACCAAACTGGGAGACAAAAGCACCCTTATCCAAACAGTCAGGGGATACGGGTACCGGTTTGGGGCGGAAAAATGAAAACATCAATCAGGGAAAAACTCTTTATAACATTAAGCGGTCTGGTCCTCTTTTTTGTCCTTATGTCCTTAGGCTTGACCCGTCTTGGTTTAGAAAATTTTTATATTTGGCAAAAGAAGAATCTTCTTCTGACAAGCAGCCAAGCTGTTGACGAATTATACACCGGCAACCCGGAAGGAATATCTTTGGAATTGGAGCGGATAGGCAACACTCTCGGTGCGGGCCTCATCATCCTGTCCCGGGAAGGCTACATCAAATATAGTTCTTTCAGCCCGATGATTAATCAAAAACTTATTGACCGGCCTCCCCGCACCTTTAGCCCCAATGGCAGTCCTGACACAGCCAGGCCATTGCCCCCTCCCCCCAATCCGCCGCATATAGTAAAAAACACCGAGGTCATTGACAGCCAGACCGTATTGAAATTGCTGCAAGACCAGGACCTAAAGATTGATTTTCTGTTCCTCGAACATCAACTGAAAACCGGCGATATCTTAATCATCAGGCAGCCACTCGCCCCGGTGTCGGAGAGCGCTACCGTAGCGGCCCAGTTTATGGTATTTACGGGGATACTGTCAATCCTGGCCGGCTGCATTTGGGCTTTCTTTTTTGCGAAGAAATTTACCCGCCCCATATTGGAACTCAACCGCATCGCCCAAAGTATGTCGCAGCTTGATTTTTCACAAAAGTGTACCATTGACCGCAGCGATGAGCTCGGCGAACTTGGCAAAAGTATCAACCATCTATCCAGCCAACTTGATTCGGCCATAACAGAGCTTAACCAGAAAAATCAACAGCTGCTGGCTGACGTAGAAAAAGAAAGAAAGCTGGACAAAATGCGGAAAGATTTCGTGTCCAACGTTTCTCACGAGTTGAAAACACCACTCGCGCTTATCCTGGGATATGCTGAAGGATTAAAAGAAAATATTGCCCGCGATGAAGACAGCAGAAGCTACTATTGTTCGGTTATCATGGATGAAGCCGAAAAAATGGACAAATTAGTTAAGGACTTGCTCAACTTATCCCAGCTTGAATCGGGAATGTTTGAACTCAACAAATCGGATTTTAACCTCTCCCTGCTGCTGAACGACATTGTGCTAAAATACCGTACCATCCTGGCAGAGAAAGGAATTACCCTGGATCTGGATATAGACACCGATTGCCTTGTCAATGGCGACGTATTACGTATTGAACAGGTTCTGCTCAACATCTTCACTAACGCTATTGACCATACCGAAGGCGCAAAGACCATTAAAATACTGACAAAAGATTGCGAAGATCATATCAGAGTTTTTGTGGTCAATTCGGGACGGCCTATACCGGAAGAAAGTCTTGAAAAAATATGGACAAGCTTCTACAAAGTAGACACAGCCCGCACAAGGAAAAATGGCGGCTACGGGTTAGGCCTGTCAATCGTCCGGGCAATCCAGGAACAGCACGGTAATAGTTTTGGCGCGGAAAACACCGGCGACGGTGTTATGTTTTGGGTCGACCTTAATAAAGCCTAAAAAATACAGGCCGGTATGGCGAACATACCGGCCTGTATTTTTCATTACGCTATAGAATATACGGTCAAGAATCAAGTTTGCCGACAATCTCGTTAGTTAAAGCAGTAGTTGTTGCCTTACCGCCCAGGTCGGGGGTAAGAACTACGCCTTCGGCCAGGACGGTTTCAACTGCTGTCCGGATACGGGCGGCAATCTGCTTTTCGCCAATATGCTCCAGTAACAGCACTCCGGATAACAGCATAGCAATAGGATTGGCGATATTTTTTCCGGCGATGTCCGGTGCCGTACCGTGGACTGCTTCAAATATGGCGCAGTTATTTCCGAGATTTGCCCCGGGAACGACGCCCAGTCCACCAACCAAGCCGGCGCAAAGGTCTGAGATGATGTCGCCGTATAAGTTTGGAGCCAATAATATGTCATATTTTTCCGGACACACAACAAGTTGCATACACATATTATCTACAATTACTTCTTCGTAAGCAATTTGTGAATACTTGCCGGCTATCTCCCGGGCACACTGCAAGAACAGTCCGTCGGTTAATTTCATAATATTAGCCTTATGCACGGCGGTCACCTTTTTCCTGCCGTTCTTTAGCGCATAGGTAAACGCGGCATCAGCAATTCTAAGGGAGGCATGTCTGGTAATGATCTTTATTGACTCGGCAGCCGATTCTTCTACCATATGCTCAATGCCGGCATAAAGGTCTTCGGTGTTTTCCCTGAAAACAACGGTATCGATGTCGGTATAGCGGCTGGCAATACCCCGCAGGGTTTTTACCGGCCGCAGGTTGCAATAGAGGTCAAATGTTTGGCGAAGGGTAACATTAATGCTGCGGTACCCTTTGCCTATTTGAGTTGTAAGCGGTCCTTTAAGAGCCAAACGGTTGGCCCGGATGCTCGCCACAGTGGCTTCCGGGAGAGGGTCGCCACATTGATCAATGCCGGCCTGACCTGCCTGACACACTTCCCATTCCACCGGTGCCTCAGCCGCGGTAAAAATTTGCTTAACCGCCTCGGTTATCTCAGGACCAATTCCATCACCGGGAATCAAGGTTACTTTATGCATGCTCGAATCCTCCTCTATGCATGTTAAAATTGAGGAGTCCGCCGGCAAGAATTATCTCCCGCTCCCGGGGAGTGGCAATAAGCCGCAGGACCAGTTCCTGACCTGATGTGGCATTAAAGGCCCGCACAAACTCATTGCCTTTTATCTGCTCCAAGAGATTATCGATGCTTAGTGTATCGTCCTGGGCTACTTTCCCGTAATCGCCGGGGAGCGCGAAAAGCAGCGGCAGAATTCCGTAATTAATCAGATTTGCCCGGTGTATTCTGGCAAAGGACTGGGCAATTACCGCTTTGATGCCAAGGTATAACGGGGCCAGGGCTGCATGTTCACGGCTTGATCCCTGTCCGTAGTTAGCTCCGGCAACAATCAGGCCGCCGCCTTGTGCTAAAGCCCGGTTAGGGAATTGGGCATCAATGCCGCTAAAACAAAATTGCGCTAAATAGGGTATATTGGAACGGTACGGCAGCAGATGGGCATGAGATGGCATAATATGGTCTGTGGTAATATTGTCGCCCACTTTGAGCAGCACTGTGCCTGTTAGTGTGTCCTGAGGACATTTGGCGACAGGAAAAGGCTTAATATTGGGTCCCCGCACTACCTCTGTCGCCTGACCTTGTCCAGGCGGGAATATCAGCAGGTTATCATTGCGGGTAGATGTTATGCTCATATCCACTAGCGGCGGTTGCCCGTATTCCGACGGATCGGTGAGCTTGCCGGTAAGAGCACTGACTGCAGCCACTTCCGGACTGCACAAATATACCTTGGCGTCAGGGGTTCCGCTGCGGCCGGCAAAATTGCGGTTGAACGTTCTAAGGGATACACCCCCCGACTTGGGAGCTTGCCCCATACCGATGCAGGGGCCGCAGGCGCATTCCAGCAGCCGCGCACCGGCCCTCAGCAAGGCACTAAGAGCGCCGCTGTCAGCCAGCATGGTAAGCACTTGACGGGACCCGGGGGCAATAACCAACGACACATCAGGATGCGCCCGCTTTCCTTCCAGAATTTTTGCTGCTTTTGCCAGGTCAAGGTATGAGGAATTGGTGCAGCTGCCGATGGCAACTTGATCAATTTTGATCCCCGCTACCTTTGCTACCGGTACAACGTTGTCCGGGCTGTGCGGCAAAGCTACCAATGGCTGGAGTTTATCCAGGCGGATCATAATGGTCTCATCATACACGGCACCCGGGTCGGCAGCAAGCGGTAACCAGTCTGCTTCCCGCCCCTGACTGGCCAAAAAGGACCTGGTCATGGCATCACTGGGGAAAAGTGACGTGGTGGCGCCGAGTTCGGCTCCCATGTTGCAGATGGTAGCCCGCTCCGGGACCGTTAATGTTTCCAGCCCGTCGCCGGCATATTCAAATATGCGGCCCACGCCCCCCTTTACGGTAAGCCGCCGCAGGAGTTCAAGAATAATGTCTTTAGCGCTGCACCAGGGTGGCAGTTTACCGATTAGCTGTACTTGACATATTTTCGGCATGGTAAAGTAGTATGGTCCGCCGGCCATAGCCACTGCAACATCCAAACCGCCCGCACCAATGGCCAGCATGCCGATTCCGCCGGCGGTAGGGGTATGACTGTCTGAACCAAGCAGTGTCCAGCCAGGACGCGCGAATTTTTCAAGGTGAACCTGATGGCAGATGCCGTTACCAGGCTTAGAAAAGACAATACCGTGTTTAGCTGCCACCGTTTGGATGTACAAATGGTCATCTGCGTTTTCGAAACCGGATTGCAAGGTATTATGATCGACATAGGCCACAGATAACTTGGTTTTAACCCGGGATATTCCCATGGCTTCCAACTGGAGATATGCCATTGTTCCGGTAGAGTCCTGGGTCAGCGTCTGGTCAATATGAATCCCGATTTCTTCTCCGGCGCACATTTGGCCACTAACCAGATGCTGACTAAGAATTTTTGACACCAGTGACTGAGTCATAGCTATCCTCCTTCTGTCAAACCGCATTTTGTTTTTCTTTCAAAAATTCGTCATATAAGTACATGATTTCTTTGTCGAACAGCGGTCGTTTCAGGCTGACAGCCAGTACTCTTACTTTAGTAAGAATATGTGAAGCTGCCGCTTCATCAAGTTCAATACTAAAATCTTTGAATTTCCTGATAATTGCCGCAGTACCGGAATGCTTGCCGATGACAATCTGGCGCTCAAGCCCGATCTCCTCAGGATCAAACACCTCGTAGGTAAGGGGATTTTTGATGGCGCCGTCGGCATGAATGCCGGATTCATGCGCAAACATATTAGCGCCGACTACCGACTTCCAAATCGGCAATGTCCGGCCGGAAGCACGCGAAACATATTCGCAGGTTTCTCTTAATTTTGAGGTTTGATAAGGAATATTTTTTTTCAGTACATACTTGAGGGCCATAACTACTTCTTCGAGAGCAGCGTTGCCTGCCCGTTCCCCCAGACCGTTGACAGTGACTCCGACAAAACGGGCACCGGCCTGAAGCCCGGCAATGGCATTGGCCGTAGCCATGCCAAAGTCGTCATGGGTATGCATTTCAATATCAATATCAACCTTTTCCTTCAATGACTTGATCCGCCGGTAGATTTGCAGCGGATCCAAAATGCCAACCGTATCACAGTACCTCAGGCGGTTGGCGCCGGCTTGTTTTGCCGCTTTGGCGAATTCGGTAAGGAATTCTTCGTCGCTGCGGGATGCATCTTCAGCGTTTACCGAGATATATAGCCCGTTTTTCTTGGCAAATTCGGTGGCTTTTACCATGCTTTCCAACACTTTTTCCCTGGATGACTGCAACTTGTACTTAATGTGAATATCAGAAGTTGAGATGGAAATGGCTACCGCATCAACGCCGCAGGCCACTGATGCCTGCAGGTCATTAATGTTAGCGCGGTTCCAGCCCATGATGCTGGCTTTAAGCCCGAGTTTAGTGATGGCCCGAACGCTTTCGGCCTCATCACCACCCATAATGGGGATGCCGGCTTCAATTTGGTCAACGCCGATTTCATCTAGAAGTTTGGCAATGTACATCTTTTCGTTGTTTGCAAATACAACCCCCGCCGTCTGCTCCCCATCGCGCAGCGTCGTATCAACGATGTACACATTCTTCCCCTCAGCGCAGTCATTGAAGCCAGTACGTTTTTCCATAATTTTTGCCCCCTTTTCTTTTAATGTTTTTTGTATATTAATACAATATGAAATGTATTAATATTTAGTATTAAATCGCCGGCAGTTTCGTCTCAGAGGACAAAGAATACTGAAAAATATGATGTTTTGACTATATTGTTTAAGTGAGTTTGAACAGTATATTAATCCATAATATATACCAACATTTTCTGTTGGTCAATCGTTTTTTCATGTATACATGATTATAGAGAACAACGAAAAAACAGGATACTGGAGTTCCACCTGATCCAAATAATTATGCTGTCAATCATAAATGGGGGACCGACAGGCAATAATAAGAGAAACCAGCCATAACTTATCTGTAAGTTATGGCTGGTTTCTCTATACTGGTTAATACGCCCTGCGGTAATTGTACATAAACTTCGGTGGACAGCAGGCACTAGCTTCATCAATGCTCCTAAAGCTTTTTCATATAATCCTGCAACTCGTTCATTAGGGATACGTTTATCTGGTCCTTGAATTTGTTGAATACCGGCTGCGTGGCATTCTGCAGTCTCTTCAATTCAGAATCGGCTATTTTCGTTACTATCATACCCTTATTCTCCAACTCAGTAATTAATTTCATAGTTTGTGCACGTGTTATGTCTGTAGTATATTTGGCGCTTTCTTGGGCAGTTTGCGCAATAATCATTTTGTCCGAATCAGGCAAAGCATCCCACAGGACCTTAGAATACAGCATAACAAACGGACTATAAATATGCTGAGATAAAGTCAAATATTTTTGAACCTCATATAAACGGGTAGTATAAATGATTGACAGCGGATTCTCCTGCCCGTCGATAATCTGCTGACTGAGCGCTGAATACAGACCACTGAATTCCAGCGGCACCGGCGCAGCGCCAAGTAATTTAAAAGCCTCGGCGTGAATCGGGTTATTCATGGTACGAATCTTAAGCCCCTGAAAATCTTCCAAGGTACTTACAGCATGCCGTGAATTAGTCAAGTTACGGAAACCCTGGTCGACAAAAGCAAGTCCGTGCAAACCATACTGCTCCAACGACGACAGTATTTTTTCACCAAAGGAACTTGCCAATACCTGGTCCACGGTCTTCTCGTCCTTAAAAGTAAACGGAAAATCAAAAACTTTCATTTCCCGAGCAATAGAACCCATCTGGGATGAAGCCACAAGCGTTATATCCACAACGCCGTTTCTCAATTTATCCAAAACCTCAATATCATCACCCAATTGAGTATTATGGAATATTTTAACTTCAAATTTCCCATTGGTTTTTGCCGAGAGAATTTCAGAGAATTTTTTCATCCCGGCATAAATGGGTGAAGTTTCCGATTGGCCGATAGCAATTATAATGACTTTTTTATCAGTTAAATTGAGTCTTAGCATCGCTTGATGCAATTCTCCCGCCGACCGGGACAGTGCTCTTGCTTTGCCGGCAATGTCCTCTATCGAGGCGTTTACTTCCTGCGTACTGGCCGCTGTGGTTTCTGTTGCGGCAATGGATTGCTGGGTAACTGCCGCTACTTGGTGCACAGCATCCCGTAATCCAACTGTAAAATCAGCCTGCTCTTTGGCAAACCGGGCAACATCTTGAATTCCCGTGCGCGTTATATCGATCTGTTTGGCAATTTCCGCAAAACTGTCACGGGCCTGGTTGATGGTCTGTACCCCTGAAGCCATTCCTGCAGTCGTATCGCGAAACGCCGCTACTACCTTGTCCATGTCGGCTTGCATCTGATCAATCACCGACCCGATTTGCTTGGCAAATTCCTGTGATTGCTCGGCTAACTTTCGCACCTCGTCAGCAACAACGGCAAAGCCTCTGCCGTGCTCGCCGGCGCGGGCCGCTTCAATAGCTGCATTCAAAGCCAGCAAATTGGTCTGGTTGGTAATCGTTGCTATCATGGCAACTATATCCTTTATTTCATGAGATTTTTGCGCAAAGCTTTCAATCATATGTACATTTTTTTGCGCGCCTTCCGCAATCTCGTTAATTGTTTTGGTGGCAGACCCAATAGCTGTTTGTCCAGTCGTTGAAGCAGTTATAATTAATTCAGCGCTCTCAGACAAAAGCTGCATCCGGTCGGCCGTTGTTTGGACAAGTGTTGAAACCTTGTCAGTCTGTTCGGCTGCTTCCACCGTCATCTTGCCGATATCATTAGCGCCGGCGGCAATTTCAGATATATTCTGAGCAATTAAATTGACAACCTGTTTGGCCTCATACATGAGGGACGCAAGACCCACACTGGCACTTGATAGATTTTCCGCCTCAGTATACACTGAATCTATTTTTTCACGCTGATTAATACCTTTTGCCTTGGCCAATGCAATATTTTCTAATTCATGGTCCTGCTTTATCACTGCCTGAAAAGCACCAGCGCCGGGATTCGACGTGCTTTTCTCCAGCAAGCCTGAAGACCGCAAAATTGCCGAGACTCTATACCAGATAATAACGGCATTTATTATCTGGACAGCCAGCATTACTCCAAAGCCGAAACTGGCGTTAAAGAAAAAGATTACAACCGCACCCGCTAAAAAATTTGTCACTAAACCGGTTGTAATAATTAATACTAACAACTTCCATAGCAAAGTCATTTCTACCGTCCTTTTTAGCAAAAATTTTATTAGTACCGGCTCTCATGTGAGGAACGTTCACCACTTAAACAAATCTACCTTCCTATTTTTTTGACATTGACCATTAAATATTTGCACTATTTTGAATTATATCAAGAATACAGAGTTAACACCTTGTGTAACCGCTGAAACCGTTTGCATGCGGCCAGCAGTAAAGGGAACGGTTGAAGAATTATGCTTTTTGATTAGACAAAAAACCCGCAAAAAAAGTTGCGGGTTTTCAGTCTTTCCGAGCCAGTATTCACTTAATTAACCATAAATATTTACACGAATCTTCACCTTGGCAAGTAACAACCTTTCTTCGAGTTCTCGCGGAACTTTCCGATTTATATGGTGGAGACCATCCTTGGCAGGATAATCTTTTTTGTGCCACAGGGACCTTCCCCATGGCGCGTCAGATTTTGCCGAAACCATTATCACCTTAGCATTCCTACCTTGGGCTTTGATTTTTTTCAAGGCACAAATTCCATTCGGACGCGGCATTGTTATATCAAGAAACGTTAAATTAGGCGGTAATTCTTGGAATTGCCGTCAAGAAGAACAGTTCCCGCCCACTTTTATTTCACTCAAGTAGTCGGTCATACTCCCATGAGCGCTGCATTGTATATTGCCTCCTCTACTATGTCCTCAGCTTTCCCAACATTACAATATTTCAAAGCTTATGTAACCTAAACCATATATCACATATCATAGTACTATATAGTATCCAATAAAGATTTACAGGCGTGTTGTTAGTATAAGCGTAAGTCAAGCGCCAGCGGTGGAGCGTTACTAACAACGCGCCTAGAAAAAAATCTTTATTGGATTTCATATAGCTAAGCTTTTTGTCCGTGGTTTCCATCACTTCCGTCACAAATCAAAAATAAAAGATCATTAGTTCTATTGCATTTCACATAGCCCTTAAAAAAGAAAATAAGCTGCTAATTTAATTTTTTCCTGCTATGTTAAATGGTTTACATCTTTAGATGAATCAAAAGTATATAATCAAAATAGCAAAGTAAAATAATCCATATTCCTAAATCAAGAATAAAATGCAAAATCCAGTAAAAAAAAGGGGGGACGTCATTTTTAGTAGCAAGATAATAATCTGATAATAATACAGGGAGGCGGACTAGATGGCAAATAAACTTTTGTGCTGCGAAATATTGCGTACTGAAATTGAACAACTTTTAAAAGGAAAAAATGTTGAGATTCATTATCTGGAAGCGGGTTTGCACGCAGATCTAAAAAAGCTGGAGCACTCCATAAAAACTACATTAGAAAACATCGGAAATGACAAAGATGTATTATTAGGATTCGGAACGATGTGTCATCCAGAGATGGAACTAATCGCAGCTAACTACGGCAAAAACACTTTACAAGCGAAAAACTGTATCGAAATGCTACTTGGTGACAAGCTAAAAGAATTGGATGCCCAGTCACGGACATTCTATATTACAAGTGGCTGGCTTGAAAACTGGCGCAAAATATTTATCGAACAGCTTAAATGGGATAGCATTGACGCTCGTCAAAACTTTGGGTTTTACGACCGTATTCTGTTGCTTGATACCGGCCTCAGCCCATTAGAAGATGAGCAAATATTGGAGTTCTTTGAGTATACCCAAGTGCCTATTGAGATTATGCCCATAGACCTGGACAACCTCAGGAACTTACTTTTTGCTAATCTTGATTAAAGTGAAATAGCCTGCCTTTTGTTTAGGCAGGCTATTTCACTTTACGCCGTTATAAACCGGCTCTGCTGACAATTGTTTCAGCAACGTCCTCGGCACTTTTGAAGGGAAAATCATTGGCAGTCAGTAGATTGCCTGCCTGGCCGGCGGTCAGTTCAAGATCGTCCGCTTTGCATTTGGTATCTGCCCCTTGGGGAAAGGCATTTAACAATTGTTCAGGAGTATCAATGGGAAACTTGGCAGCTTTTAACGCTGAAAGAATCTGACCCTTAATAACTTGACGCACAGACATCAAAATACCTCCCATAAAATGATATCGAACCGGTTCACTTTCATTTTACTTTAGAAGAAGGCAAAACTCTGTAAACTGTTTTACATGTAAGACAAGTAATTACATGGCAGAAGTTTGATTTAGAATTGTAATGCGGTGCCCGTTAATATGCACCAACTTCTCCTTGCGTAATTCGCTCAAAACATTAGTAACCATAACTCTTGATGCATTAACAAGACTGCCGATATCCTGGTGAGTTAAATCGATACCGATCGTCGAACCTGCCGGCGTAGGAGTGCCGTATTTTTCCGCCAGTCTGGATAAAAGATCAATAATACGGCCTCTAACATCCATAAAAGCAATACGCGACAAATGATCTGTATAATTATTTGCCTTTTGAACCAAATGTTGAATGATTTTTAAAGAAGTTTGCGGATTTTGTAAAAGTACTGAAAATAGATCTTTAGTGCAACAACAAATAAATGTATCTTCTAATGCCATGGCATTCATAGTATGCAGAGCATTCTCAAAAAACATTGACTCACCAAGTATGTCTTCCGATTTGAAGAAATCCAGAGTGAGTTCTTTTCCGTCATCAGATATTTTAAACACTCTAACTCGCCCGGATTTGATTAAATAAATACTATCTGCCGCTTCACCTTCCCGGAAAACAAACTCATTCTTTTTATAAATCTTCTTAATCGCTAACTTTCCGACTTCTTCCCGTTCGGCCGGAGTTAACGCAGAAAAAATCTCTAAGTCTTTCATACATTTTGTTTTCACAAGCTCCTCAGCTCCTCTGCCTGCAATTTTTATTTTTTTGCTCTTCATTCGTTATATTAGATTCTATTTCCTGCTAATAATCATTCAAATATACCAGGCGATCTGAGCAAACCACCCAAAATAAAAAAGGACCGGTATCATCCTATAATACCAATCCTCTTACTCTTTAGAACCCAACATACCGGGGTAATGCGTTTTAGTTTTTTAGCTGTTGGTTGAGTCTCTGTCGCTGTACCCGAAACCTGGCGACCGCTGTTTGCAGACCCTGCGCCAGCTTCGCCAGCTCATGGCTTGAAGTTGCAATTTTCTCCATGGAGGCCAGTTGTTCTTCGGTGGCAGCCGAAACGTGCCTTGAATTGTGCCTAATTGGACCGGACTTATTCCAACCCCGGATGAATTATGATAATTTATTAACTCAATTTCAAATTCTGTATCGCTAAGAAACCTTCGACGAGTAATAACTTGATTATTTGACTGGTCATATTTAAATATAATTCTTAGTATCATTGATGGCCTGTCATCATCAAGAATAAACTCAATAGAATCGTTTTTGTCGATTACCAGCGATCCAGACAAATACACATCTTTGCCACTAACCTTGGTTTGCATAGGTTCACCTCAGATGGAATAATTCTCCATCAAAATATGAATTCCTGGGTATTAAACAGTGTTTTAATCAAGCCTTCGTCATTGGCGGCATGTGCCTTGATACGGCCGTTTTGCTCGGCAACTTTATGGTAGTTCACAACCAGCGGCGGCACCAATGATGACCAATAGTACTACTGGTCTCATATTGAGCTTTTTGTAAATGGGCAGCATAGCCGGTATCGTCACCAGCGGGGTGGACGCCAATGCGCCGTCAAGATGGGCAATTGCAGCAATGAGTGCTGTCGCTATTGTGACTAAAATTACATTGCTTCCTGCCTTTTTCACTACAAAATTAACAAACGGATCAAACATGCCTACGTCAGTCATCACACCGAAATAGACAATTGAGAAGATAAATAAGATAGCGATGGGCATCGTGGTACCTACGCCCGATTGGATAAATTTTGCTATTTCCGGCACCCCGGCTCCCGCTGCAAGAGCAGCTATCAAAGGAGTAAGTAATGATGAAAACAGGTGCAGGTGTTGTCTTTTCTTGCAGTAGTAAATAGATGATTACTGCTACCATAAGAAATCCGAGAATTGCTAACATGCCTTTTCCTTCTTAAGATTTTCCACCGTATGGTGTAGTGGGTGTCTTCATAATCATGATCAAGGATTCCAGTACACATCCAATAAGTCCATGACATGTGCATAAGGTTGGCGCCATATCTTTTATCAATTGGGTACAGAGCAAATTTGTCCATTTAATAAGTCAGCAAACCGTCACTCGACTCAACACAAATGTCCTTATCAAACAGTCGCTATCAAACGGCAGATACTTTAAACCGCACGGTAAAATCACTGCCTGTGGGGCCAGTCCGCACTTGAATAGTCCCCTGGTGACTGTCGGCGATACGGTAACACACCGGCAGGCCTAAACCTGTGCCATATTCTTTGGTGGTGAAAAACGGCGTCCCCAGTTTTTCCAGGAGATTGGGCGGTATCCCTTGCCCTTGGTCCCGGACCGAGAGAATTACGGCGCCGTTGTCCGCATAAGTGCAGATGGTAACTGTCCCGCCGCGTGGCGAAGCTTCCAAACCGTTGCGCACCAAATTGAGCAGCAGTTGCCGCATCTGTTTCTCATCCATATATAAGTCTGGCACCGTTCCCAGTTCCAGCTTGACGTGTTTCGCGGAACCGGCTGCTTCGGCCTGCAACAGCGGCGATATCGCCTCAATAATTTGATTCAGGTTGCCTGTCTTGAAATCAACAAAGCCGTGCTTGCTTAGTGAAAGATATTCGGTAATAATCTGGTTCGCGCGGTCCAGTTCATCCGTCATCATCTGAAACTGGTCCTTATATTTTGTAAAATCACCCTTTCCACTGATGTGTTGCAGATAGCCCCGCACCACCGTCATGGGATTTCTGATCTCATGCGCGATATTGGCCGCCATCTGGCCCACAACATTCAGCCGGTCCAGGCGGGAAATCTCGTATTCCATGTTCTTGCGCTCGGTAACATCACGAATAATCCCCTCTACCGCCAAGATGTTCCCTGAATCATCCACCACCGGTACACATTTCTGCTCAACCCAGATTTCACTCCGGTCCTGGCAGATAATCCTAAAACTCGTAAAAACCGTGCCGGAAACCGACAGGTTGGCCAGCTGAGCTTTCAGCCGGGCCCGGTCTTCCTGATGAACGACGCTGAACAGCAACTTCTGATCAGTATAAAATGCATCGGGACTGTATCCGGTCACCACAAAAACAGACGGACTGACATACTCCAGCCTGCGCTTCGGCTTAAGCCGGTACAGGTAAATTACATCAGCTGCATTCTCCGCCAGCAGGCGATACTGCCGTTCCTTCTCCTCCAGCGTTTGCCTGTATCGTTCCTGTTCCTTCGCTGCGGCCGCCAATTCGTTGACCATATGATTAAAACTCCGTGACAGCATTCCTATTTCATCATCCCGCCCGCGCCCGGAAAGAATCTCATCAGGAAAACCGCCCTCGGCCACCTTACGGGCACAGGCGGCCAGTTCGGTAAGCGGCCGGGTAATATCGGTAGCCACCCAGGCGACCAAACCGAAAACAGCAACTATGGAAAAACCGACGAACACCAGCCAGATGGGCAACAGGGAACGCTGAACCTCAGCTGCCACTTCCGCCGCGTCAACCAGGCACAACACCTTCCAGCCGATAGTGGGATCGACATTAATGTAGACCAGCTTGTCCGTTCCGTCCCAAGTCACTTGCCTGATTTGCCCGTGGGCGCTCTCCAGGCCCGATAATCCCGGTATACTAAGTTCGGCCGGCGTCTTCAGAAGCCACTCGGCATGCTTGGGACTGACAACAATTTTGTCGTTTTCGTTCAGTAGCATGACATGGCCTGTTCGTCCAAATTTCTTGGTGTTAAGTTCCTGGGTCAGCATATCCAGACTCCAGCCCCAGACTATAACACCAAGCGGTTTTTCAACCGGTCCCACGGTCTGCGATACAGACAGCACCATCCGGTTGCCGACCTGCAGGTACGGGTCAGACACCACCGGCCTGCCCGGGTTGGCCATAGCTGCCGTGTACCAGGGCCGCACCCGCGGATCATAGCGCCCGGCTGTGGGAACATAGGTATAAGGCAGGTAGCCGCCCTCCTCTGTACCGATGGCAACCCCCAGCACCTTATCATGGGTCTTGAGAAAGATAAGCAGGTGCTGTAGTTCCTGCTCGGTCATTTTACCGGGCATTTTGTCGCAAAAATCCCCGCCCAGCCGTCTGATCAGCGCCTCAGTACGCTTATCCCCGGCCAGCATGGCGACATCCTCCTTGGCCGTCGCCAGGATTCTGTCGCTAATTTTAGCCTGCACGCCGGCTGCATACTCCTGCGCCAACTTGTTGAAGTCGGCCCGCACACTTTTTTCCGCCATACAGATGACAAAAATTCCGCATAAGGTGTAAGAAACCGTGCAAGCCAAAAATACCCCGGCCAGTAATCTCTGTTTGATTGACTTAAACAAATTCATGAAGCTCACTCACCCATAATCAAAATCCGCAACCAACGGGTGATATCTCAGGCAAGCACTGCGTTTTCAGCGCATTATCGCGTAGCTGCTATAAGCATTATTCTCCGCCAAAGGAAAACACTCCTGCCCCCACAGTCAAATATTAACAAAGCGGTATTTTTGTAATCAAACAAAAAACAGCGGTTTAGAGCGCCGCTTGTCCGGGATGCCCCCGGCGGGTCCGGCGCAAGAACCCTCCGGCTGCCGCCCGCAAATCTTCAGGCATGATCACCCCGTCCAACAGTTCTTGATCAAGCAGCCTCTGGACGTCCGCTCCTGCTTTGGGTAAATTGCCGTAATCACCTTTCTCCGACACCGGCACCGCCTGTTCACGGGCCATTCGCTCTATTGTTTCCGCACCGTAGACACCAACAGCCGCGTCAGGAAAAGCCAAAAACAATTCGGTATCAAATCCCGGTCCGGCCATCGCATACAAGCCGCCGGTGAAAGCCTTGCGCGTCACGACACACATTTTTTTGACTGTAGTCCGGGCCAGGACAGCGAACAACTCTGCTCCGGCTTTAACAATGCCGCTCCGTTCAGCATCAACGCCAATCATAAGACCGGGAACATCTGCCAGAAACAACAGGGGAATGCCATAGGCATCGCATAACGAAACAAACCGGCTTATTTTCCGGCAGGTCGCGGCAAACAGAATTCCTCCGTTGCAGGCGGAATTGTTGGCGACAATCCCCACAGCAAGGCCCTCCACCCTCGCCAAACCGGTGATCACTTCGCCGGCGAAGCTTTCTTTCAGTTCCAGCAAAGACCCGGCGTCGATAAAACTGTCGATAAGCCCGCGCATGTTAAACGGCCTGTTCTTGGCCACTGTAACTCCCCTTCCCGGAACCATGCCGGCGGGCGGGTACGCCGTTCCTTCCGGCACATAACCTCCGGCCCGGGAGGGAAAATAAGAAAGATACCGGCGGGCCCAAGCGATAGCCTCTTCTTCCCGGTTGACAACCTTATCAACCGTTCCCGATACTTCACTGTGAACGGCGGCTCCGCCCAGATCGTCAAAAGCAACTTCTTCTCCCACCATCTCCCGGACCACATCCGGACGCCCCATGCACAGACCGGCTTGTCCTGTCATTACCGCCGCATCGCTCAGCGCGACAGGAAAAGCCTGAGCGGAAGCCACTCTGCCCAAAAGCAGGGAAACAACCGGCACGACTGCTGACAGTCTGGCCTGCAAGCAATATACCCGCCCCATGCCGCGCCGGTCAGTCAACAAACGGAAGTAGTCGCCGCTGAGCGGCGTGCCGCCTCTCCCTCCGGACAGAGCAGGAGTATCATGGAAAAAAACTAATGGGTATTGATCTTTGGCCACCTGCTCTAAAAATGCCACTATTTTCTGCACAGTATCAAAAACGGCATCAGGCTGGAAGGGCGCCGACTGAAACGCCAGCACAAAAACCGGCCTGCCGTGTATCCGGCCGGTGCCGGCTACAGCCATGGCTCCGGTTTCCGGGCTGATTTCGAAAAAACTGTTGTCGTCCACTAATTGCGCAATACGTTGTCTTGTTATGTCCATTACTCGCATCTCCCTTTCTAAGCGACTATTTACAAAGCGCATCTGCATTCTTGTAAACGAATTCCAAGCCGGCCGCCGCCGGCTGCCGCGGATCATGGCACCGGACGTAATCCGCCAAATCACGGCCCAGATCGGACGCCACTTCCAGTTTGGCGTAATCAATATAGGTATTGTTTAAATGCTGCAATACCAGCCAGTTAAACCCTTTTGATCCCGGCAAAACCCCGGCGAAGAAATACCCTTGTTTTTCATATTCCGCGCATAGCCGAGGAGTCCCCGGATCTGCAAGGTTTAGGTACAGATACACCGTCTCCGTTTGATCACCGCGATAAAAAACGTTCTCCATTCCGGCCGTTCCGGCCGCTGTTCCGGCACCACTTTGTATAAAAAAAACATGAACCGCCCCATAAGAATCGGCAGACGAACGGAAAGCTCCTTCCGTCGCTGGCAACTCTACAGGAACGGTTTGAATGGACACCCCCAGCCCCAAGCCTTGATAAATTCGCTCAACCATCTGGTAATGATGCTGCGGGACATATAGTGTTAAGTCTTCGTCAAGTCGGAAAAAGCGAAACGAGTACAGGATATTTTCCCGCTGGCGCCCGCCGGAGCGCAAACGGCGAAAATTCATGCACGGCAGCCGGCTGAGACACAGGGCCGTATCACTAAAATCCAGTCTATGCACCGCTTTCTGGGAATAAGGATGAGAACATACCGAACCGACAAATGCCCCTGCCAGCCCTCTGTCTTTCGCCTCGTCTACCAAGACCTTAGCAAACTTGTTAAGCAGACCGCCGCCGCGGTGTTCCGGTAATACAAACGCATTGCCCATTTCGGCTACCGTAGGATTGCCGCTGTCAAGTTCCAGTGCGGCATGACCGATCAACTCGTTATTATGGTCAACAGCCACATAGGAGACAATTTTTCCCTCCCGGTTCAACTCCTGTACCCGGGCAGGGTCATACATATTTCTGTTTGGATAGGAATAACCGTAACAGCGGTGCACGCAACGGCATACATCGGCCGCCTCCTCCGGCCGCATCGGCCGGACCAGTGCTGCCGGCGCGAACGTTCCAGTTTTCCCGGCAATATTCGCGCCCAATCTCAAATCAACCTGTTCTTGAGCAGCATTCATTTACTTCGCCTCCTGTCAATAAAAATAAAAAAGGACATAACTCCGCCCCGCGAGAGTTATGCCATCCGGCCCTAATGAATATATTACATTAGCTGCTGCGACCAATCTGTATACACGGACGGTCATACTCCCCCATGAAAAAACGGACGAAGTGAACTCATCCAGCAAAAGCCGGACATCAAAACGTCGGCAGGAACTCCACTCCCGCCAAAACAGTGGACTCTCATTCACACCCCCCCACATACCAGACAGAACATCCCCATTACTGCATTAGGCATTAATCATTCAAGAACGTTCACCGCCTGATTATTCTACCTCTTTGATTGATACCATAAAAATATATTTTTTCTCCGTTATTTCAACTATTTCCTTGTAATAAATTACTTTTTTACCAAAATAAGTAATATTAGTTATTGGTGGCGGTAATCTCACCCAACCAAAGCCACAAACAAAAAAGGGCTACCGACTGGTAACCCAAAAACTTATACTTTCTTATCTTACAAAAGACCCGCGAATTTCGCGGGTTTTTTTGTAAGATAGAGTTTGCCTAAAAACCTCTTCCTGTAGCGGAACAAAGCATACTTAATGGCGAAGTATATAGTATATTACAGCTTATTATCTGATGCTGAAAAGGTTATTGCTAGTGCTTATCATAGTATGTCTCTTATTTCTTGTTATTGCCACCTTTGCTGGCCATATACTGGCGGGACGGGTAATTGTCCCGATTAAAAACTCTTTTTTCCGACAACGGGAGTTCGTTGCTGACGCATCTCATGAACTTTGCACCCCTCTCAGTGTTATGTTGACTTCTGTTGATGCCATTCGCACAGATGACGAAAATAAGTTTTCGCCATTCTCCGAGCAGGTTCTTGATGATATGAAGGTGAAATCAAGAAGATGACCAAAATTGTCTCCGATTTATTGACCCTGGCAAGAGCTGATGCCAGCGTGACTACTATTGTTAAAGAAAAGTTTGATATCAACGTGGTTGCCGAGAAGGTCATCCGTTCATTTCAGCCGGTAGCCACTGAAAAAGGCATCAAACTTGAGTTTGCCGGTACAGACAATCTTTTTATTCAGCTGATATGGTATTCCGGCGATGAGGATAAGTGCGTCACGCAAGAAGATAAGCTTTGACAAGCAGGACCTTTAGAACGCGAATCTAGGGTAGTTGCCTGCGATAACTCTTTTTTGTGTCAGATGGCTTGCCGAATAATAGTGTACCAAGGAGGATAATCTGTTGCGATCTAGTAATTAAAGATATAGATTATTGTCGAAAATACAATTATTACAGACGCGCAACAGAAACCTTTGGATTAAGTACCCATTGTGCAAGGTATTGAGAAAGAGGGGGCGACTGTGTGAAGGAGTCTAGGAATGTTGAAACTGACAAGTGTCAGTTGAGCAAAGAAACGTTATTAAAGATTTTAGATAACTCGCATGATGCGATTTTCGCTACAGATGGTAAAGGTGTAACCATTTATGCCAATAAAGCTTGTGAGAAGTATTACGGAATTAAGCCAAAAGATGTAATCGGCAAAGACTCCTGGCAATTCATGGAGAAAGTTGGATGTTATCCGCCTACTGCCCCGATTACACTTCGTAGTACCGATCAACATACTTTGGAACAAACAACGCGAACTGGAGCCAAAATGTTGGTAACGAATACTCCCATCTATGACGCAGACGGAAACATTGAACTATTGGTGCAGAACTGCCGGGATGTGCAAGAACTGGAAGATACGAAGCGGGATTTAGAGCAAACCAAGGAATTGTTGGCGCGAATACAAGACGAGGTTGTGGTATTAAGAAAGAAAGAATTGCGCAATGTTAAGCTTATGGCTAATAGCCGACAGATGAAAGACTTGATGCAATTAGTGGAAAAAGTGGCGCCGACAGATGTTAATATTTTAATTCTGGGTGAGACAGGGACGGGGAAGAGTGCTCTTGCTAAGAATATCCATAGGATTAGCTCGCGCAAAGATGGGCCGTTTATTAGCATTAATTGTGCGGCCATTCCTGAAGAACTGATTGAGTCAGAACTGTTTGGCTATACGGGAGGGGCTTTTACCGGTGCGCTGCAAAAGGGCAAGAAAGGCCTTATTGAACTGGCTAATGGGGGGACTTTATTTCTGGATGAAATAGCGGAATTGCCGCTGCGCCTACAGGGAAAGATTTTGGAAGTTATTCAAGAGCGACGCTTTATACCTATCGGCAGTTGTCAGGTGAAAGAAGCCGATTGCCGGATTATTTCCGCTACCAACAGAAACATTAAACAGATGATAGATCTCGGAACTTTCCGTGAAGATTTATACTATCGGCTGAATGTTATTGAAATGGAATTAAGGCCGTTAAGAGAACGGCCTGATGATACTATGGCGCTTATCTATTACTTTTTAAATCAATTTAACAAAAAGTATAAAAAAAAACATAGCATATCGCCTGAGTGCCGGGACATTTTGCTGGCTTATTCATGGCCGGGAAATATCCGGGAACTTGAAAACATGATCGAACGGCTTGTTGTGGTTGTTGAGGATTCGGTTATCAATGTTTGTCATTTGCCAAAAGTTTTTTCCGAGGCATTTTCCAAGAGACTACAGATCAGCGAAGAAGATGAACCGCAAACAAGCGGACTGGATATGGCCGTCACTCAGTTGGAGCGTAAAATGATTGTGGAGGCATTTCGCAAATATGGCAGTTCACGTAAGGTTGCACATGCATTGAATATCAGTCAGAGCAGAGCGCACCGGCTGATTGAGAAATATTGCCATAACAATGATACTATATAAATTGAATTAAACATTTTGGATAAAATTACCGATATTCTTATAAAGACATTTATAGAATTGAGGCAAATCATGAGAACGAGAGCATCGCAAGAAGAATTAAATGAAATTAAAAATGCCATGAATACAGAGAAAAGAGCAAGAATTTTTAAGAGATATCAAGCACTATATTTGTTTCTTTCCGGTAAGACGTGCAAAGAAGTAGCTTCGATTGTAGGCATAACCGCCAATACAGTATGTAATCTGCACAAAATATATCAGAAAGAAGGACTGGAAGGAATTCCTGACAAACCGATATCCGGAAGACCGCCAAGATTTACCAGCGAACAACGAGTCGCATTAAAACAAGTGATTATTAACAAAGTTCCTTCGGAGGTTGGATTTGCCGCAGAGTTTAATTGGACAGCTGGTTTAATTGGTAAGTACATCAAGCGTGAATATGGCTATGACTATTCGATTCGCGGAATTACCGGAATGCTGGAGCGCATGGGACTTTCCTATACCCGTCCAACTTATGTGCTTGCACAAGCAGACAAGCAGAAACAAGAGCAGTTTGTAAAAGATTTTGAGCAAGTAAAAAAACTCCTGAATGATGAAATCCAACAAATCCTTTTCGTTGATGAGTCCATGATTCGAGACTATCAAGCGATTCATCAAACTTGGTTTGAAAAAGGCAAACAGCGAATCATCAAGACTTTCGGCAAGCATCAAGGTGTTAAACTGGTTGGCTATCTGAACTATGAAACTGGAGAAGTTTACTGCGAAGAACATGAATCTTATGATGCAGAAGTATTTCTTGGTTTCCTGAAAAATGTATTGTTAAGAAATCCAAATGGCAAAACTGTCCTGATTCTGGATAATGCACGAAATCATCATGCAAAGCTTCATCAGCCATTTTTAGAAGAGCACCAAGAGCAACTCACGCTAATGTTTCTGCCACCATATAGCCCGAACTTAAATTTAATCGAAGGCCTATGGAAATGGCTGAAAGAAAAAGTCATTTACAATGTATTTTATAAAACGGTTCCTGAAATCAGGGAAAATGTAGAGGCATTTCTGGCTGCTATTAGTATTGAGCCAGAAAATCTGGGGAGTTGGGAGTGTATCATTAACTGTGTAAATGGAATAAACATCCAAGATTTTGGGGACACTAATATTGCTTTTACTCATGCGCAGGATAGGGCGACGCAGAGGTGCGACCCGAGCGGCATATGAGGTTTAGCGAGGCGGCGATGCTCATGTGAGAGTGTCGCTTTTCCTTATCTTTGCCTCGGAAAACCCAAAGCGATAAACCTCGGGGTTCGGGGCAGAGCCCCGATAGGGTTTATGAGACCTTCCGCGCTTGCAGTCTGTCCTCGAAGAAGATCATCAACTGCCCTATTATAATTCCCCAATCGCGAATCGGCATACTCCACTTTTTGGAAATTTCTTGTATCGACAGGAACACCGATTTTTTGACCGCGTCGTCGGTGGGATAAACCGTCTTTGTCTTGGTATATTTGCGCAGCATCCGATGAAAACCTTCCACTGCGTTGGTGGTGTAAATCAGTGTCCGGACCTCCTGCGGGTACTTGAAATAGGTGGACAGCTCCGTCCAGTTCGCCTCCCAGGACTTTACAATCTGTGGGTATTTCTTGCCCCATTTCTCACGAAATTCCTCCAGACGATACTCCGCGTCGTCTTGTGTCGGCGCTGCATAGACTAATTTCAAATCCGCCATAACCGGCTTGATATCCTTGTAGGGTACATACTTTGTGGAGTTGCGGATTTGATGAATCACGCACAGTTGCTGCTCGGTTTTGGGGAACACCGTCTCAATGGCGGTGGAAAAGCCGGAAAGGTTGTCACGGCAGGCAATCAAAATATCTTCCACACCCCGATTTTTCAACTCGTTGCAGATCGTCGTCCAAAAACTGGCGCTCTCGTTTTCCGACAGCCACATGCCGAGGATTTCCTTGCGGCCGTCCAGATTGATACCTAAAACCGAGTATAGGCATTTGTTTACAACCCGGCTGTCCTTGCGGACTTTGAACACAATTCCGTCTAGAAACACAATGGGATACACCGGGTCAAGCGGGCGGCTCTGCCATTCCATAACGGCTGGCATAATCTTGTCCGTGATGCGGCTGATTAGGCTGGCGGAGGCTTCTACGCCGTAGATGTCGCGCAGATGATCTTCAATGTCGCGATTGGACATGCCTTTAGCGTACATCGCCAGAATCCTGGCTTCAATATCGTCGGTGCGTGTCTGCCGTTTTTCGATAATTCGCGGCTCAAAGGTGCCGTTTCGGTCGCGGGGGACGCTGATTTCACTTTCGCCCCACTCGCTTTTTATTGTTTTTTTGCCGTAACCGTTACGGCTGTTGCCGCTGTTATTGCCTAAAACACTGTTCTTCTCATAGCCGAGGTGTTCATCCATTTCGGCTTCTAGCATCTTTTCCAGCGCACCGGCAAACAGATTCTTGAGCTTCGCCGTTAGTTCGGCGGGAGTGGTGCACTCCTCACTGAGCAGTGCTACAAGCTGTATTTCTTTTTCGTTTAACTGTGTCATGGGTCCATCTCCTTTTATTCTTTATATTGGAGATTATTCCCATTTACACGGTTTAAAATACAGCCTCGGACATGGTTTTAAACCACTTAGCGTTGCTTTTTGAAGGCCGTTATGCGATCTGATCGCCCCGCGAAATAAGATTTCCCAGATAGGCCATCGGCATTCACGCTGTCGCGTGCATACCTCCGTCCTATCCGGGAAAAACAGTCGCTAAGGGCCAATGAATAACCCTGCTTTCGCAGGAAAGCCATCTATTTCTTGCTATGAGGAATTTCCAATTTACACAAAATTCGCTGCACACCTGATGTTGCCCTTATCCAAGCGAAAATTGTGCTTTTTATCAGACAAAAAATGACGCAGGCAAATCTGCGTCATTTGGTTTGAATCAGCGGGAGCAGAGTGCCGTAACTGATGATCAATACAGTATCCACGATCCGCCTCCTCTGGATCATTGTCATAAATGTATTACATTTGCGACAGAGATTTAATGTATTCAGCGTCAAACCCTTTATCCACCAAATATTCGATCAATTGCTGCTGTATTTCTTGAGGAAGCTCAGGCTGTTGATATGTTGCCAACATCTTATCTTTCCTATTTCTTATTTTTTCAAGAAGCTGTTCTGAGGGATCACCGATTACAGTTCCCCTGAGACTAATCTCAGGTATAAACGGTTCCTTCCGGCAATGCCGCATGGTATGGTCGGTAGTGAGGAATTGTCCGGCAATACCAACCTCATTGATGACATCCACCGCCAGCGTATCGTGATTTACCTTAACGCCCGCAAGATAACGCTTGGCCATTTTGATTATTTCCAAGTCCACAATAAATTTCTCATACGACATGGAGGCATAGCCGTCCATGATGCCAGAGCTCTGGAAGATAAGATTCATTCCTGCCCGCTGGGTGACTAAATAGGTCAGCATACTCTCATAGCCAGCCTGCACCGACAGCGACTTGGCATCTGTCAGCGAGCCGCCGCCGCGGCAAGGCAGTCCATAGGCTTTTGCCAGGCGGGCCGCGTATTCGTAACACAACGCCCCTTCCGGAGAACCAATGGCAATACTGCCTGTCTTCATATCTGAGGTGGTGGTCTGCGAGCCGTAAACAACGGGAGTTCCTTCTCTCAGCATTTGGGAAACCGCAATACCTGCCAATACTTCTGCATTAGTCAAAGCAATTGTCCCCGCCAGTGTAACTGGCGCAGTGGTTCCCGCCATTGAACAGGCCGCGATAATGACTGGCTGCGAATGTTTAACAAATACCATCATGGTTTCCAGCATATTCTTATCAAACTGCAGCGGGGTATTTGTATTTACAATGGTTATCGCCCGGGGTTTTTGTATCAGTTCTTCCTTGCCAAACACAATACCCAGCATATCCATTACGCCCTGCACTTCTTCTCTCGGACCAGTACCTGTAATAATCCCTTTATCGGAAAGCAGAATGGTGGCGTACAACATCATGGAGATACCGTGTTTTCCGCTCATATCTGCCGGCTGAACCACGAAACCTCCATTCATTTTATAGATGTCGCTTTGATGATACAACTTGAGAAAATTAACATAGTCAGACATCATTGCCGGATGCTTTGAACCGTCACTGTCTGAAATAGCAGGCGATCCACTGCCCGGGCAGCATTCAACGTTATCCCCGCCAACCACAATATCATATTGGGGGTTACGGGCATAAAGCGTAAAGACAGACGGCGCTTTACTCACCCACTCAGCAATTTGCTCCCTTGTAAAAAAAGCCGTTTGTCCAAATACCGTTATCCCCTTCTGTTGCAATAATTCAATGATTTCCGGGTGATGAAATTTCATGCCGGTTTTCTCCAGAATTTGCATAGAAGCTTCATGAATCTGCCTTACATCTTCATCCATATGCTCAAGCTTCATTTGTGTGCTCCCCCTTTTTCTTTTTATAAAATATATTTTTTATAGTATATATTGGAGTTTTTGCCTAACTGTTGTTTATTAAATCCGGAACTTCGCAACATTTTCCCGCAGTTCGAGCGCAAGCTGAGTAAGTGATTGGCTGGAATAAGCGATTTCTTGCATGGATGCCGACTGTTCTTGGGTTGCCGCCGACACCGTCTGGGCTTCGCCCGCCGCTTGCTTGCTCAAATTCTCAATTTGTTTGACCGATCTGACAATCTGCTGGCTGCCATGGGCCATTTCCTCAATCGCTGTGGATATATGCTTGACTTGGTCGGATACTTGATTTACTAACGTTGTGATTTCTTTAAAAGCTTGACCGGCGGTATTAATAATTTCGGTTCCCATCTGAACCTCCCGGGCACTGTCATTCATTACGTCCACCACTCGCACTGTGTCTCCCTGAATTTGACCAATCATTGCGCCAATTTTATGGGCAGCCTCTTGCGACTGTTCGGCCAGCTTACGAACTTCTTCGGCAACAACAGCGAAGCCGCGCCCTTGTTCACCAGCACGCGCCGCTTCAATGGCTGCATTCAAAGCAAGTAAATTTGTCTGTCCTGCAATACCGGAAATAGTATCTACTATCTGTCCGATCTCCTCAGACTGATCACTTAGCTTAGTAACCGCTTCTGCAACTGCCTGGACTGCTTGTGCAATCGCAGTCATTTGGCTAATAGCGGTTTCCACCGTCTTACCGCCGTCAGCCGCCTTATCAACTGCATGCACGGAATTACCAGCTGCTTCATTGGCATTGCCGGCCACTTGCTGAATACTGACTGACATATGTTCTACTATTTTAAAGGTATCATCGACTGCAGCCAGCTGCGTCTCCATTTCCTTTGCCACATCAGCAACTGAACTGGCAACCTGGTTCACAGCCTGAGCCGACTGATCAGCGCTGGCCGTAAGCTGCTGAGACGAGGCCGCCAGTTGTTCTGCCGTACTTGCGGTTTTTCCAATCATTCCCCGCAGATTTTGGACCATCTGGGCAATGCTATTTTCAAGAATGCCAACTTCATCTTTCGTACCCCGTTGTTGCACAGTGGCAAGCAAATCGCCGTCAGCCACTTGTTGCGCCACCGCCGCTAATGCTACCAGCGGCCGGGTAATAGAACGACCCATTACTACGGCTACAATGAGTCCCACAATAAAACAAATTATAGCTACAATTAGCAAGGTATTGCTGATTTCTTTATAGCTTGCTGCCACTTCGTCAGCAGGTATAATAGAAATCAATCGCCAATTTGTTTCCGGTGATGTAAAGATGTTGGCAAGATAATCTGCGCCGTCGATACTAATATCCGCAATACCGGAATTCATTTGGGCCAGTGTACTAAATGCCGGAATATCAGCGATTTTTTTAGAATTGTTTTCCGGTTGTTTGGGATCCGCTAGAATAGTTCCTTCATTATCCGTCAAAATGACGTACCCTTTTTCACCAATCCTGATATCTCCTATTATCTTTGTCAAACCCTCCAGGCTTACATCAAGCCCCTGAACACCAATAACTTCTCCTGTGGCATTGGTAATCGTTTTGGTTGTGCTTATGTAATACTTTTGATTGAAACTATAAGGATTACTTCTAGCCACCTTACCGCTATTGTCCATTGCACTTTTGTAATAAGGCCGGCTAACCGGGTCATAGTTAGCGGGAATTTCCGCCACAGGCCATTGAATATATCCCTTAGCAGTAGTGGCCATATAGACATAAGCAAATTCGGGATGAGTTTGGGCAAAATGTTCATAGAGATTATAAATATCCTGCTCAACACCTGGGGTTTGCAAAGGCTTATTTACGGTAGGCTTTTCTTTATCCAAATATGACCGTATTGATGTATCAGCCTTTGTGACAGCAGGATGAGTCGCTAAATAATTACAATTCTTACTTACTGCCTCAAAGAATGTATTAATCGTATTATTAACCTGTATCATTTCTTTTGTCGTAGACGTAATAAAATCCTCTTTCGTTTTGCTCTCTGTAAAATTCATAACAATAAAGCTGATTATTACAATAGGTATAAGGAGTAACAATAAAAAAATTACAATCAGTTTACTTTGCATACTTGAAAAATTAATACGACCCCTCACCATATAAGATGGACACCTCTTTTCACCAAGAAGAGCCTCTTGTATTTTGCGGAAGCTTTAAGCTTGTTAAGTTTTTCTGCCGGCATACCATAATGGTAACCGATTATCATGGTAATTTACTCTTTCCTGTTCCTGGCCTTTTTTTTCTAAGATAGGGAATGGCTACTTTCACTCTGGTCATTTGTATTCCTCCATTTTTAGAGTATTTTGCACATATGATTGGATAAAGACCTTGGGGGGACAACGTCCCCCCTCAAGGCTGTTGTCTTTTGTCATTCTGGACAGGCGCTTTTTTATGCGAAATTAACCTACTTTATCTGGTGTGCTTGCCTCACCAAGCGTTAATGTTTTCGTTTCCGGCGCCCAGGCAATAGAGACAATGGTGCCGACTACCAGCGTGCCGGTAAGCCAGAGAAGTGTATAATTCATCCCCAAATTAGCAATACTCATCGGCAGCAAAAAGGTTCCCACTGCTGCCCCCAGCCGGCTGGCAGCGGTAGCCAGCCCCACGCCGGAAGAACGGACATCTGTAGGAAAGCTTTCCGCCGGAAAAACCCCTACCAAATTGGATACGGCTGACATAACTAAAGTAAAGGCGGCAAAAGTGACAACCATCAGCATTTTAGCAGTAGCTGGCAGCAGGCCTAAAGCAAGCAGGGTAATCGATAAAAAGATGAAAGAATTGATGAGAAATCCACGACGTGTAAATTTTATTGTCCACCAAATACCTAACAGAGCACCAAGTATCAACAAGGCATTTAACAGCATGTTGGTGGTAAAATTTTCAGCTAAGCCCATTATTTTTAGAATATCTGGAAGAAATGTGTAAATGGCGAAGTAAGGAATTACCAAACACATGAAAAAGATACAGTTAAACAGTGTACGAGTGATTAGTCTTCTGCTGAACAAGTCACTGAATTTACCCGTTTTTTGTTCAGGCTGTTCGTCGTCAAGCACTACATTTTCTCCCAAATACTTCTTAACCATTGCCATTGCTTCTTCGGTACGTCCCTGTCTTAATAACCATCTGGGTGATTCAGGACTTCCAAGTCTGTAAAGAAGGACAAACAGCGCAAGAGGAAATGCCGACACAAGCAGCCAACGCCATGAATTTTCCAGTGTAGTGTGTAAATACATCCCCAAAAAGCTTGCCAACACATAGCCAAATGTCCAAATAACACTGAACGATCCCAATATGGCTCCGCGATGCTTGCGCGGTAAAAATTCGGCCAACATGGTATGGCCAACGCTATAGTCCCCGCCAAGCCCAATGCCGATGATAATCCTCAAAATAAATAGTTGTTCAGGGGTTTGCACAAAAAACTGCAGTGCAGTGGCGACAGCAATTAGCACAAAATTGAACATAAATATTTTTTTACGCCCATAGTAATCGGAAACCCAGCCAAGAATCAAACTTCCCAAAAACAGGCCAATTAAGGCAGAACTTCCTATAAGTCCCTGCCAAAAAGGCGAAAGTCCCATTTGGGGAGTAATAGCAGTAAGTGCTATGCCAATAACGCCCAGGGAAAAACCATCGGTAAAGTGAGCGGCAAATGTAATGCCAGTCATTTTTATATGAAATTTATTTAATGGTACATCGTCAAACTTGATTATATTGCTTGCATTCATTAAATAACCTCCTCGCATATTTTTCAGGGAAAATATATTGCCTTGGGCTACGATGGGCGGCCATATAATGCACTTTTTTTTGAACGACAATATTAGAGGCGGGTGGCATTGTCATTTTATTCAGAATATTTTGGGCACAATTTGCCGATTTGAGTAAGCACACTTCAACACATTAGGTAATGCCCACAAATATTAGACATGACCATAATAATCGCGATGAGCTACTACCGAAAAAGCATAGTCTAAGAGTGTTCCCCAACTAAATACCGGCAGATCAACTTCCCGCTGAATCGCCCGGGCGAAAGGCTGCATACCTGTACATTCCAACATAATTGCGCCAATATGAGGATTTGCTGCAACAAAAGCTTTGGCTGTATTGACCATCTGCTGCTCGGCTTTATCGAAATAGGCTTCCGGACATTCAGGCCGCTTCAGCGGGTTCCACAAATTATCAAATTCCGTGCAGCCATATTCATCCTGAGCCCCAGCTATTATATAATTACTTCCTGGCGTAATGCCGACATTTTTTAGATGTTCTTCACTTAGGAACTGTTTTTGGGCACAGATTATGCCGACAAATTTCTTCGGGCCGATAACTTGCTGAATAAAAGGAACCTGTAGTAAGCTTGACATAAATACCGGTACATCAACGGCTCCGGCCACATCTTTTTGAAAAAAGGCAAAGTATCCACATTCAGCGGCAATTGCCCTGCAGCCCAGCCGTTCCAGCTTTTTGGCGGCAGCGATTACCGCTTCCCGGCACTGCGCCGGATTCTTGTCATACACTAATGTTTTATTGGTTACCCCTTCAGCAATCTCATATTGTATCGGATACGGAAAAGCACTGGCATTGCGCACATCGCCGGGGAAACCAGGATAAGCGTCATTTAGCACTAAAATTCCTAAACCCATTCCATAACACACATGGTTTTTCCGGGCTTTAATATAATTAATCCCCATATCGCGATTTTGCCAAAAAATCATTGCAAATTGCCTCCTTTTTTTTACTTCTTAGTTTTTGTCAGTTGTTCCTGCCGAATTTGAAACAGGGTTTAGCCAAACACAATCTTTGCACACAACTACGTTTTGACTAAACCCTGGTGAAGAAAACATGCCTTGCACCGAGCCTTGGCAAAAGCAGAAACCGATGTTACCTTCATCCTGAGCAAAAATCATATTTTCGTTCAGGATGAAAAACCTATAGACCGAACCTTTGCTCCCATTTCTCCAATTTCTTTAATACAACATCATCGAGTTTGGGAACTTCGTGATTTTCCAGGATGTCTTTGATTTTATCCTTAATCTTGCCACTTACTTCCGAGAAGTCTTCATTATTCATCTTCCGGCTAAACAGACTGGGATACCATATTTTGCGGAAATTCTTATTGGTATGCGTTTCTGTCAAGTAATGCCCGCCTGGGCCTACTTTTTCTATTATATCAATGGCGAAATCTTCTTCTGCTACATCGATACCCGCAGTATAGTACTTTAATCCTTCAATAATTTCGTTAGCCAAAACAACTAGTTCGGGGGAAACATTTTTACAATGATCCATTACACCCACATCGTGAATAAGATTAGCCTTGCTTAGCATGGTGGAAAATATTTGAAAGGTGGCTTCCGATACCGCCTGTTCATCAATGACCCTGGCATCAGAACAACCTGCCGTGCCATAGAAAGGCAGACCGTAATAGGCGACTAAATCGGCCATAGCGGCTATGTTTAGATGGAACTCAGGCGCAGCATAACTGCCAATGGTTGTCCGCATGTCAAAAACAGACGGCATGGCGCCATAAATAAAGGGAGCGCCCTCGCTAACCAGTTGGCTGATAACTAATCCTGCCAGCGCTTCTGCATTGCACTGGGCCAAAGTGGCCGCTTTGCTCATCGGGGATGTCCCCCCCATCATACAATAGGGCATATACACAAAGGGTATGCGATTTTCCGCGCTGATGTATATTTTTTCGGTGCTTTCCAGCGGATGAGTCAACGGCGGTATGGGTTCGCAATAATTGAAGATAAACGGTTTTTCCTGCAATTTATCCAAGCCGCCTGCGATATCAGCGGCAATATCAATGACATCCTGCAGAGATTGAATATCATTGCTGGAAAAATTGATTGTTTTACTGAAGTTTTTTACGGTTTCAATAAAGGTGCTTTGGGTCTGAACTTTCGGGTCAACATCTGCCGTCATGCCTACCGATAATACAAAAAAGATGTTCGGCAGATAGTCGGCAACCTTACACATGGTTTTAATGTCTTTTTTCAGAAATTGACGCACCGTATTGGTAAAGGGATCCACGATCTCTAACTGGTCTGAATGGGTACCGAAATACACTTGATTTTCACTATTAATCACCATGGCCGGTGCCCCATCACGGGTATACAGTGTTATTTCTTTGGGAGCAGCCTTAAGAGCCCGGTCAACTAGTTTATGCGGGATACGGATTCGGCCATCCTCGCCCACAGTCGCGCCGTTGCCTAACAAAAGCTTTACGGTACGTTCCCCGGTTATTTTCATGCCGACATTTTCCATTATATACAGGCTTTTTTCATGAATCCTATGAATTTTCTCCTCATCAAGGACAGAAAACTCAATATTCCGTTTAATTGGCGCAGTCATCTATGTTCTCACGTTCCTTTCCTTCTACGCTAAAATGCGCATGGAATACTATTTTGCTTTATACACTCCTTCACGCAGATAAGCGTTCATTTCTTCTTTGTTCATATGACCAATACCCAGATAATCCAGGGTATAGCCTAGTTGATAGAAATCTCTTTGCAGGATTGCCGAAGCCAGATTAATCATCGAATCAATTACCGGCGTCTTTACCCCGAATTTCCTGCCTAACTCATGATAGACATGACAGCCTACGGGAATATCTTCGGTAATATATCTATTTTCCATGGTGAACGGGCCGGTGCCAAATTGAATCGGATCTTGCTGGTCAAACGGAATAACATAATCTTCACCCATATATTCGGCTCCTAACACGTTTTCCCGAGAGAAAAACTGTTCTTTTCTGTATGGCTGAATGCCGACACCCATGGCTTCGGCCAAAGCGCATTCCTCTTTATAGAAGGCATATTGCACCTCAGAAATTGACGGACAATAGGCGTGTGAATAAATGCTAAATTTATATTTATCCTCGCCAAAAATAACACCGAAGTTTTCCATAACGCCTACACCTAAAATGGTGCCAGGGCAGTGAAGCACCGGATTAACATTGCTAAAACCGGTATCCATTACCGTATCAGCGGCAACGGCGCCTTGTCCATAAGTTACTGCATCCATCGAGGGCAGGTATTTTGAGCTTTCAATGAAGGCTTCGGTATCATAAGCCGGCATGGCTGCGCCCCGTAAGGTGATGGCCCGGTAGTACACGCGAATCTGGGGTAAAATTACGCCGCCCTTGATTTCTACACGGCTGCCGTAGGTTGAACTAGACCAGCCACCGATAATAACCTGCTTGGTGCAGCCTGCTTCCCGCATCATCCTTCTTAGAATCAGCGAACCATAGTTATCGGGAAAAATGTGGATGACCATCCCGTCTTCTAATGCCGGGATTAATTTCTCAAAAAACGGTTTATGTCCCGCACAAGGCGTTGCCACAACTACTAGACCTGCCCCTTTGACCGCCTCAGCTACATCGGTGGTAACCTTTTCCATTTTAGCCCAGCCATGCCGTTCAAAACCATACAGATTCAGTTGGTCGCCGAAAAATTTAATCCCTGATTTTTCGATTCCAAATAATGATTTTTCCGCAAACGGCGGCAAATCACAAATACGAACCTTCGCTCCGCCCAAAGCGCAATCGCCGGCAATGGCCTTGCCTACAGCCCCTGCACCCAGTACAGCGATCGGTTTATCTTTTAAATACTCCATGTTTTTCATTGTTATTTCCTCCATAAATATGTTAATATTCAATTTTACAGACTATTTCTCATAGAATCCCTTGCGATGGGCTTTAATGTAGCCCATGCAGTACTCATCCTGCCCCAGCAGTGTTTTTGCGGCATAAATGAGTCCCATCATTCCCTTGTCTGTCGGATTCAGAATATAGCCATCCATACCGGCAGCCATGGTTTGCGATACAAACAACCGATTGAGGTATTGGCGGTTAGGTAATCCATAAGACACATTGCTTAGTCCGCACATAAAGTGCACGCCGGGATACTGTTCTTTGATCAGCCGGATGGTTTCCAGTACTTCCACCCCGGCTGTCCCCACACTGCTAACCGGTTTGACCAGGGGATCAAAATAAATGTCATCGTCCTTGACCCCAGCGGCAGTCAATTTTGCATATAGGCTTTTTACTACCCGCATGCGGTCAGCCGCGGTGTCAGGCATGCCACGGTCATCCATGCATAAGGCTACGATTTTCGCCTTGTATTTTTGTACCAGCGGTATGACGGCATCAAAGCGGGGGCCTTCATCTGTTATGGAGTTGATCATGGGTGTTCCGTACTTTACCAACTCCAAACCGGCTTCCAAAGCCTGCGGATTGGGGCTGTCAATGCATAAGGGAACTTTGACTGCTTCCTGGATGGTATTTACCAGCCACCGCATATTCTCAAGCTCATTGAAAACCTTATTACCGCAGTTAACATCGATATAATGGGCGCCGGCTTCGACCTGTTCCAGCGCTATCTGCTGGATAACCCGGGCATCTTTGTTATCTACCGCTTCACTAATAGACTTACGGCTGGTATTAATTAATTCGCCTACAATTACCAAAACGATTCCTCCAGTTTAATGTTTTGCCACCAAAGCAGTAGCCATTTCCTTGCATGCCACGGCATCCACGCAATAGCCGTCGGCGCCAATCTTTTCGGCGAACTCAGGATATAAAGGCGCACCGCCAACCAGAATCTTGACACTGTCTCTTAACCCGGCTGCGGCAAGGGCATCAATTGTTTCCTTCATCGCCATCATGGTTGTTGTTAGCAGCGCACACATGCCCACAATCTGCGGTTTATGTTCTTTTACCGCTTCCACGAATTGCTCTGGCGATATGTCAACCCCCAGATCAACAACATTGAAGCCGCCGCTTTCCAGAATCATAACAACCAAGTTCTTGCCGATATCATGCAAGTCTCCTTTTACCGTCCCCATCAAAAAGGTGGCCATACCTGCCGAATCGGCTGTCGAAAGCAGCGGTTTTACTAATTTCATGCCTTCTGCTAACGCCTTAGCCGACATCATAACCTCAGGAATGAACATTTCACCAGCTTTAAACTTAGGCGCCACAATATCCATGCCTGCCAACAGCCCGTTGTTGACAATATCCATCGGAGCCGCACCACCATCAATTAATTGCTGAGTAAGACTCTGTACACTTTCAGGGTCACCCTCAAATACTGCTTCTGCTACTTTTTTAAAATCACTCATTTCAACTGCCTCCATCCTATTAGATAATAGTAAAACCCTCTCCCTGCCAATAATCTGTGACAAACTGCGCGTACCACCCCCAAAACTACACAAAACACTACTGGGAAATAGTAATCGTATTAATGCTTACACCTTACTATTAATGCATCTTCCATGCCAATTTTAATAAATACGCAAAATATTACTTCCGGAGAATAAATAAAATGCCGGAAAAGCAAAGCTTTTCCGGTATTTTATTTATTTTGATTTTTAACAAAGTTCAGATAATAAGGTGTTCGAATATACCCGGTAATTTATGGTTTTGAGCGACATTCCGATTCGTATCCGAAGCAGACTGATTCAATTGCGCTTCACTTTTAGCCATTATGATCTTAGCTGTCAGAACTATATAAGTTGAATTAAGTTTTTTGTATAATTAAAGCTTACAACAAAGCCGTTGGATAACAGATTCTGGCTCAATACTAATAGCAGCCAGAAATGCCTCTACATTTTCCCTGATTTCAGGAACCGTTTTATAAAATACATTGTAAATGACTTTTTCTTTCAGCCATTTCCATAAGCCTTCGATTAAATTTAAGTTCGGGCTATATGCTGGCAGAAACATTTACATTTTTCAGGAAACCAAGAAATACTTCTGCATCATAAGATTCATGTTCTTCGCAGTAAACTTCTCCAGTTTCATAGTTCAGATAGCCAACCATTCCTTTCGCTTCGCTCAAGGCACAAAACGGAATCTTCCGGCTTCGCTGCACGATATTTTGGCGACACTTGCTCGCCCGGAGCAATGGCTCACTTTAGTGTAACGACTCCGTGGAAGGAATCAAACCGGCCGTCCTGAGTTATTCACTTCTTGAGACTCGGCTGGTTTTTTATTGCCTTCACACAGTCGCCCCCTCTTTCTCGATACCTTGCACAATGGGTACTTAATCCAAAGGTTTCTGCTGCGCGTCTGTAATAATTGTATTTTCGACAATAATCTATATCTTTAATTACTAGATCGCAACAGATTATCCTCCTTGGTACACTGTTATTCGGCAAGCCATCTGACACAAAAAAGAGTTATCGCAGGCAACTACCCTAGATTCGCGTTCTAAAGGTCCTGCTTGTCAAAGCTTATCTTCTTGCGTGACGCACTTATCCTCATCGCCGGAATACCATATCAGCCTGAATAAAAAGATTGTCTGTACCGGCAAACTCAAGTTTGATGCCTTTTTCAGTGGCTACCGGCTGAAATGAACGGCGGGTTCCTGGCCATTCCGGATGTGCAATTTTATGCTTGGCTATTCAAAAACAGCCTCATATTCTCTCGACGATAGCGGCAATACCCTGACCGCCGCCAATACACAGAGTAGCCAAACCAAGTTTTGCATCTTTATGTTCCATGGCATGGAGAAGAGTTACTAAAATCCGTGCACCACTGGCGCCAATCGGGTGACCAAGAGCAATTGCCCCGCCATAAGGATTTACTTTGTCTTTGGCGAAGCCTAATTCTTTACCAACAGCAAGAAACTGAGCCGCAAATGCCTCATTGGCCTCAATCAGGTCAATATCATTGATGGTTAGACCGGCTTTAGCAAGGGCCTTACGGGTGGCAGGAACAGGTCCTACTCCCATGACACTTGGATCAACGCCTGCAGAAGCACAAGCGCGAATCCGGGCCATAGGCGTAATGCCAAATTCCTTAGCTTTATCGCCGGACATAATTACCAGTGCCGCAGCACCGTCATTAATCCCTGACGCGTTACCCGCCGTAACGGTTCCGTCCTTTTTAAAGGCAGGTTTTAATTTTCCTAACGCTTCGATAGTTGTACCTGCCCGGGGATATTCATCGGTATCAAATACAACTTCACCTTTTTTAGTTTTTATGGTAACAGGCATTATTTCCTTTTTAAATACACCATCGGCAATGGCTTTAGCCGCTTTGCCCTGAGATTCCAGTGCCAGTTGGTCTTGTTCGTCACGGCTAATTCCGTATTTCTCCGCAACATTTTCTGCAGTAATCCCCATGTGATAGTCATTAAACGCACACCATAGACCATCTTGGATCATAACGTCGGTAACTTTGGAATTCCCCATACGATAGCCCCAGCGGGATTTAGCGTCCAACAGATAGGGCGCATTGGTCATGCTTTCCATACCACCGGCAACAATGATATCGGCGTCGCCAGCCATAATGGCCTGGGCTGCCAGAGCAACTGTTTTTAAACCTGAGCCGCAAACTTTATTAACTGTATAGGCAGGCACTTCATGCGGCAGTCCGGCTTTGACGGCAGCCTGACGTGCAGGATTCTGCCCTAAACCGGCCTGCAATACATTGCCGAAAATAACCTCATCAATACTGTCTTTCGCTATACCGGCACGGGAAATAGCTTCACTGATTACTTTTGCCCCTAATTCGGCTGCGGAAAAAGGCGCCAGGGAGCCGTTAAAACTACCGATTGCCGTGCGTACAGCACTTACAATAACAACTTCTCTCATTGTCTTTACCTCCGTTTTGTTCAATATATCAACACATCAGCCTATAGGAAATGCAAACCAACAATAAAGATAACGCCGGAGAATATCAGTGCCGTTACACAATACCCCATGATGTCGCGTACACCCAAGCCGGCAATGGCCAATGCCGGCAGCGCCCAGAAGGGCTGAGCCATATTCATCCAGGCCTCACCATAGGCGATAGCCATTGCTGCTTTGCCCAAATCGGCGCCCAATGCCTGGGCCGCCGGTATGACGAAAGGTCCCTGCACAACCCAGTGCCCGCCACCGGATGGTACGGCAAAGTTGATTAAGGCCGAGCTAAAGAAGGCCATAATGGGAAAGGTTTCAGCGGTGGCAACATTGACAAACCAGTTGGTAATAATACCGCCAAGCCCTGAATGTTCCATCATAATTTGAATGCCGGCGTAGAAGGGAAATTGAATGAGTATCCCGGCTGTCCCACGCGCAGCAGCACTAATGGCACGGACATAAGCCATTGGTGTCTTATGCAGCAAAACACCAGCTGTCAGGAAAATCATATTTACCGTATTGACGTTAATATCGAAACCTTTTTTGGCAAAGTATGCGCCGAGATAAACAATGCCAAGTACCCCGACCACCAGCGCCAAAATACGGCTTTCTTCGATTTTTTCAGCCCAGGTAGCCTCTGGCCCTAATGCTTTGACAACCGCGGCAGTGTCATCTTGCAAGAGCGCGGGGTCTATGGCAATGATTTCATTTTCTTTAGGCATCATCATCCGTGCAAGCATGGGTACCAATATGATTAAGGCAACAGTAATAAAAATGTTGTAGGTAGTAAAAATGGTGCTGGATATGGGTATAAGCCCGGCTATTTTCTCCATCGGATTGCCCTTGGTGGCAGCTACCAGGGGAATTGAGGCAGATAAACCGCCATGCCAGGTCAAAAAGCCCATATAAGCGGTGGCGATTAACAGCCGGTAGTCTGATTTCGGAATCCGGCGGGCTACTTCCCGGGCAAACATTGCCCCCACAACCAAACCGAAGCCCCAGTTGATGGCGCAGGCTACAGCAGAACTGAAGCCTACCAGCATCACACCCTGAGCCGGTGTTTTGGCCACCGAAGCCAGCCGGGTCATGGCTCTTTTAACAGGAGACGAACTGGCTAACGCATGTCCGGTGACAAGAACAAGGGCCATTTGCATAGCAAACCCCAGCAGGTTCCAGAATCCGTCGCCCCACATGTTTACCATATCCATGGCCGAGTGCGGCGTAATGGTAATGCCCAGAAAGAAGGTAATAATTGTAAGCAATATTGCAAATACTAATGGATCTGGCAGATACTTGTTTACGATATTGGTAAAAAACTTTGAAATGACTCCTACCATTGTGTATAGCCCCCTTATTACGAAATATTTTGCATCGGTATGAGATTTTCGCTGATAATAAACTCAGCCTCAGTATTGGCTTTAACAAATTCCACATCCACCCCTGCGGCAATTTCTTCTAAAACAAGCCCTTCCTTGGTCACGCGAAATACGCCAAGCTCAGTAATAATCAAATCGACTACACCTTTACCCGTAAGCGGCAGATTGCATTTTTTAAGGATTTTGGCAGAACCGTCTTTGGCACAATGCTCCATGGCAATAATAACTTTCTTTGCCCCTGTCACCAAATCCATGGCCCCCCCCATACCCGGCACCATTTTTCCCGGAACCATCCAGTTGGCCAGGTTTCCGCTCTGATCTACCTGCAGGCCGCCCAGTACGGTAACGTCAACATGTCCGCCGCGGATTAGCGCAAACGACAGGGCACTGTCAAACATGGCCCCGCCGGGAATAATCCCGCACGGTTGACCTCCTGCATTTACCAGATTGTCATCCTCGGCCCCGGCTAAAGAGCCCAGGCCAACAAAACCGTTTTCGGACTGCAGTATTACGTCAACACCTTCGGGTAAGTAATTGGCAACCATTGTCGGTAAACCGATGCCCAAATTTACGACATCACCATTTTCCAATTCCAGAGCGACACGTCTGGCAATCATCTCTTTTGCGTTCATCTTAGCAGCCTCCCAAATAAACAATTTTGTCTACTACCACGCCCGGAGTCATGACTTCATCGGGATTTATCGCTCCAACTTCAACAAGCTCATCCACTTCGGCGATGACTACATCTGCAGCCATGGCCATTAAGGGATTAAAATTACGGGCCGATTTATCATAAATCAGGTTGCCGGCCTTATCTGCTTTTTTGGCTTTTATCAAAGCAACGTTGGCGCGGAGCGGTTTTTCCAAAAGATACTCGACACCGTCAACACATAGCTTTGGTTTACCTTCCTCTACCACAGTTCCAACACCAGTCGGAGTAAGTACACCGCCTAAACCGGCTCCGCCACAGCGGATTCTTTCTGCTAACGTGCCTTGCGGTACTAAGTCAACCTCCAGTTCTTTGGCAATCATTTGTTTACCGGTTTCAGGATTAGTGCCAATATGAGAGGCTATTACCTTCTTGACCTGACGGTTCACTACAAGCTTACCCACCCCCTTAGCGGGGAAGCCAGTATCATTAGCAATTAAGGTAATATTTTGAACATTTTTCTCAATCATGGCACCAATCAATCTTTCCGGTGTCCCAACAGCCAAAAAACCGCCGACCATTACCGTCATTCCATCTTTTAGATACTCGGAAATTTGCTCAATACTCGCTTGTTTGTTTGTCATGTGCAACCTCCTGATTACTAAATTTAAATCCGTAATTATCTAAAAGCATATTTCATGCCAAAAAAGCAAAAGGTCTTATCGAAAATTGATAAGACCTTTTGTGTGTCCACAACTACTGGTTTGAAGCCGGTTCTCCCAGGTTAACTACAATGATTCGCAACTCATTTTCCCTAGGTAACCCGCAGAGCAAATGCGCAAATTTTTGCGCATTGGGAACTTTTTTGCATACTTAATCCAGCTCATATTCTTGAATCTTGTACAAAATTGAACGCCTGCTCATTCCTAATTCTTTGGCTGTTTTTACCTTATTGCCGTGATTGCGCTGCAGCGCTTCCTTAATGAGCATACACTCGACTTTCTTGATCATTTCTTTTAATGTTTGCCCTGCCGCCTTTTCCAGTCCAAGCGAACTTTTTAGTTGGTTCTCCCGGCTGTCTTTACTCTCTCTGATACTCTCAGGCAAGTCTTCGGGGAAGATCATGCCGCCGGTACTCATAATAACGGCACGTTCAACCACATTGGCCAGTTCACGTACATTTCCCGGCCAACTGTAGTCTTCCAAGAGGCTTAAGGCGTCTGGATCAAAGCCAATAATATCCTTGTCGTTTTCTTTCATAAATTTCTGCAAGAAATACCCGGCCAATAGCTCAATGTCTTCTTTACGCTCCCTGAGCGGCGGAGCTGACAGGCACACGACATTCAGCCGGTAATACAGGTCCTGCCGGAATTCCCCCTGTTTTACCATTTCTTCAAGATTACGGTTAGTTGCCGCAATCACCCGGATGTCGGTCTTAATGGTTTCATTGCCACCCACTCGTTCAAATTCCCGTTCTTGGAGCACGCGTAACAGCTTGACCTGTAAGTTGGGCGAAATTTCCCCAATCTCATCCAAGAATATCGTACCTTGATCGGCTTGTTCAAACCGTCCCGGCCGGCGCATAACGGCCCCGGTAAACGCCCCCTTCTCATGTCCAAACAGTTCACTCTCCAAAAGGCCCTCAGGCAATGCCCCACAGTTGATCTTGATAAAAGGACCATTTTTCCGCTTACTGTTATAGTGGATTGTATTGGCAATCAACTCTTTGCCTGTACCGCTCTCGCCAGTAATAAGCACACTGGCGTTACTCTGGGCGATTTTGGCGATTGTTCTGCATAACTCCTGCATCTTGGGACTATTTGTCAATATTTTGTCCAAACGATAACTTTCAGCTAGCTGACGGTTTAGAACGTCAATTTTCTCGGTCATTTTTCTTAATTGAATGGCCCGATTCACTAACAGTTTTACTTCCTCAATATCAAACGGTTTTATAACATAGTCGAATGCCCCTAGCTTAATGGCTTCCACGGCCGTTTCCACGGCTGCATAAGCCGTCATTAGAATAACAGTAACATTTTGTCTTATTTTTCGCATTTCCTTGAATGCTGTTATTCCGTCAATGTTCGGCATGCGAATGTCCATCAGGATTAACTCAGGCTGAACAGCCCTGAATTGGACCAATGCCTCTTCGCCGCTGTCAGCGCACACCACTTGATACCCTTCCCGTTTTAAAACAGCAGCTAATAATTTGCGCACACTCTCCTCATCATCAACAACTAACACCGTATAATTACTGTTCACTATCTTCGCCTCCACGCTGTACAACAGGAAATTGCAAGGTAACTCTTGTCCCCCGGCCCACATCACTTTTGATATCGACCTGTCCATGATGCGCGTTAATGATCCGTTGCACCACCGCCAACCCAAGTCCGGTTCCAGTTGCTTTTGTAGTGAAAAAGGGATCAAAAACCTTGTCTAAATCCGCCGGTTTAATGCCACTGCCGGTATCGGCAATCCTTACATAAACAAAACTACCGTGTTCCTGCCAGGTTGTAATCTCAATCATGCCCCGGTCTTGTATTGCCTGAACGGCGTTAATAAACAAATTCAGGAAAACCTGTTTGAGTTGCTCCGGATCCCCTTCGATAGCAGGCAGCGTCTCAGCAAACTGCAGCTTGAACTCAACTTTACGTCTTGTGCCTGTATTTTTAACCAATACGAGTGTTTCCTCAATTAAGCTTTTTAGTTCTACAAGCTTATAATCGGTTTTACAGGGCCGGGCAAAATATAACAGTGTCTCAATAACACGGTTTACCCGGTCCACTTCTTTGATAATGATCGGCATGTATTCTTGTCGCTCTTGGTCACTGTCAGTACTCTGCAGATATTGCACAAATCCTTTGATTGCGGTTAACGGGTTCCGTATTTCGTGGGCGACACCTGCCATCAATTCCCCTAAGGAAGCCAATCGTTCGGCTCTAATCATCTGGGTCTGCAAACGGTGTTGCTCTGTTAAATCCTTAAATACAACTACTGCCCCAATGATTTTGTCGGTGCTGTCCTTTAACCGGCTGGTACTGATACTTATATGAATATACTTGTTCTTGACCGGATAATCCATCTCAATCCCGATATAATTTGTTCCTGTCACCAGCGTATCTAAAAGCAGACTATTAAAGTGTTTGCCCTCACAAAAGATTTCCTTGTAAGGTTTGTCGATAATTTCTTCCACCGTAAAGCCTGTTAGGGTTTCAGCAGACTTATTGACACTTGTAATCATCCCATTAGTATCGACAGTTATGACACCATCGGCAATACTGTGCATGATGTTTTCGTTTAATGTCCGGGCATTCACGAGCGAATGTGCCATATGGTTGATAGCGTCACTAATCTGCCCCAGCTCACCCTGCATGGGAATAATCCCTTTTCGCAAATCAAATCTGAGACTTTCGAGTCCATCTTTAATGGTCTCCACATCATGGATAAAGCCCCGCGTCATCCAAAACATTAAAATCATACTTAGAATAATTCCAATACTTACCGACAAATAAATGTTATAGTCAATAGCCGCCATTTGCGCATGGATGTCATCTGTCAGCTCGTTTGCCCAGATATAGCCAATTGTTTCTCCATGGCGTACAATAGGTATCATCGCGTTCATAATGTTTCCCCGGACAAGAGGAGCAAACTCAACCAACCGTTCGCTTGTACTCATAACCTTACGGCCAGGATGAGTCGGTCCGATAGGAATGCCCACTTTATCGGCATAATACTCACTTGGACCGTAAGTAATGATTGCGTCAAGTTCTTTACTGTAGTAACCGGCCCCAACTCCGGGATAAGCGCGGGTAACAGTATCTGTATAATTTTCCAAAGCTTCATTCAATACTTTAATTTGGGTCGTTCGGTCAGCATGCAGCGCCTGCTTTTTCTGTAATATGCTGCTATAATCTTCGCCAAGATACTTGTCCAACAGCATAGCAATACCGAACAGTTTATCTTGTTTTTCCGCCAATAGTGCTTCTTGTGTCTTTAATTTAATAATATATCCGGTAACAAGTATAGGTACACTCACTATGATCAACGTAAACAAAATCATTTTATTTCGCAAGGTCTGCGGCAACAAACGTCTCATATGCCCTCCTTCTCTTTCCTGTTGCAAGTTTTTTCTCATTGAGCTACATTCGCAGGATAACGTGCCTTTTCAGAGTGAATGATAGACGTTTTCTCTGACTGCAACGCTATGTCCTGCTATGTTCTTACCTATACTAACAGGAAATTTCCGTTAACTGTGCTGCAGGTGATAACCTTCTTCCCGTCCAATCTTAAGACAAAGGCAACCTTAAAAAAACAGTAATTTGTCCACATTAGACAAATTACTGTTTCCCTGTTGGGCTCTAAGCATATATTTGCCAATGAATAGGGACATGGGACACTGTACCTGTGTTCCATGTGGTGTCAACGCTCTACAGTAAATGACGTGCAGTTTTTCCAGCGTTGTCATATTTTTGTCATATTTCCATGATATTGTTTGTATAGGTCAGCGATACAGCACCGGTTCTTCAGTAAGCATCGCTCACTGCTTCCGGCAAGCCGGTGCACAGCCATCGTAGGCGCCATAGTAAATAGCATTTTACGGGAGGATATATGATGAAGAAGAAAATTTTGACCATTCTCACAGGTAGCATGTTAGTAGCGAGTGTCAGCTTCGCCGCGCCGATTACCGACTTACAGCAAGGCGAAAGCACTATTGGTTACAATCACTATGACTTAGATGCAGCTGGACAAAATATTGACACAGATAGTTTCTATCTGGAAAACGCAATCGCAGATAAAGTGATTGTCGGCATTGAAAGAAACTCCTATTCTATTCCGGGCGCTGACGCTAAGACAACTGATGTCTATGCGCACTATAAGCTCGACCAGAACATCCGCCTCATTGTTGGCAACCGGGACTACAGTAACGGTCCAAATAAAATGTTTTACGGTATAGGAGCCAATACTAACTTAGCCCCTAAACTTGACGGCTACGCCTCTGTGACATCAAGCAGTATTGCTACCGAGTGGCAAACAGGAGTAAATTACAAGTTAAACAATCAGGCTGCCCTCCATCTTGGCTACAAATCATACAAAGAAGACGGTGCTGCAACGGCTGATGGCTTAGGGTTTGGTGTAAACTATAAGTTCTAACCTTTTCCTGGCGAAGACTCTGTCCTGGCTGAAGGTAACTATACTAATGCTACCAGGGAGCAGTCTGTCATTTTTCTCCAAATATAAACGCAAAGAACCCGCGAATTCGCGGGTTCTTTGCCTTCTAATGCCATTTCCGAACCGTTCGTTATTCTTGATAGACGATTTTGCCGCCGGCAATTGTCCACAATACTCTTGTCTTGGGTATATCTTCCGGTTGGACAGTCAAAATATCCTGTGAAACCAGAATCAGATCAGCCAATTTTCCTGGTCTAAGCGTCCCTTTAGTGGTTTCGCTAAACTCAGCATACGCACTGCCGCTAGTATATGCTCGCAGAGATTCTATGACAGATAGTTTTTGTCCGGGTACCCAGCCTGCAGGATGCCGGCCATCTTGTGTCTGCCGGGTTACCGCCGCATAAATACCCAAAAAGGGGTTCAACGGCACAACAGGCCAATCGGTACCAAAAGAAACCGCGACTCCGGCATCCAGGAGGGAACGAAAGGCATAAGCCATTTGGCAACGTCTGCTGCCAATACGGCTCTTGGCCCAGCACCCGTCTTCATAAACATGACCAGGCTGAACCGAAGCCAGAATACCCAGCCGCGCCAGCCGCGCAATATCACCCGGCAGCAGATGCTGCGCGTGTTCAATGCGAAACCGCCGGTCCCGCGGCCCGTTTTCTTTAATCACAGCTTCAAATATATCAAGCAACAAATGATTGGCTTTATCGCCGATAGCATGAATAGAGACAGGCAACCCGGCTTTATCAGCAGCGGCAATTCTCTCGCGCATTATTCCCTCAGGAAGCATCTGGTCTGCCAGTAAGCCATTGGTTCCGGGCGCATCGTCGTAAGGCTCGAACATGAGCGCTGTCCCCGATCCCAGGGAGCCATCGACAAACCCCTTTACCCCGCCCAAACGCAGCCAGGCATCATTGCAAAAACCTGCATCCACCAGTGCCAGTTGTTTTTTCCACTCGGTAATTTGGGTACGGGCATAAATGCGCAAGGTAAGCTGCTGTTGTTGTTGGAAGCGTCGGAAGGTTTCCCAGTCATTCCAATCGCTCCACGCGGTTATATCTTGAACTGAGGTAACTCCCAACCGGGCTGCATGTTGCATAGCTGCCGCAAGTGCCTTGTCATATTGTTGTTGCGTAGGAGTGGGAATACACTGTTGCACAAGCTTGATAGCGTTGTCTTTGAGAATGCCGGTAGGCTCTCCGGTATAAGGATCTCTCTCAATGGCACCACCCGCAGGATCACCAGTGAACCTGTTAATTCCGGCTAAGCTGAGAGCAGCACTATTGGCAAAGCCGATATGGAGGTCACTACGGCTGACAAAAACGGGAATATGCGGGGTAAATCTGTCAATCCATTCTTTAACAGGTGTTTGGGCCTGCGCCCACTGGTCGTTATTCCAACCCCCGCCCGTAATCCAGCACCCGCTCGGAGTATTAGCTGCGCGGGCGGTAATGGTTTGAATAAATTCCTCCTTGCTCTTAACCTCGCGCAGGTCAAGTGACAGGAGTTGAAACCCTCCTACCATCAAATGGGTATGATTATCAATAAACCCAGGCAAAACCAAGTGTCCTGCCGCATCCAATACTTTGGTGTTTTTGCCCTGAATCAAGCGAATCTCATCATTCGAACCAACAGCCGTAATCGTATCGGCCTTGATGGCCAAAGCTTGAGCATAAGGCAAAGAAGGTTCACCGGTCCAGATGCGGGCGTTGATTACCACTAAATCAGGTTGAGTTGTCATGCACTACCGGCCTCCCAGCATCATTTTTCCCTTAGTTTCCGGTATTGTTAAAGTTCTCTCTTACAAGGGTTATCCCTTCAAGGAACAGGGACAGGTGTACCTACATCCTTAAATAAAAACAAATCAGCTATTATCCATTATCAGACAAATAGCTGATTCCGTTTTTACAAAAATCCCAGATTTGCATGATATAGGCGGTCCGCGACCCTGCCTCTGCAATCTGGTGGTCTCAGTATATACAATTACTTTTGACTTGCGCAACTATATAGTATCCAATAAAGATGTACAGGCGTGTTGTTAGTATAAGCGTAAGTCAAGCGCCAGCGGTGGAGCGTTACTAACAACACGCCCAGAAAAAAATCTTTATTGGATTTCATATAATCCATATAGCACCAAATTTCTAAGATTTTAACGGAGCTTATCTTAATATTTATCTGATAATATCGAAATACTAAAGGCAGAATCCCTTTAACTTTGCTAGCTTTGCCAATTATTTCAACAATCAAAATGTATAGAAAAGGCGGGAATTAGCATGTGGGAAAAGCAGATCGACATCAATAAGATAGCAGAAATCCGCGCGAAGACAACGGTCTATTTTGGCGTAGGAGCAATCCAGAAAATTAAGGATATTGCTGTCAACTTGTCCGCGCAGGGAATCCGCAAAGCAGTCGTAATAACAGGAAAATCATCGCATATTAAAACAGGCGCATGGGAAGTTGTCAAAAAAGCTCTGGACGAACAAGGCCTAGGCTATACCATGTACAGCAAAGTGACCCCGAATCCAACAGTTGACCAAGTAGACGAAGCTGCGAAGCAGGCTCAAGCATTTGGGGCGGATACCGTAATTGCGATTGGTGGCGGCAGTCCGATTGACGCGGCCAAGAGTGTAGCCATATTACTGGCTTATCCGGAAAAAAACGCGCGAGACATCTATGAATTCAAATTTACTCCCGAAAAAGCAGCGCCGATCGTTGCCATTAATCTTACACACGGCACCGGCACTGAAGCGGACCGCTTCGCAGTGGTCAGCATCCCGGAAAAGGAATACAAACCCGCCATTGCATATGATTGCATCTATCCATTGTATTCTATCGATGATCCGGCGCTGATGACCATGCTGCCGCCCGATCAGACGCTATATGTGTCTATTGACGCCGTCAATCATGTAGTGGAGGCCGCGACTACAATCATACAAAATCCGTTTGCGGTCAGCTTAGCAGGTGAAACAATTAAGCTAATTCATAAATATTTACCTCACGCAGTAAAGAATCCCAAGGACTTGGAAGCCCGCTACTTCCTACTGTACGCATCCATGATCGCCGGGATCTCTTTTGACAATGGATTATTGCATTTCACCCATGCGCTGGAGCACCCGCTCAGCGGAGTCAAACCTGATCTCACGCACGGTCTGGGGCTGGGAATCCTCCTCCCTGCGGTTGTCCGGCAAATTTATCCCGCCAAATCGGAAATACTCGCCGATATTTTAGCGCCCCTCGTGCCAGGCTTGACAGGATCGCCTGATGAAGCGGAGAAGGCGTATGATGGTCTCAGGAAATGGCTGAAAGACCTGGGCGTGAAAGAACGACTGACCGACGAAGGATTTACGGAAAAAGATTTAGACAAACTCACGCAACTGGCCTTTGAAACTCCGAGTCTGGAATTGTTGCTCAGCATGGCTCCTGTGCCGGCTACGAAGGAAACGGTAAGGGAAATTTATAACAATTCACTGTAAAACTTGAAATCGCACTCTGGGCACCCCACCGTAGCGGGTAATCTCCTATTACCCAATGCGCTCTAAGTCGTTTCTTGTCCAAGTCATACGCTTGGCTAACTTTTTCTCTCGGCAGACTTGCCAGAGTGCAGGGTAAGCGTAAAAGTATCCCCACATAGCGTATATGCTTCAATCCTGGGATAATGATCTCAGGAGGGATAAGCTGTATGGAAAATACAATAACAAGCAAGCGTAAGGCCTACTGTGCTGTCGAAAAAGCAGCGCTGATAGCAGCATATAAAGCCAGTGGCCTAAGCAAAAAAGAATGGTGCCAGGAAAATGCTATTGGCCTGAGCACATTGCAGAGATGGCTGCAGCACGAAAAAAAGCAGGACCAGCCGCAACCGGTACAAAACTGGATTCCTGTCATCCAGGCTGCGCCAGAACGATCAGCCAGCCTCGAAATACAAATCGGCAAATGCAAAATTGCCGTAGATACTAAAACAGATAAAAAACTCTTGGCAACGGTGCTTGGCGTACTGGTGGAAGTATGCTGAAACTATCGGAACATACACCAGTCTTTTTAGCCTGCGGGGACACCGATATGTGTAAATCCATTAATGGCTTAAGCGCATTGGTGCAGCATAGTTTTAAGTTGGATCCGTTTCAAAAAGCACTGTTCGTCTTTTGCAACAAACAACGCAATCGAATAAAGATTTTAACTTGGGAAGACAACGGCTTTTGGCTGCATTTAAAGCGCTTGGAACGAGGCCGTTTCAAATGGCCGACACTTGACGACGCCACCATGGCGCTTACCACAGAAGAACTGTGGAACCTGATTCAAAGCCCGGGCATCGAACAAAAACTGCGTCGCACGCAAGTTTTAAAAAGCCGCTAAAGTATTGATTTTACTGGCTTTTTGCCTCATTTTCCGGTATAATAGAAGATAAGAAAAATGGTATCGGAAATGAGGATTTTTTCTTGCAAACACAGGCACAGCTTGAAGAAGAAAATGCGGAATTAAAGAAACGCGTTCAGGAATTGGAAGCGCTCAACAAGTGGTATATGGAGCAGTTGAAGCTGCTTCGCCAAAAAAGTTTGGCGCTTCTTCGGAAAAAAGTAAACGCGATGACCAGGAACAGTTAAACCTCTTCAATGAGGCGGAAGCTGAGCGCCAACCGATTGCTGTGGAGCCGGACGTGGAAACCATCAGTTATCAGCGCAAAAAGGGTAAACGCGGAGAAAACATAAAGGACTTGCCGGTAGAAGTGATTGAATATACTCTGCCAGAAGGTGAACAGACCTGCCCTGCTTGCGGTGAAGAGCTGCATGTTATGAGCAAGGAAGTACGTAAGGAATTGACGATTGTTCCGGCAAAGGTCAAGGTTATCGAGCACGTAAACTATGTATACGGTTGCCGAAATTGCGAGAAAAACAATATAGAGACGCCGATCATCACGGCTAACGCGCCGAAAGCGTTGCTGCCTAAGAGCATGGTATCCGCCGAGCTTATGGCCTATATCATGAGCCAAAAATTCGTCAATGCTATGCCGCTGTATCGGCAGGAGCAGGAATTTAAGCGGCTTGGCGTAACGCTTTCCCGCCAAAACCTGTCCAACTGGGTTATTAAAGGTGTCGCACTTTTGGAGCCTTTGTTAGCAGCCCTAAAAAAAGAGTTGCTTTCAAGGGATCTGTTGCACGCCGATGAAACTACTCTGGAAGTGTTGTGTGAACCCGGCAGACCGGCACAGACAGATTCCTATATGTGGTTATATCGAACGTCCGGGGATACGGATCATCCGGTTGTGCTCTATGACTACCAGGAAGGGCGCAGCGGGCAATTTGCCAAGGCGTACCTTGCAGGGTTTTCCGGCTATCTTCAGACCGATGGTTGGCATGGCTATCACAAGGTAGAAGAAGCCGGTGTAACCTTGTGCGGCTGTTGGGCACATGTTCGGAGAAAATTCAATGAAGCCTTGGTCGGCCCTGCGGCTAAACAGCCGGATAGTAAAGAAGCGATAGGTCTTGCCTATTGCAATAAGCTTTTCGACGTTGAAAAAAAGGCCGAGCACATGACGCCGGAAGAACGGCATGAACTAAGGCAAAAAGAAGCTAAACCAATTATCGAAGAGTTTTATAAATGGATAGAAGCTTGTTGGGCTGATACCTTGCCGCAAAGTCTACTGGGCAAGGCGCTTACCTATGCCCAAAATCAGAAAAAGTATCTGACAGCCTATTTGGCCGATGGCCGCATCGAAATATCGAATAATCGTGCGGAGCGATCTATCAAGCCTTTTGTGATTGGACGAAAAAACTGGCTGTTTTGCAATACGCCTGGTGGCGCAAAATCGTCCGCCGCTGTTTACAGCATAATCCAAACGGCCATAGAAAACGGATTAAATCCACAAGCTTATCTGGAATATGCCTTTAGGCAAATCCAACTGCAGGATACGCTCTGTATTGAAAAACTACTTCCGTGGGCTGAAGAAATTCCTGTAAGCTGTAAAATGCCTAATAAAAAAGCATAACGGTTCCAACAGCCATCTGATGTTTTATCATATCGTACATCAGGTGGTTTTTTATTGATAGGTGGTTTTGCTTTGACGCTTACAGTGCAGGAAAAAGCTGAATGCCGCTTAGAAGATACTGCGAAACGCAAAAAAAAAACCCCGTCAGCCGGTTTTATCCCGCGAACGAGGCTTGTCATATATTCTTGGTCATCTCAAGTGGGATTTGCATAGTGAATCAGCAAATGGGTGATGATTCTCGCTTTATAACCCACCTTTATCCAAATTTATCTTTATAAATCAGGCTGATTCAGCTGTGCCGGCACCCGTTCCACTGCCTTGCGTTTCAACTAAGTACCGGTGCTGTAGAGGTTTATCCGGTTTAACAAACTGCCAAATAACTGCTCCAATTATTCCCGCTATTCCCGTAGCCAAAATAGCCGAATCCCAGCCGTAAACCGTGACTATCCATGCGGTAAGCGGGGGAGCGGTCGCGCCGATAAGATTGCCGCATAAATTCATCCAGCCGGACACAGTGCCGGAAAAACGACCGGCAATATCAGTGCAACTGGTCCAGGCGGAATTCATATTGAACCCGAGAAAAGCCAACGCAATTGACAACCACATCACGGTCATCCATCTGTCCGTTTCGGTTGCCGCAAGGTACAAGCCAGCGCAGCACAACAGCAAACCTACCGTAGCAAAGGGAGTACGGATTTTGTTTTTCGATACTCCCCTTTTCAGCAGGTAATCGCTGACAAAGGCACACACCCAGTTACCCAAAACTATGCCTATGCTGGGTAACGCCGCCGCAAACCCCATCTCTGTCAACGAGAAGTGACGAGCTTCCATCAAATAAAGCGGTAGCCAGGACATAAACACATAAGATATATAATTCGCCATACCCAATTGTAAACCGATGGCCCAAAACTGACTCGATCCAAAAAAATCTCTCCACGGTGGCATTATTTTTTTGTCGTCAGTCACAAATTCCCGCCCGTCGGTAATGTACTGCAACTCTGCGGCGTTTACAAAAGAACTTTCATGCGGATGTGTCCTTATGAGAACCCAATAGCCAAGGGCTATCACCAGCCCCATTAAGCCAAATGAGACAAATACCCACTTCCAGCCCCAATTTACCATAATGAATACAGCCAGAGGCATGCCCACAATCGGTCCGCTATATGTGCCCATCAACATAAAGCCAACGGCTTTTGCCCGCTCATGCTTGGGAAACCAGTTGGAGAAGGCAGCATTTAATGCAGGAAAAACAGGCGCCTCCCCTATCCCGAACAGGCCACGAATCACAAGCCAGCTCCAAAGCTGTTGGCATGCAGCCGTTATGCTCGTGAAAAACGACCACCATGTTAGAGCAAACGGGAGAATTTTCCGGTGACCGAAGAATTCCGTGGCTGTACCCGAGGGCATCTGAAAAAGTGCATAACATACAAAAAATACCGTTTGCATCATGCCGATCTCAATTTTTGTAAAGTGAAGCTCTTCTATGATTGCTGGTGTAGCAACCGACAAATTTACCCTGTCCATATAAGACATAAACGTCATGAGCATAGCGAAAACAGCTAACGTCCAACGAAAATTTGAGCGTTTTACAGTATCCATTACACGGCCTCCATTAATCATTTTTACTGGAAAAAAGCGACTATTGCTACGTTTTAACTTGCATTTCGCAGTCTTTTGAAAAAAATATATAATAGTAGTCAACCATATGAGCATCTAAAATTAACATTAGCACATATACAACTCCAGCCAACACTCACCACTAACTCTACCAGTTGACACATAATATGTTTTTTTTAAATTCATTTCCTTAATGAAGAAACCACCACCTGCCTCATTTAGTCCGCATCCATCTAAAATAACCATTGCAGCTTTAGCTGCCGTCTTTTCCGCCAGACCTAGTAGTTTGCAAATATTATACTTTTCCATGTCGAGTTTATTTAGCGTTTTAATGAAATTCTCACCCTGGTGTTTATCAATTCCTATTAATGCCAACCCAGGACTTTCAGGAAAAGCTACTATACATATATCTTTTGCTATAAATTCCATTTGACTTTGGGCTGGCTGAAGTTTTTCAAAAGGAGAACCTATTACTCCTCCGCCCACCTCTTTCAACGTGTGATTAGTTAAACTTAAAGCAACTACGTCAATATTTTCTATTGCAAAAATCTTGCTCTGTTTAGCTAACCAATAGTCAATGGCTACCGGATCCTTTACCTTTTCAAGCGCGTATTTTTCACTTTCTATTTGTTTTCGTAAATTCAGTATTACATCAAAAAACAGAGGTGGGTCATTGTTCCCATATCCCATTACTAATAGTGTAATTAGCGGGCTTACTACTAAATTAAAAGCAAAAACAAACAACAATACCACTCTTTCTTAAATGAAATATATGATCGTTGCAATGTGAAGCAAAGCAGCAAGCAGCCTCTGGATACGGTACGCGCGCACGCAAAAATTTGCGCAGTGCAATAAAAGGCAAACACAAAATTCTTGGCAGACCTACTCGTGATTCTTGTTAATTTTTGTTTTTCGTTTTAACCATCTTTCTGATGGACAGCCAAACTCTTCGCCTGAATCTAAAATTAATTCCTCAAATTCAATTTCAGGAACGTGCTCGGCTTTAACTATTTTAGCAACTTCAGTCCCCTTGATACCTTCGTTGGCGATTGCTTCAATAATATTATGTTCATTCCTGAAAACTTGTTCCGGTGGAAATTCATATACATCAAATTCCAATCCTTCCCCCGAAACTCCAATTACTCTTACAGGACGATTGAGAATACTAATTATTTTTTTTTCTATTTCCGTTAAATTAATTCGATCTATCTGTAATCCAGTAATTTTAACGACTGTTTTATCAACGTAGGCAATTATACGATCGCAGCCCATTAAATTTTCAACTCCAATCTTCCATCATCGGCTTTAATAAATACTTTAAATTTTCATAAAGGCAGTCGTAAACACGCCTAGTTACGTAACGTTCCTTGCGGAGACTGATTTAGTGACCTGCTGCAAATAATGTTCTCAGATATATGCTCTGGGTCGCTATGTCTCCGCCCGAAACCATTTTTTTCAACTCTCAAGAAATAGTATATATTCATCCTATTTCAAAGAATATTTATTTTTTACTGGATACTGGGCAAAGATCGCTTGGGCAACTTTCGTTGCTATATCTTTGCAGTTAACATTTTCTGATAAAGCTTCTAAGACTGCTTTAGCGCCACTCACAGCTTCCACTGTCGGTCCTGGCAAGGTAACAATCAATTTATCTTCAAAATTACCTACCACGATTTTTGCCAACAAATGTCCATTACTACCGCATATCTCAACAGATTCACTATTTTCTATTAATTCAATTACAGCAGTGTGAGTACAATCTACCGCTAAACTACTATTAAATGCTTTACCACCACCGGAACCACCTGTTAAAAATATTATTCCCTTACCTTTACCCCAGCCCCGAACCTCTTGTTGAATGACCTCTTTAATATCATCTTGAGGAGTAGATCTAACTACTTTACACTCAGGCCATAAACTAATGACCAGTTCCATTATTTTCGGAGAATTTGTATCAAGCACAAGTCCATTCCTAATTTCATCTCCTGTAGGAATGATAACAATCTCTTCCATTTTAACTTTGCCCACTTATCGCTTCTCCTTTATCATCATGAAAAATTCAAATACAGCCGCGGAAACCTACCTAATTGGAGAGCATGCCATTATTAGCTCAACCTCTTATACTTTTGAATTTTCGTTGTACTGTTTTGATGTTATGTCTTATCTCATATCTCGATTTCATCCTAATTTTTGTGGGACTTTTGTCAGACTAAAGGCATAATATTTTACGACAACTTTGTTTATTTACAGACTAATCTCATGTTTCTCTATTACTTTGTTACTTGGAATCCGTTCAGCATTCTCAACTCCCGGAATAATTTTATCAGCCTGGTTAATTATTTCTTCCCGACTTAATTTAGGTGTTATTTCTTGTAACTTTTCAGGTTTAATACCTATCGCTTCCAACTCCAACCTAGCTGCAGGAGAAATGTTCTGTGCATTTAATTCCACACCATAATGAGCCGCTACATATAATACTGCCGGTGAGCAGCCTAATTCTTTGGCCGGTCTTGCTCCAAAATCAAGCATATCAAGAATATGCCGAGCCAAAACATCTTTGGGCGCTACGATGCACGGTAACTTAGCTTTCAGTGTTTGTGCATACGCGCCGGAATTATGAGCAGTATCGCCTGGCCGACACTTCATGAAAGGTTGAGAGCGGCTATAATCCTCCACAATAGTACAACCAATACCCACCGAAATATGTTTTCCGGTAATTCCACAAAGAATGTCTTGATCTTTCATTATCTGTAGTTGACCTAAAATGGGGACAAGCATTTCTTCCATGGAAACACAGTCCATTACTTCAGTTCCGGAATTATTATTAACAACACGACCACTAATTGCTACGTTATGCAGCGGCACATGCTTCTTCGCCGGATCAGGTCCAATATAAAGTTTTTTAGTGGAAAACTTTTCGTAACCCATCCTCAAATGTGGTTCTCGTACAAACATTTCCGGTTTTAATTCCCGTTCTTTGCAAAATAACCGGCCAAATTCCGGATGTACATTTCCCCCGTCTGCGGCTGCAAAAGCGATAATGGCCCCTTCTACACAAAGTCCATCACTGGTTGTCGTAAATGCGTTGTCCATATCGAAAACATTTATAGCTACAGGAGAATTAAAATGTTTTGCAATGATCTTTAAACCTTCGTCTATTTCAAGATTTGCTTGTTGAAATTCGTTAACATTAACATAGGCTATATTAACCGGTGCACCGTGTTTGGGACCCCGTCCTTTCGGCAATAACCTAATTTGAATTTTTTGAGTCATGATTTCACCCCGTTTTTAAGTTAAGTCTATTTAAAAATTTCGTATTCTAATTGTTATTCTGCACCCGATTTTGTCAGCACGGTTAGTCATCAAATATAGAATGCTACCGCGTTTGTTGTTATGTTGCACATTCCGCTAGAATGTTAAATCTAGTGTTCCCCTAGTTTAGGGCGCCGGTCTTCTATTTCAGTAAAACCTTCTAATTCCACATTTTCAGTAGGATGCAGAATATTAGTATTTTCTAATATAGCTTTAACTGGTTCACCATTTTCATCGAATCCCTTTATGATAATCGTATGCATCGTTTCTGGAATTCTTGAAACAACGACAATCTCAATATTTTTTACTCGATTGTCACCAGCAATTTCTGAAACAGCATATTCCACCCTACCAGTACGCAGTGATTGGAATTTCGCATGTTTTAAATTTTCAAGTCCTTTAATTTTTACTTCTTTAAATGGGGAAAAATCATAAACTGCTGCCTTTATTTTTAAAATCCATTCCGGTAAGCTTGTATGCATTGCTCTCATTATCGGAATCCACCACCTTATATAACTTTTATTTTTGCATCCGTAATAGCAAAAATGCTCATATACTCTTGACATTTTTTCGTTTTTACTTGGGCATCTTCTTCACAAAATTATTAACGACCGCTTTTCTTATACCCCCACTACCTCCTGTGACTACCACAATTCACCGTAAAATTACCGCATAAATGATCCACCTCTTTACAATCACGAATATTTTTTTGCACCTTGTTCATTTTTAATGAACTTTAAAATGTAAAAAATTATCCACTTTTCTCGTTGAAAATCCTCTCCTTATCAATTAATAATTTGGAACACTATCAAAAACCTCCAACACCCTGAATTACTGCATTCCCAAGTACATGGCTGTCTGTTCCCTCTATGGATTAACATAAAAATATACCTGTCGTTTCAGATCGAAAATGCTTATAAAGTTGGCCCACCGGAATCGAACTTCGTTGTGTCAGCTGATTCTTACGGGACGCCGCGTTTTAGGCTTGTCATCACCAGTCCTATTTTTCGCATCAGGCGATGGATTCCCTTATGATAATCGGGATGCCCGAACCAATAGCGTAACATAACCTCAATCCGGCAGTATCCATATCGCGGCTACTCTCCCAAAGCCTGTGGATACATGTCTTTTGCCAAGCATTTTATCTGCAAGGCTTTTTGGAAACCGAAAATCCTTCCTCGGTAAACCAAAAAATGGAATACTATATTCTATTTTATTAACTACTTCGTTCCAAAATTGTTTTTTCCTGCATGATAATTCGTAAATTTTTTTTTGGTAGAAACAACAGGTATGCTGACGCGCTACCGCATTCGTAACCGTTAGAAATGCTTGAAAGAGTAATTCTGCAACGGCCCGCCGAAGCGGACGTCAATTTGCATCTCTTTTACGAAAAATAGCTGGACAGCTAAAACGAAGGTGCGAAATAGGAATTAAGATGCTAAAAAAATAAAAAGCCGCAAAACGGACAGAACATCCGCCTGCGGCAAATATGGAAGCAAATAAAAGTATGTGCAAAATAAGCAACCATCAAAAACTTCCTTTATGAACTATTCATATTTATTTATACAACGTCAGAATCATTCATATAATAACGATTTAGCGTGATATTTCAATATTTTCGCCACGGCCACTCCGGCTCCTGATATAAGCGCAACCGCAAAATGCGCCACAACTCTTTAAAAGCATTTTGAATGTCTTCCGCGCTATGCCCTAGTGCCCGAAAACAGTAAGCCTGGCTGCAAAGCGCCGTCCCGGCCATCAGTACGCTATTGTCTTTGGCAATTTTCTCAATATAGCAGTTTTCTTCTTCCGTATTACGCCGCAGTAAAGCGGCCATCTCCACTTCAAGCCGAGGGTCAACCGCCCAAAATGTTCCCATATGCGAATATCCGTGCATAAAACCGAGCGGCTTCGACCATGTTTGCAAATAATCAGGAGTTTTATGCGGTTCCAGCAAAAACCTGTCACTATAGATCAACTCACGGTCAAGATAAATATTCGTTTTCTGGTCAAGGAACGTGTAGGCAAACAACTCTTGACGAGCTGCGCGGCCGGGCGCCGTAATCTCCCATAAAAAGGCTGAAGCATTATTGGATAGCAATAAATTGGTCCGGCTGAAAAAGCATGATTCTGCAAATGGAATCACTACTTCCGGCATATACTCCAGCCTTGCCCCATGCTCGACAATGAGCGTAGTAAACTGTCTCGACAATGCATTTTTCGGAGAGCGGAAAACTTTCGTCGCGCCTTGCCCCAGAACAACTGCATGCGCCCCCGGCTTTATCCGGACGGAAATAGTATGCTGGTCCCCTTGCAAAAGACCGGCAGCAGAATTCATAATGTAAAAACACACTGTCTGGAAATCGGCAGGGTAAAGAGGACTGGACGCTCGCAACGGCGTCCGTTGCCGCAGCGAGGTGATGATACTGCGGCCCTGATCTCGGGCAATTTCAGCCTGAATCACGCCGTTTTTGAGCGAAACAGGCATTATCTCATGTCCTCCATGATGACGTTTTTACGCAGCCATGCCAAAACATCGTGTAAGCCTTCTTCTGTTTTCAGATTGGTAAATAAAAAAGGCCGGTCTCCCCGCATCTTCTCGGAATCTGCGGCCATCACTTCCAGGCTTGCGCCGACATAGGGAGCCAAATCCGTCTTATTGATAATCAGAAGATCCGAGCGGGTAATGCCGGGGCCTCCTTTACGGGGAATCTTTTCGCCCTGCGCAACGTCAATGATATAAACCGCAACATCGACCAGTTCAGGACTAAAAGTAGCCGCCAGATTGTCACCGCCGCTTTCGACAAAAATAAGTTCCAGATCCGGGAATCGCTCCATTAAAGTGTCGATTGCCTCCAGATTCATGGAAGCATCCTCGCGTATGGCGGTATGCGGACAACCGCCTGTTTCTACGCCAATAATGCGGGTGGGCGGTAAAATTCCATTACGGCATAAAAATTCGGCATCCTCTTTCGTAAAAATGTCGTTGGTAATGACGGCAACGCTATAATCAGGCGAAAGATAGCGGGTCAACTTTTCCACCAGCGCAGTTTTGCCTGATCCAACAGGCCCCCCTATTCCAATACAAATCGGTCGCATCAGTTGTTCCTCCTTTACGGCATAGACTTAAGACATAAAAATTCGTGAATATAACAACTCATGAGCCATACCGGCCCAATCAAAGGCCGGAGCACTGCCGCCCCAATCGCTCTCTTCAGCGTTAAGAACCCACGCAATACATTCTTCCAGCAAAGGATGAAGAGCAGCAAGCACTTGCTGCCCGCCGGTCTGACCTATCGGAATGGCCCGCACCCCGTTGGCCACCAGGGAAACAGCCGTCATGTGGGCAAATGTCGTGAGCAACGAAGGCAATTCAATCATCGCAACGGCTCCGTAATGCCCCAGCGTGATGGCATGATGACCAAAAGGAAACTGCATGTTTGCGCCATAATTGGGATCAATTTCGCGCAAAAGCCGCCGCAGCCGCTTACCCATTTTCACACTGCCTGCGCAGCTCTCATGAGGCAGCTTCATTCCATTGAGCCTGCGGTCCAGTGAATACAGCCGCTTTTCATCAGAAGCCCCCGCCGCTTGCCAGGCGAGCTTAACGGCAAGTAAATCGGTAGTCCGCCAACTATAATAAAGATACGTCCGCATAAATTGGGCTAAATCAGCGGGACTTTTTATGTCACCACGTTGAATAAATGTTTCCAGACCAAATGATTGAGTAAACGCCCCTGATGGAAAAGAAGAATCAGCCAGTTGCAATAAACGCAAGTCTGTTTGCAGAGATTGCTGTCCTATCATGGCGCAAAGGCCTGGTCTTTTTTGACCGGCGACAGTCCCATTTTGCGCAGTTGCTCCTGCAAGACCGGGTTATACGGAGTAATGACCACATCGTCATGAATCTGAATGGGTGCATGCATATTGCCGATTGCATGGGCAGCCAATCCCATTTCGCGCATGCTTTTGACAGGCGTAATCAAAACAGACTCTTCTTTGACTTCCACGATAATAACGTGATTGCCCTCCCGGAGCAAAATGTCCCCGGGATGTAAATGCCCGCTTTCCAACTGTATTCCAATATCCCGGCCGACATCGGTCGTCTTGCGCAGAATCCTCTTATGCAATTCATCCCAGGAAAGGATGACCCGCTCTACAGTAAGTGCGCTTAGATCGCAACGGGCCTCCAGATCAGCGAGTTTACCGGCCACTTTACTGATAATCATACCTACATACTCCTCAACTTTAATATCTTTATATCGATAAATTAAAACATAAAGTAGCGCTGGGCAAGCGGCAGCACCTGAGCGGGTTCGCAGACAAGGGCTTCCCCGTCGGCCCTGACTTGGTAAGTTTCAGGGTCAACCTCAATATGCGGTGTCGCATAATTATGTTTCATATCCGCCTTGCCAATATTCCGGCAGTTCTTTACAGCAACAAGGGATTTTTCCAATTTCAAATTCTTCCGAAGTATTTCCGGATCGGCAGCTTGTGAGATAAAGGTTGCCGAACAACTTGCAATTGCTTTGCCGAAAGCGGCAAACATCGGACGCTGAATGACCGGCTGCGGCGTGGGAATGGAAGCGTTGGCATCCCCCATGGCCGCCTGCATAATAAAACCGCCTTTAATCACCATTGCCGGCTTCACTCCGAAAAACTTGGGACTCCATAACACAAGATCCGCTAATTTCCCATTTTCCACCGAACCGACAATATGGCTGATTCCATGGGTTATCGCCGGATTAATGGTATATTTGCTTATATAACGCTTAATGCGGTTATTGTCGTTTTGCTCACAATCCGTCGCCAGCGGCCCGCGCTGAATCTTCATTTTATGTGCCGTCTGCCAGGTCCTGATGATGACTTCACCCACCCGCCCCATAGCCTGGGAATCGGACGACATCATGGATAAAACGCCCATATCATGCAAAATATCCTCAGCCGCAATGGTTTCCGGACGAATACGCGAATCGGCAAAAGCGATATCTTCCGGCACCTTCCTGTCAAGATGGTGGCAGACCATCAACATATCCAAATGTTCTTCCAACGTATTGACGGTAAAGGGCCGTGTCGGGTTGGTTGATGACGGCAATACATTAGCAAGAGAAGCCACTTTTATAATATCGGGCGCATGCCCCCCGCCCGCCCCTTCGGTATGAAAAGTATGGATGGTACGCCCCGCAATGGCAGCGATGGTATCCTCAACAAAACCGGCTTCATTTAAGGTGTCGGTGTGAATCGCCACCTGGACATCATATGCATCGGCAACCCGTAAACAACAATCAATGGCCGCCGGAGTCGAACCCCAGTCTTCGTGCAATTTCAAACCGATGGCTCCCGCTTTAATTTGTTCAATTAAGGGTTCCGGACACGCATTATTGCCCTTGCCAAAAAAGCCCATATTAATAGGAAATGCTTCCGCAGCCTGCAGCATCCGGAATAGATTCCACTCACCCGGTGTACATGTGGTGGCATTGGTTCCCGCGGCGGGGCCGGTTCCCCCCCCCAGCATCGTAGTGATACCGGACGCAATAGCCGTTTCCACCTGCTGCGGACAGATAAAATGAATATGAGTATCAATACCGCCTGCCGTGACAATATAGTTTTCACCGGCAATGACTTCCGTTCCGGCACCGATAGGAATATTCACACCGGCCATCGTTTTCGGATTGCCCGCTTGCCCGATACCGAAAATCCGGCCCTCCTTAATACCAATATCGGCCTTTATAATGCCTTGGTAGTCGATAATCACTGCATTGGTAATGACTAAATCCATAGCCTCATCCAAGGCTTGCGGATCTTGCCCCATACCGTCGCGGATCACTTTGCCGCCGCCGAACTTGGCTTCATCTCCCGGCCGGGTTAGATCGGATTCTATTTCTGCCCACAACTGTGTATCAGCCAACCTAATTTTGTCGCCGGTGGTTGGTCCGTACATATCGGCATGTTGTCGGCGTGACATGATTAGAGCCACTGCTATCCCTCCTCTTCTTGAATAAACCCCTGTTGTTTGGCTTTTTCAACACATTGCTTTTTATCCAAACTGCCTGCCGTTAAATTATTGGCCCCAAACCACGGTCCTTTTCCGGAAAAAGCAACAAGTTCCACAGTACGGCGTTCCCCAGGCTCAAACCGCACGGCGGTGCCTGCAGGAATATTCAACCGCATCCCCCAGGTTGCCGCCCTGTCAAAAGCCAAATACCGGTTCACCTCAAAAAAGTGAAAGTGCGACCCGACCTGTATAGGACGGTCTCCGGTGTTTTGAACGCTCACTTTTTTAGCAGGAAGACCGGCATTGGCTTCAATGTTTCCCTCTGCCAATCGCAACTCTCCCGGTATCATTGAGTCTCCTCCCCCGTCAAACGAATCGGATGATGAACAGTGACCAATTTTGTTCCGTCCGGAAAGGTTCCCTCAACCTGAATCTCGTCAATCATTTCCGGAACCCCTTCCATAACCTGGTCCCTGGTAAGAATTTTAGTACCCATCTCCATAAGCTGCGCCACAGTATACCCGTCGCGGATGCGTTCCAATAGTTCGGCGGTAATAAAAGCAACCGCTTCCGGATAGTTTAATGCCAAACCGCGATTCAGCCGGTCGCGCGCCACTTGCCCGGCGGTATAAATCAATAATTTGTCCTTTTCAGTCGGACTCAGATGCATGGTATAACCTCCCAATATGAATCAAATTGCTATCCGCTTTTGAATTTCGTCTTGATTCAATTCCGTTGTTGCCCCATCCATGACAATGCATCCCTTATCCATGACATAATAGTAATCGGAAACATCCATGACAAACTCCAAATACTGCTCAACAATTAAAATGGTAATGTTGCCTTCGCGTTTCAAACGTTTAATTACATTGCCTATATCCTGTATTACCGAGGGTTGTATCCCTTCTGTCGGTTCATCGAGGATCAGCAGTTTTGGTTCTGAAACCAATGCCCGTGCAATGGCAAGCTGCTGCTGCTGTCCGCCGCTCAAGTCGCCGCCCTTTCGCTTCAGCATCGTTTTAAGGACGGGAAACAACTCATAGACCTTTTCTCCAATGTTGCCACTGCCCCCGCATACTTCAAGGCCGAGCAAAAGGTTTTCCTCCACCGTCAACTGAGGAAAAATATCCCGTCCCTGCGGTACATACCCAATGCCTTGCCGCGCTCTCAGGTAAGTTGGCTGAAAAATGATTTCCCTGCCGTCAAACTGAATGCTTCCCGCCGGCGTCTTTACCAACCCCATAATGCTCTTTAAAAACGTAGTTTTTCCTACACCGTTGCGCCCCAGCAGGCATACCACGTTTCCATCAGGCACACTTACATTGATGTGATTTAAAATGATACTTTCGCCATAATAGGCGTCAAGATTGCTGACCTCAAGCATCCCGTTCCCCACCCCGTCCAAGATAAACGTCGATTACTTTCTGGTTTTTCTGAACATCCGCCATGCTGCCTTCGTCCAAAATCGCACCTTCATGGAGGACCGTTACTTTGCTTGAGTAATCCCTGACAAATTCCATGTCATGCTCGACAACAATCATCGTGCAGTCCTTGGCAATTTTTTTGAGCAGTTCGCCTGTCTTCTCCGTTTCGGCTCTTCCCATCCCGGCAACCGGTTCATCCAGCAGCATGAGCCTGGGTTTTTGTGCCAAAAGCATGCCGATTTCGAGCCATTGCTTTTCACCGTGAGCCAAAGCGGCTGAATTTTGATGTTTTTTTCCATACAGCCCGATTGTGTCCAGTATATCGTCAATAAGCTCTTCTTGCTCCTTGTTTGTTTTATGGAAAATGGAAGAAAACAAGGAGCGGTTTTTCACTGCTGCCAGTTCCATGTTTTCTTGCACTGTCAAACCGGTAAATACAGAAGGAACCTGAAATTTCCTGCCAATGCCGATATTGACAATTTCATTTTCGGAATACTGCGTAACGTCCACTCCGCCTGTAAAAAGGATGCTGCCGGTTTTTGGCTTTACCCGTCCGCAAATGGCATCCAGCAGCGTCGTCTTGCCCGCACCGTTCGGTCCAATGAAAAAATGAATTTCCCCTTTCTCTATTTTGGTATTCACATGGTCAACCGCCTTGAATCCATCAAAATTCACCGTAAGATCCTGGATTTGCAGTATAGTTTCCATAACCCCACCACCTTCTCCAATCATGAAGCCTTAGGTCATTTTAAGTATTCCATACGTCCGCTCAAGCTGCCTTATTAGGCTTCTCCATCATGCCATTCTTACATTGTGTAGATTTGCGTTTGAATTTTTCCGCCATGTTTTGCACCAAACCGACAATACCGGCAGGCATATACAAAACGACAGCAATAAAGGCAAACCCGATGAAATAGGACCAAACATCCGGAAAACTTTCACTGATACCGCTCTTTAGCGCATTCACAAGAATTGCGCCAATGATGGACCCGATTAACGTTCCTTTCCCGCCGATGGCAACCCAAATCACCATTTCGATGGACGGTACAATCCCCATTTCGGCGGGAGAAATGATGCCTACCTGCGGTACATAGATGGCACCGGCTATTCCTGCAATAGCCGCGGACAAACAATATACAAACACTTTGTAACTCGTTGGATTGTATCCGGAAAACCGCACCCGATTTTCCCCATCCCGAATCGCAACAAGAATTTTGCCGATTCTTCTTTCAATTAAGAAGTTACATAAAGCATAGGTTAAAACAAGAAGCACAATGGACACGTAATAAAGTGCCATTTGAGTTGTATCAATGGATAACGGAAAACCAAACACGCTTTTGTAATCCGTTATCCCGTTTGTGCCACCGGTATAAGCCTGCTGCCCCACGAACAGCACTACAAAAATAATGGCTAATGCCTGTGATAAAATCGAGAAATAAACGCCGCGAATGCGGTTCTTAAATGTTAAATAGCCAACTGCAAACGCCAAAAAGGCAGGCAGCAAAATCGCCATAGTAAGAGAAAAAGTTCCGCTGGAGAATGGCTGCCAGAACCAGGGAAGCGTCTCCAGGCCGCTCCAGGACATAAAATCGGGAATTTTCCCACGGGCGGCTTCCAGTTTTAAATACATGGCCATGCAGTAGGCACCAAGTCCAAAATACACACCATGACCCAGACTTAAAATACCGGTATATCCCCATATTAAGTCGATGCCCAGCGCCAGAATGGCATAGGCGATAAATTTTCCCAGAAGATTTACCCTAAAATCCGATAAAAACAAAGGCGCTATGCTCAACATAACAACAATGAATATAAAGATTATATTTCGTTTGGATTGAATCCGACCGAGAACATTCAAGACATGCACCTCCTTTGCTACACTTATGCCTGATCATCCAGTGACCGGCTGTTGATTGTAAATAGTCCCTTCGGTCTCCATTGCAGAAACAGAATAACCAGCAAAAATACAAGAACTTTTCCCCAGGACGTATTAGTGAAAAATTCAAACGTTGTATTTGATGTGCCAATAACCAATCCGCCTGTGACAATGCCCCAGAGCGTCCCTACGCCGCCAAGAACCACCACCATAAAAGTATCGACAATATAAGCGGTTCCTAAAGAAGGGCCGATAGACCCCATCAACGTCAGAGCACACCCTGCAATTCCCGCCAGTCCTGAGCCGATCGCAAATGTATAGGCATCAATCTTGCGGGCGTTGATCCCCAGGCTCGCGGCCATATCACGGTTCTGCATCACCGCCCGGATGCGCCTGCCGGTGGCCGTTTTATACAGAAGCCAAAAGACGCCAATCATGCACACAACGACCAGTGCGATAATAAACAAACGCTTATACGGAAATTGCAGGCCCTGGCTGAGAATAAGCCCCCCATTCAGCCAGGCCGGACTTCTCACATCCACATTGGGCGCTCCGAAAACGCTCCTTGCCAGTTGCTGCAAAACCAGACTAACTCCCCAAGTTGCCAACATGCTATCCAACGGTCTTCCATAAAGATGCCGTATTACTGTCACTTCCAGAATAAGTCCCATGATCCCGGCGATTATAAATGCAGCCGGCATTGCCAATAAGAAATAGATGTCAAAAATACTTTTATCCATCTGTGTAAGAAAGAAATTCTGGAGCAAATAAGTAACATACGCCCCAATCATGATAAACTCACCATGCGCCATATTGATGACTTTCATCAGCCCGAAGGTAATACCGAGTCCCAAGGCTGCCAGTACGAATATTGAACTCACGCTGATTCCGTTAAAAATCTGAATGATATACGTGTCCATTCGACCACCACCTTTCTAAAAGATGCATCTTTCGGATCAGAAAGAACTGTCGCAACACCCCGGTTACAAACGGTACAGGTAGACTGGATACCTGTACCGTCCAAACCGGATTGTTTCGATTGTTTCATGCAATACTATGAGTTGCCGAGTGCCTTGGCCCACTCGTAGGCTTTGAGGAACGGATCAGGCTTAATTGTCTTTCCTGTACTCCAAACTTCCTTGATCAACCCGTCCTCCGTAACCTCGCCAATACGTACAGGCTTCCACAGATGCTGATTCTCTCCCTCAATTTTTACTAAACCTTCAGGCGCTTTGAATTCCAATCCTTTTGCAGCTTCCTTCACTTTGTCGACATCGGTGGATCCTGCTTTTTTCACTGCTTCCGCCCACAAATAGACTTGAATGTATGCAGCTTCAATAGGGTCGTCAGTTACACGGTCAGCGCCGTATTTTGCCTTATATTTCTTTACAAATTCCTTATTTTCCGGTGTATCGGTTGTTTGATAGTAGTTCCAGGAAACAAGGTGCCCTTTCATATTGTCCGCGCCAATACCGCGTATTTCCTCTTCGGCAATGCTCACGGAACAGGTCGTAAGATCTTTGGAAGTAATGCCCGCGTCCTTTAATTGTTTAAAGAAGGCCACATTGCTGTCACCATTCAACGTATTGAACACCACATCCGGCTTGGATGCCTTAATTTTGTTGATAATCGTACTGTAGTCGGTATGTCCGAGCGGAGTATATTCTTCGGCAACTACCTCACCGCCCATGGCCTGCAATTGCGCTTTGATAATCTTATTGGCGGTCCTTGGGAATACATAATCAGAACCAATCAGGAAAAACTTTTTGCCTTTATTCTGAAGCAGCCATTCCACTGCAGGAACAATCTGCTGGTTAGGCGCAGCGCCTGTATAGAAAATATTAGGAGATGCTTCCATGCCTTCGTACTGAACCGGATACCAGAGCAATCCCTTGTTATCTTCCACTACCGGCAGAACGGCCTTGCGGCTGGCAGAAGTCCAACAGCCAAATATTGTTGCCACTTTGTCTTTTTGCAATAATTTCTTCGCTTTTTCGGCAAAAGTCGCCGGATTGGACGCACCATCCTCAATAACCGGTTCCAGTTTTTTCCCTAACACTCCACCGGCTGCATTGATTTCTTCAATCGCCATCAATTCTGCGTCTTTGACCGACACTTCGCTGATTGCCATTGTTCCACTTAATGAATGCAAAATTCCTACTTTAATGGTATCTCCTGCTGCCGGGCTTTGGGCCGCCTGCTTTGATGACGAACACCCTGATAGCACGGTTGACAACAGGAATGTTGCCAGGATCACACCCGCAATTTTTCCCTTAAGTTTTTTAAAATTGTCACTCCACATACCATTGCACCTCTCACCTGTTCATTTGTTTCGACATGATGTTGGCCATAATCATGTCCGTGTGGTTACCGGTAGCGCGCTACACACCAAGCAAAAAGCGCCGTGAATGATCCTGTCCGCCCGTTTGACTGGATGGACGGAATCACTCACAGCGCCTATGCTGGTTTTGATTAGCAAATTAAACTTGATTTACCTATATTGTAATGATTAATAAGGAGAAAATGAACATCACAAATCTGCAATTTTGCCCTAAAAAAGTGCAAAGCCGTCTTACGGGACGGCTTGACCGGAACAAAACAACTGCTATGATCCTTGTTTTCTAAATTCCAACGGAGTGCAACCGCTGTACTGCTTAAACAAACGACAAAAATAATCCGGACTGCTATACCCGAGCCGTTCACTCACCTCGTAATTTTTATAGTCTCCTGTACGTAAAAGAGCTTTGGCATGCTCCATTTTGACCTTCGTCACATAGTCGGTAAAATTGTAGCCGGCTTTTTGCTTAAATAATTTTCCGATATAACTTTTGCTTACATGTACCTCATTGGCAACATCCTCCAGGGTAATGTTTTCCTCGACATGATCCATAACATACTGGCAGGTCTTTTTTACAATACCGTCTTTATGATGCAGTTCATATTTTTTGATTACTTCCAGCATATTGCGCATATACCGCAAAAACGCCAGTTTGACGTCACGAATTGTTTTAAGATGGTTGAATACAATGTTCAGTGTCATACTTTCTATTTTCTCAAGCCACGGGAAATCCTTATAAATTTCCTCTGTGATATTTTGAGTCATCTTTTCAAACAACATCCTGATTTTGAACAAATCCTGGTCCAACCTCGGGACCCGTTCAGAAAAGATATTCTCAGCTTCGGCAAACACCTCGTCGCTCCCCATAAACAGTAAATCCACCAGCTTTTTTTCCTCGCTCTTGGGGTAATATAAGGCAAGGCTTTCATCAATCAATTTCTTTTCTTTTTCCAGCCGCAAATGGAGCAACTTTTTTTCGTCCAAGTGTTTTCTTGCCCTCTCCAGCGCTTCACTCAAAATATTGTCATCCACCGGTTTGGTCATGTAATCAAATACTCCCAGCCGTATACCTTGTTGTGCGTATTCGAAGTCGTTGTACGTACTGAGGAGAATTAAACAGATATCCATTTTCCTGACTTTCAGTTCGTGCAAAAACTCAATTCCAGTCATTCCCGGCATGCGAATATCCGTAATGACGAGATCAAAAGACCCGGATGAAAGTTTTTTGAGAGCTTCCTTGCCATCACAGGCTTCATCCGCAATGCAAAATCCATAACCATCCCACTTTTTGAACCGCTTCAGCATATATCTTACAGTTTTGTCATCATCAACAATCAATACCTTATACATTGTTGCCTGCAACCCCCATTACTTCGATAGGCAAAATAAACGCTTTTTACTCTTGCGCATCTTCATTTTTACATAAAATAATGTGACACCCTTGTTTTTGTATGATTCTCCTCAGTTCCTGCGATGCTTCGTCAAAACTGTATGTACAAATTTTTTCGTGCAGCCAGTGATACTCTTCCTCCGTCAACACATTTTCAAAATACTGCTTTAAGGACTCAAAAAGGTGTTTTGCCTCAGAATCTCCATCATCCAACAAACCCAAAAGCCGTGCTAAAAGATCTTCGACATTAGCGTCGTCAACGAATCTCTCTTGTGCCGGCGTTTTCTCGCTGATAGTTTCAATAAACTTTCCTAACGCGTCGCAGCTTTCGCTTATAACGATGGCAAAACGCCTGAGTTTTCCGTTCAATGCCGGTCTGTCCGGATAGCGAAGCGCTTTCCCTAATTCCATAGATGCTTGTTTCAGAGAATTCGCTCCGATATTTGCCGCAATCCCCTTGACGGTGTGTACTAATTGCCGCGCTTCTTCAAATTTTTCCGCTGCAATCAGTCTTTCCAGCTTTACGGCATCCTCACTATGATTCGACATAAATTGTTTAAGAATATCCCTGTAGACATCCATCTTCCCGCCTATTCGATGAATTCCGCTTTCAAAATCAAAATCCACCTGCTTGTCCGGATCTGCTGCATACGTTTCGGCAACAGCGGCAGCCGTATCCTCAATATAAACATATTTCTTCAGAACATCAATCAACTTAACGGGGTTCAACGGTTTCGTAAGATAACCGCTCATGCCGGCTTCTCCGGCCTTTTCCGCAACCCCTTCCACCGCATCTGCCGACAAGGCAATCACCGGCGGGGTTTTTTCGCCTTTTAACGCTTTTATACGACGAGTGGCTTCGTAACCGTCCATCTCCGGCATGCGTATATCCATTAAAATCGCATCATATTCCTTTTGCCCTGCCATTTGCACTGCTTTAAACCCGCTTCCGGCTATATCGGTGTCAAAGCCCAAATGGGTAAGAATTTCTTTCGTCATCTTAAGATTAATTGAATTATCTTCAACAAGCAGCACTTTTTTCCGGGCAAAAATTGCTTTAAGACGGATCGCTTCATTTTCTTTTTGCACAATGGGAACAGAATCGGCGCGTTCCAATTTCGCGGTAAAGCTAAAGGTTGATCCCTTGCCAACTGTGCTTTGAACATGAATTTCTCCCTGCATGAGTTCGACTATTTTCTTGCAAATCGCCAAACCAAGCCCGGTTCCGCCGTACTTTCGCGACGTTGATGCATCCCCTTGTGTAAACACTTCAAACAATTGCGGAATCTGCTCTTCCGGTATGCCAATACCGGTATCGGCCACATGAAAACGAAGGACCACCTGTCTGCCTTTCCGCTCCAGAAGTTCTACAAGAATATGCAAGCGACCCCTATGCGTGAATTTGACTCCGTTGGAAAGAAGATTTAACAGCACTTGCTTGAGCCTCGTTGTATCGCCCTTTAAATAACGAGGTACATCCGGCTTAATCTCAAAGCCAAAATCCAAATTTTTGCGGCGCGCCTCCACTTGCATGATACTGCAAAGATCTTTGATCATATCGTGCAGATCAAAATCGACCGCCTCAAGAACCATCTTACGCGCTTCGATCTTTGAAAAGTCAAGAATCTCATTGATAATTCCCAATAGGTTTTTTGCGGCCATACCCAAATTTTGCGTGTACTCGGCCTGTTTGGCGGTAAGCGCGGTATTTTCAAGTAAATAATGATAACCGATGATCGTGTTCAAAGGAGTCCGTATTTCGTGACTCATATGAGCAAGAAACTCGCTTTTGGCATTATTGGCCATTTCTGCCTCATCTTTTGCAGCTTTCATGGTTTCCTCGGCCTGTTTTCTTTTGACCAATTCTTCCTGAAATGAATTAGACAACTCGTTGAACGTCTGCGCGAGCAGACGCAGTTCCAGCGACCCCTCGGGTACCAGGCTGAATTTTTCATTACGGAACGAAAATACTTTTAATAATTCCGTATAATGATTGATCGGAGAGGTGACTTGAGTAAACAGGATTCTGATTAACACCGCAATTGCACATATGATAATAACGGCCAGTACGGTCTGCAATATCGCCGCTTTCGTTGTCGCTTCCCGGGCCACCTCCAGTTCCGCTTCCAAACGGTCATTCATAATGGTTTGAAATTGGGCAATCGGCCCCATAATACTCCGCTTATCGGCGTCATACTTGGCATCAAACATAATATTCCGTGCTTTAGCCAGTTTCTCGTCCGCACTAAGTTGCTGATCTTCGCTGCTTAAGTGAAAGGATGCAACTTCCGGCGGCATATCCTGTTCCGGGACATTCTGCGCCTCCAGGACCAGGCGCATCGAATGCCGTTCGGTGTTCACAAGGGCGTCTGAATTTCTCTTGGCTTCCGCTAAGAGCGCCATCTCCTCGCTTGGCGAATTCAGTTCACCCAACCGGGATATCACCTTATCACGCGTTTGCGTGATGTTTATTTCTTCCCAATACTTATTCATATGAACAGCATCTTTTGTCACTGCATATTTTCTGGCCTCGTCCGTAAGGTAGTCGGAGGCGGTAGCCAGATTAATGCCCAGTTGCTTAAATTCCGTTCTCCTCTGCTCGGCAATTCGCTCGTCCTTTATACTGGAATTCATATATATAATGCTGCTGCCAAGCAGTATGGCGATGAAAAAGAATATTCCCAGCATCAAGGCACTGATCGTCGATTGTTTGATGACAAATTTAGAATTCATACCATCAATCCTCTGGGTGTTTACTGATAAACTGTAGCTGCGCAAAATGTTTGCGAAAAAGTCGCACATTTTTTGCGAAAACATTTTGTATAAACTTACCTTCTATTATATATAACGTTACCCAAAAATCAAAACACCCCCGCTCGGCCGTAAACCGAACGGGGGTGTTTTTTTCAAGCAGTTTCAAATTCTCTTTCTTGCATAGCTCTCATGCAACGTTCTTGAGCAATTTTGGCATATCCAGCATCCTTCTCAATGCCAATAAAGTTTCTCCCTGTGCGAATAGCCGCCACGCAAGTAGTGCCGGAGCCAGCGCAATTATCAAGCACCAATTCGCCTGGATTGGTATAGGTTTTGATTAGATATTCCGCTAATGCAAGCGGTTTTTGGGTAGGGTGATAATGCCCATCCTCTTTGCCGGTAATCCTGATAACATCTCTCGGGTACCGTGTGCCCGTATTGATGTTTTCGCATTTCTTCCATTTTACTTTATATAAATCGGTATTCGACTTGCCGCTATCCTTCCTGCTATACGGCTCTCCTGGGGTAAATTGCGGATTATATGTCGGCAGGTGCTTATAGAACACCAGAATAATCTCATGACAACGCAGCGGCATGCGCTTTGCATTCAAAAAGCCAACCGCACGCGATTTTTCCCATACATATTCATCTCTAAACCATTTGCGATTACTGTTAATCAAATCTGTAGTGAACGGCTGTTGAGAAAACAGCACGATTGCCCCGTCATCTTTTATCACCCGCTTATACTGTGCCCAGAGCTGATCAAACGCTATTATTTTGTCCCACGAGCAATTTGTTCGCCCGTACGGTAAGTCGCACAGTATCATATCAACGGAGCGATTATCTATATATCGCATTGCTTCAAGACAGTCTGCGTTAATAATTTTATTCATTGTAACATCTCCTATCTATGCGGTAAAAGACTAAAAATCCTCCCGGAACACCGTTACAGGTGCCGGGAGGACTGAATAGATTTGCCTAAAATAAGAAAAGTAGTTTATCGGTTTTCACCGTGTATTTGATCTCCCAACCCGATTCCTTGCCGCCAAAATGCTGCTCATAAGAAAGCGCAGCATCTTTACTAAAGTTTCTCTGCAATTGTACCGGAATGTACCGGTCGCCGCCGTGTTGGCCGAACCCGGCAGACCATTCCAAGTTTCGATAGTTATTGACCTTATAAACACCGACCTGCCATTCCTGAGTCCCGGCAGGCTGCTTGACTTGCTGCGGAACAGTCAATGTTCTATCAGAGGGAGACAGCGCTGCTGGCGGCAGTGTGGGGTCTTTTTCATTAATACGCCTTGCCGTATCCTGGGCAGCCTGTTCAACCGTAGGAGCCTGGACAGTAAAATTCACTACCGGCTGTTTTTGCCCGGCCTGGGCCTGCTTTACGGCATCTGCCAGCATTTGCGCATTCTGTCTACTTTCCTGGAGCAAGTTTTGTAGCGCGTTAACGTCAGTTGCCTGTTTTTGGTTGATTACTTTGGTTTCTCGCAGCGCAGTTTCTGTTTCAGCATATTTCTGATATGCGAAATAGGCTGTCGCGACGAATAATAAAATGAGAAGAAAAATAAAAACCGGCCGTCGAAATTGTTGCCAAAGGCCGGTTTTTACTATTTCATATCCGTTCATCTTATCCCAACGCTTTCAGCGCGCCAGCCGCTACAAGTAACCCCACGGCGACACCGATAAGGAAGGCCCGTTTGGTTTGAACGTTAATGGCTTCCTTAATTTGATCGTCAACACGCTCCAATACATCAGCCTGCCCCAAGAACCAAGCTCCTATAGCCTTTAAGCCGTTTACAATTTTACCCATTTTATAAGCCTCCTTTTGCGAAATAATCAGTAATGCCCCGAGCGATTGCGCGGGCAAATTCATCTTGCGCGGCCGGGTCGGCCAGCATGCACTCGTCGTCAGGATTAGAAATAAACGCCAGCTCCACCAGCGCAGCGGGCATATCGGTGTTTGATAGTACATATAACCCGTTTACGCCAGGCGTCGCCTCTTTGAGTCCTCTGTCAATAACCGGCAGCGAAGTGACGATTTGCTGTTGAATACATTCAGCCAGCACCTTACCTCTAAGGGAACCGTGGCAATACCATGTTTCTGTGCCTTGCGCCGCCGTATTTGCAGCGCTATTACAATGAATAGAAACAAAAACGTCCGCCCCCCAGGAATTTGCGGCACCCACCACATAGCCTAACAAGTCGCTTTGCAGTAATTGCGTAGCGCAACCGGCAGCGCGGAGATAACCGTCAACCAAAGTTCCTACCGCCAACACCACATCGCATTCTCGCAAACCCGTGAGCGGATTTACCGCGCCGGGGTCCGGGATGCCACTCGGCGCATGTCCTGGATTAATGAATACATTCATGCTCAAAACCTCCCTTTACACATCTTTGCTGGCATCATGCAAATCCGGGGTATTCGTCGCTTTTTGCATCTTCCGTATTGCCGCCACTTCGATATCAATTACCCATCCAACGAGCGCGGCCGGAACAAGAATTCTACGCCATCCAAGCAGTGAATTGATTTCTTGAATAGCCGTTGATCGCTTTTGTGAATTTTCCATGTTATCAGCGAACTTGTCCAACTCGTATATAACGCTCCTTATGGCGTCATGCAAAGGACTGTCGGTAAGCGAGCGATACAGAAAATGCAGCATTACGGCCAAAAAATTAACTGCCAGCAATATGCCAACAGTCAGTAACACCACCTGCAGTTCAGTGGAAATGGTCAAAATCACTACCTCCTTTCTTCCGGATTTTCTTCCACATTGTTCATCCCCTCCTTTCTGAGACAAATTGATGCAAGCAACTTCCTGCGCAGCTTGTAGCTGTTGCAGTGTTGCATGATGCCCAAATAGCTGTTCAGGCTGGCATTAAACCCCGCAAAATCAATCCTCCCCTTCCGGTACTGCTTTTGTAAGTGTTTAATGCGGCGTTTCATCTTCAATGCCGTCTTCTTTCTAAGTTTTATATGGGTAGGCCAAATGCGGTACCCGCAAAAATCGACCCCTTGATTAGTAGTGCGGATCGTCGTCTTATTGTTCAGCGTAAGTTTGAGCCGATTGGTTAAGAACTGCTCAATGCTCTCCTTTAAAGCCCATAGATGCTTTTTATCGTGATGCAAAATACAGACATCGTCCATATAGCGCACGTAATATTTCGTCTTAAGAACATGTTTGCAGTATTGGTCCAGTTCATTAAGATAAAGGTTTGCAAACATTTGACTGGTCAAATTGCCTATCGGGATACCAATGTCTCCTATACGCTCTTTCGCAAAATCATGGTCGCCTAATTCCATACCGAATTTTGTTTCGCTGCGAATGATCGTTTCAAACAGTTGCATCAAGCACTCATCGGCTATGATGCGCCGTAAGATTGACAACAAGACATCATGGTCAATCCGGTAAAAATATTTACTGATATCCAACTTAAGCACATAAAACGGTTGATTTGTCCGTGAAAACAACCGTAAATACTGTTGCAACTTGCTGACTGCCCGGTGCGTGCCGTAACCAACCCGGCAAGCATAACTCGTATTGATATACCGCCTTTCTAACAGCGGATTAAGCTGCCGATATATGGCCCATTGGACCACTCGGTCCCGAAAAGGCAAAGCCATGACCAATCGTTTTTTGGGTTCATAGACAAAGAATTCGCGATAGCGGCCAACTTCATATGTTTGCCATATCAGCTCATTTTGCAGCGTGATGAGGTTTTCTTCAAGATTGTTAGAAAATCGCAGTACTTCTTCTCTATAGCGCTTGCTCTTGCGCGCCATATAGTACGCCTGCAGTAAATTATCAAAATCATAGATACTTTCATAAAGATTTTTAATTCGTTTCAAAATCCAACCTCCCACCTAAATGGGGCCAGGTTCTGCACCGTTCAATACATTACTAGCTGCAGCCTGGCATTTTAGTTTTTTGCCTGTAAGGTAAGGCAGGGAAGAATGCCCCTTTATCCCCATGTACTGTCCGGTAGCCCGTGAGCTACCGGCTTCTGACAAAGGGTAGAGCGGAGCGGAACCCGATGTTGTTGCTCGAATTCGTGCGGGCGTTATTCAAGTTCAAAGAGAACACGCCAGCGTTCGCGGCGTTGTTCCAGTTGCCACCACGGATCGGAATTTTTGCGGCATTCTCCCCAATATGTTTAAACCTTAAAAGCCTTTATCCAACCGCCAAGCATGCGGCCAATTTCCGATAACATCCTCGCTAGATTTTCATAGCGGTTAATCGGCAAAAACTTAAAATCATATCCCAGCCGGATATGATAGCGCAGTATTTCAAGCTGAATATCCGCATCTTGCAGTGTTGTCTTCTTGTGATATCGCTTGTTAGCCGTAATAAATAGTTTCAGCAATTCGGTTGCGGCCTGTTTTGTGTCTGCCGCTAGCGTGTGTCTTTCACTCTTAGGATATTGCCGAATGCTTTCGTGGAGAAATTGAAGCATGTCATATGTTTTCTGCAAAATAGCTAGTTCAGACACCAATACTCACCTTTTTCAGGAAATTCAGGGACGGACTACCGTCCGTCCCGACAGATTGCAAAATTCAAAACCCAGATTACGCAGGGATATAAGCGGAGCGGAACCCGATGCCGTAGGTCGAATCCGAGCGGGCGCTATTCAAGCCAAGAGAGAACACGCCAGCGTACGCGGCGTAGCTCCAGCCGCCGCCACGGATCGGAATACGCTCACCGTAGTTACTAACCCAGAGATAATCACTGCCGAGGCCAGCCCCGGGTGGTTGAATGCCAAGATGTTTAAGCATCGTCGGGGGTGTATAACCCGACTTAACAGTTAAACTTTCGAATGTCACAGTGCTATAACCATAATAACTATCAGTAGATGGATCTGTGGTATACATAGGATTAGCACGTGAGTTACTAATCATCGGGTCGCCGCCAATATCGGCACTGGTTTGATTACCATTTCCGGCAGTGGTGTTATCATAATATGCGCCCGTATCCAGCCACCCAGTGACATCGTGGCTGGCGTTCTGTGTTTTGAAGTTATTCATAGCTACGCCGCCGGTTCCGTGAACGTAAATTTTGCCGTCCACAAGTTTCAACCCGTCGTTCCACTCCCACACATTGCCGTTCAAGTCGGCAATGCCAAAAGGCGTATTATCATGATACCAGGATGCCGGTCCGCTTCCGGTGGCCGTGCGACCAGTTTTACCAGCGCCGGTATCAAAGTATGTCTCTTTGCCCCGTTCATAGGTCGCCGAATGATCACACCCATAGTTGTTGTTTCCCCTTGGCATAAATCCGTTTTTCCAGCACCACAAGGCAATGGCCGCCCATTCCGCGTTGGTCATCAAATGCCACCCCGGTCCTTTGGCAGTGCAATAATTGCGTGCCGTATCAAAGTTGACATAGACGGCAGGGTCCTGGCCCGGCAGAGAGAGCGCGCGGCCATCACGCACGACGTTTAGAAACTTGGAAATATAGATTTCCGACATTTCCCGGCCGTCAACAATAAACGCCGGATGCGGGTCAGAAGGCCAAGTGGCGTCAATATCACTGAGTTTAAACTTCGGAATAACGACCATAATGCTGGGGTTGCCTTTGTCGTCATAGACAACGGTGTTTTTACCGCCGCTGGCGGCCTCAATCGATTGACGATAGGTGTCCTTCATGCTATAAATCATTGGTTTTCTCCTCCTTCATTGTTCAGCGGTTTGTTAAGGGGCCAAAGCACTACTGTAACCGCGTCCATGTCAAGCGGCAACTGCTCTTTGTTTAATACCGGCTGCCCCTGATCGTCAACCTGTCCGGTATCCACCATGTGGTACTGATGCGGCGGAATAATAATAGTCGCCGCATACCACAGGCTTTTTTCCCCTTCAACCAAGGTGCCCATATTATCCTGATAGATATCGATAATCTCTTCCTGATCGGACTGCCGTTCGGCCGCATCAATCATTACCGTGTTTTCACCTGTCCCAACAAAAATTAAAGCACCTTCGTTACCGCAAGGAGCTTTCTGACCAGGGCTTATTTCTTTGATAACCATATTCATGACCTCCTACGCATTAGGATTAATCAGGGTCCAGCGTACCCGAATGGCGTCGGCCGCGCCTGTCGATCGCACCTTGAACCCGTTGTATGCTTTATCATACACAATTAGCTCGCCTACGCGGCCCATATCGCTGGCATCTTCCACGGTAAGCTGTACGTCGTAATTCGCGTCCGGCATCCAGAATCCGGGAATGTTTACCAGGGCAAACGGCTGGGTAGTGTAAAAGCAGGTATAAGCCGCTTCAATGCGACGCTCATTGTAGAAAGTGCAAGCGTCTAAATTGGCCGCCTGGTCGCCTGCCGGTACCACAATACGATAAAGTTTTAACTTTCCTTCCGGAACAGTCTGGTCCACAAACACCCGGTATCGTTGCTGCGTGTTGTCATAATCCACATAAGCATAATAAGTTTGACTGGTTGCTCCAGCGTTCGGCGGTACAGCGGCCACACTGGTCTGTTCGTCCGGAATGACCACAATCTTTCCGTCTATATACATCTTCGATGCGGCAGCGGCATTGAAAGTACCTGTGCGGCTAATCTGTAAATTCCGCGTGCCCGGCACCGCGCTAATTACACCGCCGTCAATGACAAATTTGTTGTAAATGACCACCGTGCCTTGCTGCAGCCGCTGTTTCTTCCACTTTTCAAGCTCCAGATTAATGCCGCGCAGGCCGCTCATGGCCTCCAAGAGTACAGCGGCCATAGAGTCCATTTCCGGATGCAGCCGGTCGCGCACGCTTGTCTGGTAAAAGATTGTCTCAATATCCTGCGAAACGATGACATTGTGGTAGAGCTGCCGGGGCGTTGTATTCGCAGCGCCGTAGGCCGGAGCACCTTCCGGGTTTTCTGCTGAATATGCCGACTGATTACGCCGCTTTACCTTGAACAAGGCCAGCGCGTAGACGTAGCCGGTCGCGCACGAAAGAGCGCTGCAGGCAGCCGCCGTGCCATCGCCCGCTATAAACAGGTGAGAGTCAGTCGATGAAGCCGCAAAAGAATAATTTGTTTCGCTGGCATTACCGCCCTGCGCCTTGACGCGCGCCGTATGGTTTACGCCCTCGGGGTATGTGGTAAAGTCCACATCAGCAACCGTGCGCAAACGCCAGCGGAATTGCAGGCGGCGGGTAGTCTCATCCCCGGCAATCGGGTCTTGAATATCATTCGCTAATGTGCCGGAGTTGACGCCGCCATACCGGTATACATCTTCGCTGTCAACCTCCGGTGAAGCAGCGGGGGCCACTTCCTCAAACCAGAATTCGGCAAAGGCCAGGTCGTAGCGTGTGCCGGTGTACGGAGCCTGCGGGAAAATAATATCGCTGGCATCATCGGTCCGGTTAGCTCCATTCAGCCGCGCCAGCCAGCCGGAAACAGCCGCAGTGGCGTTTATAATCCGGATGCAATTGACAGGAGAAGTAATGCCGGTCTGCACATCCATTTGCAAAATTCCGGACGGCAGCAAGGCCCGGAGCATTTCCGCTCTTAAATGGTTTTGAATTTGCTGGGTCAGGTTCAATTCCGAGTCCAAGGGCGGTTTGCCCTGCTGCCACATGACGGCAGAAAAGCTTCGCCCGGTAGGGTCCAAGAGCCGAGATACGCCAGAACTTACCTGCGGCCCGTTTGCCCACAGTTCGCGCAGCGTAGTATCGCCCTGGTATTTGACTATTTTTTCAGCCAAGCAGTTCGCCTCCTATAGTTTTATATAGCCGAGCGACGGTTTGCTGTTGAGCAGCATGCCGACGTTCGGATTGTATTTTTTCCGCACCTCATATTTGGGGTGAGGTATTTCTAGCGTTTCTTTCCGCGATTTCACACAGTTGATTACGTGCCCATCCTCCCGCTTAACAAGCTCCTTCCATTCCGGAACATGCACAATGCTTTGCACGGTAACGCTTTGCGCGTTGTTTAGCCCCTGCGGGCCACACAACACGAATGCCGGACCCGCGAAACCATTAGTCCGGACGGACTTTGTTTCCGGAGTGTTCGTAACCACCACCTGCGACTGGGCGTTATTCAGGCGAAAGACAGCCTTGCCATTCAGCCGGGTACCCTGGAAAACAACTTTTGTGCCCGGTCGGTCCTGCGTGACCGTCTGGACATTGGTCACAATCTTTCCCTTATTGACCAGTCCCCCGGCAAACAGGAATTCCGTAACCAGCTTGTCATATCCGGCATCAACCATAACCGAGGTCGTCCGGCCTATGGCGTTCAATGCATACCCCATCCCGACAAAACGGCTTTCTTTTTTGGTGCCCGGATGCCGGACCGTTTCCGTACGCACCACCAGCGGCGCATTATTCAGCCGCATAGAACCGGCGCGCTGCCTTGCATTCAGCCGGTCGCCAACATACACCGGCTGCCTCACAACTTCATTCCATCCGGTATCTACAACCGTAGTTGCCACATTCCCCGCGGCATTCAAGCGGCCATCGGTAAAAACCACATATTGGCGGCGTTCGACATAAGACAAGTCAATCGTTTCAGCCTGGACACCGCCGCCCGCATTCAGCAGCAATATACGTTCCGGCATGGCGACAACGGCAAAATCTAGGTGCGCCGGTCGTGATTCGTATATGGCCTGTTTTAACTCGGGCAGCCACACTTCAGCGCTCAGCGGCACCTGAATAACAAAAGCGTAGGACAAAGGCAGCTCCATCACCGTGGCTTTTTCATTCCGGAGAAAACAGTTGGCAATCGCCTCAATTTGCTCCGGCGTCATCGTTGGCGGCCGCAAGAGTTTGGCTTTAATTAACGCCTTGCGCAGCTCCAGGCTGGCATCAACCGGCGGCACAAGCCCCAATTCCTTCTCCCACTGAACCACGCCATACTCATCCGCCGTCCCTACACAAAAGCGGTACAGCACGGCATAAGCCGCCTCTTTAAGAAGGTCAACCTGGTCGCCGATCGCGCCGGACAGAACCCGCGCTATCGCATTGTCCCGGTACCGGCTGAGCAAATAATTGCGAATATCCTCCGCCACTTTAGGCAACATAGAGCTTCACTTCCCCCAGCACCGCCACCTCATCAGCGGATAAGCTTATATTCGCCGTCTCTCCATTGATTGTAAAATCAATATAGTCAATCACACCCGCCTGGTCCAGGAGCAGCGAACTAACCCTGGAGTACCGGAGCACATCAGCCTGAAAGGCCATTTTGTTCAAATAATCCTCTACCGCTGCCGTGAAGTTCTCTTGCAAAGTCGCAAGGGCAATGTTCTGCGTGTTGTCCAGCAGCACCGTTGTCTCAATGTTAATCACAACCGCCGCCGCTCCCACCACCGTCACGGTCGCGCCGATGGGCGCTTTCCGTTCCCCCTTGTTGTTCGGCGCAATATAGTCCTGGACGCTTTGCACAATACTGGCGCTGGGCGGCTTTTTGTCCGGGCCTAACACAATCACTTTGACCGTGCCGGGACCGTCCCAAATCGGCACAACGTGCGCAGCGGTTACGCCCGCAACCTCCCGCGCCCATTGCACATAATCCGCGATATTCCCCGACGTTCCGGGGTTTCTCATGCGCTCTAAAAACCGGGCCTTGAGGTCGTCATCCGACTCGGTATCTTCGCCGCCTTCCATCCGGACCACTTTTGCCCATTCAATGCCGGTAATGGCAATTCCGGCTTGTTTCAAAACCGTGCCCGCCGGGAAATTCGCGTCCTTCCCGACATTGACAGCCTGCGCCGGTATTTCAACGCTCAATTCCCCGGTATTCAACACCGCCGCTTCCAGCGTTACAACCTCAACGCCGCCTTCGGACTGAAACAGCGTACCGGCCGGAATGCGGCAGCTAAAAGGAGCAGGGGAATCGCGCCCCGCCGCAATGGTTCCCTCCGACTTCGTGCCCGGCTTGCGCTGCATGCCATAGTCCTGGACCCGTTTGTCCAGCCACTCTCCCTCTGACGACAGCACAAAATACTTATCCGCCAGCGTTTCCAATAAAAAATAGCAGTCTTCAATGACTGCCGCCACCGCTTCCAATATGGTCCGCACCAGGCTGCCGGGGTTAAAGTCGGTAATCTTCCTCGTGCCTGTGTTGATGATATAATCAAACAAAGCTTGCAGAATTTCCGCGAATGTCTTAAACACTTTCCATCACCCGCTTTACGTCGATGGTAAAGACTAAATTGTCCGTCCGGGTATCATTTAAGATTTCATACCGCAAAGTATAGATAACCATGCGGTCCTCATGATATACCTCTTGGGTAATGTCAATCAGCCGGACACGCGGCTCCTGGTTCACGCACTCGCGTATGGCATCCAGCGCCCGCGCCAGGAAATCATCGCTCATGCCTTCGCTCAAAATGTCATAAGCGCCATTGCCATACTCAGGGTGCGCCCACAAATCGCCTTTGGGCGTATTAAGCCGCAAGATGAGTGCCTGCCGGACGTTTTCAATATCATCGACCCCGGCCAAATCTCCCGTATCCGATACAACAAATTCATCATCCGCGCCCAGGCGGATATCGACGCCTAACTGTTCATTCTTCAACTCATCTCCTCCCTAGCCATTGACAAATACATTCGGCGAACCGGCCGCATGGCTGCCGGACTGCCCGCACTTTGCGCATACCGTCCGGTCTCCCAAGCGGGTCACGGCCTGGCCGTTGACAAACACACTGGGCGAGCCTTCCACGGAAACAAAAGTACCGCCGTGCGGGCAATTTGTCGGCCCGGTATCCTGCATCCGGTGCAGCGGCTTACCATTGACAAATACATTAGGGCTGCACACCTGGTTTGTGCCGGAACGGCCATGGGGGCAGCAGGGCAACCCTACATTGCAAGTCCCCGTGGTGTTGTCCCCCTGTCTTGTGACTGCTGGCATATTTCTCACCTACCTGTCATCATTGATGTGCACGTTTGCCCCCCGCAAATACAAATTCCCGCTGGCTTCAATCACAATATCGCCGTTATGTCCCAGCACGATTTTAGACCCCGACTCATGAAAAAGAGCCGGGTGCTCCGCCCCATCGGGCGGCACGTCGGCTCCTTCCGAATATAAAATGCCGGTCACTACGCCGTCATTCAAATCTCCGTTTAGAAAAGTCACTACCACCTCATTGCCTACATGGGGCAAACTTACCAATCCCCAGCCGTTGCCCACGTAGAAACTGCAGACCCGTATCCAGTCGGTTTCTATGTCGAGCAGCGATAAGTGCACCTTCACCCGGTAGCTTTGCGCATTTACGGAGGTTACAATGCCGGTCTGCGCCGTGCTGTTTTGACCGATGCCTTTTCGCATATCCATCACCTACGCCTTTTTCTCCTGGTAATTATACAGGTCCTGCCGGTATTGCGCCGCGCTGTCCGGGCGCTGGCTGGTAATATTGAGCTCGCACAGGTACCCCTCGCTTTTCTGGTAAACATGGCGTACCCGGTCAATGTAATACTTTCCGTCGAAACGCCCGCAGCCCTCGATATCAACCATCTTTTCCGCCGAAATTGCCGGGTCACCGACAACACGCACTTCATCCGCCGTCACAACCGCTCTGGACCATTCCTTGAGGCGCTTCGTCGCCTGCGCTTTGGCAAGTTCATCGGTTTTGGCCTTTGAGTCGTACACAATCCGTACTTTCTCTCCATACTTGTCAATCAAGTCCTGATTGTGGTCCTCCGCCTCGACCAGCCGCTTGTGCTTGCCAACCCAATGCCGTACAACCACCTTGTTAATCACGCCGACCATGCTGTCGTCAAAATTAATGCTGATTACATTCGACTTTTCTTTTTGCCGGTATTTGAGTTCAGCCACAACCGTTTCATCATCATCGCTGCGCGGACCGAAATACAATTCCTTTTCCTTGGTCACATAACAGACAAAGCCCTCTCGGTCGGCCAGCGCCTGCAGCACTTCCCACTCTTTTTTATCCTGGTACAAATCCTTTTCAATAATGACTTCCGTGTCCGTGATTTTGGGAGTCAAGCCCCGTTTTTCCGCCAGGATTTGCGCAATCTGAGACGAAGTGCGCTCGGCAAAGGCCAGGTTGAATTCGCTGTCCAGGAGCGGAGCCGAATAATCCCGGCCCAAAAGCTGCACCGTCATCTGCATGTTAAAATTCGGCCGTACTCCGTCGATCTTGCCGGTAAAAACGTGTGTCAGTTCGCTCTTGTCCCACTCGGATGCATTTTTAACATAGCCCAGCCAAATGCGGATTTCCTGCTCTTTGCGCAGCCAGTCGGACAGCAACTGGTCATTGCGCAAAACGATTTCAAAAGAATCAGCGGCCAGGTATAACGTATTCTCGACTGACACATCCAGGATATCCGTCCAGCGGACTGCAACCGGCTCCTGAGTATCCGGATTATATATTTCAATCCAGCACCGCGGGGCCTTCATTGCGTCGTCCCCCTGCCGCCGCCTTTATACACAGCCTTAATGGCCGGGCGCTTTTTCACGACATAGAGGTCAAACAGGCGTTCATACTCTAGGAGTTCCCCCATGCTTGACGGCATGCGCAAATTTCGCAGACCCGCCGGGATATTCGGCCCCGACAGATCGTTCAGCCGGGCTAACGACCTCCATTTGTGCGGCGTCCCAAAAAGCTGCGTGCTAATCCGCCGTAGGCTGTCCCCTTGCCGCACGATATAGTTCTTGGTCGCAATCACCTTATTGATGATGCTTTTGACTTTCCACACGTCATGATTAAGCCCGCTTGTAAAGTTGTTGATATCATTCAGCGCCTTGGTCAGCTTACTGAGCGGATCAAACCGGTCGCTGACTTTCCCCCGCGCGGCCTGCACCTGGTTCATCGGCTGTAGCTCCAGGTCCGCCACCTGCACAAGTTCAATATCATAACGCACCCGGTCGCTGCGATAGTACTGGAAATCAAAACGGCGGATCAACACCTTGACGCTGATCTCTCCGTACAAGAATTTGATTTCCTCGCCCTTATCCATCAACTTTTGAATATTGTTCGCCTTACTTAGCGCGCCTTCGCCGTCGATTACACCGCTAAACCGGCAGGTCCGTTCTTCCTGTCCCATATCCTGATAACCGGGACGGTAGCCAGGCACATCATACTTAGCCAGCGCGCGGGGGCCGACAAATTCAATCTTTCGCTCCGGCGGAATATCAATGACAATATCGCCTAAATTCACATTTTGACTCACCCGCTCACCTCCTAACCAAAACTAGGGTCAAGCGATGCCTTGTATTTGTTCGGGACAGACAGTTTTACAACCGATTCCCCCGCGCTTTCCGGATCGGAAGCGGAAATGTCGTTGTTGTTTGTAATGTTGAAATAGTAGTTGCGGCCGCCCCCCTGCGGAACCACCGGCGTATTCTCCGGCCCAAAGGGTTTAAAGTCCTTGGGGTCTAAATCAACCCCTCTGATCTTCGGCAGCTCGCTCGGCAGGCTACGGCTCAACCCCAGCGCCGCCTTGATTTTGTCAATAAAGCCGCCAATCCAGCCGATAGCCGTTTGCACAAAGCCGACAATGTTGCTCCATGTCCTTTGCGCCCAACTGCTAATCGCATTCCAGACCTGAATGCATTTGTCCCGGAACCCCATAAAGTTGGTATTCCAGGCCCAAATAGCGGCGGCAATGATCGCCGTAACACCGGCTATAATCCAGCCTACCGGTCCCATGGCAATCAGCCAGCCTGCGGCAATCCGGACGGCGGCCACCATCCACCCGCCAACCAGACGGCCGATCCAGCTCAGCACCAGCCCCAGCCAGCGGATCGCCGTCATAGCCCCGCCGCCCAGCATAGAGCCGAACCGCAAACCATAGGAACCCAGCCGCAATAAGAAGCCGCCTGCCGTCCCGGCCCACCCGACCAGGCGCGCCAGCCATGGCCATGCCAACTGCGCGCCTTGCCATAGGCTGCGCCAAAATCCGGCTCCGGTAGCGCGGATAAGGTCAAAGCCTACTTTTAGATTTTGTACGCCACCGCCAAATTTCAAAATCCATTTGAATACACTGAGAAAATCAGCACCGATTGACAGTAAAATACTGCGCAAAATAGAAAAACCGCCTAGAGACAATTTGAACAGCCCCAGCCAGGTCACTAGCCACATGATACCTTTAGTCACTCCCGGATACTCATTACTAAGCTGTCGCATCTTATTAATTATTGCGGTAAGACCGTCCAATTGCGACGAAATAAATTGCCCAATCGGACTGCCGCTGGTAGCTGACAAATTTTCCAAGCTGCCCATCATATTTTCAGCACGGCCCAGCAGCGTCGTTTGTTTTAGTCCAATCTTCTGTTCCAGCCCCATCGCTTTTGCTATATTTGTTCCAACTTCTTCCCATGAGCCTTTCCCATCTTGATAAAGAGCATATGCCGCCCTGCCGCCTTGTTCACCGAAGATTTTATGCATTGCCTTTTGCACATCATCAGGCCGCATATCCTTAAAAGAATCACGCATGATCTGAATCACTTCGCTCATCTGTTTAAGCCGGCCCTGGTCATCAAAAAAGACGCTATGCCCGTTATCTGTAAGCCACTTCATTTGCTTCATAGTTGAATACTGCTCTGCCGTAATGGTTGAATCCCCGACTTTGACCATGCCTAATTTCGCCATTTCTTCCGTTTGTTTTTTTGTCATTGGAATCAGGCGTTGCAGAAAATCAGCATAGTTTGTACCAGCAGTACTCCCGTCTAACCCCCGGTTGTTAAGCACCGCCAATGCTTGCGCTGTTTCATTCACTGATTGTTTAAGCTGCGCAGCGGTACCGGAAGCGTATTTAAATCCTTCTTGGAGACTATCAATGCTAGCCGTACTTGCGCCATCCACCCGGTTAATCATGTCCGCCACATCTTTCATTTGTGTTCCCGTCAGTTGATAAGCGTTCGATATTTTTATCATGGCTTCTGCCGACTTCTCAATAGGAACTTCTCCGGCTTGGGCCAGATAAACTGCCGCTTGTCCCAGACCTGAATATATATCTTGGAGAGATGCTCCGCCCTTAGACAATACCGTAAATCCATTATAGGCTTCACGGGTACTAAATCGCGTGACATCACCTAATCTTTCAGCTTCAATTTGGGCCTTTTTCAGTTCAGCTTCATACTGTTCTATAGGAACACTGGCGTCATAAGCGGCAATTCGCAAGTTCATTAAAGAATCTTCCACTTGGGCAAAATTCTTCACTGCATTTTCCACCGGGGCCAGCACAGCCATCCCGGTTGCCGCCTGCTCCACACCATTTGTCCGGAGATGGTCGGCTTTATCTTTGTATTCGCGCACAACCTCCTCGGTCTTTTTCACACGCATGGAGATCGTCATATTGCTGGCGCTGCTCACCGTCTGCTTCAGATTCTGCACATCGCGCACGGCTTCTCTTATTCCTGGCGACATGCGATTAAACGCAGTCAGCACCATAGCTACCGAAAATGAAACGCTCATGCCATACTCCTTCCTTGTCAACAACCGCGCCGCCAGAGTATAATAAATTTAGAAAAAGGCCAGAAAGGGGCGCTTGTCATGGTTGAAAAATCGACTGTCAAAAAAGATTTTTGGGGAAACTTATTCTTTTGGTTGATCGTCGGCCCGGCCAGCGCCTTGGCTGCTTTGCCGCTGCTTTTGATTGGAGCCGCCAATATCCTTGCGAAACTGTTTCTCGCCGCCGTTATCGCGGCAATACTGGCTGGAATTATCGCAGCCTTAACTCCGTTTTCCTTTCTCCCCGCATTCTACTGCGTCATGCTGGCGGCAGTCATATTTACAACTGCCGCTCTGATTGCCAATAAATCAAAATAAACCTGAAATGTTCAAGAGGCCGGACGTATCCGGCCTCTTTTTATTCATTCTATGGCGTTACGCTCCTTTTCCTTTTCGCTCAGCCATTCCAATGCCAAATACAGCGCATCTCGCTCTACATCGGTAAGCCTTAACCAGCCTTCGTAGTCGATTGCATGTCCGTATTTAGCGCACTGGATGAAGCGGTATAAGTCTGCCCTTTCCGCAAAAAAGCGGCCGCCTCCTTGGCTTTATCCCGTTTCTCCTCTGTCATGCCAAACAGTTCAGCAAACACCGTCTGGTAAAATGACAAATCGCCGTCAGGCAGTGTGTCGTAAACGTTCTTATAATTGTCCGTGACCGCCGCGCCGTCGATTTCCGTAATGCATTTGACGGCAACATAACCATCCACCAGGACAGCCCCGGACCCAAAATTATCCATGCTCATCTTGAGCATTTGCACCACATTCACCCGGTCGCGGCCGACAGGCTCACGAAATTTGATTTTCTTCCCGCTCGGCAGCTCGAGCGGCCCAAACACTTGATTAGCCATAATATTCATCCTCCAAATTTAATATTTTTAGGCTTCGCTAATTCCTTCCGCCTTGAATTGCAAATCTTTCTCCACTACGCCCTTGCCGGACTTAATCGCCAGCTTCAATTCCGGGATAACAGCATTTTCAATCCTGATGCGGCCGGACACTCCCTTGTCGGGATTATCCGCCGTGCAGGATATGGTAAAGCGCGGGCTTGCGCCGATTTTTTCGCCCCGGCGCAAAGCGGTATACCCATAGACGCGGCTGATAATATCCGTGTTCATCCAGCCGCGCTTGAGTGAGCCGCTGATGCTGATCTCCCCGTCCAGTATCCTGGCAATTCGCTCATTCGTCTCCAGGTATTCTTCCGTCTCATTCTTCACGGTAATATCAACCGTCTGATACTCACCGGCCAGCTCCGGGCCGTTCGGCCCCATGATGCTGACCGACACGTCAAACCCTTGAATAGGGTCATTCTCAATACCTAGCATACCGGTCGCACTCCTTTCTTAGGTTATTTGTTCTCGACAGACATTTCCCGCTTCATCCGGCCGACGATATAATCGGCCGCATACAGCGGCAGCCAGCGCAAAATAAACGTCAAAATACGCGCCGTCACCATTTCCGGAGGATTGGTGTTGGCGTCGCACAAAGTCGGCTTGTAACCCCGAATAAAACCCAGGTTTTTCTGCACCTGCAGGTACATATCCACCTGATCGGCAACCGCCCGCCACAGCGGTTCCGCATGCGGCTCGGAAATCGCCCACTGCAGCGCGTGGTAGACTTCCATTTCCATTTTGTCCTGCTGCCGCCGGATATTCGTCTGGCTCCAGGCCGAATCGCTGGACAAAGTCAGGCCGTTCCGGATGCGGAAGCCCCGGTTGTTCACCAGTGTGATCGGGCTGATCCGCGCCAGGGTAAGCGCCTTTACCTCCGCGTAGGTATACATATTCTCGCAGCTTGTAATACCCAGGATTTGTTTGTTGCTGGGGCTTTCATGCGGATTAATCACCGATAACCGGCCTGCATAATACCCGTCAGGCGCTACAAACTGCCCCGGCAGATCCTCCGGTTCTACCCATGGATATACAAAAATACCCCGGTCGCTGTCCAGCGCCTGCGTCTGAGCGATAGCCGCATCGACAGAAAGGCCGGGCGCTGTGTTTAAGATCGCAACCCTCAGACCTTCGTCAAGGTCGCAGTTTTCGCAAAACGAAACAAGTGCCGTATGAATTTGCGGGCTGTACTGCTGGGCGCACAGCACAATTCCCACCTGCACCGGCTCCAGCGCCTTCAAGCCGCTGCGCGCGCCGGTTGCGCTGTCAACTTTCCCGATATAGTCCGCGTCCGTGGGCGCTGCCCCGTCATTGCCGCCGGTCAGGGACGTATCCGGCACTGTTTCAGGCATCCCCTCCGCGCCTTCCGCCTTACTGACCGTGATAAACTTCGACGTCACCTTGGCGAGCGTGTTCAGCGTCAAACCGGCATACCGCTCTACGGCGCTGCCATATTTGAGCGTCAAATCAAAGTTATCGGCATTCTTGGCAATGCCGATCTTGATACCGTTGCCCCACGCCCCCACGCTGGAAGCCGTCACCACAATGCTGGGATTTGCAGCGCCATCCGTAAAAGTTTTGCTCGCAGCGGCGCTCCCGGCGCCGGCAATGCGCACAATCCGCAAATCGTTGGCCCCGTTGACCAGCGCCCCGTAGGCGCTTACATACCCGGTCAACCCTTCCACGTACCCGCCAAACTTGTCGGTCAACTGCTGAATATCCCCGACCGTTGTGGGCGTGTTCAAAGGCCCCCGTTCAAAAGTTCCCACTATGCCAATCCCGGACAGACTGAGCTGCTGCGTAGGGCGCGGCCCCACATCCGATTCATCAATCTGCACACCGGGAACAATAAACTCCATTGCCACTTAAGACTCAACTCCTTTCTGCTTCCATGCTTATCTTTCCGGTAGGCGGCGCGACCAATGGCTTCAATCGCGACGCATAATACACGACCTCCAGCGTAATTGCCGCCGCGTGCAAATCTTCAAAGTCGTCAGCATACACGTACCTGATATCCTTAACAAAGCTTGTCGCCGCCTTGCCTCCTAACGAGTGGTCAGCCGACAGAGCATGCCTGATAATTTTGGCCATTGCCCGTATGCTTGCTTCGCCATCCTCCGGGTCAACATCTGTCAGATATGCGTAAACAATCACTTTAGCCGTTACTTGATCTTTCAGACGTGTGTACGGCGCAAAGATTTCCTCATCTACCCCCACGCTAATCGTTTTACAGGGTAGCGGAACAACCCCGTTTACCTTTTTCCACTCGCCCACGTCTCCCAGTTCCGGTTCTGCCTGTAAGACGGTTAAGATCGCATCAACAATGTTCTCACTCATATTCGCAGCACCGTCCTTTTAACATAACCAAGCGCAGTATCTTGCAGCAAACCAACCTCAGAATCAGGCACAACTAAATACGGCCGGGCCACAATTCTTACTTTCCTTCCGCGGCCTGCCATGCCGCCGAATTGATGGATGCGTGCATATTTAACGCTTTCAGGGGCGCCAATCTTTACTTGATTTACTTGTGTCTCTACTGTGATTTTCTTTTTCAAATCACCAGATAAACTAAGAATTAAATTTCTCCGAGCTTTTAATGCAGCCTTTCCTAGTATTTTAGCCTTTGCGGCAGCGCCTTTGGCGTTTTGATAGCGTTTTGTCTGTCGCTCTCGCTTCATTGCCGCCAATCCATAGATCATATTGGTAATCGGGCTGCGCGGTTTCCAGCGGTTCGGCCTTCCTTCCGCTTCAAAATTCCGGTCGACAATTCCGCGCATATCTTCGCCCAATTTTTGCATCAAAGGCTTTGTATCTAATCCAAGATTATCCAAAATCCGAATAGCTCTTTCGACCTTTTCAATCCCTTTGGCCTCAATCTTAAATTCTATTTCCGCCATACCATCACCAACGCTCCAGAGCGGCTGTCATTTCGCTGCGCACCGGTGTCGTCGACTGCATGGCCGGCCGGGCCAAAACAGCCGGAGCCGGCCCAGGCGGCGGCAAAAATTCAACGCCCGGCAGCCCATCTAAGAGATGCTCCTCCAGCACTTCGGCCAAATCAGCTTCCGCCCGCTTAATCAAAACTTCCGCCAGGTAAGGCTCTTCCTTGCCCGGCCGTTGGCTGTAATATTTCTCAATGGCAAACCCGGCCGCAAAGTCGGTCGCAATACTTTCAATGATATCCGGCACCGGCTCGGCAAGCGGCACCCGGTAGCGCTTTTTCAGCCTGGCGTCAATCCGCGCCTGCGCTTTCTTGATATACATCTCTACATCCGCTGCCGACATAGCCTTTTCATCTGCCAGCTTCGATGATCCGCGCACCAGTTCCACCGTGGTATACAAATGACCACCTCCATCAAAAGGACGGACCTCCGGCCGTCCTTTTAAACAGTCTCACCTACCGCGAAATTAAAACACTTTCGCCCGGCGGATATAATTCGGATGGTACAGACGCGGCAGGCCGTAGATGCCGACCGTAACGTCCACATACGGATTTTTTTCATTCCCCGACTTGTCCTCGATCAAACTGAACTTGCCGGGCTGGGGCTTGTCCAGTCCGCCGTTGTGCAGGCTGATCGTGCTGCCGAAATCCATGACCTTCTCGCCGGGATAATCGCCATAGACCACGATTTCCCCGTCCGGCAGGAAGGGCTGGAAGGTTTGGCTGTCATCCAGATACCCTTCGTCGTAAATGACGAAATCCACGTCCGGCATGAGCAGCTTAAACGCCGGTACCGCGTTTAAAGTGCTCAAATAGCCGGTATAATTCGACTGCTTGAGCATATCCACAAACTTGGCGCTCTGAATGGCATATCCGGCCGTCACGCTGTTCATATAGACCGTCCTGGCTTTCGCCCCGGTGCCGCGATACCCCTGGATTAATCCGGTTAAAAAGCCAAGCGGGTCGCTTGTAGCCGTAGCCGTCCACTTTTTCTGCACGTCGGCGGAAATATCCACCTTGTCCGGCATGCCGAACACCACCGTGAATTTCACATTGTTTTCATCAATGGCAATCGCGTTTTTCGTAAGCATCTGCCAGACAAGCCACTCAATCCGCACATCCAGGCGGGTGTCTTGCTGCAGCGCCAACTGGTAGACCGCTTCCCGCCCGGCCCGTTCGTTAATCGTTCCCGCTTTCCGCAGGTTGAGCAGTTTTTCCTCATCCAGGCGGCCGGTATCTTTCCAATAAGCCGTCCCCGACCGCTTGGTCTCCATTTTCGGCGTGGACACCGTTTTGGGGTCCGTCCCGATCTTATGGGCGCTGGTCATCCCATACGCCGGATACAGTACGTCATATTCAATTTCCGCCGCATACACCGGCACGATGGGGCAAATGCTTTTGCCGATAAATTTTGTGGTATCACTCACGCGATTGCGCACCACATGCGTCAATTCGCGCGTCGAAGGAAATCCGAATTTCACTCTGCATCACTCCTTGTTTTTAGATAATAATGATCCCGTCAACTTCACGGGCAAATAACTCGGCCATGGCCGCCGCATCCAGCCCCTGCAATTTATCCTTGTAGAAAATCCCCTTAATATAACCAGTCACAACCTGCGGCTCCGCGCTGGCGGGCGCCGCCTCGCCCAAAATCACCTTCGCCGTTTCCCGGCCGTCGGCTGCCGCATTGTCATACGGATAATACAGCTTATCGGCCGTTACTTGGCCCAATACGGTGCCCGCCGGCACTTCCACATCCGTCGGCGCGACCGTCACGGCGATTGCCACTTCCGGCCCTACAATCGCCCGAATCTCAATCATTTCATACACAGCAATCGTCTGTGTTCCAGGAACCATCGGCATATTTCATCATCCCTCCGCAATAAAAATAGCGCCCGTAACTTCAGCCGCTTAAATCTTATACTTGCCGTCGGCGGTTACTTCGCCGCCCAGCATCCTGATATCCTCATCGCAAGCCAGTTTTATTTTGTCCGGATCATCCCCCACCGACTGCGTACCGCGCTGCCCCATGGGAATGCGGTGTTCCTCCGGCAAAGCCAAAAGCGTCTGTTTAAACGCATCGGCCGCCGTCATCTCCAACTCCTTGCCGGTTTGGTCCGCCAGCTTGACCATAGCCTGGCCGGGAGCGGACAGCGCAATGGTTTTCCATTGTTCCACCATCACCGGCGGAATTCCCTGGGCCACCAGGGCAGCCGCATCTTTATCCACTTCCGCCAGCCGCCTGCCTTTTTCCGATTCGGCCAGTTGGGCGTTCAACTTCGCCAGGGCCTCATTGGTTGCTTTTTGCGCAGCTTCCATGTCGGCCAGCTTCTGTTTGGTCGCTTCGTCCATGCCGGGAGCCGGGGCGGTCGGTTTAAAAGAAGCGATAAATCCCGTCATGGTTTCGCTCAGTTTATTGATGGTCTCTTCGATTTTTTTCCAAGGCATATGCTTGTCATCCTCCTTCACTTCACTGAAATCTAAGTAGAACATTCCCGGCACATCCGCCAGCAGCGTTGCTTCCGGCAGCCGGGTTAAAAAAGGTTCATTGGTGAGAGCAATCGCTGAAAGAAGCGCCCCCACACGCTCCCCCGTTTCTTTGTTGACGCCGTTGGGGTTGTATTCGGCGCTGGCAAAGCGGTACCGCTTTGTTCGTATGTTGTCGGCAGCTTCGCTGGTCGTTGGCTCCACCATGCCGAACAGGATGTTGCCTTCCTGCTTGACCTCCTTCACCCAACCTTCCGCCGGAGCGTCGCCAAAGGTTGATTTGCCGTCTTTATCATGGCCCAGGCGGATAAACGGCGGACGGCCCAGCACATTGTTTTGGAAATTACGGATAATCTGATCAAAGGTATCTTGGGTAATGTTCACATCGCCATAGACCGGATGTTTCCATTGTCCCAGGCGTAAAAAAGGAATTTTTAACAGCTCCATTTCTGTTTTCACCTCCCTTCGGCAAAATGCGCCGTTATCCCATTTTCTAAAATGCGTTATTCCTGCGTTAGATTGCGTTATTTTACGTCAAACGCTTATGGCATAACCATTTATACCTGCCCGCCATAAAAACCGCTGTATAAGGCAAATACGGCGGTTTATTTTGCTGTCTTCCATCCCTTGGGCAGCGGCGTCACTTTCGACCAGTCGAGCGTCTCTGCCGTCAGGTATTCCGGCTGGTACGCGCTAAAAAGCGGCGACAGCACCGACCGGCACCGGCCGTGCAGCGGCGGTATGTTGTTCGCCAGTTCCGGACTGTCCATGCGCATCACCTTGCCGTGGCGGCTTCTGCACTGCGGGCTGGTCCGCATATCCATCACCGCTGAAAAGCGCACATAATCCACGCCGGCGTCATAAAACCCCGCCAGCCGCCCCCGGTTATAGGCATAGGTTGTCTCGGTTGTAGTTATAAGCTCCGCCCGGCGCACATTCACCTGCGCCAGCGCCGCCAAAGCCGCGACCGTTTCCTTGCGGCTGGCTCCCTGCAGATGCTCCAGCAGAATTCTTTTTACTTCCGTCCACAGCTCGCCTTCCACATCATTGGCCAGCATATTTTCCCGCGCGGAAAGCGCCTCGATAGCGGCGGCCGGCTCCAGCCAGAACCTCTCCGGGTCAATCACAATCGGACTGGCCAGCTTGCGCAAAAACCACGGCTGCCACTCCGCCAGCTTACGCCTCGCAAACCGGCGGTGCAAATCCTCCACCAGAATAGACGCATGCGCCTGGCCGGTCGCCAGCACATCCTCCGCATGCTGCGTCAGCATACGGCCTAATTCCCCCGCCATGGGAAAGGGCATTTGCACAATCTGCTGCATATGGCGCACGCTGCTCATAATCTGTTCGGCGCGCGCCATGACCTGATCCAGATATCCTTCATACCGGCGCACAAAAAAACGGTCGGTTTCATCCAGCCGTTTTAAGAGATCGCGCTCATTCATCGCCTTCACCTGCCAGCGGGTCGCCAATATCGCCGCCGCGCGTATAGTTCACATATTGAGTCCGCACCTTGTTCTTAAACTCTTCCGGCGGCGCTGCTACCTTACGCTGCGGCAGCCCCATGCGCGCCCGGACGGCGTCAAAATCGGCCTGCAGCCTTGCGTCCAAGTATCCTGCATTAGTCAGCCGCTCAAATACCTCGGACAAAAGCTTCGTATCCTCTTCATTGAGTTTTTTCTCGCCGAAGGAACCGTAATTTTTCTGCCGTCCGAAGTTATATTCCACCAATCGCCGCACCAGTTGCTCCAACAGCGCCTCGGTCAGGTTGTTTAAGATCCCCGACGTCATAATGTTATATATCTGAAAATGGCTTTGCCCTAAAGAGTAACTCCCCGACCGCTGGCCCTCATCCAAGAGCAGGGAAGGAGCCAGTATGCCGCGCGCAATCATTTTGTTAAAATACCCCAGCGCCCGGTCAAAGGCTTCGCCTATCCCGGACCCGCCGCCATTATGCACGTTGATTTTCGGCTCCTGTCCCTCCGGTCCGTAGCGAAGCGCAATGCCCGTGCCGTTTTGCAGGTTCGCCAACAGGCGCACCGCGTATTCAAGCTGGCTCACCTCCCTGTCCGGATTGTCCGGGTCCCGGATATCCTCATCCGGCACCACCGCCGACGTGATCGGCGTCCCGAACCTATCCAGCGCCCGCGCCAGCATCTTGAGCACCGGGTCCTTTAACAGCCAGTTTTTCCGCACCGGGCGCAAGATGCTGCGGCCGTAATGATTGCCGAACCGCTTGCGGTACGTATAGAGAATCGCCTTTTCCGGCGGAATATCCACCGGCGAACCGGCAAACCAGCGCCACTGCTTAAATCCCTGATATCGCCCCGTTTCGCGGTCAACCCGGATTAAGAGCGTCCGGGGATGATACGTCACCAGGCGATGCAAGCGCATCCTGTCCCCTTCCGGCCGCCACACGATTTCCGTGCCGGAAAACCCCGCCCACAGAGCCGTCAGCATTTCCTCGCACGCCGTATACAGGTTGCTCTCCATCTGCTCAAAATTCTCCTGCACAAACTGCGTAATCTTCGGGTTTTCATGGCTGTATTCGCCGATTTTCAGGAGAATGGACATCGTCAAAAACAACAGCGAGATTTCCACCGTTTCATCGGTATCAACCATCCGCTCATACTCCTCCACCGGCACCGGGTCCAGATTGCTGATGCAATCGTCGAACAGGAAAAACGACGTGTCCAGTTGTGAACCGATTTGCCCCACCTGTGTTTTATATAGCGCCAAACTCTCACCTCCTTGCCAGGAATGATTGCATTGCTTATTGAATTTATTCATCTGCGCCCAGGCAGAAAGGAGTTCCGTTATAAATGGACTTAGATGAAAAATGCATCAAGTTACTTCTATGTTTACAATCAAAAAACGACACCCTAAACCTTAGCCAAATCAGCGTTTTAACTCACTTTAGCAATAACGACATACTGGAAAGACTAGTGTTTATGTGGAAAAACGAGTACATTAGAGTCGTTGCATGTAAACAGCCTGAATTTTTGCCAATGGATGGACGATTTCAAATAACCGCCAAAGGTAAAATTTATCTTGAAACCATAGCTAAAGCTAAAAAAGCTCGGATACTGGAATGGATATGGCGTGCAATCCCAATCATTATTTCTTTGTTGGCCTTGGCCAAGTCTTATCATTGGCTATGAACCTCTCACGTTCAGTAACGCTGCCGCGAGGGCGACAAGAGAAATAACTAACGGCAGCCACTTTGGTATTGGGAAGTTCTCCGCAAAAAAATCCAGTACTTTATAAAGCAAATTCACTCTACCCCTTTTATGCTTATTCCGCCGGACAGTCATTAATCTCCCCTTCTAACATCCGAATCGTCAGATATGCCAATATAATCCCCTTGGCAATATCCATGGCAGTTTTATTGCAATGCATCGCCTGGGCGTTTTCTTTCAGAAGCCTTATCGCCCGTGCCGCCATATCCATCCTCATCACCTCCTTTGCCAAATACAAAAGGAGCGCCTAAAAAGCGCTCCTCCGTTTGTTAAGTTAACTTGTAAGTGCCGCCGCTAACTTCGCCGCCTCCGCCGGCGTCAATATCTCTTGCAAAGCCGCCGCCAGTTTCTCCGCCCGCTCCGCCGGGACTAAGACCGCCTGCCTTGTGCGCAAGCTCTCCAGCACATCATACACCCAGTCGAAAAAAGCGTCGGCCTTCGGCTGCCGCGACCAGCGGCAAATTTCGTATACCCCTTTGGCGGAGTAGAGGTAAGTATCGTACTGTTTGCCGTCAGTACCTACCAGTTTGGTAGTTACTGAAAATTTATCTAACCTACTTTTGTGTCGCATATGAATTTTTGTGATCGCTGTAGCTGCATCACTATACCCCAATGCCTGCCCAATCTGCTCCCGCGTCAGCCACAGCTCCGTCCCGTCGCCGTAAAAGTCGCACGCCAGGCCGTCAAACTCCGCCGTCCTAATTAGCGCCAGACCCTGCTGTGTCGCCTTCTTCGCCGCACTGACGGGAACAGCCGCTTTATCTGCGGGGCAGGCGCACACCGCCAAACCCTCCAGCCAGGCATGCACTTGCCGCGCCTCCTTGGCCTGCGACCGGCGCGCCAGCTCCATCGCCCCGCGCAAACTGTACAGACGCTCGGCATGCCGCCCGGCAAACGGCCGGTCAATCATCGCCGTCACCGCCTCGCCCGCCGCCAGGCCGCCCTTGCCCTCCAGCCGGTAGAGCTCCTGTCCCGGCCGCACGTAGCCGAGCAGCTTCCCCAACTGCCGCCGCACCACCAACAACCGCTGACCGTCCGTATACAAGTCTACCTCTCTTCCCTGCCATACCACCTGCTTTTGCCACCTTATCCCGCTCATGCCTTCGTCCCCCTCGACCGCACCGCCATCATCACCCGCCGCCGGTCGACATCCGTCAGACTGCTGTCCAGCACCAAAGCCAGGCAACAAGTATGATGCATGACCAGATTTGCCTGAAAATCATTCAGACCCAGCTGATTCCCTTCCAATGCATTGATCAACATCCTAAGCTCGGCATAAATCTTTTCCTTCAATTCCATAAAAAATACCCTCCTTCGCATAATCACCCTTGCCGAAGGAAGGCTGTCAATGATATACTATCCTTGTACAGCCCGCTTCGGTGGGGTGTCGGCGAGGAAACCGAGGTCTGCCAGGACTTGAGCGGTTTCCTCTATTTGTTTTTTAAGGCTTCGCTAAGAAGCCATTCGGCTGGACTTTTACCAGCCTTGGATGCTAGACTCCTAACTTGTGCATCCTGTTTCTGTGTTCCAAATACTGTACATATACGGATTTTCTTCTTATCCGCTGGGAGTGGCTTTCTTCCGCCACCTTTAGGATTGCGCTCTATACACATCACCTCCAATTTAATTTTAGTTTAACTCAAATTATAATCAAATGTCAATATTTGTGTCTCACATTATTTGCGAAAACTTACCATCTGGAAGGATAATCCAGGCCGATTAAGAAAAAATTCTTTAGTGCTCAGGCTGGAAGGGTGGTGATGCTATGAAGCTGAAAACAAGCACTGCAATCACAGATAAATACATCGGCAATATTGAGGTTTGTGAACATTCAACACTGTCTTTGCATGGCATGATTGTGGGAAATGTGTATATTCACAAGAATTGCATTGGCAATATTCACGGAATGATCATTGGCGATATTTATATCGCCGCCAAAGGAATCGCCAACATCTACGGAACGGTCAACGGTACAGTTTATAACAACGGCGGGACAGTCCGTATTTTCGGAACCATTCATTCTCACATTACCACGAGCGGGAATACATTGATTGGCAATAACGCCATTCTTCGCAACAATTGACACAAATGCCGCATCATCCCTAACTGTTAAGTTGATAATGCCATACGGAAACAGACTTGAATCTTGCACATTCAGGTTTGTTTCTTTTTTCTTGCTCAAATTCCCATCTCTCCCTGTCTGATAATTTTAAGCTTCTTTTACCACTCAATCCCCGTCACCGCCGTCTCCCCGACCACCGCGCCCGGTTTGTCACCCGACCGTCCGCTGCCGCTTTTCGACAGGTCAATCGCCATTTCCAAGCTGTCCGGGCCGTCCTTTTTCCCTTTGGGATAGTTCTTGAGCTGCGTGAGCAGCAACGTATGCTTTTTATGCACTTTCACATAGCCATTGTTTATACTGGGCTGCATCGCCTCAATCCGGACATCCTTGGGCAAGCGGCGATGAAACGGCCGTATCGGTAAATGCAGCCTTCTTTTCATAGCCCGCTTAAATGCCTCGGTTGCGAAAAACGCCTGGAATTGCACATCCTCTATGCCCACAACCTTAAACCGCAGCCCCTGGTTCATATAAAACTCCGCGGTAACAAACAGCGCTTCAATGGTGGCGTCCGGCGTTCTTCTCGCGATATCGGCCGTCAGGGTATACATCTGCCCTGTCTCCCGATCCGTTCCCAGCACGATGATAGACGAAAAGTCCGATTTCTCCGTCTTGCCCAAGCTCGGGTCCACCGTCATGACCAGCAGCATCTTCGCCAGCGGCGGCCGCCCGTCGTCGTCATATTCGACCGGTTGAAAGAATTTATCTTCGCTGGACTTCGGGTCGTTCTGCAGCTCCGACCAGAAGGACTCCTCGCCATCGACCACGCGGGCCACCATGATGGAGTAATAGCCGTCCGGAAAATTCGGGTTTGCATTTTCCCAGAGGATTTTTGCCCCGCGCAGCATTTCCGCCCGGTTCCTGTCGAAAAAAGTTCGGGCATCCTTCTCTCGGGACGGGTTGTCCAGATTAGTGAAAATGCGCTTCCATTCGTCCCAGAGGTCTTCCCGCTCCGCAAAAGAAAGAACCGCCCGGTACACCTTCACGTCATAACCGGGTGTCCGCGTCAGTTCCGCCAGGAGCGAGTCGTCATCAATAATGGTGCCGACAACAAAGAAATCAGTGTAAGCAGCCCCGGCGCGCCGCAGCGCCCGTTTATACCATTTCTTTAATTTCTTCCGTTGATCCGGCGTAGCGGCGTTTTCATCGTTTTCCAAGTCGTCGACGATGATAAGGTCCGGCCGTTTTTCCTTGTTGCGGCGGCCCCGGACCTTCATGCCTGCGCCCAGGGCTTCGACAATGACGCCGGTGGCGGTGACAATCTTGCCTTCCTGCCACACTTTGCCTTTGAGATCGCCGAAGTCCTCGCGGATACGGTCATTGTTCTCCAGCGCATCCTTAATGTTGGTGATAAAGGATAGCGCCTGGTCATAGCTGTCTGACAAAATCAGAATATACCGCTTTTTCTTATAGACAATCGTCCAATTCGGAAAAATGAAATCCCATAACGTTGTTTTTGCGTGGCCGCGGGGCGCCACCCGCACCACGCTGGAGCCGCCGCCCTTTTCAACCACGTCGCGGAAATCTTCGCACCATTCCCGGTGAAACAAGGGCATTTCCGACGGAATATACTCCGGAAAGTAGGCGCGGGCAAAATATTCCGGCTCCCGTTCGGCTAAAGCCTTCCGGATACCGGCAGGCCCGAAGAGCGGAGTCTTCTGTTCGTTAATCAGCTTGACTATGTCCGGATGAAGGTCGGCATAACTGTTAAGCAGCACAATTTCCCAGTATTCCGGTTCCCGTGCCGTTTCTTGTCCGACCAGACGCTTTAAAATATTTGCCTGTTGGGGTTGCGGCGCATTGGCCGCCTTCTTTCTCGTTGCCATAAGGCACCCCCTATCCGGCCGTCAATTCAGTCCGGATAGTCTCCAATTTGGCTGCCAATACAGCCATGATATCCGGCATATCGGCCAGCACCGTGCGCAGCTCATCCATAATCCTGCCCACCGCCGCGCTTACCCCTTGGTCATATTGCAGCTTAAGCTTTTCCCGCGCCACTGCGCTGCGCTCCAGGGACGCCACCAAGCGCCCGACTTTATCCAGCGGCAGCGCGTCAAATTCGTCGCCAGCGGTAGCGATGCGCGTCAAGAGCCCCTGCATCATGACCTGGTTTGCCGCTTCGGCCAGGTCGGTGCCAGGCTGATCGCGCACAGCATCAATCAGGACTTTCATTTGTTCCCGCGTCTTGGTAATCCGTTCGGCCACTTGCTCAAAGGATGCATGGTACCGCTGGATCGACGACTTGGAAATGCGTTCACCGGCTTCCGCCACCGCTTCCATGATATCTTCGTAAATATATCCGTCCGCCAGCATCCGGTCAATGAGCTCCCGGCATTTCAGCCGCTCCACCTTATAGTGCCTGCGGTTTTGTTTACGGCCGCCTTTTGCCATTACAAACACACTCCCGGATCGGAGAGCGTCCCTTCCAGCAAATCAATTCCTTTCGCCGTCAAATTTACCAATAGCAGCGTTGTTCCAAGCAAGCTTAAACCCGCCTCTTTCATCGTCACATAGCCCCGCTCTTCCAGGTATTTGATGTATCCTTCCAGTTGCGTGGGCGATGCAGCCATACCGGCGTCCACCAAGCAAACGTCCAGCACATTGGACCCTACCGGCTGCGGGTATGAAATCTTACAGACCTTGAGGATGTATCCCCTGGCCTGTTTGTTAAGCACTGTTCCTAATGCCATGCAATTCACCACCTTTTTATTTTTGTTCCAATAGCCGGTCAAGCTTCCGGCCGAAGTCGGCCATTGTCCGGATATAGTCCTCTCTGAGGACATACGTGCGCGGCAGGCTTGACTTCATTTCCGTGAGCTCATCCCGCAGTTTATCGGTCTCTTTTTTCCGCTCGCTCATATCCCGGTCAATCTGTTCACGCGTCGCTTTCAGAAAATAGGCCACCGCTGTCAGCAGCACGCTAATCACGCCCTGCACTGCCCAAAAAACCATTTGCTCCATCATTTCAACACCACCAATCTCCTCCTGGACCGTATTGCCCCTCCCGCCGTACGTTCATACGAATCGTGCGCCATCAGTTCCCGTATATCCCGTTCGCTCAATTGCTCTTTCACCCGCGCTTTTCCGTTGCTGGGCGACCGGCATTGCTCCTTGGTTCTTTTCATCCGCATCATCCCCTTGATAAAAAATAAAAACCGCCCTGCACGAGAGCGGTTTGCTGTTCAATTTTGTCGACACTTCGACCTATATATAGCATAGCACAATTTTGTTTTTGAAGATTCCCGATTTTTTACCGTTTTTTTACCGCGAAATTACCGTAAAATTACCGTGATATTACCGCAAAATTACCACCCCGCAAAAATACTGGGCTGAAGGCCCCTAAAAAGTCTCATACAATGCAAAAAATGCTGGTCACATTGCCAGCATTTTTACATACTCTTCATATTCAAGGTAGCCAAATATGGCCGCCGCTCTTGTCACAGTTGTATCCCTCAGCCGGTAATACGTAGTGGAGGATATGACCATTTCCCGTAGGATTGTGCCTCTCGCCAAGTTTTTAAAATACTTAAGTTTCACAAATTCCCGTTCTTCTTCCGAACACAACTCTAAAAAACCATTCACAAGCTCAAATTCCTTCAATACTTTGAGCAAACTTTCATCGCACGCCTTTTCCATGCCCTCAAACCGCATGGCCCATTTTGCCGCCCCGTCGCCGTGGGAGCCTACCGCCCTGATACCGGTTCCATCACCAACCGTTCGCGCGCCTAAAGGATAGGCTTCCCTTAATTCGGCCGCCAAATCCCTATGCCGCGCCATCAGGGCCGGGTAAGCATACAAACGTCCTTCCGTCTTGCTAAACCAGCTTTTACTGCTATCTTTAGTTGCCGTCGCCTGCATGCCATCCCTCCCGAATCTACCGTCTTAGCCTCATTATACCAAACCCATGCAAATTGAGCAGCCCTGCGACCCGCACAGGCCGCAAGGCTGCTCTGTGCTTAAATTTACTTTCGTCTCTTCCTGCTGTTACCTTCGGGCTGGTAATTCATCTTGAGTGCATTTCGCGCTTTCTCGCCTTGTTTTACAATACACTCCGCCCCGCATACTTCTACCGGTGTAATTAAATATTCATAGCCGCTTTTGGTTTTCTTTTTCTTGGCTTTCGGGCAGAGCTCGCAATCAATCAACCTTTCCACCTTCATCCCAATTCCATAGCCCCTGCTGCCCCTTGACGGGCACCGGCCAAATCCAGGAAAACACATCCATATTCATACCTTCACCGCCTTTCTATATTCCAACAAGCGCAATATCCGGCGGATCGTTTATATCCCGGCTGAACCAGGCATACTGAGGATATTTCTCCAAAATCTCTTCCACCGTATCATAGTGCTCCACTTTATGAGGCGGATTCGCGCCCCGGTGAAAGGTAAGCACAAATCCGCCAGCAGGAGCAGTAAAATCCGGCGTTCCCGGACCCTTTGCCCAAAATCCCTTCCATTCCCGTATGACTACGGTTTCAAACCTGTTTTCCACTCATGAACCCTCCCCGTCAAAAAATCTCACATTTATAGCGAAAGCAGCCTGCTTTAAACAGAACTGCTTTCACTATAGAAATCTCTATGATTAGTTAGCCGCTTGCTGGCGTCGTTCCAGCATGGCCTTCAACCCGTCGATCAGGCCAATGGCCTTTTGCTTTGGCAGCCATTCCAGCTTTGCGACCCCAGTATACTTGAGCAAAAACCCTTCCAGCCGTTTCGGGCTGCCGTCCCAGCCTAACTCCCGGGCGAGCTGCTCAATTTTCCATATCTGCTTTTCCGTCGCCATATTGGCCGGGCGGCTCGGTTTGGCCTGATTTGTTTTAGCCTCCAGGCGGTCAATAACCTGGATAGCCTCCGTTTTGGTAAGCCCCGATATGCTGGGCCTGCCCGACACCTGCGCGGCAATACTGCGGACTGTATCCTCATCAAGATTTTTTTCCCGCGCTGCCGCCCAGATTTTCCGGATTTGGCTATCAGTGATGTTCACCGCAATCGCCTCCTATGGCGAAGCGCAGCCATAAGCTCCTGCCATTCCTGGACCATCCCGATTGTCCAATATTCACGGGCAACTTTGTACCGCTGGGCAAAATCACCGTCAAACAGCGCATCAATTCCAAAAACATTGCCGCCTAAGAGCCGGGCTTCCTCTTCCTCGCTTAATGGCTCCGGCATCTTCCGGCCGTCCTTGTCCATTACGCACCCATCCTTTCTTCCGCATCGTCGGCATCATAGTTCAGCGCAATACTGAGGCTATCCTCAACCCAAATGCATTTTTTCAGCTTTTCAACGTCAAGCGTTGCCAGATCAAAATATCGTTCAATCAATTCCAGGTTTTTCGCCTCTTTGATTGCGTCCAGTTCCTCTTCCCGGTCGCCCGTCACGCCCATGCTCTCCAGGACCGCCTTGTCCTTTTTGAAATCGCCTTTAAGCTTTTTTCGGGCTACCTTGATTTGCTTTTCATCCAGTCCCATACCGGCCAGGATACCATCCAGATCATGAACGCCATACTGCCCTTTATACAAGGCAATCAGCGCCTCTTTGAAACGTCCTTCAACATCAAACTTGACTTCTTCTTTCCGGACAACCTTGTCTTTTACCAGTTCGCCAACCACTTCCACCAGCAGGGCAAAGTTGTCGACTTCAAATTTTTCCTTATAGACCGCCTCGCAATTGCCCGCCTTGCCGAACAATTGCATATACTTGATGTTTTTATTTTCCATGTCGGCCAGCGCCAGGCTTTGCAAATCCGCCTTGATGCCGTCCAATTCCTTCTTGTACCGTTTTATCAGCTTATCCAGCTCCACGGCCCGGTCAACTTTTTCCGCGATTGTCAATGAAACGCGCCTCCTTACAGTTGTTTGATTTTAGCCACGCACGATGCGCAAATTTGACGGCCGTTATGGACCTTTAACCCCTCGTCGGATGTGCAGAAAATGCATGAACCGGCTATGCGCTTAATAATCAAATTCCCTTTTGCATCCACGGAAATGTCAATCCTTTCCTCGCCCTCAATCCCGTATTGCCGCCGCAGCGCCGCCGGGATGGAAATATTGCCTTTGCGTCCGATTTTTTTCTGGAAATTCATTTATCATCCATCTCCTTTTTTAATCTTTCTTTACTTGCCAGTACCGTATCTCCAACCGGTCGCCGGGATAAACACTTTTGCGGGGCGCGCCGTTCTTTTCGCGCTCCACAAACACCCGGTCGTAATTCAGTTCATAGATGCCCTCAATAAACTCCGGCATGTACCGGTCCGGTGTAATGTACTTTTCGGCAATCGTCCACAGCGTTTCCCCTTTGGATACCACATGGGTAACAACCGCCAGTTCTTTTTTGACATTCTGCTCGCCTGAGCATGCGCCGCACAGCAGCACCGCCACAATCAGCAGTAAAACGACCAGGGCTGCAGCTTCCAGCCGGTTCCGCCTATTGCGGGAAAGCTTCATCGCGCTTCCCCCTCTCACAATCAAAGCATTGGCAGTAATCGCCTTCCGGGTCAAGATAAACCACGCAGTCGCGGCACGGATTATGGTCTTTGGCGGCGACGCACAGCGCCGCTGCCAAAATTCCCATTGCCGCTCCCGTAAAGCACCCCATCAGAAACAGGAGCATCTCTTATCCCTTCTTTCTTCCGTAACATAGACGGTCGTCCCGGCACACCGTAGTCCAGCGCTTTGCTTTATTGGTCGCCACCCAGGACCACTGGTACAGGTCCAACACCTTGCCGCAATTGGCGCAAATGCGATATCCGCCTTTGTAAGCCGGTTCGGGCTGCCCAATTCGATATCGCCGTTTTTCTTTCCCTGTGTTGCGCCGTTTACTCCGCTTACGCATTGGCGGAAAGTACCGCACCCTGCAGCGCCGGGGAGCGTAGAAGGTCTTCGGTAATCTGCTTGTCCCCAATCGCTTCAAAAATAATACTGAGCATTGTCCGGGCTACCCGCAGGCCGCCGTCGCCATGCTTGCGTCGGATGATGCTGATCATTTTTTCCCGCGCTCCGTTCGTCAGGTTCACCCGCTCCAGGAGCCGCAAGGCTTCCTCCCTGGTCGGCATATTCACCTGCTGATAAGCCCCGAACCGGTTGTGAATGCGGGCAAGCTTACGCTTGTCCACGGCCATCCGCAAAATATATTCACTTAAATCTTCATTGCCGATCAAAACAATCCCGATGTTTTTTGTGCCGTCCAGTATCGTGCGCAAAATCTCCAGTTTTCCTTCGCTGCTCAGTTGGTCCGCTTCATCAATGATTATCAGTCTGGGACGCTCCTTGAGTTCCGCGCAAATCCGCTCGACCAGTGTGTCCGAGTCCGCGCTCGCCCAAATGCCAATCGCCTTGGCAATCCGTTTCAGGATTGCCTTCCGGGTCATGCAGCCATTGGCCGTGATGAGAATTGCTTTTTCAAAATTATCGGGCCGTTCCATCCAGCATTGAACCGCCGACGTTTTGCCGCACCCCGAAGGGCCAACCACCATGCCGAAATTCTTGGCTTTCCAGGCCGTATCCAGCACATACCAGGTGCGTTTCCACGCTTCTGTAATCAGCATATCAAGCTGATTGACACTTTTGATGTACAGGGATTCCGGTTCAACCTGCAGCGTTTCTTCGTCCCAAATCCCCAGCCGCTTAAGATACACGCGCACCGCTTCGACAAATTCATCGCTGGGTTTAAAACTATCGTCATTGATATACCGGCTGACTTGCGACCGGCTAAACCCCACTTCCCGCGCGATGGTTTCAATCTTTGTCCCGTTTTCCCGCGCCAGTTTCCAAACCAGCTTGCGTTCCCGTTCCCAATGGGTCATATCAATACTTTCCAGTATATCTTGCGATACAACTGCCAACTCGGCCATGTAAATTCCCTCCCCCATAATTTCGGGCTATCGCCCGCTATATCAGATTACAGGCTTTCAAATTACAGATTACACGGGGATATAAGCGGAGCGGAACCCGATGCTGTTGCTCGAATCCGTGCGGGCGTTATCCAAGTACAAAGAGAACACGCCAGCGTACGCGGCGTCGTTCCAGCCGCCACCACGGATCGGAAGTGATTCGCCTTCGCAATCAGCCCAAAAGTAATCAGTAAATTTGGCATCGTCGGCCGGAAACAACGCAAGGGCTTTTGCAATATCCGGCACCTGAATATCAGTCTCTAAATCCATGAATTTCGTGCCGCCCCAATCTTCGCCCGCATCCTCCGTGGTAAGTTTCACCCCGTTATCGGTTAATGCATATTTCAGGTTTTTATCCCCTAGCAGGATGGGCTTCCACTCGTCGCTAGCAAGGCTTAAGTCAATGGGTTTAGCGGCGTTATTGCCTTCTATGATTTGGATTTCGCCGTCCAGCAGCCGGAGGCCCGAAACCCATTCCCATACATTGCCGTTCAGGTCAAATATCCCGTATGGAGTATGGTCATGCGACCACGCTGCCGGTCCGGAGCCGGTCAAAATCTTGCAGTCATCAAATACAACGCCTTTTTCGCCCCGGTGGCTGTAATCGCATCCCCAATGGTTATTCCCGCGCGGCAGCGTATTGTTTTTCTTGCTGAGCAGGGCAACGGCCGCCCATTCGGCATTGGTCATCAGATGCCACCCCGGCCCTTTGGCGGCGCAAAGTTCGCGCGCCGTATCAAAATTCACTTTGACTCCTGGCCGTTGGAACGGCAGGCTGTATGCCTTACCGTCGATTATGGCGTTTTGGTACTGGGAGATATAAATTTCATCGATCTCCGCACCGTCAACGATGAAGGCGGGGTGCGTTACGTCCGCCGCCCCCGGTATAACATCAGAAAGTTTGAATTTCGGTATCCTTACCATCATGTTGGGCTTGCCCGTGTTGTCCAAAAGAACCTTATTGCACATACTCATTTCTCCTCTCATATTGTCCTCCCCAGGATCATGGCCTCAATCGGGTCGAGTTCCCGCTTCGGCTCGCATGCCTCTTTGACCGCCGCTATCTTTTGCCGTTTGGCCTTTTCCTTGGCTACCTGCCGTCCAGCCTGATCCAGCGGCGTGATTGCGGGCAGAAGCCCTTCCGTGCTGGCTGCCGTTCCCGGCACCATCCGCGTACCGGCCGCCTTCCTTTCCGCCGTAACCGTTTTCAGGCTGTCGAATTGCTCCTCATTCCGCCGCATCCGTTCCCTGATTTCCTTCTTACGCTGGCTGCGGCGCTTCATAACCTTCTTCACATCGTCCTGGCAGGCACCGTATTGCATCAGTTCCGCATTGGTGGCCGTACAAATAAACCCGCCTTTTACTGTGAAGATATGAATTTCGCCAATCCGGCTGGGGTCGTAGCGGATAATGACATCCTGACCGGCCAGCGCATCCAGCGCATTGTGCCAATACAGGCGGTTGAAGCGGCGAATGCCTTCCTTGTACACCTTGGCTTTTTCCTTGACGCAGCGGAGAATGTCCAGCGTGCGCGGGTCGGGCCAGCCCGGCCGTGCTTTAGGCCCTTGTAAATGGGCAACCAGCGGCGCTTGCTTGATTGTGCCGTGTTCGTTTTCTATGTATTCATTCAAAATCCACTGTTCAAACCGTTCCGCAAATTCGACCAGGCCCAAAAGCTTGCCTTGTTTGCAAAGCTTTTGCTCATCAAACCCGGCCGGGCGCTCTTCCGGCTCTGATCCACACCATCCGGGCATTTCCGGACTGAATTGCCGCGCCACGGTGCCAAACCAACGTTCAATATGCGCTTTTGCTTGCGGCCAGTACGGCGTGGCAAACACCGTCTTGACGCCCAGGTGCGTGCACAAATCCAGCGATTCCGGCGACATGGCAAAATCCTTGGATGCCAGTCCTTTTTTCAGCCGCGATTTATAATCCTCGCCATTGTCGATATACACCGTTTCCGGAATACCGCCCATTTCCAGCGTCTCTTCGATAATTTCGCCGTCCTCTGTAATCCGGATGCGCTTCTTAGGCGTCATCATATGCGCCATTGCCAAGGCTATCGTCTCTCCATTGGCCTGCGTTGAAACCGTCCAGCCCACCGGGCAGCGGCTTTTTACGTCAAACCACATTGTCACCCACGGCCGTACCGGCGCCCCGCCATACTCGATGAACACATCAAATTTATGATGGTCGCCCATCACAATCTGCATCACGCGCTCCGGCTCCGCCCGCGTTCCGTGCGGCGCGTATTTTTCCAGCCATGCCTCTTGCCCCTTCCGGGTATAGCAGCATACATCCGGCTCAGTGTCCTCCAGGTACTGGATAAACCTAAAAACCGTCGCCCGGGAAGGGCTGTCCATTCCGGCTTCATTGCAAAACTTGACAACCTTCCGGTATACCGCCGCCGCTTTCGGTTCGCCAGGCGCTTGATAAAATTTCCGAATGATTGTTTCCAAGTCCGGATTGATTGCCCGAAAACTCTTTCCGGCTACCACCGTGGGCCGTTTTCGCAAAAGGGCATATATTCCGGCTTCACTCTCTTTTATCCAGCGGTAAATCGTCGCGGCGTTAACACCTTCCCTGGCCGCCAGCGCCTTGATCCGTTCCGTCACGTTTTGCTTTGAGTCTATGACGGCTTTAGCCTCTGCGACCACGTCATACTTGTATTTCGCCTTGCCCATCTCTTTTTCGAACGCCTCCTTTCCTGCCACATCGATATATGCCGCCGGATTTACCGCGCCGCCCTTTATCTGCGCTCCTTCACGTTTCTTAGCGCCGGTGATGACCGGCGCCGGCAAGGCAGGATGGGAGGCTTCTTCCTCTTCCGCTTGAAACTCTTCTGCCGCCGCCATGCGCCGCTGCCAGCGGACCCGCGCAGAAGTCGAGAGTGAATGCGGGTCTACCATCCATTGACGGCCGCCTGGCGCGCCGGTATTGCATCTCATTTTTCGCGCGTTAATCTGACCATTGCGGATTTTTTCTCTTATCTGCCTTTCCGATATCCCTTCCAACTCGGCCGCTACCGCTACCGTCACCTGTGATCTGGCAAGCCCCATATCATCCCTCCTTCCAGGTACAGTCTTATTTGAAAGTTAAAATTATGTTATACTGAATATGTCGGTTTAGGTGCCGCATTTATGCACCAGCGGCCTTTTTGGCCGCTCTTTTTATAGCAAAACTGCCCTGCGCATCTTGGAAAGATATTGACGGGCCTGTTCTTCTTGTTCCAAGAGCTGCCGCTTGGCTTCCTCGATGCGGGCCAGCTCAAGGAGAATGACCTCTTCACTCTTGATAAAGCTGCCGCCGCATGCTTTGGAAAAAAGTTCGGCAATCGTGTAATCGCCGGTCGCCCAGCAAAACGCCGGGCCATACTCCATAGGGAACCGGTGCGACTCTTTCGACTCCGCCGTCCAGGCGTTCAGCATGGACTCGGTGATCTCGACGCCGGTGTATTCACTCATCCGTCCGGCTACTTCCCACCGTTTGCACGGTGCATTTTTCAGAGCCTGCGACAGCGCTTCTTTAATCCGTTGTTGCAAGTTTAGACTGCCCGGCATAGGTCCTTGGTCCTTTCGCGCTTCAACCTCTTCGATGATGTCAAAAATGGATAACTGTTTTTCCTGACCCATGTCTAATTTTCGTTTCAACTTAGACATTGCGGTTCACTCCAACTCTCCCGTATAATGAAACATGACAAAATGATTTACCCAAAATTAACCAGCGGGAAAAGAGTGATGTATCTCCCCCCCTTTCACCCGGTGAAGCCTAGCCGTTAGGACCGGCTAAACTTCACCGCCGGATTTACGCCGCCTGCTCCGGCCAGATCGTCGCAACCGGTCTGCCAAGGATAGCGGCAATTTCCTCCCGGATTTTTTGACTAACGGAGTCTCCTGAAATTACTCGATTCACTGCCGCTTGCGAAACGCCAAGGCTGCGGGCAATGTCTACTTGTTTAATCTTCCGCAGGATAAGCTCCGCGCGAATCTCCTCTGGCGTCAAGCCTGGCATGGTATCACCCCTTTCTTTCCTGGCTGTCGCGAGCAAGTTGTTTTTGTGCGGCAACAACTGCTTCCAATGCCACGCAGACAAAATCCGCTGCCGCCGCCTGTCCGTCCGTCTCTGGATACATAAGGCCAGCCTTTACAGACATTAGGTACTGTTTTGCATCATCAAGATGCCGCTTTACACGTTCCATCCCGCCGATGTAGAACACTGGATATTGTTTCACCTCCTTTCAGAAAGGACTGATGCTCGTGTTTATCTTTCATTGCCACGCTTGTAAGGAAACATTCCAAATTGCTTTAGAAAACCTCGCTGATAGGCAGAACATCATCTGCCAAAATTGCGGCCAGCCGTTTCCCGAACAAGCAGTTGCAAACTTGCAAAAACTCGGCCGCGCCTACCGCGATGCCATCGATAATTTAAAAAGTACCAATTATCGCCGTCATGGCTGGAGTATATCCATCGCCGGTAATCCCAACCGCCGTCCCGGTGAATCCAATGACCACGCTCCATCTACCCCAGATAACCCGCCATTGTCTTTTTGGGAAGAAGAAGCAAAACGCGAAAAATCAACTATCCATTTCACGAAGAAAAAGTAGGAACCGTTTTGGGAGTCAGGACGCAAAACACTTTATCATCATTAAATACATAAGCCTCACTTAAATCTTGCATATAATAACGTACCAGCACATTCTCTCCGATGAAATCTGTCATAGCATCATTCCAAAACCAACCGTGCAGAAGAATGCCACACGGATTGACGTACACTATTTCTGTTTTAAAATCAAAAATATTAAAGTCATTTTTCTTGCCCCTGTTTACGCGGCAATCTCGCATCTCCAAACCAGCAGCCGTATTGTGCAAAGTTAAAATTCCTCTTCTGCCGTTCAACCCAGCTTGTTCCAAAAGCCCTGCAATAGCTGACATGCACTCATCCTTACTCATGCTTACTTTGTCCCCCTTTAAGTTCATACTTTTCATTCCCCTTTCCGTACACCCCTCGACTAAGAAATAAAGCGTTTTTCCTCAATCAGTTTAACCCCGGACGGCATCTGCACCTCCATGCGCTCCAGCTCCGGCTTGCGCTCCTTCCAATACCGGGCAATCGAAGACTTGGTAATACTTTTACCGGTTTGTTCCCTGACTGCCGCTGCGACGTCCTCATAAGGCATACTATTACGTAAAAGTTCGTCTACTATATGTCGCAGTCCAAGTTTCTCTACTTTGAAAATCTTACGGCGGCCTTCGCGCCCAATTTCTTTCATTACATGCATGTCTTCCTCTGAGCCCGCATTCCGCTCCAGCGTTTCCACCCTGGCCGTCAGCGCCGCCAAAATTTTCAAAGTCTCCTGCTGCATCTCCATTAACTTCTGCTGGCCGGCCACTAAAGCTCCCACATCCGTACCCGGCGCCGCATACACGCCCGTCTGCCGAATGGCTGGCAGCACATCATGCGTTACCCAGCGTTTAAACTGCTTGGCTTCCGGTTTGCGGCTGCCCAGTACAAGGTTGTACAAGCCTGGCTCATTGACGATGTTGGCAGTCTGTTTACGGCCTAGTGAATCGATGATGTCGGTTGAATCTACCTCATCCTCATCAAGCCGCTGAATTGCATCACGTGCATTCTCAATTTCCAAGCACTCGCAAACATCCTTGGCGATGAACCAAACCGCTCCGTCCTTCATTATCGTCCGCACCGGCTGCCCCTGGTATTCAAACACCTTTTCCAATGCCTGCATACTATTTCACCCCCTTTCTAACTCATTACGAAAGGAATGATTCCATGGAAACACATGTCGAAAACGGCAAAACCTACTATGGAATTGATATGGATGACCTATCAGATCGCTTATCTATTTTTTTGAAACAAACATTACCGGCTGTCCGGGCCAAAAAAATTCTTTCTTTCATCGAACCCATTGACCCAAACCGCCTTGATGAAGAACGTGTCCGATACTTGCCTAAAGTAGACAAGCTGCTGCAAAGCTTGGTCTTAAAGACCTCCATAGAAAAAACCATCCCTATTGTCACCTCTTCATCTCTTATTGTTCATTACTTTTTAGTCGAGCGGATCTGCTTCGCTTTGCAAACCATCATTAAGATGAAAGCAATTGCATCAAGTCCAATTATTCGCATTCCATTTTCACCGGAAACCGAACCCCTTTGTCTTCGTTTTCTAGTAGACAAGACGCCTGTTTACCTTTCTGTTGGGCCGTTATTGCGGGATGATTCTTTGCTGCTGCTTCGGCAAGCATCTCATTGGCAATTTCCCACATCAAACGATCCCACTCATCTGACCCGTAAATAAGCGGACCTTCTATCTTCCTTAGCATATTGTTTCACCCCCTTTCCCTACGCCCCCGCCCTGGTCTCACACACCGGGCCGGGTAATTCTCGGCAAATTCACCTTCTGGCAGTATCTGCCTACTGTCGCAAGACTCACCACGACCCCCATTGCCGTCAGGGCTTGCGTAATCTCCCGGAGACTGCGCCCCTCCCGGCGCATACTCAACACAACCTCCGCCATGCCCGCCTTATTGATTTTCTTAGGCCACGGCTTGCGCTCGGCGGCCTCCTCCAACGCCAGCACCTTTGCCTGAATCAAATCAAGCTGCACATACACATTTTGCAGCAGTTCCCGCACACTCCCCGCCTCAGCGGACACGGCCACAATCGCCCCCGTGCGCAGCCCCTCCAGGATGTCATACACAAAGTCGTAAAACGCGTCCGCTTTCGGCTGCGTCGAGTGCCGGCATATTTCATAAATGCCCCGGGCGCTGTATAAATAGGTGTTGTATTCCTTACCGTCAGTAGTACGAATTTTTCGTACCACTGAGAATTTATCTAAACGTTCTTTATGCTTCTTATGCATATCACTAAGTGCTCGTTTAGGATTCGGATACTCCAGCGCCCTGCCGATCTGCTCCCGCGTCATCGCAATATCATTGCCCTGGCGGTAAAAATCACAAGCCACATTTCCAAACATCGCCGACCGGACTAACTCCAGTTCCCCCACGTTCTTCACCCCCTTTCTCATACACCCCCGCCCTGGTCTCGCACACCGGGCCGGGTCTGACTTTTTGGAGTTATAAAATTAACTACATTTTTATTTTAGTATCTATAAGTACTTTTGTCAATAAAAAAGTACCATTAAATACTTATTTTAAATACTAATAAATACTGAAAGTTGGTGCTGTATGTCTGAAAAAACAGATTACACCGACGTCGGGTCACGTTTACGTGAAATCCGCGAAAAATCTAGAGCCAAAAAAATAAGCCAAAATGCCTTTGGTGAACAATTTGGCGTCTCACAGTCATATATAAAAAATGTGGAAAGCGGTTCAAAGCCTAGTCTTGAGTTTCTAATTAATGTCGCTACTGCCTATGATGTTTCACTGGACTGGCTGCTCCTTGGCCGGGAACCAGGTGAACACCAGTACCAGCAACTCCCAGGGCGTGTTAACCGCTCCAACGAGCAGGAATCTGACCCGGACTTAAAGGAATGGATAAGCTTTTTTTACAGTGTTCCTCCCGATGCACGCCCTCTTCTTATCGGCACCGTCCGTACTCTTCTTCAAAATTCTTATGCGCCTAGCAACCCCAACAACGCCCCGTCGACCTTGCCGAATACAGGAGGAGACGAACACGCCGCCGCCAAAAGTGACATTGCTTAATCCGTTTTATCCCCGTTTATCTCACAAAATGCAAAAAGTCGGCATGTAAAATACACGCCGACTGCATAAACCATAACCCATATATTTTCAATTAAAAATGATTTGACTCGTTAACCTCTGAATATTCTAAGACTATGCAAAAATTGAGCATTCTCCCGTAATTCTCTTAACAACTCCGCCGTTATTTTTCTGCTGTCTTGACTGCACTCCTCTACTAACATCAAATTTAACTTCGCAAACTCACGCAAAAAACAATCTACTTCTTCGATACAATGCATTTTCATTATTCTCATCCCCTTTTTTGCAATTTCATTCCTTGCAATCATTATATCATATGCCTAAATACACTTTCTCCCGCATGAGTGAGAGTATAATCGAATGCGACTCAATGCCATTGAGTCGCATTCGCAAAAAAGCCTTGAGCCTACATAAATTCTGGCTTTATTGGCTTTTATATTTTTTACCATTATGTTATACTGTCATTGAATAAGACATATTATTATTTTTTTAATTTTTATGTCTAACAAATTCAAGGGGCTGATCACATTATGGAATATGTGGAACCAATCCGCGACCGATGCAAAATTGAAGCTATGAAACGTTATCTAAAAGGAAAAAACTTGCGTGATTATGTGCTATTTACTCTCGGTATCAACAGCGGCCTGCGCATTTCCGACCTATTACAACTACAAATTACCGATATTTTCGATCAAAAAGGTAAAGTTAAAGACCGTCTCGAATTAAAAGAACAAAAAACTGGCAAGACAAAAGAATTCCCCATCGCTCCCCCCGCCCGCAAAGCATTAGAAGAGTATATCTCTGCCAAGCAGCCGGACCATTGGCTCTTTCCCTCACGAAAAAGCGCTGGCCCGCTTGACCGGCGCCAGGCGTGGCGTATCCTCTCCGAAGCGGCCGCCGCCGTCGGCATCCCCGGCCGGATCGGCACGCATACCCTGCGAAAAACCTTTGGATACTGGGCCTTCAAGCAAGGCGTGGACATTACCCGTATTCAAAAACTTCTCAACCACTCGTCACCAGGCATCACGCTAGCCTATATCGGCATAACAAAGGACGAACTCGACGCCGTTTATATCAACCTAAACCTTTAAAAAACTGCATAAAACATTATATTTTTGTATATTTATTCATATTTGTGGATAACTATATTTTTTTAGAAATTTAAGTGCAAACCGCCCGAAAATATAGATAAATCAAGACTTTCTGCAAAACTTCCGAACTTCCGAACTTCCGAACTCCGACTTCCGAACCTAACAAGAGAAAGTAGTTAATTTTTCTCGCACCTCACCGGTTAAAACCGGTTAAAATAAAAAAACGTCAGAAAGTCTCAAACCCTCTAACGCTTGAAAATTCTACATTCTAACACTATGCTGTTGTACCGTTACTAGACCTAACGCCGCGTTATAACGCTGTGCATTCCAAATGGACAGTTATAAAAAATGTTTTTTCACATCTTCTTTTTTGCATTTTCTTTGCGACAATCAAAACTATCCACAACCATCACAACGCCCCGCCAACCCGCATAAGTCCTAGCTTAACCGACTTTTCCCGCCTAATTCCCACTTATCCCGTATTTCGCATTATATTTGATATTCTACATAAACAAAGAAGGCATAGAGACAATTTGATTGCTCAAATTGGCCCCTATGCCTTGGTACATCTTTTTTACTTATTGTAAATCAAAACAAAACGATTTACAATTGTATTCTGAATAAGAAAAGTGCTTATATCCGGTTTTTGTGCAAAATTAAGCACCCTTGTTTTTGTTTTAGGACTCCTTTACAATTTATGATGTAGCATATTCGATCAATGGAGATGATTATATTTGGAACACATACAGTCTCCAAATCATCCGGAAATACTTTTGGTAGATGATACACCGGAACATATAGAATCTGCGGTATCCGTGCTTCGTGATAACAATTTCAAAGTCAGAATTGCCACTAAAGGAAGTACGGCTCTAAAATTGCTGAACCAACGCCAGCCTGATTTGATTCTTTTGGATGTATATATGCCTGAGATGGATGGTTTTGAAATTTGTAAAATCATAAAAAACGATAGTAATTATCATAGTATACCGATTATATTTTTAACTTCCAGCAATGACGAAGACAGCATCAAGAAAGGATTTGAACTCGGCGCTCAGGATTACGTGGTCAAACCCTTTAATATTTCGGAACTATTGGCCCGTGTGCACACGCATATCAAACTGAAACAGCAGACGGAATCGTTGCTGCAAGCCAACCGGGAGCTTGACAGTTTTTGTTATTCGGTTTCTCACGATCTCAAAGCTCCTTTGTTGTCAATCAGTAAACTGACCGAGTATCTTGCGGCCGACTATTCCGATAAACTGGATTCTGACGGCCGGGAACTCATCGCCAACATCCAGGAAAAATCAAAAGAAGTCATAAACATCATTGACCACTTGCTTGAATTTTCCCGTATGAGCGAAATGGAAATGAAAATCGAATCAATCAATCTGGAGCAGTTATTCCGGGAAGTATACGGTGAACTTATAAAGTTGGAACCGCTAAGACAAGTGCAATTTACCATTCATCATCTGCCCATGATTCATGGTGACCCTGTAATGATAAAACTCCTTGTTCTAAACATCCTTTCCAACTCGTTAAAATACACGCGCAATCGAAAGACGGCAATGATCGAAGTCACATCGGCAGAAAGCGGCGCCGAATATATCATTTCAGTAAAAGATAACGGCGCAGGATTTGATATGCGCTATTCTTCCCGGCTTTTCAACGTCTTTCAGCGCCTTCATTCCGATAATGAATTTGAAGGATCCGGCGTAGGCCTGGCAATAAGTCAAAAAATCCTAAAAAGGCACAATGGCAAAGCGTGGATCACGGGAGTGGTCAACGAAGGAGCCACTTTCTATTTTAGTTTGCCGAAAAAGGGAATTGGCAATGTTACTGGCAATATTCAACGTGATTCTTGCGGTAAGTTGCCTCGCAGGATGGGCAAATAATCCTGCCGCGCAGACAAAATCCGCCGTATCTGTACGAGCCGTTTACTTTGGTAAACTACGTAAAAAGCAATATATTTGCCGTCAAGAACAAACCAATAGCGATACCCCATCGTCTGCAAACGCTTGTCATGGATCATTGAACCAGCCTCCGGCAATGTTTCCAGCGTCATGATGTCCTGAGGGATTTTCTCCATCACTCGCTTGGCTGTAAGCGGACGGTCCTGCGGAATAAATTGTTTGATTTCACGGAGATCTTTTCTTGCAGGAGTCAAAACTTTGATCTCAAACGGAACCGCCGTCATATTAATCCAAATCCGCCATCAATTCTTTGGCCACATCAGCCAAGCGATGCCCTTCAAAGCCCGCATTCGCCTCAGCTTCCGCCTCCGCCAGCTTCTCATACAAGTCAAGCCTTGCTTTTAGATTTTCATATTCTTCAAATTGGGCTTCACTGATGATCACAAGCTGAGTTCTCCCGTTATTGGTAATGATGACCGGCCCTCCCCATACTTCAAAAATATCCTTTAGCTTGATTACCAAATCAGTAAAGACCTTCGATTTTATTTCTTCATCTTCCCCTAATATATACATATCCGGCTCACCGTAGTTCCCTTGCTCATGTAAACCATAGCTCATGATAGATTCTGTTTCAGGTGTGACTATCCAATATTCGCTTACACCTGCTTTTTCATACTTGTTTCGCTTTAACAGATTATCTCGCTTAGCTGAACTCTTAGATACGATCTCAACGATTAAAGTAGGGGCTCCACTATAACCGTTCTTATCTAATTTAGTCTTATCGCAAACAACGGCTAAATCAGATTCAACTACGTTTCTATTTTTCTTCTCGTCTGTCTGGCCATCTTCCAGGGGTAGCCTGACAGTAAACGGAGCCATAAAAGGTGTGCATTGTTTCCCGTGAAAAAAACTATGTAACTGGACATACAGATTGCCCACTATCTTTTAATGAACAGGTGAAGGTGTAGCCTGATTGTACGCTATCCCATCAATAATCTCCCACCGCTCATCCTCAGGCCAATTTAAATAATCCGCATAAGTTATACTCTCTCTGTTCTTTAGGTATTGGCATAGCTACCCTCCACTCTAAGAATTTACTTCGCCCGATAAATTATGTTATGCTAAAATAATAAATTAAGCATAACTTTACCATCACGGCAAACTTATGCTTAAAATCACTTCCTGTTTTTATAAAAAAATCCGGATTTGATTGGTGGAGGCGAGGAGAATCGAACTCCTGTCCAAAGGCATTACTGCACAGGCTTCTCCGAGCGCAGTCGGTGTTTTAAGCTTCGCGCCCTTGCCGCCCACAGACAGGCTGCGTTGGTGCTATCTCGATAAAGTTTCCCAGTCGGCTCTCCGAGAATTGAGCCTCAGGTATCCCGCTAATTGACGCCCTATCCTAGGCCGCGGGAGTGCGTAGGCAGGACGTTAGCATTAAGCTGCTAAAGCGTATTCTTCGTTTGCGTTTACTTTAATTCCACCGTATTACGGGCTGATGGAACCCCGGCTCGCTACCCATACCATAACTACCCCTGTCGAAACCAGTACGCCCCCGTTTTTTTCAAATACCTTGGATGGTATGTTTGTTTAATCCTGCAAACGTAAAGCACACTTCGTTTTTACTTATTATATCATAAATACATGAATCAACCAAATAAAAGTTTTACCATTTATATAGTATCCAATAAAGATTTACAGGCGTGTTGTTAGTATAAGCGTAAGTCAAGCGCCAGCGGTGGAGCGTTACTAACAACACGCCTAGAAAAAATCTTTATTGGATTTCATATATATTTCTGAAACACAGGATAATGTTGTATCTGTAACGAATATATTTTTTGTAAAGGAGTGATCCCCTGTGAAAGAACAATATTCCGGAGCATTGCTGGTAGCCGCTTCGGCCGCCGGTTTTGCCACTTTAGCTATTTTCATCAAATTTGCTTATGCCGCAGGCGCCAATACTATTACCATTCTCGCCGGGCGGTTTATCATGGCCTCAATATGCCTGACGCTCATCTTAAAACTGCGCAGTGTTTCCCTGGTCGTTGACAAAAAGATGGCACTCCGGCTGATTTTATTGGGCGCTTTGGGTTACGGCTCGATGTCCATGCTCTTCGCCTTATCGATTATGTACCTGCCCGCGTCACTAGCCGCCATGCTGTTATATACATATCCGGCCTTAGTCAGCACGTTATCGTTTGCTATCGGTGATGAACAATTGAGTTGGCAAAAGGGGGTGGCGCTGGCTGTCTGTTTCTCCGGCTTGTTTCTTGTTCTTGGCGTATCTTTCGCCAATGTCAGCATGATAGGCGTTATTCTTGGTATTGGTGCGGCTCTAGTGTACTCAGTCTACATAGTTGTTGGCAACAGACTGTTGAAAAATGTAAACCCGTCAGTTACCACTACTTATGTTTGCGCTGCTGCCGCCATTGTCTTCCTGCTGGCCGGCACGGTTACCGGCGAGCTTATCTTAAATCTGCCTGCTCAGGGTTGGCTGGCCATCACCGCCATTGCGCTTTTCCCGACCATCATTGCCATATTGACCTTTTTTGCCGGTATGAGCCGGGTCGGACCTACCAATGCTTCAATCATCAGCACCATGGAACCGGTTATGACCGTGCTGCTGTCGGTTGCGCTGCTTAGCGAAAAAATAACGCCGCTGCAAATTGGCGGCGGCATCTTGATCCTTTGCGGTGTATTAATATTGCAACTTTGGGCCGGAAAAAAAGACATTATCCGGACAGTTGAGCAATCTTAGCATTTATAATCATCCTTTTTGGCGATCACGCAAGGCCCGTTCCATATCGCGCTTAGCATCACGCTCAGCAATGTCCTGGCGCTTATCATATGTATGCTTACCACTGGCCAGTCCCAGTTCAACCTTGACCTTGCCTCTGGTGAAATACAGTTTCATCGGCACCAATGTGTAGCCCTTTTCTTTGGTTTTCCCAATTAATTTATTAATTTCATAACGGTGCAGCAATAGTTTACGAGTTCTGAGCGGTTCATGGTTAAAGCGGTTGCCTTGCTCGTAGGGACTAATGTGCAAATTATGCAGCATTACTTCGGCGTTTTCAATCCGGGCGTACGCGTCCTTTAAGTTGGCCTTGCCGGCCCGGAGCGATTTTACCTCAGTACCGGTCAGCACTATTCCGGCCTCATATGTTTCGTGAATATGATAATCGTGGCGGGCTTTCCGGTTTTCCGCCGCTATTTTTATGCCTGATTCCTTACTCACCGCTTCTCACCTCGCTACAATCCAGTTGACATGCATACCCTATTGTATATTATCTGCCGCTATCCGTCAATTACCAGCCACCGGTCTTTATATTATATGGACCGGTTATTTTTTCGGCTTGGACTTTTTTGGTTTTTCCGGGCCGACAGATTTCTTTTTGGCTTTTCCCCGGCCGGTTTGCGATTTGGTGGCAGCAGCGCTTCGTCCTTCGGAGTTTTTGAAACGCTTTTTTTCTCCGGAATCGCCAACAGGCGTCAACGTTTTGGCCGACTTCGACAATACAAAGTCGATTGTGCGTTCAGCCGGGTTTGTTTTAGCAACAATAACTTTTACGCTGTTGCCCAGTTGATAGATGGTACTGGTTCGCTCCCCGATCAGGGCGTATTGCTCCTCAACATATTGGTAATAGTCGTCATCAAGGCTGGAAACATGGACTAAACCCTCAACGCCGTTAGTGATCTCAACAAAGAAGCCAAAAGCCGTAACCCCGCTGATGATGCCGTCAAATTCCTGGCCAACAAATTGCGCCATATATTCGACTTTTTTCAGGTCGACAGTAGCACGTTCGGCTTCGGCCGCCGCCCGTTCACGTTCTGATGAATGCAGCGCAATTTCCGGCAGCATGACCGACAACTTCTGGCGGCGCTTGGCTGAGATGTCGCCGGTGGAAAAAGTCTCCCGGATAAGGCGGTGAACAATTAGATCCGGATAGCGGCGGATGGGTGAGGTGAAATGAGTATAATATGTCGCTGCCAAACCAAAGTGTCCAAGGTTTTCGGCATCATACCGGGCCTGTTTGAGGGAACGCAGCATGACTGTGCTGATGATGCGTTCTTCCGGTCTGCCGGCAATCCTGCTCAGCACTTTTTGCAGCGCCATAGGCTGAATTTCCTCGGTTTTAGGCAAACGCTGGCCAAAATTATTGAGTAAGACATTAAGTCTGGCCATTTTCTCTTCGTCAGGTTCTTCATGTACCCTAAACATTGACGGCACGCCCAGCCAGTGCATGTGCTCAGCCACGGTTTCGTTGGCCACCAGCATAAACTCTTCGATAATTGATTCAGCAATGCTGCGGACCCGTTTTTCTATAGCAATAGGCCGGCCTTCTTCGTCAAGTTTTACTTTAAGTTCCGGAAAGTCAAAATCAATGGCTCCCCGGCGCAGGCGACGCTCACGTAATATACGGCACAGCCGTTCCATATCTTCTAACGGCCCTACTAAGTCAGCATACTTGTGCCTGAGTAATTCATCATGCTCAGCTAAAATATGCCGTACGATGTTATAGGACAGCCTGGTTTTAACCCGGATAACACTGGGAAATATTTCATAGTTGATCACCTGGCCGCGCCCGTCAATCTCCATATGGACCGACAGGGTTAACCGGTCTTCACCCGCATTTAAGCTGCAAATACCGTTTGACAGCCTGGGCGGCAGCATGGGTAACACCCTGTCCACTAAATACACGCTAGTGCCCCGAGCTCTGGCTTCATTATCAAGCGGGGTGTTTTCCCGCACATAGTGACCGACATCGGCAATATGGACACCAAGGAGATAACGTCCGTTTTTGAGACGCTCAACATATACAGCGTCGTCCAGGTCTTTGGCGTCCTCGCTGTCAATAGTCACAATATTAAGCTCACGCAAGTCCCGCCGCCCTAATAAATCTTCTTCGCTGACCACCGTACTTACGCGGCCGGCAGCCCGTTCGACTTCAGGCGGAAACTCAGTGGACAGATTATAGTTTTTGATAATTGATAATATTTCAATCCCTGGATCGCCCTGCTGGCCCAGCACTTCGATAATCCGGCCGGCGGCGCTTTTTTGTTTTTGCGGCCACTCGACGATTTCAACAACAACCTTTGCGCCGGTTTTGGCCCCGTTAAACTCATCTTTAGGAATAAAAATATCGCGACCGATACGCCGGTCATCAGGCAGGACAAAACCAAAGTTACGGCTGGCTTCAAAAGTCCCCACCACTTTGTTGTTAGCGCGGGCCACCACCCGGATAATCTCACCTTCAACAGCTTTGCCGGAAACATGACGCCGGTGCATACGCGCAACCACGCGGTCACCATGCATAGCGCCGCCCATGGCGTCAGGAGGAATAAAGACATCGTCAACTTCAGGGTTCTCCGGCAGAATAAAGCCAAATCCCTTAGTTGTTGCTGAAAACTTGCCGACAACCAGGTTCATGCGGTCAGGCACTCCGTACTTACCAAAGCGGGTTTTAATGATGTCCGCATTTTCCTCAAGCTTGTCCAGTACCTGCCAAAATTCAGCCAGTTCTTTGCCGCGGATGTTCAGTTCGGCGGCTAAATCCTCGGCAGTAAGCGGCTTATAGGCTTCTTCCCGCATAAACTCCAATATTTTGTCAGCTAAGTTCATATCAGTCATCTCCTTTTACGGCCACTGTAGCTTTCCCCTCAGCTGTTACTGTACCGTCCGGCAACGTCACTTTACCGGCCAGTTCGTACATTTTACCCCGCCGGCCGGTAATCCAGCTGCTGACAGTAAGTTCCCGGCCGATGGGAGTGGGATGGCGGAACCGCACTTCAAGTTTGGCGGTAACGGCATTAAGCCCTTTAGCATAAAGGTAGCGAGCCATTATTTCGTCAAGTAATGTGCTTACCAGCCCGCCGTGAACAATACCGTCATATCCCTGATGCTCGGGACCGGGGGTAAAGGTTGTCAGATATGTATCATTTTCTTCGCGAAAGTTAAGTTTAAGCCCGATAGGATTACGCGGGCCGCAGGCAAAGCACCATTGGTTATTTTCGTCCATACATGCACCTCATTATTTTGATTAAGTTAAAAACCGGCTAATCTCCTGAAATACATAATCACGTTCCATATCAAGTGTAATAATATGGCCTGACTTGTTAAGCCAGACAAGCTGCTTCTCTTGGCTGCCCAATTTATCATAAATATACTGGGCACTCTCGGGTTTGACAGTATGCTCTTTTTTGGATTGAATTACCAGCGCCGGTATGGTTATTGCCGGCAAAAGTTTATCAACATGTTTTATTAATTCAAGCAGGCTGGCCAAACTGTTGAGCGGAGTGACATCATAACTTACAGAGTATAACTGGCCGGTTTCCGGCAACCGGCGCCTTTGTTTGGAAACATAGTTGGTGAACATACGGTAAACCGGCAACAGTTTAAGACGCTTATTCGCAATATATATCGGGGTGCTAAGTACGGCCAGCTTACTCAGCGGATACTCACTGCCAAGCTTAAGTGTCAGCAGCCCTCCCATAGACAAACCGACTGCCGCAATATTACTGCATACTCCTGTCAGGAAATGGTAGCCGTCTTCGACGCTGCCATACCAGTGCGGCCATACTGTCTTGGCCATTTCTTCCGGTGTAATGCCATGTCCGGGCAGGCGTGGCGCTAACACGGTATAGCCCAGGTTATTCAGGTACTCTCCCAGCAGGCGCATCTCAGACGGTGAACCGGTAAAACCATGTACCAGCAATACTCCCTTTTCACCACCTGGCAGAAAAAAAGGCTCGGCTCCCGGCATTATGGCCAAGCAAACTCCTCCCCATTAGAGAATCTATAATTATATTATATCACCTGCTGCTAAAATTTAAAAATGCCCGATAAAGCAAACACGGTAATACCTATTAATCCTTTCTTAACATAACACAGGCAAATTCCTGCAAATCGGCCAGATGCTTTTCAATTATCTGCCGCACTATTTCTATATTGATTGCCCTATAGTCATGCACAGCTATATTACGAAACCCTACCATAGCTTTAAGCCGTCCGGCAAGATTACTAGGTATAATACCGCCTTCTTGCAATAAGTCAAAGGCGTCCCGGCTGTTCTGAGGAATACCCAGACTCTTTTCAGAAACTGTATGCATCGCAAGGTCAATAGCCGCCTCACAAGCTCGCTGGATATTGAGAATTATTGAGTCCTGCTTAGTAAAATTAGCAAGGTGTTCAGGCTTTCCGGCATATTCTTCATAAATCCTTCGTAAACATCTTTCAATTATCTGGACTTTATTGACTACAATATCACTCGCCATAGATCCTTCCCCGCTTTTTGACTTTATTGAGAATAACTGCCCGTTCTTCATTAAGCAGCGCATATTCCTTCAAGGCTCGCATTTGAAAATACATGCGCCGCGTATTGTCTGTGCAATAAATAATTTTTCCCTTCCCCACTACCTGAGCTTTAAATACCGTTGACGCCGTGGCAAGGTCGACAAGATCTACTTCCCTCCCGGCGACTCCGGCAAGTTCTTGAGCAAGTATGAATACTTCATAAGCATCAAGTCTGAGATCACTTAGATAACCTATGTCAATATCACTGTCATCCCGGCATGCGCCTTGAGCGCACGATCCGAAAAGATATACCACAAACGGGTTGGCCCTATTTTTTAGTATCTCAATAATTGTATGTAGTGTTGCTTCATGTAGCGACATGGCTGCCACCTCAAAAATGTAAATACTAAATACTATTATACCATTATCTGCCACCAAGAACAAACCTGTCGCGGGGATGGTTCTTCTGACACAACGCCTTCGGCGTGGGTCGCGAGAACCGTCCCCGCGATGCGCCCGCGACACGACAGCGCCCATGCTGGGCACAGAAAGAGACCGTCTGAAAGCAACGTGCTTTAGACGGTCTCTTAAGCATTTCGTTTTTAGAAGAAGAGAAGCGGGGCAATGATAAGCGAGATGGTTCCGGCTACTTTAATCAGTGGGTTCATGGCCGGACCTGAAGTATCTTTGAACGGGTCACCGACAGTGTCGCCGATAACGGCGGCAGCATGGGTCGGAGTGCCCTTACCGCCATATTTTCCGGTTTCAATATACTTCTTGGCGTTGTCCCAAGAACCGCCGGCGTTAGACATAAACAGCGCCAAGAGTACACCGGCTGCGGTAGCGCCGGCCAGGAAACCGGCCAGAGCTTTGGCGCCAAGGACAAAACCAACAATAATCGGAGTGCCTACGGCAAACAAACCGGGCAGCATCATTTCGCGGATGGCAGCCTTAGTACTGATGTCTACGCAGCTGGCATAGTCAGGACGTCCGGTGCCTTCCATAATGCCGGGAATTTCGCGGAACTGACGGCGGACTTCGCCGATCATTTCAAACGCGGCTTTACCTACGGCTTCCATGGTGAACGCGCAAACCAGGAAGGGCAGGGTAGCACCAAGGAAGATACCGATAATTACACCCGGTTCGGTCAGGTTGACAACCAGATGGCCGTTAACCAGCAGCCCGGACAGTTTGGGGTTCTTGGCAATTTCTTCACCAAAAGCGGTAAACAAGGCCAGGGCGGTAAGGGCAGCTGAACCAATGGCAAAGCCTTTGGCAATAGCGGCGGTAGTGTTACCGACAGAGTCCAGTTTGTCGGTGGTTTTACGAATTTCCGGACCTAGTTCAGCCATTTCGGCAATACCACCGGCGTTATCGGCAACCGGACCGAAGGAGTCAACAGCTACGACCATACCGGCGGTGCACAGCATGCCCATGGCGGCCATAGCGATACCGTAAATACCGGCTTGATTAAACGAAATCCAGATGGCAATAGCGAACACAACCATAGGGATAGCGGTACTTCTCAGACCGTTGGCCACGCCGGCAATAACGTTGGTGGCCGGGCCGGTTTGCGAAGCGTCGGCAATATGCTGGGTAGGAGCTTTATTATTGGAAGTATAGTACTCGGTAATGGCGCCAACCAGCACGTTAACAGCCAGACCGCACACAATGGCAACAGTAATGCCGAAACCTTTGTCACCGAAAATCATTGTGCCTAAACCATAGGAGGCAACAGCAACCAGAATATTGGTGCCCCAAATGCCGCGGTTTAAAGCAGCTTGCGGATCACCATCTTCCGAGGTACGTACCAGGAAAGTGCTTAAGATGGCGGCAACAATACCGGCAGCGCCGATTAACAGCGGGAACAGAACGCCATTAATGCCATAAAGAGTATTGCCGATAAGCATAGCAGCAATGGTGGTAGCAGCATAGGATTCGAACAGGTCGGCACCCATACCGGCGGTGTCGCCGACGTTGTCGCCGACATTGTCAGCAATAACTGCCGGGTTGCGGGGATCATCTTCAGGAATGCCTGCTTCTACTTTACCTACCAAGTCAGCACCAACGTCAGCCGCTTTGGTATAAATACCGCCGCCAACACGGGCAAAGAAGGCAATGGCGCTGGCACCAAAAGCAAAGCTGTTAATAACAACCGGGTCTCTAAAGATTATGTATAACCCGGAAACACCCAGCAGACCAAGGCCGGCCACCGACATACCCATTACCGCGCCGGCGCGGAAAGACACATTCAAGGCTTTGTTCAGGCTGTGACGGGCGGCTTCAGTAGTACGGGCGTTTGATTTGGTCGTTGATGTCATGCCCGCATAACCGGCAATAGCCGAGCAAATAGCGCCAACCAGGAAGGATACAGCCAGTTTATAACCATCAACATAGAACAAAATAAGAAAGATAACTACCGTAAACGGAATAAGAGTTTTGTACTGGCGATTGAGGAAGGCCATAGCACCTTCGAAAATTGCCTGGGAAATCTCCTGCATTTTTTGGTTGCCGGGGCTTTCGCTTAAAACGCTGGACATTAGATAAGCAGCAAATGCCAGCGCCAGCAGACCTGCCAACGGCGCAATGTACAATAAATCCATGATTCACTTTCCTCCTTTGAGCTTGGAAACCTTAAAAATACCCCAATATGCCGGAAAACACCCAGCCATTGAGGTTAACCACCCTACTGCATCAATTTGACTAAAGACATGGTAACCAGTCCAAACACCGCAGCAATAAAAATTGTTGCTTTTGCCAAAAATTCATCAATCCCCTTGCGTTTGCCTCCGAATATAGCTTCGGCGCCACCAGCAATAGAACCTGACAAACCGGCGCTCTTGCCTGACTGCAGTACTACGACTACAATTAGGGCAACTGCGAGCACTCCATCCAACACCATCAGCCCTGTTGTCACTTTCCCAACCTCCCCGCGAGATACCGTTATCCCTTGCCGCAACTGTGTTGCCAAGGCATGACAATATTCTAACACACTTACATGAGACTGACAATTCTTTAGCCAACTTTTTTACTATCTCAATACATATTTTTCCCAATTTGTAAAAAATTAAACAGCCGGACGACCGGCTGCTAAAAACATTTATTTTAAAAGATAATCTTTCGCCATCCAGTTCACCTCCTTCCGGCGCAAACTACCTTAAGTTATAGAATACTTTGCGTCCGCGGTATTGAGCCAGGTCGCCCAATTGTTCTTCAATCCGGAGCAGTTGGTTATACTTGGCCACACGGTCAGTGCGGGCCGGGGCGCCGGTTTTGATTTGACCGGCGTTAACGGCCACAGCAATATCGGCAATCGTGGCATCCTCGGTCTCACCGGAACGATGGGAGATGATGCAGGTATAACCGGCGCGTTTAGCCATTTCGATGGTGTCAAAAGTTTCCGTTAATGTGCCGATTTGGTTTACTTTTACCAGAATGGAGTTAGCTGTTCCGGTGGCAATACCTTGATTTAAACGTTCAACATTGGTAACAAACAGGTCGTCACCGACCAGTTGAATTTTGCCGCCCAGGCGCTCGGTCAGAAGTTTCCAGCCATCCCAATCGTCTTCGGCCATGCCGTCTTCAATCGAAATAATCGGATATTTGTCAACAAGTTGACTATAGTATTCCACCAATTCGGCCGAAGTTTTCACAACGCCTTCGCCTTCCAGATGGTATTTTCCGTCTTTAAACAATTCAGTCGAAGCAACATCAAGGCCCAGCATGACTTGTTCGCCCGGCTTGTAACCGGCTTTTTCAATGGCTTCAATGATAACTTTGAGCGCCTCTTCATTGGACGCCAGATTGGGAGCAAAACCGCCTTCGTCCCCGATCGCAGTAGCCAGCTTGCGGCCAGCAAGCACTTTTTTAAGGCTATGATAAATTTCAGCGCCCATACGCAGGGCTTCGGCGAAGCTTTCGGCGCCTACCGGCAGAATCATGAACTCTTGAATATCGACGTTATTGTCGGCGTGTTTGCCACCGTTTAATATGTTCATCATCGGAACTGGCAGTTCTTTGGCGTTTACGCCGCCCAAATACTGGTACAGTGTCAGACCTGAGGCCGCAGCGGCAGCTTTGGCGACAGCCATGGATACGCCTAAAATGGCGTTAGCGCCTAACTTGGCTTTGTTAGGGGTGCCGTCAAGCTCAATCATGGTCTTATCAATGCCGATTTGGTCAAGAGCGTCCATACCGACAATTTCCGGGGCAATAATTTCGTTGACATTTTCTACGGCTTTCAGCACACCCTTGCCAAGGTAGCGGCTCTTGTCCCCGTCGCGAAGTTCAACAGCCTCATAAGCGCCGGTGGACGCACCTGAAGGCACGGCAGCCCGGCCCATGGTGCCGTCTTCTAATAATACATCAATCTCTACAGTAGGGTTGCCGCGGGAATCCAAAATCTCTCTGGCTAGAATATCAACTATAATTGTAGACATTGTAGTTCCTCCTAGTATCTGATTCATTTATTCACTTGTGCATACCCGGTATAAGTCTTTTATCCGGGGTTGAGATTGCCACGCTCCGCTGCGTTACGCTCGCAATGACCAGGGACAAGATACGCTTGATGCTGCCGTCACTTCGTCATTGTGAGCATAGCGAAGCGCTTTTTAGACTAACTATCTCACAAGCAGGCTTTTTCCGGTCATTTCGGCAGGCTGAGCAATGCCGGCCAAGTCCAAAACGGTAGGAGCAATGTCAGCCAAAATACCCTGACGGAGTTTGCTGTGGCGATGCGCTTCAGACACCATGATAAACGGCACTTGATTGGTAGTATGGGCGGTAAACGGCTCGCCGGTGTCAGGGTTACGCATAACCTCGGCATTGCCATGGTCGGCCGTTATCAAAGTAATGCCGCCCTGGTCGCGCATAGCGTCAACAATACGGCCGATACAGGTGTCAACAGTTGTTACGGCATTAACGGCAGCATCCATAATTCCGGTATGTCCGACCATGTCACCGTTGGCGAAGTTGAGGATGATCAAGTCATATTTGCCGGCTTTGATCGCGTTAATCACATGATCAGTGACTTCCAGGGCGCTCATTTCCGGCTTAAGATCATAGGTAGCCACTTTAGGCGACGGAATGAGCAGCCGGTCTTCCCCCGGGAAAGGCTGTTCTTCACCGCCGTTAAAAAAGTATGTAACATGAGCATACTTCTCAGTTTCGGCGATTCTGAGCTGAGTAAGGCCGGCCTGGCTGAAAACTTCCCCTAATGTATTTGTCGGGCGGGTTGGCGGAAACGCTACCGGCACGTCAAAGCTTTCGTCATATTGAGTCATGCTGGCAAAGTGCAGCGGGAAAAAGCCATGTTGCCGCTCAAACCCATCAAACCCGGCATCGGTGAGCGCCCGGGTCAGCTGGCGGGCCCGGTCAGGCCGGAAATTGAAAAACACAACACCGTCATTGGCTTTGATGCCGCAGTCACCGCAACTCCTGATCACCGTCGGCAGAACAAATTCATCAGTCTTGCCATCCTTATAGGCGGCTTCCACTGCCGTGACAGCGTTGTCGGCGTCAACACCCTGGCGGTACACAAGCGCGGCATAGGCCTTCTCGGTACGCTCCCAGCGTTTGTCGCGGTCCATGGCATAATACCGCCCGGAAACAGTGGCAATCTTGCCGACACCAATTTTGGCCATTTCATTCTCCAGCGCTGTGATATATTCGATGGCGCTGGAAGGCGGCACATCCCGCCCGTCCAAAAAGGCATGAACATATACCTTGTCTAAACCATGCCGTTTTGCCAGTTCCAGCAAAGCATAGACATGGGTCAAATGGCTGTGCACACCGCCGTCAGACACCAGGCCCAGCAAGTGCAGCGCGCCATCTGACGCTTTGGTCTGTTCGCAGACCTGGCTAAGTACCGGATTAGTATAGAAGCCGCCATCTCGTATTGCTTTACTGATGCGGGTAAGTTCCTGATAAATGATACGGCCTGAGCCAATATTAAGGTGGCCTACTTCAGAGTTGCCCATCTGTCCTTCCGGCAAGCCGACAGCTTCGCCTGAGCAGGTCAAAGCCGTTGCGGGATACAGCTCTGTCAACAGCTTCATATGCGGGGTACCGGCTTTAACGATAGCGTTAAACTCGTCATCGTCGCGGCCAATACCCCAGCCATCAAGGATAAGGAGTGCAATTGGAGTTGAGAGTTTAGACACAGTACTTTCTCCCTTACTTAAACTTAACTAGTTTGCTAAATGTCGCCGCTTCCAGACTTGCACCGCCGACCAGCGCCCCGTCAATATCGGGTTTGGCCATAAGTTCGCCAATATTGTCGGGCTTGACGCTGCCGCCGTACTGGATACGCACACTGTCAGCGCCGGCCTGGCCGAACATGCCGGCAACCGTACGGCGGATAAAGGCGCACACGGCATTGGCGTCATCAGCCGAAGCCGTGCGGCCGGTGCCAATCGCCCAAACAGGCTCATAGGCAATCACCAAGCCGGCAACTTGTCCGGCGGTAAGGCCGTCAAGGCCGCCTTTGACTTGTACGCCGACCACCTGTTCCGTGTCATTGGCTTCGCGCTCAGCCAGCGTTTCGCCTACGCAGACAATAGGTACAAGACCGGCCTTCAACGCGGCTTTTACTTTATTATTTACGGTTTGGTCAGTTTCAGCAAAATACCGGCGGCGCTCGGAATGACCGATAATAACATGAGTGCAGCCAATATCCTTAAGCATGCCGGGAGCAATTTCCCCAGTAAAGGCGCCTTTATCCTCCCAATGCATATTTTGCGCACCCAGACCGATATTGGTTCCGGCTACGGCGCCGGCTACGGCGGCTAAAGCCGTAAACGGCGGACATACAACAATTTCTGCGTCCTGAACATCACTTGTCAGAGCTTTTAACTCCTCAACAAGTTTGACGCCTTCCCCGGCTGTTTTATGCATTTTCCAGTTGCCGGCAATAATAGGCTTGCGCATGTTCTCCACTCCTTAAAAATTACTTATCGGCCAGTGCGGCAATGCCGGGCAGTTCTTTGCCTTCTAAAAACTCCAGCGACGCGCCGCCGCCGGTGGAAATATGCGTAATTTTCGCGGCAAGGTTGAGTTTTTCAAGCGCCGCCACCGAATCACCGCCACCGACAATGCTTTTGGCGCCAGATGCCGCTACCGCCTTAGCCACGGCTTCAGTGCCTACGGCAAACGCGTCAAACTCGAACACACCCATAGGCCCGTTCCATACCACTGTTTTAGCCCCCTTCAAGGCCTGAGCGAATTTATCGGCGGTAGCCGGACCGATATCCAGCGCCATCCATTCGGCCGGGATTTGATCAACTGCCACCGTTTTCCGGTCAGCGTCAGCGGCAAATTTATCGGCTACAACAACATCTTCAGGCAGCAGCAGGTTGACGCCTTTAGTTTTGGCTGTTGCCATCAGTTCTTTGGCCAAGTCCACCTTATCCCCCTCAACCAGCGACTTACCGGTTTGATAGCCCTGAGCGGCCAGGAAGGTGTTAGCCATGCCGCCGCCGATAATCAGGGTGTCAACTTTGCTAAGCAGGTTTTCAATGACCCCGATTTTGTCCGAAACTTTAGCGCCGCCGATAATGGCAACAAACGGACGGGATGGGGCGGTAACGGCCTGACCTAAGAACAAAAGTTCCCGGTCCATGAGGAAACCGGATACGGCCGGAATATATCGGGTAATGCCATGCACTGAAGCATGGGCACGGTGGGATACGCCAAAAGCATCATTGACTAAGAGTTCGGCCAGACCGGCAAGTTGTTTGGCAAATTCCGGGTCGTTCTTTTCTTCTTCGGCATGAAACCGCAAATTTTCCAGCATGAGAATCTGGCCGGGCTTAAGTTCAGCCGCCATTTTTTCAGCTTCCGGGCCAACACAGTCAGGGGCAAACAGTATTTCCCGGCCATACAGCAATTGAGACAACTTTTGGGCAACAGGCCTGAGGGAAAACTCGGGCGCTACCTTACCTTTGGGACGGCCCAAATGGCTGGCCAAAATTATCGCGGCGTTTTTCGCCAGCAAAAATTCCAGTGTGGGAATAGTGGCGCGGATACGGGTGTCATCAGTAATTTTGCCTTGTTTATCCATGGGCACGTTGTAGTCAACCCGCACCAGCACTTTTTTGCCAGATACCCAGACGTCATTTAAGCTTTTTTTATTCACGCACAATTCCTCCAGCAAACAATATTCAGAGATGAAGCAATCTCAAACCCGGGTCTGAGATTGCTTCATGGCCGGTATTACAGTCCTTTGCCGATGATGTAGCCGATGAGATCGACAACACGGTTGGAGTAACCCCATTCATTGTCATACCAGGCGACAACTTTGACCAGGTTGTCGCCTACCATCATGGTTGAAGGAGCGTCAACGATGGAAGAATGAGCATTGCCGTTATAGTCTTTGGAAACAAGCTGTTCTTCGGAGAAGGCCATAATACCTTTGAGTTCACCTTGAGCGGCTTCTTTCAGGGCGGCGTTGACCGCGTCAACGGTGGCGGGTTTTTCCAGTTGAGCTACCAGGTCAGTAATGGATACATTAGGTGTAGGCACGCGCAGGGCAAAGCCATTCAGTTTGCCTTTGAGTTCAGGCAGTACCAGGGCAACAGCTTTGGCGGCGCCGGTTGTCGTCGGGATAATGGACATGGCGGCGGCGCGGGCGCGGCGCAGGTCTTTGTGCGGCAGGTCAAGAATGTTTTGGTCGTTGGTATAAGCATGAACGGTAGTCATTAACCCGGACTTGATGCCGAACTTTTCATGCAGCACTTTGGCGAACGGCGCCAGGCAGTTGGTGGTGCAGGAAGCGTTGGAAATTACGTGATGGCTGGCCGGATCGTATTTATCCTGGTTTACGCCCATAACAATGGTGATGTCTTCATTTTTGGCCGGAGCGGAAATAATTACTTTTTTGGCGCCGGCTTTAATATGGGCCATAGCTTTGTCTTTTTCAGTAAACCGGCCGGTTGACTCAACAACAATATCAACCCCCATATCCTTCCAGGGCAGGCTGGCCGGATCTTTCTCCGCAAGGACTTTAACGGTTTTGCCGTTAACTTCGATGCCGCCGTCAACGGCTTTGACCTCAGCATTCATGGTGCCGTGGACAGAGTCATATTTCAAAAGATGAGCTAGAGTTTTAGCGTCAGTCAGGTCGTTTACAGCAACGATTTCAAACTGCGGATTGTTCATTGCTGCCCGGAAAACATTCCGGCCGATACGTCCAAAACCGTTAATACCCACTTTAATAGTCATGATCAAAATTCCCCCTAAATATTATTTGTGTTTATAATGAACTGAATGGCCCTGGCCGCCGCTTCGTCAGTAACCAGCACATGTTGAGCGCCTGTCCCGGCTACCGCCAAAATAGCTTTTGCTTTAGCGCTGCCGCCGGCCACGGCAATTACCTTGCCGATCCCGGCTAAGTCATCCAGCCTTAAACCGATACTGCTGGTAACATACACAATTTCCCCGGATAGTGAACAGTATTGCCCCAATGCTTCGGCAACCGCCCCCCGGCGTTCAATTTCAGCAATTGTGGCCTGCGGCACACCGCGTCTTGCGGCCATTTCAGCCGCCTCGCCGATGCCGTACACCAAAATATCAGCCTGCTTAATCATGTCAGCCACAGCCTTGAGGTTGGCATCGCCGGCCAATATGACTTCAAGTGTTTCCTCACTGACTCCGTCCGGTATGTGGAGCAACCGGTAACGCCCGCCCAGCTTGCCGGCCATAACGGCCGCAATGGTATTGGCCTGATACTCAACAACCTCGCCCAAACCGCCCCTGGCCGGCACAACCGTGGTCGACGGAACGCTGAAATTAACAGCTTCCGCCACTTTGGCCATGGTCGAACCACCGCTTACAGCGACAATCATATTATCTCCCAGATGTTGTCCAAGTACACCTGCCGCAGCACGGCCAAGTTCACGTTTGACAGCGCTGTCGGCTTCACTGTCGCCCGGAATAATAATTACCTTCTTGAGATTGAGCCGCTCGGCCAATTCATCCTCAAGCGCCGCTAAACCATGTAACATGCGGATATACTCGGCTAAATCAGCCAACATTGTTTGCCCTTCAAAAGTAACGCTCATCCCCAATTGTGAAAACTCAACCAAACCGGCGGCTTTCAGCCAATCGACATTGGCTCTGACCACCCGCTCCCCCATATTCAGCATGGTTGCCAGCGCCCGCCGGCCAACCGGCTGGGTATGTTGAATCTGGCGCAGGAGATTGTATCTTGCTTCAATAATTTGCGTTAGTTCAGGCGCAATTTTGCGCTGCAGCTGAATAATTTTATCCATTGCCTTCTCCTTGGGTTAAAATATGTCCCGCATGAACATATTATGTCCCATTTCAAGTAAAAAAACCGGATAGCTTACCTATCCTTATTTTGCTATTTCGGCAAGTATCTTGAAAATCCTGCTACTGCAGGAAACTTTTTTTACAGAGAAAGATGCTGCGCGTAAGCAGCGCGGATTATGGCAACAGGATGAGCGGTCTTAATAAAACCGTAGTTACCTGATATGCCGCAACACCCGGCGTCAGCGTCGGTTACCTCAATCCCGGGAAGCATGCCGACAAGTTCCAGGCCGGGCTTACCCATTCCCTGTACCCGCAAGTGACAGCTGCCACATCAAGACCGACCTCAGGCTGATTGTAATTAATAAAACAACCGGGGTAAAACACAGCTTTGTCAGCAAACGGCTGCTGCTTAATTTTCGTGACGTACTCCCACCACCTAAGAGGTGGGGGCTTCTTGGGACATACCGACTAACGTCAGTATAATTACCAAGCTATCCCCGTTCGCCCAACGGTTCTTTATTACAGGTTAGGCTATGCCAAAGTCCGTAGTGGTTTTTACGGCTGGTATCACTGGTTTTATGTCGGCTTCGTCATAAAGTTAAAATTTCCCTTTTTTGTTTATATGAAATTATTGCCAATAATGCGACAAAAACAACTATCTTTAATCTGTATAAAGAAAACACGGCTTGCGCCGAGCCTTTGGCGAAAGCGGAAGCCGATGTTGCCCTTATCCTGACAGAAAGTTATACTTTCTGTCAGGACAAAAAAGCAGAGCTTGCTGCTCTGCTAATAACGTTTGCGTTTACTTGACGCTAATATGCCTAGCTCTTCCCGGTACTTGGTTACCGTGCGGCGGGAGACGACAATACCACGCTTGTTGAGTAAACCGGCAATTGCCTGGTCGCTCAGTGGCCGGGATGGGTTTTCAGCCTGCACCAGTTCTTTCAATTCGCGTTTTACCCGGCTGGCAGAAACGTCTTCACCGTCAGCGCTTTGGACGCCGGAAGTGAAAAAGGTATGCATGCCAAACAGACCATGAGGAGTGGACATATATTTATTAGCTGTAGCCCGGCTTACTGTTGATTCGTGAACACCAATTTGTTCAGCTACTTTTTTCATAGTGAGCGGACGCAGAAACTTGGGGCCGTGGTCAAAAAAACCGCGCTGCAGGTTGACAATGGCTTCAGTCACGTTATATAACGTACGGCGGCGCTGCTCAATGCTTTTTATCAGCCAAACGGCTGAGTTGATGCGGCCTTCGACATATTTCCGGGCTTCACTGTCGGCTTCCCGGATAACCTGACGGTAATAAGGATTAATCGACAATTGCGGTACATGATTATCATTTATGTGAATTATATAAGAATTATTCAGACGTTCAACCGTAACATCAGGCACAATGTATCCCGGCTGGCCGCCGCCATAGGCCCGTCCCGGTTTAGGGTCGAGCGTGCGGATGATATCAACGGCCTGCTGGACCTCGTGCGTGGAGCAGCTCAGTTTGTCGGCAATCTGCTTATAACGGCCGCAGGCAACTTGATCAAGGTACTCACCAATAATAGCCGCCGCCAGGCTGATTTCCCGGTTAACATGCCCTGCTGCCTTTTGCTCCAGTTGAATAAGCAGGCATTCCTGCAGACTGCGCGCCCCCACGCCGACCGGGTCAAAAGTTTGAATAATCTTGAGGACATCGGTCACCAGCGCCTCAGATACCCCCAAATGTGCCGCAGCTTCCCCGGTTGTCCCGCATAAATAACCGTTGTCGTCAATACAACCAATCAGATATTTGCCAATAGTCAAATGTTTGCAGTTAAACACAGCAAAATGCAGTTGCATTTCCAAATAGTCTTGCAGCGACACATTCTCGGCGCCGGCCAGTTCACGCCGCTGGGCGGCTTCGCCGGCCTCCGGCTGATTACCGCCGGAGATCGTGTCATTTAACAAATATTCAAGCCAGTCGTCCGTGTCAGCCTGAGTATCATAGTCCCCAGCTGTTGTCTCACCCTCAGGCTCATTCCCCGTATCGCCGACGTCAGTCTCAAGTACCGGGTTTTCCAGCAGTTCTTTTTCAACCATCGCCGCCAGCTCCATGGCCGGAAGCTGTAAAATAGCAATTGCCTGGCGGAGTTGGGGCGTCATGATTAATTTTTGCGTTGTTTCCAGCTTAAGTCCGTAATCCATTTGCATGGCGTTAACCTCCCCTATAGCCGATAGGCCGAATTCCTGTATTTTCAAAAGTAATAAAGAGTTTTCAATATATGTCAGCAGATCCGCGGCAATTGTTCGCCTGTTAGCATATCTAACAGGCGAATTCCCCCGACCGTTGTCCTCAGTGCCACTTGTCCCCTGAGTTGTCCGGTCACTGTCCCGATTACCCGGGCCGAAGCCGCCAATGGATCTTTTTTCATTATCGTCAGAACTTTTTCACTATATTCTTTTTCGACAAATACAATTACTTTTCCTTCATTAGCGAGATATAAAGGGTCAAATCCCAATATATCACAGACGGCCGCCACCTCAGGCCGCACCGGAATGGCACTTTCCTCCAAAATCATGCCCAGCCCGGCATCAGCAGCAATTTCGTTCAACGTTGTCGCCAACCCGCCCCGGGTCGGGTCGCGCAGCATGGCTACCTGCGGCACTTCGGTCAGAATGGCTTGGATGAGACCGTTAAGCGGGGCACAATCGCTGGTGATTTTTTCCGGAAGCGTCAGACCGTGACGCTCACTCATTACCGCAATGGCATGGTCGCCCAAAAAGCCGCTGACAATAATATCCTGGCCGGGCTTGACCCGCCTGGCTGAAATATCAACATGCGGCAACATCAGGCCGATACCGGCAGTATTAATGTACATACCGTCAACAGCTCCCTTTTCCACTACCTTGGTATCACCGGTAACAATGTACACTCCGGCCAGGCGGGCTGTCTCACGCATCGCCAGGACAATTTCCCTGAGTTCGGACACCGGCAGGCCTTCCTCAATAATGAAACCGGTGCTTAAATACAGCGGCCTGGCTCCGCACACCGCCAAATCGTTAACTGTACCGCATACCGCCAGTTTGCCGATATTGCCGCCGGGAAAAAAGCGGGGCTTGACCACATAACTGTCAGTGGTAAACGCCAGCTTGGCCCCGCCGGCAGTAAGCCGCGCCCCGTCATGGAGTTCGGCCAGCGCCGGATTGGCGAAAGCCGGCAGCAGGATATCCTTGATCAGATCATGACTAAGCCGTCCGCCGCTGCCATGACCAAGCAGGATACGTTCATCGCGGTTATTCATAATGCCACCGTCCTTGACCGTATTTATACCAGGCGGCGCACGCGCCCTCCACCGAGACCATGCACGCCCCCACCGGGTGCTCCGGTGTACAGCTTTGGCCAAAATGCGGACAACCGGCAGGAACAATCAACCCGCGCAGCACTTCGCCACAGCGGCAACCGGCCGGCTCGCGCGACACGGCCTTAACTAAAGGCAGCGCCGCCGCAGCGTCATAGCGCTCATATGCGGCCGTTAACCTAAGACCCGAACCGGCGATAACGCCAAATCCCCGCCAGACAGTATCGACCGGCCGGTATACCTGGTTTAACACCCGCATGGCCGCCGGGTTGCCTGCAGACTTGACCACCCGCCGGTATTGATTGACGAGGACAGGCTGACCGGCAGCAATTTGCTTCAGCAGTAAATAGATGGCCTGCAAAATGTCAAGCGCCTCAAAGCCGGTGACCACCGCCGGCACCCTGTGCTCTTCAGCGACAAACCGGTATGGGGCTAAACCGCTTATGGCGGCAGTATGCCCTGGCAGCAAAAAACCGTCGATCCGGCTGTCCGGTGCGGCTAAGATGGCTTTAAGCGCCGGCGGCGCCAGCTTGTGAGCCGACAGGACAAAAAAATTTTCCAGGCCCTGCTGCTCAGCCTGCAGTACGGTAGCCGCCGCCGTCGGCGCGGTTGTCTCAAAACCTACCGCCAGAAAAACCACTTTTTTCCCGGGATTTTCCCGGGCGATACGTAAACTGTCCAACGGCGAATAGACAATGCGGATATCGGCGCCTTGCGCCTTTTCGGCCATAAGACTTGATTGTGATCCCGGTACCCTGAGCATGTCGCCAAAGGTGGCAATAACGGTATCCGGACAACGGCTGCAGGCAATGGCTGTGTCAATATATTCATTAGGCGTGACACATACCGGACAGCCCGGACCGCTGACCAGCTCAACCTCCGGCGGCAATAGCTGGCGGATACCTGCCCGGAAGATGGCCACCGTGTGCGTGCCGCACACTTCCATAATGCGCACCGGGCGGCTTGCCATGCGCTTAATCCCGTCCGCGAAAAACCTGGCAGCCCGGCCTGTCTCCTCAACTGTCAGCCGCATACCGTTCAATCTCCTTAAACAATTCCAGTGTTCGCTTAGCTTCTTCTTCATCAATACTCTGAATGGCAAAACCGGCATGAATCAAAACATAATCGCCAACAGCCGCGTCAGGCAGCAGCATGAGGCTGACCTGACGGGTTACGCCGTCGCTATCGACTGTCGCCATAAATTCCGTACGGTCAATGATTTTGGCAGGAACGGCCAGACACATAATTTTACCTGCTCCTTTCCCCGGCAACAATGGCCTGGCCGAGCGCCAGGCCGCCGTCGTTAGGCGGTGTCAACCGGTGAAGATAGATAGTGAAACTGTGTTGTTCGAGCATTCTGACAACTTGCGTCAACAGTGTGACATTCTGGAAAACGCCGCCACTCAAAACCACCCGGTTAAGCTTGGTGGCGTTACCGATTTTACCGGCAACCGCGACAATGGCAGCAGCCAGTGTCGCATGAAAATCGGCGGCAAGCTGCGGCACGGCTGCTCCTTGCCGGAGGGCCTGACAGAGAGCGGCAAATACCGGTTTAAAATCAAGCTCCCAGGTATCGCCCACCTCACCCGCACTATACGGTAACACCTTCCCGGTCAGCCCCTGGGCGGCCAGTTCCAGTTCAACTGCCGCTTGCCCCTCGTAATTAATGACCTGCCTGATGCCCAGCAGCGCAGCCGCCACGTCAAACAGCCGGCCGGCACCGGATGACAGCGGCGTGTTCAGGCCTTTTTCAACTGCGGCCAGCACCAGTTCCCAGCCGGCCGGCAGGTTGCGCGCAAGTGGCAAATTAAGCCGGACAAAATCCTGACCGTACAGTTCGTTAAGTAACCAGACGGCCATTCGCCACGGCTCTTTGATGGCTTTCGCCCCGCCCGGCAGCGGCATATAGGCCAGATGCCCCAGCCGGCGGTAATCTTTCAAGTCAGCTACCAAAAACTCGCCGCCCCACAGCGTACCGTCCGGGCCATAACCGGTGCCGTCAAAGGCAATGCCGATAACAGGTCCGTCAAGGTTATGCTCGGCCATTACCGCTGCAATATGGGCATGATGGTGCTGGACGGCCACTTTGGGCAAATCAAGCGCCGCCGCATATTTTGTTGACAAGTATTCGGGATGAAGGTCACAAGCGGCAATTTGCGGTGTAACATTTACCAGTTTTTTAAAGTGCTCAATGGCCGCAATATAGGATTGATAGGTAGGCAAATTTTCCAGATCGCCGTTGTGGGCACTAAGAAATGCCTGCTTGCCCCGGGTCAGGCAAAAGGTGTTTTTCAATTCGCCGCCAACGGCCAAGACCGGCGGCATAGCCCGCGCCAGGCCGACCGGCGCCGGGACATAGCCCCGGCTGCGGCGAATAAAATAGGGCTGATCAAAAACCGTCCGGACAACCGAATCGTCGGCCCGGCAGTAAATGTCCCGGTTATGGATGAGAAAGCAGTCGGCAATATCTTTGAGCCGCTCTACGGCATCGGCATCTTCATAGGCAATCGGCTCGTCACTGGCGTTACCGCTGGTCATGCCCCAGATATCCTGTGCTTCCAGCAGCAAATAGTGCACTGGGGCATAAGGCAGCATGACCCCGATATACCGGTTGCCTGGGGCTATACCGTCAGCCAGACTGTAGCCGGCCCCTTTGGCCAGCAGCACAATCGGCCGGGCGGCGCTCTGCAGCAGTTGCCCGTCAGCAGCCGACACCATGCACTCTGCCGTGATAGCCGCCATACTGCCGGCCATCACGGCAAACGGCTTATCCTCCCGCACCTTCCGCGCTCTTAAGCGGGCAACGGCCGTCCCGTCCCGGGCATTGACCGCCAGATGATAGCCGCCAATTCCCTTGATGGCGACAATAGCACCATGAGCCACCCGCTCTCTGGCTGCCCGAAACACGTCCCGGCTGTTATCAGCCAACAACTGACCGGTTCTGTCAGTCAGGCGATAGGCCGGGCCGCACACCGGGCAAGCATTGGGCTGGGCGTGAAAGCGGCGGTTGGCCGGGTTTTCATATTCAGCCCGACAAGCCTGACACATGACAAAATTGTCCATAGTAGTAGCGTGCCGGTCATAGGGGATATCTTTAATAATGGTATAACGCGGCCCGCAGTCGGTGCAATTGATAAACGGATAACGGTAACGCCGGTCAGCCGGATTTAACAGCTCATTTAGGCAATTGTCACAAATTGCGACATCAGGTGATATCAGGGCCGTCTTGGCCTGACCTTCCTCACTCGTCTTGATGGTAAAGCCGGTATAGCCGCTGACAGGAGCGGTTTTGACTGTTATTGTTTCAATAACGGCCAACGGCGGCGCCTGAGTTTTCAGCGCGGTGATAAAACCGTCAAGAGCGGCGGGATAGCCTTCCGCTTCAATCGTAACCCCGCTGGCGTTGTTGGTCACCCAGCCGTTTATCTCATACTTTCCGGCCAAGTTATAGACAAAGGGGCGGAACCCCACCCCTTGGACGATACCGGTTATATGAATGCGAACAGCGAAATAAGTCATAAACCGACTCCTCTTTTGGAAAGCTGAGATTGCCACGCTGCGCTCGCAATGACTGGGGAAAGGGTATGTTCTTCCATCATTGCGAACGCCAGTGAAGCAATCTCGCTTCGTTTTTAATCCAAAGCCGCCAACGCCAGCTTAGCCTGAATCATGATGGCGCATTCCAGACGTTTTTTCTGCAGTTCGCACCCCAGTTCATACGGCTGATTCAGGTTATGGTGGAACAGGTCGGCATTGGCGTGACAGCCGCCGCTGCAATAGAATCTGGCCCAGCATTCCCGGCAGGTTGGTTTGTTGAGCACATGAGCCTGACGGAATTTTGCCGGCAACTCAGTATTTTTAACGCCTTCTCTTACGTTGCCCAGCAGGTATTCATCCCGCCCGACAAACTGGTGGCAGGGGTATAAATCACCGTCAGGGGTTACCGCAAAATACTCATGTCCTGCGCCACAGCCGCTTAGCCGCTTGGCCACACACGGACCGTTGCTCAAATCCAGGTTAAAGTGAAAAAAGTCAAACCCGTTACCGGCAAGCTTACGTTCAAGATATTCCCGGGCCAAAATTTCATATTGCCGGAACAGTTCCGGCAGATGAGCCTCAGTCAAAGCATAATCGGTATCTTTGGCAACGACCGGCTCAACCGACAGTTGACTAAACCCCATATCGGCCATGGACAGCACATCAGCGGCAAAATCAAGGTTATACGCCGTAAATGTCCCGCGCAGATAATAGTTTTGTCCACCGCGTGAATCGGCGGCCTGCTTGGCCAACCTGGCCGCATCGCCGAAACTGCCGCTGCCGTCAACATACGGACGCATGCGGTCATGCGTCTCGGCCCGGCCGTCCAGACTGAGAACCAGGCTGATATTGTTGGCATTCAAGTACTCAATGATTGCGTCAGTTAACAGCACAGCATTGGTGGTCAGCGTCAGTTTGAACACCTTGCCGGTCTCGGCTTCGCGTTTTCGGACATAACTAACGACATGGCGGACGGTATCCATATTTAACAGCGGTTCCCCGCCGAAAAAGTCCAGTTCACAGTTGCGCCGCTGCCCGCTGTTGTTAATAATAAACTCAACGGCCAGCTCGCCGACTTCCTTGGGCATCAGCCCGCGGCTATGGCCGAAGTCGCCCGTCCCGGCAAAGCAATAGCCACAACGCAGGTTGCAGTCATGGGCAACATGCAGGCACAATGATTTAACCAGTGGCTTATCGCTAAAGGTCAAGGGCACCGTAAGTTCAGGCGCAAACAACTGTCCGGCCTTGATAAGCTCATGCAGTTCGGTCAGCGCCTCACTGACAGCTGCCTGGTCATATTGATCCTTAAGCCGGGCAATAACATCAGCATCGTTCGCACCGTTAAAAATATCCATTATATCATATACCAATTTGTCAACAATATGCACGGCGCCGCTATTAATATCCAAAATAATGTATAAACCGTTCAAATAAAACTTATGAACCTGCATGAAGATTTATTTTCCTTTCTGCTTGAGGCGGCTTAAAAATGCTCATATACCTCTCTAAAAAGATTTAAGCCCCTTGGCCTCGGGGCAAGGGGCTGACTACGCGGCCTACTTCTGGCAGACCTGGTTGCCAACAGTGCAAGAAGTCTTGCAGGCTGACTGGCAGGAGGCCTGGCATTCCCCACAGCCACCGGTATGTACAGTCTGAGCCAGTGATGCTTTATTAATAGTAACAACATGCTTTTTCATATTCGTTTCCCTCCTTGCCTACGCAAATATATAACCCCTTATTCATTTTAGCTGGTTTAGGGGCAGGAATCAATAGGAAGATTGCCACGCTGCGTCCGCTACTCTGAAAAGTACAGAAATGAGATTGCCACGCTACGCTCGCAATGACGGTAAAATTGCATCATTCTCTGTTGTCATTGCGAACGAGCGTGAAAACAATCTCCATGTTCCATGCTATTAGGGTTTACCTGCCGGCGACAAAACAATTTTTACCGGCAGATTAGAAGCGCCGGGTGGCGAAAACGTCAGCCACAATGACTGACCGCCGTCATAATCCCCGATATGGGCAAAATCCTTAATCGTCTTGCTGCCGAAAAACAGCTTGTCTGCCGGAGTAGCTATTGTGGTTTCCTCCTCGTGCCGGTATTTTACTTTTAAGCCGCCGGCATATTCACCGCCGCGGGGATTTAAATAAACAGCGTATTTTTGCTCAAAGGCGGTGGGAAGGAACAGCCGGTACATCACGCCATAATTGCCGTAATTGAGCGTTGTCGAGCCGTCGGTGGCGTCAATGCCGGAAACATAAGGGTCAAGCTTATGGTCGGCAAGGGTAATGGCTACAACGCCGTCTTTAGCCGAATTATACACCTGGCTGGGAACAATCAGCCGGTCGCGTCCGGGGAAAGTTCCCCTGAGCCGCTGACTGTCGGCAGGCAATACCTGGGCATGGGTAACAAACTCAGCCGGGTCAGCGTCAACCGGCAGCATCATGACGACCACTTTAAGCGGAATTTTGGTCTGCAAATCATAAATACCGTTAACCAGCGCATCAGGCGCAACCACCGTTTCGTTAAGCACCGGCTCAAGCAGCGCCGTGCCGTTGGCCGGCACTTCAATAAGCTCGACTTCGTTTTGATTCAAATAGTTCATTTGAGCCATTTTGCCCACTGCCAGATAATCAAGTCCCGGGCCGCCCAATCCATACCGGTTAACCACAACATCAGCCGCCTGAGTTGAGTTGTTAACCAGCAGTACCACAATCTTTTTAAGTTCTTTAGTAGCGTTGACATGATGGAAAAACAGCCTGATATCCCCGCTTACCGTGTCCTGGTACATAATACCGTCAGCCGGCACCATCTCCGGACTGTCGGAGAGCAGCAGCGCGCCGCCCTGCTCAGTCATGGTAACAGGCAGTTCGGTAATATTACGAACATCGACATTTGCCGGAAAACCAGACTTAGCCCATGCCGGCAACGGGTCTGAAACAATGTTAATGGCAACCGTGACAGCTACTGCCACACTTGCCTGACGCAGCCAGTTTATCAAAGCAATACCTCCTAACAAGGTTGACCACCTACCAGGCAATTATAACAAACTATGGCCTGTCGTTCAACCGCTGGCCAAGCTTTACCAGAGGAGATTGCCGTGCTACGCCACCCTGAAATGCAGCGGGGCAGGAGATTGCCGCGCTACGATGCCGTAATGCCTAACTAAGCACGATTCAATGACTTACTGCTTCGAATATGATCTCATAGGCAACGGTGCTCGCAATAACCGGAAAGAATACCCTTTCTCTACCGTCATTGCGAACGCAGTGAAGCAATCTCCCCTTTTCACCTGTTTCGCTCATTCAAAATGCATTGCCGCCGGGCCTTCCCAGGGCCGGGCCCCGGTCAAAATGTTATCAACAAGGCGCTTGGCTCCTTGCCTAACCACATTATATACCGGCGCCTGAATATTTTTTTGCACCTGCAGTTGCAACCGCATAAAATCAACAAACGCCGGTTGATACGTCTTGGAGTCAAAGCGGTAGTCGGGATAAAACGGGTTTATCGTTACCGCCAGAAGCGGTACACGTTTGAGTACTCCCACATAACCGCCCGCTTCGAGGATTTTGTCCAAAAAAGTATAATACACTACCGGATTGCCTGATACCAAGAGCTTAATAGGATCGGCGAAAGTTAAGAAGATTGGCCATTTATATTGCTGAAAGGCCGAGCTAAGAATAAGCAAGGCCTGTTCACTCACGATGCCGGGAATGTATAAATAGCTGTCGGCAAGCACGTAGCCGGCAGCCAAACCGGCCACTACTTCCCGGGCGTCATTCTCACCAATCAGCGAGGCCACCGGCCAGCTTTTGATCACTGTCAGATCTTTGCTGATCAGACTGACAACGGCCGGCGGCTGTTCAGCCAGCCGCAGCGCTTTGGGCACAGCCGGCAGACCGGTGATACGCCAGATGAGCCCGGTTTCCTGAGCCAGACGGGGAATGTCGGGCGTACGGGCAGCGCCGGTAGCCAGAATAAAACCATCTGTTTCGACCATGGGAGCAATGCGGTTTAACGCGCCGTCAAAAATCATTACCCCCGGCCCTGTCTCCCGGAATAATTGAGCTAATGCCCGTACCTCGGCACTCTTGTTAGGCCCGGCGGTCACTGCCAGCCCCGGTTTGGTCACCTGCACCAGCGAAATCTTGCCTAACGGGGTGCGGATATTGGTCGGAGTCAGCACTTTGTAGCTTGCCGTGCTGACCTGAAGGCATTTTTCAGCAGTTGCCACCAGATCCCCCGGTTCAACCCTGAGCTTAGGTTTAGGCAGGCCGGTGATATTGTCGATATTTTCGCCGTCATAGCCAATACTTGTCAGAAAAAAAGGGATGCCCCGTTCCCTGAGTTCGTCGATTATTGCTGCCGTTGTCGTTGTTTTGCCGGTATTTTTGGCCGTACCGGCGATGCCAAGCCGGATTTCCAGGGAAATAGCCATCACCTGCCGCTCTCTAACGCCTTGGGGTTATCAAGCCTTGTCCTAGTTTACCTCAACAGCATAAATAGTATTAACATGAACCGGCTCCCAGTTCCTGGGCCAGCTCGCCCAGTTTACGCAAACGGTGGTTAATACCGGATTTGCCTACCCGGCCTTCTAAAGCCTCAACCAGTTCCGATAAGGTCGCTTCCGGATAAGCCAGCCGCGCCTCGGCTACTTCCCTGAGCGGCGGCGGCAGTTTGTCAAGCCCTATTGTCCGTTCGATCAGCCTGATACTTTCGACTTGGCGCACGGCTGCGTTAACCGTCTTTTGCAAGTTGGCAGTTTCGCAGTTAACCAGGCGGTTGACCTGATTGCGCATATCTTTGACCACCCGCACGTTTTCAAAAGTCAAGAGAGCATTGTGGGCGCCGATGATTTGCAAAAAAGCGGTAATGGCGTTGCCGTCTTTTAAATATACAATATAATCATCTTTACGCTCAGTCTGCCGGCCCGGCAGACTGAGCGACCTCATAATCTTCACCAGTGACTTAGCTAATTCTGCATTGCCTGTCACCAATTCCAAATGATAGGAACCTTCGGGACGGTTGACCGAGCCGCCGCCCAAGAAGGCGCCGCGTAAATAAGCCCGGCGGCAGCAGGCTTTACGGAGAATACCACTGTCTGACTGGACATTGAGGCTATCGCCACGCATGATTCCCAGGCTTGCCAAAAGTTGATTTACACCCGGCGACGGAATTACCCTCACATGGTAGGTATTATTTTTTTTAAGCCGCCGGCCCCGGGTTACTACCACTTCGGTTTTAATATCAGAATGACGTTTTATCAGACTAAGCACTTTGCGGGCGACAGCGGCGTTTTCGCTGCTAAAATTAATGCCTAAATTGGAATTGCCGCCTATTGACATGGCTCCGCCCATCCGGATGAGCGCCGCCAGCTCGGCGGCATAGCAGCAGTCATGCTCACCGGTTACGCGAGCCAGTTCATTTTTAACTTCGGTTGAAAATGACAAGAGCGTCAGTCCTTTGGTTAATCTTTTAATTTTTTAATGCTTTCAGCCATTATATAATAATCAAGCAGCCGCATCCGGTCAGAGTTAATTTTAAGATCATACACCATCGACATGATGGTGCGCGACAGTCGCACCGGATCATGCCGCACCAAGTTGGTTTCGCTGATGAGGTTGGCTTTTACTACTTTAATCCCGAGCGCCTCAATGGCATCAATGTCCGGCACTACCGGGTAAGCGCCCTGCTGCGCATACACTTCGCGCAGCTCAGGCGCTACCTCCTGCACATTAACAACAGCAATATCAATGCAACCCGGACCAATGTGATCAATAATGGCCTTAATATGGTCAGATGCACTGTAGTTATCGGTTTCACCCGGCTGGGTCATAACGTTGCATATATAAATTTTAACAGCGTCACTCTCCCGCAGTGCCGCGGCAATGTCCTTAACCAGCAAATTGGGCAGCACACTGGTATACAAGCTACCCGGCCCCAGGATGCAGACATCGGCCTCGTTGACGGCTTCCACTGCGCCTTTGACCGGCCTGACATTTTCCGGTCTGATATATACCTGTTTTATCTGTTTGCCTGCCAGCGGAATTTGCGACTCGCCCTGCACCACTGAGCCGTCAGTCATTTCGGCCACCAGCCGGATACGTTCGGTTGAGGACGGCAGCACCTGCCCCCGTACGGCCAGAACTTTACAGGATTCTTTGAGTGCCAACTCGACATCGCCGACAATCTCAGCCATGGCAGCAATAAACAGATTGCCGAAACTGTGCCCGGCCAATTCGCCATGGCCTCCGAACCGGTGTTGAAACAATTTTTCCATCAACGGCTCGGTATCAGCCAGCGCCACCAGGCAGTTACGCAAATCTCCCGGGGGAATAATGCCCAGGTCTTCCCGCAGGCGGCCGGACGACCCGCCATCATCAGCTACCGTAACAATGGCAGTAATATTACTGGTAATACTCTTAATCCCTCTTAACAGCACCGACAACCCGGTACCGCCGCCAATAACGGTTACCGCCGGGCCGCGGTTGAGCTTACGTTTTTCAAAAATGATCTCCACAAGTTTATCTGACCCTTCCGGCACCAGCACGCTGATTACCGACCTGATGATCTGTCGCGTGGCAACCAGCATGATACCGATGCCCAGCACGACGATACCTGAACCGGCAATGGCAGTCACAGCGTAATAATAGCTGCCTGTCGTCAAATAAAACAGCCGGAAAATAGCCTCTTCAACCAGCCCGATATATTTATAGTTAAAAATAATAGCCAAACCGATACTGGCTAAAATAACACCTGCCGAAAACAGCAACATCCAGCGCTTGAATTTCATACCCGGATACAGCCACTTCAAAAAATGCATATCATCACCTCACGAGAATGTTAAAACGCTTATATAGACATTTCCAACATCCTCCGGACTTGTACTCTACCGCTTCTATTCAATGATGTTATGTTTTATATCTCTGTGTTCAACATTTACCTTGAACCCTTTGCCTTTAAGATATTCAAACATTTTCTCGGCGACAAACACCGAACGGTGCAAACCGCCGGTACAGCCGATGGCAATAATCAGCTGACTCTTGCCTTCTTTAACATAGTGGGGAACAAGAAAATCAATAAGACCTGACAGTTTCTCCATAAACTGCTGAGTAACCGGCCATTTCCAAATATACTCGCCCACCAACGGTTCCTGGCCGCTTTTACGGCGTAGCGACTCTACATAAAACGGGTTCGGAAGAAAGCGGACATCAAGCACCATATCGGCATCCAGCGGAATGCCGTATTTAAAACCAAACGACACTACGGTAACTGTCATGCGCTCATGTTCGCGTTCTTCAGCAAACAAGGCCGTTATCTTTCCTCTAAGCTCTGCTGTTGCCAAGCCTGAAGTATCAATTATGTGGGTTGCCCGCCCCCGGATTTGTTCCAACCGGTCGCGTTCGCGGTTAATTCCCTCGCTGATTCTGCCGTGCGGCGCCATGGGGTGACGGCGCCTGGTTTCCTTGTACCGGCGGATAATAGTGGCGTCAGACGCCTCCAAAAACAATATTTCATAGATATACCCCTGTTTTTCCATACCTTCGAGCACCTGGACAAGTGTGTCAAAAAACTCGCCGCCGCGAATATCGACAACCAGCGCAATCTTAGAAACTTTCCCCCCGGACTGAGCGCACAGCTCAGCAAATTTGGGTATTAACATGGGGGGCAGATTATCAACACAAAAATAGCCCAAATCCTCCATCGCCCGTACCACCTGCGACTTGCCTGCGCCTGACATTCCGGTAATTATTACCAGACGAAAGTTATCTATCGCCATCGTTTACACCTCGACTTTTCATAACCTAGTATCCACGTCAGCCGCTATAAAAACTATTCACCAAGGCTGGACCGACTGTTAGAGCTTACACATATAATTTAATTATAGGTTAGTATGGGGAAAAAAGCAAAAAGCAGTTCCCGTCATTTTATTAACGGGAACTGCAAAATGGAACCGGCCGCAGGCGGGTGACAGGCACCTCCATGCCGGTCACCCTTCCGATGCTAATACATATTTTTCAATAGCTTCAGCCACCCCGTCGGCATCATTACCCAGCGTTTCAAGCCGGGCAACCGCTTTAACCGCCGCGCTGGCATTGCCCATAGCTACCCCCCAGCCGGCATATTTGAGCATTTCGATATCATTGCCGCTATCGCCAAGGGCCATGACTTCCTCTTGCTTAACCTGCAGTTTATCGGCCAAAAATGCCAACGCGCGCCCCTTATTGGCCGCCGGATCGGTTATTTCTATAAAAGTCGGCTTGGAAGTAACAATACTAAGCCGCGGGCCAAACACGGCTTTAAAAGTGTCGTATATTTTACCAATATCCTCTTTACCCGCCATTACCAGCATTTTGGTAGGACTCTGCCGCCCGTCATACAGCCTGTCACCCACAGCAATCGCCGGCACACCGGACATGCGGGAATAATAGTTGGCATATTCGTCAAGTTCCCTGACATACAATTCATCATTAACATAGTTCTGGACATACCAGCCCCGCTCCCGGCACAGGCTTAGCACCTGATCGGCCAGCTCTGTCTTGATCGGCTGGTGAAACAGCGTCTCCTCCGACAGACTTGACTTAATAAGCGCACCGTTATAAGTGATCAGCGGCACATCAAGGCCCAGTTGCCTGGCATACGGCAGTGCCGACCGGTACATGCGCCCGGTTGCTATCGTTACAGTGACCCCGCGCGCCACCGCTTGACGGATGGCGTCGTGCGCCCGGGGAGAAACAGCAAGTTTGCTGTCTAACAACGTATCGTCCAAGTCCAAAGCAATAAGTTTTATCGGCATATAGCTCTCCTTTCCATTGGGAAGCCTGGTAAAAAAACAGGAATTTCGCTCTGCGCAAAATTCCTGTAACCTTACCGGTCATGTATTACTTTAGTCAGAGTAAAACTGCATAAAGTCATCAGCAAAATCCCTGCCGCAGACATCACTGCACTCGAGATTTGAATCCCCGGCAGCGCCTTAACGACCATTAAGGGCGTAAAAATGTTAGTCATGAAAGTAATACCGCCTAACGTCAGCGCATTAAACGGCAATGCGGCAATGGCCAATACCGGCCTGATGGCAGCGTTAGCCAAGCCGACAATAACGGCTCCCAGCAATGTTCCACCCAACGTATCGACAAAAATACCTGGCAGCTCAGCTACCACCACAATTAAAATTACCGCATTAACTATAATCCGCAGCAAAAAACCAGTCACCGCGTTCTCCACCCTCCTGGTGCGCAAAACAGTTTTCCAGTTTGCCACCAATAATAATTATTATATCCCAAAGGACAAAATTTTTAAAGGGGGTCAGGCCTTGCGTTATTGCATTATTATTCTTTTTGACTTTCCAGCAACAGCAGTGCTTTTTTCATGTCCAGGCCGCCGCCGAAGCCGGTGAGGCTGCCGTTTGAGCCCACCACCCGGTGGCAAGGCACAACCAGTGGCGTACGGTTGCTGTGCATGGCGCCCCCGACCGCCCTGGCGGCCTTGGGACTACCGACAGCCTGTGCAACCGTCTGGTAGCTAACAGTTGTTCCGTACGGAATAGCGGCCGTATACTTGAGAGCTGCTGTCTGAAACGGGCTGTAACACCGCCAATCAATCGGCACGGTGAAAGTTACCGGAAAACCGCGAAAATAAGTCCCTAACTCTTGCGCCAGTTGCTCAGACCACAGCCAAGCGTCATTTCCTTTATCCAACTTGACAATATTTTGGGCACGAATGTCGGCCAGTGCAGTTTTTCCATCAGGACGGGGGAACCCAAGCTCCCACAAGCCACCATCAGACCACACCGCGGCAACCTGCCCCCATCCGGTAGTGATAAGCTTATAATAAAGCGCTTTTGGTTTTACCATAAAATTTCCACCGGCACATCACTGACCTGCGCTGTTCCCGTCAGCAGCATCGCAGCGTTAAGTTCAGTCTTTATTTTGTTTAAAACCAAGGCTACGCCGTCTGCACCGCCGCCCACGGCGCCAATGGCAAGCGGCCGCCCCAGCAGTACGGCATCTGCGCCTAAAGCCAGCATTTTCAGTACATCGGCGCCGCTTCTGATGCCACCGTCCACCAGCACTGTCATTTTACCTTTAACAGCTTCAGTAATATACGGCAAAACTTCAGCTGTGCCCGGTGTATGATCAAGCGCCCGTCCACCGTGATTGGACACGACAATAGCGTCCACGCCGGCCTGCCAGCAGGATTCTGCATCATCAGGCGTCATAATTCCTTTAACAATGAAGGGAATGCTAGTATGGTTTTTGATGTATTCTAGTTCTTGAATGGTTTTTGGGCCTACCGGCTGTCCGGCATTAGTCATATTAACAAGAGCGGCCGCGTCAATGTCCATGCCAAAAGCCGGAGCGCCTGCATCGGCGGCCCGCTTGGCCAATTCAACAACCTTGTCGGTTTCGCGCGGTTTGATAATAGGTATTCCCCATCCTTGTTCTTTACTAATAGCGGCCAAGCCGGTGTCAAATACTACAGGGTTGGGTCCGTCCCCCGTCATGCCAATGCCGCCAGCCTTACGACAGCCGGTAACAATGGCGTCGGCGTATTCTTCTTCGGTAACAGCGCCGTTCATATTCAAAGCAATTCCCCCGATCGCTGCGCCAATTACCGGCATTGCAAGATCAATACCAAAAATGCGGCAGGATAAATCGGGATTTTTCACACTATGTACAGTTCGTAAATTAAGGCGACATTCGGCCAAAGCTTGTATATTGTGGCAAAAACCTGAACCTGTGCCCAGCCCCCCCATTCCCGGAACTTCACCGGCGCAGGCCACCCCGTTACATATCGGGCAAACCCGGCACGCCCCGCGAAACTTCTCTCTAGCAGCAGTTCTCAAGCTATTTATATTCATCATTAGACCTCCTGAATGATAACGCATATACCTTGTTCAAATTCTTTTTTATCGGACAAAATCCTGCCAGCGACGTAATCAAGGTATAAATTTTATCAGCTTGTCTATATTACAATTAGGTAAAAAAACTCAATGCAGGAGGTATACTATGACTGTAATGGACAAAGTCAGTTCACAAACCCGCAATATCATGAACTTGGTGTTTGACAAAGAGCCACTTAACTATATTGAAGCCGCCGGACTGTACGGTATAATCGCTCAAGGCCGTTTTAACGCTGCCGTACTGCAGGTCTTATACAATCATGCCAACGACTCTGAGCTTAAAGCGCTCATTAAAGAAGCAATTGATAAGCATACCGAAATGACTGTCGCTGAAGCCGAAGACAAACTCACCGGCAGCGACGGCCATACTCCGGCATTAAAATTTGTTAGGCGCAATCTACATAGTTCACCACTCAATATACCTGATGACGCCCGCCTGACCGATCAGGAAATTGCGATTGCCGTCGGCACTCTGGCTAAAGGCGCTCAAATGGCCCTGCTCAGTGCCTTGCACCAGTCTTACCAGCTTGACGTCGCCCTCATGTTCCGAAAAGCGTTAGACGACGGCCTGGATTGGGATTACCGCCTGCTGCAGTTAATGCTTAACCGGGACTGGTTACCTCATTTGAGTAAGATTACCCACTAAAAATAAAGAAAGTCGCGCCTCAAGTGCGCGGCTTCTTTATTTTGGCTATATAGTATCCAATAAAGATTTGCAGGCGTGTTATTAGTATAAGCGTAAGTCAAGCGCCAGCGGTGGAGCGTTACTAACAACACGCCTAGAAAAAAATCTTTATTGGATTTCATATAGTATTAAATTTTTTCTAGTATTAAATTTTTTCGAACTGATCCTTGCCTACTCCACAGACCGGACATTGCCAGTCATCGGACACGTCCGCAAACGCGGTTCCTGGTTTAACGCCATGGTCCATATCGCCCTGAGCCGGATCATAAATATAGCCGCACACCATACACTTGTATTGTTCCACCGAAACCCACTCCTTTTTAATCATCAAACTGCTTGCTATATTATACTATTTATACTAATATAATGCAAATTCGATAAAAACAAAATGAAAGGAACCATTGCCTTTGTCACCAGAACCCGTCCCCGTGACCGCGGTCTGCCGCCTCCGGAATTGCCATGTCACTGTTGGTCTCCGCAATAAATTATGGTATTTTTCGTCATGCGGGCCAAATACAGTGAGCACGGCTTACTAAAGCGTTTGGGTGCGGAAAAATGTATACACGGCTTCAGCGGCCGGTGTGGTCATGCCTGGAACGGCAGCAAGTTCTTCCACTTCGGCGGCTTTAATTTTGGCCAGGCTGCCAAAGTGGTCCCACAGCGCTTTGCGGCGTTTGCTGCCAATGCCGGGGATGTGGTCAAGCACCGATACCATATTGCGCTTGGAGCGCAGTTTGCGGTGATAAGTGATGGCGAAACGGTGAGCTTCGTCGCGAATACGCTGCACCAGATAGAGCGCTTGGGAATGACGCGGCAATATGAGCGGTTCACTGATACCTTCACGGAAAATATGCTCAAATTCTTTGGCCAAGCCAACAACCGGCACTTCAATAAGGCCGGCAGCGCGGATGACGGGCAGCGCCGCGTTCAATTGGCCTTTGCCCCCGTCGATAATAATCAGGTCTGGAACAGGCCCTTTTCCCAAGGCGTCACGGTAACGCCGCCCTACCACTTCCTGCATGGATTTAAAGTCGTCAGGCTTACCTTCGACTGTTTTAAGCTTATAGCGGCGATATTCGTTCTTATTGGGTTGGCCCCCTTCGAACACGACCATCGAAGCCACAGTCTCCGAGCCTTGAATATGTGAAATATCAAAGCATTCAATCCGTTCCGGCGCTGCCGGCAATCCCAGGTGCCGTCCCAGTTCGGCCGCCGCCCCGGCGGTCTTGTCCGTATCGGCTTCAAGCCGGGCGGCTTGTTCTTCCAGCACAGTCGCGGCATTACCGGCGGCCATGTTGACTAAGTCTTTTTTTGTGCCGCGCTTGGGTGTTTCAACTTGCACCCGGCCGCCTTTGACACTGCTTAGCCATTCGGCCAGCAGGTGCTGCTCAGCAAGCTCAAACGGCAGCAGGATTTCCCGGGGAATAAAGGCGGCTTGGCTGTAATACTGTTTGACAAACGCCGCCAAAATATCTTCGTCGGTTTCATGCTCGCCACCGGCCAGCATAAAGTGATCCCGCCCCACCATTTTACCGCTGCGAATGAAAAATACCTGAGCACATGTCCCGGCTGCCGACCGGGCCAAGCCAATAGCGTCCTGGTCGCCGCTGCCGGTCACAATATTCTGCTTTTCAATGACCTTTTCAACGGCAGCCAGTTGGTCACGCAATCTGGCCGCTTGCTCAAACTCCAGTTTTTCAGCCGCTTCCGCCATGCGCCGCTTCAAGTTTTTTACAACGGCATCACTGCGTCCTTCAAGCAGCAGGCTTACGGCTTTTATCATTTCGCCGTAGGCGGCTTTATCAACATTACCGGTACACGGTGCCAGACACCGTTTGATGTGGTGTTCAAGACAGGGGCGCTTGGCGTCAAGATTCCGGCAGGAGCGCAGGGGAAACAGCGATTTTAACAGCCGCAGTGTTTCATGCACCGCCCCGGCACTGGTGTAAGGGCCAAAATAGCGCGCGCCGTCTTTTTGCACTTTGCGGGTAGCATACACCCGGGGATAGTCTTCGTTGGTGATTTTAATATACGGATAGGTTTTGTCGTCCCGCAGGCTGATATTGTATTTGGGACGGTGCTTTTTTATCAGGTTGCATTCCAGGATGAGCGCTTCAATTTCCGAGGCCGTAATAATATATTCCAAGTCGGCGATGCGCGCCACCAACGCCAGCACTTTGGGCGAATGATTGCGGCTTGACTGAAAATAAGAGCGTACCCGGTTCTTCAGGTTGACGGCTTTGCCGACATAGATAATCCGGCCTTTATCGTCTTTCATCAGGTACACGCCCGGCTTATCAGGCAACAAGGCAAGTTTTTCCTCTACTTCCGGACTTATGACAGAAATGACCGGTCACCTCGCATATTTTATCTACTATATGAAATCCGATAAAGATTTTTTTCTAGGCGTGTTGTTAGTAACGCTCCACCGCTGGCGCTTGACTTACGCTTATACTAACAACACGCCTGTAAATCTTTATTGGATACTATATATTATAATAATATCATGTATACATGCACAAAATCTATTGCCGAAATTTATATCTGGTAGTATAATCTGGTCATTAGACCCAAGTCGCAACCCGCCTTGGGCAACTATAATTGCAAATGGAGGTCTAAACGATGTTCAAACGACTACTAATCGCCAATCGCGGTGAAATAGCAGTCCGAATCATCCGGGCCTGCCAGGAGCTGGGCATTGAAACGGTGGCAGTTTATTCTGACGCCGATGTTGACGCTTTGCATGTTAAGTTGGCTGATTATGCCGTCCGTATTGGTCCGGCTGAAGCTCAACACAGCTACTTAAACAGCGCAGCAATAGTTGAAGCCGCCAAAACGGCTGGTGCTGATGCTATCCACCCTGGTTATGGCTTTTTATCGGAAAATGCTGATTTTGCCCAAATGGTAACCGACGCCGGCCTGGTCTTTGTTGGACCTGCGGCGGCAACTATCCGCCAGGTAGGCAATAAAGACGCCGCCCGCGAAGCGATGCGGACAGCCGGACTGCCGATGACTGCCGGCAGCGCTCCAATGAACAGTATTGAGGAAGCAGTGCAGGCAGCCCGACAGATTGGTTACCCGGTTATTGTAAAGCCTGTTTCCGGCGGCGGCGGACACGGCATGTCTGTCGCCGGCAACGAGACAGAATTAATCAGCGCGATCACGAAATTTGCCAATTTCACTATGTCCGGTACAGCGTTTTATCTGGAAAAATATATTAGTTGCGCCCGGCATATTGAAGTGCAAATTGTCGCAGATAATTATGGTCACGTTATCCATCTTGGCGAACGCGAATGCTCACTGCAGCGCCGCAACCAGAAAATCCTGGAGGAATCCCCCTCTTGCGCTCTGGTCCCGGCCATGCGGCAAAAAGTCGGCGAATTAGCAGTTCAAGCCGCCAAGAGTGTTCACTATACCAATATCGGCACTGTCGAATTTCTTATGGATAACGCCGGCAATTTCTACTTCATGGAAATAAATCCGCGTATTCAGGTTGAGCATGCGATAACCGAAATGGTTACCGGTATTGACCTGGCAAAAACACAAATCCTGCTTGCCGCCGGCCAGCCGCTCAATATGCAACAGGAAGACATAACCGTCAATTCTCATGCCATTGAATGCCGGATTAATGCTGAGGACCCTGAATTGAATTTCCTGCCCTCCCCTGGCCAAATCGGCTTTTACCACCAGCCGGGCGGCCCCAACGTGCGTGTTGACAGCGGCGTATGCGCCGGCTCGGTCGTTCAGCCGTACTATGATTCTCTTATCGCGAAAGTCATCGCCCATGGCAAAACCCGTGGCGAAGCCATCCGGATTATGCAGCGGGCGCTTGCTGAGTTCCGCATTGACGGTATCAAAACTACCATTGACTTCCACAGGCGGCTGTTAGATAATCCCTATTTCCGTAGGGGAAATATCGATATTCAGTTTATCAGCAATCAGATGCTGGTACCCTCAGCAATCAGATAAATTTTAAGGCGGGCAAATGCCCGCCTTATTTTATATTATTGTCGCGGGCCACGCGCCAGGATGGGAGCCAGAAACTGGCCGGTATAGGACTGAGGTACGGCAGCCACGTGCTCGGGTGTGCCTTGGGCGACAACGGTCCCGCCGCGGATCCCGCCTTCCGGCCCCAGGTCAATAATATAATCAGCCGTCTTAATAACGTCCAGGTTATGTTCAATAACTACAACGGTATCGCCGCCGTCAACCAACCGCTGCAGCACTTCGAGCAGGCGGTGAATATCGGCGGTATGCAGACCGGTAGTCGGTTCGTCCAAAATATATAAAGTCTTACCTGTACTGCGGCGGGCCAATTCGGTGGCCAGCTTGATCCGCTGCGCCTCACCGCCGGATAAGGTGGTAGCCGGCTGACCAAGCTTAATATACCCTAAACCGACATCCTGCAAAATTTGCAGTTTGCGGTGGATCTTGGGGATATTCCGGAAAAACTCGACAGCTTCGTCAACAACCATGTCCAATACTTGGGAAATATTTTTGCCCTTATAGCGGACTTCCAGCGTCTCGCGGTTGTACCTGGCGCCTTTACATACCTCGCATGGCACATACACGTCAGGCAAAAAGTGCATTTCTATTTTGATAATGCCGTCCCCCTTACACGCTTCGCAACGGCCGCCTTTGACATTGAAACTGAACCGTCCCGGCCGGTAACCGCGCATTTTGGCCTCAGTCGTCTGGCTGAACACTTCGCGGATGTTATCAAACAAGCTGGTGTAAGTGGCCGGATTGGAACGCGGCGTGCGGCCAATGGGCGACTGATTAATGTCAATAATTTTGTCAATATATTCAATGCCGCGGATACTGTCATGGGCTCCCGGGCGGATGTGGCTGCCGCGGTACAGTTGACTGGCCAGCCCCTTATATAAAATTTCATTGACTAACGTACTCTTACCTGAACCCGAAACACCGGTAACAGCGGTAAATACCCCCAAGGGAAACCGCACACTTAAATTTTTAAGGTTATTTTCCTTAGCCTTAATGACCTCCAGCCACTTGCCGTTGGGCTGGCGGCGCACGGCCGGCACCGGAATGGCCTTGCGTCCGCTTAAGTACTGGCCGGTTACCGACTCGGCACATTGCTTTATCTCCTCAACCGTTCCCTGGGCCACTACTGTGCCGCCGCCGGCGCCCGCCCCCGGGCCGATGTCAATAATATGGTCGGCAGCATACATAGTATCTTCGTCATGCTCAACAACCAGCAGCGTATTACCCAGGTTTCTGAGGTGTTTTAACGTGTCAAGCAGGCGGTTGTTGTCCCGCTGATGGAGGCCGATGCTGGGCTCGTCCAGGATATAGAGAACACCGACCAGGCCGGAGCCAATCTGGGTAGCCAGCCGGATACGCTGGGCTTCACCGCCTGAGAGCGTGCCGGCCGCCCGGTCGAGTGTCAGATAGTCCAGCCCGACATTAAGCAAGAAGCCCAGCCGGGCGTTGATTTCTTTTAAAATCTGATTGGCAATGACCGCCTCGCGTTCACTGAGTTCCAGGTTGCTGAAAAACTCTTGCGAGTCGGCCACCGTCATACGGGTAACTTCATAGATGTTCCTACCGCCCACCTTAACGGCCAGCGCTTCCGGCTTAAGCCGGGCGCCCTTGCAGGACGGACACGGCTTAGAACTCATGTATTCCTCAATTTCCTCGCGGGCCCAATCGGAGGTTGATTCGCGGTGACGGCGGGACAACAGCGGAATAACACCTTCAAAGGTTGAGTGGTAGGTCTTGGACTCACCATACATGTTTTCGTAGCGGAAGGTAAATTTATCATTCCCGGCTCCCCGGAGAATAATGTCTTTCACATTGTCAGGCAGCTTTTCCCACGTATCATACAAGGTGTGTCCATACTGTCCGAGCACCGCCTCCAGTTGGCACATAAAATAGGAGTTGGCGCTTTTGCTGAGCGGCGCAATGACGCCGTCAATAAACGCCTTGCCCGGATCAGGAATGACCAGCGACGGGTCAATCTCCAGGTTATTGCCGAGACCGGTGCAATCAGGGCAGGCGCCAAACGGGCTGTTAAAGGAAAACATGCGCGGCGCAATCTCCGGCAGACTGATGCCGCAGTCGACACAGGCAAAATTTTGACTGAACATCAATTCATTTGTGCCGCCGGCATCAACATTGGCAACGCCGCCGCCCAGGTTAAGCGCCGTCTCCAGCGAGTCTGCCAGACGGGTGGCCACGCCGTCGCGCACCACAATGCGGTCAACAACCACTTCAATGGTGTGCTTTTTATTTTTTTCCAGTTTAATTTCATCGGTAATATCACGGATTTCACCGTCCACCCGTACCCGAACAAACCCATTCTTCCGGATGTCTTCAAGAACTTTCTGGTGTTCGCCTTTTTTGCCGCGCACCACCGGAGCCATGATGGTCAGGCGGGCCCCTTCACCCAAGGCCAGTAGCTGGTCGACCATTTGTTCCACAGTCTGCTGGCTGATCGGCTTGCCGCACTTGGGGCAGTACGGCCGGCCGGCGCGGGCGAACAATAAGCGGAGATAGTCGTAAATCTCAGTTACGGTACCTACGGTTGAACGCGGATTACGGCTGGTAGTTTTCTGGTCAATCGATATCGCTGGTGACAAGCCTTCTATATAGTCAACATCCGGTTTGTCCATCTGGCCTAAAAATTGGCGGGCATAGGCGGACAGCGACTCGACATAACGACGTTGGCCTTCAGCGTAAATCGTGTCAAACGCCAGTGACGACTTGCCTGAACCGCTCAGGCCGGTAATAACCACTAACTGATTGCGCGGGATGGTTATGTCAATATTTTTTAAATTATGTTGTCTGGCGCCTTTTACAATGATACTTTCTGTCATTTCGTTTTCCTTTCTTTGAAGCTATTCTATATTAATAAATATCAATTATTAATTATTCGACTTATTCATTATACCAGCATTTTTAATATAATGGTAGCATTCCGCCACGGTAAAATTATAACCGGGCGTGTATCCAATCGGAATGTATGTTCGGTTGCCCAAGCAAAAAAATTTGCCCCCGCGGGCTATCTACTTTTATAATATGCCAAAATTACCACAAAAGTAAAGTAAAATCATATTTTATCCGATGACCAAGCCGCCGGATAAGTCGACATAGCTCCTACAACGTTTTTGAAAAATTGCACACAAAAGCTAAGAATCAAAAACGAGATTGCTTCACTGGCGTTCGCAATGACGATAGAGGAAACTGTAACTATTCCCCCGTCATTGCGAGCACCGTTGCTATGAGACCATATTCGAAGCAATAAGTCATTGAATCGTGCTAAGTTAGGCATTACGGCATCGCAGCGTGGCAAATTTATTACCTGTCCTTCTTCTTTTGGCGCTTAGGCGTTTTGCTGCCTTTTCCCGGCGCCTTGCCCTGCGGCTGTCCGCCGCCGGCTTTTTGCCTAAGTTCAACAATCATGTCCCTGAGCTCGGCCGCCCGTTCAAACTCAAGCTGCTTGGAGGCCTGGCGCATTTCCTTTTCCAGGCTGGCGGCCAATTCCAGCATATCGTTACGGCTCATGTTGCCGATACGGTCGACTTTGTAATCTGCCGGCGTTTCGGCTACTTTAGTGGTTTCTATGAGTTCTTTAACCCGTTTTTCGATGGTTTTGGGAGTTATACCGTGCTCGGTATTATAGGCCTGCTGGATGGCGCGGCGGCGCTCGGTTTCGCTTATGGCCCGGCGCATGGAATCGGTAATGGTATCGGCGTACATAATGACTTTGCCGTGAGCATTGCGGGCGGCGCGGCCAATTGTCTGAATGAGCGAGGTTTCAGAACGGAGAAAGCCTTCTTTATCGGCATCCAGAATGGCTACCAGCGATACTTCCGGCATGTCAAGACCTTCCCGCAACAGGTTGATGCCGACAAGCACGTCATGCACACCTGTCCTTAAGTCACGGATGATCTCGACCCGCTCAATTGTGGCAATATCCGAATGCAGGTAATTGACCTTGATCCCCATGCCTTTCAAATACTCAGTCAGGTTTTCAGCCATTTTCTTGGTCAAGGTCGTCACAAGCACCCGCTCGTTGACAGCTGTGCGCCGTTTAATTTCCTCCAGCAAATCGTCCATCTGGCCTTTGATGGGCCGTACTTCGATTTCAGGATCAACAAGGCCGGTAGGCCTGATAATCTGCTGAACCACCTGACTGGCGGCCTTAAGCTCGTAAGCGGCCGGAGTAGCCGATACATAAACAATTTGATTGATGCGGTCAACAAACTCCTCAAAAGTTAACGGGCGGTTATCAAAGGCCGAAGGCAGGCGGAAGCCGTTTTCCACCAGCGCTTCTTTGCGCGAACGGTCACCGGCGTACATAGCCCGCAGCTGCGGCAGCGTAACATGGGACTCATCAATCACAATCAGAAAGTCTTCGGGAAAGTAATCAACCAGCGTAAACGGCGCTTCCCCCGGCCGGCGGTTGGTCAGATGGCGCGAGTAGTTTTCGATGCCTGAACAGTAGCCCATCTCCAGCATCATTTCCAGGTCATAACGGGTGCGCTGTTCCAGCCGCTGGGCTTCCAGCAGTTTGCCGTTAGCCTTCAAACAGGCCAGGCGGTCCTCAAGTTCGGCCTCAATGTCCCGGACGGCCCGCAGCATATTTTCGCGGGAGGTGACATAGTGGGAAGCCGGATAAACAGCAATATGCTTGCGTTCAGCCACAATTTCCCCGGTCAGGGTATCAATCTCCAAAATGCGCTCAATTTCATCGCCAAACAACTCCACCCGCACTGCCTTTTCCCCATAGGCCGCCGGGAATATTTCAACGATGTCGCCGCGCACCCGGAATGTGCCGCGGGTAAAGTTGTAATCGTTACGCTCATATTGGATATCGACCAGCTTGCGCAAAATTTCGTCCCGGTCTTTCAGCTGGCCCTGCCGCAGGGACAGCACCAGGCCCCGGTATTCGTCCGGCGAACCCAAGCCGTAGATGCACGACACACTGGCGACAATGATTACATCCCGCCGTTCAAACAGTGAACTGGTAGCCGAGTGGCGGAGCTTATCAATTTCATCGTTAATTGAGGCGTCTTTTTCGATGTAGGTATCAGTCTGGGCAATATAAGCTTCCGGCTGGTAATAGTCATAATAGCTGACAAAGTATTCAACGGCATTATTGGGGAAAAACTCTTTAAACTCGCTGGCCAACTGTGCGGCCAGTGTTTTGTTGTGGGCAATGACCAGCGTGGGTTTTTGTACCGCTTCAATTACTTTGGCCATAGTGAACGTTTTGCCGGTGCCGGTGGCCCCCAGTAGTACCTGGGCGGTATCGCCCCGCCTGATACCTGCGGCCAAACGGACAATAGCGTCAGGCTGGTCGCCTGTCGGCGCAAAGGGAGACTCGACTTTAAAAGGAATGCCGCCTTCGTGGTAGACAGTATTAAGCTTGGGAACTGTGGTCGCCATATCTATATCACCTTATATCTGTTATTTTCGTGTAAGCTTGTCCTTTAACCAATCAATCAGACCATACCGTTCGGAGGTCATTTCGGCGTAAAACTGCTCATCCCCGTCCGGGACCAGGATAACACCCAAACGCCGCTCGCCGCTCCTAAACCTGATATTCTTGACGTGCTGCCTGCCGCCGCGTTCAAAAGTAATGCTGAAATTTTCCGGGGCGTAACTGATAGCCGCCGCCAAGTCATAGCGGTTGTTAACAGGCAGGCCGGCCAGGTTGATAATGATATCGCCCGGCTTAAGAACTTTAGCAGCCGGCGTATCAATGACAGTGTCAAGGGCCATGACACCGTAAGGCGGCGGAACAAAGCGGGGCGGCCCCGCCATTTCGCGGCGGTTGTCAAGTTGGATGAGAAATTCATGGCCCACAGGCGACAGTGCGGCAGCTATGCCCTTAAGCCAGGAAAATTTAGCGGATAAGAGGGCCAGTGCCAACAGGATCATGCTATACACGGCCAGATGCAGCGCCGATTGCCGCCGCCGCTTGTGCGGTAAGCTGGCGACGGCCATGTCGGTATAGCCGAGGGCCGCTACTACCGGCACCATGACATAAATCCAACTGGAGCCGGCCGGCGGTGACTCAAGCACCGGCAACAGCGGCCACCACTCCGGCATTTTTATAACACCGCCGGCAATGCCGCCTTCAGGCACAGCCACAGCCGCCAGAATACCCAACGGCAGCGGCCAAAAATTTTGCAGACTGAAGGCGCCGACCAGGCGGCCATCGGCTTTTTTAAGGATGAGCGGCATAGCACTATAGCCGCCGCTCATCGCAATAAGCAAACTCTCGGTTATGTGCAGCGCAGCCACGAGCGCCAGCACCTGCGGCACGTTGACGTCCGGCCAGCCAAACAGCACGTTGGACAAGGCCACCAGACCGCCGGCATAGGCAAAGCACAAAAACCGCATATTGACGAGCATGAGCGCCAAGGCCACCGGCCAGATATAGTGCAGGCCAAGCTGGTTCAAAGTAACGCCGACAAGGGTAAGCAGCCAACTGCCGGTTATGCCGCCGACAAGACCGTAAAATCCGGCCAGCAGCACTTGCTGCGTCAGAGTGTAATTGTACACGCCGAACATCCGGCGCTGACGTTTTTGCATCTGCCAGTACTGAAATCCTACCAGCGCCAAAATCAGCCAGAAGGACGGTTCAAACACCAGGCCCAGCGCACCCCGGATTATAAGCAACGTTATATCAGCCCACGGAAACATAACGGTGTTTCACCTCAATGCAATAAGGTTGGTTTATAGCTCTAGCTATAAACCAACCTAAAATTGTAACTTGGCTACTGAGATTGCCACGCTCCACTGTGTTACGCTCGCAATGACCAGGATTAAGAGCGCTCACAGCTGCCACCTTTCGTCATTGCGAACGGTAGTGAAGCAATCTTGCTTTTATTATATTTTACCTTGTAACACTTCAATGGCTTTTTCAAGCTGAACATCTTTACCAGGCTGCTTGTTCTCCGGAAGTTCAACCTTGATGTCCGGTTCAATGCCGACACCGTTGATAGAGCGGTCCTTAGGCGTCAGGTATTTGGCGATGGTGAGTTTGATCGCCGAACCGTCATCCAGGCGTATTACCGTCTGTACTGAACCCTTACCATACGTCTTGGCGCCAATTAATGTCCCTGCACCTGTATCCTGAATGGCTCCGGCCACAATTTCCGAAGCACTGGCGCTGCCGCCGTTTACCAGCACTGCCACCTGATATTTGGGCGCTTCCAGGTTCGACGAATGGGTTTCACGGTGTCCATCCCGGGTAACGACTGAGACTACCGGCCCCTTGGGCACAAAATTACCGGCCACTTTGACACTCTCGTCAAGCAGTCCGCCGGGGTTATCCCTGAGATCAAGCACCACAGCCTTCATGCCTTGCTGCTCAAGTTCCTGCAGTTTGCGTTTCAAGTCGCTGCCTGTATGTTCATTAAACATGGTCAAACGCACATAGCCAATTTTATCGGTTAGCATTTTACCATCAACTGTTTTGACTTGAATATTGGAACGTGTGAGCGTATAATCCTGGACTTGCTGGCCGCGTTTTATTGTTAATACAACCTGACTTCCTTCCGGTCCCCGTATTTTATTGACAGCTTCATCAATGGCCATATCCTTGGTTTCCTGACCGTCAATCTTTATAATCTGATCACCGCTTTTAATGCCGGCTTTCTCGCCAGGCGTGCCCTCAATGGGCGCGACCACTGTCAACGTTTTATCCCTGGTGCCGATAACAATGCCCACGCCGCCAAATGAACCTTCCATTTCAATCATAATGTCTTTGAACATTTTCGGGTCCATGTATACCGAATGAGGATCGTTCAGTGAGTTAACCATGCCTTTGATTGAGCCGGCTATAAGCGTATCAACCGAGACGTCCTCGACATAGCGGGACTTAACAACATGAAGCGCCCGGATAATTTTGAGCGTACTGACAACATCAGACGACCAGGCATTCATTAAATAGAAGAATCCGGCCGACGTGGCCATAAAGGTAACCAACACTAATAGTATTGCGCCAAAGACAATTTTACGGCGACTCAATCAATACACCTCGCAGCAAGCGTGAGTTCGAGTTTCGCATCGTTACGGTTCGCGCGTACGCTCCAACCCCGTTTTAATTACTTTGAAATCCATATACCTTTAACTATATGTCAAACATTTGATAAATATTCTAAGCAGCCGGGACGAAGCGTACATCTCCCTGCCGGACAGCGGGTAAATTAAGGAAGATAGCTGAACGGACTTACGGGTGAGCCGTTTTCACGCACTTCAAAATGAAGGTGCGGCCCGGTCGAATAGCCGGTCGAACCGACGCGGGAAATGATCTGGCCTTTGCGTACCCTGGCGCCTTCTTCCACTAACAGTTCGGAGTTATGGGCATACAATGTCGAGATACCGCCACCGTGGTCAATAATGACCGCCTTGCCGTATCCCCCCATCCAGCCGCTATAGACAACAACACCACTGTCGGCAGCCGCGACCTGATCGCCATAGTCGGCGCCAATATCAATACCGGTATGGAAAATCTGCGTGCCGAAAATGGGGTGGGTCCGCCAGCCGAACGGCGAAGTAATCGGGCCTGATGCCGGCCACATCATGGCGCCGCTGCCACCTGCCGCTCCGTTCCTGCCGCCGGACTGGACATTGCGAAGCATTTGCTCAATCTGGCGTGACGTTTCCATAAGTTCCTGATATGCCCGTTCAGCGGTATCCCGCTCACTGACGGCCGCGTTCAGTACCGTTTCCCGCTCAGTTTTGCGGGACTCGATCGCAGCTTTCTTCGCAGCCGCTTGCTGCTTAAGCTCAACCATTGCCGCCTTGTCGCGCTCAAGTTCGGCCCGTTTCTGAACAACCAGCTCGCGTTCGGCCTTTACCTGAGCAACCAGCGTCAAATCCTGATTAACCACCCGCTTGAGCAAGTCAGCTCTGGTAGTAAAATCAGCAAAATCAGCAGCGCCAAACAATACATCCAGATAATTTACCTGACCGTTTTCATAAATGTCCCGCATCCGCTTGTTAAGTATCTGACTGCGCTCAGCCAGGTTCTTTTCTACTTTGGCCAGTATTTCGGTATTTGCCGTGATCTGCTGCTCGGTTGCCGCCAGCTTGGACAAAATAACGTTATATTCACCGGTGACGGTATCCAGGTCGGTTTGGATAACCCGCAGTTGCTCAGATACGCTGTCAACCTTTTGTTGGGCCTGAGCAGCACGATTTTGCTGGACTTCCATCTGCTGTTGAATGGTTTCCAGCTGGCGCTGTTTTTGCTCAATCTCATTAGCCAGCGCCGTGCCCAGTACACTGGCAGCCAGTAGTACAACCAGCACTAATGAAAATAAACGTTTTGCAGACAAAATTCTCCCTCCCATACTACTGCTGACAACCCCGTAGGATTGCCACACCGCTGCGCGCTACTTGCAATGCGCCGGGGCAGGAGATTGCCACGCTGCGATGCCGTAATGCCTGACTAAGCACCATTCATTGACTTACTGCTTCGAATACGGTCTCAGAGGCAACGGTGCTCGCAATGACGAAGGGAATGGTATCATTCTTCTACCGTAAGAATCCCCTTCTCCACCGTCATTGCGAACGCCAGTGAAGCAATCCCGCTTTTTTCCCTTCCTGCTGATGCTGCTGCTTGAGCACCAGGCGCCTCTCACAACGACAATTTTTTATACTTTCATAAAACGGCGCAGCGAAATGGTGCTGCCCAGCGCGCCAATAGCCGTGCCTACTACCAACAGCACAATACTGATACGGTTTAAAAACGGGTATTTAGGAATAAGCGGCAAAAATGCCAGTGATTCGTAAACTTTTTCGGTAAGCGTGCTGTACATTTGGCTTAAAATCAACACGGCGCACAATGCCCCGCTAAAGCCTAATATCACACCTTCAATCATAAACGGCCACCGGATAAACCAGTCGGTGGCGCCGACATACTTCATAATCCCAATTTCCTTGCGTCTGGCAAACACGGTAATCCTGATGGTATTAGCAATGATAAATAATGCCGCCAGGGCCAGAAACACAATAAGGACCAGCCCGAATATCCGGATCATTTTAGTCAGATTGAACATTTGCTCGATAATTTCCTGACCGTATTTGGCATTTTCCACGCCTTTTAACTGACCTGCCGCCTGCGCCACCGGCTTAACATATTCCGGCTTGTCTACCTTGACTTCAAAAGAGTTGGGCAACGGGTTGGTATCCCCGAGAGCTGTAAGCAACCCTTGCTGCTCGCCTAAACGCTCTTTAAATTTAACCATGGCCTGTTCTTTATCGATAAACATGACCTGGGTAACACCGGGAAGCTTGGTAATCCTGGCGCCGATTTCCCGCATATCCCGGTCAGATAAGCCGTCTTCAAGATAAACAGTGATTTGCACTTGGTTTTCCAGGGTAGAGGCAATATGGTTGAGATTAAGCACCATGATGAGAAACATACCTAAAATGAGCAGTGACAGCGCCACCGTGCTCACCGATGCAATGCTCATGAGACTGTTGCGGCGCAGTGAGATAATGGCCTCCCGTATGAAGTACTCGAACGTCCTAATCTTCATAGCCGTATACCCCTCTCACCTGGTCACGGACGATACGGCCTTTTTCTATGGCGATAACCCGTTTTTTCATGGCGTCAACTACCGTTTTGTCATGAGTAGCCATAATAATGGTGGTCCCCGCCTTGTTAATTGTATCAAATACTTTCATAATCTCCCATGAAGTGTCAGGGTCCAAATTACCTGTCGGTTCATCGGCAATGACGACAACCGGGCTATTGACAATTGCCCGGGCAATAGCCACCCGCTGCTGCTCACCGCCTGATAATTCGGAAGGGTAGGTGCGCACCTTGTGCCTGAGTCCTACTAAATCAAGCGCATTATGAACCCGTTTTTGCATTTCCCGCCGTGGCGCTTCAATAACCTGCATGGCAAAGGCCACGTTTTCATAAACAGTTTTATTAGGCAGCAGACGATAGTCCTGGAATACAATACCCAACCCCCGCCGTAGGTACGGTACTTCACCGGGCGCCATGTCAACCACGTTGCGCCCGTTAACTACCAGCCGCCCGCTGGTGGGTAGTTCTTCTCTGAAAATAAGTTTAATGAATGTCGACTTGCCGGCGCCGCTCGGACCAACTACGAAGACAAAATCGCCTTTGCCAATCTCGACGGTAACATCTGCCAACGCAACCGAGCCGTTACTGTATACTTTCGACACTTCACTCATGTAGATCAATACTGCAGTACCTCCTGTATAAATTCCAAGACACTCAGTTAGTTGTTATTCGACATTAGTTACGAAAAACCTCCTCTTTTTACAATATTGATTTATTTATTGCTAATTTTTTCCATGATGTTACATACAAAAACTATTTCAACAAATCCATGACATACAACGTCGTAACTCCCAGCACGCTCAGCAGGCCAAAATACCACCAGGCCACACGCAGGCGCTGCGCGGCTGTCAATTGATAATAGCCGGTATCCCGTAACTCTTCGCCCCGCCATAACTCGAACAGGGAAAATAAAAAAACGATCAGAACAAGTATATTATGCGTATAGAGAAACACCATCCCAATAACAATACTGCCAATCCACCACAGGCGTGGCGAAACGGCGGCGGCAATGCGTTCGCCGTCAAGAGGCGCACAGGGAATAAGGTTGAACAGATTAAGCAGGCACGCGGTATAAGCCAGCACCAGCATCAGCATGCTGTCACTCCAAAGGTAAAATACCAGGCATATGAGCGCGCTCAAGGTCCCGGCCGCCGGACCGCCGATCGCGATATTGGCCGTCATTTTGGCGTTGACGGGCGCCCGGTTCAGACTGATGACCGCACCGATAAAGGGAATAAAGGTCGGCCCGCTGGCTCTAAGGCCAACAATACGGGAGGCAATGACATGACCCAGTTCGTGTACCAGCAGCAATAACACAAACCCCAGGGCAAATTTTCCGCCAAAAGCCAGTGCGTACACAGCCAGCGACACCAGCATGGACGCAGCGGTAGACAAGGCGCCGCCAGCCTTTACCAGCGCCAGCAAGCCGAGTATCGCGATTCCGGCCTTCCTAAGCATCCGCCGTCCCAGGTGTATTATTTTCCAGGAGTTCACGTCATTGCCTCCTTTCCCGAAAAAAGGCCACCCATACATAATACATATGCATGGGCGGCCTCACTTATATTTTTTATCTCGCTTATTTGCGGCTTACTGCCTTTTTAGCGGCAGCTACTATGGCTTCCTCGGTAAGATTATATTTTTTGAGCAAGGCGTCAGGTGTGCCCGATTCCCCGAAAGTGTCCATAACACCTACCCGTTCCAGCGGCGCCGGCGCATACTCGGCCAGCACTTCGGCCACCGCACTGCCCAGGCCGCCGATGACGGTGTGTTCTTCGCACGTCACAACAGCGCCGGTTTCACGGGCGGCGGCAATGATCGCCCCGGTGTCGACCGGCTTAATCGACGCCATATTCAGCACCCGGGCGCTTATGCCCTCGGCCACAAGGTGTTCGGCAGCGTGACGGGCCGGCGCAACCATAACGCCGCAAGCAATAATGGTTACGTCTGTGCCGTCAATCAGCGGCACGGCTTTACCGATACCAAACTCGTACGCTTCCCCAAAGACATTGGGCACAGCCGCCCGTCCCAACCGGATGTACACAGGCCCCTTATGTTCGGCGGCAAAGTCAATAGCCTGCCTGGTCTCGGTCGCGTCAGCCGGCACAATAACGGTCATATTGGGCAAAGCCCGCATGATGGCGATATCTTCAACGGACTGGTGGGACGCACCGTCCTCGCCTACCGTCAGGCCGGCATGAGTGGCGGCAATTTTGACATTGAGCTTGGGGTAGCAGATAGAATTGCGAATTTGCTCAAACGCCCGGCCTGTAGCAAACATAGCAAAAGTAGAAACAAAAGGAATTTTGCCGGCGGCGGCAAGGCCGGCAGCCACCCCCATCAAGTTCTGCTCGGCAATGCCGACATTAAAGAACCGGTCGGGAAAGGCTTTGGCAAATACATTGGTTTTAGTGGATTTGGACAAGTCGGCGTCCAGCACCACAACATTTTTATTACGGCCGCCCAGGTCTTTCAAAGCCAGACCATAGGCTTCACGGGTTGCTAATTGATTAGCCATCTATTTTACCTCCTCGATACCTTCCAGGTCTGCCAGAAACTTTTCACACTCTTCACGGCTGGGCGCTTTGCCGTGCCAATCAACGACATTTTCCATTTGGCAGACGCCTTTGCCTTTGACTGTTTTGGCAACAATCATGGTCGGCTTGCCTTTTACTGTTTTAGCTTCCTGAATGGCGTCATAGACGGCGTTATAGTCATGGCCGTCAATGACCAGCACATGCCAGCCGAAGGCTTGCCACTTTTCCGGAATGGGCAGCGGCGACATTACCTGGTCGACCGGTCCGTCAATTTGCAGGCCGTTAAAGTCAACAAAGGCTGTAAGGTTGTCCAATTTATAGTGAGCGGCAAACATAGCGGCTTCCCATACCTGGCCTTCTTCCAGCTCACCATCGCCCAAGAGCGCGTATACCCGGTAATTTCTGGCATCCAGCCTGGCCGCCAGGGCCATGCCGCTAGCCGCGCTCAGGCCTTGTCCCAAAGAACCTGTCGACATATCAACGCCGGGAATGCCTTTCATATCCGGATGGCCTTGCAGACGGCTGTTAATTTTACGCAGCGTAAAAAGTTCCTCCACCGGCAGATACCCTTTCTCAGCCAGGGTGGCGTACAGTACCGGCGCGGCATGCCCCTTTGACAGCACAAAGCGGTCGCGGTCAGGGTCCTGCGGCTTAGCCGGATCAACATTCATCTCAGCAAAGTACAGCACAGACAAAATATCGGCTGCCGACAGCGAACCGCCGGGATGGCCTGATTTAGCTTCAGTAACCATACTGATAATATTGCGCCTGATGGATTTGGCCCGGCCGGCAAGCTGGCTTAGCTGCTCCGGGGTTAATGTTTGTGACATTCCTTCAACCTCCTGTGGTCTTTTTATAATCTTCTGCCTTGGTAAGAGCCAAAGCCTTCGCCCAGCACCTCATGCGCGTCGGCGACAATAACAAAAGCCTGGCGGTCAATGCGGTACACCAGGTCTTTCAGACGGGAAACCTCGCTGGTACTGACCACGCAGAATACGACATTGCGCTCAGACTTGGTATAGGCGCCGCACCCGGCTAACAAAGTAACGCCGCGTCCGAGTTCGGTCATGATAGCGTCAGACACCGCATCAGGCGAGCAGGACATAATGAAAAAAGCTTTGGCCGCGCTGGGACCTTCCTGCACCAAGTCGATGATTTGCGTGGTAACAAATAAAGAAATAAGTGCATATAATGATAATTCAGCACTTTTAAACATAATGCCGGCCAGCGTGATCACAAAAAAATCCACACCTAAGAGCGCCTGCCCCACGCTGATGCCGGTCAGTTTGTTGATTATGGCCGCCGCCAGGTCGGTACCGGCGGTAGTCCCTCTAAACTTAAACACCAGCCCCATGCCAACCCCTGACACTACACCGCCATACAGCGAGTTTAACAGCAGGTCGCTGGTCAATACCGGCGTATAGGGGGCGGTAAGGTCAACAGCTGCACTCAGTACGGCTGCGCCATACAGTGTATTAATGCCGAATCTGGTTCCCAGTATTTTGACGCTGGCTAAAAATAAGGGAACATTGAGGGCCAGCATAGTCATGCCTACCGGAAATCCGAAAGCATGGTGAAAAACAGTGGCCAGACCGCTTACGCCACCAGCCGCGACTTTATTAGGAATTAAAAAAATGTTTAGAGCCAGAGCGGTAATCACCGTCCCCAGAGTAATTCCCAAATAGTCCCGCAGCCATGTCCACTTCACTACCGCTACCTCCCTCGCTCTTTCACCAGGCTTAGCGCCAGTTCGGCGTTTTGAAACGCTTTATTATGCAAATTACTGATACGTTCTTCCCGTTCCCGGTTGGGCTGTTTGCGTTCAGCCCAGAGCCGGCGTATCCTGGCCATCAAGCCGTCAACAGTTACTGTTTTAAGTGTGCCGGCATGCTTTTCGCCAATGGTTTCAAGAAACCGGTCAATTTTCGGGTCGTACGATATACCTGCCATCGGCACATGCATGACTGCCGCAAAAATAAGCGCATGCAGCCTGATGCCGATTAACAGGTCCAGGTTGCCGACAAGTGATAACAACTCACTTGTCGTATATTCACCAGGCAGCACCCCGGCTTTATTTTTCATCCGGGCGGCAATTTTTTGGGAAACACTGAGGTCGTCAGGCCATTGCATAGGTAGAAACACCACCCGGGCGCCCAGTTCCTCCACCATCATGTCTGCTGCCTGGGCCAGCACCTGCTTGTAATGACTCCAGTCCTTCCACTCCCGGACCGACAGGCCAACGAGGGGCGCCGCGCCCTCTTGACCGTGCTTTTTCAAAATGCTGCGGCCGGTTTGCTTATCTACCGGGTGCATGGCCAGCACCGGATCGGCCGTCACATAGACAGGCGGCGCAGTTACTTTCAGCCGCTTCAATTCCTCAAATGAACCCTCGTCGCGTACGGTAATAAGGTCAACCATGTTGCCAATATAGCGCATGGCCCCCTTTGCCAGCGCGCCCTGCACCGGCCCGATTCCCTGAGCATACAGCATGACCGGCTTGCCCAGCTTCTTGGCCAGCATCATGATACTCAGGTAGTAGTACAGACTGCGGTCACTGGTTACATCCTGTAAAAGGCTGCCGCCGCCACTAATGAGCAAATGGCTTTTGGACATGATTCTCGCAATTTCCGGATAATTAAGACGGTAGACGGCTGACACGCCGTGCCGCCGGCGGGTATCGTCCGGATCGCCTGAGATAACGGTAATATTAATATTGGGCTCAATGTCGGTCAGAGCTTCAATCATGGCTGCCAGCATGGCTTCGTCACCGGCGTTGGCAAAACCATAATAGCCTGAAACAACAATATCACTCATTAGCTGCCGGACTCCTTCCCATTCGAGCCGCCACCGCCCGGACAATAAGCACACCAATTATGGCGGCCACGCCAAATACCGCTCCCAGCGCCAGGCCGTCCAACGCCCTGACTACCGACATTAACACCGGCGTCCGCATGTGCGCAAATGTCTCAACTAATGACCCCTGCCCAATGGTAGCCACTACCACTAACATATATTGAACAAGCCGCGGCCACTGACGGTAGCAAGCCATAACAGCCAGCAAAAAGGCCGGATGGCCGATCATAAACTCTTTTTCCCGCGGTCTGGCGTACATGACTTGCTCTAAAAAAGACCGCAGCTTGAGCTCAATAGCCGGTACAGGCACGCCGGCAGTATGGCCGGACCGTCCGACAAACACCCAGGCGGCAAATGCGGCAACGCCAAATAAAACCAGCGTCTTAATATAAACCGGACGGTCTAAAATGGCAGCCACCTGGCGCCACAGGCCGCGGGCATTCAGCGGCTGGGCATCATCAAATAAGTTATAGCGGGTTAAATACACAATTGTTACCAAAACAAGCGGAGCAATAAAAGTCAGTTTTACACCACGGTATATCTCCATCTCCAGAAAAAAGCGCACATCGCTAAGTACTGCCCCTACATACAGGCCGCCGGCCAGTGACAACATTGTCGTCACAAACAGGGCGCCCAGTCCGGTAACAATAATCTTGCCGGCGCCGGTATGTCCGTCCAGCTTGCCTAAGGCTTCCAGCCTGCGCCATCTGTCAATTTGCCAGGTAACAGCCAGCACCGGAAAAATAATGGCACTGGCCAGTGCGGCCATCTGGCGGCTCAGGGTACCGCCACCTTTTACAATGGGGAATAGTAAGAGCGCCGCCAGTAAAACGACCAGCCCATACTGCCAGCGGGTGGCAAACGGATAAATAAGTGACAACAAGAGAACGCCGGCGGCAACAGCCCCGAGCACAACCAGCGCCAGCAACCATGGCGCGGCAAAATACGGCTTATACGTATCAGCCCGGCCAATATTAAAGCCTGCGGCAACCAACGCCTCTTTAACACCTGATATGTAAGCCAGGTTGGTTTCAATCAGGGTCTTACCCGGTTCAGGTTTGTCATACCGGCGCAAAAGATTAATCCGGATGTTACGCTCCTGGTCGGTAACTACCCAGCGCTGAATGGCTTCGGCCATTTTGAGTTTGGGCTGTTCGTCTTTAGGAATGGCATATACGCGGGCCGCCTGGTAGTTATTGGCGGCAGCCAGTTGCAGCAGCCCTTCCTGCTTCAAAAATTGCAGTTGGAGCGGATGCTCAATCATCGCCAGCGTCAAATTACGCTCGCGAAAGTTTCTGGCAGTAAGCGGCAAGAGATCAGGATAGCCCAAGACCTCATCTCCGACAAAAATCACGGTAGTCAGATGCTCAATGCCTGCCATGCGGTTAAACACCGAATTGACGTCATCTGCCGTTACTTTGGTATAATTGGTCGGACGGGCAATAACATAAAAGCCCAGCTTTTCCACAGTTGCCAATTCATCGGTCGGCAATCCCAAGTTCCACTTTACGGCTTTTTCGTAATTGGCCTTGGCCGACAAGACCGGACGGTCGCCTTCTGCCAGCAGAGTAACCCTGCCTGGCCCTAAACGGCGGTCAAGGTCACTCATAACTTCCCGGAAAACTTGTTTATCCTGGCCGATAACATATATTTCCTCGGCATTTATTTTTCCGTCGGCAACCAAACTGCGCCAGAACGGGTCTGTAAGGGTGCCGGTACGGTATTGGTGGAGAATTTCCGAACCTGGCAGCGCTGTAATTTTGCCGCTTTTATTAAGTTTTTCGAGAGTGGCTTCATAAACGGCCAGCGAGGTAACGCCCGCGTCCTTGAACTGCCTGAGCAGGCCGGCAGGCTCAACACCTTCAATTTGCGCCATTTCCACTATGTCTTCATAATCCATGACCAGTTCAACGGTAGAATTGGCTTGCTCGACGGTATGACGCTGCCAGTCAATGGTAAATGCCGCCAACAGACCAATGATAATCAGACCGATGAGCGTTTTATTATATGTAAATGTTGCCAAAAATCTCTCCACCTTACTGAAACTGCGTACTATATGAAATCCAATAAAGATTTTTTTCTAGGCGTGTTGTTAGTAACGCTCCACCGCTGGCGCTTGACTTACGCTTATACTAACAACACGCCTGTACATCTTTATTGGATACTATCTATTATGCAGTTCCGGTGATTAATATAGTAAGTAATATTCCCAAAATTGGCTTAAACTAACTGCGGTTGTCGGTATAAATGACAACTTGGCCTTGTTCCATGACGACATCGCGCACATTAACACCAAACGGTAATTTTTTGAGGTCAACCAGGGGCACTTCAGTCAAAAGCGATCCGCCAATATTGCCGACCGGAGTGTTGTTAAGCCAAAACTTATCGGTAATAAACTTGATGCGCCGGTTCTCGCGGTCGCCGACAATGCGGCCTTCCAGTTTAACATCGACCCGGGCAAAGCCGCCAAAGTTCAAAGCGCTGCTCACCTCAACCCTGCCGGGAGTTATAGCCACGACGGCGTTTTTGACGCCTTTTACCGAATTATTCAAAAGGGCGGCCACTTCCTCTTGGGTAATAGCGGCGGTAAGCTCGATAGCATCGACTTTCTGCAATACGAGTGTCCGGTTGGCTAAGAGTGAACGAATATCAACATCAACACCCGTCAGCCTGATATGCATGGTGCGGAAGGTCAGCTTATCAACCTTGACATCACCGGCATCGGCGGCTACGCGGTCAAACTTGCCGCCCAACATGAATAGTGCCGGGCTTTTATCAACCTTGGCCGACACCTGTTTGCTGCCGGTCATATCCCTAAGGCCCTGGGCAACGGCATCCGACACCAGTTTGGGCAGCACAACCTCCAGGGCGGCTGCTGCCATAAGGATAAATAAGATAGGTGTTATCAGGCGTTTGATAGTATCACGCCCCCTTATTTAGTATACCCTTTCTCTTTCGTCATTGCGAACGCCAGTGAAGCAATCTTGTTTTACTGTCTTTACTCTTTAGCATTTAAATCGCTCTTTAAATACGCTTCAATAAACAAGTCTATTTCTCCGTCCATAACAGCCTGAACATTGCCGGTTTCGGCGGCTGTCCGGTGATCTTTTACCAGATTATACGGATGGAAAACATACGACCGGATTTGGCTGCCCCACTCAATGGCCTGGTATTCGCCGCCGAGTTCGGCTTTCTTTTCCGCCTGCTTCCGGCGCTCAAGTTCAAACAGTTTGGCCCGCAAAAGCCGCATACACTGCTCACGGTTTTGGATCTGGGAACGTTCACTTTGACATTGAACAACAATGCCTGTCGGCAGGTGAGTCATGCGGACAGCCGAATCGGTTTTATTGATATGCTGGCCGCCGGCGCCGCCGGCCCGGAAGGTATCGACCCGGAGGTCAGCCGGATTAATGTTGACTTCAACCGAATCATCAATCTCAGGCATAACGTCTACGGCAGCGAACGAGGTGTGACGGCGGCCACTGGCATCAAAAGGCGAAATGCGGACAAGCCGGTGAACGCCTTTTTCGGCTTTTAAGTACCCGTAGGCGTTGAGGCCGCTGATCAAAATGGTGGCGCTCTTGACGCCGGCCTCATCGCCGGCGAGAAAATCCATAGTCTCGACTTTGTAGTTGTTTTGCTCGGCCCAGCGGACATACATCCTGAGCAACATCTGCGCCCAGTCCTGCGCCTCGGTGCCGCCGGCGCCGGCGTGCAGCGTCAGTATGGCGTTATTGGCGTCATATTCACCTGACAGCATGAGAGTAAGTTCCAAGTGCTCAATGTCCCGCTCCAGGGCGGTAAGCGCCGTTGTCACTTCATTATAAACGCTTTCATCATCCTCTTCCATGCCCAGCTGCCACAATGTAGCCATGTCACTGTAGCGTCCGGCCAAATCCCGGTACTGGCTGATGCCGTCTTTTAAACGGGTAACTTCCTGGCTAATCTTCTGAGCCTCGTCCGGGTCATCCCAGAAAGCAGGGTCGCTCATCCGGTCTTCCAGTTCCTCAATACGTTCAGATTTACCCGCAACGTCAAAGAGAAACCCTCACTTCATCAATCCGTTTGCCCAGGGCTTCAACCGCCCCGCGTAAGTCTTCTAACAGCACTTTCTCATCCCCTATATTACTCACAGTCTTGCTTTTGAGATTGCCACGCTGTCGCTCGCAATGACCCGGATAATTTACTTGTCATTGCGAACACAGTGAAGCAATCCCGTCTTTTGTCCTTACGTCATTGCGAACGCAGTGCGGCAATCTCACCTTCTTAATCCGGTGTTAGCTACTTATTGGCCCCGCAGCAGCGCTTGTACTTTTTGCCGCTGCCGCACGGGCACAGTTCATTGCGTCCGGTTGTATCCTTATTGACTACCGGCTCTACCGGCTGCTCCTGTTCAGCGCCTTCTTTACCCCCACGGCTGGCGTGAGCCTGCTGCAGATGGTCCTCAGGCTGGGCCTGGGAAATTATGTTGACTCTAAACATGTAGCGGACAATATCTTCCTGGACGGCTTCAATCATTTGCTGGAACATATCATAGCCTTCAATTTTATACTCGATCAGCGGGTCTTTCTGACCGTACGCCCGGAGGCCAATACCCTGCCTGAGCATTTCCATGGCGTCAAGGTGATCCATCCACTTAGCGTCAACCGTTTTGAGCATTACAACCTTTTCCAGTTCGCGCATGTTGTCCGGTCCGAACAGCGCTTCCCGGCCACTGTAGGCAGTTTCGGCCGCCCGCATCAACTCTTCTTTTAACTCCTCACGGCTGAGTTTATCAAGCACGTCTTGTTTTAGCTCACCTTCAGGCGCAAAAAAGCCCTCACAGTACTCAATCAGCCCGGCATAATCCCACTCTTCAGGATACACCTTTTCATTGGCGTACAAATCCATGCCATGGTCAATGACCTTTTCAATCATATTGAAGATGTTTTCTTTAAGGTTTTCACCGGTAAGAATCTTTCTGCGCTGGCTGTAAATAACCTCACGCTGCTGATTCATAACATTGTCATATTCCAGCACATATTTCCGGATATCAAAGTTGCGGGCTTCAACCTTCTTCTGGGCCTGCTCAATGGAGCGGGTGATCAGCGCGTGTTCAATCGGCTCATCTTCTTCCATTCCCAGTTTATCCATAATGCCGGCAATATTGTCAGAACCGAACAAACGCATCAGATCGTCTTCCAGCGACAGATAAAAACGGGACGAACCCGGGTCACCCTGACGGCCGGCCCGGCCGCGCAGCTGGTTGTCGATCCGGCGGCTTTCGTGCCGCTCAGTGCCGATAATATGCAACCCCCCCAGTTCGGGCACCCCCGGTCCCAACACAATGTCGGTACCCCGGCCGGCCATGTTGGTGGCGATCGTCACCGCCCCGGCCTGCCCGGCCTGTGCTACAATCTGGGCTTCCATCTCATGGTACTTGGCATTAAGCACATTGTGCGGCACGCCTTGTTTCTTAAGCATAGCCGACAGTTCTTCCGACTGGGCAATCGAGGTTGTGCCTACCAGTATAGGCTGCCCGTTGCCATGCCGCTTGACAATTTCGGCAACAACAGCCTTATATTTGGCCCGCTTGGTCTTATAGATGACGTCCGGTAAATCCTGGCGCTGCATGGGGCGGTTGGGAGGAATAACCACAACATCAAGATTATAAATTTTCCGGAATTCCGGTTCCTCGGTTTTGGCAGTACCGGTCATGCCGGCTAATTTTTTGTACATCCGGAAATAATTCTGGAAAGTAATCGTAGCCAGCGTCTGGCTCTCACGTTCGATTTTTACGCCTTCCTTGGCCTCGATGGCCTGGTGGAGGCCGTCGGAATAACGGCGGCCGAACATGAGCCGGCCGGTAAACTCGTCGACAATGATAACCTCGCCGTCTTTGACCACATAGTCGCGGTCCCGTTTCATCAGGGCATGGGCTTTGAGCGCCTGGTTAAAATGATGCGACAACTCCATGTTTTCGCTCTCATACAGATTGCTGACATTTAACAAACGCTCGGCTTTGGCGACCCCGCTTTCCGTAGGCGCCACGGTATGGGCTTTTTCATCAATGGTATAGTCCTCGCCCTCTTTTAGCTTGGGCACAACTTTAGCCAACACGTAATAGAGATCGGTAGACTTTTCGCCCGGGCCGGAAATAATCAGCGGCGTCCGCGCCTCATCAATTAAAATACTGTCCACTTCGTCGACAATGGCATAGTTTAACGGACGCTGCACCATTTGTTCAGGATAAATAACCATGTTATCCCTGAGGTAGTCGAAACCAAACTCGTTGTTGGTGCCATATGTAACATCAGCGCTGTATGCCAGTTTCCGCTCGGCAAAATCAAGGCCATGGACGATAAGTCCAACCGACAGACCGAGGAAACGGTACAGTTTGCCCATCCACTCGCTGTCGCGGCGGGCCAGATAATCATTGACGGTAACAACATGCACACCTTTGCCGGCCAACGCATTCAAATACACCGGCAAAGTTGCTACCAGTGTTTTCCCTTCGCCTGTCCGCATTTCCGCGATTTTGCCTTCGTGCAGCGTTATGCCGCCCAGCATCTGAACATCAAAATGACGCATGGCCAGCACCCGGCGGGAAGCTTCACGCACTACGGCAAAAGCTTCCGGCAGGATATCCTCAAGTGTTTGACCTTTATCAAGCCGCCGTTTAAACTCGCCTGTCTTGGCAGTCAGTGTAGCGTCGCTCATATGTTGCAGTTCGGGTTCGAGCGCATTAATTGTTTCAACGATTTTTAACATGCGCTTAATTTCTTTTTCATTATCATCGCCAAATAAATTCTTTAAAAAACCAAACAAATTTATCAACTCCCGGCAAAAACAATATCCCACAAACAGTTTAGACCGTTCATCAGCAGTCTTCAGTTTAGTATGTGCCTAATATATGATTTTAACAGAATACCAGGTCAAAGTCAAAAATTGGGTTGATGGGCAAAAAAGAAAAAGAGATTGCCCGGAAGCATCCGTAATGACCTAAAATGTGACTCGTCATTGCGAACGCCAGTGAAGCAATCTCTTTTTTTACTTTTTAAAGTCCTGCCGCTTTGGGCCGCAAGCCAAATGTTTTAACCGGCTTGGTGCCGGCCGGGAACGGTGGTTTGGCCGCCTTTGACCGGCTCGATTTCATTTTCTACCCATACCGGGTTATGATGCTCGGCTTCATGGAGAGGCTGAGTGCCATCGCCAAACATGGCCAAAAACTCGCCCCAGTTGTAGATGCCCAGCCCAATGTGAGCAAACAGGCACAGGCCAAGGAAGATCCCGATGACCAAATGCAGCATATCAAACCAGTACATAACCGCTTTCGGCGCTACCGGGAGAAAAGCGTATAATCCCCAACCGGTAACAATGAGAATGATTCCGCCAAACAGCATAAAAATACCCATCATTTTTTGACCGGAATTTATTTTGCCCATCGGCGGAACAGGAATCTTCTTGCCTAAAAGCATTTTTTGCGGATAGCCGCCGCCGATTAACATCCAGTCAAAGTCCCGTTTATCCCAGGTGAATATCCGGCGGATAAACGCTACAATCCGGTCTAAACCAAAAATAGTATATAAGATAGCCGACACAGTTAGGATAGTGGCGCCAATAATGTGGATTTGCATAATCAGGTTTTGTAAATCTTCACCAAACGGCTTAAGCCAGATAAAGAAGCCGGTGATGGCTGCCGGTAAAAACCCTAAAATCAAACCCCAGTGGAACAACCGCGAGATGAGAGGATGTTTAAGGACCCGCGGGCCGTGCTCATCATGATGGCTCAATGTGATCCCTCCTATACCAGTTTAGTACGGTCTACATATTTGGTATGAAACAGTTCTTCGGCCAGCTCGCTGAGCGGATTATGCGCAAACTTCTTGTACATGTCCATCACAGCCTGGTTATTGTGGCTCTGGCGAACTTTGGCTTTAGCATCGTCGGTATAAATGCCCTGGGCCCGCATTTTTATATATTTTGTGCGGTCTTGCACCAGATCGGTGGCCACATAGGCGCCAGTCCACAAAATCGCCCCGGCCACGCCCATGAGTCCCAAAAATTCGCGCCGTGTAACTTTGACGGCCTTTTCTACATAATCATAACGCGCCATAATACTTCCTCCTTATGACCAGGGCAGTACGGCCTTGGCTTTATCCAGCCATGAGGTACCCATCGGGTTGATGGGCTGACCGCCGCCATTGACACAACCGCCCGGACAGTTCATGATCTCAATAAAGTGATACGGCGACTTGCCGGCTTTAGTCTGCTCCAAAAGCGGTCTTACGTTTTCTTTAATACCGTGGGCCACGGCTACTTTCAGAGTAACATCTTTACCGGTTTTGACATCTTTCATGGTAACACTGGCTTCTTTTACGCCCTGCAGACCGCGGACAGGCTTAAACTCAAGCACGTCCAGCTCCTTGCCGGTAATGACAAAATAAGCCGTTCTGAGTGCTGCCTCCATTACACCGCCGGTATTGCCGAAGATGGTGCCGGCGCCGCTGTATTGCGCCAACGGATTGTCTTTGTCGGTAAATTCCGGAACAGTTTTGAAATCGATGTTTAGTTTCTTGAATAACCTGGCCAAGTCTCTGGTAGTCAAGACTACATCGATATCAGGATAGTTGCCGGTTTTCCCTTGTTTTTGCCAGTAGTGGGCGGCGCTGCTAAACTCCGGGCGCGAAGCTTCAAACTTTTTCGCGGTACAAGGCATAATGCCAACCATGAACATGTCTTCAGGATTGACTTTCCAGACTTCAAGAGCGCCATAGGTCTTGGCCAACGCACCCGCCATCATCATCGGCGACTTAGCCGAGGACAAATTAGGAATGAGATCAGGATAGTAAAGTTCAACAAACCGGATCCAGGCCGGACAACAGGATGTAAACTGCGGCAACGGCCCTAAATGATGTTCGGATGGTTCACCCAAAGCATAATGGCGGATTTTGGCAATAAGTTCCATACCTTCTTCCATAATGGTCTGATCGGCCGTAAAGTTGGTATCAAGAACTTTGAAACCGGCTTGCTTCAATGCGCCATAAAGTTTTTCAGTAACCAGACTGCCTGGCTCCATCCCGAATTCTTCACCGATCGCAACCCGGACGGCCGGCGCAATCGTGCCGACGACCGTCACTTGTTTGTCCTTGAGTTTGGCGATCACCTTATCAACTGCATCAACCGTGTCCTTGGGGGCGCCGAACGGACAGTTGACAAGGCATTGACCACAGGAAATGCATTTTTCGCTGTTGATTCTGTGCACGGCGCCGTATTTACCCTCGATAGCATCAGACGGACAAAACGACTTGCACGAATCACAGCCTTTGCATGTCTTGCGGTCAATTTGAATAATACCGGTAAACTCCTGTGATTGAAACCCTTTCAAGACAAAACCTCCTCACCCATGAAATTTGAATCTCGAGTACGGTGGAAATGTAAATTGTGAATTTTAGAACGTTTGATGCCGATAATATACTCCAAAAATATAAAATACTACCAATTAAACTGTAATTTATATTTGGGTACTTGTCAATAATATTAGAATAGTCTGAACAAGTTATTTATTTCACTTTTGGTAAAATATTTAAATATAGGTTTAATATCCTGCCGGTATGTGCATAATATTACCAAAACGTTTCACCGTCCGAGAGGTATAACCATGAGTCGCGATGTTATGAATATGCTGGATATTGCCGGTCAACTCGCCGATCTTAAAGATGTTGACTATAAAAATACTCTGGCTGTTGCCGTGCTTATAGAACTATTGATTGCCAAAGGACTGTTTACCAGGCAGGAATTTGCCCAAAAAGCCCAGGAACTGGAATCAGCCTCTCTGGCGGAAATTTTTATTAAACGCCGGTCAGAAATGAGATCACCACGCTGACTCTGTCAGGAAAACAAAGCCGGGTCATAAGACCCGGCTTTGTTTTCTCTAAAACTCAGGTTCAATCAGACCGTATTGACCGTCTCTGCGCCGGTACACAACATTCACCTGATCAGTATCAGCATTAGTGAATACGTAAAAATCATGGTGGATAAGATTCATTTGCATAACTGCCTCATCGACAGTCATTGGCTTAACGGCAAACCGCTTGGTTTTTACTATATTGAATTCGTCTTCTCCGGCTGCTTCGCCGGCCAGTGTTGCTGCCGGTATTAAGTCAGTCTTAAAGCCGCCGGACTTAAACTTACGGGACAATTTGGTCTTATATTTTTCAATTTGTTTTTCCAGTTTTTCAATGACTAAGTCAATGGAAGCGTACATGTCGGCAGTGGACTCTTCGCCTCTGAGGATAATGCCGTTGATAGGTACGGTAACCTCTACAATATGCCGGCCTTTATTTACGGTGAGGATTGCAGTAATCTCGCCCATATTGGCGCTGTCAAAATACTTGGTGATTTTGCCAACGCGCTTGACGACATAGTCTTTCAATGCTGATGTAATCTCAATGTTTTTTCCACGTACTGTAATTGCCATATTACCCATCCCCTTTCCTGAATCCTATTATTTAATATTCCCTATCAACGTAAAAATTCCTGTCCGAAAACCGAGTACACTGTTCTTTTTTTTTGCAGATTTTTCTTACATATGTGTATTATTTTAATATACCGACACATAAAAACCCGGCAATTATTATTGCCGGGTTCAGTATATTCTATATAATCAAACTTTATATACGTTGCTGGCTTGTGGTCCGCGCGCGCCTTCAACGATCTCAAATTCAACTTGCTGGCCTTCATTCAGGGTTTTGAAGCCTTGCTCCTGAATAGCCGAGAAGTGAACGAACACGTCGCCGCCATCTTCCCTTTCAATGAATCCATAACCTTTTTCTGCGCTGAACCACTTAACTTTACCAATCATGTGATACTCCTCCTAAGATTGAACTTACAGACTGCCGTTGCAGCCACAAGAGGAAGTATAACATAAATTGCCAGTAGTGTCAATGAAGGGGGGCAGCAGGTCCCATTACAGGATTTTCGACAGAAAAACCCGGGTACGTTCTTCCTTGGCCCGCAAAAAGATATCGTCAGGCGTGCCTTCTTCGACAATACGGCCTTCGTCCATAAAAATTACCCGGTCGCCGACCTCGCGGGCAAAACCCATTTCATGAGTAACAACAGCCATGGTCATGCCTTCGTTGGCCAGTGTCTTCATAACATCCAATACTTCTTTAATCATTTCGGGATCAAGAGCTGAGGTAGGCTCATCAAACAACATAACTTTTGGCCGCATTGCAAGCGCCCGGGCAATAGCCACCCGTTGCTGCTGGCCGCCGGAGAGCTGTTCGGGATAGGCATTGGCTTTATCAGCAAGCCCAACTTTGGCCAGCAGGTCAAGAGCAATTTTTTCGGCTTCGGCCTGGGGTGTTTTGCGGACTTTTACCGGCGCCAACGTAATGTTTTCCAGTACTGTCATGTGGGGAAACAGATTGAAACGCTGAAACACCATGCCCACTTCTTCCCGCACTTTATTGATGTTGGCTTCATTGGTAAGCGGAATACCGTCAACGATGATCTCACCTTCGGTAGGCTGCTCAAGATAATTAATGCACCTGAGCAGGGTACTCTTGCCTGAACCGCTGGGGCCGATAATAACCACAACTTCCTGTTCGTTGATATGAGCATTAACACCTTTTAAAACATGCAATTTACCGAATTTTTTATGAAGATTTTTAATGCTTATCATCTGTCTTGTACCTCCGCTCAAGATAATCGACAAAGCGGGATATGGTTAAGGTCATTATAAGGTAAATAAAAGCGACTGTCAGCCAAATTTCGAACGAACCATAAGTACGGGCAATAATGAGCTGCCCGCGCCGTGTAAGCTCTTCAAAACCAATTACCGACACCAGTGACGAATCTTTGAGCATGGCAATAAACTCATTACCCAAGGGAGGAATAATCCGCTTAAAGGCTTGCGGTAAAATTATGTAGCGCATAGTCTGGGCCCAGGTCATGCCCAGCGACCGTCCGGCTTCCATCTGCCCCTTGTCAATTGACTGGATACCGGCCCGGAAGATTTCGGCAATATACGCCCCGCTATTGATACTGCACGCGGTAATCGCGGCAATAAAGGGATCAATCCGCTGACCGACAACGATGGGTAACGCAAAATAGATAATGAAAATCTGCACCAAAAGCGGCGTTCCCCGGATAAAGTCGACATATACAGTAGCCAGCATCTTAAGCGGCCACAGTACCGACAACCGTGCCATGCCGACAAACATGCCGATAAGCAGACCAAATCCGACACTAAGCGCCGTAATTTGCACCGTAACACCGGCCCCCAGGAGGAGCAGCGGAATTGATCGGACAATCAGATCAAAATCAAAATTCAAATTCCTCACCCTTAATAAAATAGTAAGAAAGGTTGCATAAAATCACATGACAATTATATGCGGACAAGCAGTAGGTGTCAATAAAAAATTACCGAAGAAAAAACGGCGCGGATTGTCGCGCCGTTGCTTTTACTTTAACGGTTCCTAATTGTCATTGCGACGTAGCGCAGCAAATTCACCCTATTGGGGAGGCTTTTTGCCAAACCACTTCACATAGATTTTTTCATATTCGCCGTTTTTCTTAAGTTCATCCAGGGCCTTGTTAATTTTGTCAGCCAGCTCGGTATTTTTCTTGGAAGTGGCAATACCATAGTCTTCGGAGGTAAGCGGCTCACCTACCGTCTTGGCATCTTTGCCGCCGGCCTGAGCTATGTAATATTCGTTAACAGGCAAGTCATTGACAACAGCGTCTACGCCGCCGGCCTTAAGTTCCATAAAGGCTTCAGGAGCAGTATTAAACTCACGGATTGTTGCGTCTTTGATTTTTTTGGCTTCATCGGCGCCGGTAGTGCCGATCTGAACGGCAATTCTTTTGCCTTCGAGGTCTTTAAAGGTCTTCAAGGTATTGTTATCGGCTCTTACTACCATGGATAAGCCAGACCTGTAGTACGGTTTGGAAAAGTTTACTTTCTTAGCCCGTTCGTCGGTAATGGTCATAGCCGAAATACCGGCGTCAATATTCCCGGCTTCCAAAGCAGGAATAAGACCATCAAAGTTCATGCTCTGCACTTGAACTTCCATACCCATTTGCTTGCCAATCGCCTTGATAAGGTCCATATCGAAACCGACATATTCTTTAGTCTTTTCATCCTGGAATTCAAACGGAGCGAATGCGGTATCCGAACCAACCTTGAGCACTTTGGGCTTGGCCGGCTCAGCCGGTTTGGCAGATTGGCCGCAGCCGGCAAGGCCTATTGCCAATACAAACATGACCAGCACAGACAAAGCAATAAGTTTTTTAGACACGGACGTATCCCCCTTTAAGTGTGAAAAAATCCTGTAATAATTATACGAGTCCGCGTATATTTAGACAAGTAGTTTAACATGTATACATGAATAGCATCTTTCATGTCCGCATATACTATACTTTCATTAAATTTGTCTACAATCGACCGGCCTGCTCTTGTGAGACGCACAAGCTGCTTAATCAGCACTGCCAAGCATGAAAAAGGAGATTGCTTCACTAGCGTTCGCAATGACGATAAAGGAACGGTATTCCTCCCGGTCATTGCGAGCGCAGCGCGGCAATCTCTACTCCCGGTACTTTCCAAATATAAAAAGCCCGAAAACAAGTTCCGGGCGTTATCCAGCGTAATCTATGCTTATTGTTCTTGCTCTTTTTTGGCGATAAAGCAGTCACGGCAATAAATAGGACGATCATTGCGAGGTTTAAACGGAACCTGAGTAGTTACGCCGCACTCGGCACATACTGCTTCATGCATTTCCCGTTGAGTTGTCTGACCTTCACCGCCGTCACGACTGCGTCTTCTGTTGCCACGACATTCACGACAACGGGCAGGCTCATTTTCAAAACCTTTTTCTGCGTAAAACTCCTGCTCCCCTGCTGTGAAAATAAATTCTTTTCCACAGTCCTTGCACTTAAGAGTTTTGTCCTGAAAAGCCATTAACGAAATCCCCTCACCTTATGAATTTAAAAACCACTGCTTAGCCGACCTGGTCTTTGACCCCACACTCGCCTGCTGGAAGGCTCGCTACTAAGAAATCAATCTCCTCACTACTGCTTCTCTCGATCAAATTATGTATATTCGTCCGGACCGGCAGGACTTACATCTAAGCCGCACCATGCTCAGAGCCGCTTTGAGCTCCTTACGTGGATCGTTTCGCCTGCGACTGGCATCGACTTTCAACCACAGACCTAAGCAAATTGGTTCTTAAATTAAATTATAGATTTGCCGCCCTAAAAAAGCAAGCACATATTTTTCTGATGTTTCAAAAATTGGCTGATATTGACAAACAGGGAATAGCTGAAATTACAATCTCAGCCCGCGCCGTGTTTCCCTGTTTAAACCGGCGGTTTTTTCTTTAAACAGCCCCTCCCAGCGCTGTTGGTAATAGCGGTAAATGGTCGGATACTTTTTTTTCAGATAGATAATACCGGCGGCATATTCTTCTGCCATACCTTGCAGTTCTTCCAAAAAACCCATGGGAAACATGTACGTCATTTCATCAAGCATATCTTCCATTGCCTCAAATTCTTCGGCAAGCCAGCGTAAGATATCAATTAATACCGGCGGAAATATTTTTCTGTCACCGCAAGCCCGGTCAATTTCACTCATCAAAAGCATTACCGTCTGCATCTGGAGCGAATATTGCTGCAGTTCCTTATTGTTCTTATCAATAGCAAGCGCTAAATCGACAAATATTTTAGCTCCGGTAAAGTCCACATCTTTACGGCACCGGTGATATTCTTCCATTAAGATGCCTACTATGACGGATATATCTTCCGGGTTCCGGAAATTCTTGATAAACTTTCGGGCTGCTGTTTGCGCTTTCGCACACTTTCCCCGGTCGTCAAGAGCTTCGGCAAAATTAATCCAGGCAGCATACAATTCAATATCGGCAGCAGACGGCGCCTCAATGGCGCGAATTTGCTCCTCAACTTCATGGATTAGCTGATCTTCACGCTCAACAGCTGAATAAACATCCAGGTACAAATCCCAAAACTTCCTGACCGCGTTAGGATTAGCCTCTTTAAATTTCTGCAGCTCAGCAAACGCCTCATCTGCCCGCAGGACATTAAGCAGCATTTTGATTTTGTCTCTCCACATTATCAACCATTTATCAGGGCCGACAATCTTTTTGAGTTCAGAAAACTGGGCGGCAAAATGCAGTTCTTTGCCACGCCAGATATATGCATAAGCCAGCGCCAGCCGGGCCTTAATATGCTGCGGATCAATGGCTACCGCCCGCTCCAGCAGCTTTACGGCCTGACTGGTGATATTGCCGCCGGTTGCCTCCTGCAGCAAATCTTCAATCGACTCGCCGTATTGCCGCAGTATGTTGTATTCTTTGCGCAATTCCGGGTCACGCAAGGTATCATAGGCCTTGCGGATTTTCTGAAACTCTTCAGGATGGCTTTCCGGCGGATACTGCCTGACTTTTTCGAGATAACCGCGTTTAATGCCGTCTAACGCGGCATCCTCACTGATTCCAAGCAAAGCATAATAATCCTCCACCTCACGCTTTGCCTTCCTGCGCCGTTTGAACGCCGGCTTTGTACCGGACGCGGCTCTCTTTTTACCGCTGGTTTTCTTTGCACAAGTCTCATCGCCGCCTTTAGGACATTGTTCAGCAAAAAGGCTTTCCTGCTCAAGCATTTACTCTTCCTCCTGCATTTCCAACTCAATCAAAAAGTCGGTCACTTCATCAATCATTTTTTGCATTTCCATAGTATCTTCAAGCAGCATAGCCTGTTCTAATTTTTGCCTCAACTTATTTAATTTCCGCTGCCGCAAATCATCACTGTTTTGCAGAATTTCCGCTATACGGTCCTGTAATGCAGTCAATTCCCGGCGCAGTTCTTCCGGCGAACTATCCTCTCCGCCTTCATCGCAAACTCCATCGTCATCCTCAAATTCAGACGCAAAAAAGTCATTTTCCAAGTCGTCTTCATCTTCGTCAGGAGCATTTTGGTAAAGAGCCTGAAGCTTGTCCACACTTTGCGCAAACTTTTGCTGCGAATCCCGTTCTAATGCGTCATGTACAGTCAAAGTCTCTTCTTTTTTATTTGCTACACATTTGGCGGTAACTTCCAAAATGCCATTCAAATTATAGCTATAGGTCACATCGATCGGCTCCACTTCCGACCAGTTTGCCGGGATACCCTCCAGCCTAAATTTGCCAAGACAGTGATTATATTTGACAAGAGCATGCTCACCCTGATAAATTTCAATTTCAGCTGCGGTCTGTCCCGGTACGGCAGTATAAAACCTGTCGGTACGCGTCACCGGAATGGTGGTATTACGGGGAATAATCACATGGAAAACACCGCTGCGGGTAAACCCGTGATGGTCGCCCAACACACTGATTCCCAGGGAAAAAGGGGCAACATCGGTGATAATCAGTCCGCTGTCTGACAATACGCCTGATTTTAAGCCCGCCTGCACAGCGGCGCCCAAAGCCACCGCTTCATCCGGATTGACATCACAGCACGGCTCCCGGTTAAAAAACTCAACAATTAATTCCCGCACACGCGGAATGCGGGTTGACCCGCCTACCAGCAAAATTTCACGAATCTCTGCGGGGTCCACCTGTGCGTCAGTCAGCACCTGCCGCACACATTTCATAGTTTCAGCCAACAAATCATCAATTAACGCCACAAATTCCTGCCTGGTTATTTCAGTTGACAGACCTACCGGCCGGTCATGCTTCATTGTAACCAGCGGCAGATGAATCGCCGTTTTTTCTGCCGCCGACAATTCGATCTTAATTTTTTCAGCCTGTTCTTTTAGCAGGCTTTTGGCGCGAATATCCTGTAATGGATCAACCCCATGGCTTTTCTTGATCTTCCCGGCCAACCAGTCCACCAACCGCCAGTCAAAATCTTCGCCGCCCAAATGATTATTGCCGGCCGATGCCTTTACCTCCAAAATACCGTTCATCATTTCCACAACAGAAACATCAAAGGTACCGCCACCCAGATCATACACCAAAATATGCTGGTCTTCCTCCAACTGCTGCAAGCCAAACGCCAAAGCCGCGGCGGTAGGCTCATTAATAATCCGTTCCACGATAAATCCGGCCAATTCCCCGGCTTGCTTGGTTGCCCGGCGCTGTTCATCAGTAAAATATGCCGGAACGGTAATAACCGCCTCTTTTTCCCCTTCGCCAAGCTCGGCATCAACATAACGTTTCAATTCTTTTAAAATCATAGCCGAAACTTCCTGCGGCAAAAACTGTTGTCCAGCCATGCAAACCGGTTCATCAGACCCCATTTTCCGTTTAACGGCCGCAACTACCCTGTCAGGCATGGCCACTTGTGAAGCGCGCGCCACATCACCGACAAGCACTTTACCATTTATGTCAATCATTACTACCGAAGGAATAATACGCTGTCCCGCCGGTGAAGGAATAATTTCCGGTTTGCCGTTAACCATAACGGCTACTGCCGAATTAGTAGTCCCCAGATCAATACCCACAATGGGCCGTGCTATTTGAGCCATAGTTATCCTGTTACCTCCTGATATGTAATAACCTGTGCCTTACGCAACAATCTTCCTTCACTGTCCACAAAACCGCGTTTAACTACTTCTGCCACTTCATAAGGAATATTTGCCGCAGTTCCCGGCGCTCTGGGCATGACACCCACACCTATGGCCACCTGAGGGTCAAACGTCTTTCCTATAATATCCACTTCATATATGCCCAGCTCAGCCAACGCCGCTACAATTCTTTGCGCCCACTGATGCAAAAGCGGCTGCCAGGCATTATTTTCTTTATCGTTAAGGCCGGCACAGGCCATATCGATTTCATCCAACTGGCATAATAACACATCAAGCAAATATTCGCGCTGCCTGCTTACAGTAATGAAACTGTCAGTTTTGGCATCATATTCCGCCTGCCATTGCCGTACCGCTTTCAAACCTTGGGCCAATTGCTCCAGTTTTGCTTGCACTTCCTGGCCTGATTTATATTGCAGCCGCGTCAATTTGGCCAACTGACCGCTAAATTCGTCCTGTTGCTGCAAATTCTCTGCAGTTCGCTTACTTATTTCATTAATCGCGTCTTTAATTTCCTGTTGTTGCGAAGCTAATAGACCAACAGCATGCTCAAACTCGCGATGCCTGTCTTTTTTCCAAAACAACCAACTCATTATTCGCCTTCCTTTTACAAAAAATCCTATTTACACTATATTCAATTATATCAAGGTATCATAGAATATAGCCACCTATTTTCTAAAAAAAAACACCAAAGTCATTAGAAATTTCATTTTTCCAATGATTTTGGTGTTTGCAAAGTGTCCATCGAAGGCCCGCCCCTAGTTCCCTTTCGGTCAGACCTCCGCTTTCCTTTTCCTTCTATTGTTTTTTTCAATCGCCTTTATACTTTGTGTTCCAGCGTTTCATAAACCACAACCAATCTTCAGGATGCGCTTTAATGGCATTTTCAATAATTTTTGTCATCCGGGCCGTATTTTGATAAAGCTCCTGGCCCGGATCTTCACAACGTTCATAAACCAGCGGAGATTCAATAACGACATGGTGACCTCCCCCGGGACGGTGATAGGTATATCCAGGGACGATAACAGCCTCAAATTTTTTGGCAAAAATAGCAGGACCTGCCGGTGTGGACGCCTTTTTTCCCAGAAAATCCACGAATACGCCATCGGCGCCGCCATCCTGGTCAGCGAGAAATCCCAATACTTTGCCGTTTTTTAACGCCCGGGCGGCCTTAACAATTTCATTTGTACCACGGTTGAACACCTCAAGACCAACCAGTTTACGATATTCATTCAAAATGCGGGTATACTGGGCATTGGGCTGTGGTTTGACAATGGTTGTCATCGGAAAACCGGCAAACGCCAATGCCGCCCCCATCCACTCCCAGTTACCCATGTGCGCAGTCAAAAATACCACGCCATGCCCGGATTTCAGGCCTTCTCTCAAATTATCCAAACCTTCAATAGATACGTATTGTCCAATATTATCAGGTGTCAACGCCGGAGTATACATCACTTCCATAAGCGTCTGTCCTAAATTGCCAAATAACCGGCGGATCAAACCTTGCGCCTCCCCGCGGGAAATTCCCAATCCGCTCATGGCCTGCGCAATTCCCCGCTCACGCTGACGCTTGGCAATTAAATAATGCAAAAAACCCAATCCCCGGCCAATGCGGCATACCAACGAATATGGCAACAAACAAATCAAGCGACTAAGTGTCTTAAGTAAAAAATACTGCATGGGGTCAGGCCTTGCGTTTTTGCGTTATGAATTCATTCATACGCAATTGTAATGTCCTTGCTTGCGCAAGCAGCACATCATCGCGAACTACATCTTGAAACCCTCTTGTAATTTGCGAAGCATGTACTCCAAACATCTTTGCCAGCTCTACACCTGTCGCCAAATTGTTATTCAATGCCACATAAATTAATAATCTTCGGGCTGCCACAACATTTCTCGCCCTGCCGGGGCCTTTTAAATCATCGCCGCTCACACCGGTTGCCAGATAAATACATTGGATTAGGTCATCGATCGAAGATTTCGAAGTATCAACATATGTTACACTTTCACGTTCTTCCATGCACTTTGCCATATGCAGCTTTTCTCCTAACTCGTCTATACTGTCTTCTTTTCTACTTGACATTAAGCTCATATACTGGTTGACACTCCCCATGCCTAAAGGCAGGGGATTCTTAGGTGATTAAACCGAAGTCCATTTCTGGTATCGGAGTATGACCCCAAGTTCAGGGCTATGCCATTAGCCCGTCCCTGGGCAGAGCGTATTAGCTCCCAGGGCTGGCAGACTATCGCTTATGCTACACCATCTGCCACAGTTGCGGACATGATATTAATTGCTCCAACTCTATCCCGATGGGCTTTGTATCCGCAACCGCACTTGTATTTTCTGTCGTTGGCTTTGTTGAGTTCTCCACATTTCGGGCATTTCTGGCTTGTATGTTTTGGATTAACATACTCAACTTTAATTCCAGCCAGAGTTGCTTTGTATTCAATATATTGAGCCAAACGATAAAAACTCCAGACATGCAAATTCTTTTCGTTTTTACGGCTTGTTCTTGCCGTCTGGCGTATGCCAGAAAGTTTTTCAAGACGGATAACGGATACTTGGTTTTCTTTTCCGAAATTGACTATTTTACGGCTAATCTTATGGTCTTGGTCTTTCATCCAACGTTGCTCTTTGTTGTGGCGTTTTTCGATAGCTTTGAGTTTCTTTAGCTTACCGAGCTTACGGCGCACGGAATGATGTTTTCTTTTGATGAATTTGTTTTGTCTTCCGTTGCCTACGAACTTGGTCTTACCGCCTTCTACAACGGCTACGGCAGGGATTTTTAGACCTAAATCTACGCCCATAACTTTGTTGCCTTTAGACTGTTGTTCGGGCATTTCTACGGCTATTTGGGCTATGTATTTGCCTGATTTTTGCGTTATACGAAGACTACCGAGTTTGCCGTTTAACCGTTCCCGTTGGTAGTCGGTCAATACTACTTTAACTTCAATACGCTTGGACTTATCGGCAATTAATACAGGAAACGACAGGACATTTTCTTTCAGAGAATAGTTCTGGTTGTTCCAGATGGCAACAGGTTTTTTAAGAATTGGCACTCTGACTTCTTTTTGGTCTTCGGGCTTTAATCTGGCATTGGTGCGAACATTCTTTTTATACTTTTTAAATACGCTTTTAGCGTCTTGTATTGCTTGATTTTTTACTGCACTAGAAAGCTCTGCAACAACGGTTTTGCTAGTATATTTAAGGGTTGTATCGGCTTCTACGAAGTCTGCTACGATTTGGTTAACCAAGCGGATATATTCTTGGGTTGTTGCTTGAAGAAGGATATTCTGTTCTCTAGTTGGCTCTAATTTGATTTTGACGGTGATTTGCACTATTTCACCCCCCTTTGCGAAGTTTTTTGACTCTCAATATACTGCTTAATTACGGAAAGTGGCGCACCGCCTACAGTAGCTACGAAATAGCTGTTTGTCCAGAGTGTAGGTAGTTTTGTTGTCAGATGCTTAAACTCTTTGCGAAGTATCCGCGAAGTATGACCTTTAATTTCTTTAATGAGTTTATGGACTCCATATTGCGGGTCTACTTCGACAAGCAAATGAACGTGGTCAGGCATAATTTCTATTTCGATGATTTCTGTTTGACGTTCGGCGCAAATACTTGCAATCAACTCCTTTAATCGCCGTTCTACATCATCAACTAAAACCTTCCTGCGATACTTGGGACACCAGACTACATGGTACTTACAAGAGTATACAACGTTGTTGTTCGACTTGAATTTAGTGTTCATATATGTATTATAACGCACTTAGCTATCTAATACAAACAAAAGAATTAAACCTATTGAAAAACATCGAGTTTTTCAATAGGTTGTGCCTTATATCCCCATAGCTGAAGCAAGGGGCTTTACGGCACTTTCGGTAACCTGAGTTTTCTTGCCATCATGCCACCCCGCATTCCCACTGCTATGTCCATGTTATAATATTATTCGCAATAATGCAAGGCCTGACCCCATATGACTGTGGTGACGGTTTGTGATATAATAAAGCAAAACAACGCGATATAATGCGAAAAGGAGTGTGGGGGAATGGAGAAAATTCTACAGCAGTTGCTTGATGGTCAAAAGCAGTTGTTCGAGGGGCAAAAGCAACTGTTCGAGGGGCAAAAACAGATATTTGCCAGGCTGGATAAGATTGAGGACAGGCTGGATAAGATTGAGGACAGGCTGGATAAGATTGAGGACAGGCTGGATGGTGTTGAGGTTACACTTAAGGAAAACGTGGACATGACCAAGGCATTGAAAAACTGGACGGAGGAACTGGATGCCCAGGTGCATGGGCTAAGCCACACTCTGGCCAGGGTAGAGGGTAAGGTTAATCAGCTTGAGGAAAAAGTAACCAAGATTGATGGCAGGCTTGAGCAGATGGAAAAACAGCAGGATGTCATAAAGGCTGATGTCATGTTCCTGGCACGGAAAGCTATTGAACAGGATGAAGCTATATACCGTCTGCAGAGAGCGAGATAATGAGATAGCGCCTATCAGGTCAGCCTGGTAGGCGCTATGGTTTTTTTTGCCGGGAAAACAAGAAACAAGGGGAAACACGCCAAGGTTTACCAGCGAACAACGAGTCGTATTAAAAGAAGTGATTATTAACAAAGTTCCTTCGGAGGTTGGATGACGCAGAGTTTATCCTATACCCGTCCAACTATAGTTAAAAAGTAGTAAAATCACTTGAGGCCGTCGGCTTATTTGGGTGTAACTGGGGGAGTCATAGGAGAAATAACGCAAAAACGCAAGGCCTGACCCCTTCTCCGTCTAGACCCCTTTGTTGCTCTATTTAAAAAGTTTAAATAGTAAGGCCTGACCCTTTCTTCTTAAGACAAAAGAACCGTCACCATGTCTCCCGTCCCCGCTGTCATCCCCTAAAATAAAGAAGGCCAAAAGCATTTGGAAATTCCAATTCCTAATGCTTTTGGCATGAATGTTAAGTGACGAAATTTTTATTGACCCATTTTTCTAATATCTTCCACAGACAGTCCAGTAATATCCATGATATCTTCTATACTCATTCCACGATTAAACATTTTCCTTGCTATCTCTATGGCTTTTTCCGTTTTCCCTTTTTCCTCTGCCCCACTGACAGCAGATATATGATCCAGCAGAGCCTTTTCCCTCATTTCATAAAGATACCGCTCTTTGTCCTGCTTTAAGAAAATTTCTTCCGCCGTTAGAGCTTTACGAATTGCAGGTTCACTCATAGCGATCTCCTCCATTTCCTGTGGACTTGCGTTGGAAAGGTACATGAGCCATTTGTCGAGACGTGTCCTGGGCGGAATGCTGAGCGCCTTCCATTTGGACAGTTCCAAAAAGTGAAGTTCCATATCTCGATTGAGTCTATACCCAGTTTGGGCTTCATACAAAGAAAACATACTATGATACTTATCCATATTGGGCAGGAAATTGAAATTCAAAACATTGACGGTTACGGTACGCGACAGGTCTTTATATTTTTGCCCCTTCTGAAGCTGCCCTTGATACAGTCTAGCCCAGTAATACAGCGTTCTCTTATCAATATCAAACTGATTAGCAATTTGCACTTCTATGTTAATTATACTGCCGTCACTGCCCTTGCCCAGAATATCAAGCCGTGACAATTTATCAGTTATATGCTCGGGGTCCAGTTCACGTTCAGCCAGGGTAATGTCTGCCAATTCATCCCGTCCATCGGGCGACAGAACTGAATTTAGAAAACTCAATAGAATTTCCTTGTTTTCCTCGCGGCCAAATACCCACTTAAACAAGTAATCATTGATACGGTTTAGATTCCAATCCATTCTTACCCCTCCTGTTTTTATTATACCAGATATTCACAGAAAAACTACCGTATACAGCGCAAGATGCTTTATACCAATTTCTCATTGCCAATTTAAAATCAAAATTACGTTCCAATTTTGAAATCGTGCAAGGCCTGATACCTTGTTTTCACTGTGACAAAAAAGGAACGTCCCCGCTGTCATCTAAAAATACAGTAGCTATCAGCTTATAGTGCTTACCATCAAGTTCATACTCATCACCAAAGCTTATTACAAAATAAATTTGCCCATTTACCCGATAATTGCCTAATGGTAACTGAATGTACTTTTTTTCATATTCCGGATCAGTAATAGTAAAATTTCTATAGCTAATACCATCATAACTAAAACTGGCAGCTATTTTCCGCTTATTATTCCATGGTAGAACATGAATATGTATAATAACATTTTCTGGTTTAATAAGCTTAAGTGAACCCATATTAACTGCTTGTGTGCGCAGATCATCACTGGCAACAGCCCTATCATGGTTATAAAAAATATAACGCTCCTTGCATGGTTTACACAATCTAATAACCTCTTGCAATGTGGAGCGTCGTATCTTTTTCCAATGATATCTATCGTCAATTATCCAATTTTCCGGTTGATAATAATTTGGTTGCCTCGCTTTACAAATAACTTTAACTACATCAAGCACACTAGTTGACGAGCCATCATAGTACCTCATATGTTCTTCTGTTATAGCTTGTTTGATTGACATATCTTCCGAAATAACTCTTATCCATTCTCCTGTCCTAATATCAATGCCTGCCACGCAATAATGTCCCATTTTTCTTGATTTTGTGAGCATAATCATGGTTTTCTCCATCAAAATCACTCCTCGCAGCACTGCTAATAAGACACTGCCTCCTTCTTTTGCATGTATCTAAAGCCTATCTCTGCGTTCTTCTTCCTATAGGCCTCGTGAAGTAATTGCTCATAGCCCAATTCTTCTCTAGAATCTTCTTGTCCTAAATCAAGTATTATCTGCTTTACATCGGCAAACTTTTCCGGGAAATACAACATAACTAATTTTTTTTCCAATTCTTGATGAGAAACAACATTTTCATCATGTAAAATATGCCTGACATCCATACCGTGCTTACGGAATGCCCTTGCGACAAGGCTAAAACGATGACATTCCAAAGGATCTTTTTCCGTACACATTATGGCAATAATCATGGCTTTCTTTAACCCTTGCTTGACTCTGTCTATCCCCTTAAGAAAAAGAGCCGACCGCTCAGTTTTTTCAAAATCTAAGTATCCATTAGTATAAAGTGAAAGATCTTCGCGTCTAGCGCCAAACTCTTCTCCCATAGGAACATACGAAATATCATGGTTAAATAAAAACCGTTTCAGCTCATTTTGATTAAACTGAGGCGTATGTTTACTATATGGTACACTACGCACATCCACAACGCAATTAATACCGCTTTTCTGTAAAAGTCTTAAAAAGAACTCAGCCGAAGCATTGGAATGTCCGATAGTATAAATAAAATTATTGTTCACTGCCGATCACCTCCTTTTTTATCTTTCATTATCGCCACTGCATATCTGCATATTATAAATGCACTGTTGACAAATCAGGGACTATTTTTGTTATATATTCAGCTGCTAAGCGCCGATGGCAATGCTGTGCAGTAGCTTCTGCACATAACAAACAGCCATTATTAAAAAGCGCAGACTCCAGCCTGTCCAATGGTTGCCGTTCGGCTAACAATTGCAGATAACGCCGTTCATACTCAGACCAATTTATTTTTTTGTTTTTATAGTCATCTAAAATACCTTTTGTAGGGGCTAATTCCGGCAAATAAACATAATCAATTCCCGCAATCTTTTGCAAAAAATATTCGAAGTCGGGCACTTTCGTAAATCCGGCAAGTTGCGAAGTATTGTTAAGCCGAATATCGATAATTCTTTCTACCTTACTGGTGATTAGCAACTCAAAAAAACAACGCGCGCTCTTTTTACTAAAGCCGATTGTATATAAATTTTGGTTAGCCACAACTATCTCCTTTTAATTTGAACTCATCTGTATAATTTCATTCTATACCAATTTGGCCTTAATGTTCAATGCCTTCGACAACTTTCATCCCCGTTACCGATTTGGCGAAAAACCTAGCTAAAATTGAGTCTATTTGCTTTGAGCAGGACACTCCCCGCCTATATTAAAAACGGCGCCAATTATTTGGTCATTACGAGCCAAGACCAATTTGAACGCCTAAAACAACAACTGGCACTCTATAAGCGGCTTTAACCGCCGAAAGCAGGCTTCGCCTCGCCGTGCAAGACCCAATGCCTCGTTTTTAATGTGACAAAAAAGGAACGTCCCCGTTGTCACCCTATTAGACAAAAGAACCGTCACCATGTCTCCCGGCTGCTAAAAATGGCATACCACTTGAAGATGTTTTATCAAGATTTAAAGTTGCATAGGGATAAGTCTAACTTATCATCTGTAAAATTATGTTAATAATTTTGCTCATTTATAGATAATATTATATGATTATATCCCAACTAACCGGCGTGCCGCGTTTAACTGCCCGGGTAACTTTTTTGTCCAATAATACATCATAATATTTTGGCGCAAGACCAAGCCCGGGGCGGATAGCTCTTAGGTTTTCCGGCGTAAACTCTTCCCCTGCCACCATGTCTTTCACCACATAAAGCGAACGGCGAAATACGAGTGACTTTTTTTCTTTCTCCGTAGGCCCATAGCTTATCTTGCCCAATGCCTGCCAGGCCCGCTTGGTTTCCTCAACTAGTATTTTCATTTCATCAGGCTCTAAAGAAAAGGCCGCATCCACCCCGCCCTCGGCGCGCGATAAGGTTAAGTGTTTTTCAATTACTGTCGCCCCGAGCGCTACGGCGGCCACCGCCGCCCCGATGCCTAAGGTATGGTCGGACAACCCTACTTCGCAACCAAATAGTTCTCTCATGTGAGGTATGGTCAAAAGATTGGATTCTTCCGGACTGGCCGGATAGGTGCTGGTACATTTAAGTAGTATCAGGTCTTTGCAACCGGCCTCCCGCGCTGTCCTTACAGCCTCATCAATCTCTGCTAAAGTTGCCATGCCAGTAGACATGATTATGGGTTTGCCTGTACTCGCCACTTTGCGGATGAGTGGCAAATCCACATTTTCAAATGAAGCAATTTTGTAGCACGGGACGTCGAGGCTCTCCAAAAAGTCCACTGCCGTAGCATCGAACGGCGTACTGAAAGGGACAATACCGAGCTCCCGGCACCGGTCAAAAATGGGCTTGTGCCACTCCCACGGAGTATATGCTTCCTGATACAGTTTATATAAAGATTTTCCTTGCCACAGACTTTTGTCGTCACTTATGAAAAACTCACGTTCGGCCATGTCAATCGTCATGGTGTCCGCAGTATAGGTCTGCAGCTTAAGGGCATGCACGCCGGCTTTGGCCGCCGCCTCGACAATGGCGAGCGCTCTTTCTAGCGACTGATTGTGGTTGCCGGACAGCTCGGCAATGATGAAGGGGGGATTATGTTTACCAATCGGCAATTTTTCCATGTTAAGTCCCATGTCTATACCTCACCGAAACAGGTTTTGTATAGTCTGTTTTTTATTTCCTGCCATTTTTCTTGAAAATGTCCGTAGCAAATTACATCTTCAAACCGGCCATTTTTAAATATATGTTTTTTTAGGCATCCTTCTTGCTCGAACCCCAGTTTCAAATGATATTTCTGGCTTATAGCATTGCTGCTGAGAACTTCACCGCACAGTTTGTTAAAATGCATGTTGTCAAAGACTTTCTCCAATGCCAAAAACCCCATTGCCCTGCCACTGCCCGGCGGCGCGCTGGTATCTCCAACGTAAAAGCCCCAGTAACACCGCCTGTTATGTAAATCTATTTTACTTAAGTTCACCACCCCTGTTGGCACTTTGTTTACTTCAAATATGAATATTTGCGTATTTATATCCCCTGTCACTATTTTTTCAAACCATTTAACATGTTCTTCCCAGGTTATAACATGGTCGGAAAACATGGCGGCACGGATACGTTGTGAGCTGCGCCATTGAAATACTTGTCCAAGATCATTTTCCAACATGGGGCGGAGCCGACATTCTGCATATCTAGGCATAATTTTTCATCACCACGTCCAAAACCAAATTGCTGCCAGCTGTATTGTCCAGCAGTGAAAAAGCTTTGACACTAATGCTCCGGACTAATTCGGCATCATTGAGTAATTTTTGAACAGTTGCCTGCAGGTCTTCTACCCTTACTGCACAGGCTTTTCCTAAAACAATAGCCGCTCCTATGCTTTCTAGTTTTCTGGCTATATTTCCTTGGTTTTCGGCCAGGATAAGTAAAACCGCCGGCAGCCCCGTACAGCACCGTTCCCAAGTAGTCGTTCCCCCGGCCCCAAAAGCAAGATCAGCGTTAGCCATCAGCACCGCCATATTATCTACCTGACAATGCAAAGTCACTTGCGGCATATCCTGGCAGAAGGCAGCAATTTCTTCTTTGTGCGGATTTGAGCTGCCTACAACCACGTCCACGGCAATGTCTGGCCGATCAAGCATTTTTATCGCTTTTAACGCCTTGAGCGTTTCATTGGTCGGATCACTGCCCCCGAAAAAGACCAGTATCCGCCGCACCGTGCCGTCCCGCTGCCTAAGGCTTTGACGCGCACGGTAAAACTCCGGCCGAAGCAGCGCATATTTCGGCCCCAATAGCTTTACCGCTCCCGGTGGTACGAGGCCGTCATAGCGCTTTTCCATGTTTTCGTATAAATTTTGGTCAAGCAATAGATCGCAGTCATGCGTCCGATCAGCCAGATCATCGATGACCATTATTTTTTTAGTATATGGCCGCAGCGACTTTTCCCAGCGCGCATCAAGGGCATAGTGATCAACAATCAGCCAATCCACTGGTCGATCAAACTTTGCTTTAAGTACTGCCGCCGTGTCCTTAGCGTCCTGCTGCCAGCTTGTCCCCAGCCAGGCGGCATGGGGAACGGAGTCATCCGGCTCTGGCCCGTCCTGCCGCTGAGGCAAATAGACGACTTCATGTCCTTTGTCACGGACCAGCCCGCCGATATTGCCGGCAAAGTCCCGGCAAATAAAGAGCGTGCGGCAGCCTTTTTCTTTTAAGGCATTTGCCAGCGTCAGGCAGCGCATGACATGGCCTGTTCCTATTTCCCTGGATGAGTCGGTGCGAAAGACGATATCCATATATGTCACCTTAGCGGGTTATACTTTCAAAATTTCTTTTGTTCAACATGGGCATTGATATAATACCAGTCAGAATGCCTGTCAAATACAGCTAGAACATCTTCCACTGTAAAGTCCGGCTTATCAGGATAAAGCTCTAAAAGAATTTTTTCTATCAGCCTAAAATCGTCGCTTGTATCAACAGTACAACGGTGCCGGCTTTGATCCGTTATGTAGACAACATTTTTTAATTTAAAAAGCTCAGGATGGTTGTATATATATGGTGTAACGTGTTCCCGCTCCGGCGTCGCCGTTGCTTCTTTAAAGGCTTGCTCCAGGGCAACAAAAGAAAATACCTCAGTATCCATCCCCCGCGGGTAGGTTCTGACCAGGGTATTGGAGACGTAGTCGCATCCATCGCATGTGATAAATGTGTCAATAACTTTATCCACTACTTCAGAATCAATCAGCGGGCAGTCGGACGTCACTCTAACCACGATATCAGCTCGCGCTTCGCAGGCGGCATAATAGTAACGGGAAAGTACGTCATCCTCAGATCCACGATAGCAAAGAACATTGAGTCGTTGGCATAGTTCTACAATCGGTTCGTCCACAGCATTCACAGTAGTAGCAATTACTATATCATCCGCTTTTTTAGTTCTTTTCAGGCGCTCAATATGATATTCCAACAGCGGCTTACCCAACACTTCTTTAAGGACTTTGCCGGGCAACCTTGTTGAAGACATGCGCGCTTGGCTGATAATCACTGTTTTCACGCTAGCACCTGCCTAAGGATGTCGATCACGTATTTCTGTTCTTTCGCATCCAAAGAATAATACATTGGCAGACTAACCGCTTCCTGGTAATAACTTTCAGCTGCCGGAAAATCTCCCAGCCTGAAACCAAGCCGCCGGTAATAAGGCTGGGTATGAACCGGAATATAGTGAACATTGACACCTATCCCCCGCGCCCGCAGTGCGTCAAAGACTTCCCGCCGGCTTTTCCCGGTTTGGCCAGCATCGACCCGCACGACATACAAGTGCCAGGCCGACTGGCCGTCCGGGTCTTGCCAGTGCAATACGAGCGGCAGACCGGCCAGCTCCCTGTTATACCGTGCGGCAATCTCGGTCCGGCGCGCGACAAACCGGTCAAGTTTTGCCAACTGACTTAGTCCCAGGGCAGCCTGTATATCAGTCATCCGGTAGTTATAGCCCAAGGTCGTTTGTTCGTAATACCAGCCGCCAGGCGGCTCATATTCCATCCGCGCCGGGTCGCGGGTGATGCCATGGCTGCGCAGCAGCAGGAGTTTCCGGTATAAGTCCTCGCGGTTTGTCAGTACCATCCCGCCTTCGCCAGTGGTTATGATTTTTACCGGATGGAAACTGAAAACTACCATATCTGAATAAGTACAGGAACCGATGGGATAGCCCTTGTATCTTCCGCCAATGGCATGGGACGCGTCTTCAATAATAGTAATGCCGTGTTTACGAGCTAAATCGCCTATTTCGTCCATTCGGCAAGACTGGCCGGCAAAATGTACCGGTATAATAACTTTGGGTATTTTCCCTTTTCGGGTCGCTTTAAGAAGCTTGTCCATCAGTTTTTGTGCGCACATGTTGTATGTACGTTCGTCAATGTCTACAAAGTCGACATCCGCCCCGCAATATAGGGCACAGTTCGCTGACGCCACAAAAGTATTTGGTGATGTCCACAGAAGATCTCCCGGCCCCAGACCGGCTGCCAGACAAGCAATGTGCAGAGCAGACGTAGCGCTGTTTACGGCAACGGCATATTTGGCGCCGCAGTAAGCAGCCACGGCTTTTTCAAACCGCTCGATCGCCGGCCCCTGGGTTAAGAAGTCAGAGCGCAATATGTCCACAACGGCCTGAGTATCATCCTTGCCCACCGTTTGCCGGGCATAAGGGATATTTTTCATTTATACCAGCTCCCTTAATTCTTCTACCGTTAAGAAATGCGCATTTGTATCGGAATTATATTCAAAGCCTTGGGGTACAGGGATGCCAGTTTCCCCTAAGGGGTTTTTCGTAAAATCTACATGGGTTTGGAAAGTAATTGACGGCTGAATTACGTAATGATCGGCAAATTCAAGGGTCAAATGGGAATCATCCGCCGGGCACATGACTTCGTGCAGTTTTTCACCAGGGCGGATGCCGATAATTTTATGAGGTACCTCAGGCGCAATGGCTTTAGCTAAATCGACAATGCGGCTCGATGGTATCTTGGGAACAAATATTTCGCCGCCTTGCATCCGGGCGAAAGATTTTAAAACAAAGTCAACTCCCTGTTCCAGAGTAATCCAGAAGCGAGTCATACGCACGTCAGTAATGGGTAGTTCTTTGGCCCCCTCAGCAACCAGTTTTTTAAACAGCGGTACAACAGAGCCCCGGGAGCCTACAACATTGCCGTAGCGCACTACAGCAAAGCGGGTGTTCTGACTGCCGACAATGTTATTGGCGGCGGTAAACAACTTGTCGGAGCATAATTTAGTCGCACCGTACAGGTTTATCGGGTTAGCGGCTTTGTCGGTAGAAAGGGCAATTATTTTTTCTACCTTGTTAGCAATGGCAGCCTTGATTACGTTTTCGGCGCCGTGGATATTGGTCTTGATACATTCCATAGGGTTATATTCTGCTGCCGGTACTTGTTTTAAGGCTGCAGCGTGGACAACATAGTCCACTCCCCGCATGGCCTGGATTAACCGCTCACCGTCCCGTACGTCGCCGATAAAAAAGCGCAGGGATTGGTAAAAAAATTCTTGTTGCATTTCGTACTGTTTAAGTTCGTCGCGGGAGTAAACGACAACCCTTCGGGGACTAAATCGCGACAATAATGTGCGGACAAACTGCCGTCCGAAAGAGCCTGTACCGCCTGTTATCAGAATAGACTTATTATTAAACATAGCTACACCACTCTCAACTCAATGTTAATGTACTTGTCCGGTTTCAAAACTGCCCTCGATCTCCTTGTTTAATGCCTGAAACGAAGGAATGATTTCATATAGAAGGACATCATTGAGCCAAACCCGGTCCTGACTTTCCATTGCCTCCTGCAGCATAACAATTTGCCTCAATAAATTCTGCTTCACCAAAATAAGCTGCTCCGCATTGTAATACCAATCCTGATGTTTACTAACAACATTCAAAGTATCGACAATAAACTGCAAACCATCCAAAAGTTGAGAAAAATTACTCCAAGTATGCTGGCTCGCTCCTTGATAAAATTCATCTACCGTTGCCTCTATTTCCGGAACAGCACGTACTAAATAATCTTGCATTGAAATGATGGCATCATCAATTAATTCTTTTAAAGTCTTTATTCTAACAATAATTGTTTTAATATCTTCCAAATTGGCAACTATATATTGGTCATAGTCATGATACACTTTTACGCCGTCGATTTCCAAACAGCTTAAATGCTGATCCGAATTAGCCAGTATTTGGTTTATTTGTTCAAATACTCCTTCGACCGCCGTAACTTGATTATCGCATTCAAAGACCTTATCCAATATTTTAATTTGCATACTCCTACTCCTATATTAAAAATAATAGCAGTCTCTTTATTTTGCGCTGTTCCGCAATTTGGAACTTAAACAAGGGAACTTGTCCTAAGCCCGATAATCAATTTTTTGTCTTTAAAAAAACGTAAATTAATCACCCGTCTATCTTGCTTTCTTCTGCTGAATATGCTGGTTAATAGATTGCATTTGTGGATTCTGCTGCAAATAACGGGTAATATCATATAAATCAAATGCAGGTTTTACAGGATACAGCGCCTCATAAATATTTCGTATTAAAGTGTAGTCTTCCTCAGTATCAAGGGTTAAACGGTATTCAGGATGGCGCAGAAAATGCGGAGCTTCAACATTAGACAGATGATATCTTTCAGGGTGTTCATAAAAATATAACGAAACATGTTCACGTACAGCCGGGTCATTAACTTTCTGTTCAACTTGCCGCAAATCCTTGGTCCGGAAAACTTCTACACTAAAACCTAATGGATAGGTCCTGACCAATTGGTTGGCCGCATAATCAATATAAGGATGCTCCAGCATACGTTCGATAACCCGGTCAATCGTCTCACAGTCGATAAGCGGACAGTCGCTGGTAATCTGTACAATAAAATCGGTATCATTCGCTTCGGCTGCTTCCACGGTCCTTAGCAGAACATCTTCTTCACTGCCCCGGTAATACTTAACCTCCTGAGATTTGGCCGTTTCCACCACTATATCATCAGTGTTATTCGTAGTAGTGGCAATAACAATTTCATTTAAATATTTCGATCTTTTTAGTCTTTCTATTAACCGTACCAAAGCAGGTTCTCCCGCTAAATCCATTAACACCTTCCCTGGTAAACGGGATGATGTCATGCGTGTAGCGACAATCGCATTAAATTTCATTTAACAATACCTCCCTGATAAATCCTGCTACTCGTTCTGTTGAACGTCCATCCAACCAAATCAGGTTTTTCGGCAGGTTTATAGTTTTGCTGTCCTGCCCATTAATGCCGATATCCAGTATTAATTCTAAATCTTGATAGGAATCGATCAGTCTTGTTAAGCCAAGTTTATTCGTAACACACATATCTGCCTGCCGCAAATCAGGCTGATAACTTATTGCCGGAATCCCCATAAGCACAGCATAGAGCAACCCTATTGTGTTCATGCCGATAATCAGGTCATACTCCGGCATAATATCGGTTAAATTGCCTTGCACGGCAATATTACAATACTTCTTTTGAAAATTTATATCATCTTTAGGATGAAATTTAACATATAAGGAATAGTTGCCGTTTCCCTGCAGCGCCCGGATACAACCGTCCAACGCTTGCTGTTCAGTATAGCCTAACTCTCCGCCATACAAACTAGATAACGGCTGGGAAAGAAATAATGCCTTCCTTGTTATCCTGTCTGAGCAGCATCGATTTTTTAGGTAAGCAGCATATTTATCCAACCCGGGATGTCCTAAAACCTTAAGAATCCCGGATGGCACACCCGTCTGCACTGCCTCTTTCGCCGCCAGTTCATCCATCACGATATAGTAGTCCGGATAAACAAATCTGTCCGAATCGTCTTTAAACCGTGTCTGATAATTTGACCAATAATCTAAAATTGAAACTGTGGGTATCTGTGCTTCCTTGCAAGCAGCTATCGCCTTCAATTCCAGGTTATTGCCCCAGCTTGTTCCAGTAACCAGTCCCGACAACTTTTTTTCTTGAAGCAGCGAATGTATTGTCTGCAGTACACATGTTTCGGAAGCGCCATACAAGGGATTCAGATCTGCCGCAGGCCCCAAGCAGTAAAAATTCATTGATACTGTCTCTTGTTGCAATCTTTGTACAACAGGAAAAATAACATCATACCCACCGGGGTCATGAGCGATAAAGACTATTTTTTTCATATTCATAAAGTTCTTCTCTCGCCTGCCACACCTTGTCAACCGCTGTCAGGAAATCACTAATATCCTCCTCGCAATAAGGCACACGGCACACATCCGCAATTACAAGTTTTTCTTCGTACATTTCTTCTACAACCGGACAAATGCCTTTTTGGTAATGCTGAACAGGTTTTTCAATAAATGCAAACGGATATTGCGTTTGATTATATACTTTTTTATGCTGATACATTTTCAATAAATAAAGCGGTTTTTGATATCCCTCGCCGACCGGAAATCCTTCCGCTTTCATCGCCGCGGCAAAAGTTGAACGCTTTATTCTCCATATACTTTTTTCAAACTGAATAGGATACACATAATAAGAATGCGTATATCCTTCCGGCACGGTAACACCTTTTAACCCTGGAAAATTATGTAGTCCCTTGGTAAGTTGGTCAGCCAAAGCCCGGCGCAGCGTCAAAAAGCCGTCCAATTTCTTTAATTGCTCTATGCCAATAGCTGCATGCAGTTCAGTCATACGGTAATTTGACCCTAAAACTACCGTTTCGTCATCATTAAGGTCGTCTGCAGCCACTTCGCCGTGATTGCGAATTAGTTGGCAACGATAAGCCAGTTTTTCATTGTTTGTTAAAATAATACCGCCTTCACCGCTGTGGATGACCTTGTGGTAATTCAGGCTGAAAATTCCCAGGTCGCCAAAAGTGCCGGCCTGTTTTCCGTTAATAGTGGCGCCAGGAGCCTGCGCATTATCTTCTATTACATATAAACCATGCTTCTTGGCAAGTTTTAATATCTCCGGTAGATTACCAGGCAAGCCGAACAAATTGGTCACAATAACGGCTTTCGTCCTTGGTGTCAGCCATTTTTCGATCTCACCGGGATTTAAAGTATAAGTATCCGCGCAAATATCGACGAACACAGGTACGGCATTATTCATCAAAATAGCGCTGGCGGTAGCGGACATTGTATAGGGAGTAACCAGCACTTCATCGCCCGGACCAATTTCACAAGCAGCGACCGCCGTATGCAGCGCCGTCGTCGCTGAGTTAACCGATATACCATACTTTGCACCGAATTTATCAGCGAACATCAGCTCTATTTCTTTTACCTTCGGACCGCCTAAAAATTGTTCCCTGGCGCGACCCAAAAATGCCGAAAGAATACCAGAATCCATAACCTCGACAACCGCGTTTTTTTCCTCTTCTCCCATGGTATTAGTCCACGGAATGGCTTTTTCCCGAACAGGAGCGCCTCCCAGCAAAGCTAATTTGCTCAATATACTCCCACCCTTTCTCCGGAGCAATTATTGTTGTATGACCGCAGTAAAGCCTCTGCCACATATAAGGGATAAATACTATCATCCACTGTACATATGGGCTGTTCAAGCCCATCAAGTACCTTAACCAGATGGTTGACGGCATTACCCAAGTTCGCTTCTTTCAAAAGCCTGCTTTCATGCCGTTCTAAATGCAGACTTTTAAATCCGGAGAACAGACGATGTTCTCCTACTTGATAATAAAAAGCATCATCACCACTATTGCGTATCTCTATCTTGCCTTGTGAAAAGTAAAGATCCATTTCAAACAAATAATATTGTTCATCATCAAAAGCTTCGGCAAATCCCCCTATGTTTTTGCCTATTCGAAATGTGAAGGTAAATGAAGGGTCACTGTCATTATCGGCAGATGTTTTCACTCTTTCAACAACCTGAACCTCGTCTATTTGTCCAGCCCACCAGTGGATTAAATCAAACAAGTGCGCCCCTGTATTAAAAATCCCCCTGGTATAGCGGGCATGTACTTTTTGCAACTCACCATATCGTCCACTTATAACATGGGTTTTAACACGCTGCATCCCGCTGTTCCAGCGGCGGGAAAGATTAGGAACAAGCAGGCAATTCGCAGCTTGAAGCAGTTGCTTTAATGCAATTGCCTCATCTACTGAACTAACCAACGGTTTTTCACAAAAAATCACTTTAGGCTTTGATTTTTCCAAAATAGAATAAATAGCCGGCAAATGATGCGCAGGAGGGGTGCAAATGCTAATCACATCCACAGCATGATTTTGCAAAAGCTCATCCATACTTTGATAAAATGTTGCTTTCGGCGCTATTTGCTGTAAAGCCTTGCCTTGCTCCCGTCTTTTATCTGACGCAGCAATTAATTCAAAGCACGGATTAAGCTGATAAGCTAAGCTATGTGATGAAGGCCTTTCTCTTTTGGGGTCAAAATCATAAGTTAAGCCGATCTGCCCTAAACCAATAACAGCCGCTTTATATTGACCCATAAGTTTATACCCCCACTTTTTTTCCTGCCAGCCATTCACTATACAACAAACTTAAATTGACGCAGTCATGATACTGACCTTCGCAAAAATAAGCTTGTCTTGCCACTCCTTCTCTGCTAAATCCTGCTTTTTCAAAAGCGCGTATCGAACCGATATTTTTATCAACGGCTCCCGCAGCTAAGCGGTTTAAATTCAGCCTTTTAAAACAATGATGAGAAAGTAATGATATCGCTTCAGTGGCATAGCCTTTCCCCCAGCAGTCAGTCTCACCAATAATAATTCCTATTTCAGCAGAGCGAAACACATAGTTGATGGAATGTAAACCGATATTGCCAATATGTCTGTCCTGTTCTTTAAATACAATTGCAAAAACGACATCCGTTTTGCTTATGGCCTGATTTTCATAAAAAGCTTTCATTGACTCGTAGCTGTTAGGAAAAATACCATGCCGCATCCATTTAGTGACATTTTGGTCATTAAGCCATTGAAAGTAGTTCCCTTCGATATCTTCCTTTTCGAGTCTGCGCAAATAGATTCTATCGGAAACTAAGAAAGGATGACGCAAGACTTTCCCTCCTGTTCGGCAATTATCTGTTCTCTCTTCTTCTCCAGTATCTCTTTCGCATTGCTGTATTCGCGAATAATTAAGTCAGTACTGTTTGCGATCATAAACATCAAATTATGCTGCAAAAAGTGATTCTGCCGTACATTTTCTGCAGTTAATGTATTGCCAAGCTTTTTAACCTGCATAATGGTTTGGATGATAATTTGTTTATAGTAGCTTGCAATCGAGTCCGCTTCGAGTATTTTTCGAATGATTTTATCGCCGCGCTGCAGTTTTAGCACAATCTTTTCCAACTGGCTGTCGTCGCAGTTCTGGTAGACGGTTTTTTCCGTCCGGACCAACATCTTCAAATGTACTACTACTGCTTTTTTAATGCTTTTCAATAAATTCAAATCACGGCTAATAGTCTTGATTAGGCAGTCATATTTTGCAAGTCTATCATCGGTGCTAACATTTCTTTCAGGCAAATATTCTACCAGGCGCTTATCAATGGGTGTATGGCAGTATCTTTCAATTGCTTCTTGCAGTGTCATGAGCGTTGTACCTTTTATATAAGCGCCGCCCTGTGTAGCATTGATAACTTGCAAGTTCTTATTACTTAAAATTTGAAATTCATACCATTCTTTAAAAATTTTATAAATAATATGGGATTTAAGTAAATTACCCTCATGGTCTTCCAGATAGACGCCTGTTGAATCGCGGTCATCATTCTCCCCTTCATACTCCGTGTGCGTCAGATCGCTGTGTTTTTTCCCGCTGGTATAAGCCAAGTCCTGACCTATTAAAATAATAGGATTACAGCCAGCTTCCCTGGCAACGGCAAAGGCCACGGTGGCACAAGAATGCCCCATACTGACAAACTTAAAATTTTCAAAGATCGACATCCACATTTTTTCAAAACCTGTATCATTGCGCGACATAATTATTGTCTTGCCATCATATTCATCATATATTTGGGGCCAAATGGAACCAGGCGCCAGCAATACCAGGTCTTGGGGAAACTTTCTGCCTTTATAATAATAGGTATAAGTAGGTTCATCCCGTTCAATACTGGCGATGGCGTCAGGCTGCACGCCATGCTTTTCGCAAGCCCTCATACTGGCATCACAGGCAATGATCAAGGCTTTGCCATTAGCATTTTTTAAATACTGAATGTTTTTGTCCAAAGACGGTCCCGCAGCTACAATAATAGCCGGGATATTTTGGTATTTCCCCTTTATTTCGTCAATGGAACTGCTTTTCATGACCGCATCGGTATTGTGGCACATATTGGCAAATCCCACAAACTGATCTTCCAAATCATTGCCAAAGGATATAACCGTATTCAACAGGCTTTTTGAAATTTGCTGTAAAGCACTCTTGTTTTGACTGGCATACACGTAATAATTTGGTAAGACTAGTACGTGAATATTATGAACTAAGTTATAAAAGTTAAGTGCAGGAAGATACAGCGCCATTTTCCCGACCTGCTGTTCGTCACCAAAAAGCAACACAAACTGACCACTCTCAAAGATAGGAGAAAAATCAACATGCGTTAAAGAATATTTTAAAACATCTATGTTGTGCTCGATAATGATGACCCTAGTATCCTTAGATATTTTGTTTTTCAGTTCAAACAAATGATACCCCAGCCCAATACCGAATACCACAATCAAGCAATCCCTGGCTTCCTCAATATCACTTATCACCTTTTTCGCTTCGGCAATTGGGTCATACCGGCTGTGCAGTAAATATTTCCTGCCATCATGCCGAAAATATATGTCACTTTTTCCGGTTCCAGTTCTTTCTTCAATAACACCATCACCTATTTGTAAAAAATTTGTCTCCAGTAATTCATTCAAGATAAAAAAATTGTATTGTGCAATTGATGCAATGTTTTTTTGGAAAATATCATCAGTCATAATGTTACTCCTTCTTATTATTTTTTAGCTATCCATAAGAACTTTACGCAACCGGAAACCGGCTTAAGCCATTTTTCATGTCAAAAGCCTTCACCTTATGGTGGCAAAAGTGAAATCCTTTGAGATGGAAAATGAAAAAATCATTAGCGCTTATACTATAAAATGGCTGACCGGTTAAGATCAGCCATTTTATGAGCATTGTAACGATTCGTGAATTAACGGAGTAATTGGAGAACGCCTTGCGGCTGTTGATTAGCCTGCGCCAGCATGGCTTGAGCAGCTTGAGCAAGGATATTGTTTTTCTGGAAGTTCATCATTTCCTTGGCCATATCTACGTCACGGACGCGGGACTCGGCAGCAGTCAGGTTTTCGGAAGAAGTTCCGAGGTTATTGATAGTATGTTCCAATCTGTTTTGATATGCGCCAAGTTTGGAACGTTCGGTAGATACTCTTTCAATAGCGTTATTGATAAGCGTAATAGCGCCGGAAGCGTTAGATTGGGTAGAAATATCAAGTGCATTACCATTAGCTGCCCGGACTCCCAAGGAAGTAGAATCCATTGCGCTAATTCCTATTTCCAATTCCTGGCCGGCATTGGCGCCAATCTGTGCATGAACTGCTTTGGACGAATCAGTATTAGCTTTGGCGCCGGCTTGGACGGAAATGGTAATCGTATCACCGGATTTGATGCTTGTACCAGAAGTAACGTTAATAGTCAGAGTCATTGCTGCACCAGCGCTAAAGTTTGTAGTACTGATAACAATCTTGCCTGCAGAAATCTTAACTTTATTAGCAGCTATATTACCCAAAACAGTAGTAATAGACAGCTTACCTTGTGACAAAGCAGTTGAAATAGCAGCGCCGCTGACTACGTTAATATGAATGACATCAGTTTTGCCAGCCAGCGATACATTGGCAATAGTGCTTAATTTAACCGAACCATTAGCAAAAGTAGATTCGACAGCGCCTTTACCCGCTATCTTATCGGTTACGCCCACCAAATCGCCATTCAACAGTTTCTTGGTGTTGAACTCGGTAGTTTTGGCTATACGGTCAATTTCGCTAGTCAACTGCTTCATTTCGTCCTGCAGCGCAGTTCTGTCAGTAGCAGTATTGGTGTCGTTGGACGCTTGTACAGCCAGTTCACGCATGCGCTGTAGGATGCTGTGAGTTTCGTTCAGTGCACCTTCTGCTGTTTGAATCAGCGAAATACCATCTTGAGCATTACGACCAGCTTGGTCAAGACCACGAATCTGACCGCGCATTTTTTCGCTGATTGCCAGACCTGCAGCATCATCACCAGCACGGTTGATGCGAAGCCCTGAGGAAAGTTTTTCTAAAGATTTGCTGGTTTGAGCATTGTTGGCACTCAACTGGCGATAGGTATTGAGAGCCGCCATATTGTGGTTGATAATCATACCTTTTACTCCTCCTTGATTTTCCTACCAGGCATCCTTGCCCGGTTGTTTTTTGTCCAGCAGCTACTTTCCTATCCGGCCGGTATAGTTGTGCTAGCCACTAGATTATTCAATAATAATATCGGGAAAACAGGCTAATAACTTAAATCCATAATTTGTCGATTTTAAGTAATATAACCTCCTCTATCAATAAATCTCGATATTTCTTGAATTTTCGCCTAGTTATAAAAAAAGGTGAGATTGCTTCCCTACGTTCGCAATGACTGTGAAGGGGCTGAGAACGAGAGATAGGAGTGTATTTCGCACATGAAACAAAAAACCGGGCAACTGTGCCCGGTATCCCACTACAATGCTTTTGCTTTATGTCTAACTTTGGCGGTCCATGCGAATGCCTACGTATCCGCCTGTGCCCAGGCTGTCGTAGGCGCGCGCTACCTGTTGGCGGTGCTTGGTGTTGTTGTACAGGCGCTGCAAGGCAGCGGCGATTGTTTTATTATGCTGACTAATCGTTGTTAACAATTCCCGGCCTTCCGGAGATGCTTTAAAATCATCCTCTGGCAAGGCGTCAAGGCTGGCCTGTATTCTTTCCCGCTGGTCCATGAGCTCTAAAAATAAGTCCAAGTCTTGTTTCAGCAGCATTTTGCCCATTTCCCTGGTCAAAAAGGCATAATCCTGCCAAAGCCGGCGGGCTGACCGGGGCTGTTCTGACATAATTGCCATCACCGGGCAACCGCGCGTTGCGCCCGCGCTATTTTCATGGCCTGCGCCCAGGTATCGCGGAGCTCCTGCAACATATTTTTGGCTTCTTCAAGTTGATCCTTATCTTTTTTTATATTGGCCTGGATCAGCCGGTATTCAATATAGTCATAGAGTTTATAATAACCCTGGGATATTTCATACTGCATGTCCAAAGTGGCCATAAACTCACGTACAATTTCCTGGGCCCGCATATTGGCCTTATGGGCTTTTTCCATATTGCCCTGGTCGATAGCCTGCATACTTTCAGCGATAAACCGGATTGCCCCATTGTATAGCATCAGGGTCAGTTCCTCAGGCGAAGCCGTCATAATCTGCTGACTTTTATAGGCGCTGGCCATATTGGCAGCATTCATAAGTAGTCCTCCTTAAATTTACTTGGCCATTATGTCTCGTTAGTTGCCCAACTGTTGACTCAGCCAACTGCTTTGTTGATTGAGCTTGCTTAATGCTACTTCCATGGCGTCAAATTTTTTATAATAGGCGTCTTCCATATCATTGAGCCGGTCATTAAGAGTAGTCATTTGTTTTTCATAGTCTGTAATTAATTGGGCCAGCGTGCTCTTGGTATCATCGCTGGTGCTGGCTGAATAACCGGCTTCAGTAGTAATTTTGTCCATAGCTGTCTTCAAGGTATCGTATAACCGGACAGCTACCCCTTGTTTGCTGCTGGTATCGCCGGCAGTGGCAAACAGCTTGTTTACTATATCGGGATCCTCTTCGAGCGCTGTTTTGAGCTTGGTTTCATCAAGGTACAGCTTGCCGTTCTCGGAATAGTCGCCGGTGGTGATGCCAATAGATGAAAGGCTGGTATATTTACCGGTCAGGCCGGAAACAGGGTTGGAAATATTGCTGCGCATTGCGCTAACTGCATCCTGCAAAATGGGATCACGGCGCAGCATGCCGCTTTTGGCCTTGTCCTCCCATGCTTTAATTTCCGACTCGCTCATTTCCTTCTTCTGGTCATCAGTCAGAGGTAAATAATCCTTGTAACGTTCTTCACTGAGTTTGCCGTTAATTTTGCCTAAGATGTTGTTGTAAGCCTCGACAAAAGCTTTAACATTGGCTATGACTTTGTCATTGTCAGGCGAAACGGCAACAGTGGTGGTTCCGATATTTTTAAGGTTATAAGTAACGCCGGAAATCGTGAAGTTGTTGGTAGCCTGGGTTAAGTCAACATTGTCCAGTTTGAATTTGGCGTCTTTTCCCTGCTGGGTTGTCGTATCAAGCTTGAGATTATTTGTTAAAAAATCCATCCCAGCGGCATCGCTACCGCTAAAATCAATGGTTGCCGCAGAACCGGTATTGGTAGTTGATAAAAAAAAGCGGTCAAGAGTAGCGTCGTAGGTTGCTTTAACATTAATGCCGGCATTATTAATATCACTGACTAGCTCGTAGATGCTTTTGCTTGTATCAACAGATATCGCTTTAGATGCGGAACCATTGGTTATTTTGATGGTAAAAGTGCCGGTCAGGCCGGTAAACTGATTAGCCAGCGTATCTTTGCCGGAACCGGTGGTAATGGCGGCACTGCTGGTCAGTTTCACCCCTTCAGCCAATTGCGTAACATTAATGGTATGGCTAATATTTGCCGCATCGGCTGTGGCGGTAGCTTTAACAATGGTTTCATCAGCTGATTCCGCTTGTTTGGGTGAAACAGTGCTGCTCATCTTATAATTAAATACAGTATTGCGAAAATCGCTGACAGCGGTATACATTGTGTTATAGTCAGCCTTTTTCCACTCCAGCTGCGTTTTTTTCTGTACCAGGCTGTCATAACGTGTCCGCTGCGCTTTCATTAAGTCTTTAACCATTTGATCGACATCGATGCCTGATCCGCTCAGACCATATGTACGTATTGCCATTTGTATCCCTCCCGTGTAACGCTAAACTTTTTTATCCAGCAGAACTCCTACAAAATCTCTAATCTTTGCAATGGTATCAAGCAGTTCATGCGGCGGAAATTCTTTTAAAACTTTTTGTTCTTTCGTGTCAACCACCTGCACCATGAGCCTTTGAGTTTTTTCATGCATTGCAAACCGCAGGTCAGCATTAATAATTTGCATAAACTTATTAAGCTCATCTGTTACTTCGGAAAGTTTATCTTTGTTAATATCTTCTTCTTTGGTGTTGGCGTTAGTAGTGCTATCTTCAGGCCTGGCACCTGCTTCAGTTTTGGCCTGTTGCGCTTGGGCGCTGCCTGCCGTTCTGCCCGGAGGATAGGTTACAGCAACATCCAAAAGTTTCCCTGTAGTTATTTCCATGCTAACCACCTCAGTCTGCTAGTTCTCTATGTATAATTCTCTATGTATAATATCGATGAGAATGGCAAAATCTTTAAGAGCTTTGCAAAAAAAGTATGAGATTGCCACGCTACGATGCCGTAATGACGGAAGAAAATAATAGGACGCCGCGCGTCCTATTTAGGAGCCTTGATACCCTTTAATATGTCCATTTTAGTCAAATCGACCGGACTGGCCGACTGCCTGTTCTCAGCCACGATTGAATCATAGATTTCGCCCCGGTAAATCTTGACTTCTTTTGGGGCTTCAATGCCTAAACGCACGCTGTCGCCTTTTATATCTACCACTGTCAAAACGATATTATCCCCGATAACGATGCGTTCGCCGCTTTTACGGGTAAGAGCAAGCATGTTATTCCCCCCCCTTGGCCGGACGGTCAGCCGGCAGTCCATGCGGGAAGAGGCGGTGACGAACAGTGTATGGCGACTTTTCCAATACAATCTGTATGGCAGTACGGGTTTTCCAGTTAACGATAATGGGCGCGAGAAGGTTGGCAGTCATTTCCTCAGCCTTTTCCGGGATACGGACAATATTAAATATGCGGGGCGGATTGTCGTCAGACAGTCCGAGTTCTGCGACAAATTCCTCGTCCAACCTGAAAGTGTAATCCTTAAAGAAGGCAAAAGGCTCAACGATAACAAAAGTTAAATCAGGATCTGTTGCCGATTGGAGAAAAGCAAAGGGACTATCAGGCTGATAAGGAAGAAAAGCAAAGGCTTTTTCCTCGGAAAATCCGGGGAGCCCGTGAGGAAAACGGATAATATCGTTATCGGCAATTTCTATATTACCAAATCGTGTTGAACGGATAAGCATGGTTATCCTCCTAAAAAATTCAATATTGATTACCGAAAATGGAAAAAAATTACGGTATAATGAATATTGGGCAGAGGTACAAGCTCTGCCCAATAACCGAATACCGGAGGTGATACTGTGCGTACTTTTATTATACCCAATTTATGACAATGTAACAACATTTTTTTGCACTAAGCTGTCATATCTACGGCGCTGCCTGTTGTCCACATCTTAATGCTGGGGTATTGGGCCATGCGTATATTTACCCGGCCCGGCCGGTAGTCAAAGTCGACTGTGCCCCACTCCAGATGAGTGGTTATATGACCTTCGACAGGAGTAAACCGGGGCGGGTGGGCAGTATAGCGGATAATGGGCTTTTCCAGATGAGCCCAGGTAATTTCGGGCGCCGGAGGGTAATTGGATTCGGCGGCCATGTTGACAATAGCGTCCTCTCCTGTTTCGATGGCTGCCATACGGTCGCCTTCCTGAGCAATCCGTGCCACAGTATCAAGCGCAGTTTGCCGCCCCAGTTCGGCACAGTCGCGCAGGAATTCGCCGTGGTCTTTTAACCCGTAGGAAGCACGGAACGGGGTATTGTCAATTTCAAGTTCACCCCGCGGCTGGCGAATTTCAAGTTTTGCCGCCTGAGTTTCAATATTAAGTTTAGGCGGGGTGGTTTTTATCCCAAGAAAGGGACGCTCGGTGGTCATTTCAATTTTTGCATATTGCTGGGAAATATTAAGTCTGATCAAAGTTGTCCCCCCCCTTGGAATCAACCACCTGTTACTGTCAAAAAGGCCGAGATTGCCACGCTGCGATGCCGTAATGCCTAACCAAGCACTATTCTATTCAATGACTTACTGCTTCGAATATGGTCTCATAGGCAACGGTGCTCGCAATGACCGGAAAGAATACTGGTCCTCTATCGTCATTGCGAACGCAGTGAAGCAATCTTCCTGTTCATTCTTATCGGTGCGCCTGAAAGGCACATGGTCTATCTCGCAATGACCGGCTGGCAGCTTGTTACTTCAAAAAGTCAACAAGTGAAGGCGGCATAATGCGGGCTCCTACTGACAGAGCATTTTTATAGACGGTTTCACTGGTTTTAAAGTCGATTATGGCCTTGGGAATATCAAGGTCTTCGTTAGCAGCAACGTCACCGGTAATGATAACATTAGCATTTTCCAACTGAGTTTGAGCCAACTCATAAGAAGCCATACGGGCGCCAAGCTGAGTCTGGGCTTGCAGCAGCTTATCATGATCAGCTTCCAGATTAGCCAAACCGGTATTTAAAACAGCGTCAAGATCAGGAGTACCGGATTGCAGCTGATTTTTAATGTCAATCATATGCTGCAGCATCTCGTTATTAGGCCCGAATATATCGATGCCGGTCAGATTTACGCTGTCCTGCGCCGGCGTTGTTGTGCCAGGTTTTATTAGCATGGATATTTTATTATTGTCACCGTTATAGGTTACTGTATCACCGACTCGAACAAACGGCAGCGTCTTATCCTGCTGACCGGCAAAGAGATAACGGTCACCCATCTTAGAATTGGCAATATTTATAGCCTGGTTTATCAAGCCGTCCATTTCAGCGGCAATAGCCTGATAAGCCTCAGCAGGCTTAGTACCGTCGGCACTGATCGTCAGCTCTTTAAACCGGGTAGCGATTGAGTTCAAATCAGTTATGGCGCCGTCGGTATTTTCCATCCAGGACATGGCATCGCTAAGATGCTGGGTATATTGCTCATTCTCAATCAGGCTGGTATTAAAGCGCAAGCTGCGGATAGCTCTGACGGGGTCGTCGGAGGGCCGGTGGATCTGTTTGCCATCTGACAGTTGTTCCTGGATTTCGTTCTGGCGCTGCAGTGATTTATTTAAGCTTGTCAAAAAATTATACGTTATCATGTTATTCGTAACACGCATACTGGCTCAGTTACCTCCCCACAACGCCGGTACCGTTGATAAGTTTGTCAAGCATTTCGTCCATTGTCGTCAAAACCCTGGCGGCGGCGTTATATCCTTTTTGGAATCTGATCATATTGGTCATTTCTTCGTCCATATTGACGCCTGCTACCGACTCACGCCAATTAGTAATTTGGTTTACCAATGTGGACTGGTTGTCGGTCAGGCGTTTGGCGTTTTCCGACTGGACGCCGAGAGCGCCGATAAACGACGAATAGAAAGTATCCAGGGAAGAATTGCCGATGGTAGCCGAAGTATCGACCTTTAATCTGTTAGCCAGGTTTATGGCGTTGTCGCCGGCGGCATTGCCCTGCGGATCCTTGGGAATAGTGAAAGTATAGGTATCACCGGTAGTATTGGCGGAATTAGCGGCAATCTGAATGGTTATCCCGTTAGGCATTCCGCCCAAATAGAATTTTTGCGGCCCTGCTACCGGTGTGTAGGCCGTGGCAGCTGCGGTCCAGGTTGATCCGCCGTCTGTCGAATATTGAACACCTGTTACGACTCCGTCAGCAACGGCAGTTATTTTTACTTGATAGTCAACCGGCGGCGTAATACCGGTGTAATCCCCGCCAATGACGGCCTTGCCGCCTGCCGGCCGGCTCTGGTCAACCACCGGACTGCCCACCATGGTCTTGGCGGCAATTTTGGCTGTACCGGCAGCCGGGTCGAACAGATCATCATTAACCTTTAAATTGGCTATCCATTGATAGCTTTTCGGGCTGTCTGTCCCGAAAAGGTAGTTATAGTTGGCCGCATTGTTATAGTCGGTATAGCTGCTGTTGCCGCTAATGCCGAAAAAGTTATAGTTGGTCGAACCATCTGTGCCGAACCCGTCGCGTTGGACAGCGTTAAATTCCTGCAACAGAAACTGGCTCATGGACGCCAGTTTATTCAAATACCCCTTTGCCCCGGAGTCAACAGAATCCCGGGATTCAATGAGTCCCTTAACCTCACCGCCGGTAAAATTAATAACCACTCCGCTCGCTGAATCAACAACATCCACAACTTCATAGTTATAGTCCGGATCAAGGCGGGACTTGGTCGCAAGCTTATTGACACTGGTACCACTGACCAATAATGTATTTGAGGTCTGAATAATGTAGTTGCCGGCCTGGTCTTCATTGACCCTGATATTCATCAGGCCGGACAACTGGTCAACAAGATAATCGCGCCTGTCTCGCAGGTCGTTGGCATTATCGGTTTTACCGGTTTCTATGGAGGTAATCTGCTTGTTCAAGGACAGTATTTCCAAAGTTATCTGGTTTATTTTATCTACCTTAATTTCGATAACGCTGTTAATGTCTGCTACCATATCCCGCAGCTGGGTGTTAGCATGCTGAATGGCATCTGCCAGTTCAACGCCACGCTCCCGCAGAGCCGTACGGGCGCCATTATCAGACGCATTAGTTGATAGGGTGTTCCACGCCTTCCAAAATTCATTTAATACTGATTGGATGCCTGTCCCGCTGGAATCATTGAAAACACCTTCGATTTTTCCCAGGGTATCTTGTATTGCTTGTCCATAGCCCAGTGACGAGCTTTCTTTCCACATTTGCTGATCAATAAATGTATCCCTGGCCCTGGTAACCGACTGAACAGTTACGCCGGTACCGACCTGGAGAGTACCGTTACTGCCGTAGAGGGTTGTTGGGCTGGTAGTGGCAAGATTTACCCGTTGCCGCGAGAAGCCGTCGGTGCCGGCGTTGGCAATATTATGACCGACAGTGTCCAGTGACAATTGCTGGGCATAGAGACCCCGGACAACTGTATTTAAACCGCCGAATGTAGAACTCATATCATTTCCTCCGTTAGATGCCGCTCATAGATTACGCCCTGGTGTCCAAAATTGACCGGGTAGGACCGGTGGGTGCAGCCTGGCCTTTAGGCGCGTAGGTCGTTCCGGCGGTATTTTGACTCAGGAGATTGATACTAAAATTAATAAAGTCCAAAGATTGCTGGATGAGTTTGGTATTGAGCTCATTGAGTTCAGCCAGTTCACCGGTAACTTTAGCGAATTTTTCACCAATCAACTTTAGTTTTTCCGCTGTTTCGTTGTCGGCGCGTTCAGTAAGTACCGACAGCGCGGTTTCTCCCGGAGCTAAACCCAGCATTGCGGCAAGCTCGCTTGTAAGCGTCATGCGCAATGGTTCCAGTTTACCCGCTTCGATAATGAGGACTTCTTCCTGTTTAGTCAGCAGATCAAGTTCTTGAGGTTTGGCCGCTGCCAAAATATCGCGCTTTTGCCGGCTAAGCTTTAGAAGTGCTTGATATATTTCAAGGGTCTGGTTCAAGAGAATGATCAGTTCATCCCACATTGTCAACACTAATTAACAGCCCCCCATTTTCTAGTACAGACGCTCGTTCTTGGAATATGCAATAATCCTTTCGGCCAATTCTTTGGCGTTAACCTTGTATTCGCCGCTGGCAATCCGTTCAGACAAATCTTGTACTTTATCGTCCCGCACGTCAGGCAAACCCTTAATGGTCCGGACAATCTGGCTCAATTCCTGGGCCTGACTGGATAAAATGACTTCGTCGGGACGCTGGGACGAACCTGCGCCTTGGTTTTTGGAAATTTTTGCCGTTTTGGTTTGCTCACCGTAGACTTTGGCAATATTTTGGATGTTTTTGATATTCATGACGCGACGCACCTCACAACTCGGGAATTCTTACTATTAATATCGTCAAAAATGACGGGGTTATTAATCCCCGCCACAGACAATCAGCGATAATTACCGCCCTCTATCATGCTATATCAAACCCTTACTCAAAATATCAACGCTGTCTTTAATCCGGTTCTCTTCCATACATGCGGGAACGGATTTTCGTGAGCGGCTGCTGTTCCGGAGGCCGTTCATCCGGCTTAAGCTGGTCCAGGATATTTTTACTGCATTTTTCGCACAGACGCCCCTCATCAATAAGTGTGCCACAGCTTTCGCATGGGTAGGATATACTGTTGCCGATAATGCGGCCGCTGCGGATGAGCCGCAGTATAATTTTATGCTTAACCCCGGTTGCCTGGTGGATTTCCTCCAGTGTGGCCTTGTCAACATCTTTCAGATATTCTATTACTTTTTCCGCATCCGCTTCCTGTTTGCGGTAACAATCCGGGCAAAGCAACGCGGTATTTTCTAAATAAAGCTTACCACATTCCGGACAATTGCCGAGTCCCATAGCGCTGCCTCCTTTATCCTTGTTAACAGCTATTATATCATTATTTTCACTCAAAGTCCTAGGCCTTCAGACTCATTTCAAAAATAATAGACATTTTTTCTGTGTTCAAGCAGGATTATGACGTTTTTTGGCTAATTAACATTATTGCTTATTTTGCACGTGTTAATCTTATTTTCAAAATATCTTCCCAAAAATCTACAGAGAATGTTTGAATCTCTGAGAAAGGCAGTTTGTCGTGGATATGCTAACGCTCATGCAGGACCCGGAAGCTTATGCCGGCGATACTGAAACAGTTAACGGCATAATTGCGAATTTTATGCAGCTTATTCAACTGAAAAACGCCAAACTTTATTTACACAGCCATCAGGTAGCCAATTATGCGGTGAGTGTTGCTGCCAAAATGCGCCTGCCCCGGGAAGAAATTGAGCGTATCCGCGTGGCGGCGCTTTTACACGACGTCGGTCACATTACCGTGCCCAATCAGGTGCTGTCCAAGGTGCCGTATCTGTCTACCCGCGAAATGAGTGTCTACAAAAGTCACTGCAACGCGGGCAGCTGCATGCTGGAAAATATTCCGTCCTGCCAGGAGCTTATTCCCTATATCCGCTACCACCACGAACGGTTTGACGGCACAGGTTATCCCAAACGGTTGAAAGGCGTGAATATCCCGCTGGGAGCACGCATTATAGCGGTGGCCAACTACTATGACCGGTTTATCAACCCTTGCACCCAGAACTGGGTTAAGACCAAGGACGAAGCGGTACGTGAGCTATTAAGCTTGTCCGGCATGGCCTTTGACCCCGAAGTTGTCCGGGCCTTTATTGATGCGCTGGGGTAGCCCCGGCCGCCAGCGCCAGCCCTTTGACCGTCACCGCCCCGGCCTGCTTCAGCGCCCGGGCGCACTCATCCATGGTTATCCCGCTGGTAAAAATGTCATCCACCAGCAAAATACTTTTCCCTTGCACCAGCTCAGGGCGCGTTACGGCAAACGCGCCCTTTATGTTTTTCCGGCGCTCGTTTAAACTGAGCTCCCACTGCGGCAGTGTCGGCCTGGTCCGCTCGAGCGCTTCCAGCCAGACAAACCCCTGGCGCGCCGCCCAGGGTTTAAAAATGACGGCCGTTTGGTTGAAACCGCGTTCCTTGAACCGTTCACGGTTGAGCGGCACAGGCACGACGGCCTGTATGTCCCGGTACCGTCCACGCGCCAAGGCAACATCAAGCAGTGAGCCAAGCCGGCCGGCATGACGGGTTTGACGGCGGAATTTCATGTCGCGGATCAAATTCCGGACAGCGCCGGTATATTCGGCCGCTGCCAGGCACTCATCCAGCCAGGCAAGGTTGTGAACCGCCGGCGCCACCTGCCTGGCTTTGGCAATCCTGGCAATGCACGCCTGACACCAGCCCCGGCTGCCGGCCCATTGGCGGCAGGCCGGGCAGCGCCGGGGAAAAATCAGGGAAATGACGGCCTCAAGCCAGTCTGTCAGCATAAGTCTTCGCCCCGCAAACGCTCGGCCAGGAGCGAATAGCGCCGGCGCGTCCGGTCACTCATGACGGCCGTATTAAGCGCCGCCCGCGCGCCCAGCAGGATAACCCGCTCTTTGGCCCTGGTAACCGCAGTATACAAAAGATTGCGCTGCAGCATAATATGATGGCCTGGCGTAAGCGGCATAACAACCACCGGATACTCGCTGCCCTGGCTCTTGTGGACACTCATGGCATAGGCCAGGGTCAGCTCGTCATGCTCGCCTTTTTCGTATACGACATCGTCCTCCGGATACCGCACCAGCACTTTGCCGTCGGCAATGGCGATAATATAGCCGATATCGCCGTTAAAAACCTTTTTGCTATAGTTATTGCGGATTTGCATGACTTTATCGCCTTCCCGCAGCACCTGGTTAATGCCCTGGATAAAATCCTTGCCGTCGACCGGCGGATTGAGCGCCGCCTGGAGCAGCTTATTGAGGTTCTCAACGCCGCACGGCTGACGGTGCATGGGCGACAGCACCTGGACTTCCCGCCAGATGTCAAACCCTTCTTGCGCCAGTTCGTTTTGGCACAAGTCGACAATGGCCCGCGCCACCGCCTCACTGTCGGCAATCTCGCGGAACTGAAAATCCGGGCTGCCGCATTCAGGCATACGCCCCCGGTTGATACGGTGGGCGTTGAGGACAATCATGCTCTCCCCGGCCTGGCGGAAAACCTCGGTCAGCCGCACTACCGGAATGACACCGGAACGGATAATATCCTTGAGCACCGACCCCGGTCCGACAGCAGGCAATTGGTCAACGTCACCGACCAGCACCACCCGGCAGCCGTCCGGCACAGCCTGCAGAAAATAACTCATTAACAGCATGTCCATCATGGACGTCTCATCAACAATAACAACATCAGCGTCAAGCGGGTTATGCTCGTCCCGGGCAAACAGCGGCTCATCGTCCATTCCGCCCCCGGCCTCAAGCAACCGGTGAATGGTCATGGCCTCCCGCCCGGTGGTCTCACTCAGCCGCTTAGCCGCCCGTCCGGTCGGCGCGCCCAGAACGATTTTGAAGCCCTGCTGTTCCAGCAGGTTGAGAATGCCCCTGACGGTAGTCGTCTTACCGGTGCCCGGCCCGCCTGTCAATACCAGCACGCCGTGCGTCAGGGCCGCGGCGAGCGCCTGCCGCTGGGCGCCGGCCAGCGTGACCCGGGCTGTCATTTCCCATTCGTCGACCAGCGCCGCATGGTCTACGCCGTCAACAGGCTTAGCCTGGTCTTTAAGCTGCAAGAGGCGCTCGGCCACCAGCTTTTCTGCCCGGTACAGGTAGCGCGGATATACTAAGGTCAGGCCGTGAAAATCCTCGGAACAGAGTTTGCCCTGCCTGATTTGCTCGCTAACCACCCGGGCAATATCGGCCTGATCGACATTAAGCAGTTTGGCCGATTCTTCAGTCAGCGCCGCCTCGGGCACACAGCAATGACCGGCTTGGCCGGTTTGCAGAAGCGCAAACTGCACCCCGGCAGCCAACCGGGACGGGTGCTCACGGTCAAACCCCAGCGCCATGGCAATCTGATCGGCAATCCGGAACCCAATCCCTTTTACTTCCTCAGCCAGCCGGTAGGGATCTGCCTCCAGCACGGCAATGGAATCCGAGCCATAGCGGGCAAAAATCCGGGCGGCATAGGCCCCGGTCACACCATGCATTTCCAAAAACAGCATGACTTCTTTAAGCTCGGCCTGCTCGGCATAAGCCTGATGAATTTGTTCGGCCTTTTTGCTGCCAATCCCTTCGACCTCAGCCAGCCGGCGGGGGGATAACTCGATAATCTCCAGCGTCCTGGCGCCAAAATGCTTGACCAGACGGGCCGCCATGGCCGGGCCAATGCCTTTGACCGCCCCTGACGCCAGAAACCGTTCGATCCCCTGCTCGGTGGCAGGCGCAATCCGGCGGCAGCTTGACGCCTTAAACTGCCGCCCGTAGCGGGCATGCTCGACCCACTCGCCGGTCAGAACCACCTGTTCACCCACCAGCGGCGCGGGAAAACTGCCGGTAACAGCGACCGCGGCGCCCTCATTGCCAGGTTTCAGGCGAAATACGGTAAAACTGCCGTCACCGCTTTGAAATGTTATATTTTCAACAATACCTTCCAGTTTGTTGTCCACTGATACAACTCCTGATTTTCAGCATAAATCCAAACATAAGTTCCTGTTCTTTTATTCGCAACCGCTGCCGTAAAGTCCTGCATATTTTTTTCATGAAACTGGCAGGATTTTTACCAAAAATGTAGTACTTTTAACATGAATATTGTAATTGTTACAGTAATTTACAAATTGCGAGGCGTCTAACCGTGAAAGAACACATGTACACCTATCATTACTTTCATAACCGCGCCATTATGCGCCCCTCCCGTATCAGTAATTATGTTTTCCAGGTGGTAGTTTTATCCTCAACCGCGTATATTGCCGCAACGCTTGTTTATCTAATCCGGTAGGGTAACAAGCACAAAGGACCTTGAGGAGGATTTAATGTGAACGAGGAACTGCTAAGAGAGATTTTAGGCGAAGTCCGGGGCATCAAGCAGGAAATGAGCGAAATGCGCCAGGAGCTAAACACCCTCAAGCAAAACTTTGATATTCTTAAATATGGTATGGTTAGTGCTGAAAACCGCATAACCCAAGGACTTGCCAGCCTTGAGGCCAAAATGACCGAAAGCTTCGATGGCGTAGTATCCATGATCGACGTAACCCAAAACCATATCATCGAAATGCAAAAAAGTCTGTCGGTACCCCTGCAAACCCAGGACAGCCATGACGAACAGCTGGATATGCATAATGACAGCATCAACATTCTCTCGGCAAAAATCCTCCAGCACGAAACAGAAATTACGCTTCTAAAAAAGAAAATCGGCATTCCGGCATAAAGTGTATCTTTCCACAAACCAAAGCCCTGCTTACCGTTTTAGCGGCAAACAGGGCTTTGTTGTTGCAAAACTACAGCCTCTCGGCAATAATCTTGGCCAGATCATTAATGCTGGCTGCTAAAATTTCCAGGCGTCTTTCCATGCGTACCAGCAGATAGACCGAGACTGCCATCGGAAAGCCGTAGCTTGAGGCGTAGCCGAGCAATTGTTCCATAAGCTATTCCTCCATTAAACCAGGGCCACAGTATCGCGGCTGCGGATGCGGGCTTCCACCTTTTCGGCCAGCGCGTTGCCTTTGATGTCAAAGACATTTTTGTCGATAATGTCCTGCATAACAGCCTGCGCTTGCGCCAAAGTCAGATCTCCCTTAGGATCAGGCACGCTGATGCTGACCTGGTTGCCTGCCGTGGTGCGGAACACCATTTCCAGTGTCTTGGTCATGTGTCACTCCTCCTTTCCGCTAAATTGCCGCCAGGGACGGAGATCGCCACGTCGTACCTCCTCGCGATGACAGGGCAGCTTGGGCCTCCTCCCCGTCATTGCGAGCACCGTTGCCTATGAGGCCATATTCGAAGCAGTAAGTCTTTGACTAGTGCTTGGTTAGGCATTACGGCATCGTAGCGAAGCAATCTCGCTTTTCCCCCGGGGCATTACTTTACTCGTTAACGAGATTGCTCACGTCCTGACGGACAACGTCCACCAGCGTGTGCTGCTGCAGGCCGGCCAGCCCGCCGGCTACAGCGAACACGTCGCTGTCAGCCGCCCCCGGCCTGATGTTGGCGAAAGTCCGGAGCCGGTACACCGGGCTGCCGGTCGCGCTTACACCGGTCTGCACTTTGAGAACCACTTTGCCGCTTTGCGGCACTTTTACTACAGCCATGCTCTCACCCCCTTACACTCTCATACATTCCGGCCAACTCCTTTTTTAAACGGGCCAATCCCCGCCGCCGCAAATTATATACCGCCTGGGGCGAGACCCCGAGCTCGGCCGCAACATCGTTAAGCCGCGCCTCGTCCAGCAGCGTCCTGACAGCCAGCCGCTGCTTATCAGGCAGCAGGGCCACCGCCTGTCTGACAGCGCCGGCCGTAAACTTGGCGTCAACCTCTCCGGCAACATCGCCGGCCGCCGCCAGCGCAGCCATAAGATTGGGCGTCTCATTGTCATCATCGCCGCTCCCGCCCGCGTCCAAAGACGTTTCCTGCTGCCAGCGCCGCCGTTCCCGTTTGAATAAATTCCACACAGCATACTTGACCCGGCTCTCGACATACCCGGCAAACCTCACGCCCATGGCCTGATCATATGTCCGTACAGCAGCCGCCACCGCCAGCCAGCCTTCAGCGGCCGCTTCGTCCCTGATTCCTGCCAGATGCGGCCTGTTGGCATACTTTGTCACCAACCCGGTGAACCGCCGGCATATCTCGGCAAACGCCGCCTCGCCGCCGCTTCCGGCCTGAGCTTTCATAACCAGTTGTTCCAAACTCATGATCCTCACCTGTCGGCGAGGAACCGGTCCCTCGAAATTAGCGCTTGCCTATACAATAGCACTGCCATTGGACTAAAAACAAAAGCCGGCTGAGCCCGGGTCTTCACCTCAGCCACACCGGCTAAACGAAAACGGACGCCTTACAAGCGTCCGTTTACTCTATTCGCCTGTCAACTCCAGCCAGGCCGTATATTTTTCATCAAGCTCAGCTTGCTTGGCCGCGTACTCATCGGCCAGTCCCCGGCTGAGCGCCGCATCGGCGTGGCTGGCCGGGTCGTTCAGCCGGGCTTCAAGACCGGCCAATTCATGTTCCAGCATGGCAATCTCTTCTTCCAGCCTCTTGGCTTGCCGGGCGGTATCAGGCTTGCGCCAGCCTGCCCCCTTGCCGCTGCCGGCCTGGCCTTGAGCAGCATTGCCCTGCTTGGCTGCCGGTTTCTTTTCCACCGCGGCGGCCTGGCTGGCCGCCTGGGCTGCCGCTTTGGCCAGCGCCGCCTTTTTATCCCGGTAGTAGCTGTAGTTCCCGGCATACTCAGTCAGTTGCCCGCCGTCAAGCTCAACAACCCGGTTGGCCACTTTATCAAGAAAATAGCGGTCATGCGACACGGTTAAAAAAGTCCCGGGAAAATTCATGATGGCTTCTTCCACGGCTTCCCGCGCCGAAATGTCCAGGTGGTTGGTCGGCTCGTCCAGGATGAGAAAATTCGCCCCGGTCAACATAAGCTTTAACAGCGCCAGCCGCGCTTTCTCACCGCCTGAGAGGCCGCCCACCAGCTTGTACACATCGTCGCCCTTGAATAAAAACGCCCCGAGATAATGCCGCGCCCGTTCCTCGCTAAAGGCGAACTCCCGCATAATCTCATCAAGCACACTGTTGGTATCAGTCAGTGTCTCATGCTCCTGGGCAAAATACCCCGGCCGCACCCGGCTGCCCAGTTTGACCTTGCCGCTATCAGGCGCAAGGTCACCGGTCAACAGCTTCAACAACGTCGTCTTGCCGGCGCCGTTAGGGCCAACCAGCGCTACCCCGTCGCCGCGCCGGACCAGCAGTGACACGCCGTTCAGCACCGTCTTGGCGCCATAACCTGCCGCCACTTCATCCAGCTCAGCCACCCGCTCGGCGCATTCGGCCGGGGGATTAAACGCGAAAAAGTCAAAACCGCTTACATCTTCCGGACGGCTGAGACGCACCAGCCGGTTTAACTGGCTCTGCCGCCCGCGCGCCTGCTTGGACTTAATCCCGGCGCGGTAGCGGTCAATGTACGCCTCAGTCTTGGCAATAAAGGCCTGCTGCTTGGCATAGGCTTTTTCCCGGGCAGCCAGTTTCTCGGTCTTTTTCTCCAAGTATTCGCTGTAGTTGCCGGTATATTCGGCAATACTGCCGTTTTCCATCGCCAGTATCCGTCCGGCTACCGAGTCAAGAAAATAGCGGTCATGGGATATCACCAGCACAGCCCCGGAATACCCCTGCAAAAATTCTTCCAGCCACTCCACCATTCCCAGGTCCAGATGGTTGGTCGGCTCATCCAAAAATAAAAAGTCAGGCTGGCGAATGAGAGCCCGCGCCAGGCAAATCCGGGTCTTTTGCCCGCCGGAAAACTCACGGGTCCGGCGCGTCAGGTCGTCGGCCGTAAAGCCCAAGCCAAACGCCACCCGGCGGACCGTGTTCTCATACTCATAGCCGCCGCCCCGTTCAAAACGTTCGACAGCCTGGGCGTAGTCTTTCATCAGCTTGTCCAGCCTGCCCGGGTCTTGTTCAGCGGCAATGGCGGCTTCCAGGCGGCGCATGTCGGCCTGCCACCCCAGCACATCGCCATAGGCGCTCACCAGTTCATCATACAGCGTACGGTCACCCAACCCGGTATCCTGCTCGACATAACCGACCCGCTGGCCGGGAGCCAGCGCCACCTGGCCGCTGTCCGGCCTTTCCAGCCCCAGCAGACAACGCACCAGCGTCGTCTTGCCCGCACCGTTAGGCCCGATCAGCCCCACCTTGTCGCCGCGCCTGATTTGAAAACTCACGTCGTTAAAAATATTTTGTATGCCATAGGCCTTGCTCAGGCCGCGAACCTCTAATAAACTCATTGGCCACCTCAAAAATAAAATCATTACTATTGTACCGATTAACGCGGCTATACACAAGTATAACTGACAAATCCCACCCCATTCCCCAGGCCTTGCATTAACGCAATAATGCAAGGCCTGACCCCGCCCCCTGACCCCGCCCCCTTGTCAATAACTTACTTTTCTGTTAATATAGGTATTAATATAGAACATGTGTTCGTAGAGTTAGGAGGTAGTGCCATGACGCAATCCCTACCTGCGCCGGCGCGGATCGCCGCCATTGTGCCGCGGTACAGCGCTTGTGGCGACAGCACTGTAATATTTTCAAATGACGGCAACGCAACAATACTTAAGTCCCGTATCCGCGCCGTGATCCGCCGGTTGGCGCAATGCGGGGCTGTTGACCTTGCGGCGCTTAAAACCAAAACCCGGGCGGCCACTCAGCGGGCTATTCTGGAGCCGCTGCCGCTGGCGCCCGGGCTTATCCTCGTACCGGTAAAAGTCCGTCAACCCCGGGTGGCCGGCGACGTCACCACCGGCTATGTCAACTTCCACGCCGTCACAACGGTATGCAGCAACAAAAATAAGCCTTACCAGGCAACCGTCCAGTTAGCCGGTAAGACCGAAATTCCCGTACTGTGGACCGCCGCCACCGTCAACCGCCAGTTAACCCTGGCCCGCCTGGCAGCCACCGCCGCACCGGCCATTCAGCCGGTAACTGCCGGGGCTTTTCGCGAGTCTTTCCCCGGCTATGAGCCTGAACTGTTAACACTGGCAGCCAAGTTAGTCGATATTTTTAACGATATCTTGTCTATGAAGCTGCGCCAATGATGAGCTCACCCTTCAGCCTTAGTCCGGACAGACACTACCCGCTGATTTTGCCGCAAAAGTGAAGCTACCACCGCCATGAATTGCTCGGTTTTAAGACGGCCGGTCAAATCAAGCACATACACCACGGCCCCCCGGCACAACGGCAGCGCCTCAGCCACCGGCCTCACGGCCTGCCCTCCTTTAATGACAGTTAACGCATGAAACTCATCAGCCAGCCGGGTTAAAATGACGGGAGTCAAATCTTCCGAGCCGCAGTCTACGACAATGGCATCGTACTCATGACCGCCGCTTTCCATCTCTCTTAGCAAATACCGCATCAAGTCTTCAACTTCATATTCAATGTTGCGGACCAGAATGACAAAACTGGCGTCAGGCAGCCGCACAAATTCCAGAGAAATAAACCAGTTCCAGACATCTTTAATCAAATACCACAATCCGTACAGCGCCAGTGATACAATAATGACACTTGCCGAGTATGACAAAAACAAACCATCCTACCCCCTTTACCGTTGGGATAGGATAGTATATGCGGCAGTACTGTATTGAGTTAATGAAATTATTCCAAAACCACAATTTTGTGCTTTATTGCATAAAGTACAGCCTGAGTACGATCAACAACATTAATCTTACGGAAAATATTAGTAAGATGATTCTTCACCGTTTTTTCACTCAGATAAAGTTTTTGCGCAATCTCCTGATTACTCATCCCCTGACCGATAAGCTGCAACACTTCAACCTCTCGGTATGTCAACCGTTCTTCCTTGCGGCGTTCGAGCATGGCCGCCGTCTCATGCTTTTTCTCCGCCTGGCGGGAAATTTCGCCAAACAAGCGCTGCGCCAACGTCGGATAAATGAACGACTGCCCCTCAAAAACGGTACGAATGGCTTTAACCAACATACCTGGTTCGATATCTTTCAGCAGATACCCCACCGCACCGGCTTTGATGACTTCCAGCACATACCCTTCGTCATCATGGATGGTAAGGATGATAACTTTTACATTGGCGTCAGCAGCCTTGAGCCGCCGGGTGACCTCCAAGCCGTTGAGGCGCGGCATGTTGACATCAAGTAAAATTATATCAGGCTTAAGGCTTTCGACCTGTTTAATGGTCTCTTCTCCGTCAGCCGCCTCACCAATTACCAGAAAATCCGGTTCCAATGACAGCACATTTTTGATCCCTTGCCTTAACAGCGCATGATCATCGGCAATTAAGAGTTTAATCGGCAAAAAACGCTCACCTCCTGCTGGCGATGCATAAATCGTTTACGATAACACTTCTATGACTAGATGTTACGTTAAGACATTCGCCTTCAGTTGTGATTTTCCTGCATCATCACTCTTGCCAATAATAAACATAAGACTAAAGTCCTACACGCATGCAGGACTTTAGTCTTATTTATCCCTACTCCTTCAGCTTCTTGAGCATCGGCCCCAGCAGCCGCTTATAAGCTTCCACGCCCGGCTGGTCAAACGCATCGACATCGGCCAGTTCGCCTTCATACGCCACCGACAGCGCCAGCAGGTACAAGAGTTCACCCAAATGATAAGCATTCAGCTCCGGCAACACAAAAGTAGCATTAAACCGGCCATCACTCTTAAGGGCGGCGGCGTTAGCCTGCCGGGCGGCATCAAACGCCCGGCTGAGAGGCAAGGCGGCTATTTCCGACAGCTTGGCAGCAGACGGGAAGACATCGGGTATTACCGGGTCGTTCGCCCATTTGGCCACTTTGACAAACTGGACAACTTTGTCTTTTTTGCCGTCCTGGTGCTGCTGGGTTTGGGCATGCATATCGGTTGTCCCGACAGCCACTATCGGCGTGCGGCCATAATAAACTTCCCGCCCGGACCGGTCGGTGCGCTTGCCCAGCGACTCGGCCAGCAGCTGAATATACCATTCGGCCACTGACTTAAGATAATCGGCGTACGGCATGAATACCTCTATATCCCGCCCGTAGTTTTCGGCAGCCAGGTATTTCAAGGCAGCATTGAGCATGGCCGGATTGCGCCAGACATCGTCAGTCTGGCAAGCCTCATCCATAGCCCGCGCTCCGGCTAAAAAGGCGTCAATATCAAAACCGATGCAGGCAGCTGTCACCAGGCCGACTTCCGAAAACACGCTAAACCGGCCACCTACGCCGTCCGGCACACTAAACATCGGCCAGCCTTCCTGAGCCGCCAGTTTATGGAGCAGTGTCTCATTGGCGCCGGCAGCCGGGTCAGTCACCGCCACCACCCGGACCTCAAGCTGCGGCTCCATGGCTTTCAGCGCCTGATACACCACCATAAAGGCAGACATAGTATCCAGCGTCGCCCCTGATTTGGAAATAACAATCAGCATGACCCGGTAAACGCCTGCCCCGTTCCTCACGTCATTGCGAGCGTCGGCGTGGCAATCTCGTTCCCCCGCGTGCAAGGCCTTAATATGAGCTTCATACTTAATATGTTCAATAAGCTCGGTCGTACGGCGCGGGTCAATGTTATTGCCGCTGAAATATAATTTGGGATATCCCTGCCGTTCGGCGCTGGACTTGGTATTCCAAAACTCACCGCAATGAACGTCAAACAACACTTTATTGCCCAGATACGAGCCGCCAATACCGAAAGACACAACAGCATCCACATGATTTTTCAGCGAATTGCCGAATTCTTTCAGCCGGGCGATCGACGCCGGGCTGTTTAAATTTCCCTCGGCAACATACGGCAGCTCAGTAAACAGTACCTTTTCCGGCTTCCCGTCTTTGGACAAATGACCGCGCACTTCCCCGGTCGCCCGCATATGCGCGACAGCCTGGTGGGCCGCTTTGAGCCGCCCGAGCAAGTTTGCAATATCGTCAGTGGTGACCAACCCTTCACCCAGCAGGTTGGTATAGTCGAATACAAACCCTGAGGCCAGAGTAAGGGCAGTATGATTGTCTGGCATTGGCTCACTCCTTCAGCTATTTTGACTTTCGGTAATTCCGGCCGCGTGGTGTTTGACCAGCGGTCCAACAGTATTGATCAGATAACGCAAAAACTTGTCGCGCAGATCAGGGCGTTTCAAGGCAAACTCAATGGTGGCCTCAAGATACCCCTGTTTGTCCCCGATATCATAGCGCCGGCCGTCGAAGTTGTAAGCATAGACAGGTTTAAAAGCCGCCAGGCGGCGCAGCGCATCGGTCAGTTGGATTTCACCGCCCCGGCCCGGCGGTGTGTCTTCCAGCAGATAAAAAATCTCGGGCTCAATAATGTACCGGCCCAATACGGCAAGCTGCGACGGCGCTTCTTCGACTGAGGGCTTTTCCACCAGGTCAACGGCTTTCCATACGTTATCTTTTACCGGTTCCGGCTTGACGATACCATAGCTGGAAACCCTGTCCCGGGGAACTTCCTGAACCCCGAGAATGCTGCCCTGACAGTCGTCATAGGCGTCCATCAGTTGCTTAAGACAAGGTACCGACGAGTCGATAATGTCGTCGCCCAACAGCACGGCAAAGGGCTCGTTACCCACAAACTGTTTGGCGCAAAGCACGGCATGCCCCAGGCCCTTCGCCTCTTTCTGGCGGACATAGTGAATGGTAACCTGGGACAATTCTTCCACAAGCCCCAAGAGATCATATTTTCCCTGGGCTTTGAGCGTAAGTTCCAGCTCAACCGCCCGGTCAAAATGGTCTTCGATCGCCCGCTTATTCCGGCCGGTAATGATGAGGATCTCTTCAACCCCGGATTGAATGGCCTCTTCAACGATGTATTGGATGGCCGGTTTATCAACAATCGGCAGCATTTCTTTCGGCTGCGCCTTGGTCGCCGGCAAAAAACGGGTACCCAGGCCGGCAGCCGGTATTACGGCTTTTCGTATTGTTTTTTTTGTCTTATTCATAGCATATCCTTTCTAACATGAATTTAGTAAAATACCTCCCCGCCGTTGCGAGATGCGCATGCTGCTCAAGCAGCGCCACTAAGAATAAACGAGATTGCTTCACTAGCGTTCGCAATGACGATAGTGAAACGGCATTCCTTCCGGTCATTGCGAGCACCGCTGCCTATGAGACCATATTCGAAGTAGTAAGTCATTGAATCGTGCTTAGTTAGGCATTGCGGCATCGCAGCGTGGCAATCTCAGCACAAGACCTGGATTATCGCCGACTATTGGGCCCTAATAACGGCCAACAATTCAGCCGTTTTCTGCTTCATTAACTGAACATCGCACTTTGATTCAACATTCAGGCGCAATACCGGCTCGGTGTTTGAAGTCCGCACATTGAAGCGCCAGTTTTCATATTCCACACTCAGCCCGTCAACCCGTTCCACCCTGACGGCTCCCGGAAGATATTTTTCTTCAATCCGCCGGAAGACGGCAGCGGCATCAGCCACCGTGCTGTTAATCTCACCGCTGACCGGATAGCAGGCTGTCCGTTCGCTCATAAGTTCAGACAGAGGCCGGCCTTCCCGGCCCATGATTTCCAGTACCAGCAGCCAGGGAATCATCCCGCTGTCACAGTAAAAAAAGTCTTTAAAGTAATGGTGGGCGGACATTTCTCCCCCATAGACGGCCCCTTCCTGCCGCATCCGTTCTTTCATAAAAGCATGGCCGCTTTTCGACAACACCGGAATGCCGCCGGCCTTCTCAACCACTTCAATGGTATTCCAGGTCAGGCGCGGATCGTAGAGAATCTTAGCGCCCGGATAACGCCGCAAGAAGGCCTGGGCTAAAAAGCCAACCAGGAAATACCCCTCGATAAAATCACCTTTTTCATCAAACAAGAAGCAGCGGTCAAAATCACCGTCCCAGGCAATACCGACATCAGCCCCCGTCTCACGCACCACTTTGGCGGTAGCCTCGCGGTTTTCCACTAGCAGCGGGTTGGGCACACCGTTGGGGAAGCTCCCGTCAGGGGTATGATTGATTTTAACAAACTTAAACGGCAAAAACGGCTCTAAAGCGTCAATGACGGGACCGGCAGCGCCATTACCGGCGTTGACCACCACTTTTAGCGGCTTAAGGGCCGCCGGGTCCACATAGGTCAGCAAATGTGCAACATAGTCCTTCATAATATCTACATGGGTAACTTGGCCAGGGACCACATCAGTCACCGGCGGAAACGTACCGGTGACAACCTTTTCTTCCACATCTTTTAACCCGCTGTCCCCGCTAATGGGCCGCGACTCCTGCCGCACCAGCTTCATCCCGTTATAGTCCTTAGGATTATGGCTGGCGGTAATCATAATGCCGCCGTCCAGTTGTAAATGCGCGGTAGTAAAGTAAATCTGCTCGGTGCCGCACATCCCGATATCGGCTACATCGCATCCCGCCTCAGTCAGACCCCGGACCAAGGCATCGCGGAAAGCCGGCCCGGACAGTCTGATATCATGGCCGACAGCTACCTTTTTCGCCTGAAATATATCAACATAAGCCCGCCCAATCCGGTAGGCCATTTCCTCATTCAGTTCTTCCGGGACCTTCCCCCGGATGTCATAGGCCTTAAAGGCATTACGCTTAATTTCCATATCCTCAACACCTCAACCCTATTGTCATTGCGAGCGCAGCGCGGCAATCTCATTCCCTCTACACGCGCCCGTATACGTCCTCAAACCGGACAATATCATCCTCTTCCAGATAACTCCCATTCTGGACCTCAATGATCTCCAGCGGTATTTTACCCGGATTTTCCAACCGGTGCTTGGTAGACTGCGGCACAAATACGCTTTCGTTTTCATGGACCATGATCTCCTTGTCACCGACAGTAACTTTGGCCGTACCCGAAATGACAATCCAGTGCTCGCTGCGATGATAGTGCATCTGGAGACTCAGCCGGTGACCGGGGGTGACCATAATCTTTTTCATCTTGTATCCCGGCCCTTGCCCCAATACTGTATAGCTGCCCCAGGGCCGGTACATGGTAGTATGCTCATCAGCCTCGCGCCGCCCGCGACTTTTCAGTTCATTGACAACATCCTTGACTTTTTGCGATTCGCCGCGCTTGGCGACAACAATAACATCATCGGTCTCAACGACCAGGACGTCTTCCAGCCCGATTCCGGCAATCAGCCGGTTCCGCCCCAGCATCAGGGTATTGACGCAGTCAACCGGCAGACAATCCCCTTTAATAGCATTGCCCGAACTGTCCTTTTCCAAAACATCATAGATGGCGTCCCAGGAACCGATATCATTCCAGTAGGCCGTCATGGGCACAGTCACTACACGGGTAGATTTTTCGGCAACCGCATAGTCGATAGAGATGCTGGGCATGGCCGCAAAATTATTGATTACTTCCGGGAAAACAGCAGAGGCTATTTGATAGATTTCCGGCTGATGGACACGCAGTTCCTCCAGCATGCAGCCGACAGTAAAAGCAAACATTCCGGAATTCCAGTAATAGTTGCCGGCGGCCAGGTAGGCTTCGGCCGTATCCTTATCAGGTTTTTCCCGGAAACAAGCTACTTGGTAGCCGGCGCCAAACGGTTGACCGGCCTGAATGTAGCCATAGCCTGTCTCCGGTTTATCCGGTTTTATACCGAATGTCACGATCTTATCCTGTTTTGCCAGTTCAGCCGCCTGCCGCACATTGCGGATAAACTGGTCGACAGGATGAATGATATGGTCGGACGGGGTAATAAACAGCACCTCGTCCGAAGGCGCTCCTAACTCGTCAAGACAAAACCGGGCTGCCAGAGCAATGGCCGGCGCCGTGTTGCGGGCCACCGGTTCCAGCAGAATGTGCGCGCCGCTCGCGCCGCAGGCGGCAAGTTCCGCCTGGACGTGGTGATAATAGGCCTGATTGGTGACTACAACCATGTCAGACGGCTTAACCAGCGGCATAAACCGTTTTACCGTCTGGGCCAGCAGCGACTGCTCCTCGCCCAGTTTCAAAAACTGCTTGGGCAGACACGTGCGGGATAAAGGAAACAGCCGGGTACCGCCGCCTCCGGCAAGTATGATTATTTTCACGAATCAGCTCACTCCCTTGGAACGATTTTGCCATATATTGATAGAATAATTTCGCTGCCATCATTAGTTTATCCTGCCAATTAATAACAAATTAGTGCATATATCCCCCTCGTCGGTAAATTGTACTATTAGATCCTCTAGTCACCCGGGTGCTCAACTGTTTCCGGAAATATCTCTTTGAGGTCTATGTGCATGTCCGGAAAAATGATTGGATGTATCGTGTTGTCCATAAATATACTCGTCGGTTTGACTGGGCTTTAAAGCCTTTCAATATCTTCTAAAGAAATACCGGTAAATTTGGCCACATCAGCTGCCTTTAGCCCATTAGCCAGCAAATTTCTGGCAACTTCTAACCTACCTTCCGCACGTCCTTGTGCACGTCCTTCTTCACGCCCTTCTGCACGTCCTTCTTCACGCCCTTTAGCCCGGCCTTCCGCCAGCCCTTCCTGCACTCCTTTTTCCCGGGCCTTATGTTCGGCTGTTTCAATCACTGCCAGAAAATCCAGCCGGAATTTTTCCCGTGCCCGGTATATTTCCCGCTCTTCATCCGAAAACGATATAATTTCCAGCTGCTCCACCGCTTTTTTTACCATGGCGTCTGCCGCCAGTTCTGCCGGTATATTATTCCGGTTGTACTTTGTGGCATTATTCAAAAAAGTAACCCATCGTTCGATAGCTGTCTTTACTTCCTTCAGTCCTTTAGTAAACTTATTCAACTCTACAAAATGCAGCTCACAAATATTGTCAAGTTCCTGATAGGTCCTGATATTAAGCAGTCGATATACGTTATGATACTCGCTCTCCGGCAGGTAATTGTAATCCAGCAGACTGATGCAAATCGTCTTGTTCAGTTCGCCGTACCGGCCTTTTTCTTTTAATTGGTCTCCATACATTGCGGCCCAGTAATACATAGCCCGCTTGGCAAAATACTCCTGCACGCCAATTTGAATCTCGATATCATACCAGCGTCCGCGCTCATCCATAGCCTTAATATCAACAATTGACTGCTTATCTCCTTTAAAATCAGCCAAATTATACGGATTCTTGAGTATAATTTCCTCAAGCTGCTCTTCCGGTGACAGCATCGAATTCACCAGCGCTTTCAAGAGGTCTTTATTCTCCTCACTGCCAAATAATTTTTTAAACGCAAAATCTACTTTTGGATTCACATAACACATATTATGCACCTCCTGCCGACCTTCTGTCTTGCATATATTATATCAATTAACCTGTCCCCCGTGTTTTGGCGTTTACTTTGCCCGTTTTAGCCCCTGAATCTCCGCTTCCTGCCGGGTGGTACGCGTGGCTAAAACGTCAAGCATGTCCGAGTGATGGGTTTGTATTGACTCTATTTTATCCATCTTTCCGCCAAGTACATTTACCATATTAACGATATCGGCAAAGCCTTGCTCCATCTTAGCGTCAAGAGTTGTTATGTCTTGCTTGAGCCCCGCAACATCCTGCTTGAGCCCTGCAACATCTTGCTTGAGCACAGTTACGTCTTGCTTGAGCCCCGCAACATCCTGCTTGAGCCCCGCAACATCCTGCTTGAGCCCCGCAACATCCTGCTTGAGCCCTGTAACATCCTGCTTGAGCCCTGCAACATCCTGCTTGAGCCCTGTAACATCCTGACGCAGATCCCCGATAACAGCATTGCTGCGGCCTACCATTTGAATAAGCTGGGCCATCATGTTTTCAATGCGGTCAAAACGTTCTTCACTCATACTCATCATCCTCCCCCCGCCATACTTACTTAAGGTTTACTGTTAAAGAAAACCGTCCCCTGTGACATCCAGTTCGTCGAGCCTTACAACAGGGATTTCTCTTATTGTTGAAAGTTTATGATCATTCGTTAATAATACGTCAGCGCCCATTACAATTGCTGTAGCTGCAATCAGAGCGTCCGGCATTTTAAAATTATAATTAGCTCGTATTTTTGCTGCTTCTTCTGCAATCGCCGCATCGATTGGATAAGCCGTAAGGTTTGGCATCTGAAACATTAATTTTATCTGATCAAGAGCGGTCCGGTTAGCTTCCCGGTAAGGACGCACACTGCATTCTGAAAATGCAAGTACGGAAGTCCATATTTCGTGTGTCTCTTTATTACCAACAGCATCAATGATAGGAAGAACTTTCGCGCCTAGCGGCTCCTGGGCGAAAACTGCAATAAAGACATTTGTATCAAACGCTATATTTTTGTACGATTTTAAGAAGTCGTCAACCGTTATTCCCACGCATCCTCACGTTCCTTTTGCAGAGTCTCTAGTGGTTTTTCGCCCCATGCACCCTTGCAGCAGCCCCATGCCGCCTTTGCCCAATCCTCGGGTTTCTTGATAAGGCTCATACGACCATTACGATCACTGGTTATTATTAGTATATCACCTGGTCCAACTTTCGCATTTTCTCTGATACGAGCAGGGATAACGAATTGACTCTTATCTCCAATTTTTACTTCTGCGCTCACGCCGAACACAAGTAACACCTCCTGCCGTTTTTTTATACTTATTATAACCTTTTTCCTACCAGAATACAATATTGTATGACTTTTTTCATTTTAGTCGGAATGCAAGCGACAAATAAACCCCACTTTGATAATAAGGCAGGGCATCCATTATGGCTTATTCGGCATCAGGCAGGCATCAGGCAATGCAGGTGACCTGCGCCCTGCCTTCATAATGGACTACGCCCGAAGCCTTAGAGGCCGGAGCCATGTCGGGTGCATTCTTTGAAACGTGGGTTGCCGGCGAGATAGTCAAAAGCTATTGCAATGCAGGGAAAAGGCCTCCGTTATACTATTACCGGGATAAAGATCAGCGGGAAATTGACCTGATCGTTAGCGGGAACAACACCTCATTTCCTAATAGAAATAAAGAAAAGCGGAAACCCGGGAAAGGATGCTGTAAGACACTTTGGAATCTTGCAAAAATCCGGGCTTGAGGTTGGCCCCGGAAGCGTCATCTGTCCGGCAAGCGATTTCCTGCCTATTGAAAAAAATAACTGGTATGTGCCTGCATGGTTGATCTAACTACAGGTTTTTTCCTTTCCTTTTTAAGTTTCCATTAATCTGGTATAATAGTAGAAAGGACGTTATAGGGGAGATGAGTATTATGGGTAATAACGCTATTAAGAACGATAGAATTTACACATATGCCGACTACCTGAACTGGCCCGAGAACGAGCGTTGGGAGATTATAGACGGAGTAGCATACGCTCTGGCCCCGCCTTCCACCGAACATCAAAGAATTGTACTAAATCTATCTGTTGAGTTTGCTACTTATCTAAAAGGCAAGCCATGCGAGACATTTATAGCTCCCTTTGGAGTAACTTTTGCCCAAAATATAAAAGACGAAAATAACACTCATGTCGTAGAACCCGACATTACAGTAATTTGTGATCAGTCCAAAATTACACCGAAAGGTTGTAAAGGCGCTCCAGATCTAATCATAGAAGTCTTATCGCGGGCTACGGCCAGCCATGATGTTATCAGGAAGCGCAGACTTTATGAAAATAACGGAGTCTTTGAATACTGGATCGTTGACCCGTCAAATCAAATAATCACTCGATTCTATATGAATGATGAGCTATCTAAATACAGGGAAGCAGAGTATTTTGTTCGGGATAATACTATAACGCCTATCATCTTCCCCGAGCTAGAAATAAAGCTAGAAGAGATATTCCCAAATACAGAGGAGCAGGACTAACACAGCCTTGCATTCCGCTCATTTTTGCAAAGCATTATGTGATATATTCCTGCCTTAAGACTTTTATTAGTTTCTCAAACTCATGTGCATACAGCGCTGTTATCCGTTCAGCTATTTCTTGAATTAAACCGTCCCGGAAAAGATCATCGTTGCTTTGCGCAAATTTTATTACAACTTCTCTTAATCTGAGGTTTGCATGAATGAGATTTTCAACAAGTCCTCTCATAAACAACAACCCCCTCGTTGGCTATCTTCTCCAGTAATCTTGCACTGACTTTCTCGTCAACAAATACTACATCTATCTTCTTAAGCGTCTCAATATCCTCAACTTCAAAGTAAAAACCGGCTTTCTCATTTTTCTGTCATAGTCTTGCCAAAAACGGCAATATCATAATCACTAACAGGCGAATTGTCTCCCCTGGCACGTGAACCAAACAGGATAATATCCATCGGATGAAATTTATTGATCAGCTGAACTTTGATGTTTTCTATTTCTTGATTATAGGCGCACATCCAAAAGCACCTCTCACAGTATTATTATACCAGCAGCTGAGTAGACAAATAAACATTATAAATGCCGCGCAAACAAGCATACCAAGATACAGCACCTATTATAGCCCCTGCCCGGCAGACAAACGCTGTCTTTTTGCCGAAACAGACTCACGCGAACCGTCCCCGTGAGTCCATTATTTGGAGTAAGCAAAAAATACACCTCCCGATACTTCCAGCCTTCCTCTGAAGCGCCAAAACTCATTAACTGGTCCTAGTTCACTTTCCCGTCCTTCCGTTATGCTCTATATTATACCAACTTAACCACCAAAATAAAATGGCTGCGGCACCCGCCGCAGCTTCCCGCTTTTAAAACCTACTTGCTACTCTTTTTTTCGTCCTGCCAAGCCCGGTAACACTTCCCATCTTTTGCTTCATCGACAAACTTTACTTTGCTATAGTCCTAACATAGAGGGGCGCCCGCAAGGGCGGGGTGTGTCACTGGCTCAAATAAGTCAAGACCCCGCTATTTCTGTTACCTTCTGGCTAAATCCATTGGACTGATCAGCCGGCTGCCTGCCCCTTTTTTATCGCTTCGAACCACCTAGCTAAAAGCAAATGATACTCTAAAATACGTTCATATATTGCTGCAGCAAGGGGTTCGTTATAAGTATGCACTGTAAGATTGCGATCATCTGCCATTTTTAAGGCTGATACAGCATCAGCTTCATCAATCAGGCCAACCTCTCTGCAGCTGCGGATGACTCCTTTCGGTGAAGCCGCATCAATCCCTTCGACAACTCTTAGGTAGGACTGAGCTGCCTTCCAAACGGCCTCAAAAGTAAACTCAAAGCGCTGAATAATAGCATCACGTTCCAGTTCGCTGGGATTGGGCAGCTCAGCAGCCTCCCTGAGGCGCGCGACAGCCCGTTCCGCTGCATTGATTTTTTCTGTCAGCCTTTCCATAATACACCTTCTTTACGTACTTTATCGACCAGCTCGGCAGCTGCCTCAGCTAGGTCAACCACATCTACGCGGTACGGAATATATGATTCCTCCAAAACCTCACGCAACCGTGCCAGTTTCCCTGACGGCGCCCCGCCCGGCCAATCCACCGCAATGTCAATGTCAGACGACCTGTGTTGCTCGCCGCGCGCCCATGAACCAAACAGGTATACCTTGACCGTACTTTCGCCAATTTCATTTAGCACAAGCTGCTTAACCGTGTCTAATATCTTTTCCTGTGGTATGCTCTTCATAACGCCCTCCCGGAAATTTATAATCCGTCCACTGCACATATATTCATTATACCAACAGCGGCTAAATAATAAAAGCAGCGGCTATTGCCACCAGCTACTGCCGCAAAAGATATATGTCAAAAATTGGATTTGTATGAAATGTACCAACCGGCAATTAGCCGGTCATTTTTTATTTGCTCAAATAAGTCAAATAAGTCAGGCCTGACCCCGCTATTCCCCGCTATTCCGCTATTCCAGCTTGACAAGGCAAAAATAATCGTCTATATTAAATTTGCATTTTATAAAAGTCGAAGGTGATCACATGTATATAAACCGGGCTATGGAAAAAACGGTGCTTGATATTCAAAGCAGCTTTCCTGTGCTATTAATAACAGGACCAAGACAAGTCGGAAAAACTACTATGCTAAAAAAATTAAGTGATAACAAAAGGCAATACGTAACCCTTGATGACCCATTATTGAGAGAGCTTGCAGCAACAGACCCTGCTTTATTTTTGCAAAGGTTTGAGCCGCCAATCATTATTGACGAAATCCAGTTACGCTGATTTGGCAAAGGATATCGGCATTAGTCCGCCGACAGCCAAGCAATGGCTATCCATCCTTGTATCATCAGGCATAGTTTTTTTGGTAGAGCCGTATTTTAACAATGCCCTTAAGCGAATGATCAAGTCGCCCAAAATGTACTTTCTTGACACGGGACTTTGTGCTTATCTGACCAAGTGGACCACGCCGGAGGCCTTAGAGGCTGGAGCAATGTCGGGTGCGTTCTTTGAAACGTGGGTTGTCGGCGAGATAGTCAAAAGCTATTACAATGCAGGGAAAAGGCCGCCATTATACTATTACCGGGATAAAGACCAACGGGAAATTGACCTGATCGTTAGCGAGAACAATACCCTATTTCCTATAGAAATAAAGAAAAGCGCAAGCCCGGGAAAGGATGCAATACGACACTTTGGGATCTTGCAAAACTCCGGGCTTGAGGTTGGCCCCGGAAATGTCATCTGTCTGGCAAGTGATTTCCTGCCTATTGAAAAAAATAACTGGTATGTACCTGCATGGTTGATCTAACGGCGGGTTGCAACAAAACTCGCTATTCCCAATAACCCATACGCTGTGATATGCCCGAATTTATGAGCAATAAAGTCGGGATCAAACGACAATATATAGGAAAAAAATCCCTTGTCGCCAATTTTTATCGTATGCTGGCTCACCCAGATGAGCTGTTTAAAACACGCCTGCTCATGGGGGGTATTGATGACGAGAATATCTTTAATCCCGGCCAGCATTAAAGTGGTCAGGGGATAGTATATCATGGGCTTGTCGTATATTGCCATCAGCTGTTTGCTGGTAGCTCTGGTTATCAGATACAGCACCTATTATAGCCCCTGCCCGGCAGACAAACGCTGTCTTTTTGCCGAAACAGACTCGCGCGAACCGTCCCCGTGAGTCGTTAAAACCGCTTAACGTTTACTGCGTTAAGCGGTTTTAACCTATGATAAATATCGTTCCAAATCAGCTAGATCTTTCATGTCAAAAATTGCCAACGTAATGATATCCAGTTTCGCTTCCGGCAATGCTCGAATGTGCTGCAGATACCTATCCGGAATGGTATCGCCAAACTTTTTCACAAGCAGGCGAGTCAGCAGTTCTGCCTTACCTTGTTCTATGCCCTTTTCTATGCCCTTTTCTATGCCCTTTTCTATACCCTTTTCTATGCCCTTTTCTATACCCTTTTCCATGCCTTGTTCATACATGACCTGGCCGTAGTTAGTCAAATGAGCCGGAATACCCATGGTATGATCATCTCCTTCCGTCATGGTTTCAACGACCTGTTTAAATTGCATTTCCAGCGAAGAACTTAAATACAACAGACCATCAATAAAGTCAAATAAGCTTTGTATCTTTTCCTTCGGATATTTTCTCTCTAGCAACAGTCGCACCAGGATACGTTTAAATTCGTAGCGCTGTTGTTCATTCTTCCCGCTTTTGATCAGGTACAACCCCGCCAGGACGACTAAGGCGAACGGATTCTCGGAACGCAACAGGTCCTCTTCCTTTTGGACGGCAATCTTATACACAGTGTATTGATAATTCAGACTGGTTGAAAACCATTTCTTTATCCAAAAATTCATAGCCTCTGCTAAAGTCTACCGCCGCATGCACATCAGGCAGAAAAAAGGCCAGAAAATCTTCAAAAATGTCTTCTATAATAATCTTCCACAAACTGTCATGCTGATTCATCGCTCACCTGTGCTTCCGCCGTTACCGGCATTCTCGTCAGCAACAACTTTTATATGTGTATTATATCATATGATTAACAGCAATAAAATAGCTCATCGGCTTACGTCCGCGACATTAACCTCCGCATGGTAAATTCCGTTCTAAGCAACACCCTGACGTTTTCGCATATTCTATAATTTTTATATCCATATTTATCCATTGTCAATCAATAACCGTCCCCGTTGATAGCCCCTGCCCGGCAGACAAACGCTGTCTTTTTGCCGAAACAGACTCGCGCGAACCGTCCCCGTGAGTCCCCCGTGAGTCCGTGAGTCTCTATATACCCGCAACAACGCGGGAGGAAAAGGAAAAAGCCCAGTCTCGAGGGTCATAGGTCTGCAACTCTACCTCTGACAGGGGCTTTTCCCATGTTACAAAACGATCATGATAATAGCATATCTAGGCGCCTCTGCCAAGGATTATCGTCGCAATTTCTGGAGGTTTTTGAATCGCGAGAATCTGTTTTGTTCTGTTTGTAATTCGGAAGTATCCTGTCATGGCTGGTACCTTAGACAAGTACGAGAGCCGGACGAACAGTGCCGCATGAGCAACTCAGAGCTGGAAAAAATATTTCCCAATACAGAGGAGCAAGGCTATGATTAGCTTTGCTCCTCTGTATTGAGCCCGTTAATTTACCCAAGCAGGCCTTGCCGGTAGGCCATTAGATAGTTGCCGCAGAATTCATCGTGTCCTAACAGAGCCTGTGCTGCATAAATAAACCCCATCATGCCCTTATCGGTAGGATTCAGGATATACCCGTCCATCCCCAGCGTCATGGTTTGGACAACAAACAGCCGGTTTAACATCTTGCGATTGGGCAGCCCAAAGGATACATTACTCAAACCGCACGCAAAATGCACATGAGGATACTGCTGTCTAATGAGCTTAATGGTGTCCAGAACTTCAGCCCCGGCACCGGCAACTACACTGATGGGCTTTATAAGCGGGTCAAAATAGATGTCATCTTCCGGAACACCGGCCTCTGTAAGTTTGGTATGCAGGCTTTGTACCACTTGCATGCGGTCCCCGGCGGTATGCGGCATGCCCCTGTCGCTCATACAAAGCGCAATCACTTTAGTTTTGTATTTCAGCACCAGGGGCAGCACTGCCGCAAACCGCCCGTGTTCATCGGTGATCGAATTAATCATCGCCTGACCATGTTTTACTAACGACAAGCCGGCTTCCAGGGCCTTGGGATTCGGACTATCAATACACAGCGGCGTATCCACTGCTTCCTGCACCGTGCTTACCAGCCACTTCATGATTTCGACTTCATCATCAAGCTTATTGCCGCAATTAACATCAATGTAATGGGCGCCGGCTTCAGCCTGTTCAAGGGCAATCTTCTTGATGGTGTCCGCATCTCGGGTGTCTACGGCTTCACTGATGGCTTTACGGCTGGTATTAATCAGTTCTCCGATAATGATCACGGCTAATACTCCTTCCCGGTTTATGACTGCCTAAGCACGGCATTCGCTTTGGCCACAGCCTCTACGCCATCGGCAGCATACAGGTCAGCCCCGATTTCCGTGGCAAATTTTTGCGTTACCGGCGCTCCCCCGACCATCACCTTAACACCGGGATATTGTGCTTTTATTTTTGCGGTTGTTTCTTTCATGCGCGGCATGGTCGTCGTCAGCAAGGCGGCAATCCCGACAATATCCGGCTTATGCACTGCAACGGCTTCGAGGAATTTTTCATCAGCTACGTCAATACCCAGATTACATACTTTGTACCCGCCCCCCTCAAACATCATGGTAACAAGATTGATACCAATATCATGAAGATCATCTTTTACCGTGCCAATCACGATCGTCCCTTTTTGTTTTATGCCGGCTTTGACTATGAGCGGCTTCAAGATGGCCATCCCTGCCCCCATTGCCCGGGCCGATACCAGGACTTCCGGAATAAACACATCGTTGGTTTTGAAACGTTCGCCAATACAATTCATCGCCCTGACAAGGCCTTCATTAATGATGGTTGACAAATCAACATTTTCCTCGACCGCCTGTTTCACAAGGAATTCTACTTCGCCGGCATTATGCGCAATGACTGCCTTACTGATTTTTTCCATAAGTGAGTTCATAGGTATGCACCTCCGCAAAATATCGTTATTTTTAAGGATTGACGGCACCGAACTCTTTCGCCATCTTTGCCACCCGTTCCAGGCGGGAAAATTTCATTTCCGGCGGTGCCGTGTCGGCAATACTTAAAATCAAATGGTCCCCTTTGCCAATACTGTCGAACAGATCATCCATGTACGCTTCGAACTCATAATCGGTCATGGTGTTCTCAAGAACGGCCACCGAGGGAACGCCGCCCCAGATGGTAATCCCTGTTCCGGCAAAAGCATCGCGCACCTCTTTCAAGGTCAGAGAGGTTAACGGCGCCGGACAGATCGAGTCGGCAATATCAATCTTTCCTTCGATGAAGTACGGCAGTAGTTTTTTGTTTTCACCATCAGTGTGGGTAAGTAGATACTTCCCGGCGGTATGAAGCTTCTCTGCCGCTGCCGCCAAATAAGGAGTGACATGTTCCCCCATAAACTCCGGCCAGGTAATTTGAATATCATAATTCGACCCTACCATGACCGCATCCAACGGACTATGAGCCGCAGCCTCCAAAACTTTGTCATAGTAGGGACGCATGCGTTCAGCCAGTCTTTTTAACTCTGCCGGATGATCATACACTTCAAAAAAGAATAAATCATAGGCCATCAATTCATGCAAAATTTCATGCATGGGCGATGCCCCCTGATTGGCCGGCCCGCAGATAATGCCCCGGTCGCCGACATAGTCCTTGAACTCCAGGAGCCAATCATAGTTAGGCAGTACTTCGATGTTTTCAAAAATGTATCCGATCGCGTCATAGTCGTCCTGACTTTTGATGGCTTTTTCCGCTACATGGGAAAGAGTAATGCCGGCGTTGCGCATAACATCGTCATAAAGAATTTTGGTCCTAATCGTTCCCTGCGGCGTAATGTATTCAACCGTTGTCAAATCACCACTGTAGGTAATATTCCGTTGTATATTCCGCATCACGGCTTTCCAGGGAATTTGCTTTACCCGCCAGATTCCCAGGCCCCGGTCGACAATATCAAGAGAGTCGTCATAGACGTGAAAATCAGGTATGGCCGTATGGTAGCCGATATCCAGGTCCTCAATAATCTGCTTTAGGGTAGCATGCCGATATTTCGCAGGCAAAGTCCCCCTGAGCTTGTTAGACTTGTACCACAAGTCGAGCCGCGGCACAAACGGCAGGCAGTCTACCGGCTTGCCTTGCAAGGTGGCAAGCATTCTCTCTCTGTACGTCATCATGCGAACAGCCTCCTTCACAGTAAAAAATATATTCTATGAAAAAATTTCTATTTTGTCATTGCGCATGTACCACTACTACCATGCCCATGATCTGCAGCTTGATTTTTGCAGAAAGCAATGAAGAAAGCGGCCAGAATCAGCATACCGGCAAGAAACAGCATGCCCCCGAGCTTGTTGCCGCCGGCCATAAGCGCCCCCACGGCAAACGGCCCCACAAAGCCGCCGATATTGGCCACGGCCGCAAAGATCCCGGTTAATCCCCCTACCATTTCCTTGGTAATTAATTCCGGCAGGAAGGAGAAATAAACACCTTGGACAGCCGCGATTCCCGCAGCAGCAATACTCAGCAACGCTACGCTGAGCCAGAGGCTACTTGTGCCGACATAAGATATCCCTAAGAAAGCAGCGGCGGCAATGAGTTCCAGAATGATGATCAGCGCCCGCTTATTGCCCCAGCGGTCATTGACGATACCGGCATAGACCATGACAATAGTGGCAATTAACCAGGGGACGGCTGATATAAAACCAACAGCCGTATAGCCAAAATTCGAAATACTTTTGATAATGACCGGCATCCAGATGCCGATCCCGTAGTTACCCATAACCAGACCGGTAAACGACAATGTGAGAAAAATGAAACTAGGATTAAGAGCCGCTTTCAGATATGATTTTTCCTGGACAACTTTGGGCTGTTTGTCCTCTTTTTCAAATTCAGCCAACAAATACGCCCGCTCCGCAGCACTTAACTGTTTTGCCGAGGCTTTCTGCGGATTGTCAGGGATCAATAGCCAGAAGATAATGCCCCAAATGACACCGGGAGCCCCCTCCAGAAAGAACAGCCAGCGCCAGCTCGGAATGCCCCACCAGTCGGCATTGGAAACAATCCAGCCGGAAAGCGGCGACATAACCAGCGGGGCTACAGTAATGTAAAAGGTAAAGAAACTGCTGGCTCTGCCCCGTTCACCGGCCGGAAACCAGTTAGCCACCAGAACATAGATGGACGGAAACATGCCGCCTTCCACAACCCCGAGTAAAAACCGCACAACCGTAAGCTGGGTAACACTGGTCACAGCACCTTGCAGCGCGGAAAATACACCCCACAAGATACTGAGCGCCAGAATATTCTTAGTTGCACTAACCCGGCTGGCCAAATGCCCAGCCGGTAATTGCAGCAACACATAACCGATAAAGAAAATTCCCGAGATAAAGCCCGCCGTGGCCGAAGTCATCCCCAACGTCTTTTCCATGCCGTCAAGCGCAAAGGAAATATTGGTCCTGTCCACATAGGCTAAAATGTACTCGACCATAATAAATGGCAGTACCAGTGTCCACCTGAAAGTCTTCAACCTGCTTATCTGTTCCATTTGTCATCCTCCCATTTTCTTTCCTACCGCCATACGCCTCACATCAGCAGTAAGCCGATTTGTCTTGTTATGACATAATTAGCGGTGTCGATTAGACACAATTTGAGACAGACTTGTCCCTTGGGTAAGCATTTACATACGCACATGCTGACAAATCAACCACACGGCATTCGTACCCTATCATTTACGTTGTACCAATGATAGGATATAATGAAATATGCGATTGATTTCATCCATCTCATTTTACTAGCAAATTGATACTCTACAGGGAAATACATGTGTCTATTACAAAAGCGGAATCACATGACAAGAACGGCGCCTCTTCTTATCCACGTATTTCACTTAAGTAATCGGTAAAACAAGCCAGCTCTGTCTTAATATCACATCACTGTCTAATTTAATAGAAAAACTACTCCTACCACAATACCATTTTTGTACTACCTGATAACTTTTCTTGGATTAATCGCTTACCTGCAAAGATTCTATAGTTATCAGACTTGCTGTTTTAATTATATCGTTTTTGCGGCATAAAAGTCAACCGTTTTTGCGATATATTTTCTTGGTTTTTACATAGTTTACAATCGCTAGAGCGATGTATAGAAGGTGAACAATATGACCGATGTTGGTAAGAGAATTATTGAATTACGACAACGAAAAGAATGGAGTCAGTATAAATTATATAAAGAAGCCGGAATAGGCCAAACCACTTTAAGTGAAATAGAATCCGGCAAAAAAGCTCCTACAGTCACCACTCTGGCTAAAATCTGCCAGGCTCTCGAGATTTCCCTTGCAGATTTTTTCTCAGAAGACAATTTATCCGCCGTTCAACATAAAAATAATGAAATAGATGAGGAGGATCTTCCCGATCATATAAAAAAAGAAATTGCCCTGATCAAAGAATTTGTCCTTTATAAGCATGGCATCAAAAAATCTGCTACTGATAAGTAACAGGAACTTTAGTAAGCGTCAAAGCAAAACCACCTATCAATAAAAAACCACCTGATGTACGATATGATAAAACATCAGATGGCTGTTGGAACCGTTATGCTTTTTTATTAGGCATTTTACAGCTTACAGGAATTTCTTCAGCCCACGGAAGTAGTTTTTCAATACAGAGCGTATCCTGCAGTTGGATTTGCCTAAAGGCATATTCCAGATAGGCTTGCGGATTTAATCCGTTTTCTATGGCCGTTTGGATTATGCTGTAAACAGCGGCGGACGATTTTGCGCCACCAGGCGTATTGCAAAACAGCCAGTTTTTTCGTCCAATCACAAAAGGCTTGATAGATCGCTCCGCACGATTATTCGATATTTCGATGCGGCCATCGGCCAAATAGGCTGTCAGATACTTTTTCTGATTTTGGGCATAGGTAAGCGCCTTGCCCAGTAGACTTTGCGGCAAGGTATCAGCCCAACAAGCTTCTATCCATTTATAAAACTCTTCGATAATTGGTTTAGCTTCTTTTTGCCTTAGTTCATGCCGTTCTTCCGGCGTCATGTGCTCGGCCTTTTTTTCAACGTCGAAAAGCTTATTGCAATAGGCAAGACCTATCGCTTCTTTACTATCCGGCTGTTTAGCCGCAGGGCCGACCAAGGCTTCATTGAATTTTCTCCGAACATGTGCCCAACAGCCGCACAAGGTTACACCGGCTTCTTCTACCTTGTGATACCCATGCCAACCATCGGTCTGAAGATAGCCGGAAAACCCAGCAAGGTACGCCTTGGCAAATTGCCCGCTGCGCCCTTCCTGGTAGTCATAGAGCACAACCGGATGATCCGTATCCCCGGACGTTCGATATAACCACATATAGGAATCTGTCTGTGCCGGTCTGCCGGGTTCACACAACACTTCCAGAGTAGTTTCATCGGCGTGCAACAGATCCCTTGAAAGCAACTCTTTTTTTAGGGCTGCTAACAAAGGCTCCAAAAGTGCGACACCTTTAATAACCCAGTTGGACAGGTTTTGGCGGGAAAGCGTTACGCCAAGCCGCTTAAATTCCTGCTCCTGCCGATACAGCGGCATAGCATTGACGAATTTTTGGCTCATGATATAGGCCATAAGCTCGGCGGATACCATGCTCTTAGGCAGCAACGCTTTCGGCGCGTTAGCCGTGATGATCGGCGTCTCTATATTGTTTTTCTCGCAATTTCGGCAACCGTATACATAGTTTACGTGCTCGATAACCTTGACCTTTGCCGGAACAATCGTCAATTCCTTACGTACTTCCTTGCTCATAACATGCAGCTCTTCACCGCAAGCAGGGCAGGTCTGTTCACCTTCTGGCAGAGTATATTCAATCACTTCTACCGGCAAGTCCTTTATGTTTTCTCCGCGTTTACCCTTTTTGCGCTGATAACTGATGGTTTCCACGTCCGGCTCCACAGCAATCGGTTGGCGCTCAGCTTCCGCCTCATTGAAGAGGTTTAACTGTTCCTGGTCATCGCGTTTACTTTTTTCCGAAGAAGCGCCAAACTTTTTTGGCGAAGCAGCTTCAACTGCTCCATATACCACTTGTTGAGCGCTTCCAATTCCTGAACGCGTTTCTTTAATTCCGCATTTTCTTCTTCAAGCTGTGCCTGTGTTTGCAAGAAAAAATCCTCATTTCCGATACCATTTTCTTATCTTCTATTATACCGGAAAATGAGGCGAAAAGCCAGTAAAATCAATGATTTAGCGGCTTTTTAAAACTTGCGTGCGACGCAGTTTTTGTTCGATGCCCGGGCTTTGAATCAGGTTCCACAGTTCTTCTGTGGTAAGCGCCATGGTGGCGTCGTCAAGTGTCGGCCATTTGAAACGGCCTCGTTCCAAGCGCTTTAAATGCAGCCAAAAGCCGTTGTCTTCCCAAGTTAAAATCTTAATTCGATTGCGTTGTTTGTTGCAAAAGACGAACAGTGCTTTTTGAAACGGATCCAACTTAAAACTATGCTGCACCAATGCGCTTAAGCCATTAATGGATTTACGCATATCGGTGTCCCCGCAGGCTAAAAAGACTGGTGTATGTTCCGATAGTTTCAGCATACTTCCACCAGTACGCCAAGCACCGTTGCCAAGAGTTTTTTATCTGTTTTAGTATCTACGGCAATTTTGCATTTGCCGATTTGTATTTCGAGGCTGGCTGGTCGTTCTGGCGCAGCCTGGATGACAGGAATCCAGTTTTGTACCGGTTGCGGCTGGTCCTGCTTTTTTTCGTGCTGCAGCCATCTCTGCAATGTGCTCAGGCCAATAGCATTTTCCTGGCACCATTCTTTTTTGCTTAGGCCACTGGCTTTATATGCTGCTATCAGCGCTGCTTTTTCGACAGCAGAGTAGGCCTTACGCTTGCTTGTTATTGTATTTTCCATACAGCTTATCCCTCCTGAGATCATTATCCCAGGATTGAAGCATATACGCTATGTGGGGATACTTTGACGCTTACAACTGTCAAAGATGAGGTTTATCGCTTTGGGTTTTCCGAGGCAAAGATAAGGAAAAGCGACACTCTCACATGAGCATCGCCACCTCGCTAAACCTCATATGCCGCTCGGGTCGCACCTCTGCGTCGCCCTATCCTGCGCATGAGTAAAAGCAATATTAGTGTCCCCAAAATCTTGGATGTTTATTCCATTTACACAGTTAATGATACACTCCCTGATTGCAACTGCAATGCTGGACAGGCTTTTGCATCATGCTCATGTAATCAATATTCGTGGAGATACTTACCGGCTGAAAGACCGTTTAAAGGTTGGCTTCATGCCAACTACGCCGGCGAATATTAACCCGGCGTAGAGACTAAACCGGCGTTTTGCATTCCGGCGAAATGGGTCAATTTTCAACCGGCGATTCGGTCAAATTTATTCCGGCGTTGACAGAATGAGTATTATTTACGATTAAACTCTTCCAACTTAGCTTCAATAAAGGAGCGCAGTTCTTTCCTAAAACGCTCCACTGAAAACCTTAATGCATTATCGCGACAAACAGTAGGGCATATTCTATCCTGTACCTGTTCAAATTTTTGGACAGCAGCAATAATCGCACTTGTGGATTGCTCTCCAAAAAATATACCTGTTGGCTCTGACTGATCAAGCCCCTTGATTGTCTCCAAAGCTCCTCCCTTGCCGTAAGCGATCACAGGTGTGCCACAAGCCTGCGCTTCAACCGGAGTAATGCCAAAATCCTCTTCTGCCGCAAAGATAAACGCCTGAGCTCTTTTCATATGATCAGAAAGCACCGGTGTATCCTGATACCCAAGAAAGCTAATATTTGCACCTGCCTTTGATTTTATTTTTTTTAAATCCGGGCCATCACCAATAACTACGAGACGTTTATCAGGCATCTCTCTAAACGCTTCAACAATCAAATCGATTTTTTTATAAGGGACCATACGGGAAGCAGTAAGATAAAAATCTTCTTTAGTCTCACATAATGAGAACCGTTCAATATCAACCGGAGGATAAATCACTTTCGCTTCACGCCGATAGACTTTCCATATTCGCCGAGCTACAAAATAAGAATTGGCAATAAAATAGTCGACTCCATTCGCAGTACGGTAATCCCATTGACGTAAATAATGGAGCATCATTCTAACTGCCCAACTGCGTAGTCCACACTCTAATTGACTGTCCTTAAGGTACTGATGTTGAAGATCCCATGCATATCGGATTGGGGTGTGAACATATGAAATATGAAGTTGGTCAGGACCTGTGATTACACCTTTCGCAACAGCATGAGAACTTGACAGAATCAAATCATAGGCAGATAAATCGAATTGTTCGATGGCGATGGGCATAAAAGGCAAATAGTATCTATATCGCGAACGCGCATAAGGCATACTCTGTATAAACGATGTATGAATATTGTGCCCTTCGATAAATTCGCGTTGTTCGTGGGATAAATAATCAACGATACTATATATGTCGGCTTCTGGAAATAGTTTAATCATCTGTTCCAGTACCCGCTCTGCTCCCGCATAGGTTACAAGCCAGTCGTGTATAAGTGCTACCCGCATAATAAACCTCTTTGTTGTGAAAACGCTATTATTTCCTTCAAAACTACTATGATCACCATTTGAAACCGGATTTAAAGATGTACGCTAAGAAGACCTTACTTTGTTATATCTTAAAACATCGCAGTAAACATTATAAGTACGTTCTGCCATTTTTGCAGCACTGAATTGTTCGGTAGTCAAATTTCTCGCTTGCTCTGAGAACTGTCGATATAAAGCACGGTCTGACATTAGCGTAAATATTTGTTGTACAGCGACTTCAGGTTGGTCGACTTCAAATAGAAAACCGTTGTATCCATGACGCACTATATCTTTATTACCTACGACATTTGTTGCAATCACGGGTAAACCCCATGCCATCGCTTCAAGAACTGCCAATGGCATCCCTTCCCAACGGGAAGTAGACAAGTAACAGTCTGCTCTAGAATAATATTCTTCTGGATTAATTACTGCCCCCTGAAAATATATAGGTAATTTCGGCATTTCTTCAGAAATTTTTCTATGCAACTCTTTTTCTCCTTCGCCTGTTCCAATAAAATCCAATTGGACAGACAACATTGGGTAATATTCAAAGAGCTTCTTCATTATCAAAATAGCAAGTTGCGAATTTTTTTGATAATCAAACCGGCTCACAGAAATGATATGAAAAACTCTTTTTTCTTTTTTATCTGGCAGCTTAACGCCATCTGGAATATTGACTCCATTGGGAATCACTTTCAGTTTTTTATTTGAACAAATACCATAATCCCTGATGATCTCCGCCTCACCCTCAGACACTGCAATCAGCCGGTTCGTCATATAGGAAAATAATCTTTCATAAGCTAAATAAATTAAGCGTGTAATGCTATTATATTTACCAACATGAATTCCGTGAAAAGTATGCACACAAGGTTTGGACATCAAAATGGATATCAGCCGACTATATAACCCTGCCCCCTTACCATGTGAGTGTACAAGATCAATTTCTTTACTCACGACGAAGCGGATCAAACCCCACAAACTTGCTATACTAAACTTACGATGTGGAATTTCGATCATATTGTTCACTCCAACCAGGGCACAATAACGCTCCCAATACGGATATTCTCGGGGACAAGCGACAAATAAGCAAACATCATTCCCTATCTGCTGCATGAGCCTGAAAACGTGTTCAGGTCCACCTCCATAATCCGCACGCACGGAGATCATCAGCACATTCATTTGGAATTCCCCTTTGTGTTAGCAGGTGTGGGCTTCATCATAAACAGAATAAGTTTGTAAAAATATTATTAGTATTTATATCGATTACTAAAGTATTTTCGGTATAACTTTACTGAACTTGAAAAACCTATTCGTTGTAATACTTTCTTAGTAAATGTTTTACAACACTTAAAACAAAATCGAAAAAAGGCGAAATAATAATTATATCCGTAATGCACTGATATTCTCATCACTTCGTGATATCCACGCGTATAATTGACGTCGGATTCACCATTTAGCCGCATATAAGCTAAGATTACTGGTAGGTAAAGACCGGCAACTCCATTTTTCCAGAGTTTCAATAAAAACTCATAATCCATTGCTGTCTTATAGTCAGTACTAAACCCCCCAAATCTTTCGTATATTTCTTTGCGTACAAAGACTGTAGGATGAGGAATGGATGGCATGTCGAAAGCTATCATCCTTTGATAGTATGGATCTCCAGTTTGAGAGTAGAGCGGCTGCCCCTCCGTATCACTTATAATTAAATCTCCAAAGACAAATCCGATTTCCGGATTGGACTTAAATGCCTCTACAACATGTTTTATTGCTTCAGGTGCATACCAGTCATCAGAGTTAATAATGCCAACAAGATCACCAGACGCTTTGCTAATTCCTTTATTGAAGGCGTCAGATATTCCATTATCTTTTTCGCTTAACCAATGGCTTATATATTGCTCATATCGTTCAATCAGGTCAATCGTGCCGTCGGTAGATCCCCCATCAATAATGATATATTCCATATTGGGATAGTCTTGAATAATGACACTCTCTATTGTCTTTTCAATAGTATTTGCACTATTAAAACATACAGTAATAATACTCACTTTAGGCTCTAACTCTGATGCTACATAAGATTTACTTGTATTGATTTTTATACCATTCATAAGTTAACCTGAGGCCACTATCAAGATCAGTTTTAGCCTCCCAACCTAGACTACGCAATAATGAAACGTCATTAATCTTGATTGGAGTTCCATCTGGTTTAGTGACATCAAATAGCAACTCGCCTTCAAACCCAACAACCATTTTAATTTTTTGTGCCAATTCCCGAATGGTCAGCCCAACACCGGTGCCAATGTTTACAATACCTTCCTCGCTATAATGTTGCATTAAGAATAAGCAAGCATCAGCTAAATCATCCACATATAAAAATTCTCGTACTGGTGTTCCTGTTCCCCACACAGTAACATTAGATTGTCCATTTATTTTTGCCTCGTGAAACTTACGCAAAAGAGCTGGCAATACATGCGACGTTTCTAAATCAAAATTATCATTAGGTCCATAAAGATTAGTAGGCATGACACTGATGTAACTGCATCCATATTGTCGTCTGAATGCCTGACAAAGTTTGATACCAGCTATTTTAGCGATTGCATACCATTCATTTGTTGGCTCCAGAGAGCCTGTGAGTAAATAGTCTTCTTTAAGCGGCTGCGTAGCCAATTTGGGGTATATACAGGAACTCCCTAAAAATAAAAGCTTTTTCACATTTGATTGATAAGATGCATTTATCACATTGGCTTCGATCATCAAGTTATCATAAATGAAATCAGCCGGATATGAGTTATTGGCCAATATTCCCCCTACTCTCGCAGCGGCCATAAAAACATAATCTGGTTTTTCTTCTGAGAAGAATTTCTGAACAGCTGCCTGATTAGTAAGATTTAGTTCAGTACTGGTACGAAGTAAAAGATTGGTATAGCCTTCACTTTGCAGTTTCCGCACGATAGCCGAACCAACAAGTCCCCTATGTCCAGCTACGTAAATTTTGGCATCTTTTTGCATGATGGTGCACCTCTATTATTAATAATTGTAGCTTGGCGGTACGTAAACCTTAAGTACACAAGCCACGTAGGTCATTTTCCGGTCACTCGTGAAAATTCGGTACGTCATAGCCGTTTTTGGCGCATAACATATCTTTTTGTGCGATTTTCAGATCATCCTTAACCATCATAGAGCATAAATCTTTCAATGTAGTCTTCGGTTTCCAACCAAGTTTGGTCATTGCCTTCGTGGGGTCAGACCACAGCAAGTCCACTTCAGTTGGTCGGAAATAACGTGAATCAACTTCCACTAATACTTTACCAGTTGTCGAATCAATCCCCTTTTCATTGACGCCGGATCCTTGCCATTCAATGTTAATTCCAACTTCCTTGAAAGCTAATTCAACAAATGATCTGACCGAATGTGTCTCTCCAGTTCCAATAACATAATCATCCGGTTCGTTCTGCTGAAGAATAAGCCACATGGCTTCAACGTAATCCTTGGCAAATCCCCAGTCCCGCTTCGCATCTAAGTTTCCCAAATATAACCTCTTCTGAAGCCCTAGTTTAATACGAGCAACAGCACGGGTTATTTTTCGCGTTACAAATGTTTCACCTCTTAAAGGTGATTCGTGATTAAACAGAATACCATTACAGCCGTATATACCATAAGCTTCCCGATAATTCACTGTTATCCAATAGGCATATAATTTGGCGGCAGCGTATGGGCTTCGTGGATAAAATGGTGTCGTTTCTTTTTGAGGTATCTCCTGTACTTTACCGTATAGCTCGCTGGTTGATGCCTGGTAAAACCTGGTCTTTTTCTCCAGACCTAATATTCTAATTGCTTCCAAAATACGTAACGTACCTATAGCGTCCGCATTTGCTGTATATTCCGGGGTTTCAAAAGATACCTGGACATGACTTTGCGCAGCGAGATTATAAATTTCATCTGGCTGTACATCTTGGATAATTCGGATTAAATTAGTAGAATCAGTCATGTCGCCATAGTGCAAAAAGAACCGTACGTCTTCCTCATGTCGATCTTTATAAAGGTGATCAATTCGATCTGTATTGAACTGCGATGCACGTCGCTTAATACCATGTACTTCGTACCCTTTTTCTAGGAGAAATTCTGATAGATAAGCGCCATCTTGCCCAGTTACTCCTGTAATTAAAGCACGTTTTGTAGTCATCGACCCATTCCTCCATTATTTGCTCAGTCTCAAAATAAAATAGTCACAGCCTCTCGATATGAATTATCCACAACAGTCTCTATTTAAAAAGTTACTTTTATCGTTTTATACTTTTGATACAACCGGACTAATCCGTAAGGTAAAATGTATTTAATGATTCTCTTAACTTTGTTTCCAATTGTAACAATTTGTATATATCTATTTCTTTTCTCAAAATAATGGTTCTTTCTAGGGGCTTCTTCAATAAAATCGAGTATCTTATACTTTCCTTTGTCCCATCTTTTTCTACCTTCGACTATGGTTCTAAAAGCATTCTCTTTGACCTGTTCTAAATTTGTAAAATCAATTGGCCGTGGATTTTCAACAGAAAATAGATACCCATTAATACCATCTTGAATATACTCATTCATAGTCGGCCTGTCCGCCGCTACTACAGCTTTCCCCATTGCCATCGCTTCAAGAAATGAAAAACCAATACCCTCTGTAATTCTAGGAGCAATATAAATGCTCTTTGCATCAACAGCATCTAAATAGTCTTGCTTGGTGTTAAACCAATCACTGTAACTAATATTATAATGCACTTCGTCCTCGGTTGATGGGGGGGTGAACGTCTGAAAAGGATCAACCGCCTTATGGATATGAACTGCTTCTAATTCTGTATCTTCAATTAACTTTCTAACAGTTTCCCAGGTAATTTCGCATCTCCTGTGCCAAAAAAACAAAGATAGTCCTTTTTGACTGTTAAACGAGATTGGTTGTGGAAAATATTGTATATACATACACTGAAAACCTAGCTTAGATAACTTCTCATGTAAAGTCCTACTAAAACAAATTACTTTAACATTTCTAATATTATACCAATAATCAATCGTTACATCACCGCAAGCATCATACATAGGAAAAAATACGATATTGTTACACTTTAGTGACTCAACCATTTGAGGAGATATACTCTGCCAAAAAACTACTACTTTATAGCTGTCATCGATACAACTTAGATCGGGTTCCTTGCCTTCTTTCCAACTATCATCCAATATAATGTCAACTTCATAGTGTTCTTTCAATAAATCAATAATAAAAGCGCTTGACTTGGTTTTTGCATGATATGAGTGGTCAATTATCGCAATTTTATCCATGAAAATCCACGTCCTCAAAGAAAATTTTCGAATAACCCCGAGAATCATTGGACTGTTATTTTATCAATTTATAAATTCTCTTTAAGGGGGTATATAAGAAAGTACCTTGTACCTGACGAGCAAGTCTCCTCTTTAGAGCTTTTAAAAGGTAGTAGAAACATCCTTTTATCCCCATGTTTTCAAACCCGTGCAAAATCCCATCTTTCACCATAGACAAAGAGGAGTCTTTTACAGTCTGTTTTGTTACTGCCGAGTATTTTTGTAGCACAGCCATTCCAACTGAATGCACAAAATCTGGTTTTTTCTGATATTTTTTCATAATCTCTTCAATAAACATTAGTTCATTTTCGGAACCTTCGTAAGGTACGTATTCTTTGATTACGTCTGCATAAGAATAAAAAGTCCAAAACAGTTTTTTACACTCGTCCAAGCTCAAAAATGGATAATATTCACTTATTACACGTATAGTATCTTGAGAATTTTTATTGGGATCTGATGAGATGCCCCCTGACGAATAGTGTGTAGTCACAGTATCAGTATAAGTCATAGAAATGCCTTTTTTATAACAGTTCATAACCCACTTAAAATCTGCCGTAACCTTATAACTCTCATCATATGGCCCGCTTAGATCATAAGTCTTTTTTGTTGCATAAATAGCATTATGGCAAAAATCCATACATGTAAAAATTGTCCCGGCATGCACCGGCTTAGGCGACCAGTACCCTGTAAAACCTCCTGCAGGGTCATGCCCCATAGTCCCCGTCGCTATAAACTCACACTGACTATTTTTTAAAGCATCTACAGCTACTTGGGCAGCTGTAGATTCAACCCAATCATCAGACCCCAATATACAGATAATATCGCCTTGCGCAAGAGATATCCCTTTGTTAATAGCATTATATATCCCCTTATCAGGTTCAGATATATAATAATCAATCTTATTTTCATGTGCTTTTAGTATCTCTATGGTTCCATCAGTAGAGGCACCATCGATAATAATATGCTCTACATTCTTATACGTCTGATTCCATACACTCTGCATACACCGTAATATTGTATTCTTGCTATTTCGTACTGCTGTTACATATGTAACAAGCGGCTCATCTACATTACGAATTTTACATTTTCCGGAAAGTCTGGTGCCTCCTTCCGCCATTCTATTACGATTTTGATTTGGATAAAACAAATACTTTCCACAAAAAACTTGTAACTCATTAGATATTTCATCTTGTTGAATTTGGTTCATATTTGTACTCATTTTTAAATCTCCTAAATGTAAGTAAAGTATCTAAATTGTTATAACATTTCGCAATTTCTTCCACATTCTGTCACACAAAATCCCTATGGGAGTTCTTTCAGCTTCAAGCCGGACTATCTCGTTCTGAAGCTGGTTTACCTTGGCTTGAAGCTGTCTGTTTTCTTCCCTAAGTCTATTTTGTTCAATTTCTGCACCATCCAGCTCTACTTGCAGCGCTGTAGATGCTTCACAAATAACCGTTGCCATTGCACTTGCTATCTCAGGATATAAAGGAGGTACCTCTGTTACTTGCACTGCTGTTGATTTTATCTGATCGAATAATTCCTGAAATAGTTGCCTATATCTTTTGGCCTGAACTTCCAAACGGAAATTTTCTTCGGCAAAACTCCTACAGTATGCTTCCATGGAACACCCGTTAAGAGTTTCGGAGATACGCTCGGCGAAGACTTTCGTATCTTTTATAGGGACAAGGAACCCATTTTTCCTATCCTGTATTATGTCAAGCATTCCTCCGACTGCAAAAGCCACTACTGGCGTTCCACACGCTAAACTTTCCAACATAAGATTAGGCAAGTTGTCTTCAAGCGATGGTAGCGCCAGAACATCCGCTGCCGAATATATGGTCCTCAATAATTGTTCATCATCTATATACCCTAATGATTTATACGGAATTCTCATACTATCTAATAAGGGTGAACAATGACCGAACGTAACAATGTTCAATTCATTTCTACGAATAAGCCCGCTGATAAATTCATTTTCTCTTATGTGCTTTACAATATCAACTAGTTCGACAAACCCTTTGCGTCTTTCTTTGAGATCTTGCGCTCCAAAAAGGATAACTCTGGTAGAAGCTGAAAAGCCCAAGTTAGATTTTGCTCTTTTTTTATCAATAGGTCTATAAATATCCGTTTCCAGTGAGTTTGGAATCACTTCAATACGGTGATTTCGAAATACTGCACTTTGCTTCGCACAATCAGCCAGCCATCTGCTAGGCGTAACAATCACAATATCCTTTGGCAAATACTTTAGTTTAGCTTTCAGTATCGTTTGGGCAATATTATATTTATTACTTTTTAGTTGTACACAGTTCGAGCATTCTTCTTTATACTTTTGACATCCATGTGTATAGTGGCATGCTCCTGTCATGGGATTCTGATCATGTAACGTCCACACTATCGGCTTTCCCATTTTACGAATTTTTTCTATAGACTCAAGAGATATAAACGTAGAAATCCAATGCAAATTTACAATATCGAAATCCTCTATCCGCTTTAAATAGTTAAATCCAATGCTAGGATACATCGCCGAACACATAGTATTTCCATCGTAAACATTGCTCATAAATTGGTCTAAAACACATTTCTCAAATATTCGGTTATTTATTTCTGGTGACTGTAATTGTACAATTGTATTGTTATTAACTGTTTTCCACTTAACAAATAACGTACTATCTTCACCAATTTGATTTAAACCGTTATGAAGTCGTAATGCAGCTTTACCGGCACCACCGCTATCAGGAGTGCTGAAAATAGCGATTTTCAATTGCCTCATCCTTTTGTTCAAATATCATTTACTTGCATTATTCCTAACGAAAGTATTAGTAAGACTGTGCGAATCACTAATTATTGAATCCATGGAAACCAAGTGTTGAAGTTTGTCAGTATCTGACAGATAGCCAAATATTTTCCCTCCTGTAGTATAGTCTACAGCCAAGAAATCTGTATTTAGCGTGTTAGCAAAAACCACCGAGTGAAAGCGCATACACACATTTAACTGTGAAGTTTTCATAGCTTGTACAATATTTTCAACAGTGGATAGCTTATTCTCGACATAATATTTACGTCCCGCAAAATATTTGCGGGTAAAGCTGAAATTAAAATCTCGATCATCATTGCCTACTGCAAAATTATGCATAGAGTAGAAGTGTGGGACTAAATCATATTTGTCGCAGAGATTAATAATATTCATAGCCAATGCTTCTTCCAACTTCTGCTTATAATCAAAAAACTCCTCTTTATTCTTGCTCCCCCGATACTCCAGAGTTAATTCACGCAAGAAACAGGCTAGTTTAGTTTCTTCCTTAAAAAATTCCTTCTGAGAATAATTTCGACGTAAATATCCCACAGCCGGATCACCAATATTTCGAATATCCGTTCGTCCAGTTAACCCAATTGCAGTTTTTACAGATGCAGCATCTCGCAAATAAATGCGATCAGCTTTTCCCAAAATATCTTTAACCGCATTGATTTTATCGTCCGTATACAACGGACCTATACCACATCCGAATACAGTTGTACTACCTTTATTCTTTTTTGCAAAATAAAACGCCCACAAGATAAGTGATAGCTCTTCCAACTCCATTAGGGGGCCCCCACCGACCACTACTTCATCGACAGTTGAAGCATGAACAAAAAACTCACCACTGAAAACTGGTACTATTTCTGCTTTTATATCTAATTCCTTAATCGTTCGCTCCGTGATGAAAGGATTTAGTGAGCTAATCGCAAAAGTAGCTTCCGGGTAGTTTTTTTTGTAATATTCAAATATGCCTGCTAATATTGCCTTGTCTCCAACGGTTTCTGTACCATACCACCCAATAATGAATACTGTATAGCCATTAGATTTTTTTTCTTTATAAGGCACAACCAAAAACTCTTTCTGCTCAGCAAACTGTTTTATGGAGAAGAACTGCCCCCAGTATCTTTCTTCTTCTCTTTGTTCCAATAATTCAGGTTTAGGCTGACTATGATAATCGTGAATACATGAACTACAATAATTTCGTTTAATAAAATCCAAATGCTCTAAGTTGTGCACATATAAATGAAGGCCATTACTTTTAAGTAAATTTCCTAGCACATTAGATTTGGGTGCACAATAAGCTAGTCCACCATAGCAATCAAGGTTTATAGCAATTTGTTCTTGATACGGGCAACCAATGAGTCTGCTACCTCCTGCTAGCATATTCTTAATACTTCTATAGGTGTTTTTAACAGTATCGTCAGGTTCATATGTAAACTCCAACTTGGAAAAGAACAGTAATAATTGGTAGGTTTCGTCTGCGTCAAAATTTCTAATGACATCGCTATTAGCGTAATTATCCAGCCGGTTAATAAACTCGGCAATCCGGAAACGTCCGTAGATATTATTTTCACGCAAGAAAATAAGCAACTCATCTAAATTCCATATATTGTATTTGGTAATCGTAGTTCCTGTACTGAAAGCAATACCTCGATTCTTTAACGTATCCATGACTCGCTGTACACTATTAAAGCTACCTGGAACACCCCTATTCAAGTCATGAATATCATTTAATCCATCTAATGAGAGCATCACAGAAAAACTTTTTTGACGAGCTTCGCACAAATTTTTAATATCGCAAATTAATTCTACCGCTTTTTCTGAGAGTATGGCATTGGTTATAGTACTTAAACCTTGCAGGTTTGGCAGTACATCAATAGCTATATCAAAATAGTCCGGTAAGTTTTTCACTAGGGTTGGTTCACCACCAGTAATACCTATATGTTCCACTTGCTTAAACAAAGGATCAGCTAAAACACGCTTAAAATCCTTAAGGGTTAAGCATTGCTTTTCAGTTTGTCTCCAAACGTTGCACATTGCACACTTTGAATTACATGCATTGCTCACTTGACAATTAATCACTTTTATATTTGCAACGTATTCCGGTGTTTTATAAGAAACTATTCGTGATTTAAAATTACGCAATGCCTTTAAAAGTTCATCGAACATAGCTCTTCACCTATACACTATTATTTAAAATCGAATCCTTCACCTACTATATAAGATTTCGTGTTCAAGCCCAAAACCTATGTGCTTGAACTTCAATACAAACTTCTCCAGGTAAATCGCATATCCCATGAAACGGTATTTCGGTAATACCCACGCCTAAACTAATCGCAATGGAAAAAGTTCCAATATTCCTTACATAACATAAATTAGTTCGATATTGTTCTAACAATGCACTATGCATTTGGCTCCTTTGTTGAAATGCTTCCTCTTCGATACTTGCTAATCCTATCGAAAAAGTATATTCCCCACTCGCTAGATCAAATTTAATGGCCTGTCGAAAGCGAATCTTTGTCCCTGCCTTTAAATTTTTAGGTGCTTCCGTGTCAAATTGCATACTATTTTTCCCATGAATTAGGATGTTTTTTTCATTAAAGAGTAAGATCCCTCCAATCGGAACTTCAACGTCCCGTTGGAGCTCAAACTCATAAAAAAACACTCCGATATCACCTTGTACAAACATGCGGCAGGGGTCTCCCTGGCTATTACATAATCCTACTGTAGTACAAATAGCTCCATCACCGATGGTATCAGGTGATGAAACAATATTAAAAAAAGCTTCCTGAGCTATAGGCCATTGTACCTTTTGATTAGAGAAACTATTTTCTTTCGGAGCTTTCTGTTGCTTCCCAGTTCTTTTTGTTTCTTCTTTATTTGAACCAATTTGATTTACTTTTTTTGAGCTACTTTGCTGGTGTTCTGAAAAGTAATAACGCTGTACTGCTTCGTCGGCATTTCCCCAAAACAAAGCTTGTCCATGATCCAGGAACAGAGCTCTCTGACAAAACTGTCTAACTTCATGCGTTGCATGAGTAACTAAAAGCACAGAAGTATTATTTTGCTTAAGGGTTTCAAGTCGATCAAAGCATTTTTGCCGAAAGAATACGTCCCCCACCGCTAATGCTTCATCAATTATTAATACATCAGGATCCACAATGGTTGCTACGGAAAACGCTAATCTTACAAACATACCACTTGAATAGCTTTTCACTGGCTGATAAATAAAATCACCGATATCAGCAAAAGTAAGAATCGCTTCCACTTTTTGTTCCATTTCCTCGCGAGTATATCCCATGATGAATCCTTGGAGAAAAATATTTTCCATTCCAGTGTATTCTGGATTGAACCCCGCCCCTAATTCTAATAGGGCTGATACTCTCCCTTTAACATTCACAGTTCCTGAAGAAGGAGTCAGAACACCAGTAATTATTTTCAGTAACGTTGATTTGCCGGAGCCGTTTTTACCAATAACGCCTACCGTCTCCCCACGTTTAACCTCAAAACTAACGTCTTTAAGTGCATAAAAATCATGATGGTACTTCTTGTTAAAGGGGTGAAGTGCTTCTTTTAGACGATCAGTAGGATGATTATATAATTTATAAACCTTCGAAAGATTTTCAACCCGTATTGCAATATCATTACTCATATTTTCCACCTTGTAATGTTTTTCTTCATATAATCTTTAGCTTTAAACTGGTTTTAAACTACTACTTTATAAAACATCGGCAAAATGTGAGTTGAGTTTTTTAAAGGTCCACGTACCGACTAAGAAGAAAACACTCGTTATACCCCAAAAATAAAGAGTGTTTTCTACATTCTGTAATATATACACTTTATTAATTAATGTATCACGATACCCTTGCACAATATAGAACATAGGATTTAGAGAAAAGAGCCATCGATATTTCTCTGGTACCATCGTATAGTTCCACATAATAGGAGTCATCCACATACCAAACTGAAGAACGATATTTAAGATTTGAGCCAAATCTTTAAAAAAGGGAATAATCGACGCTGTTAACAAGCTTAACGAAACAACTAGAGTAAAGGTACAGAAAATAAAGTAAAGTAACTGTATAGCGATAAGTCCAGGTGAATATCCATAGGATATAAACAGCACGAGCAGAAAAACTACAAAAAACAGATGAATAAATAAAGAAGAAATAATTTTGATAAATGGTAACGAACTAATTTTAAATACAACCTTTTTAACTAAGTAACTGTACTCTACAAAACTATTTGTGGCATTTGACCACGCATCTGCAAAATAGAACCATGGTATAAGTCCACAAGACAACCAAAGTATAAAAGGAACATCTTGCACCTTTGCTGTTCGGAATCCAATTTCAAAAACAAACCAAAGAACTAGAATAGTCATAACAGGTTGCACAAATGCCCAAAATATCCCCAAATATGATCCTGCGTACCGAGTTTTAAAATCATTTCTTGCTAGATTAAGAATTAAATATTTTGACTTCCATAAGTCATGAAACAAATTAAATAAAGATTGCATAACTTCATCCTCTTCTAAAATTTGTAATGCCCCCCGTTGTCAAAACACGGATTTTAAAAAAAGGTTCATTGTAAAATGAAATGCAACAGCAAAAGATGATAAAAGGACTCCCATGTAGAATTCCGGTATGATTAGGGGCTCAATCCAAACCATACAGGAGGGTTCTGTCATGGAAGTCCAAGAACAGTGTACCACATCTGCACGGTCTTTTGAACACCTTAGTGAATATGAGCACGGAATGATCAAAGCACTTTTGGATGAGAAGCGTTCAATACGCTATATAGCACGGCAGCTTGGCCGCCATCCGAGTACGATTTTACGCGAAATTAGGCGAGGTACAGTTAAGCAACTGCGCTCCGACCTGACTGAATTTAAAGCATACTACCCCGAAACGGGACAGGCAATATACAAAAGAAACCGCTCAGCCTGTGTTAAGCCATTTAAAGTTGCTGAAGCAGCTAATTTTTTGGAGTTTGCCGAAAACAAGATGATTGAAGAAAAATGGTCTCCTGACGCCATCGTTGGCTATTGCCGGCATCACCAAGAGTGGCAACAGCAAATCATTTTATCCACTAAAACCCTTTATAACTATATCGATCAAGGGCTACTGCGCGTACGCAACATCGATTTGCCTCTCAAAGTTCGTCGCAGGCCAAACAAACGAACCGCCAAACAGTGCAAACGTGTCCGCGGAACAAGCATTGACGAACGGCCGGAGGAAATCAATATTCGCGAGGAATTTGGGCATTGGGAAATCGACACGATCACGGGCAAACGCTCTGGCGACGGAGTACTACTCACAATGACCGAGCGTAAAACACGGGCGGAGATTATTATCCCCCTTGCCGCTAAAACAGGTTGGATTTGCCGCAGAGTTTAATTGCACAGCTGGTTTAATTGGTAAGTACATCAAGCGTGAATATGGCTATGACTATTCGATTCGCGGAATTACCGGAATGCTGGAGCGCATGGGACTTTCCTATACCCGTCCAACTTATGTGAAGGAACTTTGTTAATAATCACTTCTTTTAATGCGACTCGTTGTTCGCTGGTAAGTCTTGGCGGTCTTCCGGATATCGGTTTGTCAGGAATTCCTTCCAGTCCTTCTTTCTGATATATTTTGTGCAGATTACATACTGTATTGGCGGTTATGCCTACAATCGAAGCTATTTCTTTGCACGTCTTACCAGAAAGAAACAAATATAGTGCTTGATATCTCTTAAAAATTCTTGCTCTTTTCTCTGTATTCATGGCATTTTTAATTTCATTTAATTCTTCTTGCGATGCTCTCGTTCTCATGATTTGCCTCAATTCTATAAATGTCTTTATAAGAATATCGGCAATTTTATCCAAAATGTTTAATTCAATTTATATAGCTTTGTAAGCAACCTTTTTAAATACATAACGCCAAGGATTAAGATATTGGCAAAAAAGCATGCTTTGAACATACACTGCGCTCCCTGCCAGAACGGAAGACGCTTGGTGTATAATCCTTCATAATAACCCTATGTAGATCAAAGGGACCATACCGTAAACCAGGTTTACGGACATGGTTGTCCCGCCTAACGTAGGGATAAATATCCTCAAAATATAATCTCGAAAATAATACGCGGTTATAAGTCCCAATACGATTGCATAATAGTCTCAACAAATAAAAGGATTGGTGCTAAACGATTATAACTGATGTTCGTTACTATCTGACTGGAAATTTCTATACTTGATTTTACAGATAACTCGGGGATATACAAGCTATTCACCTCAAAATTCCATAAACTAAGACATACACGATATAATTTGCTATAATCCGCGATATCCCTACAAATAAAACTAAATATTTAACAAATAATTATGAAAGATATTATACCGCCGGAAGCGTACTTGCATGCAAGCGGCTCAAGAACAAGCGTCAAGTACACTGTTCCTTACCGTCCTATCCAAAAGCACCTGTCCACCTTCAATACGCTCCTTTACAAGAAAATACTATTTTTACCGTCCTGGCCAAAATTACAAGATCCAGCCAAACAGACCAGCTCCTGACATACCAGGAATCCATTTGGACCCTCTCATCATAGTCAACATCACTTCTGCCGCTGACCTGCCAGTAGCCGGTTATCCCCGGGCGGACAAGGTAGTAATCATTGATGAATTCCCCATATTTGCCGATTTCCTGTTCAATGATCGGTCTTGGACCGACCAGGCTCATTTCTCCGCGCAGGACGTTTATAATTTGCGGCAGTTCATCAAGGCTAGTCTTTCGCAGCCATTTGCCTATTCTTGTCACTCTTGGGTCATTTTTTAGCTTGAAATTTTCCTCCCATTCCTGTCTGGCATCTGGATTAGACGTTAAATATTGTTCCAAAACCTCCGCGGCATTGACTACCATGGTGCGAAATTTATAGCACGGAAAAATTTTCCCATTTGCACCCACGCGTTTATGAGCAAAAATAACCGGCCCAGGCGAGTCAATATAAATCGCCAGCGCAATAATAACTAATATAGGAAACGCAATGATTGTCCCACATATCGTCAAAATCATATCAAAGCAATATTTAAAAATGCGATTGTATGGCCGATTTAAGTTATTGGTTACATAAAGGATTACAGCCTTTTGTTGTAAAAGTCCTTCTGCATCGAGATTGCCGAGAGGCAAACCAAATAAGTTAGGTACAACGGCAATATTGTCAACAAGCGGCTGAACACGATACACGATGTCCATCATGGCTTCACGTTTTAAGCCGGGCGTTGCGATGACGACATCTCTCACTCCGGTCATCCGGACAACCTCTTCAATTTGAGAAAACTTCCCCAATACAGGAAATTTCTTTGTCAAAGGACAAGCCTTCATATGGTCTTCAATCAACCCAATAATGTTATAACCCATATTCATGTCGCTGTCAAACGTTTCGGCTAAAAGTTCAGCAGTCTTTCCGGCTCCGATGATAAGAACCGGCTTCTGCCATAGACCGACAAGTGTTAACATTCTTTTTGTCATATATCTTGCCAAGACCAAATAGATAAATGAAAATAGCCAGCACAATACAACCAAGATACGGGAGATCTCCTTGATATCCCCTGTAAAAAAGAAAACTCCCATTACCACAATCATGGAAAAAGTGCACACTCGAAAAATAGACGCAATACTCTTCCATAAAGGCGTCCTGCGTGTATACATCTTTTCAAAGGCAATAAATCCAAGAAAAATGGTTGGGAGAACATAGTTGATGTAATGCTGCGGAATATGGTACGGCAAGATTTGCGGATATAGAAAAACTAGAAAATCTTCACGTACATAGTATGCACTCCATAAGGCGGCAACGACCGTAAAATAGTCTACAATGAACAAAAGCACAGGCGATAGCCATCGCCCAATTTTGGCCTGCACAGGCACTTTTAATGTTGGATTTTCTTTTATTCTAACAGCCAGGTCGTTCATATATACACCACCAAAATAAAAATGCATAATATGTGATATTTCGATATGCAAAAGCAAATTCCCTTCAAAGAATAAATTCTTAACAAAATCCGGCCTTTCCGGATGCCAGCTATTTATGAAATAACTAAACTTCGGTAAGACTGTCTCCCCGCTGTTCCACAAAAACGAGATGTTACACCTACAAAGATTTTATTTGTTCCTTGTTATTATAAACCTGTTGTCAATGTATTTTCTGTCGAATCTTCATGGAAAATTAAGAAACATGCAATGTAATGACGCGGTACCAACAATGCACAAGCCTGTTGGCTTTTTTATGACCGAACCGTTTTGATTGCTTCGGCACTAAACCGGTCACTGGCAACATAGGCTAATCCTACAATAAACCAGTACATTCTAATTACTGCAGAATCATCAAAGTTGTATTCAGTTAATCCTTGCACCATTAGACTAATAGTAACAAGCAGTAAAGCCAGCATATACACATTGTCCGGGTTTGTTTTGTATTTTAAATAAGCGTTGACAAGTATATAACCAAATAGATCAGTAGCATTGCAATAAATTCATTTAAAAAGATCAAGGTTTAAAACTGCCTAAAATTCACCAAAAGCAACCAAAATCAGTCTATATACCAGTATTTTTAAAGTCTTTGAAGCCTTTCCTTTGGAAAAATTTCAACAGATTGTCATCAATGCCGGGTGTGACCACTACGTAAAAAAGCTCGACGCTTTAAAACTGTTATACTTGATGATCATTGCCCAGTTTTCGAGCTTTACATCTCTGCAAGACATCGCCAACCGCGTCATTTACGACAAGCATCTACAAAAAGTGTTGCAGCTCACCTCCATCAGTACCGGTGAGCTGATTACCGCCAAACCAAAAGCGGCATAAGCTGCATCAGCGCATCGTGGTTCATAATGACAGCTCGTATCCGGATAGCGCTGTTTTAACTCCTGCCCGCAAGGCTGATAAAAATGTCATGGATGAACTGGTAGTCATCGCTCATGATGCAATAAATGTGTTTGACCGGGGTTATGTTGATTATGCCAAATGGGATGATTACTGCCAAAAAAAGGCATCCGGTTCGTGTCCCGCCTAAAGAACAATGCTATCATTCATGTCCTGGAAGAAAAGGATGTTAAATCAGTGATATTTATCACTTGCGCTGGCAAATAGAACTGTTCTTCAAATGGATCAAGCAACATTTTGTTGTTAAGCATTTCTTCGGTACCAGTCAAAATGCCGTATACGGACAAATCTGGCTTGCCCTGATTGGGTATTGTCTATTGCAAAGCATATGCCAACAACTACCGAAAAAGCATTCCTTGCTAGAAGTGTTGCGAGCAATACAAATTTCTTGTACCAGGCATTTAGCGAATTGGTGGCTGCCTTAAGCCGTGAGCCGGCTAGAACAAGCCGGGGTAGGCGGTCATATAAAGATGGCTATGAGCTTTTGCTAGGAGCAATCAATGAATTAGGCACAGGCTTTCTCGATACTGTAGACGAAGGGATGTATCTGTAGTTTGTAGCTTAGTGATAAAGAACTGGATAAGACTGGAAATATGGTTAAAGGGTTACTTTTATGCCGACGTTGTTTTAAACTAACCTAAAGAAAAGACGAAACTGAATATTCAGAGAAATTGTTTGGGCTTTATTAAGCGCTTTTGCTTTTTATCCTTGACATTGCGTCGCTATTTTTTATGCAACGCTAATGAGTCAAACTGGAAGTATACTTATCAAATAGATCCTGAAACTTCTTTTAACTAACTAAAGTAAACACGATTGGAAATATTGTCAAAAATCAACTATTATGGCAATACCGCTGATTGACAATGGAATCAACAGGCCATTGGCACCTTAGCTGATCTTTTGAGTCCCAGATAACTTTTGGGCAACTAACCCCCCGAGCTACGAAAAAAGCTTTGCGCTGGTCACCAATTAACCGATTTTTTTCGTCTGCGGGCTAAACGTTTAACATTACGTTCTAATTTTCTCAGCAAAATAAAGACTATATGAAATCGGCCAACTTTGAGCGCGAATTCCCACAAAGGCTGTTTGGAAGAAATTGGTATTCTGGGTAATGCAAACATATCTTGGTGCCATAAAGGCACGTTATCAAAAATAGCCAAAGCTCCCTTATATCCGGATTTTTTAGTAACAGCAATAGTTTTATCATCGAAAAAGCCGTAAGGATAGCAGAGAAAATCTATTTTATCGCCTAACTTTTCTTGTAAAATCATTTTGCTGGTCATGATTTCCTGTTCTAACCTGTTCTCATCGCATTGAGTGAGAAAAGGATGATTAAGCGTATGTGAACCAATTTCCATGCCAGCGGCCTTCCACTCGCGAAGCTTATCCCAATCCATCGTTTGTGTTACTTTCTGATTAAAATTCTCCCATTTATTTTCCCTGCCTACCCAATTTGCAATAGGAAAAACTGTAGCTTTCATATTACGTTCTCGCAGCATCGGCAGCGCTGTCGAAAAGTTATCTTCATAGCCATCGTCAAAAGTCAAAATTACGGGCCGGGATGGGAGCGGTGCTTCTTTTACATAATAATTGTATAAATCGTTTAGCGTTATTGTGTTATAACCATGTTCTTTTAGATAATCAAGTTGTTCTTTGAATTTTTCCGCAGGAAGTGAATTTCTTTCGCCGGGTACAGTGGCTATACGATGGTACATTAAGATGGGAATCCGTTTATGAAATTTGCCATATAAACCTAAAACGATACCCATAATTGCTAAAAAAAGTATGGTAAATAACAATTTTGACTCTCCCACACATTAAGTTTATTATTGATTATTAATCTTAAAAAGCAAGGTACATCACGCACACAATATATGTTAGTGTATTTTATTTGCTCTGTCTATACATTTAAAAAACTTGTAACTTCACTTAGATCCTTAGGAAAACAAACCCCCGCTTTACGCATGATTTTCATATAAGCAGGATGCAATTTCTGTTTGTAAAAATTGACCAGACTAATGGCTTTTATTTTTCTCATCGTAAATTTATCGGTAAACAACAAAGCGGAAGATTGATAACTAATCACGGCCTTTAAGTTTTCTTCATACGCAAAAGATAATTCTACAGGCTCAATCGAATCATATAGAGTCAAACCAGGCAAAGCCTTGCAGTAATAATCAATCTTGTAAGCGCTGTCATTAGGATGCGGTTTGTATAATAGACAGCCTGTACCATTTAAGTTCCGGAAAATTTCTTGCAGAACCTTCATTTCTTCTTCGATAGAAAACTTCTTTTGTTCTACCAGTGGCTGGCTTAAATACAAAATACTGTTCTCTTTCATTACCGGGTTGAACAAACCGCGTTCTTTAAGATGACTTAACGCTTGATTAATCATAGTACGCTCAATTTCATATGTTTGTGGTGAATACCGTTGTAAAAGTTCCGGTTTATACATAAAATCACAAATACCTGACGGATTGTCACCTGCAGTTACCGTATTAATGCTGACTTTACCGGTAATTCCTGCCAGCATTTTTAAAATATAAATCCTAAATTTGTGAAATAACCTGTGAGTCAGAGGCCTTCTCCGGTCCTCGTTATAATAGGAGTAGAGGCCATCATCATAACGACAGAAGTGATCGATATTTAACGCTCCAGCCAACAATTGATTTTGAACATCAATATCACTACCTAAATAAATGGCGTTTATCCCGATTTTACCGATTGTATTTCTGACCTCTGCCACCTGCTGTTTATAACTTTTTGTTTTACCACGGCTGCTTAGCCAATTCCCTAAAGGAAATACCTGCTGCCAACCACAACTCGTAGAAGATATATAACGCATTAACGGACTCTCTTGCCATTTATTATAGCCATGAGGATGCAACAATGCCAGATAGTTTTCATCACTCTGGAAGCGCGCTTTTAATAAAATAAACACCGTCAATAAATGAAAAGGTGTATTTACAATGAATAAATTTTTGTTTTTCACGACATGCCCTCACTTAAACCAATAGTGTCTGTAAACCAACCCTAATGTCTTTCGCCGTTATATCCCCCGTCAGCAACACATGAGGATAGTACTCCGCCGGAGCCCATTTTTCAAGATGCTTGCGGTCATTAATATAGAACAATGCTACCAACGGTACGCCTAAAGCACAGGTAAGGTGAAGTGTACCCGTGTCCACACTAATCACGGCTGAGCATTTTTGAATAACGCCTGCCAGTTGAGCTATACTAGTCTTATCTGTTAAGTCAAGGAACATACTGCAGCCGTGCGCGTGCAATTGCGCCACATATTCTGCGGCCCTGCTTCCCGCCCCCAGTAAAATAACTTTTTTCCCCGCTTTATTAAGGTCGGCGATCACCTTTACAGCCGTAGACACCGGCATATCTTTCTCTATTTTTTTGCTTGTTGCACACAGCCCAATTAACTCATCATCACGGGTGATATTTAGTTGGTGAAACAAATTCTGCACATAGGTCACAGCCTCTAAATGAGGAGTATATTTAATAGGAAGATCGAGTGCATCTTTTTTTGTCAAACACTTTAACAAATTTGCATTTTCCCGCTGTACAGATCCCAAGCTGTTTCTTTCCACTGTTTTGGTAGAAAAAAGATAATGCAAAATGCCGCGATTATCGCTGATAATCGTGTTCGCACCAAAAGCTTTTGCTATAAAAATACCACGCTCATTGCCATACAGGACCAAAGCAACATCAATCTCATTTTTATAGTTTTTCCGATATTCCTTCAAAAATTTAAAAATACCCAAAACGCCTTTATGTTTACCCCATTTATCGTAACATAAAACCTCGTCTACACCCTCCATATATTTGGCTGCTTCATAAAAAGGTTTGTTCACCATGAAAATAACCCAAGAGTCAGGATACTCTATTTTTATATTTTGGCACAATGAATCTGTTAATAATACATCGCCAAAATAGGATGTATTGATGACTAAAAATTTTTTCATATACCGTTACCCGCACATAGTTTTGTTTTCATTTTGGTTTTCAAATATCGTCCATACCAATAAAAGCCTTCTTTATAGTCTCCTGCTTTTAGTAGGCATTGAGCATAGTATTTCATTTCTTTATAGTTTTGCGGCTCTGTAGGTTTGGAGTTTTTCCAGGGTGATAAATTTTCGTATTTACTATATATATTTCTAGTGAAATCATTACATAAATCACTCTTGCCCCAGGCAATGCTCCATGGCTTAGGGTGGGCGGCAAAATGCAATAATATGATACCATTATCAACCATATCTGGCGTGTTGATACGATTCCATTCTTTTCCCAAATATTTCACCTTGCCTGTTAAAACAACGTTTAAAACATCTTGATCAGGATACCTAAATTTTTTAGGCTCTTGCTCTAATAGTGCCAGAGCTTTTTTCGCGACGTAATGATTGTTCCAATTTTGTATATCAATTAATAAAACTCCCGAATTAAAGTAAGTATGTTGCTTTAAACCTAAGATATGATTTCTCTTACTCGCAAGAGACTCTAAATCAGGTACAGCTGCAACGACATTCGCTTGCATATCCACAGAAGGCAATGATTGTATCTCCCCCAGGCAGATAATGTCTGCATCAAGATAAAGTATTTTTGGAACCGTCAGAATAGCAGGCAGAATAAATCTATAGTAAATTGATGCCGGAAAATGCGCCTGTACTGGTAAGTGCTTAAAGGTTCTATTGTTAATGGCATAAACATGGATATTTACATTAAAATCGTTCGCCAATTGGTTAAGCTTTGTCATACTGTCCTTTTTTAATCCATTCGCTAAAACATGAAACACCAAATTATCTCTTCGGTTATTGAAACATATAGAAGCGATAGACGCTCCCATGCAACGCACATAATTCTCATCAATTCCATACCCGATATGTATATCCTCTACAGATGGAAAACAATGTTTCCTCCCTTCAAATAGACTATACTCATCAATTGCTTTACGCAAATAAATGTCACTTTCCAAATCATTCAGCCCCTCAGTCTTATCCCTTGGTTTCAAATTATATCTCTTGTTGGGTTAAACACTTCGAACATTGTTTTATATATTGCAAGTACAAAGCCATAAGAAAGAAGTAAAGTGTCATTACAATCCTATTCCCGAAGGTAAATTCCGTTAATCCCTGTAGGATGATTCCGCATGTTGCCGAAAAAAACATTAATGCAGCTGTATAATGAAATTGCCGCCAGTCTTTAAAAGTATAATATAAAAAAGATCCAAACATAAAACAAAAACTCAAAAACCCTACTATTCCTGTTTCAGCAAGCATTTGCAGAAAATTATTATGCGCGTGGCCTAGATTTCTTTCCAAAGCCTTCGGTGAAATATATTCCGTTTGATACCTGTGGGCATATGTACCTAATCCGACGCCCGTTAGAGGGTAATCGTAAAACATCTTCCATGCACTATTCCACATTAATATTCTTTCGGAGTTTGATTGAAATGATTTATCTGTTAATGTTACCATTCTCGCATTTAATTCTGGAACATTATACACCAAAATTCCTACTGCCATTATAGCAATCAAAACATATACCATCATTTTCTTTGTTTCATTATGGTACATAAATACAGCCGTCGGCATAATAATCGCTAATGTTATCCAGGCGCCGCGTGTACCATTAAATAAAACAGCCGCACAACCGATTAACAAAGCAGCCACTATATATTTGCGTTGAGCACACCACTGATTATCTATACTCATAATCAATAACATGGGTATCCACTGTACCAAAATACCCGCTAAATCCATGGGATGTCCCCCAAATGCTTTGGCCCTGTAGTCGCCGTGCATCCCTTGCCAAATGGCATAAATATCCGCAGTGGTTACCGATATAATTATTAATGTAATCAAAGTATATATCTGATGCTTATCCTTAATGAAAGCAAGCACCGCGATAAACGGAATCATTCTATATACAAACAGCCAAAATTTTTTTATTGAAGCGTCAAAATCAGGACTGATAATCATCAGGAAAAACAATGTAACAAAAAAAATTGCTATGGGCTTAAAATATTGTTTAGGCATATCAATAGCAGGACGTTTTCTGACAAATCTCATAATTGCAAGTACCGTTGTCAATGCAATAAAAATATTGACAGCAGCTAATGACACGCAACTCATCAGTGAATAGCCACACAAACTCCCAAAAATCATTTTATCTAATTTTTCTATGTCATTCAAAACCATGTCTATCTCCCTAAACTTTGGTAAATTTCGACAAGTTTATTCGTCATAATTTTGCTGTCAAAATGATTCTCTACCCATCTCCGCCCCTGGCGCCCCATCTCAATACGCAAATTTTTGCTGTCAGCAAGCATACATAGTCTACGGTATAATTCGTCCAGGTTATTCTTCTCTACTAAAAAACCCGTACGTTCATGGTCAACTACTTCGGGCGTACCTCCGACTGCATATGTCACTACCGGTTTTTCCATGGCCATGGATTCCGCCAGCACTAATCCAAACGTTTCAAAGTTAGACGGCAGTACCATTGCATCTGCACCATCTAAGACATCTTGTACATTTACAATATGTCCCATACAATGCACTCGCTTATTGAGATTGTTTTTCCAAATATGATACTTCAACTTCCATAGTCCTTTACCTTTGCCGATAACCATCAAGTGCCAGTCTTGCGCACCGCTATACTTTTCTAATATTTTCAGAATATCCGCATGACCTTTATTATGCAAATTTTTTATCCTTGAAACAATGGCTATGGTAAATGCTTCTTCTGGAATACCAAGATTGTTGCGAATAACGCTCGTTTTTTTTATATCAGGCTTAAATTTATTTAAATCAATTCCACTATAAACAGTAATTAATTTGTTTGCCGTAAAACCTTTTTCGATTGCATATTGTCGTACATACTCACTCACACATATGATTTTATCACATTGGTTAATGGTCATTTCTTTCGCATTATGTCCAAACACCCCATGTGCGGTATAAATGACCGGCACCCTAACCCGTTGTCGTGCCTGAACAGCCGTAATCCCGGCAGCAGCAGAGTTAGCATGTACAATATGTATCTGATTTTTTCTTATGATTTGCTCCAGCATCCAAGCCGACAAAGCGGTATTAAAGCGAATGGGAACAAAATAATGTTTGATTCCTTTTTCGCGCAAAAAATCGGCCAGCATTCCCCCGCCTGAAGCAACAGATACGGTAAAACCAAGTTGTTTCAACGCAACCGCAGTCATGGCAACATAAGTCTCGGCTCCGCCTATGTTTAAGCGCGGTACAACCAATAGTATATTCAAAGTATCACCTACCACAATGACAACTTTTTTTGCCGCTCGGCTATAATCTGACTAAACTTATTACAGCCTCAAACACTTCCCTGACACCAATATCAGCCAAACAATCCTTTCCGTCCGGACACCGCCGCCGCCAGCATCCCTGGCAGAAACGGCCTGTTGTCAGGACAAGGTGGCCTGTACCATAGGGGCCGTTACGGTTCGGATCTGTCGGGCCAAATAGGGCGATTACCGGCGTGTTTAGGGCTGCCGCTAAATGCATGGGACCAGTATCGCCAGCAACAACGGCCCGTGCGTTTTTTATAATAAATGCTAACTGTTTAAGAGAGGTTTTACCAATTAGATCTATTGGTAAAACAGCGCTTTTTCTGATTATTTCCTTCATCGCAGTTATATCAGCTTTTCCTCCGGCAAAAACCGGAATAAGGTCACTTTCAAATAACTTATCAGCTAATTGGGCAAACTTATCTGCCGGCCAGCACTTGTTAGGCCAGTTGGTTCCAGGCATCAATACAACAAACGGCTTAGCTAAGTCTAGTCCGGCTTGTTTTGCGATTGCATTGGACAAAGCTGTCTCTTTCTCGGTGATGTTTACGATAAATTCCGGTTCGTCAATTTTGCAGCCAAGCTCTCTAACAACATCTAAATACCGCTCAACAATGTGACCGTCACTGTTGGGGCCGCATACTTTTTTACCAATTTTATCACTATACTCCCTGGCATTACAATATACCAGACGTTGCGGCGCTCCACTGAGGAAAGATATAATCGCACTCTTTAGTAAACCTTGCAAATCCAGCGCCAAGTCAAAACGTCTCTCTCTCAAGACGTTAATAAAGCCTGGTGCGTGCCGGTAAAATCCTGCCAACGACTTAAACTTGGTTTTTTCAAAGAGAATAATCTCGTCAATATAGGGGTTATTGGTCAAAATGTCGTACGCCGGTTGTTCAACAACCCAGGTAATCCTGGCTTGCGGAAAGCATTTTTTTAGAGCCGTTGCAACAGGAAGGGCATGGATGACGTCGCCAATCGCGCTTAGTTTGACAATAAGAATGTTTCTATAAGTCATATAATTGCCTCCAATGGCCGTCACGTAGTCGTAAACCGGATGAGATTGCCACGCTGCGATGCCGTAATGCCTAACTAAGCACTATTCAATGACTTACTGCTTCGAATATGGTCTCATCGGCAACGGTGCTCGCAATGACCGGAAAGAATACTGTTCCTCTATCGTCATTGCGAACGTTAGTGAAGCAATCTCTCTTTTCATTCTTGCTGGCGCTGCTTGAGCAGCATGTGCGTCTCGCAATGACAAGGGAGGGGACGCATCTCACTCTGGCAATGCGTTATTAATCTTCTTAATAATATTGCTTGACGACCGGCCTGGGACCTCCGGCACCAGTACGGTACGTCCGCCATACGAGGCTACAATCCTGCTCTCCGGCAGTTTTTCAATTGTATAGTCCCCGCCTTTTGCATAAATGTCAGGTTTAATGTCAGCCACCAAGTTTTCGGCTGTAGCATCATCAAATATCACAACATAATCTACGGCTGCCAGCGCGGCCAGCACTTCAGCCCGGTCGTCCTGGCCATTCACCGGGCGGGTCGGGCCTTTGAGGTGGCGTACCGATTGATCGCTGTTCAGTCCGACAATCAGGCAGTCGCCCAAGGCGCGGGCGGCTGCTAAGTAGCGGACATGTCCGGCGTGTAATATATCGAAACAGCCATTGGTGAATACCACTTTCCTCCCGGTTGTTCTAAGATTTTCAGCGATAGCAGCAATGTGAGCGCGGTCTATAATTTTCATAAATAGTATTCTCCAATCGCTGCCTTAAGCTCCTCCGGCGTAGTAGTAGCTGTACCAGGTTTTCTTACCACGATTCCGGCAGCAAAGTTTGCCAGCCTGGCAGCGTCCGCGTAATCAGCCCCAGCGGCCAACGCCAGCATCATGGTTACAACTACGGTATCGCCAGCACCGGTAACGTCATATACCTTGCTGATATTGGTTACCGGTATGTGTATAGTAAAACCGTTGCGATGAAACAGGGTCATGCCCTCAGAACCTTGAGTAATTAAGACAACCTCGGCGTCAAGGCGTTCGAGTATCGTGCCGGCGGCGTACTTAAGCTGGTCGTCGTTACTTAAGGTCTTATAGCCTACAGCAGCCGCTGCTTCAGACTCGTTTTGCTTGACAAATTTGATCCCGGAGTATGCCATAACGTTATAGCGGGAATCGACCATAGAGGCAACGCCCGCCCGGTTACAGGTCTCAACAACCTGTTCCCTAATGGCGGGCGATATTGACATACTACCGTAGTCGCTGATAACGACGGCGTCCATACCCGGAATAGTCGCTTCAATAAACTTTAGCAACTTTTGATTAACATCATGCGTTAATTCTTCTTTACTCTCGCGATCTACCCGTACAATCTGTTGTCTCACCGTAGCTTGACCGCCGGCCATAATACGTGTCTTTGTGATGGTCGGTCTGGATGGATCTATGATAACCCCTTCGGTGTTTACGTTCTTAGTTTTAAGAATATTAGTAAGCTCCAACCCCGCACTATCCTGACCGACTACCCCGACTGCATAAACCGCGCCGCCCAAGGTAGCCGCATTATGAACAGCGTTAGCTGCGCCGCCGGGAACAACGGTTTCACCGGCGTGTTCCAGTACAAGTACCGGGGCCTCCCTGGATATACGTGATATCCGTCCCTCAAGATATACATCAGCCACCATGTCGCCAATGATCATGATCTTCTTGTTTTGAAAGTTATCAATTAACTTTATAAGGTTCTGGGACATGAAACATAAGGCTCCTTTCGGAATGGATTGCCCTTAGTGAGGCAATATCATCTTTTCTACCACCTTGTGATACTAAGGTCAAATTTGATTTCATCTCGTTTGGCACGATAGGTGATGGTAGCCTGCCAGCAATGCAGGTTACGATACCAGGTGTAATCCAGGTCGGCAAGGCGATCATTGCTTAAGTCATAGCTTTGGCTTACACCAACAGTATTCATCCTATCAATTCTGTAGGTAACCCCTGACGCCAGTTCGCGGCTTACGTCAGTCTTATCATAATCAAACAATGAATTATTATTCTGAGTATAATGATATCCTGCCCAGGAACTTACACGGTCAGACCATCTTTTATCTACGGTGGCGTCAAATTTGAAACTGTTGTGGACAGAATCATTGTAGCTTTCGCGCACTTGCTGGATACCGGTACCCAGATTCAAGTTCATGGTACTATTGAGCTTAACTGTGTCCCGGTTGAAATACAGGGTATAGTCCTGATGCCAGCTTGATTTAGCCGAATCAGTCCATTTGCCATAGACAGCAGTAAATGTATAACTTACCGGCAAATTTCCTAATCGATGAGGGTTATAGGAAAATTTGAATTCAGGCTCTTTCTTTATCCAGTAGCCATCATCATCACGGAAATTACCTTGAGCCACACCAATAGAATAATTCGATTCACGTTGAATTAATCCATAGTTAGGCTTAAATTTTGCTTTGGTATAGTAATCAAGGTTAACATAGGCCGAGAGTTTTTCATTGAACGGATAGTCGAGATATTGTTTAATGAAGAAACCATCGTCATTGTCATAGCCGATACGTGGAAAATCGGATTGAGCACCTTTTTGGAGAGACGTTCGATATTTAGGTAACGAAAATATGACTGTATTTTTAATCCAGAACTTAGCGTTGTAGGCAATAAGTTTGTCACCAGGCCATATCTCAATTTTGTCGGCACTTACATGATAATCAGGGACTTTTGCGGGACAGTTGGTAGTTGTTCCCTCATTGATTATCATCTCATCCGGAAAAAGACTAATGTCCTTACCCGAAACGAACTTATGGCCAATCTTGCCTTTGACTTGCTCCATACTGCCGGTTTTAAGCTTATAGTTGTATAAAGTGTTGGTGCCGTCTAAGGCTGCACCTTCTTGTGTAAAGTGGATCTTATCTTTTGCCCAGATTTCACTGAGCTTGCTGTTCCCGTTGATTTGCTCGCCTTCCACGCGCTGACCGTCTTGAATGATGACTACATTTCCTTTGGCCGTAATGTCGCCGGTATCATCATTAAAGGACAATTCATTGGCTTCAATTACTATTGGCGCATTACTTTTAGTCTGTTGCTGGGTTTGCGCTTTAGCTTCCTGAGCGTGGCCGGGTACTGCATTACCGAATACTATCGCAAAAGCTAACAATCCTAAGATGATTCTATTATTATTAGGCATAGCGCTTACTATTCTCCTGTTTCTAATTATTACAAAGCAGGCTGGTCCTATCCTACAATTTATTCTACAGTAACGCCGCCATTCCTGCATGCCGTATACGGTAATATGTAGAAAAGCCGCTATAAAGCGGCTTTTTAACTGGTTTTCACCGTTTATTTTACTTTAATTCCATAAATTTCGGCATTATCTTTGGTCTGAATATACATCTGAGTGCCGATCGGGATGCTGACATCATTGCCATTGACGAAGGCGCCGCCGATAATCCCTACCGGTCCGAAGATAACCATACCCGCCACGCTGGCGCCGGCTGCTTTGGCCATTGATTTGGTCTGTTCCTTGGCCTTTTCGCCTAAAAAGGTGTCAACCAAACTGCCGTCGGCAGCTGCAACATTGTTAAAGGAAATTTCAAGCTTGGCATCACGGCCGAAGTTTCTTGACGGCTCAACCTTTACTACTTTACCGGTACCTCTGGCTCCTTTGGGAATGATGAGCACGCCGCCGATAAACACATCTTCGGCAACGCCCAAGGCTACAGTGTCGCCTACCCGGCTTTGTTTGCTGTTCAGAGTGGACAGGGTTTTAATCTTAATGAGAGTATCTTTGGGTAACGTAGCAGCAGCCACTTCAAACTGCCCTTCCGTATAGGCTACTTTGAGCAGCTTGCTGAGCCGTTCTTCCAACGGGCCGGTTGACGGACTGCCGTTGAGAACCTTTTCGAGGTTTTCGATTCTGGTTTTAATAGGACTGTCGCTTACACTGTGGGTAAGCATCCATTCAACCGCATTCAGCCTGGTCATTAGTGACGGCGATTCCTGGCTGGTTTCCTGAGCATATGTATATAGCTTATCTACGCGCGGCAGAACAGCTTCACGGGTTTCCTTGCCGTATATGTCATGTTCCAGTTTATTGACCCTGTCAACCAGCGCCCCGGTCTGGGACGCGCCATAGATTGTTTTTTCGACAATTGCCAGCTTACCTATGACCGTGAGTTCATTTGACGACTGAGCTGATACGGGAACTGCCAGCGCTGAAATCACCAGCATAGTAAGGGTAATTAGCGCCAATAGCTTCTTGTTGAGCATATCAGTTTCCTCCCTGAATTATTTTATTGATGTATTTCTGCATGAAAAACGAAATATCCTGCCCCATTTGGCAGGATAAGTCATTATTTTACGTGAGTAAAAGATGATGCTATATCGGTCATTCAGACAAAAAACCGCTAACATACGTTAGCGGTTTTTTAGTTAATTAGAAAGTGTAAACAAGGTTAGCTACCATGTTTTTCTTGTCAGTAGTTTCGGTGTAGTTCTTGACGTCATTATAAATAACTGTTAAGACGCCGTTTTTGAATACGGTGTATTCCACGCCATACTCATAACCTTTGATGTCGTCCATCGGTTTGTAAGCGGAAGCATTAGTGGCACCATCATAAGTAGTCAATTTAAGAGTATCGAAGTTTTGTTCAGCTTGTTTACGGGCGGCCCACACCCCGAAAGAATTTACTTTGGAAGGATCAGCACCGGCGTATTTCAGCTTGCCGATCCAAGCTTTAGCTGATTCAGCAGCAGCATCGTTTTTGCCATACTCTCCAGCTACAGTGAACTTACCCAAACCGGTATAAGTTAAGCCAGCAGCAGTGGTTTCATACTTTGTTGCGTCTTTATCTTTGAGGTAAGAAGCAGTTACAGTAAGATTTTGGTTTACTTTGGCTGAGAAGTCACCGACATAGTAGTTAAGGTCACTTTTCTTTAAGGCACCGGCGCTGAGTTTAACGACATCACCAGTAGCAGTTACGTATAAACCATCATTATTAGCTGAAGTATCAGCAATCAACCCTTGGCCTAAATACAGAGGTTGACGGCCCAAGTTATAGGTAACACCAAGTGCTTTGCCGGTGATGTATGCTTGCTCTAAGCCTACTGTGTTTTTACCATCTTGATTACCCCACTTCGACTCGGTACCCAACCGGCCTTTGAATGTTACACCATCGGCTACTTTGGCAGTTGCAAATATACGGACCCGTAACAGATCGGCATTATCAACATCTTTGGCCCATTCGTAACGTTCCCGGATTTGACCGGTAAACTTAACGTTGGAAGCATTTTTTTCCAGAGCGTCAACGCGAACACCAAGGTTGTTCAGCTCGGAAGCGAACTCAGCTTCCAGTTTCTTAAGAGCGGCTTGGGTTTCAGCGTCCATTTTGTCTTCATTGGCCATAGCTTTAGCTACGATAACGGCGATTTCATAACGGGTAAGGGTCTTGTCGCCTTTGAAAGTACCGTCGCCGAAGCCGGAGATTACGCCGGCTTTAGCCAGTTTGTTTACTGAGTCATAAGCCCAGTGTTTAGCAGGAACGTCGACGAAGGGATTTGCAGGAGCAGCCAGGGCGGTTCCTGCTACGCTCATTGCAAATACTGCTGCAAGAGCCATAGCTGTTTGTTTTTTCATTGTGTTTTTTCCTCCTTAGGTTTTAATAATTTTGTTTTTTGAGCGGCCTAAGAAGATCAATTATGAGTGTCCATGTTTCCTCACCATTTCTCTTATTAGGGTTTGCTCATATCTTACGCCTTTCGGCGCAAAGACCTGTTTTAGCGTGGCAGATATTTCTTATGTATGTAATATATTCTACGCTGAGAAATAAATTCCTTCTAGATAACATAATTTTAACAAAAAAATAAATAAACCAAAAAACCGCCGACAAAAGTCAGCGATTTTTTGGTATTTGAAACTTAGAAGCTATAGACCAGTTGGGCAATCATATTTTTCTTATCAACTTTGGTATCTTTGGTTTCCAGGTCATTGTACTGAACAGTTAACACGCCGTTTTTGAACACAGTGTATTCAACGCCGTATTCCAGGCCTTTAATATTGTCGGCGATGCCATAAGTAGTATAGCAATTAGGATCAGCAGTATCAGCAAAGTCAAGAGTGGTCAAAGTGCCTGGGTCAAAACCGGCGTCAGCACTTCTGTAACCGACCCAAACTCCAAAGGAGTTAACTTTGGCCTTATCAGCGCCTTTATAGGCTATTTTGCCCATCCATGCTTTGGCATCAATACTATTAGCATCATTTTTACCATATTCGCCGCTAACGGTGAAATTTTTCAGACCGGTGTAGTTCAAGCCGGCAGAAGTAGTTTTATAGAAATCGGCGTTTTTATCTTTCAAATAGGAGGCGGTTAGGTTAAGTTTGTCGCTGAGCTTAGCATCAACATTGCCCAGGTAGAAGTTAACATCGTCCTTTTTGAAAGCACCGGCGGTAACTTTGACATCTTTACCAGCGGTTACAACCAAGCCGTCGTTATTAGCACTGGTATCAGCAACCAGGCCTTGGCCCAACCAGATAGGCTGACGGCCGAAGCTGTAGTCTACACCAGCTGCTTTACCGGTGATATAAGCCTGTTCCAATTTGGTATTGTTTGAGCTGCCATTAGAGTTACCCCATTGAGACTCGGAAGCGATACGGCCTTTGAAGGTTACGTCATCAGCAATTTGTGCAGTCATGTACAAACGTAGACGAGTCAATTCAGCATTGGCGCCACTGTCGCCATAGACATCTTCAGCATACTCATAGCGTTCACGAACTTCACCTGTGAACTTCACTTTCGAAGCATTCTTCTCCAGGTTGTCAACGCGAACACCGAGGTTGTTGAGTTCTGCACCAAATTCAGCTTTCAGAGCTTCCAGTTCTTTCTTGGTTTGAGCGTCCATTTTGTCGCTGTTGGCCATAGCTTTGGCGACGATAACGGCGATTTCATAACGGGTCAAAGTTTTGTCACCTTTGTAGGTGCCGTCGCCGAAGCCGGAGATGACGCCGGCTTGAGCCAGCTTGTTGATGGAGTCGTATGCCCAATGTTTGGCAGGAACGTCAACGAAAGGATTGGCCGGAGCGGCCAAGGCGGTGCCGGCAACGCTCAGAGAGAACACTGCGGCAAGAGCAAGAGCAGTTTGTTTTTTCATTTGTTTTGTCCCCCTTAGGTCTCTATTTTTTTAGTACTGCCTGCCGCCGGAGGAGTTATGAGTGGCCATGTTTCCTCACAGCTGCCGTAGGCGGCTATATCTTCACATCTACTTTGAAGGCTGTGTCAGGAAGTTTTGATCAGCACCTCCTTTCCATGTTTTTATGCCTTCTAAAATAGATGAAAAGAACATTGTGAATGGTTTATTTTACTTGTTTAGTTATTCTATTCGCTTCTATGTAAAATTTTCCTGCCGGTTTATAAATTTTTTTTAAATTTTTATTTAAATTTATTAACAAAAATACTATAACTAAAACATACAGAGATTGCTTCACTCTGTTCGCAATGACATTGACAAAGGCAGTGCAAAGTATCTTTCGGCCAGAATCACGGCAACATAGTCATCTACCGGCACCGGCGGGACTTGCATGCTTGTCGGGATGAGCCGCTTTAAGCCCCCGGGCGGATGATCCGCCCAGTAACGGCGGCGGGCCTCGTCGGTTGAGCGATATTCGTTGACTGGGATGATATTGAGTTTTTGACCGTTCACATTGAGTTGTCTCAGACAGGCTTGAGCCATGCCTGATGTCGTGCCGTCGCCGATTACCACTGTGCTTATATCATGGGTTGTAGCAATGGCTATCACTGTTTCACTGAGAACAGCGGTATCGATGATGGTTTTGTATTTAATGCCCTGGTCTTTATGGACAACGGCAATGCCGCATTTCTCCCGGCCCGGGTCAATCGATAAGACTACCTGTTCCTGCATTGGTCAATACCCCCTATAACTATATGCATAGTTCCGGTAAATGTTTCTATTTTTGATGATATCACATATGTTTGGATAAAACAAAAAGGACGCCGCGAGGGCGTCCTTCTGTTGCGGAATGCGTTATTAGAATTTAACGTTAACAGTAGCGGCAGTACGGGCATTAAGGCTGTTACCGCTTTGATCTTCGAAGTCCTGGTATTTAACATTGAGGGTAGTGTTCTTAGCAAGTGCTCTGTCGTACTGAACTTCCAAGCCTTTGAAACCATTGTTGCTGGCAACAGGAGTCAGGTCGGAAGTCATGTTGGAGTATGCAGGCAGCGCGCCGGCTTCTACATCACGGTACAGAGCAGTCAGGCCGACTTTGTTGAATTTCAGACCGTAGGCTGCAGCGGTTGCATCATCAGCTTTGTAGTATTCGCCAAGACCGGTAACACCGTCAGCCAGGTTAAACGAAACATTAGCACCATAAATATCGGTGTTGTCAGTATCGTTTTTAACATAGTCAGCGGTAACTTTAGCGCCTTTCAGGTTAACGCCGTATTCACCGGCATAAACGCGTTTTTGGTCTTTCATGTTACCGGCAAACAGTTGCAGACCGCCTACATTAGTAGAAATACCGGTCATTTGAGTATCCATCAGGAAGCCGTTGCCAAGTTTGATGTCTTGACGGCCGACAGTGTTGGTCAGGCCAAGAGCATTGAAGGTAACGTTGGCAGTGTCAAGCTTGATGCTCGATTGGTTAGCGCCGGCAAAATTATCGTCGTAATTAACGTTAGCGGTGGTCAAACGGGCATTGAACTTCATGTCGTCGTTGATTTTGCCGTCGAAAGTTACACGGGCACGGAAGTCAGTGGCATCGTTGTTATTTTCGATAGCAGCATAACGCAGACGAGCGTCACCGGAGATCTTAACCATGTTGTCTACTTTTTTGTCAAGAGCGTCTACTTTGATACCCATGCTGTTAAGTTCGGCAGCGAACTCTTTGGACAGCTGGTCGACGATTTGTTTTTGGTCGTTGTTCAGGTTCTTTTGCATCGCAGCGGCGATCATGGAAGCCATTTCGTAACGGGAAACAGTTTTGTCGCCTTTGAAGGTGCCGTCGCCGTAACCGGTTATTACACCGGCTTGAGCCAGTTTGCTTACTGCATCATAAGCCCAGTGTTTTGCAGGAACATCGGAGAACGGATTAGCCGAAGTAGCGGCCGGAGCTGCAAAAGCAGGAACGGCGAAAGCCACAGTCAGCGCAGTAGTAACTGCTGCTTTAAGAAGTCTTTTGTTCATTTGAAATATCCCCCTTGAAAATTTAATATTTTACATTCGCGGGTGTTGCCACCGGCATACCGATGGTCTACCCTTTTCAGGGGGGATGGCGCCGAATGAGTATCCACGTTTCCTCAATCTGTCCTTCCTCTCTGCAGGGCTTCTTTCGATATGCCCCTGCCGCATTCCGCAGGTTTTATGTTAACATAATTTCGACACAGTTTCAAGTTTTCCTGCTAGGTACGCTGATGTAATTATTGGCAAAAATCCTTATATTATCAGCATTTGCAGCCTTTTACCAACTGTGTCTGCGCTGATTATGAACTTTACATAATCAACTTTCATGTACCTATATATTCGCATAAAAAAGAAAGAATCCTGCTTGATGAGCAGGATTCCTCAATGGTATATTATGTTACTTAAGGTATGCTGTTACAGGACGCTTCTTACCCTAATCTCGATTTGCAGCGGGCCGGCCGTATAGATGTCGGTTTTCGTGACAGCGGTAAGCTCAAATTTGCCTGATTGACGTTTGACTTTGTTGATGGTTTCAAACAGTTGCGCCCCGCTCATGCTGCCTACCGTACCCTGAATCGGGTCAGGCAGGATGCCGCGTTCTACCGCAGCGGCATTGACTTTTTGCAGGAAGACCATAACGGTTTCCTCAGCTTGCTGCGCATCAGTTACCGGGTTAAACACTTCGCTGTATATGTCTTCACCTTTATTATATATCAAGTGGTTGGGGAACAGTTCAAGACGGCCGATTACCGCCTCGCCGTAAATGGTATTGCCTACTGTTGAAATGCGGACAATGACATCTTGATTGGTTTCGGCAATCAGGGAGGCTGCTTGATCAAATTCGGCACGGGAAATCCACAATACTTCGGTTTTTTTGTCAGCGATGCCAAGTTTATTGATAAGATACAAATTGGTCTTATATATGATGTCAGAAAGGGCCTGTACCGTGTCGTCATGCGACTGACCGCCATGGACCACCGAGGTGGATAACACCTCACCCGCCCGGAAGGCTACCGTACCTTCCCGGACAATCTGAATATTATTTTTAAGATTGGCCGTCAGCTCGTTCAGACGGTCAACATCTTTTTGCAGGGTAGTCTTGGCAGCAGTCAGTTCGCCAATACGACTGTCCAACTCTTTTTTAGTAGCTTGCAGATTCTTGATGTCATTTTGATATTTGACCAGGTCCCGCTGCGCCAGGACGTAGTCGGACTGCAGCTTGTTCAGAGCCGCTGCAGTGCGGTCGCGTTCGGCGGTTACCTCGTCAAGTTCGGCCATGATTTGTTTCAGGTGCTCGGAGGTTTCTTTAACTTTAGCGGCAACAGCGGCATATTCGGCATTTTTATTTTCAAGGGCAGCGCGGCTGGCTTCAAGTTCGGCGGTCTTGGACATAACCTCGCTGTTCAGGGATACCATTGCGGCCTTTAATTCTTTCATGCCGAACAGCGCGGTGCGCACATCCCGGGATACGGCAGTCATAACCCCCAGGGTGGCAGCCGAAATGAGAATACCGGTAACAATGGTAACAATAATAGAGGTGTGTTTGGGTCTAAGACCAAATATGCTGAGTTTTTTCTTGCCTACTTTGGTACCCAGTTTGTCGCCGATATAAGCGATTGCGCCGCCCATTACGGCAATTACGGCGATTAAAGCCAGGCCATACATGAATATCCCCTCCCCTCTAATTATGCTCGGCTTGTAAAGTGAGAACGGCGGTGAAGCAATCCCGCACTAATTTAGCGCGAGGCTTTGTATATTAAATATATGCCTGCCAGGAGACCAATTATGTTAGGTATCCAGGCAGCCGCTATGGCGGGAATGGCGCCGCCCTGCCCCAGTGCGGTTGCCACGGTCAGTACGGCGTAATACATGAAAATAATGATAATACTCAGGCCAAGACCGATGGATGAGCTTGAACGGTGCGGCGACAGCCCCAGCGGTGTTCCTATCAGGGCAAAGACAAAGCTGGCCATAGGGATAGCAATACGCTGGTGCAGTTCAACTTCATAGCTATTGGTTTTGACGTATTCTTTTTTCAGAGCCGCAATTTGTTGTTTTAGCTCTTTCATGGACATTTCTTCGGGTTTCTTCTGTTCGCTGGTAATGGCCGCCGGATTTTTTTCAATAGGCAGCACTTGTTCGGTAAATTTAAGGCTGCGTCCTACCCGGCCGTCAGTCGACAGGTCGGTGATTGTGCCATTGTACATGATCCAGCGGTCAGCCGTCCAGACGGCCTTTTCGGCGTTTTCCACCCGCACCAGCCGCCCGGCCTCAAATTCTTCGACAGATACTTTGTTCATAGTGTTGGTATCTGCGGAATAACTCTGGGCATAAGTCAAACGCGCAATCTGGCCGTCTTTAATATCTTTGATAATAATATGCTCCTGTGATTTCGGACTGGTATTTTTTTCGATTTCATAGCGCACAATGTAGTTGTAGCCGGCGTTGGCAGCCGGTACGACTTCTTCGTTGAGCACTATGGCGCCAAGGCTGACGACAAAAGCGGTAATCATGACAGGGACAGCCAGCCGGTAAAAGCTTAATCCCCCGGACTTCATGGCTGTTATCTCGCTTGAACCTGACAAACGGCCGAAGGACAACAGTGAAGCCAACAGCATGGACATCGGGAATGTCAGCACAATAATCCCCGGCAGGCTATAGAGGAACAACTTGGTCACGGTGAGAATTGACGCACCGTATTTGGTTACATATTGAGCAATCCTAAACAGAGTGTTGGTGCCGATAAACACGCTGGAAAAGGCGGCTATACCGAAAAAGAACGGGCCCAGCAGTTCCTTTAGGATGTATTTGTCAAGTATACGCATTGAAGTCTCCTTTTTATAGAGATGACAGGTGTGCGATTGCCACGCCGCGCTCGCATGACCGGAACCTATCGTCATTGCGAACGCTAGTGAAGCAATCCCGCATGACACGGGGATAGGCAATTCAAGGTTTACAGGCTGAAGTTTTGGCCGAGGTAGTACTTTTTCGCTACTTCGCTGTTCGCAATCGTGTCGCTGCCGCCTGAGATGAGTATCCGGCCTTCATTCATGATATACGCATTGTCAACAATGCTCAGTGTTTCGCGAACATTATGGTCGGTAATAAGCACACCGATGCCCCGTTTTTTAAGGTAGCTGATGATCTCCTGAATGTCGGCCACGGCAATCGGGTCAACGCCGGCAAAAGGTTCGTCCAGGAGGATGAAGGCGGGGTCGGTGGCCAGCGCCCGGGCAATTTCCACCCGGCGGCGTTCACCGCCGGAGAGTTCCGAGCCTTTGCGCCGGCGGACATGGCCGACATGAAATTCTTCAAGCAATCCTTCCATTTTGTCTTTGCGTTCGGCCGGTGTAAGCTTAGTTGTCTCTAAGATCGCCATCAGGTTTTCTTCTACCGACAGTTTGCGGAAAATGGACGCCTCCTGCGGCAGATAGCCAATGCCGTACCGGGAACGCTTGTACATCGGCATATGAGTTATTTCCTCGCCGTTGATAAAGATCTGACCGCTGTTGGGGCGTTCCAGGCCGACAATCATGTAGAAAGTGGTGGTCTTGCCGGCGCCGTTGGCTCCCAGGAGACCGACGATCTGCCCCTGTTCTACACGCAGGCTAACCCCGTTTACCACATTGCGGGTTTTAAATGTTTTTATTAAATCGCGGGTCTCGATATACATCTCGCAACATCCTCGCTAAAGTTAGAGTGTAATTGCCATGTTTATTGCGGCGTAATGATAAGTTTGGTGCGGCCTTTGGCGTCCATCGCCTTGTCGTCAAGACGTATGGTGAGCGTTTCGCCGGTCAGGACGTTGCCTTCCTGAACCGCACGGGCATTACCGCTTAAGATAACTTTGCTCCGGCCTTTGGGTTCACCATAGTAGGTGGCTTGATCGGCGGTGGCGTCAAGTTTGCGGACCGGGCTGACCATATGGACCGAGCCGGTGCCGGTAACGCTGTTTTCGTTAAGAAACGCCTCAATCTTATCGGCCGTCATTGTGCCGTCAGGCATTTCAACCTTGCCGTCGGCAGGCACTAATGCATATTGGGTATCGGCAAAATATTCTATCCGGGGACCGGTAAGGCGGCTGTCACCTTTAGTCAGCACAGCGTCGCCGCTGGCCACTAAGTAGGTGTTCTCTTTATAGGATTTTACTTCGGCAGCCGTAAGGGTGGCGTCCTGGTTAATTGCTTTCACACCGCCGGTAATGCTGCCTTCTTTGCTTTTGGTGTTATATTCGGCTTTGGCCCCGGTGATTACCGCCTGGCCTTGGGTAATGCGCACATCACCGGCAGCATGGATGACGCCTTGTACCGAATCATAGTCGATGGTGTCGGCAACAATCTCAACAGGCGTCTTGGCTGCCGGCTGCGGCGCGGCAACAGCGTACAGGCTGCCAAGGGCCAGGACTAAGGCTGCCGTAACGGCGGTCAGGACACGGCGGGAGTGAGATAGTGTTCGCATTAGTTCGTTCCTCCTGTTATTACCTTGGCTTTACCTTGGACTTTTACTTTCTCCATGTTGGCGTCTGTTTCAATTTTGTCGCCGGTAATGACGGTATCGCCGCGGGTCATGGTAATGCCGCCGGCGCCGGTAAAGGTTTTGGTCTCTCCCGCCCAGCGGGCTTCAGGCGCGGTAAATTCCGCTCCGTCACTGGCAGTAGCCTTGACGTCGCCCTGCAGGGAAATATTACCGGTTTTGGTGTCAAGCACCCCCTGCCTGGCAATCAGATCAATTTTACCGCCTTTTTTCTGGTAAAATACTCCCTTAAGATTGGTTAAATAGACTACTTTGCTGTTGGGGTCGGCCTCAATGGTATCGGCGCTTAGTTCCCACAGCCGTTTGCCGTCCTGTTCTTCAATAACGGAACTGCCGGCAAAAGTAATGTTGGCCGGTGACTGAGCGGCGGTTGGCTCAGGGCTGGGAGACATATTTCCGGGGGGTTCGTCCCGGAACAAATAGTAGTAAAGTCCCCCGGCCAGCAGGAACACCACGCAGCCAATGCTCAAATATGTTTTTTTGTTCAAGAGACTTCACCTCAGTTTTCCAGCGCTTTTTAAACCAGAGCCACTCGTCAGGGTATGTTTTGACAGCTGACTCAATTCTGGTCATGCGTTCAGTCAGATTATATAACATCGGCATCTTGCCGGTATCTTCAGAGTAAATAGGCGGCTGCCACCGGCAGTTGCCGGTGACAGGCCAGGCGTTTTTTAATCTGCCGCAGGGCAGAAATTACTGATTTACCATAAATCGGTCTGATCGCATATATTCGGCGATAAGGCCGTCCCATAGGCCTTGAGCCTTTAAAATAAATTCAATGACATCGCGGACAGCGCCGCTCCCGCCCTGGCGGCCGGCGATAAATTTGGCTGCAGCCTTTACTTCCGGTACCGCATTGGCTACGGCGCAGGGAAGGCCGATTTGCACCATGACCGGCAAATCGTTAATATCATCGCCGACATAGGCAATTTGCTCTAAGGTAAGCATATGTTTGTCCATAAGCTCGCGCAAGGCGAGTACTTTGTTGATTGCCCCTTGGTATATGTCGCCGATCTTCAGTTCAGCGCCGCGGCGGCGCACCATTTCGCTCTCCCGCCCGGTGATGATCGCCGTCTTTAGTCCGGCTTTGTGAGCCAGGGAAATCCCCATGCCGTCCTGGCAGTGAAATGTCTTCAGCGCCTCACCGTCGGCGCCGAAGATGATATGCCCGCCGGTCAGCACTCCATCGACATCAAAAATGAGGAGTTTGACCTTTTTGGCATATGAGACACTATCCATTATACCACTCCTTGACGCAATAAGTCAGTAAGGTGAATAATGCCAATCGCCCGAAACTGCCTGTCAACTACCGGCAGTACGGTTATCGGGCGCGGCTTGTTCTTTTCCATAATGTTAAGGGCGTGGGCCGCCAACTTATCCTTGGTAATGGTGCGCGGCATTTTGGTCATGAGGCCGGCAACCGGTTTATCCAGGAATTCATGGCCTTTTTCCAGGCTGCGGCGAATGTCGCCGTCGGTTAAGAGTCCGACCAGCTGCATGGTATCCGGCGATTCAACCACCAATACGGCGCCCAGACCTTTGGCGGTAATGGCAAATAAGGCTTCTTTGACGGTTTTGTCCGGAGTTACTACCGGCAGGTCGTCGCCGCTATGCATTACGTTTTCCACTGTTAAGAGCAATTTGCGGCCCAGTGCGCCGCCCGGATGATACAGCGCAAATTCCTCAGGAGTAAAGTTGCGGGCCGACAACAGCGCGACAGCTAAAGCATCGCCCATCGCCAGCGTGGCGGTAGTGCTGGCAGTAGGAGCCAAACCGAGCGGGCAGGCTTCTCTTTCGACAGCTACATTGAGAATAACGTCGGCATTTTGCGCCAGGGTGGATTGCTCCCGGCCGGTCATGGCAATAATGGGCGCACCAATACGTTTGAGAGTAGGTAATATGCCGATAATCTCATTAGTCTCGCCACTGTTGGAAATAGCCAAAACTATATCACAGGCGGTCACCATGCCCAAGTCGCCATGAATGCCTTCGGCCGGGTGCAGAAAAAAGGCCGGCGTACCTGTGCTGGCCAAAGTTGCGGCTATTTTTTTGCCAATGATGCCGGATTTACCCATGCCGGTAACGACCACCCGGCCGGAACATTTCAAAATCATGTCCATGGCGGCGGAAAACCGGTCATTAATGCGCGGTATGAGCGCCCGGATGGCTTCGGCCTCAAGTTCCAGGCAGGCGCGGGCCTGTTCGATAGACATTAGGATACCCCCTCTATTCTTAGGTTGTACTCAAAAAGATGAGATTGCCGCGCTTCACTGCGTTACGCTCGCAATGACGCGTCCTTTCCTCGTCATTGCGAGCATAGCGAAGCAATCCCGTTTTTCGTTATTTATGCCGGCGCACAACATGATCAATGGCCAGCACATCTTTGAGCACATCTTCCAGTTGATCGATATAGAGCATATTGGGACCGTCGGACTTGGCCTCAGGCGGATTATCATGCACTTCCATAAACAGTACGTCAATACCGGCGGCGACCGCCGCGCGGGTCAGGCAGGGGACAAACTCGCGCTGACCGCCGGAACTGGTGCCGGCGCCGCCAGGCAGTTGGACGCTGTGGGTGGCATCAAACACTACCGGGTAACCCAAGGAGCGCATGATCGGCAGCGCCCGGAAATCAGCCACCAGATTATTGTAGCCGAAGGTTACGCCGCGCTCGGTAAGCAAAATGTTATTGTTGCCGGCTTCTTCGATTTTGGCAATGACGTTTTTCATGTCAAGCGGCGCCAGGAACTGGCCTTTCTTGACATTTATGACTTTGCCGGTGCGGGCCGCCTGGTAGACCAAATCGGTCTGACGGCATAAAAAAGCCGGAATTTGAATAATATCCAATACTTCGGCCGCAGGTTCGATCTGAGTAATGCAGTGGATGTCGCTCAACACCGGAACACCCAGTTCTTGTTTAATATGGGCCAGAATGCTCAGACCTTCTTTGAGGCCGGGGCCGCGGAACGAGTTGTACGACGAGCGGTTGGCTTTGTCGTAAGAAGCTTTGAAAATATAGGGTATGTTTAAGCGGTCGGCAATTGCCTTAACGGCCCGGCCAATTTTTAAGGTACGTTCAGCGCCTTCAATGACGCACGGTCCGGCAATAAGGGCTATAGGATGTTGCGCGCCTACAGTGATGTTCTGGATTTTGACTGTGTTCATGAAATTCGCCTCCTAAGTTTTGGGGTTGATAACGTTAGCAATCCGGCTTTTATTTTTTATTTTTCTGAAAATAGGCGTTGACTTTTTCCAGGTCTTCGGGAGTATCGACACCGATAGCTTTAAAATCAGTCTTTAGTACTTTAATTTTATAACCGTGCTCCAGCGCCCGCAGTTGTTCTAACGACTCGGTCAATTCGAGCGGCGTGGGTGCCAGCGCGGCATATTTAAGCAGAAAATCACGCCGGTATGCGTAAATACCAATATGCTTATACACGGGCAGCGGGCCGCCGGGCGGCTTGGTCCGGGGATAAGGCAGGAGCGAACGGGAAAAATACAACGCATAGCCGTTCAGGTTTGTGACTACTTTTACCGCACTGGGCAGATTATATTCACTCTCGTCCATTTCCGTCATGAGGGTGGCCATAGTTAACTCCGGGTCGTCATCAAACGCGCCGGCCAAGAGGTCGATGACTTCAGGGGCAATCAGCGGCTCATCTCCCTGAACATTGATCATGATATCGGCGTCAGCGTATTGGGCAGCCACCTCGGCCAGCCGGTCAGTACCTGTCGGATGGCCGGGTGAAGTCATCATGACCTGGCCGCCGAACGCTTTGACGGCGTCATATACCAGGCTATGGTCGGTGGCAACGAGAACAGCGCCTGGCCGCTTGGCCTGTTTGGCCCGTTCATAGACATGCCGGATCATTGGTTTGCCGGCAATCATGGCCAGCGGCTTGCCCGGCAGACGCGTGGACGCGTAGCGGGCAGGGATAACACAGAGAATGTTCATCGATTATGAAACCTCCATATATGGAACTTAATGCCAAATCATTCACTCACAACTTGGCCGGGTGACGTTCCTTATCATATCCATGAGTTCCTGATATCCGTCATGAAACCGGACTTCGATTGACAGCACGTACAGCGGCAGGGGCCGTTCCGAGTGAATAAATTCAGACGGAATTTTGACGGCGTCTTTGTCGGTAGTTATGAGTGCCCAAACGTTCTGATCAACGGCTTTTTGCATGATGGCTTGCATTTCAGCCATGGTATAGTCGTGGTGGTCGGGGAACCGCACGGCATCGGCGACTACTCCGCCCAAATCAATAATTGTCTGCTCAAAGGACGACGGGTTGCCAATTGCCGAAAACGGCAATACCGAGCGGCCCTCAATGGTATTAAGCGGCACAGATTCCGGGCGTACTCCTTTGTACCATTCTTCGATCTCGACAAAGCAGCGCGGTGTATGGGTGCTTTCAACCACCAGCGCCTGGTCGTTATATTTCTTTAATATATCCCTGATGGTGTGCCGGGCATCGCCTGTTGACTGGTCAACCTTTGTCAACAGAAAAGCGTTAGCCCGGCTTAGATTTTCCAGCGGTTCGCGGAGCGTGCCGCGCGGCAGCAGAAAATTGTTGCCGAAAACGTTAAGAGTATCAATAAGGACAATATCAAGGTCACGCTCTAACTGCCAATGCTGATAGCCGTCATCCAAAATCAGAACTTCGGCCTGTAGCCGCCTGACTGCATATTCCCCGGTAATTGAGCGGTTGCGTCCAATCACCACCGGCACGCCCGGCAGGCTTTTGGCCAGCAGGTAGGCTTCATCGCCGGCCTCGGTTGCACTCATATAAATCTTGCTGCCGTCAGACACCAGACCGACCGGGCCTTTCCAGCCGGCCCGGTAGCCCCGGTTAAGAATGGCCACCCGGTAACCCATATCGCGGATGATGGCTGCCAGCCGCTGCGCGGTAGGCGTCTTGCCGGTGCCGCCGACAGTAATATTCCCCAGGCTGATTACTCTGCATGGCAGTTTGTGCCGCTTAAGCAGGCCTGACCGGTATAAACCAAGTTTTATGGCCACGCCCAGACCGTAAATAAACGACATCACGCGGAGCGCGCCAAGCAGCACGGCCGCCAGCAAACCGCGTTTTTCGCCGTGTACTAATTTATATAGATATACTTCATAAGCTTCCCGTCGGTTTATCATGTGACGCTCCGCCTTTTCTGTAACATTTCTTTCAAATATAAGGCGCTTTTGCGGGACGCGCCGCGGTTTTCATTAATGGTATCAAGGGCCTTGCGCCCCATCCGGGCGCTTATTGCGGGGTTCTTTAACAAGTTAAGCATTGTGGCCGCCAGCCCGGCGCCGTCATATACGGTGGCGCAAGCGCCGCGTTCTGCCAGCAACGCATAGGTATCTTTGAAGTTAAACATGTGGGGCCCGATGAGAATGGGTTTGCCGTGGGCGGCCGGCTCCAGAATGTTGTGCCCGCCACGGGGCACAAGACTGCCCCCCACATAGACGATATCGCCAAGCCCGTAGATTTTTCCCAGTTCGCCGATGGTATCGACAATGATCATTTGCGGGTGACCGGCGCTTTCTTCACCTGACAGCCGGGTGCGCCGGACAGCGGTAAAGCCGTGTTTAGCTGCCAGCTCAACCAACTCGTCGGCCCGCAATGTATCACGCGGCGCCACAATGAATTGCGCGCCGGGAAAGCTGGCGCGCACCCGGCTAAAGGCGGAAAATAAAATCTCTTCCTCGCCCCGGTGGGTACTACCGGCTACTATCACCGGGGCGTCCTGATTGAGTCCCAGTGACCGGGCCATCATGCGCTTGTCGTCAGGACTCAGTTCGGTGTAATTCTGGTCAAACTTGGTGTTGCCGGTAACTACTACCCGCGCGGGGTCGGCGCCCAGTTTGATGATATATTTGGCATCAATGCTTGACTGCATACAGAATTTCACTACCGTGTCCAGCATATCGGCAAGCACACGTTTAAAGTAAGAGTAGCGGCTGAGGCTTTTGTCGCTTATTCTGCCGTTCACCATCATGGCCGGTATGTTGAGTGCCCTGGCCGCTTTGAGAAAATTAGGCCACAACTCGGTTTCAACCATCATAAACACCTGCGGCCTGATTTTCGCCAGGACCGAATAGCTAAGATAGGGCAAGTCCAGCGGGAAAAAAATAATACCGTCAGCCTCGGGAATGATGCGTTTGGCCATATCATAGCCGCCGGCCGTAACTACCGACACCACAATAGGCGTATCAGGCAGCTCACGCCGGATTTCTTTAACAATCGGGCTTGTGGCCACAATTTCCCCGACTGACGCGGCATGCAGCCAAATAGCATCTTTTTGCGCCACCTTAAGCAGTGTTTCTTGCGGCAGCGCCCCGAGGCTCTGCTTGAGCCGCTCACCAAAGCCTCTCTCCCTGACAAGCCGCACGGCAAATACCGGCAGGGCCAATATGAGCAGTATTACCGCCAGGATATTGTAGATAAGATACATATTGATACCTCGTTATCGAAATTCCGGAGAAACTTATGACTAACCGGGATTGCCGCGCTGCGCTCGCAATGACGGGGGGTATGGTATTGTTTCCTCTATTTGTCATTGCGAACGAATGTGAAGCAATCTCATATCTCCATTAGTTTACTTATCAGCAAACTGCACTTGATACAGTTTGCTGTATAATCCTCCCGCGGCGACTAGCTCGGCATGCGAGCCGCGTTCGATAATACGGCCTTTTTCCATAACCAGTATGACATCGGCGCGCTGTACTGTTGACAAGCGGTGGGCAATAACAAATGATGTGCGTCCCACCATGAGCTTGTCAAGCGCCTCTTGCACCAGTTTTTCGCTTTCAGTATCAAGCGCTGAAGTTGCTTCATCCAGAATGAGTACTCTGGGGTCTTTTAAAATAGCCCTGGCAATGGCGATACGCTGACGCTGGCCGCCGGACAGTTTGGAACCGCGTTCGCCGATATGAGTGTCGTAACCTTCCGGCATGGCCATAATGAATTCATGGGCGTTGGCCGCTTTGGCCGCGGCTACAACCTGGTCTTTGCCGGCTTTGAGATCGCCATATAATATATTTTCATATACCGAGCCGTTGAACAGGACGGTCTCCTGCGGCACGATACCAATCTGCTCGCGTAACGAATTTAAAGTCACGGTTTTTATGTCATGTCCGTCAATGGTAATACGCCCGCCGGCCGGGTCATAAAACCGGGGGATCAGGTTGGCAATTGTTGTTTTGCCTGCGCCGCTGGGTCCGACAATGGCAACCATCTGCCCGGGTTCGGCAGTCAACGAGACATCGACAAGCGCCGGCTCGCCCGGCTTATAGAAAAAATGAACATTTTCAAAAGCCACCCGGCCGGCAATGGCGGGCAACTCCACGGCGCCGGGCATGTCCTTGATTTCAGGCTCGGTGTCGATAACGTCAAACACGCGCTGCGCAGCCGCCAGCGCCCGTTGGATGTTGCCGTACACCCGGCTGATGCGCTTAATCGGATTGGTAATATTGACAACATAGATTAAAAAGGCGATAAGTGAGCCTGATGTCAGGTTTCCGCTGATAACCTCGCGTCCGCCGTACCAAATGATGATGGTGACGCCAATGGCCCCCAGAAACTCAATGACCGGCGTCAGAGTTGCCAATAGTTGCGCGGTTTTCATCTGGGCGCGGAAGTTGTAATAGTTTTCGCGGTTGAACCGGCTTATCTCATAATCTTCGCGGACAAACGACTTAATAACCCGCACGGCGGCAATGGTCTCCTGCAGGACTGATGTAATATCGGCGGCCCGCTCCTGCATAACGCGGCTGGCGTTCCTTAAGCGCTTGCCAAATATATTGATAGCCTTAGCCACCAGCGGCAAGGTGATAAAAGTCAGCAAGGACAGTTTCCAGTGGATGTAAAACATGGCGCCCATGGAACCGATCAGTACCACCGACTCGGTAACCATTTCAATGACATTTTCGACCATGGCATTTTGCAGTGCCGCCACATCATTAGTAATATAGCTCATGATGGCTCCGGTCTGGCGTTTTTCATAATACGACAGCGACAGCCGCTGCAAATGGCGGTATACCGCTTCCCTGATGTCAATGACTACTTTTTGTCCAATGTAGGACATCAGATAGGTTTGCCCGTAAAAGAAAATTCCCCGCAGCAAAAATACCACCACAATACCGGCGGCGATGGCATTGAGTCTGACCATGTCCTTGGCTGTCAGAACATCGTCAATGACATTCTGGATAATCCAGGGAATGTACAAATTGGCGGCTGACGCCACTAAAATACACACAATCGCAATGGCAAACTTTGGCAAATAGGGCCGCACGTAGTTCAATAGACGTAAATAAGTTTTCATTCGGTTACCTCACAATTGTATTCGGCACAGCAATCCCATTTCTTCATCCTTTTTGATGCTTGCGGGCTACTTCCAGTATAACTTCGGCCACACGCTTTACCGCGCCTGTCCGGCCTAGCTTCTCCCTGACTTCCGTCAAGCCGGTCAATACTGTTTCCCGTACCGACGGGTCGAGCAAAATTTTCAATGTTTCGGCGGCAATATTATCCGGATTGGCCTCATCCTGCAATAACTCGGGGACAATCCGCCGCCCGGCAATAATGTTTGGTAACCCGATATTGGGTATTTTGACCAGAAACTTGCCCAGGAAGTAGGTTAACGCCGCTACTTTATAAATGATTACTGTAGGTGTCCCCATTAATGAAGTTTCCAGGGTGGCTGTACCGGACGCAGCAACAGCCACATCTGCAATTCCCATCAGGTCATAGGTATGATCTGTTGTTAAATGAACAGGTATATGATGATTATCAATGATACTTTGTAAAATTTCCCGGGAAATTGTCGACGCAACCGGCAGAAAAAACTGACAGTCAGGTAGTTTTTCAAGAATTAGCCGGCAGGCATCCAGCATTACCGGCAAAAGTTTGCTGATTTCCTGCCGGCGGCTGCCGGGCATCAATAGCACCAGCGGCCGGTGGCAGTCGGCGTTGAAATGCCGGTAGGCCGCCTGTTTGGTAAGTGCCGGCTTAACGATATCAAGCAGCGGATGGCCGACAAAGGTGACATCGGCGCCGGCTTCCCGGTAGACTTCGGCTTCAAAGGGAAAAATGGCCGCAACTTTATCTACCGTCCCGGCCACGCTTTTGGCCCGGCCGCGCCGCCACGCCCACGCCGAGGGGCTGATGTACGACACTACCGGAATGCCTTTTGCTTTGGCAATTTTTGCCAGCCGCATATTGAAGTCCGGGTAGTCAATTACGACCAGGGCGTCAGGACGTTCCCGGTCCATGAGCGCGGCCAGGTTGTCCTTTAGTTCAAAGAGTTTGCCCAGATTCTTGATGACTTCTACGAAACCAATGACTCCCAGGCCGGCAATATCATAAGTAATCGTAACGCCGGCAGCTTGCATTGCCTTGCCGCCCATCCCGAAAAGTTCAATATCCGGCTGCAAAAGTTTGAGGGCGTTGGCCACACTGGCGCCATGCATGTCGCCAGACGCTTCGCCAACCGAGAGCATGATTTTCATAACGGATCCTCCGTCTCGTTTTCTACATGGCGACAATGCTGATCCCGTGGCTGTCTGCCAGTTCAATCACCTGTTTTTTATCAACCAGCAGCGTTTTTCCGGCTTCAATGGCCAGGGCGGCTGCGCCTGTTTCGATCATGGCTTTAAGGGTATCGGGACCAACGCTGGGAACATCAAAACGCATGTCCTGCTTAGGTTTGGCGGCCTTAGCCACTATAGCGCCGCCGCGGCTGAGCGCACCGCCGCGCCGGATGCAGGCATCGGTGCCTTCGATGGCTTCGACGGCCATAACGGCCCGGTTTTTGACAACCACTGTCTGTCCGATATCAAGACCGCCGATTTGGCGGGCGAGACTTAAGCCAAACTCCATGTCGGCCGTTTCGGCCGGGCTGGGCCGGCGCTTGGTAAGTACGCCGGCAGCCGGCATGAGCTGGCGGATTAGCGCCGTTTGATCCGGAACATCGATACCTTCCCCGGCAAATTCGCGCACTAAAGCCAACATAACCGTGTCGTCATTCAAGTCTTTCAGTCCTGCCAACAAGCGCTGCATGCGCCCATCAGGCCTGGCCGCGCCGCTGAACAGGTGCTCTTTAGTGACTTTGCCCAGCAGGGTAACCTGCCGGACTGCTTCGGCCTTAAGAATTTGTATAAGCTTGTCCAGTTCGCCAAGACCGGTGGTATAGAACTTGCTTGCCGCCTGCGCAAGCTCGGCGTCCACTCCCGGCGCTACGGCTATGGCTATCACGTCAAAGCCCATGCCGCGAGCGGCACGGGCAAATTCGACCGGTAACCGGCCAACACCGGCAATAAGTCCGATTGTATTCATATGGGTTCCCACCTTATGGAGCAGGCGCGGCCGGGCCGCGTCCTGCGCTATGATATAGTTACATCAGGCTGAGATTGCCACGCTGCGATGCCGGAATGCCTGACTAAGCACGATTCCAATGACTTACTGCTTCGAATACGGTCTCATAGGCAACGGCGCCCGCAATAACCGGGAAAAATCCTCTTCCTCTACCGTCATTGCGAACGTTAGTGAAGCAATCTCTATTCAGTATAGGTTTTGCCAAGCAACACCTACATATACGTTACTCGTCAGCATCCTTGCGCCCGCGGCAAATACCCCGCTCGGCATTGCGGAGAAACCGCATCATATGCTCGATTTCTTCACAGGAGTCAAGTTCTTGCTCCATAACGGCAATGGCCTGCGTCAAACTTAAGCCTGAGCGGTAGAGAATTTTATACGCTTTTTTTAAGTTGCGGCGCGCAGCCTCGCTCATGCCGGCGCGGGAAAGGCCGACATTATTGAGGCCGCATACTTTAGCCGGGTGACCGTCAACAATAACAAACGGCGGAACATCCTGGACCACTTTGGAAGCACCGCCTACCATGGCATTGCGGCCGATTTTAACAAACTGATGCACTCCGGACAAACCGCCGATAATCGCGCGGTCTTCCACCACTACGTGCCCGGCCAGCGTTGCGGCATTGGACATAATTACATTATTACCCACAACACAGTTATGAGCCACATGGGTATACGCCTGTAAGAGACAGTTGCTGCCCACGCGAGTCTCTTCGCCTTCGCCGGTGGCGCGGTTAATTGTCGCGAATTCACGGATTTTGGTGTTATCACCAATAAATACGTAACTTTTTTCCCCACGGAACTTCAAATCCTGCGGCTCGCCGCCGATTGATGCGCTCGGGTAAATAACGCAGTTTCTGCCAATACTGGTCCAGCCGTCAATAACTACGTGAGCGCCAATCTGTGTGCCGTCGCCAATAAGCACATTTTCGCCAATAACAGCGTACGGCCCGATTTCTACATCTTTACCAATGCGGGCATTGGGGTGGATGACTGCAGTTTCATGTATCTTACGTAAAGGTATTACAACCGATTCCGGTTTCATATTAAATCATCTCCCTGCTGAATTAGAACTTTATAAGCAGATGTCGTGTGTCATATATTGCTATATATATTCCGACTGAGCGGCTGAAAAATGGTAAACTAAATTTAGGCAAAATTACGCTAAACTTTCTAAAAACATAAGTTATATGAATTTAATAACCTATTTTCAGTGATTTTATCAGAATTACAGCTATTATCTAGAGGTAAGCGCAAACAAAAATTCTGCTTCGGCGACGATTTGACCGTCAACAAACGCTTCAGCCCATACTTTGCCGGCCAGGCCGCGGAGCTTAATGATTTCAGCTACCATGTAAAGCTGGTCACCGGGGACAACCGGTTTTCTGAATTTAACCCGGTCCATACCGGCAAAAAAGGCCAGCTTGCCCCGGTATTCTTCAGGATACAACATGGCCACTCCGCCAACCTGGGCCATGGCTTCCAGGATGAGCACACCGGGCATAACCGGTTTTTCCGGAAAATGCCCCATGAAAAAGTGCTCGTTCATTGTTACGTTTTTTATACCTACCGCCCGTTTCATCGGTTCAAGCTCGACAATACGGTCAACTAACAGCATGGGGTAACGGTGCGGAATAATCTCTTGAATTTCGGTTGCATTCAGAATCATCTGTAAAAACGCCTCCTCATATCAATCACATACTTGCGGCCGTTGATAAAGCTCCATCTGCGTTGTTGCCCCTCAGCCGCTTTGCTTACGTACGTCCCATGTACGCCGCGTTGCAGCGTCTTCCGGTGCGCCTAGCATCTGGAACTTTCTGAACGGCCTAGAACATTTCGGATATCTTTTTTGCCAGTGCAGTATTTAGCGCATGACTTGACTTTACGGCAATAACATGACCGGCAATGCGGCCAACCAACGCCAAATCGCCAATTACATCCAAAATTTTATGCCGGACCAGTTCATCAGGGAACCTGAGCGGCGTTAAACATTTTTCGTCATCATAGACTACCACGTTTTCCAGACTGCCGCCAAGGGCTAATCCCTGCGCTTTCAGGGCCTCGACTTCATGCATGAAGCCGATGGTACGGGCCGGTGCAATTTCTCTGGCAAAAAGCTCAGGAGTAATTTCATAGTCGCCAAACTGAACACCAAGCATGGGGTGCGGATTGGTTGAAGTAAAGGTGATGCGAAACCCGTCATAAGGCAAAACAGCGATAAATTTTTCCGGATAACGCACAGTCAGTGTTTCTTTAATGACAAGCGGCGGCCGGCGCATTTCATTCTGCCGGACAATACCTGCCGACTGAATAAGTTCAAGAAAGGGAAGGGAGCTGCCATCGGCTACCGGCGGTTCCACTGATGAGATTTCTACCAGGCAGTTATCTACACCCATGGCATAGAAGGCGGCTAAAAGATGTTCAACGGTAAAAACTTTAGCCTCACCTGACTCCAAGGTAGTTGCCCTCAAGGCATTTGTTACATTGGCCGCTTTGGCCGCTACGCGCGGCGCTCCCTCAAGGTCGGTCCGGGCAAAGACAATGCCGCTTCCAGCCGGCGCGGGGTTTAAGGCGATGGTCACGTCCCGCCCGGAGTGCAAGCCGATTCCGGTATAAGTTACGCGCGTAGCTACTGTGGTTTGGCGCTCCATTAGGTCTCCTCCTGAGTGTCTAATTCCAATTAATTCTACAAGAATTTATAACTTTCCGCAAGTATGAGTTTTAGAATTGGCCTGTTTTCACGTATCTTTATGCAATCCGTTTGCCGGCCAGGGTACGCGCACTGGTATTGAGCTGGTACTCAATAAGTTCTTTGTACTGACAGCCAACATGGGAAACCGGGTTGACAAATACCTGGCTGGGTATGCCTGACTCGACAATGGTCCCTTTTTCCATGAGGACAATGCGGTCAGCCACATGCAAGGCAAAAGCAATTTCATGGGTAACCACCAGCATGGTGGCGGCCCGGTACTTGGCCAGTTCTTCCATGACAACAAGGACTTCCCTGACCAGCATGGGGTCAAGCGACGCTGTCGGCTCGTCCCATAACATAAGTTCAGGTTCAAAAGCCAGAGCGCGGGCAATACCCACCCGCTGCTGCTGGCCGCCGGACAGCTGGCCCGGTTTACGGTCTTTCAGGTGTTCCAGCCCCACTTTAGTCAGGGCAGACATTGCTTTATCATACGCTTCCTCTTTCGACTGCCCGCCCATGACCAGGCCGAGCATAACGTTTTCAACGGCGCTAAGCCGGCTGATGAGGTTAAAATGCTGAAAAACATAACCGATACGTTTGCGTATGGCTCTGAGTTCATCATCATTTAGCTTGGTAATATCCTGGCCGTCAAACAGGATTGAGCCGCGGTCAGGTTCTATCAACCGGTTGATGGTCCGGATTGTCGTTGATTTACCGCAGCCGGACGGCCCCATAATGACTACTGTTTCACCGGGAGCCACCGCCAGGCTTAAGTTATTTACAGCCACAAGGCTGCCAAACTGTTTATAGAGATTTTGGATGTTGAGCACGCAGCTCACCCCCTTTATATTTTTGATATTCTTTATTTGAACTTTACTTTGCGTTGATTGAGCTTTTGCATGAGACCGGGACGGCCGCTCGGAATAACAATTTCCCGCATGATTTCGTCCTGCGACATGCCCAAAGCTTCACCGGCCATGACTTCTTCCCCGGCAATAGGGCTAATTTTCTCAGTATAGCCGGCTATTACCAGTCCGAGCATAGCGCCGATGAATGGCACACCGATCCACGGCAGATACGGAATACCGCCGCCGGCCAAAATAAACATGGCGGTCAGCATTACGGCGCCAACCAGCATACCATAACGGCGTTCAGGCGCGGTAAAGGTAATGGTCAACCGTTCGACAGTTTTGCGCCAGCCGGTAACAGGTACCTTTTTGCTCAGGCGTTTGCGGCGGATTACCGTCATAATGGCCGTGTGGTCAAGGCCTAAAAACAAGATGGTCAGAATGATGGCCGTCATACCGGCCAAAATGCTTTTCACTTCTTTAAGCACCTGGTACAGCTCGCCGCGGGCGTTCGGCTCAATTGCGCCGAGCGCTGTCGAGTACAGCGAAATATTATTGTGACCTACCTGGCTTTGAACAATAGGGGTCACGGCGTCAACACTGATATTGCTGGTCGTCAAAATTTGAATCCGGGCGCCGGGGATTACTTGTCCGGCAATAAACTTGTCCAGCAAATCAATGGAATGGTTGATTTCTTCGTCTTTAAGGTTTGGCGCCGAGCTTGCCAGATATTGAATCTGGGCAGTAACAAGCGGCACATTAATCTGCTCTAAAGCAGCCATCCGGTTGTTGGCATCATTCAAACCGGCCCTGGCGCCTTGAACGTCAAACGCCCGCAGAGTGCCAAGGGTGGCTTGGCCGTTGACAACAATACTGTCAATAGCCGATTTGGCCCGCCGTGCGTTGGCGGCAACATTGTCAAGCGATGCCAGGCCGGAGCTCAGATTGCCGAGGTTTTGCTGAGCGGCTGTCAGAGTGTTGATCGTCGAACCGGCATCACCGTTCACCAGGCGAAGTACTTGCATGGTATTCACCAGGCCGCCGATGCTACGGGACGAAGTATCAAGCTGGGAGCGGATACTGCTGGTGTCAATGCCGGCAAGTGCGCTGGTTGCCGCTTGAATGGTATCACCGGCCACTGCCAGACTGGATAATGTCTGTTCCATAGCGGCAACACCCGCACCGTAGTTATCAAGCGCGCCGAGCGCAACACCGCTCATGGTCTTGGCATCTTGGGCAAAGCCCGGAATCTGACCGACAAGCTTACCTGTTTCGGTAAGAGCATTGCCCAGTTCCCGGCGCGGGTTCTTGTACGCGACAGTGGCTGCTTGTCCGCCCACTACGTCTTTTTCCAGCTTATAGCCTTGGACGTTGGTTAGCTGAGAAGCGTCGCCCTGGGTAATACGGCCTGTGGCCACACCGTTAGCGTCAACTGCCGTCACTTCAACAATGACATTACCTTTATCAGGCGTTTTTCCCGCCTGCGGCGGCTGAGCCGCCGTACCTTGAAAAACGACAATATCGCCTTTAGCCAATACCGTGCCGGCAGCCGGCGTAATGGTTATTTGGGACGCATAGGCCTGCAAAAAGCGCTTAAGTTCCAGCATGGTGCTGACCATATAGGTCATGTCATCATTCTTTCCGTCGGTTGATACGTTTTGGGCATAGTTAAGACGGAGGTCTTTCTGCATTGCGTCGGCAATGGCATCACCCAGCCGTACCGGATTGGCAGGCTCGCTGCCCACCGGGAAAGTGATTTCGATGACCTGGTAGTCTTTAAGCACAGACTTAATTGCCGTATTAACCGCTGCAGATTTATCAAGCGAAGTTAATACTACGCCGATGGACGAGCCGTCACGGAAAGCAAAACGGACGCCATCCATCTGCGAGATACGCTCCATCAGCATATTTTTCGCGCCTTCCGGCACGCCGCGTACTGTCAGGCGCGGTTCGGTCATGACACCGACACTGGCGCCGCCCGGGATACTGCCAAAAATCTTGTACAGGTCTTCGTACACGTTTTTGGTTTTATATTGGTCAGGCAAGGCAATGAAAAAGTTAGACTTGCCGGTAATTGTCGGGCCTTCTTTAATTTTTGCGTCTGGAAATACTTCATTGACAATCTTGGCAATATGCACTGCGGCATCTTCTTTCATTTCTTCCCTGACTTGAATTACTATGTCAAATTCACCATAGTCACCCACAAGACTGGCCAGCGTTTTCGAAAAATAGGAGTTGGCGGCCATAGAGACCGAGCTGGCCAACAATGAACCGATCATTACACTTACCGTGATAAGAATGACAATATCACGCTGAATCGAATCTTTGAATATACCGTTAATGCTTTTTAGTATTTTTATTTTGTTTAGCAACATATCTTTCATTCACCTCTTTTCTCTTGTATATTATATACGTATATCACTTTTGTGTCCAGAAGTATATAAAAATATATCAAATTATATATACTGTGTCAAGGCAAAAAAAAAAGAGATTGCTTCACTAGCGTTCGCAATGACGATGGAGAAACGGTGTTCTCTCCGGTCATTGCGGGCACCGTTGCCTATGAGACCATATTCGAAGCAGTAAGTCATTGAATCGTGCTTAGTTAGGCATTACGGCATCGTAGCGTGGCAATCTCTCTTTTAGCTTAAGCCTTCTTTTCAGGCGGTGTTGTCTTCCAGCGGTTGTGCAGCCAGAACCATTCGTGCGGATATTGTCTGATATGGTCCTCAATGATTCGCGTCAAATGCCGGGTGGTCGTATAGATGTCATAGTCGCGGTCAGCCGTTTTGTCAACCATGACCGGCGGATGAATGATTACTGTGTGAGTACCGTCAGGATTGGCGGTAATAAAGGCCGGGATTATCGGCGCGTCATTGAGGCGGGCCAGCGCGGCGGCCCCCTGCGGCGTGGAAGCCAGGCGGCCGAAGAATTCAACAAATACCCCTTGACTATGATTATCCTGGTCCATCAATAAGCCGATAATTTTGCCTGCTCCAAGCAGTTTGACCATTTCCCTGACTCCCTGCTTGTAGGTGACATGCATACCGGCCCGGGTACGGTATTCATTAATGAATTTGTCCATGGCGGGATTGGTCTGCCGCTGGACAACGGCTACCAGCGGATATCCGTGCATGGCCAGAGCAGCGCCGAGGAGTTCCCAGTTGCCGCTGTGCGCTGTGGCCAGGACTGCGCCCCGTCCCATTTTAAGCGCGGCGTCAAGGTGCTCGCGCCCTTTAAGCGTAACATACTGCCCAATATTAGCTTTATTGAGCTTTGGCATATACAGTACTTCCATAAACATGGGCCCGAACCGCACTCCGCTTGCCTTGGCGATTGCAGACGCCCGGCACTCGTCGATGCCAAGGCTGCGGCTGATGTTGCTTATGGCCATATTGCGGCGTTTAGCAGGCACCAGGGGCCAGCACAGGCTGCCGATAAGACAGCCCAGTCCCCGCCGCAGGCTTGCCGGCAACAGGCACACCAGCCTGCTCAGACATTTCACCAAGTAGTATTGCATACCCTACTCCTAATATGTGTAGCTTATACCAAAGTAAGTTTCGCTGTGGCGCCAGCCGGCGTCAAGTTTAAGACCGGGGACGATCGACATACGGGCTCCGTAGTTCATGCGATCGCCGTCCCACTCAGCAATGAATGTGGTAGCGGGAAATGCGTTATTACCGGTAATAATACCTACAGGATTAATGGTCTTTTCCAGTGATGCAAATACACCGTCATACCGGCCGTTGCCTACGCCGGCATGAATACGGAAGCCAAACGGCAGCGCTTTGCTGGCAGCAGCATAATAGGTGCGCTTGTCCAAGTTTGCCGCATCTTCAACCCCGATAGCCAGTCCCGGGGTCAGAACGGTTTCCGGCAGCAGACCGTATTTAGCATTGAGGTAGGTGTGGTTGTCCCGGTTACTGTCGCTGTCGTAACGGAATCCGGCCACGCCGATTTCCAGTTTGCCGGTCAGGTTCATGTTAAAGGTGCCGACCCCGCCGTCTTTCAGGTGATGATAACCGAGCGAGAACTGACCCTCCTGCAGAACATCGGCCGAGGGAGTGTTGATAAGGCCTGTTGAGCCGTTGATTGAAGGTGCGGCATACACCGGCGCAGCAGCCAGTAAAAGGGCCACAACGGCCATAATCGTCTTGTTCATGGTATCTCTCCTAACTAGAAGTATAGTTTTGGGGTTATGAATGTATATGTATTCCCCGCCGGGCACAAAAATCCTCCCTGCCCGGCACAAGTAATTTGTGGGCAAAGCGGACGGGATTTCCGCATAAAACGAGGTATCCGCACGTGGATACCTCGTTGCATTACTTATTTTCCAGTTCGCCCAGCCGGCGTTCAAGATCGCGTATTTTTTTTATGAGTTCGGGAAGCCTGCCGATTGCGGCTTCGGAGCGCAACCATTCTTTGTGCGGCCTGGCCGGAAAACCGGCATAGAAGGAATTAGGCGGAATATCGTTGATGGGCGCCGATCTGGCGGCAAAAACACAGTTGTCGCCAATGGTCAGATGTCCGGCACTGCCTGATTGACCGGCAAAGGTTACGTTGTTGCCGATTTTAGCGCTGCCGGCAATCCCTGTCTGAGCTACAAGGTAGCAGTTTTCGCCCACTACGACGTTGTGAGCCAAGTGTACAAGGTTGTCAATCTTAGTCCCCTGCTTAACTACCGTGCTGCCGGTAGTAGCCCGGTCAAGGCACGTGTTGGCGCCGATTTCAACATCATCTTCAATGATAACATTGCCGACTTGCGGCACTTTCCGGTGTTTGCCGTTCACCGTGATAAACCCAAAGCCGTCACTGCCAATCACGGCGCCGCTGTGAATAATGACCCGGCTGCCAATATGACAATCCTCCCTGACAGTAACATTGGGATAAATAAGGGTATCATGGCCGACAATGACATCACGGCCGATATAAGTATGGGGATAAATGACCGTATTATCGCCAATTGAAGCATTATCATCAATTACAGTATGAGCCATGACGGCAACGTTAGCCCCCAGTCTGGCCGTATGGCTTACCACCGCCGTGGGGTGAACACCTGGTGAAACATTATGCCGGGGAGTAAACAGGATTAGTAAAGTGGTAAAGGCCATCCGGGGATTGGCCACCCGGATAGCCGGTTTGGAAAATGTTTCAACTGTGTCGGGAATGATTACTGCGGCGGCCGAGCATTGGGCCGCTTTGTCAAGATGCGGCGGCACAGCAAAAGTAATATCGCCCGGACCGGCGTCATCAATGTTCGTGACGCCGGTAACTTCAATACCGGCAGGGCCGGTTACCGTACCGTCAACCAGGGCGGCAATTTCAGCTAATGTCTTCTTCACCTGAAGCCTCCTGATTCTTTTATTGCATTTTCTTAATTACATCGTCGGTTACGTCAGTGCCGCCCTGGGCTACACTGTTCTTATACAGCACAACGCCAAGCTTCTTTTCTTTGCTTACCTGCTCAATGGCTTGCTTGATGCTGCTGTCAATCTGACCTTCCAGGTCTTGCTTGACCTTAAGAAATTCGCTATAGGCAGCTTCCTGACGTTTCTGGAATTCTTCCTGCTTAAGGTTCGGCTTGTCTTTTTCCAATTGGTCGCTCAATTCTTTGCCTTTGGCATTCAATTGGTCCTGAAATTGCTTAACTTTGGGACTTTCGGCCATAACCCGGTTTACGTCAAGAACGCCGATAGCGGCCGCGCCGGTGTTGCATCCGGCCAAAATCAAACTTGCGGCAAAAACCAATACTAATACCAATGCCATTCTAACTTGTTTATTCACCACTGAATCCTCCAATCTTTGGGAACCTTGAGATCGTGAAGCAATCTCTCCTGCGCGCTCCCGGTATCGCAATGTTGCTCATAGTATGCGCAGCTATTTATTTCTTAAACGCGGCAATAACCGGGTCGGTAATATCTACTGCACTCACATTAACTTTATAGCCTGTCAGTACGGCCGCCAACCGGCGCTCGACAGCAACTTTGGCGGCTTTGTCCCGGATATCGTTCAAAATATATTCTTCAAGAACGTTAATCTCCTGCTGTTTCATGGCAAGCTCTTGCTCAAGGCTGTTAGCAGACGCAGTCGGCGGCGGGGCCGGCGGCGCCGCCCCGGCAGCCATTGCGGCTGACTGGGCAGCCATTTTATTATTAAGCTCGGCATTGAGCTGTTTGGCATATGCGGCAAGTTCTTGCTCGATAGCGGCTTTTTCGGGGTTTAACGCGTTATCCAGGTTCTGAGCCAGTTCTTTCTCCCGTGCCGCCAGCTTATCGGCGCGTTCGGCTTTTACATTGTCAATCTCTTGTTTTATGGCGGCGGCTTCTTTTTCGTCCATACGGACAGTTTGCAGTTTCAGCTGCAGGTTGAAAATTCGGGGTTGGTACTTTTTGTCAAGTTGTTCCGCATAAGCCTGAAGCTCGGAGGAAAGTTCACCATGTATCTTTTGGGCTTTGGCAGCAAGGCGGGCCTGAAGTTCTTGCTGTTTTGCCGCCATCTTGGCGTTATATTCCTGTTCAATTGCCTGCTTAAGCCCGTCAGGCGCAGTTCCCGGCATATTGAGCGCCGGCAGCGACTGAGCGGCGCCAGCTGTCCGGTTTGCCTCAACTGCCAGTTGTTCATTCAAAGTGGCAGCCTGTTGCTTAAGTTTTTGCCATTCCTGATACTTAGGATGGGCCTTGATTGCTTTGTCCATATCAATGACGCCTGCCTGTGGCGTTGCGGGCGGTTTGGTTTCAGGTATCGAACGGGCAGCACAGCCTGTCAGGAGGACAGAGCTAAGGACCAGGATTGCCAGAAACCTTGGTGTTGCTTTGGAAGTAAACACCAAATCACCCTCTCTAGTGCTAAAGTACGGCTTAAGGTTTAGAGCCGAGCACAGACTAAACCGGCTCGGCCCAACATTACACCGGGAATGTTTAATTATTTAGCGGTAAGTTTTTTCAGAACGTCGTCGGTGATATCCTGGCCGCCATAGACGATGTTATTGACATCAAGTACTACGGCAAGGCCTTTGGCGTCGGCAACAGCTTTGACGGCAGCGTCAATTTTGTCAAAAATCGGAGCTTTGAGCTCTTGTTCTTTGAGCGACAGACGCTCGCGCAGTTGATTGCTATAATCTTGTTTTTCTTTATCGTTCATGGTCTTGGACTTTTCATCAAAGTCTTTTTGGGCTTGGGCCACTTCGTTTTGCATAGTTTCTTTGAATTTACTAAATTCCGGGCTTTCGTTAATTAACCGCTGGTAATTTACTTTGCCGATATTGGACGCAGTGCCGGCGCCGGCGGCATAGCCTTTGCCGCTTTGTGAAAGGGCAAGACCAAATACTCCCAGCAAGAATACTGCTACTACGGCAATAGCAACATTTTTGGCAAATTTTTTGTTTTTAAACACTTTTTACCCTTCTTTCCTGCCATTTGGCAATAAAATTCTCCTCCATCTACCAATTATAACAGGCAGTCCCCTATTCTTCAATAGAGGCTGCCGTAAAAGCCCCCGGCAGTAATTACAGATTGGCTATCAGCCTGAGCCAGTTTTCTTTTTTATTAACGACATATTCAGCGCTAAGGAAATCATGCATCTTATATCTTACGCCGAATTCGTTGTAGTTGGTTTTAGGCGTACGCTCAAGCCGGATGGTCCAGTTGGCGCCGGCGTACTTGTTAAACCATAATGTGCTTTGTCCTCCGGAAAAGTCATACCGTATACCGGCGGCCGTTGTTTCACTCAGCTTGCGCCCCCAGCCTGGTTCGAACTTCCAGGTGAAACTGGAGGGAATAAGGCTGACTTCCAGGAAAACTTCATCCCGTTTGCCAACAAACTGGCCCACATGAAGTTTAGCCGAAGTATTGTCCTCGTTACGGCCGACATCCAAATTGCCTTCTAAGCTGACCCGGTATTTGTCGGTCTCGATATCCAGGGTTATCCCGGTTTCGGTCCCCGGAACAATAACCGGGGTGAGGGTCAGGCCATATTTGCTGGCCAGCGGGTGGCTGGCGGCGGCGGAAGATATTTTTTCGGTAAAATAGTCTTGATGCCGTTCAACAAACGCCACCGGCAGACCGCGCAGCATACCGGCCGCTTCTTTGACGGCAGGGCCGGCCTCAGCTAGGAGAACGTTGGGAATGGTGCGGGACCGTAAAGCCACACTAACGTCCTGAACAACCGGCCCGGAAGGAACGAGCGACAGTTTTACGGCAGTGCGCTCGCCGGCGGTAATTTCCAGATTACTGCGAAACTCCGGCAACCGGCCGGACAACATTTCGCGGATGACGGCTTTGGACACGCCACCGGCCCATTCCACCGAATCAACCGGCAAGCCGATGAGCACATTGCCAATCTGCTCTTCCACGTTGCCCATATCTTTTTTTATCAGGGCAGCCAGCTCGGGGGACAAGCCGCTTATATCCACTTCCAGGGAAACATCGCGCACGACATCGCCCCACGGCGTTACGGCAACCTGAATATGGGTTGTTGCTCCCGGGATGATTGTGACTTGGGTAACTGAATAACCGATAAGCACCCGGTCAAAAATTTCCCGCACCAGTTTTTCATAACCGGCCTGGTTCATAGTTACATCTTCAACCGTCCGGCCCATGAGCATTTGTTCCCCGACGGTGGTGACACTTGCTGTCATCCGCTTGGCAATTTTGTCCGGCGGCGGCGCGGCAGCAGTCACGCTTGCCGTGATTTTATCGACTGTCCCGGACGCGGCATAACCGGCTCCCGGCAATGCTCCCGCCAGACAGAGTACCAGGATCAGGTACAAAGTTATGCGCAGCTGTTTCAGCTTAATGTCCCGCACCTCCTTTTACGAAATGAGTCAGGCCGTACAGCCTGACTCATTGGCAAATCTGTGATTAGAACTGACCGCCAAAGCTGAAGTGGGTACGGCCACCCTCGTCGCCTTTGGCATAGTCGATACGAATGGGTCCTATCGGCGTTGTTACGCGAATACCGACGCCAACGCTGGCTTTAAGGTCATTAAGCTTGTACCCTTCGCCGTCCCAGGCATTACCAATGTCGGAGAAAACTACCCCCTGGACTTTGTTAGCCACCGGAAAACGGTATTCAGCAGACGCAGTTAGCGTTTTATCGCCTTTAAATTCATCGTCTTTATAGCCGCGGAGCGTATCGGCGCCGCCGGCGGCAAACTGGCCGGCCTCAGGCATATTGCCGTCAGCGTAACCAGCCACCAGACGGGCGGCAATGACCTGATCATGGCCGACTTTATAGTATTTGCGGCCTTCCAGGGTATATTTGTTGTAATCGAAGTCGCCGCCCAGCGATTTGCCGGCAAACTCGGCCGCCAGTGATACACGGGTTCCTTCGGTCGGGTTGAAAACATTGTCACGCGAGTCGAATACCCGCGTCAGCGTAATGCTGCGAGTCAAGCCAAAGTTATCTTTGAGATACTGTTTGCTCGCGTCGGTTCCGTCCGAAAGGTTTCTGTTGCCGTCAACATGCTCAACATAAGTGTCCCGGCGGTTTTTGAAGGTGATATAGTTTTGAACATATTCACCTTCGGGACGGCCAAGGGTTACGTCAAAGCCTTGCCGCTTTTTATCATAGCTTTCTTCCAGATTGCCGTTTCTGTCGTAATCGCTGTATTGATTGGTCATGTTGTAAACACTGAAGCTCAGTGAAGTTTGTTTGTCGTCCAGCCATGGTTTGGTATAGCTTACTTCATAGTTTTTGTTGCTGGCGCCGCCAAACTCCCAGTGCAGCTTGACTTTGTCGCCGCTGCCCCTGAAGTTGTTGTCGCCAAGTTCAATGATACCCACAAGCCCGTCGGCTTTGCTGTAGCCGCCGCCGATGGAGAAGGTGCCGGTTTTTTGCTCAACCACATCTGCTTGCAAAACAACGGCATTAGGCTCTTTGCCGGGATTGAGCTTCATGTTCACGTCTTCGAAGAAACCAAGGTTGTACACTCTTTGCATACTCCGGCGGGCATCTTTAACATTAAACGGTTCACCTGGTTTAACTTTCATTTCGCGGGTAATAACCTCGGTCTTGGTCTTCTCGTTCCCTTTGATAACAATACCTTCAAGCGAACCTTCGTTAATGGAAAGAGTCAGCACGCCGCCCGGACTCATGGCTACATCGCTTACTTTGGCCAGGATATACCCCTGGTCGTGGTAATACTGCTCAATGGCGCGGACGTTGGCATTAAGTGTCCGGGTGTTCAAGACACCGCCCTTGCCGGTTGTGACCAGTTCTTTAATCTTGTCAGCAGAAACTTTGGTGTTGCCTTTGACAACAATGTCGGTTAACTGCGGGTTTTCCATAACGGTGTATACTACTTTGACGCCTTCAGGCACTTCCGTGAAGTTGGCGACAACGTCAAAAAAGTAGCCTAAATCATAAATGGCTTGCAGGTCTTGTTTGACTTTGTCGGCTGTCAGAGTATCGCCGGGCTGGAGTTTGACCACGCCCATGACGGTGCTTTCAGCAACCTGATTAACGCCGGTAACTGTTATGGCAGTAACCGTTTTGCCTTCGATATCTGCCGCATAAGCAGGCATTACTAAACTTACAGCCATGCTTAAAACAATCGCGGCAATGACAAAAATCTTGCAGCGTTCAACGGTCTTCATATTACCTCCTTATTAACTTGTTACTGGCCGCGCAATGATTTTCCGGCTGAACGGATAAGCTTGTTAATCTCATCGGTTGTCAGGGGTACATCTTTGCTTTGGTCGGCTGTAGAAGAGGACTTGGGTTGTTCAGACGGCTCGGGCAGCCGGGAATGCCGCACCGGCTGCTGATATACGGCAGGCTCGGTGTGAGCGGCCGCCGGCCGGCCGGCAACCGGTTGAGCCGGCGCCATAGGCTCTGTTGCCGGATTTATTGATCCGGCAACAGAGCTTGCCTGTTTTACACTAGTCTCAGCCAGTGGGGCCAACTGCGCAGCTTGCGGCGTTGGCTGAACATTGTGGCGGCTAACCCCCCACCAGTAACTGACGCCCATCCCGCCGACGGCTACGGCAAGCGCCAGGCCAAAAGCCAAACCATGCCGGAGTGCCGGATATTTGTAGCGCCAATGCTGGGAACGGTTGACTTCCCGGGCATGCGTCAGTTCAGCCTGAGCTAAAAACAAATTTAACTCACCGCGAATATCCCTGTTTTTATCAAAATCCTGTTCAGCTTGGGAAAGCCACTGTTGAGCCGAATTTAGATGCCGGTTAATGTTTTGTTTGCAATCCGCCACATTCACCACCCCTATTATAAACATTAAATATAATCCTGGGAAGAGGCCAGATTCTGGTCACTAGCCAACAAGCGGAAACGGGCAAATACTGTGATTAGCCCGTTTATGCTTAAAATTTCGACTTGTTTTTACTAAATATCTAAGTTTTTCACCAGTTGCCCATTAGTTTGGACAACATGCCCCGCAACCGGCGAATGCCTTGTTTTTGCAAGCGGTAGATGTGCGACACGCTTAGTTCCATAGTTGCCGCTAATTCCTTGGGTTCGCAATCGTTTAGATACACGCCGTTTAAGACCTGCTGTTCCTTGGCCGGCAGCCGTTCCATTGCCGTCCGGAGTTGTTCGACAAGATAATTGTGTTCGGCTTGAGCAGCCACTTCGGCCTGCGCATCGACCAACAGGTCGGCAATTGTCGCCTGACTGCTGCCGGCAGTAAGCGGGCTGTCAATGCGCAGGAGGCTGTCATCCTCGCGCGCCAGGTGGTTCATGATCCGGCCCCGGATGCGGTGCACGGCAAACAGGCTGAACGCCACGCCGCGGGTGTGGTCATAGCTTTCTACAGCCTCGATCAGTCCGACTGTGCCTTCCTGGATAATATCCAGCATGACGGTTTCAGGCAGGCGCCAGCGCATGACAGTTTTAAAAACCAGTGGCTGATAGCTTTCGATGAGGCGGCGGCGGCACTCCAGGTCGCCATTTTCTTTATATCCCTGCCAGAGCATGATTTCTTCCTCACGCGTCAACATGCGGATATTTTTCAATTCAGCCAAATATTGACTTAGGATCATTCGGATATCAGTCCTTTATTAAAATCTAAACCTGGTCTCAAGAGTATACAGTCCGTTATTGGCGCCGCCAAATGTGCCGCCAATGCCGATACGCTTGTTTAAGTCATAATGGAGCGTTATACTGTTATTTTTCTGGTCAAGGCCCATGGAATAACTAAGCAAAAGTTTATCGGTCAGATATTTGCCAATTTCAAGATTATATCCCTGGAAATTATCGCCTGTTTGCACATCGTTGGTACGTTTGCTGTAAATATCAAACAGCGAAGAACGGACCAACCGGAATTCGTCAACACCCAGGGTATTTTGCAGGGTGCTTTCCATCTCAGCGATAAAGCGCATTTGCAGTCCGGCGTCCAACAGGCTGACTAATTCGTCCCGCCCTAAAACGCTGTCCCGGCCGCCCTGGGTCAGGTTGCCGGAATTGGTGAAATACCCGCCGCGCAGGGTCAGGAGCGACATGATTTCCTGCTGGCTCATTGCCGGTTCAGAGGTCAGTTTGAGGTCCATAGCAGTAACCGGGCCGTCAATATTCAAATTAATCGTAGTTTGTTCAAGTTTAGTTGAGGCCTGTAACTTGATGACCGGTTCAATGGAGCGGTACTGAATGAACTCGGCGCTGCCGCTCTCAATCGTAAAGCGGTTGGTCAGATATTTGACGGTACCGCGCTGCGCTTCCACGCGTCCGGAAGCCGCCGGTCTTTGCAACGAGCCGGAAAATTTAACTTTGCCTTCAGCCCGGAAATCATAGAGATAAGGGTTATACATCCGGACCTTATCGCCGATTACCAGCTCAACATCCAGGCCGGCATTAAAATCAATTTTACCGCTGTCAGGCACAGCCGGAATATTGACGGTGGCGTTCTCAACAGTCAGCTTGCCCGATATCCGCGGCCTGTCGTTGGGACTGGTTAATGACAGCACTCCATCCACCGGCCCGCTGAAGTATTTGTGTTTAACTCCCAGGCGCTTTAGGGTAAGCGTAATGTTGTAGTCGGTAAGCGCCAGACCATTTACTCTGGCTGAACCGCTTAACGCAAACGAGCCGCCCCCCATTTGGCCGTCAACGTCATTTATATTTATTTTATCACCTGCGAACTCAATATCAACCCCTACATTTTGGATGGGATCGGTCAGGGCTTTTAATTTGACAGTACCGTTGACTGCCCTTAACCGTCCGTTAAGCGTCGGATTGGCCAGTGTGCCCCCTACCGCGATTTCCCCGGCGGTAGGCCCGGCCGCCCAGGCAACGTCTTTGGTCAATAAGGGCAATATGCTCAAATCAGCGTTATCAAGACGCAGTTTAAGGTCCATCTTATCGGTAATGTCTGCCTGGCTACGGCCCTGGCTGTTCAACGCCTTTAACGGCACTATGCCGTAGGCACTGGCTTTGTACGGTCCGCGCGCCACAAACAACTGATTGACATGAATGCTGCCATGATTAAAAATTAACAGCCCATAGAGGTTATCAAATTCAGCGTTAGCCACGCTGCCGTTTTTGACTTCCAACGACACCGCCACGTTAGGATCGGCAGCAGGACCGTCAGCCTGGGCATTGAAGCTAAACACGCCTTTGGTTTCAACAGTAGTGTCGAACAGGGCGGCGATAATTCCGGCCTCAATATCACGCCCGCCGACCTCAAGGTCAATTTGCCCGTCCAGGTCGGCCCGGCCTTTGGCGGCCAGTAACCCGTCCGTTCCCTGTTTGGCCGTAAATTTATTGATGGTTATTACCCGGTTGTTAAGCTCAGCGTCGACATCAATGGTATCAAGCGGATAATCTTTAATCCGGCCGCCGGTAATCGCGCCCCGCAATATCACGTTAGGATTTGCCGTGGTACCGCTTAATACGATTTCCCCGTTAAGGCTGCCACGGATACCGCGGTCAGGCAGGTTGGCAATCGCCAGAATACCTGCCAGCTCACCGCCTTCGACCCGCAGCAGGCCGTCAATGGCCGAGGTAGGCAAATCAAGCGTGCCGCCGAAAACATAGCTGCCTGCTCCCTGGGCAAACCGCAGTTCCCGGATATCAACATTACTGTCGTGATAGCTTACACTGGCAAAGATATTTTTGAGTTCCTGGCCGTTGAGCAGCATGACCGGCGCCGTCAGTTGGCCGGTCAGCACCGGACTTTTCACAGTACCGGTTATATGGCCGTCAAGGCTGGCTTTACCCGATACCGGGTAAGGATAATTGGCCTTTACCCGGGCAAGATCGATATCCTCGGCAGTTACAGCAAAGTCCAGGCGGTTGTCGGGAGCAACCGTTCCTGACAGTTTAATTTTGGTATTAAGAGAATTTATATCAAGATTGCTTACTGTTATTACACCGTTTTGCCGCTGGTAGGAACCTTCGGCTTTGGCGATAAGGTAACCGTCCAGGCTGCCTTCAGTCAGTTTTACCTTGCCTTGGACAGCCACATTGGTTAGCGGTCCGGTCACGGTTACTTCATGGTCAATATTACCGGTCAGCTTAACTTCCGGTATGAGCAGCCGGGCAAAGGTCTCGGCCCTGGCCGAATGCGTTGTCAGCCGCAGGTTAAGTTCAGGCTGCGGACCGTCCAATAATACAGTACCGGTAAGTTCATGACCGGCAACACTGTCGGTAAGCATCACTCGGTCGAAAGCCACGGCCCTGGGCGAGGCTTTGAGGCCGCCACTGGCCTGGCCCAACAGTTGTTCATTCATTTTGAGGCCGGCAACGTTGAAATTCAGAGTGAGTAGAGGATCGGCCACCGTGCCGGTTATTGTCCCGTCAAAGCCGGCTGTCCCGGAAAAGCTGATATCTTTGACTGTGGCATAAGGTATGTCTTTTAATTCTACGCCCTGTCCGGCAATGTTGATGTTAAGCCGGTCACCTTGAAGCACCCCGTTAGCCGCAATCACACCGGACGGCAGCAGGGCATTAAAATATTTGAGCTCGGTCTGCCAGCCGGTATGGTCAATAAAGCCCACCAGTTTTGTGTACGGCGTACCGTTGATTTTACCGGCGTTAAGCGTTATATCGGCGGTAGCCGTGGCTGCACGCCAGTCGCTGCCTTGTCCGCCGGCCGCAATATTGACGTCACCGCTGCCGCTGATTTCGACAGGCAATCCCCGGACGGCGGCCATATCAATGCCGGCGCCGGCAAGCTGCAACTGATAACGTTGACTGGCGATGTCATAGACGCCTTGACCATGCACTTGGCCGCCCAACATACGGGCGGAAAATTCGTTGACAGTCAATATACCATGGGCAAAACCGGCCTTAGCCGCGGCATCCTGGATCCGGTAGCCGGCAACAGCAGCTTCACTTGTCTTAAGTTGCGCGGAAATCAGCGGACTGTCAATCGTTCCGGCAACTTCGGCGGCAAAGGCGACACTACCGGTAAACGGCAAATTATTGGCAACCACTGCCGGATCAAATCCGGGCGAACCGACAGTAAGGCTGAATACCGGCTTATCCCCGGCTATGGCGATTTTGCCGCCGACTGTTACCGGCTGGCCGGCAACCAGAGCACTGCCCCCCAGTATGTAGACATTGTTATGCGTAAAAGTCACGCGTCCGCGCGCTTGCTCAACCGGCACACCGTTTATTTGGGCGGCCAGACCGTTAACCACAAACTCGCCGGCATAGCTTAAGCCGGCAGGAGTGTCAGCAAGGGTGACTTCTACCGCTTCAAGCACACCGCCGGTAAACTTCACGTCTGTTCCGGCAGGTAGCAGGCGTTCATAGGCGGCCGGGTTAATTTGGCCGGCTTTAACCGTCAATGACAGGCTGCTCTTAGGATTATCAATAAATCCCTGAGCGTTTATATGAGAGCCGTTCTCGCTGCCTGACAGCTTAAAATCGACAGACTGCTTGCCGTTAATGCCAAACAGACCGTCGACACCGGTAAAATTCCACTCGCCTTGCGGCGCGCTCACCTGCACAGTGCCTTGTTTAACGGCAACCCGGCCATTAAAAACAGGACCGTCAGGGTTTGACTTTTGCCGCAAACATTCAGCGTTCCATGTGCCGTTGGCTTCCCGTACCAGCAAAATCTTCGGACGGGTAAGCGTAATGTTACGCACTGCGTCAATTGCCGTCCGGCCACGCACCAGACTGAGCAGGCTGTACTCAACGGTTACTTGGTCAATAGCAGCCAATTCCCGGCCTTGTTTGTCAAATATTGTTACGTTATTTACAACAGCCGATGTCAGCCCGGCTGCCTGCAGCTGACCAATGTCAACCCTGGTCCCGAGCGCACTGGTTAGTCCGGTCGCAAGCGTGCATTCAATTTGCCCAAACACCGCCTGGCTGTAGTTGGTCCACCAGGCAAAAGCACTGCCAAAAACAAGTAATATCATAGTTAAAATAGTTAAAGTAATGGCTTTGGTCCGCATGAGCGCCTCCTGAGCCTGCTAAGTATTGACTACTTCGACGCCGCAGCGTGTTCTTCCTTTCTGACAGGCTCGGGAATTTTAGTCTGCATGGGTTGATGCGGGATAAGATTGCCGCGCTGCGATGCCGTAATGCCTAACTAAGCACTATTCATGACTTTCCGCTTCGAAATATAGTCTCATAGGCGACGGTGCCCGCAATGACCGAAAAGAATACCCTTTCTCTACCGTCATTGCGAACGCAGTGAAGCAATCTCCCTTTTCATTCTTGTTGGTGCACCCGAGATGGTGCATGGGAAATGGCGCAATGGCGAGGTTGGAACTAAAAGGCAAAAAAAGGATTACCTTGCCAAAATCGACAAGGTAATCCTTGAACTATTTAACTTATTTTACTGCTACGCCCATAGCTTTGTCCAGCTTGGCGCGGCTGGTGTTATAGTCATAGAGGGCTTGTACATAGTTAGTTTTGGCCTGAGTGAGCGCAACCTGTGCATCAATAACGTCAAGGTTAGTACCCACCCCGGCATTGTAACGCACTTGGGCAATTTTAAAATCCTCTTCGGCTTTCACTACGGCAACCTTGCTGGTATCAATGCGTTTTTCGGCTTCTTTCATGTTAAGGTACGCCTGGCGCACTTCAAGTTGAACGGAGTCTTTTGTCGAACGGGCATTTTCGAGAGATTTAGCCACGTCGTTTTTGGCTGCGTTTACCTGGGCCTTGGTAAGGCCGGAATCAAAGATATTGATACTGCCGGTTACGTTTAGGCCCCACGTATTTTTGTCAACACCGGGAAAATCGGTATCAGACCAGGCAGTATTGGCGCCTAAGGTCCACTTGAATTTGTTGCCGCTTTGCGCAATGTCGATCCCTTGTTTGGCCGAATCTACAGCAATATCAGCTTTGGCTACTTGCGGGTTATTGGCTAACGCTATGGAAATACACTCTTCAAGGGTCTTATCAAACTTCTCATATTTCAAGTCTTCATTAACGGTAATTTTAGTATCAAGCGGCAGTCCGATCACATTATTAAGGTTGGACATGGCCAACTCATAAGAGTTCTCTGCTTTAATCAAATTTTGGTCGGCACTGGCTTTTTCCACTTCGGTGCGCAGCACGTCGGATTTGGCTACCGTACCGGCGGCATACTGGGCCTGAACATTGGCCAAATGAGCAGCCACTTGGTCAACCGACTCCTGGTTCAATTTAACCAGGTTGCGGCCTTGCAACAAGCTATAATAAGCGCTGGTGGCATCCAGTTTGAGTTGTTGCTTGACTCTGTCCAATTCAAGTTCAGATGATTTCAATCCCAGTGTTGCCTGTTTAATACGGCCCTCAACATCTCCTCCGGTAGTTAACGGTACCGATAAGGAAATCTGATTGCTGAAACTGTTGCCCGTACCGGTCGTCAGAGTTTTGGAGCGGGCGCCGGTAAAACCATAGGTTACTTTGGGCTCTTTTCCGGACTCAGTAGAGTCAACCGTCCATTTGGCCTTATCTAAATCGGCTTCTGCAGCCTTGATTGCGGGGTTATTTTTGAGTGCCATGGCAACGGCCTCATCCAGAGTAAGCTCAACGGATGCGGCAAATCCCGGAATAGCTGCCGCCACCAGCATACTGCCGACAACCAAGGCCGACACGCGTCTGGTCAGACGGCCCGATAATCTAAACTGTATCATGTTATTTAAATGCCCCCTTGATATCATGGTGTTTTCGGCTCTGACTGCTCAGTCAAACACTTATAATTATATGTCCAAAACCTGGATGGTGTCAACGGAAATGAGTATGAGTCATAGTTAGAACGCCCGGCGTATGCCGACATAGGATGTATTGTCTTCTTTCTTGTTTATACTCCCTGACTGCCCCACAATGAAAGTATCAGGCGCCAGCCGGTACTGAGTACGAAGCTTGACCCGCACGTCATTGGGATCATAAACATCAAGCGACATGCGCCACTCGTCCCCTAACTTGGCATCAACGCCAATTCCGGCTTTGCCGTCAATAATACCAAACCGCTGGTTAAAAGCCGGGGTGTGTTTTCCGAGTTGAAAGTTAAACTTGCCGGCTTCACCGATATCAGTCACCCCGAGTACAGTAAAGTCGTTTGGGGAGGTGCTGATGGTAATATCGGCGTTACTCTGATATTTTCCTGTCTCGGTATTATATAACGCTTCAACACCGGCTTGAGTCTTTATTTCTGACACTTTGTCAAGCATTTGGCTGGCTTTGGCCGTAGCAGCACGGGCGTTTTTCAACGTTTCTTTTATATTCCGGGCGGCATCGGGATCGGTGACCGCGCCTTCTAAAGCGGCAGCCATTTTTTCCACCCGGGTGCTGGTCTGTTTCAGATTGGCGATTGTTTCCCGCAAGTCGGCTGCCGTTTGGCCGTTGTTGTCAACATTTGCTACCATTTTATCCACTCTGGCCGCCGTGTCTCTAAGGCTGGCCGACATGGCTTTCAGGTTGGCCGCCATGGCGGTAACGTCGCCCTGATTGTTCTCGGCCAGTCTGGCCAAAGTAGCTGTCAGATTATTAAGATTAGCCGTTATGTCCCGCGTATTCAGCGCCGTTTCCTTAAGCGCCGCTTTAACCTTTTCATCGGCCAGCACATCATTGAGCGCCTTGACCAATGTTTTTACTTCTGTCAATACCTGGTTGGCCGTTACTATCAACTCGTCAAGTCCCTGAGGGTTCTCGCCGTATACCTGGTCGTTGGGCGCCAGAAAGCCCTTTACTTCATGGGGCGGCACAATATTTACATACTTTTCGCCCAGCAGGCCGTCGGCGCCAACGCCAAACTTGGAGCCAACCGGAATTTTTACGCCAGGGTTAAGCATAATATCGGCAGCTACGCCTTCAGGCAGCACCCGCACAGCCGCGACTTTACCCACTTCAACGCCGGCGTACCGCACAATGTTTCCCGGTTTCAGACCGTTTACCTGGCCAAAAACAGCTTGTACCGGGTAGCCTTTGTCGCCAAAGCTCACGCCGCTGAGATATACAATCATTCCTGCCAGTAAAACAAGGCCGGCAAGAGTTATGGCCCCGACCTTGGCCTCGGTATTCATGTTCTGGACCTCCCTTTATTTTCCGGTAAGTTTGCTGCCCCCCGGACAAACTTAACCACAATGGGGTTTTCCGACTGTTTTATCATTTCGGGGGTGCCGCTTTCAATAATGCTGCCGCCATAAATCATGACAATCCTGTCCGCAATGCGAAAGGCGCTTGACATATCATGGGTAACCACTACCGATGTTGCGCCGATCATTCGCCTGGTACTGACAATAAGCCGGTCAATGGTGTTGGACATAATGGGGTCAAGTCCGGCGGTCGGCTCATCGTAAAGAACAATATGCGGATCGATGGCAATGGCTCTGGCCAGACTGACGCGTTTTTTCATGCCGCCGGAAAGTTCGTTAGGCATTGCATTCTCCTGCCCTGATAATCCTACCATGCGCAGCTTGCGGCGCACCGTCCGCCTGATCTCTTCTTCCGGCATACCGGTATGCTGCCTCAGGCCAAAGGCGACATTTTCCCCTACCGACATAGAATCGAACAAAGCCGAATACTGGAACACCATCCCCATTCCCAGCCTGATTTTATTAAGTTCATCTTCAGTCATGCCGGTAATTTCCCGGCCGTTCACCCACACTTCGCCTGATGTCGGCTTTAACAGGCCGATGATTAGTCTGAGCAAGGTACTTTTACCCGAGCCGCTGGGCCCGATAATTACCATAATTTCCCCCGGCTCGACTGTCAGGTTGATGTCTTTGAGCGTTTGTTTGCCGCGGAAATTCATATTGACATTGACCAGTTTAATCATAGCGGCACCTCATTTGCTGCTACCGGTACAGTAATACTGATAAAAAATAATTACTGATAAAAATTAGAATAATCGACAGCACTACCGAAGCTGTGGTCGCCTGCCCCACCCCTTCGGCGCCTTGTGCCGTGGTAAGACCTTTGTGGCAGCCGATGATAGCGACAATAGCCCCAAAAAACATTGATTTGACCAGGCCGCCGATAATATCGTGCGGTACGGCGAAAACCTTAATCGAGTTTAAGAACGTGAAGGAGGTAATGCCAGGATACATGGTAGCAATCATATAGCTGCCGACAGTACCGATAACATCGGCAAAAACAACCAGTACCGGCGCCATAATCATGCAGGCGACAAGCCTGGGTACTACCAGGTAGGCGACAGGGTTTACCGCCATAACCCGTAAAGCGTCAATCTGCTCGGTTACTTTCATTGAGCCGATTTCAGCCGTAATGGCCGCCCCAACCCGCCCGGCAACCACCACGCCGGTTAATACCGGTGACAATTCACGGCCCATGGCTACCACCACCAAACCGCCGACTGACGACTGCACCCCGTATTTGACAAACTCATGGGCCGTTTGTACCGTCATAACCATCCCGGTAAACAGCATCGTCAACAGGACAATGGGTAACGAGTCGGCTCCCAGGTGCGCCATCTGCCGCACCAGCAGCGTGCTGTTTAAATGACGTAAATGATAAACAGTCTGCCCGGTCAGAATTAATACCTGGCCAATGTTTTCCAGAAAGCCAATGACAATTCTCCCGGTACGGGCGAATAGTTCAATAAGCATAACCATGCTCCTTAATAAATTGGGCTATCTTCAGATAATGGTTAATAGTATTCAATATTAATTTGTAATTCCCTGCTAGTCCACGGTTATTTTGTATTACCGCAATTTTCCGCGACATCCCCTCCTCCTTGCCATAAAAGCAAAATAGCCGCGTGATGCGGCTATTGCTTTTATTTGGTTATGGTCAACATTATCTGAGCGTCACCATCAATTATATAGTCGGTAGTAATATAGACTTTGCTTCTGCTGTCATCGCCCTTGGAGGGCTTTGCAGCATCAGCGTTGGTGCGTCCGGTTTTACCGGGCTTCTTGGCTGCCGTTTCCGGGAAAGCCGGGCTGGGGTTGGTTTCAAAATTATCAGTTACCGTCTTGGCATTTTGGCCTGCCGCCGGTGAGGCAAAATCAGGTACATTCATATCAATAGCTTCAACAACAATATCGTTGTTGCGGTCACGGTTAACCAGTTCTTTTATGGCTTCGTCCAAAGATTTGGGCCGGGCTTTGACAGCAAATAGTTTACTAAGGTCTGCTTCGCCGGTCTGCCGCTTGCCCACTAATGAAGCCATTGAGATCATGCCGCCGCCGCGCACTGACAGCATCAAGGTTCCCGGCGGCTGGTTATCGGGCACAGTATAAGTGATATGCCTGGTCAGCGGCTCACCACGGAACGGCTTGATTTTGACAGCGATATCAAGCTTGTCGCCCGGCTTGGCGGTCGCGCCGCTGGCACTGGCTTCAACAATGGAGGCCGTCCGCCGTTCGCTGTCAACTTCGACATTTACTTTGACATCCATGATAGTAACGTCATTGAACTGGTTGCCGGTCAAAAGCGCCAGCGCCTCATTCAATTCAGATACCGCCAGCTCGCCAATATTCCCCTGGGTATAAAACATGTTTTCCCGGGTTAACGTATCACCGGGAATACCGGCAGCACTAATTGCAAAGCTGATTTTAGCGGTGCCTGAACCTACGCGGTCGCTCGTTTTCTCGATGGCGTTAAATACTGTGACTGCTGACAAAGCAGGCGCCAGATCTTCATCTTGCACTACCTGGGCCCACATATCGTTAGTCCGGTTGAGCGTTTTGTCAGTAACACTGATTCTTAGCGGCACAATACCGGGGAAATTCCCCAACTTGCCGGCAATCCCGGCGCCCCTGTCCTGGTTAATCATACCGATAGCCTCAGTTGTTGTTCCCACCTTGAAGGAGTTTTCCAGGCCGCTTACCGTGGTATACACATCAGCATCGGTCAGGAAATAGTTGGCATTCCCCCGTTTGAGGAAGGGATGGCCAAAAGCCAATATTTTATCTCCTTCGACATAAGTAACTGTTCCTAACGCTCCCAGGCTGACATCGCCGCGTACCAATTGCACGCCAACAGTGCTGCCAGGTTCAACTGTTCTGTTGTAGGCAATGCCGTTATTTTCTTCAGCCATGCTGCCGCTTACGGCATAGGGGATTAGATTATACGGTTTAAGCTTGTCGGCCAGCATGTTAAGAGCTTGCTCCCCAAAGCCCGCCGCCATAAGCGGGGTAGCTGCAGCAGTACCCGGCGGTTGTAAGCCGCTTTCAAGTTTGGCTTTGCCGTCATTCATTTCCCACAGTTTCAACATGTCGGCAATGGGTGTAACCATGCCGATTTTGTGGTCGGTCAGCGACCAGCCGTAGGCAATGGCGCCTGCCAGCTTGCCATTAATATATACCGGGCTGCCGCTCATACCTTGGGCAATACCACCGGTTCGCTCAATGACGTCACCATATGTGCGGACCAGAATTAGATCGCCTGAAGGGCCTTTTTGTTTCATTACTCCCAGAACTTCCACACCGAATTCCTCGATTTTACGGCCGGCAACAACAGTCTTGGCAACTCCGTGCATGCCTTTGACAATCTGGTCTACCGGCATAAATTCAGGCGCTGCCTGGACATAAACTAGCGGCAGCATTGCAAATAACGCCACCAGCGCTGCCAGGCAGCGCCTCAAGGTTTTAAGCAATATATTCATCCTTCCCGCAAGGGTGTTTTCCCCGTTTGCTGTTATCGTTATTTTTTGAATGGTTCAATTCTTACCAGTACATCACCTGTTCTGACTTTGTCGCCAGGTTTGACCAATACTTCGCGGACAATACCGTCAACGTTGGCGCGCACGGCTACCGCCGGTCCGGTTATGGTGTCAACATATACCAGAATATCACCTTCCCGGGCCATTGCCCCGGGGGCAATCAGACCATTTGACAGGACGCGTCCTGTCAGCACGCCGCGCTGGTCTACTGTTTGTCCGGCAGCCAACGACCATGCCATGATTCCGACAACCAGCAGCAAAGTAATGATTATTATACTTTTTTTATGAGCCATACATAACACCTGCCTTTTTGTTTTTGCTGTAAAGGTGTCTGCTTCTACTTTCATTATAGCGCATTTTCCTTAATTAGCAACAGGTGAAGCAACTATCGCCAAGGCATCGCCCAGCCGCCGCTCACGGCCGTCGGAAGGTTTGTTGACAATTTTTCCTTTGACCATCATCTCGCTTGAGCCGCCGCCGTCTAAGTTCATGGCGTCTTGTGCGCCCAATTCCTGCATAAACAGCGCCAGTTCCAAAAGCGTCATCCCAATGCTGTTATCTTGCCGGCCATCGACAACTACCGCCAAAACATGCCCGTCAGCCTTAAGTCCAATGGCTGTCCGGGGAGCACGGCCGCCAGCCACGTCTGATCCGAATTCTTCGACCTTGGTAGTCAGAAATACGCTGTTGTTCTTTACCAGCATGGGCCCTGCGCCCAGAACATGCCGAGCCTTATCCCCGACCGGACCCAGCGTCTGGTTTACCTTGACGGCATCGCCGACTTTAAGACAAGCCAGCAGCCTGGCAGCCGAGCCATGAGCCGACAATACCGCACCGTCAGCCGGAATTTGCGAGTTATTAATGTTAACGGCAGCTACTTTGCCGTTTACCACCACATATTCTATGCCGAAATTGTTGGTGCCGGTAGCAGGAGCGTATAAACCGTTATATAATACCAGTTCATTTTCGCCGCGTTCCCGGTTTACGGCGTTGATGGGCACCGTGCGACCGTCAGGCAGCTCGATATTGCCTTCATAATTTATCTGATCGATAACCAGCTTGCCGTCAGGCATGATGGCCAGCGCTGTCCGCGGCAGCTCAGGTGTGCTGACAATTTCGCCGTCAATTTTTAACAGACCGATGATGGAACCGTCAAGACCAAAGTATGAACCATTGACAGCGGCTATGGCCCGGGCGCGCTCGGCCATGGGGGTCAGCGGTTCAAGTCCTTGCACAGCACCGTTTGACAAGACCGGTTTTACTATATATCCGGCCTTGGGATCAACATCAAGGATATGGGACCAGACCGGACCACTGGCAGTATTCCGCAGCCAGGAGGTGTATTTAATCCCGGGCGCCACTTCTTCCACCAGTTTTTGTTCATAGTTTTTAATAATATCAATAACCAGACGATTGGGGTTTTGCAAAGTAAATACTTTGTACATGTACACTGTCTTAAGATCAATGACAGCTCTGAGCTTACCCGGTTCAGGGGCGCCAAGCCGCAGTTTGCCGACTGTCGGGTCGTTGAAAACATACTGGGACGCGGCTTGGTTAACGGCTCCCGGCATATCAATGACCAGTCTGAGCGGATTATCCAGCGTTGTTATGCTGTACTCAGGCAAGGCATTAACATCAAACACGATACGGACGGTTTCGGCTGTTTGGCTTGTCCGGATTTTTTCCACGGTTACCGCCGGGGCCGCCCATGCCGCATTCCGGACCATTACAACAATAAGAGCCAGCATGAGCAGACGCCGCCATAAATACTTGTTCATAACTTCACACTCCCTTTAAGTAAAAAGGCCAGGCTAGCGGGCAGCCCGGCTTTTATTTATTTCATTTATACTTAGTTGGCGGTAAAGCATGTCGGCCAGCCCTATCCCGCCGGCTTTCGCCATATTTTTGGTAAGTTCGGTGTCTAGCAGCGATGTCATAATGTCCTCCTGCGAACTGTCGCCCAGAAGCTTGCTTTTTGGCACAGTTTCCCGCATTTTGGCAAGCATCATATTAAGAAATACAGCTTCCATCTCCTGGCACGCAGCCTTGAGTTTAGCATCCTGGCTGCGTTTGGCCGGGTCGGAAGCAGCCGGGTTTCCGGCCTGCTTAGACGCGGCTACGGCTTTTTCCAGCCTGTCGGCAAAAGCCGTAGCCTGGTCAGGTGTGACGTTCCCGCGGGTGCCGGGGCCGGTGTTGGGCTGTATGAGATTGTTGGCGCTTATCTTCACAGTTTATTTCACCTCTTTAGCAGAACAAGCTAATAACCTCACCTGCAGCGCTTACATAACCTGAAGTTCGGCGTGCAAGGCCCCGGCTGCTTTAATGGCTTGCAAAATAGAGATAACATCACGCGGGGTCGCGCCCACGGCATTGAGAGCGGTCACTACGTCACCGACACTGGCCGCAGCCGGCAGTACGATAAGGTTGGACTGCTGTTCTTTAGCGTCGACAGTAGTATCAGTCGTCACAACTGTACTGCCGCCGGATAAGGGCGGTGGCTGCGATACTTTGGTTGTCTGACCAATTTTAACACTTAGGCCGCCTTGGGCGACAGCCACTTGGTCAATTGTCACATTGCTGCCGATAACAACAGTGCCGGTACGTTCATTAATGACGACTTTGGCGGCACTGTCAGGCGTAATGGCCAGCTCTTCAATTGCGGCAATAAAGCCGACAATGTTTGCGTTATAATCATAAGGAATATTAACTACCACCGTGCCGGGGTCTTTGGCAGCCGTTATCTGGCCAAAGCGCTGGTCAATGGCTTCGCTGATCCGGTTGGCAGTAGTAAAGTCAGGCTGATCGAGGACCAGCGTAATTTTATCATTGTCGGTAAATGTCATGGCCACTTCCCGCTCAACCAGCGCGCCGTTCGGAATGTTACCCACGGTTGGGAAATTCTTCTGTTGACTGGCGCCGCCGGCACCGGCGGCAAAGCCGCCTGTCGATACCGCCCCCTGGCCTACTGCGTATACCTGCCCGTTAGCTGCTCTGAGCGGGGTCTGTAAAAGGGTGCCGCCCTGCAGACTCTTGGCATCGCCCATCGACGATACTGAAATATCAATAGTAGCACCCGGTTTGGCAAAAGGCGGTAAATTTGCCGTTACCATAACCGCCGCCACGTTTTTGGGCTGCAGCTGAGATGTGCTGACCATAACACCGAAAGATTTGAGCATATTGGCAATCGACTGGACGGTAAATGTGCTTTTATTGGAATCGCCGGTACCGGCCAGGCCCACGACCAGACCATAGCCTACCAGTTGGTTGTTGCGCAGCCCCTGTACCTTGGCCACATCTTTAATCCGGGCGCTCACTTGCATTGGGGCGGCAGCTGCCGGCGCCGCAATGCCGAAAGCCAACACGGCAACCAGAAGCACTGCTGTTAATTTGCGCATAAATCCTCCGTTAAAATAAGAAGTTGAAAATCTGAGTCAGTATACCCTGCCGTTGTTTGCCGGCAATCGGGCCTTTGCCGTCGATTTTAAGTTGGGCCTCAGCCACATTGCTTGATAACACGGTATTATCAGATGTTATGTCTTCTTCTCTAATTGTGCCAGTAATGGTAATTTTTTGTTCTTCGCCGTTCTGTTTTATGCTCTGGGTACCCGAAATAATCATCTGGCCGTTCGGCTTAATTTCCGTTATTTTGACAGTTATTCTGCCGGTTACCTTGTTGGTATTGTTGATGGAACCTTGGGCCTTAAAACTGTCCGAAGTACCGAAACTTGCCGCGTTAAAAAAATTGAAAACACCCACACCGGCATCAAGATTGGCGCTGGCCGATTTGGAGTTTGACGCGCTGCCTGAACGGCTGGCGCTTGATGATTCGCTGATTATAATGGTGATAACATCGCCCACGGCATGGGCCCGGTGATCGTTAAACAGATTGGCAGCCGGCGAATTATCTACCCATAACGACTCAGCCTGCGCACAGGCAACAGGCGCAATCATAAACATAAGCGCCAGTAAAAAACCTAAAAATCTGCGCATCGTTTCTCACCTTGCTTTCCATTTTATAACGGCGCCCGGACGGTTGCCGCATCAACCACCAGGCCGGTAATTACCTTTTTGGAGTTGGCGTTTTGCACCCTGATAAGTTGTCCTTCACTGCCGTCCTGCTGGGCAATACCCGGCACAGTTACTTCGATGCCGCCAATTTGCGCGACGATGTTGACAGTTTTGCCCCGCTTAACCAACACCGGTTTTTTGAGAATGCTGTCAGTAATGGCTGTCCCCGGAGCTAACTGACGGCTGACTGCCAATCCTAGTATTTTCTTAAGATCAGTAAAATATCCCGGTGGCATACGCCCTACATCACGCCGCTCAAAGACGACGTTATCCCCGGTAATAAGCTCGCGGGCAGCCAGGGCGCGGCCGGCTACTGCGACTTGTTCATATCTTTTAATGTCAAACCTAAGATTTACGGTGGCATACGTTTGCCCGGCAACAGTAATCCCCACAATCACGGTGGTAGGAGCATTATACCTTACACCATAGGGCAGTTCAATGTTAAACATAATATCACCAGGCGGAACCATAACATCCTGCGGCTGGCCAATGGGTGTGATTTCCACATCGCCGCCGGCAAGGCGCATGTTTAAGTAGTCCCGGGCCTGACCGGCCAGACGCTGGCCGCTAACAAGCTGAGATAACGCCGTTACTCTAAACTGGGGCGGAATTTGCCAGCTAACACCGGTGAAATCGGTATTTGCCGCACTCAGCCTTGCGGATAAAATTTCCGGGGTAAGGACAAAGCTTTGGCCGGGCGCGGGAGCATGTCCAAGCTTTATTTGCCGCAACGCATTAATGCGCTCATTGTCGTCGCCGCTAATGCCGGCAATATCCCCCAGGGTGAAGTATGGCCCGGTTACCTGTGATTCGGCGGCGACAACAATTGTCAGTCCTTGAGCCTGGGCACTGCCGGTAAATAATATACCGGCAACACATAGAATTACCATGGTAAGCCGGTATAATTTATTCTTCATAGGCCATTCCTACCGTTTTAAGGAAGCCGCCTGGCCCAGCATGTCGTCAGCTGTCTGGATGGCTTTCGAGTTTACTTCATAAGCCCGCTGGGCAACAATCATATTCACCATTTCTTCTACTACTTGAACATTGGACATTTCCAGGTATTGCTGTACCAGCGTGCCGGCCCCGTCGGTTCCCGGGTTGCCGACCGTCGGCGCGCCTGAAGCCGCAGTTTCCTTTACCAGATTGCGGCCAATACTCTCTAAGCCGGCCGGGTTGACAAAACGGGCAATGGTAATTTGACCTATATCTTGAGTGCCGGTAGATAAAGTGGCAGTAACAAGTCCGTCAGACGAAACGGTTATCCCCGTGGCATTTTCGGGAATGGTAATAGCCGGTTCCAGCGGATAGCCTTCGGCAGTTACCATCCGGCCCTGAGAGTCTTTTTTGAACGAACCGTCACGAGTATAGGCCAGTGTGCCGTCCGGCATAGTTATTTGAAAGAAGCCGTCGCCCTCAATAGCAAGGTCAAAGTCGTTGCCGGTATTTTGAAAGTTGCCTTGAGTGTAAAGTTTTTGCGTGGCCACTTCGCGGACGCCATGTCCAACCTGAACCCCGCTCGGCAGTTGGGTATCCGGTCCGGTAGCAGCGCCTGCCTGGCGGAGCGTTTGATACATAAGATCTTGAAACTCCACCCGGCTTTTCTTAAAGCCGGTGGTATTGACGTTAGCCAGATTGTTGGAAATCATATCAAGGTTAGCTTGCTGGGCGACCATGCCTGTCCCGGCAGTCCACAATGCACGAATCATCGGTTATTACCCCCGTAAATATTTTTAGTGGGCGTCAAATTACCCGCCGCGTCAGTCGGTCAGCGGCGCAAGGGCTTCCGCACAGGTCCAGCCCTATATATAGTTAATATCGTATGACTATAAGCAAAAATTAAGTACTCATTGTCAATAACTGTTAAACTTTGCCAACTTCATTGACAGCTTTGTCCAAAAGCTGGTCATGAGCCTGCACCGTTTTGGCGTTTACTTCATAGGCCCGGTAACCGGCGATAAGATTAACCATCTCGGAAACTACATTGACATTGGACTGTTCTAAAAATCCCTGTACTACGTTGCCGGAAGCCGGACGACCGTTGCCAGGCGCCCGGAAGAGACTGTCGCCTTCTTTTACCAGTTGGCGTTCGTCGGCAAACTCAACAACACGCAGTTGTCCGGCAGCAATACCGCCATTTGTTATCCTGCCAGACCCGTCAACAGATATTTTTCCGTCCGGAATTCTCAGCGGGCCGTTTTGACCAAGTACCCGGTACCCTTCATGAGTAACCAGCTCGCCCTGGGCGCTGCGGGTAAAAGCGCCGTTTCGGGTAAAACGCACACCTGCCGGTGTCTCAATAGCAAAAAAGCCTTTACCGTCAACGGCAAAATCCAGGGAGCTGCCGGTGGGACGCATACCGCCGGCAGTTTGTATGGTGGCCACTTGATCAATCATGGCGCCAATGCCTAAAGTACCGATAACCGGCGCGTCTTGGCCGTCATTGATCCGCCGGATTAACAAGCTGGCAAAATCTTTGGATACGGCAATGTCTTTTTTATAGCCGGTAGTATTTGCGTTGGCCAAGTTGTTGGCAATCGTATCGGTCCTTGTGGTTTCCGCCAGCATACCGGAAGCTGCCGTATAAATACCCCGAATCATTGACATCACCTCTCGCGTTCATCTATTGTTTACCCTGCAATATTGCCTTTTTTCAAAGTTGTCAGGCTATCCTGCAAACTTTCCAGCGCATCAAGCGCTTTACCGGTTCCCAGAGCAACACAAGACAGCGGGTCTTCCGCCAGATATGTGGGAATGCCTGTTTCCTGGATGATAAGCTTGTCCAATCCGTGAATAAGCGAACCGCCCCCGGTCATAACAATACCCCGGTCGACAATATCGGCAGCCAGCTCGGGCGGAGTCTTCTCAAGCACTGCTTTAACGCATTCAACAATAAGTGATACCGGTTCAGCCAGCGCCTCCCGGGTCTCAGCCGAACTCATGCGTATGGTCTTGGGCAAACCGGATACCAAGTCGCGGCCGCGGATTTCCATGGTTTCATTGCGGCCATTGGGATAGGCGGTAGCGATAGCTACTTTAATTTCCTCGGCAGTACGTTCCCCAATCAAGATGTTATATTCTTTCTTAACATGACGGACGAGGGCTTCATCAAATTTGTCGCCGCCAATCCGGAGCGACTCACTAACAACAATGCCGCCAAGGCTGAGCACAGCAACATCGGTAGTGCCGCCGCCGATATCAACCACCATGGCCCCGCAGGGTTCAGAAATCTCCAGCCCGGCACCGAGCGCAGCGGCTAGCGGTTCTTCAATCAAGTACGTCTTACGTGCTCCCGCCTGCATAGCGGCTTCAAGCACTGCCCGTTTTTCCACTGTGGTTACGCCTGACGGAATGCACACCATGATCCGCGGTTTAAAAAAGAAGTTCTTACCGGCTACTTTTTGAATAAAATGCCTAAGCATGCTTTCAGTGGTGTCATAATCAGCAATTACACCTTCGCGCAGGGGACGGATGGCAATGATATTTCCCGGAGTCCGGCCAAGCATACGGCGGGCCTCCTCGCCAATTGCCAGGATCCGGTTGCTATCGCGGTCAATAGCTACCACTGACGGTTCTCTTAATACAATACCCTTACCTTTTATGTATACTAAAACATTAGCTGTTCCCAAATCGACTCCAATATCCATTGTTCCAAACATTTCGAATCCTAACCCCTTTCCGCCATCGCCCGCGCCCCCCAAACCAACTTGTCCCTATATATAATAAAGAAAAAGGAGTGCACGATTAGATAATCATAAGTAGATTAATATTTCTACAAAAAAACTAAAAGTCCTCTTATTTTCGTCATTCACTGCTCAATCATTTTTACTTTTATTTACTCTTAATCCTCGTTCTTATCTTCTTTATATTTCTTTCTCGTTGCCTCGCCACCGCGAATATGCCGTTCCGCTTTATTTAGTTCGAGAATGTTTTTAACTTTGGCAGCCAACCGTTTATTGATTTCCGGGAGCCGCTCAATCATGTCCTTGTGCAAGGATTTACCAAAAATGAACGGTAAAAATAGAGGGGTTAACCGTCTTATTCAAGGACGGTTAACCCCTTTGTTTACCTATTTTTCAATATACCTCACGCATTTCTCCGCAAGAAACGCTACAATACTGTCTGCTTGACGGGTTTCATAAAAGTCGACCATCAACGTATTAAATTCCAATATATCTTTTACACCGATATTAAATACACCATAACCGGCATTGATCAGTATCCCGTTGGCCATCAATCTCGCCGTGCGTTTGTTGCCGTCCCAATAGAATTGGTTTAACGCCGCCCAGAGAAATACGCGAATGGCTTGTTCCACTGCATGTTTACCCTCTAATATAATCGGCAGTTCCCGGTCAAATATCTCGTCAAGTTCCGTGTACAAAGGAGCAACATAGTTTTTCGTACCGACAATACCGACTCTGCCTGTACGGAATTTTCCCCATTCCAAAGCTTCTTCTCTGGCAATGGCATCATTAATAATATGGAACATCTCTTTTGATACAGTAAATTTATCGTTTTGTACTGCCTCCAATATCACATTCCAGGCATTTTTGATATTCAGCACCTGCTGTACATCGCTGATCTTATGCCCCCCAACAGTAATTCCATCAAGCAGGGTTTGAACCTCCGGGAAGGTAATCGGATTGTTTTCCAGCTGTGAAGTATCAAAAATATACTCCGGCAACATACGTTTGGCAGAAAACAAAGCGAATTTTTTATCAGGAATGACATTTTGCGGAATATCAATTTTATAATCGTAGTTAAATAACATGCCTTACACCCCTCACACTCACATTATTTGGTATATTATTACCCTGCACATACCTAAAAATCCTTTATTCATACTCATACAAATACGTACTCAGTACATAATCTATATGAAATCCAATAAAGATTTTTTCTGGGCGTGTTGTTAGTAACGCTCTACCGCTGGCGCTTGACTTACGCTTATACTAACAACACGCCTGTACATCTTTATTGGATACTATATACACCGCCGATAAATAAATCAACCTATTGCCTGATTTCTTGATGGCAATAGGTTGATTTAGTATTATATTGCAGCGGCATGGTTAATTTCCAAATCGGAAAACAGTTTAAGATAGACCTTTATCTCACCTTCCACGGTTACAACAATTTTCTCAATTACTTTCCTTAACATGGCGTTATCAATGATGTCCGCCGACAGCACCACCTGAATACTGCCGCAATATTTTCTGACCATCTCATCAATCCGGGTCATAACGGATGTATTTCCCCGAATGACGCTGAGTTCATTTTCATATCTGGCAATGGCCGCATTTAACTCGGTCGTCCTTTCTTTTAATTCCGCAAGGCTAATTGCATCCACCTCAAACATCTCGATTTGTTTGGCCTTCGCTTTTTTCAGCCTTGACAGTTCAGAGAGAATAAACGACTCCGATAATTCATGCTCTTCCGGCTTATATTTTTTCCGGAATTCGGCGATCGTTTGTTTTAACAGTTTGTCCTTCGACGATACCAAACCGCCTAAATACTTTTTGATTTCCTCCAGCAATTCTTTTTCATCGACGATGGTACGGTTCCGGCAAAAATCCACGCCATTGGCATTCCGCCCCGAACAGCACCACCGGATATATTCCTTTACGTACTTCCGGTATGTTCTCCTGAAACTATAGCCGCAGTCGCCGCATTTAATCAGCGTACTGAAACAGTATTTATTGGACTGCCGCTTTTTGGTTAAGCGGAAGGTTTCCGTTCTTTCCGCCAATAAAGCCTGCGCTTTATCAAAGAGTTCCCGGTCAATAACGGCAAGTTCCGGCTTGTCCACAACAAATTGCTTATCAATAGCATTCTTTACTCTTTCACCGGTCAAAAAATCCTTGACGGATTCTTTGCCATTGATAACCTTACCTATGTAAAGCGGATTGGTTAATATCGCGGAAACGGCCTGCTGTGACCACCGGCACTTGCGCTTGGTCAATAACCCTTCCTTATTTAAAAGCTGTGCAATCTTATTTGCGCCATGCCGCTGATGTACATAATACTCAAAAATCCGTTTAACCACTTTGGCTTCCGCCTCATTAACGGCCAGGTTAAAATAGTCTCCCGCCGTTTTGTCATAGCCGTAAACAATATTCGGCACCCGCCCTTTCTCGGCATTGCGCTTTTTGCCAAACTTCACCCGTTTTGACAGGTTCGCCGATTCTTCCTGGGCGACTGCCGCCAATATGGTTAACGTCAGCTCTCCGTCGTTACTGGACATGTTGGCTGTTACGAAGCGGCAATCGATGTTTAACGCCTTTAGCTTGCGGATGCTTTGGAGAAAGTCAACGACATTCCGCGCAAGCCTGGACACATCTTTTACATAAACGCACTCGAACCTGCCTTGTTGAGCATCGGCCATCATGCGGTTGAACTCTTTTCTGTTTTTCAGCTTTGTACCGCTGATGCCTTCGTCAGCGTACAGTTCCACAAGTTCAAGGTTATTCTTAGCAGCATATCCTTCAAAAAAGTCTTTCTGTGCTTGCAGGCTCATCAACTGGTCTTCCTTTTCGGTCGATACCCTGCAATAAGCGGCGATCTTTTGTTTTCCATTTTTGCCGGCCATCGTATGACTTTCTCCTTTCTTTCAAAGAGTAAAAACAACATTCACTTAAGCTGAATGTTTCACATCATAACTATTATCATCGTCAATGGCCGTATCGTTACATTCCCTGGCAACCTTATTGATAATCGCTTCCGCCAGGATTTTGGGCAGATACTTGTCCACATCTTGTTCCGTATTGGGATTGACAAACGTGATCTTCAGACTCATGGCAAATTCCCCCTCAAAAAGTATCTTTGATATAAATACTATTTAAGCAGTTACCAATTTATTACAACCATTTGTACTCAGATTACACAAAATAAATAAAAACAGCTTTCTGGCGGAAAAACGCCGGAGGCTGCTTTTATTTACATTAACAAATTTCAGTTTTTTATTTCAGTAAGTTTATGAGTGAACCGCATATATTTTGTTTTCCTGCCGCTGCCAACGGCTTTCAGCATCTTCTTTTCCACCAATTGTTTTAATAGCCGGCCGGCCATGGTTTGCGAAACGGACAATAATGCTTCTACATCTTTTCTTGATATGGCATCTTTTTTGTCTGCAAGCTCCATGATTAATTTCTCGTTGTCATTTAATGCATCTTGCCGCAAAAGCACGTTTCTGTTAGGCAGAACAATTTTAAACGCATTATCGGATGATTCGATCTGCGGTTTTTTCTCACTGTCCTTATAGCTATCCATAATTTTTTGTATGCCGGTGCCATACGCTTCAATCAGTTTCAAACGGTAAAAGACAGCCGCCAATTTTTCATTACGGCACTGCGATACGCCAAACAGGATATCATTCAGCGTAAGCCCTTTAACCAGACCGCCAAGAGATACAAATTCAATCCGGTCCTCAAATATGCTAATGAGGGTACTGCCGCTAAAAGAGTATTCGCGATGAACAAGAGAATTTAAAAGAGCTTCCCGTAAAGCCTCTTCCGGATAATCCCTGCGGTCAATTCGATATAATTTTGAAAATTCGGCTCTTGTCTTGTTATACAAATCGATGAAGCTGTATGCGTCATTCATTTGTTTGAAAAGAGAACCGCTAAATTCCCGCCGGTCTTTGAACACCGATTTTGTAGTACCTTCAAAAGAAGCCGCTTTGATCGTGTGTACGCATTGGTCCGACAATAATAATCCCAGATTCGTATAGATACGGTCGGCATTTATCAAACCAAGGGTCATCATCTGACTTTCGCCCAAGGCAACGTTTCTGGCCTTAAATTCGGCAGCCATCGCTTCAAACGTCAAATCCTGATTGAGTGAGCGCATATTTTCGAAGGTGTCACCATCTGTTTCCTTTATCATGCGGCGAATGGCATTTTCTGATGCCGGAACCGAAGAAGAACCTTGACGGACATATACGCCTTCCGGGCGCAACCCTTTTTTAGCAATATAATACGGACAATCCGTCCCCTTTTGTACTGTAATTTTTACAACATCTTTCCCGTCCATTACTTCATGAGAATACTTCACGAACATTGTAACATCGGGCTTGATAGAATCCCTGATCATATTAGAAACCTGCAAAGAAGTTTCATCAACGTCATCTACACCAACGACCTCGCCATGATCGGCTATGCCTATATATATAGTACCTCCCTCGGTATTAGCAAAGGCCACTACCTCTTTTTTTATATCCTCCACTACCGTTTGCTTCAGTTCAATCATGGGACCTTCTAAAATAGCCATTTCCAATCCCCCTCTTTCATTTCTATTACTATTCTACCACATTCTATCACTTTTTAACACATCTGTTCATGAATTGTATTAGAAAAAGTGTTAGATAATTTTCGACTGCATCTTCTTTTCCACTAATTGTTTTAATAGCCGGCCGGCCATGGTTTGCGAAACGGACAATAAAATAAGGCAGCCGTATGTTTGGCCGCCTTATTTTAAATTCGCGCTGCCGCGTCTAAATTCATACTATAGATATTCATTCTGCCTCTCTGATCAATAATCAACATATCTTGAGGTATTTGCTTAATCCGGTCACGAACCGTAGAGGGGCTTAAAGCAGCAATCTCTGCAAGATCCTGAATGCTGATACCTTCATCATCAAACAATGAATTTTGCACTAAAACATACAGTATCTTTGCCAGTGGTTTATTGCTGCCGGCATATTTTTTAATTTTCTCCGAATAAAAGTTGAACTGTTCTGCTCTACCTTCAATGGTAAAACATAAGTTTTCGATCGCTTCTTTGATAAACTCCAAAAATCCGATAACGAAAGGTGTTAAATCACCTTTATTTTTGTAATCATTAGCGTCTTTAAACATTTCGTAGTATTTTTTTATCTTATTTTTGATTGTATAAGATAATCCAAAGCCAACAATTGGCTCTAATTGCCGCGTCAAGAGATAGCTGCTGATAAATCTTGCCATTCTGCCATTGCCGTCATAAAAGGGATGGATATAGCCAAACATATAGTGAAATACGGCTATATTCACGAAATAATTTAATTTATCATCATGTAAAATATCAAGCGCGGATGTCATGGCTGTAATAATTTTAGCTTCCGGGTACAGCCCTTTATGAATGACCTTTTGACTTGGTGAAACCACCTCAACGATATCTTTTCTGAAAATGTCTCCGTCCGGAATATTGTCAGGATTATCTGCTTTAATTTCCGCTAAAACAAATTCATCATAGAGTTTTCTGATATCCTGGCAGGATTTCAGTTCGATTTGCTGCCCCTTAGCCAGCATCATATATTTTTGTACCAACCCGTACAAGCGCTTTCTTTCTTTATTCTCCGTTTTATCATTAATAAGCTCTCTGATTTCTTTACGCGTACTGTGAACACCTTCTATCTCATTAGTCAACTGGATTTCGTCCACGATACACTTTTTCGTAAATTGGATTAAGGCAATTGGCGGTACATTCTGAATTGCTTTTAACAACCGCTTATCCAATTGCAAAATATCGGTTATCAAATTCAAAATTTCTAAATTTATTCCTACAAATGCCTGATATTCATCAATTGTAAAATTATAACGATATGCAAACTCACTGTTAAATCTTTCTAGATACGTAGTTTCATAAGCTGCATTGTTTTTATAAAATACTTTACTTAAAGGTTCATATTGCATACGATTCACCCCCTTTGCTGACATTATACTGTAGTTAAATCGGCAAGTAAATATCAATTAAAGCTGTTTTCTTATTAAAATATTGATTATTTAATAAATAAATGGCTTTATACTTTGCTTTCTTGTTATATTGTTCCCATTTTATCATAATAGAATTCACTATTCACCGTTCACTTTGGTAAATCTTTATGCAAGGATTTACCAAAAATGAACGGTAAAACAAAAAGCCAAACCCTAGTATCTAAGGTTTAGCTTCGACGTAACCGTTTATCAATATAATAATCCATGATGCCGCGATACTCTGCGTTTTTCCCCTCTACCTTAAAACTATTCTTTATCTTTAACAAAAGCGTCTTTGTCCACTGCCCCTGCTCCTTGCAGCGTGATAACTTGCTAAGAAGCGCCTTCAAGGCAGCTTTACGATTACTCTTTAAGAAAACGCCCATCGCATCGCAATTTAAATTCAGAGTGACATCTAAATCTTTGTTTATTTCCTTATCGTCTGAGTAAATAGTTCCATCTGATTTATATTTTATCAGCCGAACTTTCGAACGGTCAAGCGGATTTATGGTTAATTTAACATTCTCCCGATGTGCATCACAAGTCATATACTTCTTTTTATGACCCCGATTCCCCAAGCAAACACCTACCATATTGCGGTAATCCAAAGCTAAATTTTCGTCTACATACTGTGGAATATAGTGCTCTATCGTCATCGTATTTTTCGATATTCTTCTCATGCAATATGCACAAATATAACCTTGCTCCAGCAATAACGCTTCCATAATATCCCCTTTTACCGGGAAGCCCTCGTAATGCGCGCCTTTTTGTTGTTTATACTTTATCAGGCTCTCTGGTTCTTGCCCCTTTTCTATGAAAATCATGATATCAATCTCCCAGGAAAGCAGTCTCTAGTTCAAGCGTAGTCTTGGCTTTTACTATATCAGGATTAGTATCATCTAATTCCAATAACAGTTCATCTAAGATACATTGCGCTTCCTTAAATTTTTCATCGTCAATCGCTTGATAAAAACCATCAAATTTATCTTTGACTGCTTTTGCACGGTCATAGCTATCTTGTAAATAAGATAACACGTGACCTACTTGATGACCATAAGCGGACGTACTGTATCCAATTTCCATGTCATTGCCAATCGTAATTAACTGCTCATTTTTACAAGAAGCAATAATTAAGGGGGAATGTGTCGTAGTAATAAATTGCACGCAGGGAAACGTTGCTTTTAATGCCTCGACAATTTTCCATTGCCACTTTGGATGTAAGTGTAAATCCAATTCATCAATAAGAACAATACCTGGTGTTTTCTTGGTTACTTCCTTACGTAAATCCGGGTTTAACACCGCCATCCGGTATGCAATATCCATAACCATCCAAATCACGGATTGATAACCCGAACTTAATAAGTGAACAGGAATGTTTTCTTCTTCGTTTATACTGTAAACCAGTTGACCTGTTCGTTTATGAAACCGTACTCCTTTGACCGGTTTTTCACTCATGATACTCATGAAAGTAACTATTGCGTCTTTTACCGCTTCGTACTCGGAAATTTTCTTATCTTCCTGCCAAGCAATTTCCTCCATACGTTTGCACCAGTTTAATAACATCTTTGCATTGGATTCTTCGGCTAAACAATCTATATAACCAACGCTTCTCGTATAATTTTCCTGAAATACATTTGTTGTTTTTTCCCGTTTCTGAGCCCACATTCTGGCGGCACTTTGATAATTAATCAGGGGCGCTATTTTGTCCGTGTCGTCCAGCATTTCCTTGCTAAACCTGCAAATATCCCTAGGCTCCACTGTCGTCCTGCCTTTTAAAGTTTTCTTCTGCCGAACCCATGTGAACTCATGATTATCTAAAATAGCCGTACATTCAACTTTTACCGGATACTCCTGTTTTATATTAATTGATCCGTCACCGGTCAGCTTGCTTTCCAACCGAACTTCATCTTGACTGATGTGTTTTGTATTAGTCTCATTGACTCCCGCTAAAAAACCACCCAAGCCAACCGATATTGCTTCCAATATTGACGTCTTTCCTACGCCGTTATCACCGATTAATATATTAAAACCTGCTTTAAAATTTACAGCAATATCTTTGATGCCTTTAAAATTCTTAATCACAATCGATTGTAATTGCACATTGACACCTCCCAACCATCGTACGAATGTCATTTATTCCGCGAATTGCGTATATTTAATTATACCTCATGTATTCCCGAAAATCCTTTATTTTAAACAAACACAAGCCTATAAACAGCAAATCCGCTCATTAGCTCATTTTCATATTTGGCGATAGCCGCATTTAATTCAGCGGTTCGCTCTTTCAATTCCTCAATGGTAATCGCATCGACCTCAAACATTTCCGTTTGCTTGGACTTCGCTTTTTTCAGCCTTGCCAGTTCGACCAATATAAACGGTTCCGACATTTCATGATCTTCCGGTTTATACTGCTTCCTAAACTCGGCAATCGTTTGCTTTAACAGCTTGTCCTTCGATGATACCAAACTGCCAAAGTATTTTTTTATCTTCTCCAACAGTTCCTTCTCATTAACAATCGTACGATTGTTGCAGAAGTCCACGCCGTTGGCGTTACGTCCCGAACAGCACCACTTAATATATTCATTAACATATTTGCGGTAGGTTCGCCGGAAACTGTAACCGCAATCGCCGCACTTGATCAGTGTGCTGAAGCAGTACTTATTCGACTGACGTTTTTTAGTCAGCCGGAAATTTTCCGTACGCTCCGCCAATAAAGCTTGCGCCTTTGCAAACACATTCTGGTCAAACTCCTGTAGCCATGGCCATGGCGTTACAGTATGCAAAAAAACTTGATTTTGTGGAAACCATCAACCGTAGTGTGGCTTGGGATGAAAAACAGTGTAACCTAAGTCCTGGTCAACTAGCTCTAAGTATTTTGCTCAGTACCTTTGCGGATGTTCGCTCTCCGTTGTACCATATCAAAAATAATTTTGCCCATATGGATACAGCCTTTTTGTTTGGCCCAGGCGTTACCGGCGACGATTTCACCGATGATGCTCTGGCTCGCACATTGGATAAAATATATGCGGCTGGAAGCAGTCGTTTGTTTAGTAAAATTGCGCTGAATGGGTATAAGGTAAAAGACGATGCCTTACACGCGTGTTATGAGGGGCAGGAATTTCAAGAAACGATCCAAATCGTGGATGCTGAAAAAAATACGCATGCACTTACGGTTCGCTTATTTGTGTACCGTAGCAATGAGAATACACTGCGTATAGAAAAACGCTTAAAGAAAGAGGAAGAGCGGCTGCAGGCTGATAAAGCGGTTTTAGAGAAGAAAGTGTTTGCGTGTGCAGAAGATGCAGAAAGCGCGGCGCGGGAATTTGCCGGCGCAAAACACCGTAACTTGATCGATATTGAAACCACGGTATGCTCAAAAACGACGGAAACTCTGGGGCGAGGACGGATTGGTAAAAATCCGGGACCTGCAAAAACGAAAACGCTATGGTACGTCAATGTTCGCATTATAGGCCCGAATGAAAAGCGAGTTCGTCAAGCCCAAGATAACTGGATTTTAAGAGGCTGTATTTTAAACCGTGTAAATGGGAATAATCTCCAATATAAAGAATAAAAGGAGATGGACCCATGACACAGTTAAACGAAAAAGAAATACAGCTTGTAGCACTGCTCAGTGAGGAGTGCACCACTCCCGCCGAACTAACGGCGAAGCTCAAGAATCTGTTTGCCGGTGCGCTGGAAAAGATGCTAGAAGCCGAAATGGATGAACACCTCGGCTATGAGAAGAACAGTGTTTTAGGCAATAACAGCGGCAACAGCCGTAACGGTTACGGCAAAAAAACAATAAAAAGCGAGTGGGGCGAAAGTGAAATCAGCGTCCCCCGCGACCGAAACGGCACCTTTGAGCCGCGAATTATCGAAAAACGGCAGACACGCACCGACGATATTGAAGCCAGGATTCTGGCGATGTACGCTAAAGGCATGTCCAATCGCGACATTGAAGATCATCTGCGCGACATCTACGGCGTAGAAGCCTCCGCCAGCCTAATCAGCCGCATCACGGACAAGATTATGCCAGCCGTTATGGAATGGCAGAGCCGCCCGCTTGACCCGGTGTATCCCATTGTGTTTCTAGACGGAATTGTGTTCAAAGTCCGCAAGGACAGCCGGGTTGTAAACAAATGCCTATACTCGGTTTTAGGTATCAATCTGGACGGCCGCAAGGAAATCCTCGGCATGTGGCTGTCGGAAAACGAGAGCGCCAGTTTTTGGACGACGATCTGCAACGAGTTGAAAAATCGGGGTGTGGAAGATATTTTGATTGCCTGCCGTGACAACCTTTCCGGCTTTTCCACCGCCATTGAGACGGTGTTCCCCAAAACCGAGCAGCAACTGTGCGTGATTCATCAAATCCGCAACTCCACAAAGTATGTACCCTACAAGGATATCAAGCCGGTTATGGCGGATTTGAAATTAGTCTATGCAGCGCCGACACAAGACGACGCGGAGTATCGTCTGGAGGAATTTTGTGAGAAATGGGGCAAGAAATACCCACAGATTGTAAAGTCCTGGGAGGCGAACTGGACGGAGCTGTCCACCTATTTCAAGTATCCGCAGGAGGTCCGGACACTGATTTACACCACCAACGCAGTGGAAGGTTTTCATCGGATGCTGCGCAAATATACCAAGACAAAGACGGTTTATCCCACCGACGACGCGGTCAAAAAATCGGTGTTCCTGTCGATACAAGAGATTTCCAAAAAGTGGAGTATGCCGATTCGCGATTGGGGAATTATAATAGGGCAGTTGATGATCTTCTTCGAGGACAAACTGCAATCGCGGAAGGTCTCATAAACCCTATCGGGGCTCTGCCCCGAACCCCGAGGTTTATCGCTTTGGGTTTTCCGAGGCAAAGATAAGGAAAAGCGACACTCTCACATGAGCATCGCCACCTCGCTAAACCTCATATGCCGCTCGGGTCGCACCTCTGCGTCGCCCTATCCTGCGCATGAGTAAAAGCAATATTAGTGTCCCCAAAATCTTGGATGTTTATTCCATTTACACAGTTAATGATACACTCCCGATTTTAACAACCGGATATTAAAGAACCCAATCTTCATTCATTCTCCCCTCTCCAAAACGAAAAAGTGTTTCACTAAGCCCGATCTGATTATGGGACAGCCCAAAAATCATTTTCCGGCTTATATGAAACACTTTTACTGTGTATCAATAGGGTATGCCCTATTGATACATATAATCTAACGATTCTTCCTTCTAGCTGGCATTGTCATTTCTTCCCTATAGCTCGAAAGGTGACTATCAACACTCCAAATCATAATCGTTTCAATTGCTGGAACCTCTTCTTTGTATTTTTCATATGCTCGAATAATTGATAAATCTCCTATTCCTGTTTGCCTCATCGCATTATCAGGAAACTCCTTAGCTAGCCATAATAAATCGTCTGTTTCTAATTCTTTCCCGTAATATTTCCATGGCGCCTTTCCCGAAGCCGTATTCTCCAAAAAAGCAGCCATTCGCTTCGCCTTTTGCCTCCGTATCTCTCCATTCGAAATATGAGCAATATGATTGCCGGTTTCTATAATCGTTGCCAACGGTAATATTAAGACTTGACTTTTATCTTTAATCACTGCCTGAAACTCTTCTATAACTTGACTGTGTTTATCATTCATGTTGGGAATGTCTAAAATGTTTACAAGAATGGATGTATCAATAAACCGTACATTCATTGCTTATTCCTCCAATCCCAACCAGTCATACTCTTCTTTATTTTCTTGGCGTTCTTTTATCGCAGCTACTATTTTATCATTAATCGCTAAATCCCCTAGCCTGCCTTGCGCCAACAATGCAGGAAATTGTGCTATATCCAAAAACTGAATAAATTCACTGCTTCCCGTATCCTTATTTCTGTAACAGATGGATACCCCCGCTATATCATCGCGGGAAATAGCATTTAGCAAAGCTGGATTATGCGTGGTGATGATAACATCAATTTGCCGCTCTTTCGATAATGCGGATATTGCCTGAATTAAGCTCTTTGCTCTGCTAGGATGAATTCCATTATCCACTTCCTCAATAATTACAATACTTCCCGGCTTTTCACTTATTATAGATGCAATGACGGCGATGCAGCGTATAATTCCATCAGAAAGCCTTTTTGCCTCAATAAAATCCGCATTCTTCCCATACTTCTCTTTTAATTTAAACATTACATCCCCAATAGGAGTCTGTATAAAATCAATATCCAGCACTTCATTTTCCGGTAATTTTCCAACAACGTCCAAAATGCTTTTTTTCTTTTTCTCATCCTGAAATAACTTAAATAGAACAGAGGAAAGGTTATCCGCTTTTGGCCGCAATTCGGAATCATTGATTCTTGAATAATCTCTCATCTCAGAAGGTATCGGATTTAAAAACAACATGCTCCGTAAATTTTCGACGACCATATTGATATATTTTATATTTTCTCTGAGTTTATCTGATTCTGCAGCTATTTTTGATGAAAGCTGCGGTAAAACGGCCGATGAACGAACACAGATAACATCCGGGTTCGTTCCCTTTTTACCATTATTATATTCAACTTTTATGTCTCCACTATCTTTTGCCGGCCTTTTTGTCTTAAAAACCAGTTCTTTATTCCCATCACGAAAAATTTTAAATAAGGATTCTTCCTCGATGTAAATACGATCACCAATTTTTATTTTTATGGCATATTCCAAATCGGCCTCTTTATCGATATCCAGAATGCAGCCTAACTTAAAGTGATTGGAATTTAGTTTAGGACACCCTCTGCTACCGCCACGAATATCACTATCAACATTTTTTGACCCATCCAATATAATAGAAAAATCTCTGCCGGTAGCTATTTCCGAAAGAATCTTAATGCCTTCAATCGCATTCGTTTTTCCACCTGAATTGGATCCGATCAATATTGTCAAATTTTCTAAATCTAACCGTGCTTTGTCAAAGCTCTTGAAATTTTCAAATATAAATGACTTAATCACTTTTCACCCTCCCTAGCCATATGATTTCGTTTAAGATACTTCTTAAATGACATTGATCCTCGCGACATGTGATTCAAAGTAAGAGCCAAAGCCATGCATTGGCTGCTTTACTATCATACGTCTTCTTAATACTGCTTCTGTGCTTTGCCATGCGCTGATAATTCCAACATTTCAGTTTGCATAAAACTCAATCCCCTCCGTCCTCACATTTCGATACAAGGGTAGATAAGGAACCCAGCGATAGAAATGGTCATAGTTCTTTCCGATAATCGCCGGCAATACTCCGTATTTTAAAGATATATCACTCATAATATCGACGATAGCATCATTATATGCTTTAACTTCTTCATCCGTAAGGTTTACCAATACCATTATATCCATATCCGAATATTCTTCCTGCTCACCGCGGGCATAAGAGCCAAAAAGAAGGACTTGACGCAAATTCTCGCCGAAAATACCCTTCACCCTGGCAACGATTTCATTCATAATCGCATTAATACGGGACTCTTCTTCAGCAGCTATGTCCATCCCCATTCTCCTTTTTTCATTTATGCGTCCGCAATAATATTATAACAAAATATTCCCCGTGTGAATCCAATCCACCGGTATCAAGATTTCTTCGGGTCATAGACAAAAAGCGGCGTACAGCGGAACCGTCTTTTTGCCGTCTTCAAAACCGAAGTTTTTTGTTGACAATTTGACGGCATACTCCGGTTTATAGGTTCGAATATAAATACCCAAGCTTTTCGACTTAGTATTATCTGCCGATTTAACCTCAATAGGAATGATGCTTCCCTGGCGCTGAATAATAAAATCTACTTCCGCGCTGCGGTCAGACACCCAATAATAACTGGTATATCCGTTGGCGGTAAGCTGGCAGCACACATAGTTTTCCACCATGCCGCCCTTGAAGTCGTTCAGTTCATCAGATAAGAACAGCACATCCTCGGGAACGATGTCTTTTTTCGCACAAAGCAAACCCACATCAGAAACATAGATTTTAAAAGAATCAATATCGCGATAGTTTTCCAGCGGTTTTTTCGGCTGCTCCGCGCGATATATCTTCATGACAATGCCGGAAAGTGTAAGCCATTCGATAGCGTTTTCAAATTCAGCTGCCCTGCCGCCTTTTTTAACCAGCTTGTATTGAAAACGGGTATTCTGTTTGGCAAGCTGGACAGTGATATTATCATAGACAAGATGCGTCTTCTTGATTTCATTTGCCGTATTATACTTGCTCATGTCGCTCAAATAGCTGGTCAAAATCATATCCTGTGTATGCCGGACCAGAATGAAGTTCTTTGTTTCAAGATACTTGTTGACGCAATCCGGCATCCCCCCGACAACAAGGTATTGGCGGTAATATTGCAGAGCTGCTTCATGCAAAGCAGAAGGCAGCGGCGTATCGTGGGCAAAACAATCTTTGATTTGATTGACAAGGTCTTCCTCGCCACAGGCAAGCAAAAATTCTTCCATGTCCATCGGATAAAGCGTCTTAATGTCCACCTTGCCCACGGGGAACGAGAATTGTTCACGGTTGACAGCAACGCCTAATAGACTTCCGGCAGCAATGATATGATATTCCGGCGCATTTTCACAGAAGTATTTGAGCGAGGTTAATGCCCGTTCACAAAGCTGAACCTCATCCAGAACAATCAGCGTCTTTTCCCTGATAATGGTCTGATTGGCCAGCCGGGAAAGTATCGGAATAAGGTAGCCTGGTTCCAGACTCTCAGCGAAGGTTTTAATAAGCTGCGGATTGGTTTCAAAGTTAAAGTAAGCAATATTCTCATAGTGCTCACGGCCAAACTCAAGCACGGAATAGGTCTTGCCCACTTGCCTTGCACCTTGTAAAATCAGTGGTTTCCGATAGGGGCTTTTCTTCCATTCTTTAAGATATTCCATGATTTTCCGGTACATAGCGACATTCTCCTTACGATTGTTGTCAACAGTATAATATATTTTCCTGTAAAAATCAACGAATTTATTCATTAAATAAACACTAAATTACATCAATAAATCGCATAATTCAACATTTTTTGAGGCATATATAAACGGAGTATGAAAAATCCATACTCCGTTATCACTGTTAAATTCGCTGCATTCTTCACCGTTCACTTTTGGTAAATCTTTATGCACGGTACTTTTGCTCACCCCAAATACGGTGGCTGTCTGGCGAACTGTATGTTTTGTTTCTATAATGTGATTGCATATATCCAGCACCCGCTTGCGAATATATTCTTTCATTCATTCTCTTCCCCCTCGCGCCCGTCCTTTTAAGCCCTTTGCTAACATGTATATGCGAAGGAAAAGAAAAAATGACCTTGGCCAAAGGTCATTAATTGACTGAATCTCGAATTAATTCAGTAGTCTTACTTATTGTGGAATATTGGGAAATAGCTCGTTCGGGTCAATATATTCTTGGGTGGCGGTATTCTTGACAGCCAGATGCAGATGCGGCTCGCGTTCCGCAGGGCTCATTCCCATTGAACCGACAGGTCTGCCTGTTTCGATTATGCTATTTTTATCCACAGCCACACTGGCAAGGGAACTATAGCAGACGGTATACTTACCGCTTTTGACGGCTACTGTCAGTCCATACTGCCGGTCAGTAAATATGTCGGTTACTTCACCGTTTAACAGAGCCGGCACTACCTGGCCTTCACCGCCGCCGATATCAACACCGGTGTTATACCGCCAATCCTGATACACCGGATGTAATTGCCAACCAAAACCCTTAATCAGCTTCCCGTTCCACAGCTCACGGATGGCCTCATTGCCGGCTGCCCTGTCGCTGCCGGCCATAGTGGCGACCGTCCGGACCGGCAGGGACGGGAGTTGTGTCTCAGCAGACAACTCTTGACGAATAACCGGAGCTTCCGGATTGGCTGGCGCCGGAACAGGCGAATCAGCCTGTGCCCGCTGCACCGGTTCTACCACTGGTGCGATTTTTGCAGCCGGTGGCTGAGAAGCCGGTCCCAGGGTACTGACTACGGCAAACATGAGTAACGACGCCATTACCAACAGCGCACCGGCCGTCAATACCGGACCCAAATATCCAAGCCGTGTTAGCTTGGTCCACCATTTACCGGGCATATTATCACCTCATGGATATTATGCCCAGTTATTGTATATGTATAAACATAGTTGCGGTGAGATTGGAGGGGAGAGATTGCCACGCTACGCTCGCAATGACCGGGATGGTGCGGCCTCGCCATTACGTCATTGCGGGCGACAGCGAAGCAATCTTTTATATTATGAGCCGAAAATATTCTTAATGGCCACTCCGGTATAATAGTACGTTAGTATTTGGCGGAAATTCCAATTTTCCTTTGCCTGGCCGTTGGCGCCATACTGACACAGGCCGACGCCGTGACCGTACCCTATGGTTTTGAATACCAGTTTATCACCGACCGGTTCAATGGTAAAGTTTACCGAGCGCAGGTCAAGTTTTTGCCGGACTTCGAGGCCGGATAATGTTTTTGAACCGATTCGCACCTTGTTTACCCGCCCTGAGTCTGTACGCTCGATAATGCTGGCGATAGTGGTTTCCCCGCCGTTTTGAGCGGCGGCTACAATCCCGGCGTCGGCGCCCAGCCGGGCTTCAAGCTCAGCCAGCGAAATTTCTTTGGCATCATGGTAGCGGGGGGATGTTTGATCCCATTTACAGGCTACACTTTTTAAATAAGGATAATCAAAGCCCCATACTTCTTTGGCACTGGCTGTGCGTTCCCCGCTGGTGGAATGAAATACTGCGTTAATGGGTTCACCGTTATAGGTTATGATTAACCCGCGCGTTTGATCTACTGCCTGGTTGATTTTTTCCCAGTATTTACTATAATTCGCCCCCCACAGGGCTTTGAGTTTGGTCTCGTTGTACCAGGCTTGACTGTCATTATGGTCGGTACTTACATCAGCTCCCGGATGGTCGGTTGATCCTGTCCCGCCAAATAACGCCATATGCTTAACTGCATAGGTGCGGGCCGCAACAGCTTGCGCCTTAAGTGCCTCAAGCTCAAATTCCGCCGGCATCTCTGCTGCCACCACTCCTTTTACATAGTCTTCCAGGTTCATGGATACAATTTGATTTATTTCATGCATATATACTTTAATGGTAATATCCTCACCCTGATAGGTAACAGGCTGTCTGGTCGCTGCCGCATCACGTCCCCCGCCGCCGGTCCCCCGCACTACTACCGTGGGAATGACGATAACTGTCAATATTACGAGCAATATACCGTAAATTATTACATATCTCACCTTCTCACCTTCTTACCGGCAATTCGCGCTGTTATGCACGCTTATGATTCATAATATGCATACAAGCTACACGGTATGAGTAAATAAAAAAAGAGACTGCCGCGCTGTGTTGGTAATGACGGTAATACACCGTCATTACCAACGCATGTGAAGCAATCTCGCTTTGGTTTATATTGGGTTTACATGTGATGTTGAGATTAATTAGTGCAGCTAACTTACGCGTTCAATATCAGCACCAAGGCCGCGGAATTTTTCCACTAACCGGTCATAACCGCGGTCAATATGATGAATATAGCCAATCTCGGTTTGGCCTTCAGCCACTAATCCGGCCAACACCAAGGCCGCACCTGCTCTAAGGTCGGTAGCTTTGACCGGGCAGCCGGTCAGTTTGGGCACACCTTCAACCACAGCGCTGCGTCCGTCAATCTTAATCGAAGCACCCATGCGTTTGAGTTCGTCGACATGCATGAACCGGTTTTCAAACACGGTCTCGGTAACTATGCTGGTACCTTGAGCAATCGTCATAAGCGCCATAAACTGGGCTTGCATATCGGTGGGAAAACCGGGGTAAGGCAAGGTTTTAATATCTACTGACCGCACAGTGCCGGTACCGCGTACCCTGACACCGTTTATGTCTTCCTCAATAACAACACCGGCTTCTTTCAGTTTGGCAATTACCGGCTTTAAATGTTCGGTCAGAGCGTTTTCCACATATACATCACCGCCGGTCATAGCTGCCGCCACCATATATGTGCCGGCCTCAATCCGGTCAGGAATCACACAGTGGCAAGCGCCTTTCAGCTCAGTTACGCCTTCAATTCTAATAATTTTGGTACCGGCGCCGCGGATATTAGCGCCCATGTGGTTTAGCATGTTGGCCAGATCAACAATTTCCGGCTCTTCGGCCGGGTTTTCAATAATTGTCTGGCCCCTAGCCATACTGGCGGCCATCATGATATTCTCGGTTGCGCCAACACTGGGAAAATCCAGATAAATTCTCGCTCCTTTAAGTCCCTGGGGCGCTTTGGCTTCAATAAAACCGTGGCCCATGACAATTTCAGCACCTAATGCTTCAAAGCCTTTTAAATGCAGGTCAATTGGCCGGGTACCAATGGCGCAGCCGCCCGGTAACGAGATTTTGGCACAACCCTCCCGCGCCAATAACGGGCCCATAACCAGAAAAGATGCCCGCATTTTCCGCACAAGCTCATACGGAGCCTCGCAAGCCGTAATATTCGTGCTGTCAATATATAGTGTCTCTGGTTCAACTCTTACCGCCGCCCCCAGATGCGTAAGCACTTCGGTGATTGTGCGGACATCCTCAAGATCCGGTATTTCTTCCAGGGTGCTGGGAGTTGTCCCCAATAGTGTTGCCGCAATAACCGGCAGCACGGCATTTTTCGCGCCGCTTATCTTTACTGTGCCAGACAGGCGTTTGCCCCCTCGAATAATTAATTTTTCCACAAAAGTTTCCTCCCACCACAGCGGTAAGTTACTTAATTAGACTCCTTAGTTCTGGTTTTAGTACTAAAGTTAATCCTCTAATAGTTTATCATCACCGTATCGGGTAAGCAAGAGTCCTGTGTCCTATAAATAACTTAAAAATAATATCGTTATGTTCATTTTTGCCAGTATTTAGGCGTGTTATTCAATGTAAATTATGGTGACTGGAAACAAAAAACAGCAGGCTTTTTACACCTGCTTGTTTTTTAAAACTAAAATTTTCTATCAGCAACTTTGAGACGCATCATGGCCCGTTTAAGTGCCATTTCAGCCCGGTGGACGTCGATGTCAGGCATGCCGCCTTTTAACCGGGATTCGGCCCGCTCTTTAGCCGCCTCGGCCCGCGTAACATCAATTTCTTCCGGCAACTCCGCGCAACTGGCCAGCACAGTGATCTTTTGCGGCCGGACTTCGATAAATCCGCCGCAAAGTGATAACAGTTGCTCGCCATCGTCTTTTAAAACACGTAGCGGCCAAATTTCAAGACCGGCAATAAGCGGCGCATGCCCCGGGAGAATGCCAAGGTCGCCATCAGTAGCTCTGGCGATAACCATATTGACGTCTTCGGAGTAGACCACCCGATCAGGAGTAACAATATCCAGCCTAATCTTATTGGCCATGTATTACTCCCCCTTCATTTTGCGAGCCTTTTCCACCGCTTCATCAATAGTACCGACCATATAGAATGCATTTTCGGGCAAATCATCATGTTTGCCACTTAAAATTTCTTTAAAGCCGCGCACCGTTTCTTTGAGGGGAACGTATTTGCCGGGAGTGCCGGTAAACGCTTCGGCCACGAAGAACGGCTGGCTCAAGAATCTTTGAATTTTCCGCGCCCGGGCAACAGTCAGCTTATCTTCGTCAGACAGCTCTTCCATACCCAGAATCGCGATAATATCCTGAAGTTCCTTATAGCGCTGGAGGACTTCCTGCACCCCGCGGGCAACCTGGTAATGGTCTTCACCCAAAACATGCGGGTCCATAATCCGGGAAGTCGAGTCCAGCGGGTCAACAGCCGGATAGATACCAAGTTCGGCAATCTGCCGGGATAATACCGTAGTGGCGTCAAGATGGGCGAAGGTAGCCGCCGGCGCCGGGTCGGTAAGGTCGTCGGCAGGCACGTATACGGCTTGAACCGAAGTAATGGACCCTTTTTTAGTCGAAGTAATCCGTTCCTGCAGAGCGCCAACGTCGGTGCTCAGGGTGGGCTGATAGCCTACTGCCGACGGCATCCGGCCTAAAAGCGCCGAAACCTCGGAACCGGCCTGAATGAACCGGAAAATGTTGTCAATGAACAGGAGCACGTCCTGGCCACCAACATCACGGAAATATTCGGCCATAGTAAGACCGGTAAGGCCTACACGCATCCTGGCTCCAGGCGGTTCGTTCATCTGGCCGTACACCAGCGCCGTTTTATCAATAACGCCCGATTCCATCATTTCATTCCACAAGTCATTGCCTTCGCGGGTACGTTCACCCACGCCCGAAAATACTGAATAGCCGCCATGCTCGGTGGCAATATTGCGGATGAGTTCCATGATAAGTACGGTCTTGCCTACGCCGGCGCCGCCAAACAGGCCGATTTTACCGCCCAGGGCGTACGGGGCAATGAGGTCAACAACCTTAATGCCTGTTTCCAGTATTTGAGTCGCGGTTTCCTGATCCTCGAACGCCGGCGCCGGCCGGTGAATGGGCCAGTAATCTTCGGCTGTAACCTGGTCCGGTTTATTGTCAACGGTTTCCCCCAATACGTTAAATACCCGTCCTAAAGTGCCTTTGCCGACAGGAATTTTAATCGGCGCCCCGGTGTCTACTGCCTGCATGCCGCGGGTAAGGCCGTCAGTCGAGGACATAGCTACGCAGCGCACGGTATTGTCACCCAGGTGCTGCATTACTTCAGCAGTCAGCTTGACATGCACGTCACCAACTGTTTCGTCAATTGTGACAGCGTTGTAAATGGCAGGCAGTTTTTCCGGGGGAAACTCAACGTCAATAACAGGACCGATAACTTGTATAACTCTACCGATATTCACAGGGTTTCCCCTCCTTAACTTCTTTGAGCCTTCTACTTAAGCGCCTCGGCGCCGCCCACAATCTCGGAAATTTCCCGGGTAATGGTGGCCTGGCGTACTTTATTGTAGTTTAAGGTCAGTTTGGAAATGAGTTCTTGCGCGTTATCAGTCGCCGAACCCATGGCAGTCATCCTGGCGCCCAGTTCGCTGGCCGCTGATTGTAAGAGCGCTCCATAAATTACTGTTTCCAAATAGCGCGGCAAGAGCAAGCTCAAAACCTCACCGGCTGACGGTTCGAATATGTACTCAGTCTGCGGTATTTCTTCCCCGTCACCGATTCCAGCCACCGGCAGCAGTTTAACAGTTGTCGGCTTCTGACTAATGGGCGAATAAAAGTGAGTATAAGTAAGATAGATTTCATCATACTCGCCGGTTACAAACTTGTCAGCCATAAACCGGGCCAGCATGACTGCGTCTTGATACGACGGCTTTTCTGAAAAACCGGTATATTCGCCATCAATTTTATAGCCGCGCCGTTTAAAATAATCGCGGGCTTTGCGGCCTACTGTTACCAGCCTGACGTTATCTTTGCCACGGACCTGGGGCAAAACCTCTTTGATTAAATTGGAAGAGTATGCCCCGGCCAAGCCTTTGTCAGCACTTAACACCAGATAGCCAACTTGTTTTACTTCCCGCACGTCTAATAGCGGGTGGGAAGCATCACGGGCATTGGCAGCCACATTGGCCAGTACCTCCCGAATCTTATCTGTGTATGGTTTGCTGGCGATGGCGCGTTCCTGCGCCCGGCGCAAGCGGGCAGCAGCAACCATTTTCATAGCCTTGGTAATCTGCTGAATATTTTTTACACTTTTAATGCGGCGGCGGATATCCCTGGCGCTAGCCATATGTTATCACCTCGCCGCTTCAACTTTAACAAAAGTGTCTTTAAATTCTTTAATGGCTTTTTTGAGAACCACCTCAGTCTCAGCGTCAAGGACTTTCTTCTCCCTGATGGTTTTGGCCACTTCGGCGTAATTGCTACGCATGAATTTGAGGAAGTCCTGCTCAAACTTAGTGACATCCTCAACAGCTACATCGTCAAGGTAGCCGTGAATACCGTTATAAATGGCCATAACCTGTTCTTCTACCGGCATTGGCACATATTGCGGCTGCTTTAAGATTTCCATCATCCGCTGACCACGGTCAAGCTGAGCTTTGGTGGCTTTGTCAAGGTCTGAACCAAATTGGGCAAATGCCGCCAATTCGCGGTATTGTGCCAAGTCAAGGCGCAGCCGGCCTGCTACCTGTTTCATGGCTTTTATCTGAGCCGAACCGCCTACCCGTGATACCGACAGGCCGGCGTTAATGGCCGGACGGATACCGGAGTAGAACAATTCGCTTTCAAGGAATATCTGACCATCGGTAATAGAGATGACGTTGGTCGGAATATACGCCGATACGTCACCGGCCAGAGTTTCGATAACCGGCAGAGCGGTAATCGAGCCGCCGCCAAGTTCATTGGACAATTTGGCCGCCCGTTCCAATAAACGGGAATGTAAATAAAATACATCGCCCGGATAAGCTTCGCGTCCGGGAGGACGACGTAATAAAAGCGACATGGCCCGGTATGCCATAGCGTGTTTGGACAAATCGTCATACACGCACAGCACAGCGCCACCTTTATACATAAAGTATTCGCCCATGGCAACCCCGGCATAAGGCGCCAGGTACTGCAGCGGAGCGCTGTCAGATGCAGTAGCGGCAACAACAATAGTGTAGTCCATAGCGCCGGCTTCTTCCAGCGTTTTAACTACACGGGCAACAGTCGAAGCTTTTTGTCCAATGGCAACATAAATACAGATAACGCCCTGGCCTTTTTGGTTAATAATTGTATCCACAGCAATGGCCGTTTTACCGGTACCGCGGTCACCGATAATAAGTTCGCGCTGGCCGCGGCCGATGGGCACCATGGAGTCAATGGCTTTGATGCCTGTTTGCAGCGGTTCTTTAACAGACTGACGATCGGCAATGCCCGGGGCGCGATATTCAACAGGGCGGAATTCGGTGGTGCTAATCGGCCCTTTACCATCAATAGGCTGGCCAATAGCGTTTACTACGCGTCCAACCATAGCTTCGCCAACGGGGACCTGCATGATGCGCCCTGTCCGGCGCACGGTGTCGCCTTCCTTGATTTCGATTTCGCCACCCAAAAGTACGGCGCCGACATTGTCTTCCTCAAGGTTGAGCACCATGCCGAAAACGTCATGCGGAAACTCTAACAATTCACCGGCCATGGCCTTTTCCAGGCCGTGAATCCGGGCGATACCATCGCCTACTTCGATAACGGTGCCAACATCATCAACATTGAGATCTACCTGATAATGCTCAATTTGTTGTTTGATGATGGCCGTTATTTCTTCTGGCCTCATTTTCATATCTCTAGATTTCACCCCAATCATAAAGTCTACAGCCAGGCTGGTGACGAGACTTCACAGCCTTTAAACGAAAAAATTACTGAGACTACACAGCAGTAGCTTGTTTTGTCAGCAACGCCGATTTAAGCGCCTTGAGTTGGCGGGCTACGCTACCATCAATCAGTTTGTCGCCGATTTTGACAATAACACCGCCAAGCAACTCCCCGTCGACAACGGTCTTAAGCACAATATTTTTGCCGGTAACTTTGCTTAGCTTGGCCGCCAATGCGTCAAGCTGGTCTTTGCTAAGTTCCCTGGCGGTAAATACTTGGGCTTCAGCAATATTTCTGGCTTCATTTGCCAGTCGTATGTACTCACGGATAATGGCCGGCAACGCAGGTTCCCGGCGTTTATCAATGAGCAGCAGTAAAAAGTTTTTTACAAAACCGTCCAAATCATCGGCAAAAACACTGTTAATTGTTTCCTTTTTTGCCGGCGCCGGCACAAGCGGGTGATACATGAGCGTAGCCAAATCGGCATGTCCTGCAATTGTGGCTTCAACTAACTTAAGCTGCGTTTCCACCGTGTCCAGCATAGCTTTTTCATTAGCAATCTCATAGATAGCCTGGGCGTATTTGAGAGCTAATTGATTGGTTAGCATGGCAGACCACCTATTTTCTTGCCGTCCAGATTACTGATGAAATCATCAACAAGTTTGGCGTTAGCTTGTTCGTCCATGTTTTGGGCGATAATCTTGGAGGCTGCGGCTACTGCCAAAGTTACAACTTCACCTTTAAGTTCGGCGATGGCCCGTTCACGTTCGAGCGCGATTTCTTCCTGAGTGGCTTTTAACAGGCGGGCGCTTTCTTCCCGGGCTTCTTTGAGTATTTCCTCTTTAGTCTGTTCAGCCAGTTTGGCGGCCTTTTCGACAATAGCCTGAGCCTGAGTCCGGGCTTCGGCCAGTTGGGCAAGGTATTCCTGCTTAAGTTTCTCAGCAGCTTGCTTTTCCTGTTCAGCCGTTTCCAGGCTTTCAGCGATTTTGGCCTGCCGGTCAGCCAGTGCTTGCATCAGCGGTTTATATGCCACTTTAGCTAAGATAGCAACAAGTATAAGGAAATTTATAATTTGCGCTATAAGCGTCGCATTCAAATCAACCAATTGAGGGCCCCTCCTCTTTCCGGCGTATAAGGGGAGCGCTGGCAGAAGGCATAAGCACACTCTGCCAGTCGCCCGATAACGCTTAGATTACTTAATAAACGGATTGGCAAATACCAGCACAATGGCAATAACCGCCGCAATAATAGGAATAGACTCGATCAAACCTACCGAAATCAACATGTTTACGAGAATAGTCCCTTTTGCTTCGGGTTGTCTTGCCATACCCTCAATTGCCTTCGCGGTTACCGCACCGTCACCGATACCGGCGCCAATGGCGGCTAAACCGATGGCCAAACCGGCTCCGATGGCAGAGGCTGCAATAATAATGGCATGTTCCACTATAATTCCTCCTTTCTCTCATGTTCAGTTTTGGGCAATAGGGTGTATCACAAATATTAGTGATGTTCGTCTTTCAGTGAGTTGGACAAATACGACATGGACAGCATAGTAAAAATGAATGCCTGAACAACGCCAACAAACACGCTGAAGGCCAGCCACGCCGTCGGAATAACATACGGCACCAGCATGCCCAGGATGATGAGCAGAATTTCACCGGCCAAAATATTACCGAAGAGACGGAAGGATAAGGTAATAGGCTTGGCCAGTTCTTCAATAATGTTAATGATAACAAAGGGAATGAACGGCTCAAAAAAGTGTTTAAAATACCTGACAGGCCCTCGTTCAATAACACCGAGAATATGTACCAGGACAATAACCATCAAGGCCAATCCCAGTGTAGTGTTAATATCATTGGTCGGCGAGGTCAATCCCGGAATCAACCCCAATTCGTTGGCAACAACCAGAAACAAAAACAGGGTAATAATAAGCGGCGCCAGTTTTTTGCCTTTCGGCCCCATGGTGTTCTCAATCTGGTCAAGCAAGGCGGTAACCGCCATTTCCAGAAAATTTTGCCAGCCCCGGGGAACAAGTTCCAGCCGCCGGGTGGCAATTACTGCCAGAATTATGACAATGCCCATGGCCAGCCATGTCATGTATAAGGTGTCGAGATTAAAGGTAAGTCCGGCAAAATGCGCCAGCTTATGTCCGCCAATCTCATGGCCTCCTCCACCATGTCCCATACTTTTACTTTCACTCCTTTCCTGAGTTAATTTTAGGGTTGTTTGAATTTGCAATAAGTCCTGCAACCACGATGTAAACGGCATCTAGCATGAGTATTATATGAAGTGAGAACAGTCCCACTACTGCCGCCCAGAAATCAATTCCCGGCACCTGTATTGATAAAACAAGTATTGCAATGATAAAGCCAAACCGCAGCAGCCAGCCGGCCCGCATCGAAGCGACCGCTTGCCCGGGCGGCAAGTCGGCGCTTTTTTTCACCCGGCGGCACATGAGCAGGAAATAGATCAAACTTCCGGACCATCCCAGCAATAAACCCGGTACGATAAATATTTTGCCGGATAATACAGCGCTTAAAGTTACCAATAACCCCCAAGCCAGCAAATAAATCAATGTCCGCCGCACGCGGGCGGCATAATCGTCATTAAGCAGTACGCTTTTACGCACCAAAGCCTCCTCTGTTCTTAAAAAAAAACTGCTCAAAATCCTTTCACTTAACAATCTTCTTGTAGGTAGCCCATAGCCCCGCCACCATACCCAGCACAATACCGGCCACGGTAGCCCAGGGGGAGCTGTCCAAACGGCTGTCGGCCCAACGGCCCAAAAACAGCCCAACTGCGATATTTGCCACCATGTTTAGCCCGATAGACCCTGCCAGGCCAAAGGCTGACCACACTCCCTTGTCTTTACCGGGCATTTCTCTTCACCTCACAAAAGTCTAAAGCAATTTCTAGCTATTATACCCGCTAAAGCAAAGAGATATAATTTTTCAGCAAAATATACCCAAAAAAAGCAGTGATTTAAGTAATATATTATTCTATACTCAGCGGCAAAATCCTGCACAAAAATTACAAAAAGCATGAAAAATTTAACAAATTCAGAGCAACTGTAAACCCTGTATTAACTATTTCCGGCCTTAAATTCATCCGGACACCGGGCGGTTAAACCATATTTATATAAAATAGCCGCTACAATCCGCCGGGATGCCTGACCATCCCCGTAAGGATTAACAGCATTGGCCATACGCTGATATTCAACATCATCAACAAGCAACTTTTGCGTTGCAGCATACACCTGTTCCCGGTCAGTGCCAATAAGCTTAACTGTCCCGGCTGTCACGGCTTCCGGACGCTCAGTGGTGTCCCTGAGCACCAACACCGGTTTACCGAGCGCCGGCGCTTCTTCCTGAATGCCGCCCGAGTCGGTGAGCACCAGGTAAGACCTGGCCATGAGATTGGCAAACGGCTGGTAATCAAGCGGGTCGATTAAATTGACGCGCTCAATTCCGCCCAATTCGTCCTGAACCACCTGACGCACCAGGGGGTTTTTATGTACCGGAAAAACGATTTCCACATCGGAAAAGGTTGTAACAATATCCCGCAATGCCTGATAAACATGACGCATGGGTTCGCCCAGATTCTCACGGCGGTGCGTGGTGACCAGAATAACTTTACGGTTGTCATAGTCAATGTTCTGCAGCAACCGGTCAGTAAAGCGGTAAGCGGGGTCCACGGTAACTTTTAAGGCATCAATCACGGTGTTACCGGTAACAAAGACAGATTCACCCGTAATATTTTCCTGAAGCAAATTTTGCCTGGCAGTAGCGGTAGGCGCAAAGTGAATATCAGTTAAAGCCCCTGTCAATTTACGGTTCATTTCCTCAGGAAACGGCGAATACTTATTGCCTGTCCGCAGACCGGCCTCAACATGCCCGACTGCGGCCTGGTGGTAAAAGGCGGCCAGCGCCCCGGCAAAAGTTGTAGTGGTATCACCATGAACAAGAACAATGTCAGGCTTTTCTTTGACCAATACCTCATTAAGGCCCTGCATGGCCCGGCAGGTTATGTCAAACAAAGTCTGACCCCGGCTCATGATATCAAGATCATAGTCAGGAGTAATTTTAAATAGATTGAGCACCTGGTCAAGCATTTCACGGTGTTGGGCCGTTACCGCCACCACCGGCGTTATGTATTCAGGATATTTGGCTAACTCTAATACCACCGGCGCCATTTTAATGGCTTCAGGCCTGGTGCCAAAGACAGTCATTACCTTAACATGTGACATAAATAACGTACCTTCCTTTACAGATATGGGGCGGGCATATCTGCCCGCCCCATAATCTTGTGAATATATTCAATGCAATTCAGGCTTAATGGCTCTTAACCGAATCGCTATCTTTAAGCACACCGTCGTTATTTTTCAACACGCCAATTTTTTTGGCGCCAAAAAACGCTGCTGTGATAATGAGCAGCAATATGAGCGCGCCGGACACTTTGCTTACCTCAGTCAGGGCAATAGCGCTTACACCCAGACAACCGCTAATTACATACATGAGCAGTACAGCCTGTTTTTGGCTTAAGCCTAAAGCCAGCAGACGGTGGTGCAAGTGCCCCTTGTCCGGTTTAAAAATTGGCCGGCCACTCATGTAGCGGCGAATAATGGCAAAGGCCGTGTCCATAATCGGCAGTCCCAGGGCCACGATGGGTACAACCAACGCAATCGTGGCCGCGCTTTTAACGGTGCCAAGCACAGAAACGGCCGCCAGCATATACCCTAAGAACATGCTGCCGGTATCACCCATAAAAATTTTGGCCGGATTAAAATTATGCTGCAAAAAGCCCAGGGCACTACCGGCCAGCGCCGCTGTCAAAATGGCTACCGTCCAGAAATCTTGCTCCAACGCGACCAGCAAAATAGTGATTGAGGCAATTGTCGATACCCCTGCCGCCAATCCGTCCAACCCGTCAATGAGGTTGACTGTATTCGTAAGGCTGACCACCCACAAAACAGTAAGGGGAATGGATAAGTACTCAACATAGATCATATCACCAAATGGATTTGTCAGCCATTCAATACGAATATCGAACATGATGAGCACAGCGGCCGCCGCGATCTGGCCTAACAGCTTGACCTTAGCCGGCAATTGCCTTAAGTCGTCAATAATCCCCACTGCCAAAATGACAGTGCCGCCCAAGAGCAACCCCAAAATTTCATGGCTAATGTGCATGCTGGACAACACCGCCAGAACAAACCCAAAATATATTGCCAGTCCACCCATACGGGGAATGGGTATAGTATGCACTTTCCGAGCGTCAGGAGCGTCCATGGCTCCTGCTTTAATGGCTAAGTCCTTAATATGAGGAGTAATAAAGTAAGCTGCTGCCAGGGCAACAGTAAAAGCCACTATATATGTTTGCATATTATAACACCTCTTTTCTACGCAACACTCATTGTACCTCAACTGTGTAAAACTTGTCAATCGGCAATTAACAAGCAAATAATCCGGTATCCTTATTGTTTTCATTACGAATATCTATATGCATCAAATAAGTACAGTATACCTTTATTTATCATCATTATGCGCGGAAAAGCCGGTATTGGGCTCAACAGTAGCCTTTACGGCGCAGCTTGTCTACGTGCAAGGCAACAAGCGCCGGGATATCTACGGCATACCGCTCGGCCAGAATATACATCATGGTAAAGCAGCACTGCGCGACATCTAAAAGTTCCAAAGCAGCGCCACGGTTGACTTCCTGGGCATTTAGCCGGATCCCTTCGCCTGATGCGCCGGCATGCTTGCCAAGAAATTGAGTGAGTTCGCCCAGTTCCTCCTGAATTTTACACACGGTCGTCAACAGGGTTACATCGTCAATTTTGAGGTGCGGCAGGCTGATATATTTATAATTGCCGCCATGCAAGTTTTTTATCGTGGTAATCCGGTAGCTTTGGCTCTCATCATAAGCATATCCTTTGTCCGCCAGTTTGCCAAGGTGCTCGCCAATTAAACCGTCAGCGTCAACGCCAAAATAATCTTCCATGACGAAAATCATGGTCACACAGGTCTGGGCTACATCAAGCAGTTCCTCAGACACATCACGTAAACGGTTGACCGCCTGGGGCTCGTCCGCCAGTTCGGCCAGGGTTAATGCTTCCCACGGCAAAAACTTCAGCACGGCGCGGGCTAGTTCGCCGGCCTCCTCCATGGCTTTTAACAGGGTTGAGTCCAGCGTGGGGGCAAGATTATTAAGTTTAGGAAGGTATATAGCTTCTATCATAATAAACCTCAGAAGGACTAGTTATAAGCGCCAGCATCTCCAACCCTTCTAACTATATGAAATCCAATAAAGATTTTTTTCTAGGCGTGTTGTTAGTAACGCTCCACCGCTGGCGCTTGACTTACGCTTATACTAACAACACGCCTGTAAATCTTTATTGGATACTATATAGTCCTTAGTATTATTGTTTACTCAACACACACATATTCGATTCCAGCTTCAGCGACTAAGTCTTCAGCCAACTTGTCCGGATAGCTGTACTGGTAGACAATGCGTTTGATCCCGGCATTTATGAGTATTTTGGTGCAGGCCGAGCAGGGCTGATGGGTAGAGTAAATGGTCGCGCCATGTATGGGTACTCCGTACATAGCCGCTTGAACAACGGCGCTTTGCTCGGCATGAAGCCCCCGGCATAACTCCTGCCGTTCGCCTGAAGGCACTTTGTTAACTGCCCGGACACAGCCTTTATCCCCGCAATGGGCCAGTCCGCACGGTGCGCCGTTATAGCCGCTTGCAAGCAGACGCTGGTCCTTGACGATCACGGCTCCTACCTGACGCCGCAGGCAGGTAGAACGAGTAGCTACCACGCGGGTTATGTCCATAAAGTACTCATCCCAGGACGGACGGGCTGCCGCCTTTTTTTTGTCACTCAATATGGCTCTACCCCCTTTGGGCGAAACAGTGTATTAACACTATATTCATAGGCAAAGTGCAAAATTACTGTTATTTAGTCCCAAAAATGCGGTCACCGGCGTCACCCAAGCCGGGAACGATATAGCCATGGTCGTTGAGATGGCTATCCACTGCCGCAACATAAATCTCAACATCAGGGTGGTGGTCGTTGACCAGGTTTACGCCCTCAGGCGCAGCTACCAGGCACATAAGCTTAATGTGTTTCGCACCTCTGGCTTTAAGCATGTCGATAGCAGCAACCGACGAACCGCCGGTTGCCAGCATCGGATCAATGACAATGAATTCGCGTTCAGCCACATCGCTGGGCAGTTTGCAGTAGTATTCAACCGGCTTTAAGGTTTCAGGATCGCGGTATACGCCAATATGGCCGACTTTCGCCGCCGGAATCAGCTTGACAATCCCGTTGACCATGCCCAGGCCGGCCCGCAGGATTGGCACTACGCCAAGTTTTTTGCCCGACAGGGTCTTGCAGGTGCAAGTTGTCAGCGGGGTTTCAATCTGAGTTTCCTCCAGCGGTAAGTTACGCGTCAATTCATAGGCCATCAGCATGGCGATTTCCTCTAAAAGTTCGCGAAATTCCTTAGTACCGGTTTTAACATCGCGAATGAGCGACAGTTTGTGTTGTATGAGCGGATGATCGATTATTTTCACTTGCATGTGTTCATCTCTCCTTAAATAATGCCTAAGCAATCCGTTGTTTCTTCGACGGCGCCGGCTAAGGCATTTTAGCCGGCATACAGCGGGTATTTGCGGCACAGTTTCTCCACCATGGCCCGCGCTTTGTCCCGGGTAGTGCTGTCTGCCGGATGATTCAGGGTCATTGCGATGATATCGCCGATGACCGCCATATCTTCTTCCGTCATGCCGCGGGAAGTGACGGCAGGCGTACCGACGCGGATGCCGCTTGTGACCAACGGGCTGGCCGGGTCGTTGGGTATAGCGTTTTTATTGACGGTAACCCCTACTTCATCAAGCAGATGTTCGGCCTGTTTGCCGGTAATGTTTTGCGCGCGTAAATCAACCAGCATAAGGTGGTTGTCAGTACCGCCGGAGACCAGGGTAAAGCCGTTTTGCCTGAGGCGTTCGGCCAATGCCTGAGCGTTTTTGATTATCTGTCCCTGATACAACCGGAATTCCTGGCTCAGGGCCTCTTTGAGCGCTACCGCTTTGGCGGCAATAACATGCATAAGCGGACCGCCCTGGATGCCGGGGAATATTGCTTTATCAACAGCCTTGGCATACCGGGCACGGCACATAATCATGCCGCCGCGCGGACCGCGCAGTGTTTTATGAGTGGTGGTGGTAACGATATCAGCATGCGGCACCGGACTGGGATGAAGGCCGGCAGCCACCAAGCCGGCAATGTGGGCCATGTCAACCATCAGCATGGCACCGGCATCACGGGCAATCTGACCCAGACGGGCAAAATCAATAATCCGGGGGTAAGCGCTAGCCCCGGCCACCAGCATTTTAGGCTTGTGCTTGAAAGCCAGTTCGGCAACCTGGTCATAATCAATGCGGTGAGAAACATCGTCAACACCATAGGCAACAACTTTAAAATACTGACCGGATATATTAACAGAGCTGCCATGCGTCAGATGGCCGCCATGGGCCAGGTTCATGCCCAGAATCAAATCACCGGGCTGCAAGAAAGCAAAATACACTGCCGTGTTGGCCTGAGCACCCGAATGGGGCTGGACATTAACATGCTCGGCGCCAAACAGTTCTTTGGCCCGGTCAATAGCCAACTGTTCAACAATGTCTACACATTCGCACCCCCCGTAATAGCGGTGCCCGGGGTAGCCTTCGGCATACTTGTTGGTAAGTACCGACCCCTGAGCTTCCATGACGGCTTTGCTTACGAAGTTTTCTGAGGCAATAAGCTCCAGCTTATTTTGTTGGCGCGTACGTTCAAGGTCAATGGCCCGTGCGATTTCCGGATCTACTCCTGCAAGTATTGTCATATAATCCTCCCCTATGTATAAAAAAATAACCAGGACAGAGATTGCCACGCTGCGCTCGCAATGACGTTCACTATCGTCATTGCGAACGCCAGTGAAGCAATCTTCTTTTTAACACATTTAACACATTTCATACACTGCCCGCGCACCACCGATGAGTTTGGGTCTGGTGCGTGCTGCCGTCAGATAGGCTTGCCCGATATATTTTTGCGTCAGCCGCACCGGCACGGCCACTTTTTTAATATGCATGCCAATGAGGGTGCTGCCAATATCCATGCCGGCGTGAGCAGCAATGGCTTCAACCACTACCGGGTCGGCAAACTCGCGCATGGCCTGGGCAGCTAATGAGCCACCCGCTTTGGCTACCGGAATAACGGTTACTTCTTCTAAGTTATACTTATCCATTATGGCCCGTTCCACCACAAGCGCCCGGTTAAGATGCTCGCAGCACTGAACGGCCAGATAAACTTGATACCAGGAACACACTTTCAGTAAACCGGATAAAATGCGAGCGGCCACTACTTCTGAGCCATAGGAACCGATACGAGCGCCTTGCACTTCACTGGTACTGCACCCCACTACCAGCAATTGGCCGGGTTTTAGCTGAGCAATTTTCAGCAGTTCTTCAGTTGCCTGCACTGTCTGCCGGCCAATAGTTGCCAAGTCTGTATCCATGAGTTCACCCCGTTTGTCTCATTCTAAGACTTCCATTTCCATAAGCGGGAAGTCTGCTTCTGCTCCGGTATTCAGCATTAGCCGGACAAGTTCACTGTTCAAGTTCCATAAGTTTTTCCACCCGGCGGGCGTGCCGGCCACCGGCAAATTCAGTTTTAAGCCAAACCTCGACAATCATGCGGGCCAGGCCGGGGCCGATAACGCGTTCACCCAGCGTCAGGATATTGGCGTCGTTATGTTCCCGTGACATTTGCGCCGAGAATACGTCATTACAAAGCGCGGCCCTAATCCCCTTGACCTTATTGGCGGCAATACTGACGCCAATGCCTGTACCGCAGACAATAATGCCCCGCTCATACTCGCCTTTAGCCACAGATTCGGCTACTTGGCGGGAAATGTCGGGGTAATCAACCGACTCCTGGGTATATGTGCCGAAATCCTGATATTCTACACCGAGTTCGGTTAATAAAACTTTAATTTCTTCTTTTAGGCGAAAACCGCCATGGTCGCTGCCAATAGCTACTTTCACTTCAACAACCCTTTCTATGGCTAGAATGATACGTCATTACACTTTTCAACATTTATCATTTTTTTCCTGCCAAAGTGACAATTTTTTCCCAGCAGCCGGTCAGCAGCTTGTCCAGTTGGCTGGCGCAATTTTGGTATTCGGCTTCACTACCGCCGAACGGATCCGGCACATCTCCCGTTTGTCCGGCAAACTCAGCCAATGTATATACTTTAGCCGCCGCGCCCGGCGCCATACCAAGCACAGCGCGTTTATGGGCTGCTGTCATGGTCAACACCAGGTCGGCAGCTTCAGCCTGGGCAGGCTCAAGCTGTTGCGAAATATGATTGTCCAAATTCAACCCAGCCTGGCGCATAACCGCCCTGGCCGGCGCCGAAGCCGGCTGGCGACACGCCGCAAGCCCCGCCGACTCGACGGATACACTGTCCGCCATGTTGGCTTGGGCTGCCCTATGAGCCAGGAGCGCTGCCGCCATGGGGCTGCGGCACGTGTTTCCGGTGCAAACAAGCAAAATTTTGAACATCTTCGTTCAACCCCTCATATTTTGTGTCCGGAAAAAATTTCTCATACTAACAGATTGCCGTCCATAATATATGCATTCCCAAGAGTATTAAAACAATGCCGCCGACAAGCTCGGCCCGTTCGCCGATATACCGGCCTAACTTGCGGCCAAGTCCCAGTCCCATCACGGCAATGGCGAATATAACCAAGCCCAGGATAATGCTCAGGCGAAAAAGGTCAACATCAATCATTCCCAGGCTGAAGCCGGCGGCCAGCGCATCAATGCTGACACTTGCCGCCAGCATCATCAGGGCCGCACCGTGCAAGGGATTGGCAGACGAATGGTTTTCCTGACTGCTTACATTTTCTTTGACCATATTTATCCCTAAGCCTGTCAATACAAGAGCGCCGATAATGGTGGCGAAGTTTTGCACATTGGCTACCGGCCAATCAATATGATGGGCTCCCACATGTTCGACTACTGTTCCCAGCCAATGACCGATATGATAACCGGCCAAAATCATAATAATGTGAAATACGGCAAATACAACAGCCGACTGCAGGATAACCAACCGCCGCACCTTATTCATACCAATCGGCACGGCCACGGAAAATAAATCAGTTCCTAACGCTGCGCTCAGGACAAACAATTCAATAATGCTCAAGCTTCTCACCCCGCTGGCCATATCATTTTTTCGACCGTCAAATCCTGGATTTACATGGGTTTTAGCAACGGTCTGTTAATGTATATGTGCCGGTTGGCAGTGATATGTGATTATTAATTGCGGATAATGCGATAACCGGCCGCTTTGCGCATACGGTTCATGACCGCCAGTCCCAGGCCTTGCTCAGCAATGCCCTCGGCGTAAATGACATCAACAGCCTTATTGTCAAAGCTGCGAAGTGCGGTATAAAGGTTGGCGGCAATGGCGTGTGCATCGGCGTGTGACCCGTAAACAACAGTTATCGCCGCCGGCGGCAAACCGGCCGCCGTTTCGGCCGATACCACCGCGCCCACTCTTTTGCCGGCAGCCAGGGCCTGCTGCACCTCCCGCACGACGATTGAACGGTCGCCTTCAACCAAAAACATGGGGGCCAGCGGCGCGTAATGCGTATATTTCATTCCCGGCGATTTCGGCACAGCCCGGGAACCGGCCAAGGCCGGGTCAACTTCAACTTCACCCAACACGGCAGTCAGCATTTCATAAGTAATCCCGCCCGGCCGTAACAGCGTTGGCACCGGAGTGGTACAGTCGACTACTGTCGACTCAACGCCGATGGCACACGGCCCGGCGTCAATAACGGCGTCAATTTTGCCGTCCATGTCGGCCAGCACGTCCTGGGCGGCAGTCGGACTGGGACGGCCTGAGATATTGGCGCTGGGCGCGGCTACCGGCACGCCGGCCAGACGGATAAGCTCCCTGGCAATGAGCGAAGCCGGCAGCCGTACAGCCACAGTATTCAACCCGCCGGTCACGGCATCAGGCACACACGACCGGCGTTCCACGATGACAGTAAGCGGCCCTGGCCAGTATTGCCCGATTAATGCCTGAGCGCTTCCGGGTACAGACACCGCCAAATCATTAATTTTATCAGGACTGTCAATATGTAAAATAAGCGGATTGTCAGCCGGCCGGCCCTTGGCCCGGAATATCCCGGCGACCGCGTGCGCATCAAGCCCATTGGCGCCAAGGCCGTACACAGTCTCGGTCGGGAAGGCCACCAGCCCGCCCTGTTTTAATATGTCCGCCGCCGCAGCCAGTACAGATAAATCAGGCTCAGACAAATCTACTTTATAATATTTAGTACGCAATCCACATCACCTCTTGAATCACGGGGACGAATCACGGGGACGGTTCTTTTGATTCGTTTGTTCTGTCATGTTAGCGAAGTGTGAAGACTATCACCCGCTCAATGCCGCTATAATCCTTGATCACAGCTTCGGGTTTCAGCCTGCTGGTTTCATCAGCCAGCGCGGCTACCGGGCCGGCCTGATCAATGCCGACTTCGACGGCAATAAAGCCACCGGAATTGAGGTACTCAGCACCTTGAGCCACAATGCGCCGGTAGAAATTCAAGCCGTCACGCCCTCCTGCCAATGCCAGCCGGGGTTCCTGACGTACTTCCGGGCTGAGTCCGGCAATATCGTTATCCGGAATATATGGAGGGTTTGATAATAGGGCGTCAAACTTTTTGCCCAAAAGCGGCAGCAGCATATCGCCCTGAAAGAGCTCCAGCCGTGCGGCAACCCCCAGCCTCATGGCATTGTCTTGGGTAACAGCCAGGGCTTCAGGTGAAATATCGACAGCCGTGCCTGTTCCTTTAGTCAACTTGGCCAAAACACTGATAATGATTGCCCCGCTGCCTGTGCCCAAGTCGGCCACAACCGGGGTTTCCACAGCGGCCAGACGGGCGAGCGCAGTTTCAACAAGGATTTCCGTATCCGGCCGGGGAATGAGCACCGCCGGACTGACGGCAAAATCCATTCCCATAAACTCCTTGTGTCCGGTAATATAAGCCACCGGCAAGCGCATCGCCCGCCGCTTGACAACCTCGCGATAGGCCGCCAGTTCTTCAGGAGTTAACGGCTGGTCAAAATTCGTATATAAATACAGCCTGTCCTTGCCCAGGATATGGGAAAGCAGTACCTCGGCGTCCAGCCGGGGATTTTCTATTCCCTTGCCGCCGAAGTACTGCTTGGTCCAGTTTAGAATTGAGGTTATCGTCCATTGTTCACTCATATTACTCAACTTCTCTTAGTTTTTCGCTCTGCCCGGCAGTTATCAGCGCCGAAATCATCTCGTCCAAATCGCCGTCCAAAACAAAGTCCAGCTTGTGCAATGTAAGACCGATACGATGGTCGGTAACGCGGCCTTGCGGAAAATTGTAGGTCCGAATCCGCTCGCTGCGGTCGCCGGTGCCCACCTGGCTTTTGCGGGCTTCGGCCACTTCGGCGGCCTGTTCGGCCTGAGCCAGTTCCAAGAGTTTAGCCCGTAAAACCCGCATAGCTTTATCCCGGTTTTTGAGTTGGGACTTTTCGTCCTGGCACTGCACCACCACGCCTGTCGGCAAATGGGTAATGCGAACAGCCGATTCGGTTTTATTAACGTGCTGGCCGCCGGCACCGCTGGCGCAATAGGTATCAATCCTCAGATCGTTGGGATTGATATCGATATCAACATCCTCAGCTTCAGGCAGTACGGCCACCGTTACTGTCGAAGTATGAATGCGGCCGCTTGACTCGGTGGTCGGCACCCGCTGCACGCGGTGCACGCCGCTCTCATACTTAAGCCGGGAATAGGCGCCATCGCCTTCAATTGAAAAAACTACTTCCTTAAAACCACCAAGGTCAGGCGCATTGGCATCCAGTATTTCCACCCGCCAGCCCTGGTTTTCGGCATAGCGGGTGTACATGCGGAACAAATCGCCGGCAAACAGCGCGGCTTCGTCGCCGCCGGCGCCGCCTCTGATTTCTACAATAACGTTTTTATCATCATTCGGATCTTTAGGCAGCAAAAGAATCCGCAGTTCCTCTGCAAGCGAATCCGCTTTTTCCTTGGCCTCGGCATACTCGGCTTCCACCATTTCGCGGAACTCGTCGTCAAGTTTGTCTTTAAGCATCTCACGGGCATCATCAATGGCCTTGAGCGCTTTTTTATACTCGCGGAACTTTTCCACAACCGGGACCATCTTGCTATGGGCTTTCGTCAGCTTCTGCCATTCACCCATATCAGCCATAACCGCCGGGTCACTAATCCGGCCTTCCAACTCTAAAAATTTATCTTCAATCGCCTGTAGTTTATCAAGCATCAGTTTTCACCTCTACGTCTTGGTCGGGTCGTACGGCGTTCAAGGCCGCAATGGCTACTTCAATCTGGTCGTCGCTCGGTTCGCGGGTGGTTAACTGCTGCAACCATAAGCCGGGAGTAATGGCACAGGCCACCCATTTGGCCCGGCTCCGCCCGGCAAACCGGATGATCTCATAAGCAATCCCGGCCACCACCGGCAGCAGCACTACCCTGGATAAAATCCGGAGCCAAAGATCAGGCCAGCCTAAAAAGGCAAACATGACAATACTTACCACCATAACAATAAGCAAAAAGTTGGTGCCGCACCGGGGATGCAGGCGGCTGTATTTACGGATGTTTTCGACCGTAAGTTCCTGGCCTGCTTCGTAGGTGTGGATGGTCTTGTGCTCAGCGCCATGGTACTGAAACACGCGCTGAATATCTTTCATAAGTGATATTCCCAGAATATAAAGAAAAAAAATCGCCAGCCGTAATATTCCCTCAAACGTATTGAGCAAACGCGCGTCGGTTACGGCGCTATGAATATATTTAGCGGCATAAGTGGGGATGACGACAAACAGCAGTATCGCCAATCCCAGAGAAAATACCATAGTTATGGCAATTTCCCCGGTTGACAGCGTTTCTTCTTCTTCACCTGCTGCTTGAGCTGAAAATGACAAGGCTTTGAGACCGTATACCAGCGATTCAACTAAGGCCACGACACCACGCAGCATAGGTTTTTTCAAAAGGGGATAGCGGTCTGCAATCGAGGTCAGCCGCTCTTTTTGGACGGTGATAGTGCCGGACGGTTCGCGAACAGCAGTGGCAATATATTGCGGCCCGCGCATCATAACCCCTTCGATAACAGCCTGGCCGCCGACAAAAGGCTTCTTCTCACTCACGATACCCGCCTCTTTCTTAGATTATTATGAGCTGTCTCATATATAAGTACAGCAGAGCATTGCTGCTCTGCTGCCCCTCATGTGTTCAATTAGCCAAGCTGCCAATTAACCTTGAGTGTTATTGCCATAACGCTTGTTAAATCTTTCTACACGTCCGCCGGCAGCTACTTGACGCTGTTGGCCGGTATAGAACGGATGGCACTTGGAGCACACATCTACACGCAGTTCTTTTTTAACCGAACCAGTCATAAATGTATTGCCACAGCCGCAAATTACTTTAGCTTCACCAAATTTAGGATGAATTTTTTCTTGCATGTCTTGCACCTCACTTTTATAAAGCCACTTAAACACTCATAAATTATAGCACACCAAGGCAGGAGTACGCAAGTTATCTCACGGCAACTTTGTTACTATCCCGATAAACACTTCCGTGAGTCCGGGATCAAACTGGATTCCCGCATTTTTCCTGAGTTCGGCAATGGCATCAGCCTTACTTACCGGTGCCCGGTACGGGCGTTGATTGGTCATGGCGTCATAGGCGTCAGCCAAGGCCAGAATGCGGCACTCAAGCGGAATTTCTTCGCCCTTAAGTCCCAGCGGATAGCCGTTGCCATTCCACCACTCGTGATGTTTAAGCACCCAATCGGCTATAAACATAAGGTCGGGCGCCGCCCGGGCAATACGGTAACCAATCTCGGAGTGGCTGCGCATTATGGCCTGTTCCTCAGCCGTCAACCGGCCTGGTTTAAATAAAATACCGTCCGGAATACCGACTTTGCCAATGTCATGAAACTGAGCAAACAATTGCAGTTCTGCCAACTTAGCATCTGTCAGGCCAATTTGCGTACCCAACAACCGCACCAAATCCTGCAGCCGGTCGGCATGACCTTCAGTTATGAAATCCCGTACCTCCAGCGCCTTTTTCAGTGTCTGAACAATAGTGCTGCGCGTGCTGCGGCTATGGAGCAGCTTATCACGGTACATATAATTATCGGCTTCTCTCAGGAGTTCACCGGCATCATTCGATCGACCGGAACTAATCGCATAACCAACCGACATGCTTAACGTCAGGCCGGTGGAGTTATCACCGGCGGCAACACCTCCCTCCTTAATCCGCCGGCATATGCCGGCAATAGTTTCAGCGGATTGATCCTTAAGCAGCACAGCAAATTCGTCACCGCCAAATCTGGCAATAACGGCGTCGGGAGGGCACGCTTCTATTAATACTTCTGCCGCCTGGCGGAGAAGTATATCACCGCTGGCATGACCCAAAGTGTCATTAATAAGTTTCAGCCCGTCGACATCAGCGACAATAATCTGGACGTTCTCGGCAGACTCTTTGGCTCCGGCCAGACATTCTTCAAAGTGGGCGCGGTTATAAAGCCCGGTTAAGGCATCATGCCTGCCCATATAGCGCAGCCGGTTTTGCGCATGTTCCAAAGTAGCCAGCATATTGTTGATATTGGCCGCCAGTTCCGCCAATTCATCCCGGCCGGCTACCGGCAATCTGATTGTCAGATCCTTCTTTCGGGAAATTTCTTTAACTGTCCCGCTTAGGTTGGACAACCGGCTCAGCACCGCGACTTCCAAAAGACCCACCATAACGGCCCCAAACATCAACCCGGCAATAAGCAACATAACAACAAAATAGTCGAGAATTTTCTGACCCTGCCGGAAAATATCCCGGGCTTCCAGCACCCGCAGCATAAGCGCCGGTTGCCCGTAAATGTCAGGCAATACAGTATATCCGGCCACACATTTTTTATCAATCGGACTGACATATATTTGATCATGAGAAGTGAGGTAAGGCTGAGCTGAAACAAAATCAGCCGGAAGGTCACCATCCCAACTGGCAAAATCTATAGCCAACTGTACTCGCTCAGATATTCTTTCTTTTTCTGCATAATTTAAATAGCGTCCGGCCAGCAGCACGCCCCGCGACGGCGCTGTCCCCGCGCTGTCGGTTATAGCTCCGGCGGCAATCAGCATCAGGCCATCAGGCAGGCTGAGCACCCCTTTGTTAACCCCGGCATAAGCCGTTGTGCCGGCAAGCGGCTTAACGGCGGCCAGCTTGGCTGCTACTTCATCGGCTAACGGTACACTCTCGCGTTTATCCAGATCAAAGGCCCGCGCATAGATAATACGCCCGTTAATATCAGTATATACGATGACATTAAGCCGCTCTGACACAAAAGTTAAATCCACCAGGTTTTTGTCAATATATTCTTGATTGCCGTCCACAATAAATTCATAACTGTCATCCCACTGCGCCCAGTCCAGCACCACGGTCTCCAGTGTGGCAGCTTCATTTTCCACCCCGTTGACAGCCCGCTTTACATTCCGTTCAATGTCACTCCTTTCCAGCAATTTGTAACCATTAATTATAATTGCATCAGCTGTAAAATATATGCTAAACAGCAAGAGTAACAGCGTCAGGACAATGATGAGTACACTTTTTTCCCGTAGACGCACATTGTTACCGCCTTTTTTTTAAACTATCTCGCTTTATGTTAATTGAATTCTCTGAAATCGGAATTACTCCTGCAATGCACTAAAAAAAACAGCCGCCCGGCGTTAAAGCCCAGCCACTACTCCGTACCCCATATACAAGGCAGCACCCCAAATGAATACCGCCGAGGCCCTCCCCATAAGCCATAACCACCGGTCGGAGCCGTCAAGGCTGCCGATCAGCCGTCCGGCTACCGCCAACAAGAAAAACCACACCCATGATACCAACACACAGGCGGCGGTAAACATTATTTTGCCGCTGCCGATATAATTCAAGGAACTTGTACCAATAACTCCCACTGTGTCAAGAATAGCGTGCGGATTTAACAGTGACACCGATGCCGCAAACATAATTTGTTTACCGGAGGACATACCGGACACACCGGCTGTCTGGCTGCTGTCCGGCCTGCTTTGCCAGGACACCCAGCCCATATACGCCAAAAAAATAAAACCCACAGCCAGCAGCGCCGTCTTAAGCCAGGCAAAGCTCAGTATCACCAGGGAAACCCCGAGGACAGCCGCCAGGATAAGCAGCGTATCGCACACTCCGGCTGTCGCCACAGCCGGTAACGCCCGCCACAAACTGGCCTGAGCCGCGCCTTGGCTAAATACAAACAAGTTTTGCACGCCTAACGGCAGAATAAGGCCAAACGATAAAATAACGCCGTGTATGAAAGCTTCCATTAATACAGATCTACCCGCCTTTGTTTCAGTACGGGCAGTTCCTCCCTCACCTTGTTGATTGTCCTAAAATCAATTTTGCCGGTTAGTACCGTTTCTTCGTCAGCCACGCCGGCCACCACCCGCGACCAAGGGTCAATGATCAGCGAATGGCCATAGGCCTTGTACTCGGTGGCGGCATTAAGCGCCGGCGCTGCGGCAACTACATAGACCTGGTTGTCAACCGCCCGCGACCGCATCAGGAGTTCCCAGTGCGCCGGGCCGGTTACCGGCCCGAAAGCAGCAGGAAAGATTAAAATTTGCGCACCGCTTAGCGCCATCGCCCGCGCCAGTTCGGGGAACCGTACATCATAGCAAATGGCCACGCCGATTGTCCCCAGCGATGTCTTTACCACTGTTATGCTGCTGCCGGCCGCCAGTGTCCGTGATTCCTGAAAAACAGTGCCCCCCTTGATAGTAACGTCAAACAGGTGAATCTTGCGGTGACGGCCGATTAACTCGCCGGATTCGTCAAAAATAAAGCTGGTGTTATAAACATTGCCGTTTTCATCCTGCTCGGGTATCGAACCGCCCACGAGCACTACCTTGTGCTTAGCGGCACACTCGGCCAGCATGGCAATGGTTGGCCCCACCGGATAGGTTTCGGCATATTGGGGAAATAATTCCGATTGATAGGGACAATTGAACATTTCCGGCAACACAATCAAGCGGCTGCCATATCCGGCAGCTTCGCCGATCATGCGGCGCGCCTTGTTGATATTGGCCTGCTTGTCAGGCACAACTCCCAATTGACAAACACCAACTGTAAACGCTGACATAATAATCCCTCCAAATACGATTGGTAAAATAGTCCGAAAATTTTTCTCATTGAACATGGCCGGCCCGAAAGGATTTTTTGACATCGGCTGTCGAATTAATGCAGTTAGTTATACACATCAGGGAGGACAGTTTACATTCATGCAAAAGATTGCTACGACTCATCTACAGCCAGGGATGGTCATTGCCCGCAACGTTTTCAGCGCCGACGGCGTGTTACTCCTGAGCGCCGGCACTGTCTTAAATAACATTTATATTGAACGGCTGCGGCTGCTTGGCTTGAGCAGTATATATATACAAAACCCGTTGATTAGCCAGTTATCCGACAGTGAGATCATTGACACCATCCCGGAAATTGTCCGTGAGGAAACCCGGGTACAGGCCGTTCAGGTCGTACATACGGCCTTTCAAAACTTGGCAACCACACATAATATTCAAACCCGGCAATTTAAAGAAACTGCTTCAATGATTATTGACGAGGTTATCAAAAATAACGGCGCCATGATTCAATTAACCGATATTCGCTCCCGCGACGGCTATACCTTTGGCCACTCGGTCAATGTCTGCGTACTGGCCACAATGACCGGTGTGCAAATGGGCTACTCTATTCCCCAGCTCAGGGAACTTGCCCTCGGCGCTATGTTGCATGATGCCGGCAAGATGCTCGTCCCCAAAGAAATTCTGGTTAAACCCGGGCCGCTGACAGCGTGCGAAATGAAAATTATGCAACAACATCCTGACCTGGGTTTTGATATTCTTCGCCGGCAAAGCGAAATTCCCCTGCTTTCAGCCCATATTGCCTTCCAGCATCATGAAAAATTTGACGGCAGCGGCTACACCCGCAGGCTGGGCAGGACGGACATTCATGAGTATGCCAGAATTGTAGCCATTGCCGATGTTTATGATGCGATTACCTCAGACAGGCCGTACAAGGAAGGCATTTTGCCCCATGAAGCTTACGAAATTATGATGTCACTCGCCGACACCCATTTTGACCCGGCCATCCTGCAAATTTTTCTAAGCCAGATTGCCGTTTATCCGGTTGGTACGGTAGTCAAACTCAATACCGGTGAAGTCGCGATGGTTATCAGAGTTATTCCCGGCCTGCAAACCCGGCCAACAGTAAAAATTATCGCTGATGAAAATGAACAACTGTTGAAAGACGGCCGGGAACTTGATTTGACCAAACACTTAACCACGTTTATCAGTAAAGTGTTCACCGAGACTGAAGCGTTACACTTTAGTTTTATAACGCCTGTCAGGTAAATATTATCCGGTAAACGGCCAGTCCGAAAGCCGCCAGTCCCAAACCGAGGGCACCCAGCGCGCCGCTACGGTTACCTTGCTTTTTCAGCCAGGCGGCATATGTATAGGCGTGATACCACGCACCTAACGCCGCCAGTGCAATTATGTAATCCATTACCTCACCTACTGTTTGGGTTACTGTGTCTCAGGCCGCATGCCTGAAGACCGCCACATCAGGCCGGTGCGACGCACTCTGGTTGATACCGCTACCTTAAACTCGGCCTGACCGTAAAGGGTTGCCCAATCAACCGCCATATAATCACGATAAGTGGGGAAACAGGCCCGGGCCTGATAACCGAACCCCACTACATCAGTCTGCAGGTCCCGGGTTTTAATCAACATATTAGTTACTTGCTGCTCCAGGACCTTACTCACCTGAGCCTCAAGCTGTTCCCGGTAGCCGCCGGTCTCGTAGCTGATGCCGCTGCCAATACTGGTTATCTCGGCTTCTATCTTTATTGTAACATCAATGACCGGGCGTCCGTCCGTCATGACTACTTTTATTTTCGGTGAACTGCCCAGCCGGATATAGCAATTAATATTTTCCTTGGGCATAAGCGGGTCTTCCACTACAACAAAACCACGGTCAAAATCACCGTGGACGATAGCCATAGCCCGAGTCTCTTCACTTGTCAGCAAGCCGACCAGTTTATCACCTTTAAACACGGCTGTGCCTACTGCTTCGACAGAACCCCCCCCGCCTTGACGCGGCATTGCTCCGGCTATATATTCAGCGTCTTTTTCCGGTGGCATAATCTCACCAACGGCATGTCCCCCATTCCCTGGATTAAGCCCGAACAGCGCTATGATCGGCGCAGCACTGTTGCTCTTTAACCGGACATAGAATTCATGGATATTAGTACGCGGGAAAAAACTATTATCGACACTTTTCAACATCATGCTTTCAAAAAACTTGGACTGTAATGTTTCGAATATGGGCTTATTGGCTGACAGCAGACGCTGTGCTGTTGTTCTGTTGGCAACAATCAGAAACATGCTGCCACGGTATTCGCGATACCGCATGAACGGGCTCGTCACCCGGGCAAGACCTTTACGGGCCAGTTCTTCCCCAATAATTATCGCTTTGACATGAGACAATATTGACGTTCTGGACAGCGAAGAATTCAAAAGCCCTCGTGTTTCAGCCAGATTTTCGCCTTCAAACGTCAGTAACGCGGGAGGTTTCTCGCCGCCTTTGCCGCTGTCCTGACCGCCAACGGCCTGTGGTAGAGCCACCAGATACGTGACTTTAAGCTTGCCGTCCTGACCGGCATCAAGGCCCATGGCTACAATATACGCTACCTCGTCGGTTTCCTTGGCGCCATTGCAGCCTGCCGCTACCAGGGATAAGACGACCATGAATATTATAGCTATGACGCGGGCAGACATGGTTTTCTCTTCCTTTTCCCCTTAATAACGGCCGCCAAAATTATGATTGCCGGCAAGCCGTAAATTCCCGCGGCAAACAACGTCTTTGTCATCATAATATCAGCCTGGATGACTGAGGTAATATCACCGGGAAGCATGGCAATTTGCATAAGAATAAGCGTTACTGCCGGGATAAGCGGTCGCATAGCCGGCAGGGTAAGCATCCGGGTGAGGAGATATAGCCCCGTGTGCAGGCTGGCGGCGATACTAAAAATACCGATAATTACCCAAAGAATAATGAACAGCGCCTCAATCCGCTGCAGGAATATGCTGATATACACCAGGCGGGCCATTTCAAAAAACGGCAGCACCTTCTCCCGCCCGGTTTCCACCCCGAACACCATTGTGAATACCATTATTGACAGAGACCGGAGCAACGCGCTGATACCCAAACCGAATACTATGGCTTTAGCCTTGGTATGGTAATTGTGAAACGCCGATCCTAAAATAAGGATACTCAGCACGCCGACGTTAAAGTCGCCGAATATGACCGAGTCCCGGGCAAATTGCAACAAACCGTTGCCTTGCCAGGGAGCCAAATTATATACATTATACTCAGGCGCCAGCAGCGCCAGCACGATAACTAATCCAGCCACACTAAACGGCCACAGCAGATAAGTGCCTCTGGCCACCGGCTCAATGCCCCCCAGGTACACGAGCGCAGCCGCCACTGCCGCATAAAGAGCAATAATAACGCTGAACTCAATATTCGGCAGTGCTGTGAGCAGTGTGTTTTCGGCAAATTGTCTAACCAGGAGAATATAATTGACAAAAAATATGACCGCATAAGTCAGGCCGGTTAAATAAAAGCCAAACGTCCCCAGATATTTTTTAACGGCTGCCAGCAAGTCACCCTCAGTATGCCTGGTTGCATAGTTGAGTGCTAACGCTACGCCCATGCAGATAAAGCCGCCGAAAAAAGCTGCCAGCCAACCCAGACCGGCGCTCTCTTGAATTAATTGAATAGGGGTAGTAAGAAATATCCGGGGAAACACCAGAATAAACACCAGCGCCATTCCCTCGGCTATGCCCATTGTTCCGCTCTGGTAACTCATGACTTATCCTCCTTGCCAACCGGCGGCTCTTGCGCCCACTCGCGGGCAATACCGGGCTGACGGACATTATCCTGGGGATTGAGGGCGTCCGGCCGCTTTTCCTGGCGGAATACCGATCCCCGGAACACAACATCATAGCCGGCTATGGTCTTGGGACCGATGGGCGCCATATAAGGCACGCCAAATGATTTCAGCCGGCACATTACTACAACTGCTATGGATAGGCCGATAGCCACGCCAACCAATCCGAGTACAGTCGCCAGTCCCAAAAAGGCAAACCGCGCAACACGCAGCGAAAAGGCCATACGATAGTCGGGAATGGTAAACGACGCCAACCCGGTAAGAGCAATAATTACCACCATGATCGGGCTCACCAGGTTGGCTGCCACCGCGGCTTGCCCCAAAATAATCGCGCCGACAATGCCGATCGTTGACCCCAATACGCCAGGCACCCTGAGTCCGGCCTCCCTGATCAGTTCAAACGAGAGTTCCATGAAGAGGATTTCAAATATCGCCGGAAACGGCACCTTTTCCCGGGCGGCGGCAATAGCCAATGCCAGTTGGGTAGGAAGTGCCTCCTGATGAAAGTAAGCAACAGCCAGATACAGTGACGGCGTTATGACAGCAAGCAAGGTGCCAACAAGCCTCACCATTCGCATAAAACTACCTGCAGGGACTTTCAGGCTAAAATCCTCGACAAAATGAAAAAAGGTAAAAAAGTTAATCGGCACGATCATGGCAAACGGCGAGCCGGCTAAAAGTATCGCCACCCGGCCTTCGGCCAGATGAACGGCCACCCGGTCAGCCCGCTCAGTAATGAGTGATTGCGGAAATATTACTGATGGCTGGTCTTCGATAAATTGTTCCAGCATACCCATATCGATTACATAGTCGGTGCTGACACCGTCCAGCCGGCGTTTGATTTCGTCTACCAGCTCGGGGTTGGCCACCGATTTTAGATACATGACCGCGCACATTGTCGGCGCCCGGTTCCCCACGCTTTTGATCTCGGTAACCAAATCGGCAGTTGGCAAAAGGGTACGGATTAAGCCGGTATTAACCCGCAGCGCCTCTGAAAAACCGGCCTGAGCCCCTGTTACCGACTGCTCAATCTCCGGCCGTTCAACGCCACGGTGTGCATACCCCTTGGTCTCAACAATAATAGCCTGGGTTACCCCGTCAAAAAATATGGCGGTATCACCGCTGTTAACACCATTGGCGACTTCTGCAAACGTTTCAACCTGCTTGGCCTGATTGCTGGGTAAAAAGTGCTCGACAATCTTGCTGCCGATATCGCCGTCCCGGGTAAGCTGCCGGCTGTTACCAAACAGCATTAACGGCTGGAGAATAGCCAGGTTGATCACCTGTTTATCGACAAGACCGTCAATAAACACTAGCATGCCTTTCAAGGGCGGCGTGCAGGGAATATCAAATTTTCTAACCATCAAATCCATATTTAACGGCAGTGAGTATAGTTCATGCACTATTTGTTCGTTTTCAGACAAACTGGCACTGATAGCCCGGTCTTTTGCCCGGCTGGCCGTATCATAGGCCCTAAGCACAGGCCTAAGTTCAACCTGGCGTTTTTCCAATGCGGCAAGCTTTTGCTTTAACTCCGGAATTTTTTCGGCATCCCACTCCCGGCCTAAAGCGTCTTTAGCACTTGTCAATGCTTGTTCTACATCCCTGGCATGCTCCAGCAGGGACCGCATTTCCTTCGCCGCCTGCTTAAGCGGTGCTTTGCCGTCCTGCGCCTCAGCGTTTATGTTAGTGTCTTTGCGAATGTCAGACCCCTGATCGTGCTTGTTTTCGCTCAGCACAAACGGCTTAGGCTTTGAGGGCGGCTGGTAGGTAAGTGTATTTTTTATAAACCGGTAGGCCTTAAAGAGCGTATTATTTTCCATGTCCGCCTCCTGTGACAGCTATACACACCCCATAGTGTTTTCCAAATTACCCATTTTTATAAGAATTACCCTTTTATGCAAGAAAAGACTTGGCTTGGGCCAAGTCGCTTTTAGGTCGCTTGTATATTTTGTGCGGTTCTAGCGGATCAAAAATTCCCCCAGCTTGAGCGGTAATTGCGCTAACTGCGCTTTTATTTCGCCCAGACCGGCGGCAAAGTCCTCTGCCGCCAGATTATCGGCAAACCGCACCTTGACATCCAGGCTGTGTCCGTCATATAGCCGAAAGCTTGTTTCCACAACACCAATATTTTCAGTCTCAAGACAAATCCTAAGCCATGTTTCGGTTATTTCCCGGCCGGGATTGTTTTTATCCTGCTCCTGTTGATGATAAACATGAATGTGTGCCGGGTAGGCTGTCTGGCCTCCACCAAAATATAAAGGAACAGAAAATGTCAGCATGCTATGATTATCCTGGCGCCCGGTAATAAAAGCACCCGCTCTTGGAGTGGTTTCGGCCAGTTCCCGCACAACCTTGGCGGCAGCTTGAAGTTCTTCAGGGGTTTTCCCCCGCCAGGCGTTTACCGCTTTAGCCAAGACCTGCTGCTGTGTTGTTTTTTCGGCTCCGGCGGCCTGACTGCCCTCAGAACTGAGTAATTCCGGCAGTTGTTCCAGTATGGTGGCAAGAGTTGAAAGTTTTTCCGCTACTGTTTTCGGCGACTTTAAGATGGCTGCCAGTCCCTCAGGCAATGTGCTTTCGACAGAAGCTGTCTGATTTAAAATATTATGGACAAGTTCCTTGATATCTGCCGGCAAACTTTTGATAAGCGCCGTCCGGTTGGCGACCGTTTGCGCAAGTTCGGCCAATTCCGAAGTTATAAAACTGCCGATACTGAGCAGTGGTGTCGGTATTGGCGCGGCTGCCCGGCCTGGAACTCCCGGGTTGCTTTGCACAGCGTCCCGGCCGATTGCCTGGCCGCCGGCCGGCTCCGGCTTTACCGGCCGAGCCGGGGATATGTTGCCGGTATTATTAATATGATTGACGCTCATGGCTGCCACCTTTCTCTAAATGATCGCTACTATCTATCCGCCGGCCAAACCGCGCCAAGACTCCCAAGCGGGAGTTAAGAGCGGCTAAGTCCCTGGATAAGTTCGACTAAACTTCAGATGGGGTAAAACCCCACCTGAAGCTAAGTCTCTCTTTATAATTTAGCTTGGCCGGCGTCCTTTCCTGCCAGACAGGAAAGGATATTTTAGTTTTATTTATATGAAATCCAATAAAGATTTTTTTCTGGGCGTGTTGTTAGTAACGCTCCACCGCTGGCGCTTGACTTACGCTTATACTAACAACACGCCTGTACATCTTTATTGGATACTATATAGTTAATGCCGCGATTTTAACATAACACACAATATTGGAATAGCACATAAACTATAATAAAAGCGATAAGGGAGTGAAAATAACAGCATGTCAAGATTTCGAAGATCGCTGTGTAACCGTCAACCCCGGCATACTCCAGTGTTCCAGTTAGTTACTGGACAATCCTTGAATGCCGCTTATTTATTTTTGCAGGTCGAACCGGCAATCCGTCACGGGCTGAAAGAACTTGAGACTACTAATCCGCGTCATGCCATGACCGAACTGGCGCTTATGGCTTATTTAATGGGTATGGGATTTGATTACCGCACCGCCAGAACAATTGTTGAATCATGGGAAACCGACGAAAATCTACTGGCCCAAGGCATATTAACCGAGACCGAATAAAAAATGAGTCCTGGCGAACAAATTGCCAGGACTCATTTTAACGGCTATTCAATGACGGTAATCAGCTTACCGAACAAATCTTTATTGGCCTTAATTTTTTGCTCGCCCCCCATGACGCAGAGATAGTTGGCCTTCATGGCAGCATCAACAACGTCTGCCAATTTTCTGATATCCTCCTGCCTGGTGGCAAGTATTTCATCCCGTTCCTGCTGCAGGTCGGCCTGACTGATATTCCTGATATAGACGGCATCAGCGCGCTCACCTTTCATCTGAGGTGTAAGCGGCGTATCCAGGGTGCTGATCGTGCCGATAATGTATTTGGTCATTTCCCGTTTGCTTACTTTTTCACTGGTAAAATCCCGTAGATATTTTACCGTTTCATCGTACACCTGGAGCGTTTCGGCCAGGTTGGGATCACGGTACGAACCAAATACCATATTACCGTTCCGGTCAAACTGAGCAAACGCCCCATACGCCCCTCCCTGCACCCTGATACGGGTCCACAGATAGTCATAACGTAAAATGGTCTCAAGCACCTTCATACTGCCATGATAGTTGTAGCCAAGCCGGCGGAAATTCGCCCCTTTGGCGACATACTGCACTTTGCCTGAAGTTAACAGGCCTTCATTGAGAGCTGCGGCTTTGAAGTGATACTTAACCGGTTTAAACTGACGGGTACCCAGTTTATCAATCACCTCAGCAAAACTCTGCCGGAACTTGTTATAGTCTGCTTGGTCACAGGTAATGCCGACCAAGAGATTATCCCGGTTAAATACTGTTTGCGCCACGGCTGACAGCGTACGGCCAATCTCATGCACTTTGGCGTCAAGGTCTTGCTCCAGGGCTGCTATAAACTTGTAGTAAGTCAACAAACCAATTTCATTGTACTTCGCGGCCGGTGAGACATACGAGAGCACCCTGCCGGCCACTACCTGTTGACCCCGGCGGAAGAGGGCGGTATCCCAGTTGGCTTTGGTCTCCCGGATGAGTTCTTTAAGCCTGCTCTGATCCGTAAACAGACTGCCGCCGGTTATCTGACCCAGAAGCGCAAACATTTCCGGTAATTTGCCAACCAGTGCCTTGGCTTTAACCCGGAACAGGGGATAAAAAGTGTGGTCATCACCGTTTTCCGAATAGCTAAATACATCATAGGCAAAACCACCGGTGTGGAGATTGATTTCTTTGACCAGCTCGGTATAAGAATATTTGTCGGTATCCACCTTGCCGAGGATATCGGCAAGCAGGTACAGATAGGGGATCTGCTCTTCCGGCACCGCCCCGGTATTGAAATAGAGATTGACATAAGCAATTTGGTTGGTGAACATGGGATGCAATAGCACTGTCACCCCTTGCTCTTTATGTTCTTTTGTTACCAATTCTTCGGCTTTAGGGTCAATATCCTTTAATTCCAGCAAGGGAATTAAGGCTAACGTCTCTGGCGCGTCCGGCGTTTCCTGGCGCTCTTTTAACGCTTTTGTCTGCTCAACCAGGGTATTAAGCTGAGCTTCGCTAAGTCCGGCTTTATAATCAGCCAGTTGCTGTTTTAGCTCGGCTGCTTTTTGACCGCCCATCTCAGCATTTGGTTTTAAGGCCACTAGGGCCTGATGGGGATTGTTGAGCAAACACTCGGTGATCAGTTGCTCAAAATAGCCGTCTCTATATTTGCTTTTGATTTTGGTCAGCGTCGGTTCATAAGCCAGATGCATCAGCGGGTCGGCATCATACAGCCAACTGTCCAGACATTTCATGTTATAAACCAGCCCTTTAGGGCGGTTGCCGTAATTGGCTTCCCGGAGATGAAATTCAAAAATATTTACTGACGACTCGACCAGTTTTTTGTCCAGGCCGTCCTGCGCCAGTTGCTGCAAGGTGGCGTAAACGGTGTTTTTAAATGCCTCAATCTGGTCGACATTAGCGCCGCTGATGCCGAACGTCATGGTCGGCTGCAATATGCTCTTACTGTAGCTGCCAAACACTTCTTTGCCCAGCCCGGCGTCCAGCAACGCCTTTTTAAGCGGTGCAGCCGGGGTTTCCAGCAGGATATGCTCAAGCATCATGAGCGCCAGGTAGCTTTCAGGATCAGTGGCTTTACCGGCGGCAATGTTAAGGGTAATAAAGCTTTTGTCTTTGGTCGATTCTTGCGGCGATACCGGGTAGTCAAATACTTTTACGACAGTTTGTTTAAACGGCGGCTGCAACGCAATGGCCGAGTCAACTTGAGTCACGGTGAAATCTTTGAGGTAAGCGTCATTAAGAAATTTTAAACTGTCGTCAAGGTCCAGGTCGCCATAGAGGAAAATGTAGCTGTTGGCCGGATGGTAATATTTTTTATGGAAAGCCACAAACTGCTCCTGAGTAAGCTCAGGAATGTGGTCAGGGTCGCCGCCTGATTCGACACCATAAGTAGTATCCGGAAACAACGCGGCGTAAGTTTGGTGTTCCAAAATGGCGTCAGGTGAAGAAAATACGCCTTTCATCTCATTATACACAACGCCTTTGTAGGTCAGTTCGGCATCTTTGTCCGGTAATTCGTAGTGCCAGCCCTCTTGCATGAGGATTTCGGGCGTTTCCAGCATTTTCGGGTAAAATACGGCGTCTAAATAAACGTCCATGAGATTCCGGAAGTCTTTGTCATTGCGGCTGGCGACAGGATACATGGTCTTATCGGGAAAAGTCATGGCGTTAAGATAAGTATTGAGCGAGCCTTTGACCAACTCGACAAACGGTTCTTTCATGGGGAATTTGCGCGATCCGCACAGCACCGAGTGCTCGACAATATGCGGCACACCGGTAGAATCTGCCGGCGGAGTACGGAACGTGATGGAAAAAACTTTATTGTCATCATTATTGCCAAGGTATAAAAGACGCGCACCACTTTTTTCATGAACAAACAGCCTGGCGTCAGAGTCAATCTCAGCCACTCGCCTAGCATCGAGCAGCTTAAAGCCATGATAGGTTTGGCCAACCTTTAAGGACATAATTGTTCCCTCACTTTATCGTTTAATCTTTCTTATATAGGGCCTTGCAAAGAAGTTAATATTTCTGTTTTCGGCAAAATGGAACGGTTTTCCTGCCGGACCGAGCCTGGCTTGAGTTGTAATAGGCTAAATGGGAGAACCTATCTATAGGTTCTCCCACTTGACTTCGCAATATTAATTTAATACCAGCCGCGCAACTTCATGGCCTCGGTCAGACGCTGCTTAATTTCTTTCTTTATTTAATCAGAGTAACAAATTTTTCCACAAGGTCAGGATCAAATTGTTTACCTGACCAGTGCTTAAGTTCGGCCAGCGCTCCGGCAGGACTGCGCCGCCGGCGGTAAGGCCGTCCGGCTGTCATAACGTCATAGGCATCGGTAATGGCTAAAATCCGGCATTCGAGGGGTATGTTTTCGCCCTTAAGGCCTAACGGATAACCTTCACCGTTCCACCACTCATGATGTTTCAGGACTAAATCGGCTATTGACGCCAGGTGCGGCGTGGCCAGTGTGATACGGTGGCCAACTTCACAGTGTTTTCTTACTTCTCTGGTTTCGTTAGCCGTAAGGGGCGCCGCCTTAAACAAAATGCTCTCCGGAATGGCAATTTTGCCAATATCATGATAGCGCGCCAGCAATTTTAGAGTGGCCAGCCGTCCTTCGGCCAGGCCAACCTTGCCGGCCAGCGCCACAGCCAACCGTTCTATCTGTTCGGCATGGCCGTCATTTATAAAATCACAGGTTTCAAGCTGTTTAACCGCGGTTGCCAAAATTGCGGCACGAGTGCTGTCGCCACGCCGCAGTTTTTCCTGGTACATGTTAGCGTCAGCTTGCCGGATTAGTTCCCGCACGCTTGACAGTCTGCCGTCCTCATCACTTACTGCCCAGCCGATTGACATCCTAAGCGGCAGCCCCATGGCAGCCTGACTGTTATTGGTAGTTTCGACAGTCTGATAAATATTGTCACACACCGTCTTTATTACCGCCCGGGGAGCTTCCAGAATAACGGCAAATTCATCACCGCCAATCCGCGCCACTAAGTCGCCTTTGCGGAAACACTTTTTCAGGACGGCGGCGGCGGCCAGAATAAGCCGGTCACCGGCGTCATGCCCTAAAGTATCATTGATTAATTTCAAACCATCCAAGTCACAAATAAATACGCCGAGCGAACGGGTACGGCTGAGATCAATCCGGGCAATTTCTTCATCAAAATAAGCCCGGTTATAGAGACCGGTCAACGCATCGTGGAAACTTAAGAACTGCAACCGCTCCCTGTCAATTACCGCTTGCACCATAATAGCTACCTTCCCGGCAAACTGACTGATGCGCACAATGGCCTGCTCATCCAGGAAACTGCTCCCGGCAGCACAGATATTAAGCGTTCCCAGGACCCGCCCGTGCACAACAAGGGGAAAGGCGGGCATATTGTTCCCAGGCACGCCGGTCTCATGCATACAATCCAGCCCCGGGCCGGCGGCAGCACGAATGTTGACCCCGCCGCCTTCGGGCTCTTTTAACCCAATGCACACCAGCCGCAGGTTAAATAATGCCACTAACTGCCTGCAGATAAACTGCAAAATGTCATCAAGGGGCTCATTAACAAGCACTTTCAAAGCAACCTGGCTTACCAGGCTGTCATATAATGCATTTAACCGCTCAGCTTCGGTATTGCGCAGCATGCCACCACCCCAAACCAACAGTGAATAAAGCCAATTTTCCGTACACGCTTCTATATAGTATAATCTATTCGGGTATTTATGATTAGAAAGCTTGTCCCGTAAAATTTGGCGATTTAAAAATAGTGAACCCTGTTGGCCATTTTGCCAACAGGGTTTACTATTTCATTTCAGGATACAAATCAAGCCGCCGGTCGCGCCAAGTGGTAACCGATCCGCTGTCCCGCACTTGGTACAACAGGTCCAGATCAAGATCGGCAGCAATAACCATGTCCTGGTTAATCTCGCCTTCAGCCAGAATGCCGCGGGGCGGAAACGGGATGTCGTTAGGAGTAATTATCGCGGCCTGACCAAAGTTGGCCCGCATGAAATCAACGGTAGGCAACGCGCCGACCGTGCCGGTTACTACGACATATATCTGGTTTTCAATCGCCCGGGCGTGGGCAGTGTAGCGCACCCGGTAGAAACCGTGGCGGTCGTCGGTGCATGACGGACAAAAAATAATATCGGCACCCCGGCTTTTAGCCATACGCACAATCTCGGGAAATTCGATATCATAGCAGGTCAGCACAGCTACCGTGCCAAAAGCTGTTGGAAATACCACCAGTCCTTCACCTGCCGCTATCCCCCACTCTGTAGCTTCAGTCGGCGTGATGTGCAGCTTGGCTTGTTTGCCAACCCGCCCGTCAGGATAAAACAAATGGGCGGTATTGTACAGCTTGTTCGCCTGTTTGGTGACATGCGTACCGCCAATAATGTGCATACCGGTTTCTCCGGCTAAACGGCTAAACAACCCAAGGTACTCAGCCGTAAAGCCGGGTAAGTCGCCGATTGTCGGTTTACTGCCCGGAGAAGTTGGAAGCGACATAAGCTCAGTCGTAAAAAACTCCGGAAACAGGACGAAATCCGCGTTAAACTCCTGAGCAGTTTTTATGTAATGCTCGACTTTGGCAGCAAAGTCGTTAAAACTGGTAATTGTCTCCAGTCGATATTGAACAGCAGCCACTCTTAGCTTCATTAGCTTCCTCCTTGCGTAAAAGCCCCCTGCTGCCGCAAAGGACCTGGTCGTTAATACTCTACCGGAGACTTTCACTTTTTAAACGACTGGTAAATCTCCTGATACTCAGGCGTAGCCGGAATGGACTTATAAATATAGACATGCACACCACTGGGATCATTGACAACAAAACTGCGTTCCCCCCAGGGCTTATCTTGAAGCTCCTGACACAATTCGACTCCCGCCGCTTTTAGCCGCCGGCATTCAGCATCGACATCATCCACTTCAAAGGATACAATTACGCCGGCGCCTCGGAAAAATTCGCCGGCATCGCGCTGTGGCCGGGTAAAGCTGATGCCTGCCGATAAATCCGGGGCAATAAGTTCGATGTACCAATCATTTTCAAACACCAGCTTAAAATTAAAGTATTTCATGTAAAACTCTTTGGACTCGGCCAGTTTGTCGGTACTGATGGTGATGTCAAGCCGTCTTATTTGCATGATGCTACCTCCCCCATTCAGGTTTGCGCTGCTTAAAGTATACCACCTTAAGGTTTAGGGCCTCAGCCATAGCCAGAGCAAGATCCAGTCCGCGCCCAATATGTTCAGGACAATGAGCGTCGGAACCGATTGTTACCATGCGCCCCCCCAGTTCGTAAAACCGTTTGTAAATAGGCAGCAACAACTTCACGGCATCGGGGCCTGTCAGACCGCGGGTATTAATTTCCATTGCCTTATCTTTTTCGGCCAAAACTTTTAGAATCTTATCAAGCCAGTCACTAAATTCGTGATAGTGAACCGCAGGATCGGGATAGCGGGCATAGCGGGATATATAATCAATGTGCCCCAGGCTGTCAATAAAATCATAGTTTTCAAGACATGTCAGCATGGTTTCAAAATATTTGCCGTAAGCTTCGCGCTTGGTACGGGAAAGATAAAATGATTCCTGATAGATGTCAATATTGTCAACAAAATGAATTGAACCAATAACATAATCAAACGGGTGATTGCCGATAATTTTGCGGTAATCCTCAAGGCAGTCGATCCGCATTCCCGCTTCAATGCCAAGCAGCACTTTATCGCTGCGGAACTTGCTGTAGTCTTCAAAATACCGGCTAGCATCAAAAATAAAAGCCTCAGGCTCAGGAATTGCTAAGTCCATATGTTCGGTAATGACAATGCCCAGCCCCAGTTCTGCCGCACGTCTTACGGCTGTCTCCGCGGCCATGTCCGAATCGCTTGAATACCGGGTATGAATATGAGTATCGAATAACACAGGCAAGCCTCCCTAATTAACCCCTACCGTTGGTACGTAAAAAGAATATATTCCCATTTTAATATAAAATTACTTAAACTACAAATGCCGCTTCATGGAATTATTATCCCACCTTGCGGCTATACTTTAGGTTTAGGAGCCTAAACTCACAGAAAGGAACTGTGATAGTAGATGATCAAAACGCTGCTTGTAGCCGGCGAAGCCGCTCCCTTTATTAAAACCGGAGGGCTTGGCGATGTTGTAGGTTCACTGCCTAAAGAACTGAGACAACAAGGAGTCGACGCCCGGGTTATCATTCCTAAATACGGCGCAATACCGGAAGAATTCAAAATCAATATGTCTGCAAAAACAGTATTTACGACGCCGGTGTCCTGGCGTACACAGTATTGCGGTATTGAAGAATTTGAGTATAACGGCGTACCGTTTTATTTTATCGACAATGAATATTATTTTAAACGATATGGCGTCTATGGTCATTATGATGACGCGGAACGGTATGCCTACTTTTGCCGGTCGGTACTTGAAGCGTTGCCGCATATTGACTTTCAGCCACACATCCTCCACTGCCATGATTGGCACAGCGGCATGGTTAGCGTATTTTTGACGGCTCACTATCGGAAAAACCCCTTTTACAAAAAAATACGCACACTATTTACCATCCATAACCTCAAATACCAAGGAATTTTTCCCAAAGACATTATGGTCAACATACTTGATTTAGGCTGGGAATATTTCACGGTAAATGGCGTTGAATTTTATGATAAAGTCAACTTTATGAAAAGCGGAATTCTATTTTCCGATTTAATCAACACAGTAAGTCCCACTTACGCCAACGAAATTCAGCACGCCTATTTCGGTGAAAAGCTCGAAGGAGTACTCAACAGCCGCAGGGCCTCCCTGTCAGGCATTGTCAACGGTATTGACTACCATACATACAATCCGGCAACCGACCCCCGGCTATTTGTCAATTACGGCCGGCAGACCCGAAAACGCAAGACCAAGAATAAAACCGAACTGCAAAAAATGCTCGGACTGCCGGTATCTGACGCGAAGCCGCTTATAGCCATGATCAGCAGGCTGGTCGAGGCCAAAGGGCTGGACTTGGTCATGCGGGTTCTACATGAAATATTAGCCTGCGATGTTCAGTTGGTTGTTTTAGGGCAAGGTGACGAACACTACCATCATATGCTGTGGCACGCCGCCTGGCTGTATAACGACAGAATGTCGGCCATCATTCCCTATAACGAAGACATGGCCCGCAAAGTGTTTGCCGCCTCCGACCTGTTTCTCATGCCGTCCCGCTATGAGCCGTGCGGCATCAGCCAGCTTATCGCCATGCGCTACGGCAGCCTGCCGATCGTCCGCGAGACCGGCGGCCTCAGAGACACTGTAATGCCCTACAACGAGTATACCGGCGAGGGCACGGGCTTCACCTTCAGTAACTACAACGCCCACGACATGCTGTATACCATCCGCCGGGCCGTCGGCTTCTACCATAACAAGCAAGTGTGGGATAAACTGACGAACCGCGTCATGCAGGCTGATAACAGTTGGCAGGCCTCAGCCCGTAAATATCGTGAGCTTTACAACAGGCTGTATATGGAAGAATATGTGTACAAGCCTGCTGAAACCAGGCCCCATGCCGCTGAGCGCGACCTTAGTCTCAGTATCTTTGACGATTTTCACCAACCAATTCCTGCACAGGAGGGCGCATATGCACACTAACAGTAATTTATACTGCCCGGAAAATCTGCCGGCCCAAAATATGAAACCGGAAAATATTACAGTTACCGAATTTAAAGAGGCATTTATCGCCAAAATCGAGGCCATGCACGGCAAGCCGCTGTCACAAACCAGTGACCGGGAGAAATTTCAAGCCCTGGCCGCGCTGGTACGTGATCTTATCAGTAAGAATCTCATTACCACCAACAGTCAGCGTGCTAAAGAACACCCCAAGCAAGTATACTATTTGTCTATAGAATTTTTGCTTGGCCGCCTGCTGGAAACCAACCTGGTCAATCTAGGCATCCGGGACACCTGTGCCAAAGCGTTGTCCCTTCTGGGGATTGAGCTGGGAACGCTTATCGATCAGGAGGAAGATGCCGGGCTGGGTAACGGCGGTCTGGGACGCCTTGCCGCCTGTTATCTTGATTCCATGGCGGCCATAGGTTTGGCCGGGCATGGCTGCGGCCTGCGCTACCGTTATGGTCTGTTCGAACAAAGAATCATTGGCGGTTACCAGCATGAATTACCTGACAACTGGCTGAAAGACCGTTCCTATGTGTGGGAATACCGCCGTCCGGATGAAAAAGTGGCTGTACGGTTTGGCGGCGCAGTCAGGGTGCAAACCAACGGCAAAACAAGATTCATCCACGAAAATTACGAGCGGGTCATCGCCGTTCCGTATGATGTGCCTGTTGCCGGTTACAAAAACGAAATAGTAAACACCTTACGGCTGTGGAGCGCCGAGGTCGATGTAAGCCATCATAACTGCTGTATCCACGGCAATGACTGCAACAGTGTCATCGGCTACAAGCACGGCGTCGAGTCACTGACCGATATTCTTTATCCTAACGATACCCATTATGAAGGCAAAGTGCTCCGCCTTAAACAGCAGTACTTCCTGGTATCAGCCAGCTTGCAAAGTATTATGAAGAGCTTCAGGCTGCACCACCACTCACTCAGCGAGTTGCCTGACACGATCGCCGTTCATATCAATGACACTCACCCGGCTTTAGCCGTTCCTGAGCTCATGCGCATCCTGATTGATGACTGCGGCTTAGGCTGGGACGACGCTTGGGACCTCACAGTACGTACCCTGTCCTACACCAACCACACGGTATTGCCTGAGGCCCTGGAAAAGTGGCCTGTCGGCATGATGGAGCATCTCCTGCCACGCATCTATATGATTATTAACGAAATTAATGAACGTTACTGCCGCCAATTATGGGATAAGTTTCCCGGTGATTGGGACCGTATCCGCAGCATGGCCATTATCGCCGACAACCAGGTGCACATGGCCCATCTGGCCATTGCCGGCAGTCATTCAGTCAATGGTGTAGCCGAAATTCATACCCAAATCCTCAAGAAATCGGTTATGAACAACTTTTATACCCATACCCCCGGCAAGTTTACCAATGTTACTAATGGCATCACCCACCGCCGGTGGCTCCTGACAGCCAATCCGATGCTGGCCGACCTAATTACCGAAACAATAGGCCCTGACTGGGTAGAATATCCCTGCAACCTGGCTCAGCTCGCGCCTTACGCCAAAGACACCGGGTTTTTGGATACGCTGGCCAACATCAAAATGCACAACAAGCTCAAACTGGCCAAATATATTAAAGCCAAATACAATGTGGTTGTCGACGTCAAATCCATCTTTGACTCGCACATCAAACGCATTCACGCCTATAAACGCCAGACTCTGAACGTCATGCACATTATGGACCTCTACAACCGCCTGCGGGAAAACCCTAACCTTGACATCGTCCCCCGTACTTTCATTTTTGGCGGCAAGGCGGCTCCCGGTTACTACAGGGCCAAAAAGACCATCAAACTTATTAATACACTGGCAGACAAAATTAATAATGATAAGTCCATCAAAGACAAAATCAAAGTGCTGTTTCTGGAAAACTACAATGTTTCTCATGCCGAGCTCATTATTCCGGCGTCAGATGCCAGCGAACAAATCTCAACAGCCAGCCGTGAGGCATCAGGCACAGGCAATATGAAGTTTATGATGAACGGCGCGGTAACCATCGGTACGCTTGACGGCGCCAATATTGAGATTAGAAATGCCGCCGGCGCAGACAACATCTTTGTTTTTGGCCTTTCAGCCGAAGAAGTATTGAACTATTACCGCTACGGCGGCTACAACGCGTGGGATATTTACAACAGCGATCCCCGCCTGAAGACAGTTGTTGATCAGCTGGTTAACGGCTTTTTCCCGGTGGACCCGGACGAATTCCGTACCCACCATGAAGCCCTCCTCCGCCACAATGACGAATACTTCCTGTTAAAGGACTTTGCTTCCTATGTCGCCGCCCAGTGTCGACTGGCTGAAGTCTACCGCGACAAGTATATCTGGCAAAAAATGTGCCTCATGAACATTGCTCACTCAGGCTGGTTCTCAAGTGACCGTACTTTTTCCGAATACGCAGTGGACATTTGGGAAATGGACCAGCCTGTCCCCATCTGGCGCCGGTGCCAACCTGAAGATTATGAACGGGTCATGCCGGAACACGATGCCTATATATAGAGTATCCAATAAAGATTTACAGGCGTGTTGTTAGTATAAGCGTAAGTCAAGCGCCGGCGGTGGAGCGTTACTAACAACACGCCTTAAAAAAAATCTTTATTGGATTTCATATAGAATCGGTCATATTGTTAACGGCTACAATCTTCCTGGTCATAACGACCCTGCTTTATGCTTACGGCATCGGCAGCATTGAGTTTAAAACGCACATAGATTATCGTTCCCCAATTGCCGGTCTTAATGTCAATTGCCGCATTGTGGCGGACGGCAATACTATAGCAAACCGCCAAACCCAAACCGGTACCGCTGTCTTTAGTGGTAAAAAACGGAGTACCCAGTTTATCCATGATTTCGGGAGCAATACCTGAGCCCTCATCCTCTACCGCCAGCACAATGGCGTCAGTCTCTTCATACACTCTGATCTTCAGACATTCACCGGCCTGCATGGCTTCCAACCCATTCATAGACAAATTCAAAATCAACTGGCGAATTTCTTTTTCGTCAAATTCAAATTCAGGAACTGTCTCAATATCTGTAACCACCGTCTTGCCGCTAAGAATGGCTTCAGCCTGAATCAGGGGCAGTAATGACTCGACGACACTGCCTAAACTATGTAATTTCTTATCAGCGTTTTTATTTTTGGCCAGACTTAAAAACTCGGTAATTATGCTGTTGGCGCGATCAAGCTCTGCCACCATCAAGTCAAGATGGGTCGGCGACAGCACCGTCCGGCTGTGTTTGGCATACTGCAAAAAGCCGCGGACTGTCGTCATAGGATTTCTAATTTCGTGGGCTATACCTGCCGCCATTTCACCAATAAGATTAAGCCGTTCAAGACGGCCCATTTCTTTTTCAATTAGCTTACGTTCGGTAATATCATTCAAATATACTGACAAGCCTATTTCACTCGGATAAGCACGAACTGCATACCATCGTTCACTCCGCGGACACATGGCCTCAAAATCGGCCTGTTCTCGATGAGATGCTGCTGCAATCAGTTTTTTAACAAAATTCGGACTGTGATCATATATCTCCGCCAAATTTTTGCCCAAAATTTCCTTCCGCGGTCTACCTAGCCCATTTTCTGCCGTGCTATTTACATAGGTAAAATTAAAATTGTTATCCAGTGTAAAGAAAGCGTCCTTAATACTCTCAAGAATACTGGCAATTTGCTGAGTACGTTCTTGCACCACTTTTTCAAGCAGCACTTCATTACGGTACAACTCAACAGTTGTTAGTGTCAGTTGTTCGTTAAGCTTGTCCAGTTCCTGGACTTGGCGTTTTAGGGTCTCGCTCTGCCTGGCCAGTTGGTTTTGACACTTGTGCATTCTAATAAAAGCATCCACTTTCGCCTGTAAGACCTGTGGACTGAAAGGCTTGAATATGTAGTCGACAGCGCCGGAGGCATAGCCTTCAAGCACGTTTTCGTCAGTCTGACTAATGGCAGTGATAAAAATTATTGGGATATTTTGATATTTTTGCCGGGTACGGATTAACTTGGCGGTCTCAAAACCGCTGAGGCCAGGCATTTGCACATCAAGTAAAATTACGGCAAAATCGTCGTTTAATAAACATTTTAGTGCGTCCTCACCTGATGTAACTCCCACCAGATTGTATTCCGGATTAGCGAGTACAGCCTCCAACGCCAGCAAGTTTTCCGGCCGGTCATCCACAGTAAGAATATTTACTTTTTCACTCATCCATTGGTACCTCCCGGAAATTGCCAGTTGAGCAACATCATGCTAGCCTACTTTAATGTAGAGCCTGTTGGCGCTATCGACCACATCAAATTTATCGACAATACCTGTACGCTGCAGTGATTCTTTGCTGCCAAGCCCCAAAAAGCCTGGTTTGGTCAAACTGTCATAAAACAACCGGCATACACGTTTTTGCAGCGTTTGGTCAAAATAAATAAGCACATTGCGGCAGATTATGGCATTAAATTCGTTAAACGAATGGTCTGTTACCAGATTATGTTGAGCAAATACAATATTCTTGGTAATAAGCGGATGAAAAGTAACGGTATCATGGCCGGCGGCATAATATTCGGATAAAGAACTCTGACCGCCTGCTCTAAAATAATTACGGCTATAAAGCTGCATTGATTCTAAGGGAAAAGTCGCCGTCTTCGCCCTGGCCAACGACCGTTCATTCATATCGGTGGCATAAATGCGCGTCTTAGCGTAAAGTCCGGCTTCATAGAGCAAAATAGCCATTGAATAAACCTCTTCACCGGTAGCGCAACCGGCGTGCCACAGCCTTATTGAGGGGGACTCTCTCAGCACAGGCACTACATTGTCCCGAAATGATTTAAAAAATTCCGGATCACGGTACATGCCCGTAACAGTAATGGAAAAATCGTTAAACAACTTGTCGATAATCCTAGGGTCATGCAGTACTTTTTCCAATAAACCGGAAATGCTTGACAACCGTTCGGCCTGTACCCGGTGTATCACGCGCCGTCTGATGGTTGGATAAGAATAATGTCTAAAATCCAGACCGTAATAACGGTAAATGCCTTCAAGCAGCAGCTCTATTTCCAGTTTTTCCAGTTCCTCAGTAATAGTCTTCACCTACCCATAAAGCCAGACTCGAATAAGCGAAAACAACTGGTCAAGATTAACCGGCTTGCTAATATAGTCGGATGCGCCGGCTTCCAGGCATTTGTCCCGGTCATGTTTCATAGCTTTGGCCGTAAGCGCAATAATTGGCAGGTTATAGAATGCGGGTATTTTACGTATTTGGCGGATGGTCTCATAGCCGTCCATCTCAGGCATCATAATATCGGTAATTACCAGGTCAATGTCCGGATTTTCTTTAAGGCGTTGCAGGCCCTCCCGCCCTGTTTGCGCAAATGACGCTATGATTCCTTTTGCTTCCATTGCGGCTATCAGCGCATAAACATTGCGCATATCATCATCAATGACAAGTACCTTTTTGCCGTTAAGGTTTGTTTCGCCGGCAGCCCGTACAAGGGCAGGCTTGCTTTCTTCGATATGCGGCTCCTCCGAAACTGCATCATTTTCAGGTACAGCGGCGGCAACGTCAGCCGCCTGACCGGGCATAAGGCTTAAATTGACGGGCAGGTACAAAGTAAAAGTGCTGCCCTGACCTTCCTTGCTCTCAAGGTCGATGTAGCCGCCCAGCAGCTTTGACAGTTCACGGCTAATGGACAATCCCAGACCAGTCCCGCCATATTTGCGATTGGTGGTACCATCTACCTGGTGAAAAGCTTCGAAAACAATTTCCTGCTTATCTGCCGGTATACCAACGCCTGAATCGCTGACAGCAAATGCCAGCCACTCAGGATTGGCAGCTTTTTTTACCCGGAACTCCACCCCGCCCTTTTCGGTAAATTTAAAGGCGTTGGACAGTAAATTTTTCAGAATCTGCAACAGCCTCATCGGGTCGGTGTAAATAGATGACGGCACATCCTCATCAACGTCAACAGTAAAGCTAAGGCCGGTCCGTTCAGCCACCAGCATAAACTGATTCGCAAGTCCGGTGGTTAGATTTGCCAAATATACCGGTTCCGGATTTACGCTGAGTTTGCCTGACTCCATTTTGGACAAATCGAGGATATCATTAATCAATAGCAATAAATCATTGCCTGAATTATGGATGGCGTTTAGATATTCGAGTTGTTTGGGGGTCAGATTGCCTTCGGCATTAACTGTAAGCATTTGGGTCAAAATGAGCAGACTATTGAGCGGTGTTCTAAGCTCATGTGACATATTTGCCAAAAACTCGGATTTATATTTTGCTGACAAAATGAGTTGCTTGGACCTCTCTTCAAGAGCTGCTTTAGCCCGCTCAAGCTCCAGCGTCTTTTGATCAGACTTTTTTTGCTGCTCTTCCAGCTGATCATTAATAAGTTTTAATTCCTCCTGCTGTTGCTGTAATTCCTCAGACTGGGTCTGCAGTTCTTCAGCGAAAGCCTGCGACTCGGCCAATAGCTTTTCCATTTGCATACTGCTTTCAACTCTGTTGATAATCGTGGCAGTATTGCGCAGCACCCGGTTTATATATCTGGTTTCCAAGGAATTAAGCGGACTGAAACCTGCCAGTTCGACAACCGCCAGTACCTGGTCATCCAACGAAACGGGAAAGGCGGCAATATAGGCCGGGGCCGCCTCACCCAACCCTGATTTGATTTTCAGGTAATCGTTGGGAACATTGTATAGCGTTATTGACCGGTTTTCAGCAGCGCACTGTCCGGGAATCCCTTCGCCAAACCGGAAGCTGTCAACCCCAACATCGTCGCAGCTATCAGCATAGGCAGCCAATTTAGTAAGCCGCTCACAACCGTGTTCGGCCAGATAAAACACACCATAACTCGCCCCGGTCACCGTAGCAACCTGACAGATAATCATCCTCGCCAATGCTGTCAAATCTTTAACTCCCTGCAGCATGGTAAAGATTTCCGCCAGTTCTGATTTAAGCCAATTGTCTTCTTCCATAGCTGCGATAAAATCCTGTTCCCGTCGGTGATGCTGCTCAAGCATTGCCGCCATTTCATTAAAGGCAGCGGCAATATTGCCAATTTCGTCGTAAACGGCAATGTTAATTCGCGGGAGATTTGCAGAATCACCTTGCCGTACACCGTTGATGACGGTCTCCACTTCCTTGAGGTCCCGGCTTAGTCTGCGGATAACGCGGACCATAATACCTAGACCGGCAATAATACCCAAAATAGTGCCACCGGCTACAATACGCTGAACCAAATTATAAATTTGGATAGACTCGTTCAAAATGTCGAGCGTAATTTGTTCTTGATAGTCTTTTAGTTCATGAGTTATATTCATAGCCTGGCCGATAATTTTTTGACCTTCAGACCGCAGCAGGCCGGCGGCCTCATCCTGCCGGCCAAGCTTGACCAAGCCCACAATGTCGGAAGTCAATTGTTCATAAGCGTCCATTGTAACTTTAAGACGGGCCATCAAACCTCGTCCATCAGGGCTGGCAACCATTTTTTCCAATGATGCGTATGCCAACTGTTGCCCTGCTTTGGCGTTCTCAAGTTCGGTCAGGTCTACCATCGCTTTATCACTGCCGGTATCAATAACGGCGCTTTTCAGGTTGCTGTCAACAAGCAATATTTTTTGTTCCATCTCAACCGCCAGTCTGGATTTTTCATACCGTTCTTGGATAACTTCGTTGATATTACTGTTAATCGTGTGCATCATAACCAATACCATTCCCAATAGCAGTACCATAAGTGCCAAAATAGCGCTGAACGCCAGATATAGCTTGCTTTTAAACCCCATATTGCCCAACCCTTCATTTGATTTGACCCATTACTTGTTCTACAATAAATTTACTTTTCCTGCAACTTTATCCAGAATGATTTTACAATATATTCCTGATATTCTAATTTCCCTGTAAAAAAATTTTACAAAGCAAATTTCTTGACATTGCGTTACACCGGTATTATAGTTTGTATATAAATACAAATAAAATAAATAGTACTTCCTCGTTAAGTGAGGCTCCTGTATAAACATAGGCCACTGCCCGGAAATGTCGAGAGACGCCAATGGGTAGAACAGGTATTACCGGCATAAGGTTTTACTTAAGGTGGCTGAGTGGTTGAGTTTTACTCTACGTTATACAGTGCCAAAACTCAAACGAGTGGGGAGGTCGAATACTGGCATAATTTTGTCATGCAGTTTTTTCTTGCTTGCAAGACCTTCCCACACGGGAAGGTCTTTTTACTGCATAAAGGAGGTAGGTATGCCATGGATACAGACGGCCCTGAGCCTGATAACCCGGTGCCACCCAAGCACCTGCCGGCGCGTATTGCCGGCGAAACAAACAAAACTGAATTAGGAAGTGATTTGTATGGCCGTATTTACTTCGCACATACCCACCCGCCGGTTTGGTCTTATTGACATACTGGTGATTGCCTTCGTGTTCGCGCTCCTGTTTTCAGTCCTGCACTTAGGAGCCGGCATGATTATTCCCTTTTCCCCGGAAAACCAAATTGAAATTTCCACCGACCCGGCCGACTTGCCCTACTATGCCGGGCGATCGCTTCTTAGAATGTTTATCGCCTATGGAGCCTCGCTCTTATTTACCCTTATCTATGGCAGTATTGCCGCCAAAAGCCGCACGGCGGAAAAAGTACTGATTCCGCTTTTAGATATTTTGCAGTCCGTACCTGTACTGGGCTTTCTCTCCGTTACCATCACCATGTTCATGGGCCTGTTTCCCAACAGCCTGCTGGGCGTGGAACTGGCTGCCATTTTCGCCATTTTCACCGGCCAGTGCTGGAACATGACCTTTAGTTTCTACCATTCGCTCACCACCCTGCCCCAGGACCTGAACGAAGCGGCTGCCGTGCTGCGCCTCAACTGGTGGCAGCGGTTTATCCGCCTGGAAGTACCTTTTGCCATGATTGGCCTGGTATGGAACAGTATGATGTCCTTTGGCGGCGGCTGGTTTTTCCTTGCTGCCAGCGAAGCCATTACCGTCCTCAACGAAAGCATCCGCCTCCCCGGCGTCGGCTCCTTCATGGCCGCCGCTGTGGAAGAAGGCAATATGCCGGCTGTCGGCTACGCCATTTTGACCATGATTGTCATGATTGTGCTGGTGGACCAACTGTTCTGGCGTCCCATCGTAGTCTGGTCGCAAAAATTCAAGATGGAACGGACGGAAGCCATCGAAGTTCCGACTTCCTTTGTCTATGCCATCCTACAGCGGGCGGTCTTTGTGACCTGGATGCAAAAATATTTCTTCCGCCCGGTCGCTAAAGCCGTTTACGGTGCGTTTAATCTTGGCGCCCGCGTCACCGGTCATACAGCCGCCCAACTTGAGTCCATTACTCCGCTTTCTTATCTAACCGCAGCCATAAAATGGGTTTTATTTTCAGTAATACTGTACTATGTCAGCCAGCAAGCCTACCAAGGCTGCCGCATGATAGCCTCCGTGGGTCTTGATACACTGGTGGAAATCATCACCTTTGGTTTTTATACCTTAGGCAGGGTCATGGCTGCCAGCCTCATCGGTGTGTTGTGGACAGTGCCGGTCGGTGTGTTGATTGGCACCAGCCCACGTCTGAGTAAGTTCTTTCAACCTATTGTTCAAGTGGCCGCCTCCTTCCCGGCCAATATGATTTATCCCTTCGTCGCTGTATTTTATCTCAAACACTCCGTTAATTTTGAACTCGGCTCCATTCCCCTCATGATGCTCGGCACCCAATGGTACATCCTGTTTAACGTCATTGCCGGCGCTATGGCCATTCCCAACGACCTGAAAGAGGCGGCCACCGTCTTTAAGCTTTCCGGCTGGCAAAAATGGCGCAAACTTATCCTGCCGGCCATCTTTCCCTACCTCATCACCGGTTGCATCACTGCCTCCGGCGGCGCTTGGAACGCCAGCATTGTATCCGAATTGGTAACCTGGAAAGAAGACCAGCTCAATGCCACCGGTCTGGGCAACTTTATCAGCCAGGTCACGGCGGCAGGCGATTGGCCGGGAATTATCGGCGGCATCGCCGTCATGTGCGCCTTTGTGGTCATTATCAACCGCCTATTCTGGCGCAGGCTCTACCAACTGGCCGAAACCAAATATCATCTGAATTAAAAGGGGGAACCCCGTAATGAATAAACAAACTTTGATTGAACTGAAAAACGTCCAGAAAAAATGGAATATGGGCGGCGGCGACTCTATTCCCGTCCTCGCCAGCATCAACCTGACCATCTACGCCGGGGAATTTCTCGCCATTCTTGGCCCATCCGGGTCAGGAAAATCCACCCTGCTCCGCATTATCGCCGGCTTGACGCCGGCTACTACCGGCAAGATTACCTATCTCGGCCAGGAATACCACGGTGTCAACCCCGGCGCTGCCATGGTGTTTCAGTCCTTCGCCCTCTTTCCTTGGTTGACAGTATTAGAAAACGTCATGCTGGGCCTGGAAGCCAAACCGATGTCTGATAAAGCAAAGCACGAAAAAGCGCTGCATGTCATCGACATGATCGGTCTCGACGGTTTTGAAAGCGCTTACCCGAAAGAACTGTCCGGCGGCATGCAGCAGCGCGTCGGCTTGGGACGCGCCTTAGTAAGCGATCCGGACGTGCTCTTAATGGATGAACCGTTTTCCGCCCTGGACGTACTGACAGCCGAGAACCTGCGGCGCGACATCCTGGAACTCTGGCGGGACAAAAAAATTCCCACCAAAACCATTATCATGGTGACCCATGGTATTGAAGAGGCTGTCTATATGGCCGACCGCATCCTGGTAGTGTCCGGCAGCCCCGCCCGCATCAACACCGACATGGCTGTTACCTTGCCCCACTGGCGGGATAAAAACGCCCCGGCATTTATCAGCCTTGTCGATAAATTGTATTCCCTGATGATGAAACGGGAACCGGGTGACTTGCGCAAAATCCCCTTGCCGGAAGGCCGGGAAATTGCGGTCGTCCCTCACGTGTCCGCCGGGGCACTGACGGGGTTCCTGGAACTGTTGGAGGACTTAAACGAAAAAACCGATTTATATAAATTGGCTGACCGTTTCATGATGGATAGCGAAGATTTCTTCCCCATCGTCGAAGGCGCTACCCTCCTCAAATTTGCTAAAGTCGTGGACGGCGACATCGAGCTTACACCGGAAGGTGTGCGGTTCGCCCAGGCTTCGGTCTTAGAGCGCAAGGAATTCTTTCGAACTCAACTCATCCAAAACGTGACCGCCATTAACAAAATCCTGGCCATTTTGCAATCCAAATCGAACAAACGTATGAACATCGAATTTTTCGAGGACATCCTGGCCAACTCTTTCCCGCCGGCAGAAGTGAAAAGTCATTTGGATATCCTGATTGACTGGGGACGCTACGCTGAGCTTTTTGCTTATGACGAACAAAGCCGGCAACTGTTTTTGGAGTAGGCTACCGCTCGAAATAAAACAACTCCCAATATTACATTGGGAGCCTACTGTCGACAATAACATTATCTTGCGGTAACTTGGCAGCATCAAAGCAACTGATCAGTTCAACAGCCTTGACCGGCTGGCATACATCAATCAGCCCGGCTTTAAAAGCAAGATAGCCGATAATTGCTTCAGGCCGTACGCCCTTAGCCCTGAGGGCGGCAAGCGCCAGGCCTTGTTGGCGCTTGGACAGCCGGTTGCCTGCGGCATCAATCAAGAGCGGCACATGGGTAAAAGCCGGGGCGTTCATTTGGAGCAACCGGTATAACAACAGTTGACGCGGTGTTGAGCTTAAGAGGTCTTGGCCTCTAAGCACATGAGTAATCCCCATGGCGGCGTCATCAACAACTACGGCCAGTTGATAGGCGTGGACCCCGTCCGAACGGCGCACAATAAAATCACCGACTTCCCGGCTGACGTCCTGTACAACCGGGCCGTAATGCAGGTCTGTAAATGCTATTTCACCGGGCGGCACGGCCAGCCGGAGCGCCGGCTGCCTGGCAGCCTTGCGGGCGGCATCCCCCTGTCGCTGACGGCAAGTGCCGGGATAAATACGTTCATTATCACCCGCGTGCGGTGCTGAGGCGGCCAATTCAGCCCGCGTACAATAACAGGGATAAACCAGCCCGGCTGCCGCCAGGCGGTCAAGCGCCGCTTGATATAGTTCCCGCCGTTGTCCCTGAGTGTAGGGCGCATACCGACCGCCGACATCCGGCCCCTCGTCCCAGTCCAGGCCCAGCCACTTCATGTCGGACATCAACCCCGCGATGTAGGCCGGACGCGAACGGTCAGGGTCAAGATCTTCAATTCTGAGCACCATGGTCCCGCCGGCTGACCGCACTTGCAACCAGGAAAGCAACGCCGTCCAGGCGTTGCCAAGATGAATTTCTCCCGTCGGGCTAGGGGCAAACCGCCCCCGCATGATTTGCATAACCTGATATGTTCCTCCTTATTTACCTTCGCCTTTGCATTCGCCGACTGCCGTATGAGTTCCTTACAATTGCTTATACCAAAAATCAAGCGGTTTCGGACTTTCTTCACTTTCTCCGATTTCTTTCCAGGTAAAATAACACCTGACGCCGGGGAGGGGCTGATACCCGCGATTACGCCAAAAGGCGTGCAGCGGCACATAACCGTCAGGCTTGAGCGGGTGGTCATCAGGCCGGTACACACCACAGAAGGTTGCATAAGTCATACCGCCCAGCTCCCGGGCATGAGTTTCACGCTGACGGAAAAATTCCACCCCGATGCCACATCCCCGGTACTCAGGCAGCAGCACAGATTCGCCATGATAAAACCAGTCTGCCAGATTGTAGCCTCTGTTGCTAAAAGCCTCTCTCACGGCATGGTCAGCATCAGTCATGGGCAAGCCGGTAGCCGCACCGACAATTTTGTCCCCGGCAAAGACGGCAACAATAACACTGCCTGGCGAATCAGTATAGGTCTTAAGATATTTTTCCTCATAATCGAGATCACCATCATACAAATAGGGATATTCCCGAAAAACAGTAATCCTTAGTTTAGCTACCTCCGGCAAATATTTGTGAGCAGCCGCTCCTTGCAGCCGTTCAATCCGAAAATCGCTGGTCATGATTGAAACCTCCCCCGTTTTTGCCTGTAATGTATAGTTCCCCCTATACGAGTAAATTCCTGCCAGCAGCAGTAATTACTCTTTTCCCGGTTGCTGTTCGCCAGCATCACGGGTAAGCCCCAGTTTGTCCAATACCTTAAATGCCAATCCCAGGATCATGGCTATCATCGTAGCCAGCGCCATACCTTTTAGCGTAACCGAGCCAAATGTCAATTGCGCCCCGCTAACACCGATAATAAGGACAACAGAGGTCAAAATCAAGTTTCGCGGCACACTATAGTCAACTTTGGCCTCCAGTAACATCCGGATACCGGACGCAGCAATCACGCCAAATAGTAAGAGCGATACTCCCCCCATGACCGGACTGGGAATGCTCTGAATGGCTGCTGCCAGTTTACCGACAAATGACAAGATTATGGCCAGTATGGCGGCACAGCCGATTACCCATACGCTGTACACCCTGGTTAGCGCCATAACGCCAATGTTTTCGCCGTAAGTGGTATTAGGAGTCGAACCGAAAAAACCCGACAACAAGGTCGATAAACCGTTCCCCAGTAGAGAGCGGTGTAAGCCTGGCGAAACAGCCAGGTCACGCCCGATAATATTGCCAGTGACCACCAAGTGGCCGATGTGCTCGGCAATGACCACGAACGCCGCCGGCACAATGAGAACAATGGCCTGCAGATTGAATTCGGGAGTATAAAAGTCCGGCAGTGCCAACCAGGGGGTGGCGGCAACAGGTGTCAGATCCACCATGCCCAAGGCCAGCGCCAAGCCGTAGCCGGCGATAATGCCGATAAGTATGGGAATAACTGCGAGAAAACCCCGGAATATAATGGATCCAAATACGATGACGGCAAGGGTAAACAACGCTACAGTTATGGTTTTGGCATCAGGCGTTTTGGCTGTCAAACCCGCCATATCAGCCGCCACAGGCGCCAATTCGAGGCCGATAACGGCAACAATGGCTCCCATGGCCGCCGGAGGAAAAACGACATCAATCCAGTCAGTGCCAACTGCGCTGATGCTTAAGGCTACAACAGTAAAAATCAGGCCGGCGGCAATAAACCCGCCAAGCGCGGCGCCGTAGCCATACTGGGGCAGCACCAAAAACACCGGCGATAAAAAGGCAAAACTTGATCCTAAATAGGCGGGAATTTTTCCTTTAGTGATAAAAATGTACAGCAGAGTGCCAATACCATTCCACAACAGCACTGTCGCCGGGTTTACCTTAAACAGGATGGGCACAAGCACGGTTGCGCCAAACATGGCAAATAAGTGCTGCAGACTGAGCGGTAATGTCTCAAGCACCGGCAGCCTTTCTTCAACCTGAATCGTGCGTCTCACAAAAATCCTCCTTGATGCTCCGTAGTATCGTTCATCTTTATTCAACATTATTATAGGGGTCCCAATCGGTCAGATTGGCCAATTGGGCCTGAGCTGCCGCAATATCTTGGAGCAGTTGTTCTTTATCTTTAGGCAGGGTGGCGGCCAAAGCAACATGGTTGGAGATGTGATTGCTTCTGAACAGACAGTGGCTGTCTGGCGGCAGTTCAATCGCCCGGACCATTTCATAGAGTTCGCCCATAATTTCCGCCGGAGATAAGGGCAGAAACCGGCCGCGCTCAAATTCGTGCAATAGCTCACAGCCGCGGTATAACATGAGCGTAAGAGCACTTAGCATATTGGGACGAATGGCGTTAACGGCCATGGCCGTGTTATAAGCATGCCGGCTGGAGCCGTCTTTGCCGCCCAAACCGGCAATTACCATAACCGATAGCTTGATGCCGGCAGCCACCATCCGCCGACCGGCCGCAATGGCTTCAGCCGCACTAACGCCTTTGTTGACATGGGTGAGTACGGCGTCATCGCCTGACTCCAGGCCGAAATAGACCAACCCCAGACCGGCGTCGCGCAAGGCAGCCAGTTCAGCCGGCGTTTTGTTGAGCATGTCTTTAGGCCCGGCATAGCAGGACACGCGCTGCAGACGGGGAAATTCAGCGCGCAGCACACCGAGAATGTTAAGCAGCTTATCTGTCGAGAGTACCAGGGCATTACCGTCGGCCAAAAATATCCGGCGGATTTGTTGCCCATACCGTTTGGCGGCATTAATCTGAGCCATGATTTCATCCATGGGCCGGACACGAAACTTAACAGAACGGTACATATTGCAATAGGTACATTTATTGTGTGAACATCCCACCGTCACCCGCAGAATAAAGCTGTAGGCTTCACTTGGCGGACGAAAAACCGGACCTTCGGCATTATCAAAATACAAAATCATCGCCTCTACTTTTCCCTATATTTTCTGGCCTGAGCGGCAACGGCATTGAGGAATGCCGAGCGGACAAACAATGTTGCAACATTAAATAGTCGTCCCAGGTGTCGGCATCGTAAAACGGTCGCGGATCAGGCCAATCGACACTGATCACTCTCCCGGGATTTTCCTTGATGATTTGCCGCCCGCCGGTATCACCGGCCAAGGCGGCCAAACCGGGCCGCCAGTGGCTGCCGAACAGCACCGGACTGTACCGCCGTCCCTGGCGGCAGGGCACAATAATTGCCTTGTTGCTTGCCGCCTGCCGGTACCTGCCGGTAAGCGCCAAGATGAGTGCCGGCGATATCAATGGCTGATCGCCTAAAAAAAATATAACACCATCTAACCGGTTCGATAAACTGTTCATGGCCAAAACGATGGATGACGCCTGCCCGCTGTGCCGCGCCGCATTATAGACGGTGCGAATATTATATTGACCGCATAATTGTGCCAGTTCGTCCTGGGGCTCGCCAATCACGGCAACACAATCGGCCCACGACATGCCGTGCACAACATTAAGTACATGTGCCAGCAGCGGCTTGCCGGATAAAGGCAGCAGCAGTTTCTGCCGGCCCATGCGGCTGGCTGTCCCGGCTGCCAGAATTACCGCGCCGATTTTAGGATTCATAGCTCATACACCTCAACAGGCCGCATCAAGCGGCCGTAACCTGCGGTCACAACCAGCCGGGCGATCCCGGCCCCGGCTAAGTTAGCATACCCGGCAAGGCGCCGGGCCACTCCCTTGGGTACTTCCCCGCCTCCGGCCAAGAGCAATATTTTGGTCCCCCGGGCATATTGAAAAATACCCTGTTCATGCACGGCCAAACAGGCCAGGTCGCGCCATTCAACAAGCTCGCCGGCTTGTTTATTGATGATCTTTGCTACCAGCGCCAACCGGTGGGTATTGGCAGGAGAAAGGGGCCGGCCAATGACCGCCAAATTTAACACGCCCACCGTGAAATGGGTACCGGCAGGCACAACCGGCTCATGGGGTGCCGGGGCTTTGAGCAGCCGCCCCCGCGCACCGTCGGCTTCAACCAGTATCCAGGCGTGGGGAGCGCTGCCAGCCAGCTTGTCAACCCAAACCGGCGGCACCCCTACTACCTTGTCACCGTCCTGCCGGCTAAACCATGCTACCGTTTTACCTGTCGCCAACGCCTGCACTACCCCCATTGCCCCGGCTGCATCACTGTCAGACAACACCAGAGTATAGCCGGCCACTTGACTGCAGTACATTTTAGTCGTCGAAGTAACTATGACAGGCTGCCGTCGCTCACCGGCGCAACCGGCCAGTGATTGAAGCAGCGAGGTCTTCCCCCCGGCGCCAACACAGGCAACAACACCCGGCTGACTTATACCTAACGCGTTTGTCAGCATATTACACCACCTGAATGAATACTTCCATCACACCACCACAGGCCATGCCTTCGTTGGCCGCCGTCTCGCCTAACATTGATACCTTATAGCTAAACGACGCGTTTTCATCCAACGCCCTGAGCGCTTGCAGCCTGACCTCGGCTTCAGCGCAACCGCCGCCGATTGTACCAAAAATCCGCCCGTCAGGGTAAATAAGCATTTTGGCCCCGGCTTTGCGGGGGGTTGATCCCCGTGTGGCAATAATGGTAACCAGCGCCGCTTTGCCGCCGGCCTGCCGGACGGCGCAAATGACGGCCACCATACTATCGTCCATTATTTACACCTCCACTTGTCGCTAAGCGGCTGACAACTGCCGTTCCGGCTGACAGCCACGATTTCGGCAGCAATGCTGAGAGCAATTTCTGCCGGCGTTTCGGCGCCAATATCAAGACCGATGGGTGCTCTCAAGCGGGCTAAAGCCAGACGGTCGACACCTTGTTCGGCCAAAGTATTCATTACAATTTTGACCCGCCTCTGGCTGCCAATCATACCAATATACCGGGCAGGCTGAGCAATAACGGCCCGCAGGCACTCCATATCCGAGCGGTGGCCCCGGGTCACAATAATAATGGCCCCAAAGCCTGCCAGATTTAGTTCGGTAAGCGCCCGGCGAAAGTCCTGGCAAATGACTTGCCCGGCGTGAGGGAAGCGGACAGTATTGGCAAAATCCGGACGGTCGTCGACAACGGTGACAGTATAGCCGATAAGCGCCAGCATCTCAACCAGCGGCTGACTGACATGACCGGCCCCCAACACCAGGGCTGACCGCTGCCGGGAAAGCTTGTCCCAAAATACCCGGTAGTGCCCGCCGGCGTAATCAAATTCCATGAGCACAGGTCTGTTCCATTCATCATTGGCTGCTTTTTCAATAATTAAACAGGTAAATGCTTGATCAATAAGTTGTCCTTCCGCCTGACCGCCGCTAATAATCAGCATTTGTCCCAACAGCCCGGCCTGACCGGCCGGCGCCCCGACAAGGGTTAGGATATCGGCAGCCCGGCCCTGTTCACCCAGTTCCCTGAGCCGCGTAAAAATATCAGTGTTCATATTTTAACCCCCAAGTGGAGTAATGCTTCCAGCACCCCGCCGCCAACGGCCCGGGCTTTGTCCGAAATGGTAAAACAATGCTCCCGGCGGCAGCGCGGGTCAACATCACCAATTTTCAGACCGGCGGCCACGGTAAGTCCGTCCTGAATGAGGCCGCGCAGCACCCCGGCAATGGCCACGTTAACCGGGGTGGTATCCACATGGCCGACAATTTCACCGGCAGCTACTATATCACCGATAGTCCGGCAGGCGGTAAACACCCCGGCCTGCGGCGCCCTGATCAACCGTTCCAGCGTATAGCCGCCTATTTCACCAGGAATGCCGGTGTTGGCAATGGCTGTCCCTTGATAAATAACCCGGCCCAAGTCATGGCCGCGCATTGTCTCAATGACGGCGTGAACATCCGTTCCGGCCGTAAATCCGGGGCCTACACCGATGACCACCGGGGCGTCGGTCAGTTTGGTCCCGGTATTACATTTGGCCATAGTGGCGTCCACCATGGCCTGTGGCTTGAATACCTGAACACATTGGGCGGCAGCGTCAACAATTACGGGAATACAACCATCAGCCAGCACCTCCGGCACCTGGGCCGGCGCCGCCAGCCGCGCCGTTACTCCCTCAACCACGGCCTCACCGTCCACAACCGCCCGGGCAAACGCAACTGTCCGGCGCACTACTGTCGGCTGCGGCAATTCGGTAATTACTACTTTAATTCTGCTCTGGTACAGACGGTGGGCAATACCGGTAGCAATATCACCCCCGCCTTTAATAACAACTAGCTTATTCATCATATTCTCCACAACTATTTGCTAAATTCTGCTGATAATGTGATAAAGGCGGCAGCCACTATGGCTGTCGCCTTTATTTTTTCGCTAATTAGCCAATGTATTCCTGCTTGCCGACAGCAGCTTGGGTTGGTTTATCAGTACCGCAAGCAGCGGGTCAGGCCTTGCGTTATTGCGTTTTTTTCAGGCTTTGCTTTGCCATGAAAACTTTTTCGGGCGTTATCGGCAAACTTGTGATGCTAACGCCGACAGCGTTGTACACGGCATGGGCAATTGCCGGCGGCGGCGTGTTGATAACCACCTCGCCAATCGATTTGGCGCCAAACGGGCCGGTCGGTTCATAGCTGGCTTCAAACGCTACGGTAATGTTGCCGACATCTTGCCGGCAGGGAATTTTATACTGCATAAAGTTGTTGGTCTGCATACGGCCCCGTTCATCATAGCGGACATCTTCGAACATAGCCATGCCAATCCCTTGGGCTATGCCGCCTTCTACCTGAATACGCGCCAGATTGGCATTAAGCACGGTACCGCAGTCAACAACAGCTACATAATTAATAAGGTCAATTTTGCCGGTTTCGGGGTCGGCTTCAACCTCGGCAAAGCCGGCAATAAACGGCGGCGGCGATACCGGGGAGCCGTAAGTGGCAGTGCCGACAAGCTGCCTGTTGCCGGCGCCGAGTACCATGAGTTCAGCCAGTTTGGCCAGACTAATCGACTTACCACTGTCAACCGCCGAGATGATCTCACCGTTAAATTCAACTTGTTCGGGAGCGGCTTGTAAAAATTTGGCGGCATGGCTGATAATTTGCCGGCGTAAATCCTCACAGGCCTGAGCGACAGCCATACCGGTGACATAAGCCGTACTTGACGCGTAAGAACCAGGATCATAGGGCGAAATATCGGTATCGGCGGCATGAACAATAATATGATCCAGGGAGGTCTCCAATACTTCTGCCGCCACCTGGGCCAGGACGGTGTCACTGCCTGTCCCCATGTCGGTTGAACCGATCAGCAGCGTGTAGTTGCCATCATCGTTGAGGCGGATTTCCGCCGAAGCTGTGTCAATACCGGCAATACCCGAGCCCTGCATGGTAACTGCCATACCCACAGCCCGCACTTTACCGTTCGCCAGTTCCCGCCGGGGATACTTTTCGTTCCAGCCGATCAATTTTTTGCCCTGTTCAATACAGCGGTCAAGCGCTGAACTGCCAAGAATTTTGCCATTATAAACAAGGCAGGTTTCGCCTTCTTTGATTAAGTTTTTAAGTCTCAGCTCCGCCGGGTCCATGCTAAGTTTTTCGGCCAGCTTGTTGACAGTTGATTCAAGGGCAAACGTACCCTGGGTAGCGCCATAGCCGCGCAACGCACCTGCCGGCATTTTATTGGTATATACGGCATGACCGTGATACCTGACAGCCCGGGTTTTGTTATATAATGGCAGCGTTTTATCACCGCATACGGCGAAAACGGTAGGTGCATGTTCACCATACGCGCCCGTGTCGGCCAGGCCTTCGATGTCAAGAGCCCTGATAAAACCATCTTTGTCAGCCCCTAACCGGACTTTAATACGCATAGCATGACGACTGGTGGTCGCACTGAACGTTTCAGTGCGGTCATAGATAATCCGGGCCGGTTGCCCTGTCCTGAGCGTTACAAGGGCGGCGAACACTTCAACAGCGCCGGTCTGTTTGCCGCCGAAACCGCCGCCAATACGCGGCTTAATAACCCGGATTTTACTGGCCGGCAGTCCCAGCGCCCGAGCCAGTTGCCGCCGGACGTGGAACGGAATTTGCGTTGAACTCATGACAACCAGCCGGCCGGTATGGTCAAGGTAGCTGAACGCCCGGTAGGTTTCCATCATGGCATGGGCCTGCGCCTGGGTATAATAAGTTTCCTCAAGGACAATATCGCAGTTTTTTAATTCCTGTTCAACATCGCCGACTTCGATCTTGTGGGAAGTGCAGATGTTTCTGGAGGCATCCATGCCAATGTCGAAATTGCAGTGCAGGTCAGCTTCAGCGTGAATGACTGACGAATGGCCAATGGCTTGTTCAAAATCAAGCACCGGCTCAAACACCTCGTACTCCACCTTGATGAGTTTCATGGCAGCGTTGGCTGTTCGCTCATCAGCGGCAGCAATAATCGCCACTTCATCGCCGACATACCTGACTACCGGATCGAGAATCAGCCGGTCATACGGCGACGGTTCAGGATAAGACTGCCCGGCAAGGGTAAACCGGACTTGCGGCACATCTTTATGGGTAAGAATACATGCCACACCCTGAAGAGCCCGGGCTTTGGCCGTATCAATCGACTTAATCCGGGCAAAGGCGTGCGGGCTGTGCAGGATTTTTACCACCAGCGCGTTGGGCGCAGCCAGGTCTTCGGTATATACCGGCTGGCCGGTACTGATAGCGATAGCGTCAGTTTTGGCAATTGCCTTACCTATATATTTCATTAAGACCCTACCCCCAGATACTTCTTGACTGCCCGGAGCTGCCCCTGATAGCCGGTGCACCGGCACAAGTTGCCTGTCAAGTAGTGGTTGATGTCAGCGTCGGTAGGATTGGAAAGTTCATTTTTCATGGCCAGCACCGTCATGATAAAACCAGGGCTGCAATAGCCGCACTGGTCAGCGCCCTCGGCGGCCATAAACCGGGCAAATTCTTCAGCCTCGGTACGCACCCCTTCAATGGTGGTTACCGTTTTGCCATGAGCCCGGAACGATAATGTCGAACAGGATAAGGTCGGCCGGCCGTCAAGCCACACAGTGCACAGGCCGCAGCATGCTGTATCACAGCCTCTCCTGACACTGTACAATCCTTGTTTTCGCAAGGTATCCACCAAAAAGTCATCAGGCTTAACATCAAGGGTAACCGGCCGGTTATTAATTATGACTTTTATTTGCACGCTGCTACCTCCGCTATGGCCCGCTTAACCAGTACATGGCACATGGCCCGCCGGTATTCAGCCGAACCGCGCATATTTGTGCCAAAAGGCAATTCTTCAGCCGCTATTTGTGCTGCCTGACCGATAACGTCAGACGTCACAGTACCACCGGTAACAAGCCTCTTAGCTGCCTGAACGGCGAGTCTGGCTCTGGTAGGTCTGGCGCCTACAGCAATTTTCCAGTCATCTTCCAGGCGGGACACGGCTACAGTGAGAATGGGATAATCGCTCTTTGAATTGCGCAGCGCCTGGTACGCAGCCTGGCGGTTGGTTTTATGAACAATAACTTTGGTTAAAATGTCTTTGGCCCGCCGCCGGTCCATAAACCGGGGCAAAGTCATCCGCCCGCCGTGATACAGTTCGACTTCGGTATCAAGCGCCATGAGCGCCGTAATAAAATCAGAAAAGCCATAACGCGAAAATACGGATGCGCCAACAGTTACAACATTACGGAACTGCACGCCGATAATACTGCCGACAGCTTTAGGCAAAACGCCATTAAAATATTTGAACAAGGCTGGATTGGTTTCAACATCGCGCAATGTTGCCATAGCGCCCATTTCGATACAATCATCAGCTTCCTTAATGTAATGTAAGCCTAATTTAGATAAATCCACCCCGGTGTGAATGATTTGCGAGCCCATCCGCAGATAGGCGCAACCACCAAGTACGGTATTGCTCTTTTTCTCGGTCAATATTCTGTATGCATCGTGAAGCGTATCCGGTTGCGCCACATTATTTAATATGAACAATTTCCATCCTCCATTGTCGAACGTTCGGGTTATTTTTTATATTATAGTTCGAATTATAGCATACGCCTGTAAAGTTGAAAAGTATGGCCAGCGCTTTGTGCAAACGCAAACAGCCTATACACGTTTTTATCTTTTTTTGTACATTATATGAAATCCTGTCTATTGTATACTTTTTATTTGTAAGTCCTTACCTATTGCACATTTATGCGTTTTGACGCTATAATTTTACATAGTGCAAGAAAGGGGGAATATATAAGTGATAGAAAGTAACACCGGACTATTAGCCGCCTTCGTAATTTATCTGTTGGCCATGATGGGCATTGGCGTCTATTATTGGCGCAAAGAACAAAATATGTCTGATTACATATTGGGTGGCCGCCAGTTGGGCGCATGGGTAACCTCCATGAGCGCCGAAGCCTCAGATATGAGCGGCTGGATGCTGATGGGGCTGCCAGGATACGCATATACAGCAGGTTTGGAAGCCGGCTGGATTGCCTTGGGCCTGATTCTGGGAACATGGGTAAACTGGGCGTTTATCGCCACACGGCTGAGACAGTATACCCAGATTGCCAATGACTCGCTGACCATGCCTGATTATTTTCAAAACCGGTTCCGGGACACCTCGCAAATCCTAAGAATTATTTCAGCCATTTTCATCCTTATCTTTTTCCTGATTTATACCTCATCCGGGTTTGTGGCCGGCGGCAAATTGTTTCATGCCGTTTTTGGCTTGCCCTATGTTGCCGCCATGGTGCTGGGCGCGTTTGTCGTAGTCTCTTATACCTTTATGGGTGGCTTCCTGGCCGTGTGCTGGACAGACTTTGTGCAGGGGGTTATGATGTTTTTTGCCATTCTGGCCGTACCCATAACAGCAGCCTTCCTGATGGGCGGCCCTGCCGCTACCGCATCGGCGCTGGCAACCCTCAATGCCGAAATGTTTAACCCGCTCACCACTACTGCCGGCAAACCGCTGTCGCTAATCGCCATTATCTCGCTTATGGCCTGGGGGCTTGGCTACTTCGGCCAACCGCACATTTTAGTACGGTTTATGGCCATCCGCTCATCTTCCGAAATTAAGCAGGCCACCCGAATTGCCATGACCTGGGTAGTGCTGTCACTGTCAGCAGCCGTTCTGGTGGGAATGGTCGGCCGGGTATTTTTACAGCAGCCGCTGGAAGGTTCTGCCGTCGAAACAGTGTTTCTGATCATGACACACGATATTTTCTCCAGCTTTTTTGCCGGATTGATTCTCTGCGCAGTATTAGCAGCCATCATGAGTACAGCCTCGTCTCAGCTCCTGGTAACATCGTCGGCCGTATCCCAGGATTTTTACAAAGCCTTAATCCGCAAAGACGCCGGCGAGAAAGAACTGGTTTGGGTCAGCCGTCTGACAGTTGTTTTTGTTGCAGTCATTGCGATACTGATAGGGCTTGACCCCAACAACTTTATCCTGGATATGGTAGCCTACGCCTGGGCCGGCTTTGGCGCGGCCTTTGGCCCGGCGCTCATCATGTCGCTGTTTTGGAAACGCATGACTCGTAACGGCGCTTTGGCAGGAATTATTGTCGGCGGCATTACAGTACTTGTCTGGAAGCAGTTGGCGCTTTGGGGGCTATACGAAATTGTGCCAGGCTTCATCCTCTCTTGTATTGCAATATATCTTGTAAGTATTCTCGACACCCCGCCTTCCCAGGAAATACTTGCCGAATTTGAACAGGTTAATCATAGCGACATATAGCTATCCGGTAATAATACATAGGCAGGTCTGAATTTACCCTTCAGGCCTGCCTATTTTTTCGAGTCATTTAATTTTCACTATCATACGGTCACCGGAATGATGATTTTATTTACAGCACCCTATTTAAGAAAGCTTTTGTCCGGGGATGAGCAGGTGAACTAAAGAAAACATCAGGCGGTCCCTGTTCAATAATCTCCCCGTTATCCATGAAGATGACCCGGTTGGCTACTTCCCGCGCAAACGCCATCTCATGGGTCACTACCAGCATGGTCATATGCTCTTCAGCCAGTCGGCGCATTGCTTTGAGCACTTCGCCTGTCAGTTCAGGGTCAAGCGCCGAAGTTGGCTCGTCAAACAGCATTATATCAGGATTCATGGCCAACGCCCGGGCGATAGCCACCCGCTGCTTCTGACCGCCTGACAGCCGGGAAGGATAGCTGTCCCGTTTTTCCGCCAGTCCCACCTTACGCAGCAGTTCTTCGGCCTGTGGCACAATATCGTCCGGCTTGACCCCTTTCACGACCAGCGGCGCTTCAATGATATTTTCCAGCACGGTGAGATGGGGAAAAAGATTAAACTGTTGAAATACCATGCCTATCCGGCGGCAAATGTGCCGCGCCTCGGCCTCGGTGGCGTAATGGATTTTTCCGTCCGGGCCGGTAGTAGCCAATAGGTCGCCTTCAATCTGGATGGTTCCCCGGTCAATGGTTTCCAACCGGTTGAGGCAGCGGAGAAAGGTGCTTTTGCCAGAACCGGACGGACCGATAATGGCTACTACTTCCCCTTTGTTGATTTCCAGCGAGATACCTTTTAACACTGCCAGATTATTAAAGTTCTTATGAATATCAATAGCCTTAATCATGTTCATGTGTTTTACTCCTACTCGTCATATACGGCATACCGCTGTTCGAGTTTTTGGAATAGCCAGGTCAGCGCCAGCGTCATTATCAGATAAAACACGGCCGCCACGATAAACGGCGTAGTGTTAAAATCCCGCTGCACAATGGCCCGGGTTGTCCTGAGCAAATCATTCATGGCCAGCACATAAATGAGCGACGTGTCTTTGACCAGCGTAATGGTCTCGTTGCTCACAGGCGGCAGTACCCGTTTAACCACCTGCGGCAGGATAATGCGGCGCATTGTCTGGACATAAGTCATACCCAGCGCTTTGGCGCCTTCATACTGACCGCGGTCAATAGATTGGACACCGGCGCGGAAAATCTCGGCAAAATAAGCGGCATAGTTTAGTACGAAGGCCAGCACGGCAGCCGGAAAATCAGGCAGCCGCACCCCGATGTACGGTACAAACGGCAGGCCGAAATAGACGAACAAGAGTTGCAACATGAGCGGCGTTCCCCGGAATAACCAGATATACACCCCAACCGCCCCGCTCAGCGTCTTGAACCGGGAAATGCGGGCCAAAGCCAGTAACAGTCCCAGCGGCAACGACAGGACAATAGTAATAAAGAACATCTGCAGCGTTATTACCGTGCCTTCCAGCAGCAGAGGCAAAATCCCAATAATATAATCCATTTACCCGTTCCTTACTTTACAATATCTTCACCAAACCATTGCCGGGAAATCTTGGCTGAAGTGCCGTCTTTCTTCATTTCGTCCATGACCTTCTGCAATTTGCTTAAAAGTTCTTTATCATCTTGGCGCAGACCTACACCATATTCCTCCGAACCGAAGTTGTCAGCCAGTATGGTGTATTCGCCCGGCTTTTTGGCTATGTAATAGCGTCCGACAATTTCATCAACAACTACAGCATCCAGGCGTCCGGCCTTTAAGTCCATAAGGGCCGCTACATTGTCGCCGAACTTTTTAAGTTCCTTAAACGATTTCAGGACTGCGGCGTCCTTTTCCACAGCTTCCACACTGCTGCTGCCTTCTTGCACCCCTACGACCTTGCCGGCCAGGTCAGCTTTGGTTTTAACAGGCGAGTTAGCCGCGACCACGATGATTTGCCGGTTTTCCATATAAGGTTTGGTAAACGAAATATTCTCTTTGCGCTTTTCGGTAATAGTCAGACCATTCCACAATACATCAACCCGCTTGCTGTTCAGTTCAGCTTCCTTGCTGTTCCAGTCAATGGGTTTGAATTCAACTTCCATACCCAGTCGTTTCGCAGCTTCTTTAGCTAAATCTACATCAAAGCCTACAATATTATTTTTATCATCGCGAAAACCCATCGGGGGAAAATTATCATCCAGACCGACTACAATCTTTTTCTTGTCAGTCCCGCCGCAGCCGGCGACCAGCATACCGGCCAGCAGCAACACTAACATGGCTGCTACTAATTTTTTCATGGCTCATTCCTCCTCCACTCCTTAAAATCTACACCCTTATTTTACTTTAACATATTAAAACGGGGAAGCAATAAAAAGGGGCATTTGCGCAAAAGGCCTGTATTTTGTACTATAATTCTTGGATTTACAGCCAAATTCACAGTATTTGTTCTTTTTCCAGAGACAAAAGCCAGTCTCACGCACGAGACTCGCTTAGCAAGGTCAATGTTAACCTTGATCAAACATAAGGAACCGGCTTAATACCAGTCGAAATGAAAAGTCCCCGGCGCGCGGTCTTTTCAGCATGGCGGTAAACTCAGCCATCGACCTTGCGCCGCCGACCGGCAGTCCGGCTGCCTGCTGATTAACAAATTTGGTCACTTTTGCTACAGTCCGGTTATATACGGCAATGGAAAATCCTTTATCCGCAATATTCAGGGCTAGGTTTTCCCCATAACCGCGAGTCCGATTAACCCATGATGCGTTCCGGCAAACATTTAGTGTTCTTCGTGATTGGCGACAGTAAAGTCACCGTACTGTAAGACCTAGTTGCCGGAGATTTTAAATGATGGTTGCGGCACACCCTGTTCACACGGTACGCCTGTCTGGCACTTGCCGCAGCCATAGCGGGGCTTAAACCGCGCCTTGGTGCCGTCAAGATATCTGGCGCACACGGCATTATTTTTGCCGCTGTCATCAATAGCCTGCGGCGGGCAACGCTTGATACAGCCCCCACACTTGGTACAGTATTCATCATAGGTTTGGTATCTACGGGGCGTTGGCGCCAGTTCCAGGCTGACGATTACACTGCCCAGGCGGCCTGCGGCTCCCGCCGGGGTAATAAGCGACCTGTTCAGGCTAAAAGTCCCTAACCCGGCAATATAGGCGATATGCCGTTCCGACCAGTTGCTTTTGCCGTTCACTACGGTAAACCGCGGCTCAAGCCCAGGCGATACGGCCTGAAAATCTGATTGTTCAAAAAACCGCACCAGAAATTGGCGCAAAGCGTTATTGACCATTTCGCCTTCGATCCGGGCATAGAGCCATTCCCGGGCCGGCAAGTCCCCTTGCCTGTTGGCTTCCCGCACCTCTTTGGCAAAGGGCAGAAAGTAGGATATAACCGATTTGGCTGTAGACAACCACTCAGCAGGTGTCAAGTGGTCAGACCCGACAACATGTTCCTCTTTAAGCTCATGAAACAGAGCATCCTGAGCACTGGCCACCCCGACCAGCGGCCGGTCATAAATCTTGGCCAAGCCAATGTCGGCGGCGGCATTAAGCGGCGTTTCATTAAGAAAGCGGGTCATGGCCTGTGATATTGTTTGAATATCCAAAGTGTCTTCCCCTCCCGTATCCTTATTATCCAGATGTTAGTATATCATATTTTTAAACTTTTTCCGTACTTTATCCGCCACCAGGAAATGGCGCGCATGGAGTCAATCTCCTGCCGGATTTTGTCCCGGTCAGGCGGCGCAAGGCCAGGGGCCCCGTGAACTTCGGTGTAATCGTTATCGGCATTGCCGATATGGCCGGGAGTAATCCAAAAACCATAATTCATGCCGAAATTATTGCCCTTGGTCAAGCTATGCCCTAAGGAATAGTACTCAAACCCTTGGGGAGCGATGAGTTCAAGCAGCGTCGGTGTTACATTAATATGGCTGCCAGCGACGTTTTCCGGTAAAGATTCCTTGCTAATGCCTTTGCCATAAACGACAAACGGAATGGCGTACCGCTCATACAGCGGCGGGTTGGTCTCAATATTTAGCCGGTCGGCATGATCACCCATAATGACAAACAGGCTGTCCGGATACTGCCGGCGCGCCGCCTCAACAAACTGGGCCAGCATCTTGTCAGCATACCAAAAATGACCCAGTTTCTTTATTAATTCCTTATCATCGCGGAGTTTTTCCGGCAGTCCGGCCGCAACAACGGCTTCGTCAAAGCCTTCTTTCTTTAGGTCTACAGTGTATGGAGAATGATTGGATACGGTAAGAATAACGTGGAAACCCGGCCGGTCGTCCCGGACACGGCCAAGTACCGCCTGATACAGATAATAGTCGTCACAGCCCCATACGTTACCGGCTTGACTGTCAAAGTCTCCCATGCCATAAAAAGCGTCAAACCCTTGGGCCAAAGCAAAATCCTTCACCTTTTCCCAAGAACTTGGCCCGGCATACCAGAAGTCGGCAGTATACCCCAGCCGTTTCATTTGCGGCGCCAAGGCGGTGCTATAAGGCTCTTTATAGGACTCCGGCAGGTAATTTAAGTACAGATTGGCCTCAGCCAGGCCGGTAATCACCCCCATCACCCCGGAAATAGTACTCATGCCGTTAGGCAGAAAGTTTGGGACATACACTGCATTGTCTTTGGCAATAATGCCCTTGAGACCGTTGGCAATGTTAAGGTCTTTATACTGGGGTAACAGCGGCCAGTTGGCGTAGCTTTCGGCAATAATCAGGAAAACCTGCCGCGGGGGCGCCGCGGCTCCTGTCGTCACCTGTTTCCGTAAATAATCATCCACATTGGCTGAACTCACCGGGCGCTCGGATACATAACCGCCATAGTCGGCCAGGCGTCCCGGGTCCATGTCCAGACCGGTAGACGAACGAACCCGTTCGTGAAGGACATAAGCCCGGTACAACGCCTGTACGTCATCAAGGATGGCTTCATTGAGCAATTGGTCCTTGGTTATCCCGGAATTCTCCCAGTCAATATTATAAGCATATGTCATACTACCGCCAAAACGGACAAAGATGGCAAGATAATAAATAGTAACAAGCAGTGCGACGCGAACAGCCACGTTTTGATACCAATGGGGAAAACGGGGTAAACTATAGGTCTTGGACGCCAGCCAGCGTTTAAGGACCTTGCATAATAAGAACGCCGTGACTGTGGCCGACAGCAGCCTGACCGGCAAGTTGTACTGCTTTACTACCGTCTGGAATAAGGCGGTGACATCATCGTTTAAGGTATTGAACAGCAGTTGGTTAAAGGCCATGTGGAATTCCTGGTAATAGGGAATCCGTGCCTGAAATAAAAAACTGAGTACGGTAACATATACCGCCCCCAGATAAAAGCGGATGCTACTCAGCTTGGTCCACCTGACGAGGACATTAAGTAAGGTGCAAAACCCAAAGGTTACCAGCACCATCAACCCGGCGCTTTTCAAGCTAATCCTGCAACCATAATACAAGGCGGCGGCAATATCTTCCATAGTCACTGCCTCGCTGAGAAAAGAGTGCATGACAGCGATAAAACCTACTCTAAACAGGCAGAACACCCCGAGAATAAAGATAAATAGCTTTACGTCCTGCTGCAAATTGATAAAAAAAGTTTCCCAATTAATAAGTTTGATAATATCGCCTTCCTTTCCCCGCAAAAACAAAAACTTCCGAAGGTTTTATTTAAACCTCGGAAGCTTTCTACTTTTTTTGCGAAAATCCTGCTGATTCCGGCAAAATATTTTATTACCGGTCATAGCAAAAGCTCAACCATACATTTCACTTGCCAAAGGGACAGTGGGGATAGACGCATTCCTTGCAGAACAAACACAAGCCACCATGACCCATAGCGGCCAGGTCGGCCTTAGTGACAGGTATGTCAGCCAACACGCGGGGAAACACCAGGTCAAACACCGTTGTCCGCGAATACATGCCGCACGCCGGCATACCCATAATAACCATGCCATCAAGTCCGGCCAACATAAACATAGCGCCAGGCAATACCGGCGCGCCGTAAGCAACAACCTCGGCACCGGTTGAACGAATGGCATCAGGGGTAACATCATCAGGGTCAACAGACATTCCGCCAGCAGCAATCACTATATCGGCGCCTTGCTGCTTAAAGGCCAAAATACTGGCGGCAATCAACGAACTGTCATCAGGTTGGCAGACAATTCCCAGCAGCGTTGCGCCGTAGTTGTCAATTTTACCGGCGAAAACCGGCGCATATTTGTCAGTAATGCGGCCGTAAAACACTTCATTACCGGTAATGATTACACCAACCCGCTTATTTTTCAAAGGCTTTATGCTTATCACCGGTTGATATTGTCTGGCTGTTGTTTCAACCTGGCAAATTAATTGTTCAGCAATTACCAGCGGGATGATTTTGGCGCCTGCCACTGTCGCCCCGGCAGTTACCATTGTCCTGTTGTGCAGCGTAGCCAGCGCCAAATTACCTGTCATATTTATGGCGGTAACGGCTTGACAGTTAATCTCCAGCACGCCATTAACGGCTGCCTTAATATTGGCGCGCCCCTCGCTGGGCACATCAACCGTTACCCCCGGCCCGGCCACAGCCTGAGCCAACCGCAAGGCGGCCTGATTTTCGTGAAGCTCGTCAGGCCCCAATTCAAATAAGAAAATATGATCTTTACCGATATTTTTCAGATGAACAATATCTTCCGGCTGAATAATATGGCCTTTTTTAAAGGCCGGCCCTTTGTATTCACCGGGAATAATTTTAGTCAGTTCATGGCCCAGCACCATGCCAACCGCGTCTTCCACCCGCACTTTGCGCATTGCCATAGCAATATCCTCCAGCTTGTTATAACCTCTTATTCAAAATTATTATACATAATGTCCGCAGGTTATGCGAGCCTGAGTTTCCTGATCGCAACAAATTGTCGATTTTATCCGCCGACTCATTTTTATTGGTTAATAGCCATAAAATGCTGCGGTTTTTATATTCCATTTACGCAAACAATAACAAAAAACCTTGGCGAAGAAAGGAGAAAAACATGAAGCACAAAAGCCGTAGAAAAAGCGTGAGACGCAAGTACAAACGTCTTGTTGCCGCCCTGGCCGGCGCCGCGGTTGTATCCTCGGCTCTGTTGCCCGGCCTCCCCATATCCAGGGTTTATGCCGCAGACAACACCGAAGTAGCAAATCCGGCCCCAGGCGCCACTTTAGATGACCCCAATACATTATCCGGTTCACCGGCACAAGAGTTGAATGCTAAGCCTGACAGCGACTCGCCGCCGAAAGGCAGGTTAGATGCAAAAAATTTCCGAAACCGGGGGAACAGAGATGACCGGACAACTGATAAAGAGCGATACCACGACAGAGATTTTATCGGTAGAGATAACCCGGTTGATGTGGTAAGAGATAATGCCAGTACTTTCGGCTTTGACGCTTATAATGACAAGTTTACTTTATTATCGGTAACCGGCAGTAAAGCTATTGTCGAAGTGAGAACCGGCGGCCAAACGTTTAAGGTCGATTTAGAAAGAAGCGATGGCACTTGGGTTATTACTACTGTCCGCGGCATCGGCAACGGCGTTTACCCGGCTACCTACCGCCCGGCCAGCCTGTACGGCTACCGGACATTGTCGGCTACCGCCCTGTCACCAGTCGTAGCCGGCCAACGGACGCTGTACAGTAATGACGAGTATTCCGGCTGGACATGGCAGGAAGGCGCTTACCCCGGTGATATGCAGGTCGGCGTACTGCTTTATAAGCCTGCCGATACTGCCGGGGTCCCCGGGATTATTATCGACAAGGCGGGCCATGTTAATTTTGACCGGCAAATTGTATTATATGCTTACATTGGTTCAGTTGCCGCCAAAGGCTACGGTATCGGCATTGAAAAAGTTGTTCAAACCGGCAATGACCTTACAGTTACTATCCGGACCAAAAGCCCGGCAGCCAACACTCTCCTGGCCCCCACCCAAACCAATGAGATTATCCCCATTGACCGCTGGTCTCTAAGCTTTGATGATCCAATTAACATTAGATTTATTGACCAAAACGGCACTACGCTTAACACTTATACCATTGGCAGCCGGTAGTAAAAAGCCCGCGGTCAGGAGATGAACTGTGCACAAAAGTCCATGTAAATATACACTTCTCTCACCTGCACATTGCAATTACTCTCCCTGAATTGTATTTAATTTTTCAACCCGGCAACCAATTTTTCCTGCGCTGACATATCATTTTTACGCTCAACGGCCTTTAGCATTTTAACAAGCCGAAACCCCCCGGAGCCGAGCCCGGGGGGTAATATTATCTGGTCAAAGTATTGGCCACCGACTGTATTTTTTCGGCACTACTGCCTATCTCACTCATCGCAGCGCTTATTTCCTCAGTTGCAGCCGCCTGATGCTGGGCAAACTCATCAAGTTTGGCAACCTGATTGGCGATTATTTCGATCACCTCGGAAATGTGTTTCAGTTTACTGGACATTTCCTTGACGCTATTGCCTGTCCCTTGAGCAAGTCTGCGCACTTCTTCCGCAACAACTGCAAATCCTCTTCCCTGCTCGCCGACCCGAGCGGCTTCAATAGCGGCATTCAAAGCAAGCAGATTGGTCTGATTCGCGATTTGCTTGATTAAATCAATGACCTCGACAATAGTGTGCACTTCTTTTTTGGTTTCCTCGGTTTTTCCTGCGAGAGCACTGACAGCTTCGGCAAGCTCAGTGGCGCTCTTGGCAATCTCCCGGCTGGCAACGTCAGTATGCATAGACATTTCTTTGAGCTGCGACACAGCATCCCGGAGTATTTCCTGTTGGTCAATAGGCGAGGACCAAGCCAATGCACCTATTACGGTTTCATCAGGAGCCTTTATGGGTACAGCCATAGAAACATAAGCATAGCCGAATTGGGATTGGCTTGATGAAACCTCCCTGACTATGCGGTTACCGGTCCGTACTGCTTCTCTGGCCAGTGTTCCAGCCGGCATTACATCGCCTTTTTTCAGGCCCGGCTTCAACTGGCCTTCGTGTATTCTAAGAACTTTCTCAGTATCAATCAGTATGAGTGTACTTACACCACCGAATAAATCAAAAACTAAATCACAGGCTAACGCGGCCTTTTCCAGAACTTCGGCCGTAGTAAGAGACAAACCAGATCCCCCCTTAATTCGGTTCTCGCCATGCTTTTGAGCCCTCTTTTATCATTAGATCCATATTAAGGATGCAATATCATCTTAATACGCCTGTATTTCGATCACTTGAATAGCATTTCTTCCTCCACTATTCTATCTTCGGAATATTACGTAAATTAAATTTACGAAAAAGCCTCCTATCCCCCGTGGAACTTCCTGCGCCATACAAAATAGTCGTCAACAATACCCTTCAGCATCAATTAAATTGCCATTCACATCAAACTGTAACTCAAAAGGATCGGTCAAGATGGTTAGATTCGGATTTTGGCGCGCCTCAGCCACCATACTTTCGGAAATCATGATTGTTTTCAGGTTCATTGTATCAGAAATGCGCACAAGCCGGACTTTTTCCCAATCCGGAACCTCCGATGTCCGGATAGCTGCACGGAAGACATCGTAATCAGAATCCAGAACGATTGGCGTCTTAGCTGCACTTGGCAGCACTGCCGTAATAAGATTGGCATACACCGCCTCAAAGTTAATTTTTTCAAATAACCGGCGGGTAATGTAATCTGCCGTACCCATCCCTGAAGCATTGCCATGACTTTTTTCCGTCAAATCCAAAACCGCTATTTGCTTAACTTGCAAACCGCCGCTAGCATAGGGGGACGCATAGCGACCAGTTACATTTGGATCCATTCCCTCACCGGACATCTCTTTTCCAATCCTGTCAACAATCAGAACATCTATTTGATCAAATAGGATCCGCGGAATATTTGCCTTGGCCACGGGCAGCAGGCGCTGGTCTTCCTCAATAATCTTTTCGGCCGGAACTACGGTAATATGCATGATTTCATCATAGGCATTCTCTACTGTCCCAACTGCAAAGAGAATAGGGGAATTTTTCAAAGCTACTTCTGCCATCTGTAAGAGATTCTCGCCCATACTCCCATAACCATAAGAATGGCAGGTACTTGCACCTTTATGTTTGCCAAGACCAATTGTAATCATTTTCACTAAACCGCTTTCCGACTTGTTGCGAAATGCGGTATGCGGCTTGATCCGTGCAATATAAATAATACCATCGGCTTCTTCTATGGCGTGTTTGTCCATATATACGGGCAGTCCGTTTGCAATCTTTCCGATCTGAACAACATCCATACTGGATACAATGGGACATCCCACGGTAGCTTCAGTTACGCCAAGATTGGCAAGAATCTCAGCCTGTCCTTCAGCCGTCGCGCCGCCATGGCTTCCCATAGCCGGAACAATGAAGGGTATTGCGCCATGCTCTTTTAAAAATGCTACCGTTTCCCGCACTAACAGGTCAATGTTACAAAGCCCACGGCTGCCGACACCTATGGCAATGCGTTTTCCCGGACAGATTTTTTCTACAATTTCCGGTTTATTCAGTTCAGCTTTCAATTTTCCAGCCACATCACTGATTTTTTCGGTATTAAACGTCTGGTTCACCCTGACCATACGCGGCACAGGGATTCCCTCCAGCATCCTTTTTACAACATTCATTGTTGTCTCTCTCCTCACTTTTGTTTTTACCCAAAAAACATCCGTCTTGCCAGGGTAACGAGCGGAATTTTTTTATCACGCCCAAACAGCGAAAGGGTAAGGAGCGCCTTGCATTCAGGAAACATCTTGAAATGCAAAGGCTCCCTCACCTAGCGGGTTTTAGCTTATTCTATTAATAGGCGGCCAACCGCTTATAGGTTGCCAATCTTTCCTTAGCATCCTGCTCCGCCTTGTCAAACAGCGCCTGCGCCATTTCGGGGAATTGCCTGAGAAGCGCCGAATAACGTACTTCACTCTTAATGAATTCCTGGAAGCTGGCCGTTGGTTCTTTGGAATCCAGAATAAACGGGTTTTTGCCTGCTTCTTTCAGTTGCGGATTGTAGCGATACAGCGCCCAATAGCCGGATTCCACAGCTCTCTTGGCTTGCGCCTGGCTTTTCCCCATGCCGCCGCGAATGCCGTGGTTGACACATGGCGCATAAGCAATGATCAGCGACGGGCCGGGATACGCCTCGGCTTCCGCAATGGCTTTGAGGGTTTGGCTTTTATCCGCGCCCATGGCAATTTGCGCTACATATACATAACCATAGGACATTGCCATCATCCCCAGGTCTTTTTTGCGTGTTTTCTTGCCACTGGCGGCAAATTGGGCAATTGCAGCCGTTGGGGTAGATTTTGAAGATTGACCGCCGGTATTGGAATAAACTTCGGTATCAAATACAAGAACATTGACGTCTTCGCCGGAAGCCAGTACATGGTCCAGACCGCCGTAGCCGATATCGTACGCCCAGCCGTCGCCACCGAAAATCCATTGGGAACGTTTGACAAAGAAATCGCGTTGGTCATAAATTTCTTGTAAAATCGCGATGTTCCCTTTTTCAGCTTCCAGGGCGGCCGTTAGACGGTCAGCCCGTTCGCGCGTGCCTTGCCCCTCATTGATATGCGCCAGCCAATCTTCCATGGCGGCTCTCAGGTTTTCACTGATGTTGTTCTGCAAAGCTTCCTTCATTTTGGTCGCCAATGTCTTCCGGACCTGCGACACGCCTATATGCATACCAAAACCATACTCGGCGTTATCTTCAAACAGGGAGAAGCCCCAAGCCGGACCACAGCCGCGTGGATTCGTCGTATAAGAGATGGACGGAGCGCTGGCACCCCAGACGGTAGAGCAGCCTGCGGCGTTGGAAATCATCATGCGGTCGCCGACCAACTGGGTAATCAGTTTGGCATACGGAGTTTCGCCGCAACCGGCGCAGGCGCCGGAAAATTCGATCAGGGGCTGGGCAAACTGGCTGTTTTTAACAGTCAATTTTTGATTGGCAGGGACGGGTTTGACAGAAATGGCGCCGGCAAACTTCCACCATTCTTCACATTGCGGGCGCTGCTCAGCCAGCGGTTTCATAACCAGAGCTTTTTCCTTGGCCGGGCAAATGTCGGCGCAGTTGCCGCAACCAGTGCAGTCCAAGGCGGAAATGGCCAGATGGAACTGGAAGCCCGGGTTGCCGTTTGCCGGTTTAACCGCAAAACCGGCCGGAGCATTGGTGAGCTCGTCTTGGGTTGCCAGCAGAGGCCGGATAACGGCATGGGGGCAAACAAACGCACATTGGTTACACTGAATACATTTATCAGGCTGCCATTCGGGTACCTGGATGGCAATACCCCGTTTTTCCCAGGCCGTCACACCAAGCGGGAAGCTCCCGTCCTCCCTACCGTTAAAGGTGCTGACCGGAAGCTTGTCACCTTCCTGGCGGTTCATGGGAATCATGACTTGTTCGATAAATTCCGGCAACCGGCTGTTGTCGCCAGGCACTTCAGCGACAGCGGTTTTCCAGGCTTCGGGTACCTCAATCCGGGTCAAGCTCCGGATGCCTCGCTCAATGGCGGCGAAATTCATGTCAATGACGGCCTGACCTTGCTTGCCATAGGATTGCACGACCGCATCCTTGAGGTACCGGACGGCGTCTTCCAACGGAATGATATCAGCCAGCTTGAAGAAGGCCGACTGCATGATCATGTTGATACGTCCGCCAAGGCCAAGTTCCCGGGCGATACCTACCGCATTGATGGTGTAGAATTCAATACTATTTTCGGCAATATAGCGTTTCATAGCCGCCGGAATGTGGCTTTCAATTTCCTCGGCGTTCCAGAGACAGTTCAAAAGAAACTTCCCGCCAGGTTTCAGTCCTGCCAGCAAATCATACTGTCCCACATATGCTTGGTTGTGACAGGCTACAAAATCGGCTTTGGTAATGAGGTAAGAGGATTTGATCGGCTGTTTGCCGAAACGCAAGTGGGAAACTGTCAAACCGCCTGACTTCTTGGAGTCATAGGCAAAGTAAGCCTGCACATACATGTCGGTATGATCACCGATGATTTTAATGGCATTTTTATTAGCGCTTACTGTCCCATCTGATCCGAGTCCCCAGAATTTGCAACACGTAGTCCCTTGCGGGGTGGTATTGATATCTTCCGGATATTCGGGTAACGACGTAAAGGTCACGTCATCTACAATGCTGACAGTAAAGCCATTCCGGGGAGTTTCAAGTTTTAAGTTTTCATACACCGCTGCAATGTCCGTAGGAGTAAAATCTTTTGAACCCAGGCCATAGCGCCCGCCAACAATAACCGGAGCATCAGCCTTGCCAAAAAAGGCATTCCTGACGTCCAAATACAAGGGCTCACCTGCCGCTCCCGGTTCTTTGGTCCGGTCGAGGACAGCAATTTTCCGGGCACTTGCCGGAATAGCCTTGAGGAAATGTTCAATGGAAAAAGGGCGGTACAGATGCACATCAACCAGACCGACTTTTTCACCACGGGCGTTCAGGTAATCAATGGTTTCCCGGATGGCATCGCAGCCCGAGCCCATGGCGACTATGACACGTTCGGCATCCGGAGCGCCGAAATAGTTGAAAAGTTGATAATTACGCCCGGTAAGCTTATTGATTTCATTCATGTAGTTCTCAACAATATTGGGAATCATCCGGTAAAACTTGTTAACCGCTTCACGGGTTTGGAAATAAATATCCGGGTTTTGCGTGGTACCGCGGACCACCGGATGGTCAGGATTCAGCGCCCGGCGGCGGAATTGGTTGACAGCCTCCATATCAAGCAAATTGGCTAATTCGTCGTATTCAAGGACTTCGATTTTCTGGACTTCATGGGATGTCCGGAATCCGTCAAAGAAATGAAGAAAGGGTATCCGGCCCTTAATAGCGGATAAGTGGGCCACCGCCCCCAAGTCCATGGCTTCCTGCACACTGCTGGAAGCTAGCAAGGCAAAACCGGTCTGCCGGGTGGCCATAACATCCTGATGGTCGCCGAAAATACTAAGAGCATTGGCTGCCAGCGCCCGCGCACTTACATGGAACACAGCCGGCAGCAATTCGCCGGCAATTTTGTACATATTGGGAATCATCAGCAGCAATCCCTGGGATGCCGTATAGGTAGTTGATAACGCCCCTGCTTGCAGACTGCCATGCAGCGTTCCGGCCGCGCCGCCTTCAGATTGCATTTCAATTACCCGCACAGGCTGCCCGAAAATATTTTTCTTTCCCTGGGCGGACCACTCATCTACCACTTCAGCCATTTGCGAAGAAGGAGTTATTGGATAAATGGCTGCCGCCTCGGTAAAAGCGTATGACACATATGCGGCAGCGGTATTACCGTCCATTGTTTTCATCCTGCGTTTTGACATATAATATAACACCCCTAATCTAAATTTATTATTATCTTTGGCGAATTGGAACAGATACTTTCCAACATGCCGCACTTCAATCTTTTTATTAATGGAATTACTAAAATCAAATATACTATTTTATTTTCGATAATCCACTATATACAATTCCATTAACATTACATTATTTCTACATTTTTGGAATAATTCCTCCTTTAATTTCCTTAAAATTGCTTATTTTTACTAATTTAGAGATATATAAACTGTATTTTTCTGTTAAATAGGTAATATTTTTATTTCATAAAGAATACATCTGAAAAAATAATGGAATTTATATTTTTATTTTTTAATGTTTTTTCTTTGTTTTATGGAATATGACTTAAGACTATATATAGGTAATTCTATACAGGGACGGCAGTTATAGTTACTACAATAACCGCAAGGATTTTGCCTCTTGTTCCAATTTACTTCTAAAATCAGGATGCGCGATGGCAATTAGCGCTTTAGCTCTTTCTTTGAGGGATTTTCCTCGTAGGTTGGCAATGCCGTATTCAGTCACTACATAATGCACATCATTACGCAACGTAGACACCACCGTGCCTGATTCAAAACAAGAAACAATTCTGGACACCTGTCCTTTGGCCGCAGTAGACGGAATAGCAATAATCGATTTCCCGCCAGCCGACCGGCCGGCCCCACGCACGAAGTCTACCTGTCCGCCAATACCGCTGAACTGTTTTGAGCCAACCATTTCCGCGTTCACTTGCCCCATCAAGTCCACCTGCAAGGCTGAATTGATAGAAATCATCGAATTATTCCGGCCGATAATATATGGATCATTAACATAATCCACCGGATACATCTCCACTGCCGGATTGTTGTCCACAAAGTCGTAAAGTTTTTTGGTCCCTATCAGGAAAGTAGCAATAAACTTGTTCGGATGAAGCGATTTTTTGCGGTTTGTAATCACGCCGGCATTTACCAGTTCAACTACCCCGTCGGAAAACATTTCCGAATGAATCCCCAAATCCTTTTTATCTTTTAAAAATAATAATACAGCGTCAGGAATAGCGCCGATACCAAGCTGCAAAGTGGCTCCGTCCGGCACCAACGTGGCAACATGTTCACCAATTGCCCGTTCTACCGGGCCAATCACGGGCGGTTTGATTTCAGGCAACGGTTGATCATATTCGACAATCCAGTCAATATCGGCAAGAGAGATGGTTGTCCCGCCAGTCCGCGGCATATGCGTATTTATCTGGGCGATAACTAACCGGGCCGTCCGGGCTGCGGATTCAATATAATCAACAGACACACCGAAACTGCATTCCCCGTTCTCATCCGGCGGTGACACCTGAATCATTGCAACATCCACAGGTAAATACCCGTCCTTGAACAGTCTGGGAACTTCATGAAAAAAACAGGGGGTAAAGTCTGCCCGCCCTTCCGCCACGGCTGCTCTGGTTGAAGCACTAAGAAAGTTCCCATTATACCGGAATGCTTTTTCCATACCTTTCTGGACATAAGGAGCTGACCCGATAGCCAACATATGCACGATTTCCACATTCTGAAGCTCGGTTGACCGTTCCATCAAAGCATTTACAAGATGTGCCGGCTCGCCTGCCGCCATCCCCAGCGCGATTCGATCATTGGAACAAACATGCCGTACCGCAGCCTGCGCCGAAACGATACGGTCTTGATATTTTAGTCGCCAATTCATCAAAAATCCCCATCCTGCTCTTAGTAATTCTCATCCTTGTTATTCTTGGATGTGAGCAATAGCTTTCGCAAGTTTTTTCTTGCCTTCGATATTTCCCTGCCGCGCTATCATTACCCGTTGTGCTTGCGGTGAGCCTGCGCCATGCATAGATTCTGTCCGGTAGCCAACCGCCGCAGTCCCTAGTGTAAGGTTTTCAATCAATCTCATGATCCTCATCCGGCTTTCGGCAGGTGCTTTGTCCGTTCCCCTGAAATACTTAGCCACAAACTTGCCGGCAACCGGATGCTCAAAGTCCTGCTGCGACGGCTGGGTAACCATCATCCCGCCTGCAATATCCTCGGCCAACCGGGCAATTTCATACGGAAACCGGGTTACATTCTGCTTGCAGACATTGGCTAGCAACAGATCAATCAGGTAAGTACCTGAAGCCGTACGATGCCCTTCTGCCGAACAGGCAATCCCGCAGGCATACAAGGTTTCATTTAAGTGAACCATTTCAATCAGCTTATCCTTAATGTGAGAGGCCTTGTCGGCGCCGTTGTATTCAGCAGCCAGAGCCGCCGCGCCAATCAGCACGTCACCAACGCCTGACTTGCAGCCACCATAACTTTGCCGGTGATAACCGGCAAACCGTTCCACCAGCATACCGGAAAACTCTGTCTCGCCGCACATTAAAACATTTTCCCAGGGGATAAAAAGATCATCAAAAACCATCAATACTTCCTGTCCGCCAAATTGGCTGTTTCCCAGATCAATATCGGCGCCCGGCTCCATTTTCCGGGTGTCGCAAGATTGGCGTCCATAAATATAGATAATACCCTCCGCATCTGCGGGAGCAACGAAGGATACCGCATAATCAGCATCTTCCGGTCCCATTGCAATGGTCGGCATTACCAAAACCCAGTGGGAATTGAGGGCGCCGGTCTGATGGCACTTGGCCCCCCGCACAACAATCCCGTCATCACGTTTTTCAACAACCCGCACAAAAAGATCAGGATCGTCCTGTTGATGCGGTGCTTTACTGCGGTCACCCTTGGGATCGGTCATCGCCCCGTCCACAGTCCAGTCTTCTTGCTGCATCTTCCTGAGAAAGCGGGTAAACCGCTCATGGTATTCGGTACCAAGCTTTTGGTCCATTTCAAAAGTCACACTGTCCACGGCATTAATGGCATCCATTCCCACACAGCGCTGAAAACAGGATGCGGTTTTCTGACCCAGCAGACGTTGCATCTTGACTTTTTTCACCAGGTCCTCTGTGTTCTGATGCAGATGGCAGAAACGATTAACTGTTTCACCGGTCAAATGGGAAACGGCTGTCATAAGTTGCTGATATTGCGGATCATGCGCCAAATCATACGTCATTTTTACCGAATTCACCGAAGGTCGAATCATGGGATGATCCACCGGGTTTTTGACTTCTTCCCCCATCAAATACACTTTAAAATTCATTTTCCGCAGACTCTCTTCATACTGGGCGCCGGTCATCATTGTCATCGTTTACTCCTCCTTCGCTTTCTACACTATGCCCCTTGTCTTTTCCGTATTTCTTCGGTCAATATGGGCATAATCTCCAAAACATCACCCACAATCCCATAATCGGCTATTTTGAAGATAGGTGCATCCGGGTCTTTGTTAATCGCAATGATTGTATCAGACGAACTCATACCCGCCAAATGCTGGATAGCACCGGAAATACCGCAGGCAATATAAATTTTGGGGCTTACCGTTTTACCTGTCTGTCCAACTTGGTGCAAGGACGGAATCCATTCGGAATCTACTAATGGTCGCGAAGCACCGACCACACCGCCTAATGCGTCAGCCAGCTCTTCTGCCAGCTTGAGATTTTCCCGTTTGCCAATACCCCGTCCGCAGGATACAATAATCTCAGCCTCTTCCAAATTACATGAACTACTGCATTGTTGCAGAATTTCAACAAATTTTGTACGAATAGCCTCGGCGGAAATTTCCGGACGTACACGCACAATTTTACCCGTGCGGGATGCATCCGGTTCGACCGGCTTGAATACCTTGCCCCGAACGGTGCCAATCTGCGGGCGATGATCCGGACAAAAGATAGTAGCCATAATATTGCCGCCAAACGCCGGACGAGTCCAGGCAACCAGTTTGGTTTCCGGATCAATCTGTAAATCTGTACAATCAGCACACAGACCTGTTCCCAGTCGACTGGCTATACGCGGCCCCAGTTCCCGGCCGTCGTTGGTGGCACCGAGCAACAGCACATTGGGCTTGTACGTATTGATCAAATGCGTAAATGACAACGTATAAGCATCGCCATTATAATGGGCATATTCCGGCCCCTCCACCAGATAAACCTTGTCCGCGCCTCTTTCGATGGCCTGGGCTGCCAGTGGTTCTACCTTGTCGCCGATAATGACCACAGCCAGTTCCTGCCCCAGTTCATCAGCCAATTTTCGACCAGGCGCCATCAGTTCCAGTCCCACACGGCGTAAATTGCCTTCATATTGTTCCAAGTACACCCAAACGCCTTTGTACTGACTGACATCCATTTTTTCACCCTGTACATTGTCCCCTGCCTCCTGGGCGATGGCTTCCGCCGGACACGAGCTGATACAGGCGCCGCATGCCGTACAACCGGCAGTAATGACAGCTTTTCCTCCGTTTGTTTCAATTGCCCCGAACGGGCAGGCGGATACACAGTTACCGCAGCCAATGCATTCTTCTTGTTGTATATAAACTGACATAACGTATTTACCTCCCTATATCAGTTTGGCATCGGATAACTTTCCGAGCAACTGATTGACTGCATCACGCGCCGTAGCGGCTTCGATCATTTCACCCTGGCTCCGCTGAGGCGGCGTGAAAATACGATGAACTTTTGTAGGCGATCCCGCCAGACCGATTACTGCAGGATCTACATCAATATCGCCTGCCGCCCATACGGGAATCTGGGTCTTATTAGCCTTCATCCGTCCCTTAATCGTAGACATACGCGGAACATTAATGGATTTAACAACAGTTACCAGAACAGGTAGTTTGGCTTCGATCACTTCGTAGCCTTCTTCATGTTCTCTTTGTAAAGTCACTACGTCGCCGTTTACTTCCATTTTCGCTACATAAGTAACCACGGCAATCCCCAATTGCTCGGCCAGTTCCGGACCGACCTGCGCGGTATCGCCGTCAATCGCCTGCTTGCCGCAAAGGATAAGATCCACGTCCCCAAGCTTGCGAATTGCGGCGGCAAGCGTGCAGGCAGTTGCCAGAGTATCGGCGCCCCCAAAGGCGCAATCACTGAGCAGGATGGCTTCATCTGCCCCCATTGCGAGACATTCCCGCACCGCTTCAACGGCCTGGGCCGGCCCCATGGAAATAACAGTCACTTTGCCGCCGTGTTTTTCCCGCAAGCGAAGTGCTTCTTCCATGGCATTTTTGTCAAACGGGCTGACAATCCCGGGTACACCCTGTCGAATCAGCGTGTGGGTTTCCGGATCAATCCTGACTTCCGTCGTATCCGGTACCTGTTTTACACATACAACAATATTCATTACTGGGTACTTCCTCCTGTGTTTATAATATTTAGAGAAAAAACTTTGCCTTAACTCCCTGTAATCTATCGCAGTACAGCCGCCGAGACGACCATTCTCTGCACTTGATTAGTACCTTCGTAGATTTGGGTGATTTTTGCATTACGCATCAGACGTTCAACCGGATATTCACGGCTGTAACCGTAACCGCCAAAAATTTGAACAGCATCGGTAGTTACGCGCATGGCTGTATCGGACGCAAACATTTTTGCCATAGCGGCTTCCTTGCTATAAGGCAGCCCCTGATCTTTCAGCCAGGCTGCATGATAGACCAGATGCCGGGCAGCCTGCACCTGAGTGGCCATATCGGCAAGCATAAAGGCAATGGCCTGATTGGCGCACAGCGGCTTGCCAAACTGGCAACGTTCCTTGGAATATTTAACCGCATGGTCGAGCGCACCTTGAGCAATTCCCAGCGCCTGCGCCGCCACCCCAATCCGGCCGCCATCCAATGTCTGCATGGCGATCTTAAAGCCCTCGCCCTCCTTGCCAAGGAGATTTTCTTTTGGAATCCGCACATCCTGGAAAACGAGTTCCATGGTAAGAGAAGTATGTATACCCATTTTGTGCTCTTTCTTACCAAAACTGAAACCCGGTGTTCCCTTTTCCACAATGAATGCCGAAATACCCCGGGTACCACGGCTTTTATCCGTCATGGCAAATACCACATAAATCTCGGCTTCGCCGGCATTGGTAATAAAAATTTTGCTGCCGTTAAGGATATAATCATCGCCATCCTTGACCGCAACCATTTGCTGGGCTGCCGCATCTGTCCCGGCATTCGGCTCAGTAAGACCGAAAGCACCCAATTTTACCCCCTGAGCCAGCGGTTCAAGATATTTTTTCTTTTGCGCTTCGGTGCCAAACGCAAAAATTGGCCACGCACAAAGAGATACCGAAGCCGAAAGAGTAATGGCCATCCCGTCATCGACCCTGGCAATTTGCTCAACACTCAAGATATAGCTGAGAACATCGCCGTCCGCACCGCCGTATTCGCCGGGAAAACAGATGCCGGTAAATCCCTGCTCTCCCAGTTTGTCGGCAAGTTCACGAGAAAACTCTTCTTTTTCATCTCTTTCCGCAACAGTTGGTTCCAGTTCTTTCTTGGCAAATTCATAGGCCACAGTCTGAATTGTTTTTTGATCTTCGGTCAGCGCAAACATGGTGGTAAATCCTCCTGCTCATTATATTATTGAATTGCAGTATAACTAGTTAACAGACCTAAAAATCTTGCCTGGATTGAGAATTCCGTTAGGGTCCAACGCCTTTTTGATTGCTCTCATTATCTTGAGTTCAAGCGGATTGGTGAACATTTCCATTTCTTTTATTTTTTTAGAGCCTATCCCATGTTCCCCAGACAACCGTCCGCCCAAACTATACACAAAACCATATAATTCTTTATGAAATTCATTCAGGGTGGCATCCCATACATCATCCGGAATATTCATTTTTAATGCATTGACATGGATATTCCCGTCCCCAATGTGAGCTGCGGTTGTTGTGGCAATCCCGTATTTTTTTTCCAGTTCCGGCAGTTTTTTCATGAGTTCGGATATTGCATCTACAGGAACGACGATATCTTCCGCGTAATAAACCAAACTGTCGGCCCGCGCTGCTTCGGCAAAATTTCTTCTGGCCTTCCAGATCCGGTCTTCATCAGCTACCAATACCTCTGCGGCACCGCCTTCAGTACAAAGCTCATCCACAATTACCGTTTGCTGATCTACATCGTCTTGATTAAACCCTTCTACCGTAATGATGACGTAAACTCCGCCGTCATTAGCGTAAGGCAGGTCTATTTTTAAATACCGGGCACAGCTTTGAATGGCATTGTTGTCCATGAACTCCATGCTTGTTGGTGTTATTCCTGCTTTCACAATTTTGTTGGGAATGCTGAGCGCTTGATCAACATCTTTAAAAATTGCCAGTAGATCCAGACTATGTGTAGCCAACGGCTTGAGTTTGAGCGTGACCTGGGTAATAATCCCCAATGTACCTTCCGATCCGACAAGCAATTGTTCCAGCGCATATCCCGTACTTTTCTTGGCCAACCTACTCCCAATGGTTACGATTTCTCCTTCGGGGGTTACCACTTCCACTGCGTAGACTTGATCTCTGGTTGTTCCATATTTAATCGCCTTATTTCCCCCTGCATTAGTTGAAACATTGCCACCGATCTGGCAGCTCTCACTGCTACAGGGATCTCCGGCGTAAAGCAGTCCTCTCTTTTTTGCTTCCTTTTGTATTTCGCTTGTCCGCACACCGGCCTGAGCTACTACATACAGCGCCTCTTCATTGAATTCCAAAATTTTATCCAGACGGTCCATAACCAGAACAATACCGCCATAAACCGGAATGGCTCCACCAGCCAGACCTGTCCCGGCTCCCCGGGGCGTTACCGGTACTAGGTATTTGTTGGCCAAGCGTACAACGGCAGCGACCTGTTCAGTATTTTCCGGAAAAACAACGACTTCCGGCAAATGGTGATATTTCGGATTTGCCTCTTCATCTGTTTTGTACATTTCCAACTTGTCGGAGTCGGTAGATACATAACGGTCACCCAGTATATTTTTTAACTCTGCTATCAATTCAGGAGTTACTGCATTGTATTTCATCATCAAAAATCCTCCTATTCAAAATATTAATATCGCAATTCAGGCTCCCTAAGTTCCGTTATTTAAAGCCACCTCGCTTCTACCAATGTACCAAAAACGAAATTCATATATTTTAATAGGCACTAACCTCCCTTCTAAAACTCAGAGTAACCATTATGCATTATTCCATTTTTTCGTTTTTTATTTCTACATTTTCGGGATAAAATCCTTTTTTTAATCTCTATTTTTTTATTAACATTCATATTTTTACGCATTTAGTTTACATAATTGAACTATTTTGTCTATTTTAATTGCTTGTGTATTTTTATTTTCGAAATTTACTTTTTGTATTTTTGGAATTAATTCTTTCGTTTTGCATTATAATCATCACTATCCATTTCAATTACCCGGCTATTCGGAGCTGACCAGCAAAACATAGACTAATCCTCCGTAAGGGATTAGTCTATGTTTTTGTTTATAAATTTACGAATGCTCATTCGACCAAGCAATCTAATGCTCTGCGCTATAAAAAAATTTATGCAATTACTCCGGAATCTATTTTCTTAGTGATTTTCAGCGGTTGGTCCGGTTTGACCATCAGCCAGAGTAAAGCTCCTACTATTGCCATTGCCGACGTAGATATCAGCACGGTAGTCCACCCGAAATTTGTTGCAATCCAGGCTGCGGTAACAGGCGCTGCGACGCCACCCATATTACCCCAAAAATTCATCCAGCCGCTGACTGTTCCGGTAAATTTACCACCCAGATCAATCGTGGAGGCCCACGAAGCAGCAAATACCGGTCCGAGTCCGCCGTTGGCCAAAGTCAGCCACATTACCGTAATCCATTTGTCGGTCGAATACGCTGCTGCATTTAAAGCCGCACAGCAAACAGCCAGTCCCGCAATACCGAATAACGTCCGAACTTTATTTTTAGATATCCCTGCCTTGAGCATCTTGTCAGAAATAACGCCAGTGCCCAATACCCCCAGGGTAGTAGCTATCCAGGGCAAGGAGGCCGCAAATCCCATCTGCTGCAGCGAAAAACTACGCGCTTCCATTAGATACACCGGCAGCCAGGCTAAAAATACGTAAGTAATGTAATCAGTGACAAAGAACTGACCTGCAATTGCCCAAAATTGCGAAGAAGTAATAAATGTACTCCAGGGGGCCACCTCTTTTTTCTCGACGACGGCCTCTTTACCTTCCGTAATGTGCTCCAGTTCCGCCCGATTAACGAAACGGCTTTCTTTGGGGTGATCAGCGACAAAATAGTAGTAGGCAATAGCAAGGAGTATTCCGGCCAAGCCAAAGATGTAGAATACTGCCCGCCAGCCCCACGCCATCATGATGGCAACAACGATCGCGGGGCCAAAAATCGGTCCGATATATGCGCCGGCGGACATCATCGCAGCCGCTCTACTACGCTCAGTAGTAGGAAACCATTTTTGATTTGCTAAACTAAGCGCAGGAAATACGGGCGCTTCCCCAAGACCGAAAGCAAACCGCGCTGCAATAAACGTCACGAAACTGTTACAGAGACCTGTTATCGCAGTGAAAATCGACCACCAGGCAACGGCCAGCGATGTGACAATACGAGAACCAAAGTATTCGGCCAGCATCCCCCCCGGAATTTGGCAACATGCATATGCAAGGAAAAATGCTGTCTGCATCATCCCCATGTCCATTTTGCTAAAACCGAATTCTTGCATGATCATAGGAGTAGTCACAGATAAATTTACCCTGTCCATATATGACACAACGGCCATCAACATTCCGAACGATCCAACCACCCAACGATAATTTGTCATCCTCATAAAATCCGACTTACCTCCCAAAATAAATTAATTAGTCTGAACTGCCTTTTTGACTGGCGTTACCCAAACTGACCGGCCATCACCACATCTTCCTTTTTTACTTTCGGCATAACTTGTATAATAGTAACGGCAGAACTTATTGAATAATTTGAATTTTTATGAATTTAACAAGAGTATATACTAGTCAAAAACAAATGGTGAAAAGATATCCATCTCTCGATGCCCGGATAAAGACCAAATGGAATACACAAATATTCCTACTTTCAGTTGTTGGACAATATATTTCCAAATTATATTAATCCATGACCAAAGAAGTTTTCTGTCACAGTTTGTAAAAACATATCGTTAATACGAGCAAGTTAATCCGGACGCCTCAAATAGTTTTATCCTCATATCGAATCGTAAGCCACCACACTCATGAACCCTAATTTTCCTTTTTCAGAGTCACCTCACTTTTACCTAAACAATAAAATAGGAATTCTAATCTTTTACCAGTACTCCCCCCTTCGGCACGGATGTGCACAATTAATTTTTATTATTCCGGTTTTCATATTTTCATTTCTACATTTTTGGAATAAATCCTTTTTTAATATTCTATTTTTTTGAGTTTTTTTGTACTTTTTGTCATTTTAACTTTGTTAATTATAAAATTTTAACGTTTGCATCGCGTAATAACTGATTATATTTATATTCTATGGAATTTTGTTTTATTAAATTTGGAATTATTATTTTTGTTGTTTCGTGTATTATCATCACACACGTTAAGCCAAAAACCAGCACTTTCTACTTTGCCAATCCTTATGCAATTTATCTCCTTTGACCAGTTGTTTATAATACTTAAAACCCTATACGCCGTTTTAATTAACTGAAGTTTATAGAATTCGAGCACAATAAAAACAACAGGCACCTGTCCGAATATTGGGCAGGTGCCTGTTGTTCAAGTTTATACGGTTTGACGTATTAATTGCCAATCACTGTGCATTTAATGCATTTTGGACTTGTTCTGTTTGCATTAGGTAATACCGCCGTTCAAAAAATGTAAAGATACAGTGCAGGTATCCCTAGAACAAAAAAACATGTATCGCGATAATGCTGCCAGATCCGCAGCGCGGCTGTAGACCCCGGTAAAAATATAAAGCCCGACATAATGCATTGGTCAGGAGAATATCGTCCTATATTCTTCAGAAATGTTTTGAGCCGTAGTGATTACCGCCGGAATAAGCTTCTCAATTGTTTTTTCATCCATCCTCACTTTAGGAGCAATAACACTCAGCGCCGCTATTACTTTATTTCCTATTCCATATATGGGACTCCCGATGCAGCACAGGCCCAAATAGAATTCTTCGTCATCAATCGCATACTTTGTTTGTTTAATTTCTTTAATTTTTTCAATTACTTTGCGTCGGTCGGTCAGAGTAAACGGGGTACGCGCCTCTAATACTTTCGGCAGTAATACATCAATCTCATGGTCTGTCAAGTCAGATAAGAGGCTCCGGCCTAACGATGTGCAATAAACCGGATAGAAATCACCAAGGGTAAAATGAGGCCGGAGTAAGTGTTTCGACTCAACAAGCTCAATGTAACTGCACATATCATCCTGGCGAATGGCTAAATTTACATTCTCACCACACAACTCATTTAGGATAATCATCTGTTTTCTTGCTTGCTCCCGCCATCTAATCAAGTTTCCACTTTTAGCGCAAATTAACAAGACCTTAGGGGTTAAACGATATTTCTTATTATCCGGGTTTTGATACAGATAGCCTTTCATTTCTAAAGTGTGAACAATTCTTTGTACGCTACTATCCGGGAGATTAGCGATATCCCCTATTTCAGTTATACCATATTCATCTATATCCTTGAAACATTCAAGCACACTTAGCCCTTTGGATAAAGCTTGAATGATATTGTCACTGTTTCCTTCAGATTTTTTCACAATAAATCCTCCATTTAGCCATTTTTCAAATTATATATTATATATTATTACAAACATCGTTAGGATGCAAATATCGAAATAACATCATATATATTTCGCCGATATTTGATTGGAACTTTTACAAATTTCAATCCCGACTAAAATGACAGGTTCTGAAAGCAGACGAGAAAGAAGTTCACCTTTAAAATATGGTATCACCATTTTTGTATAACTTGCAGAACGTTATAAGTTTATTTTTGGGTATCCTAATTGAAGACCCAATTAGATAGCCTTGGGTTGTATTGGAAAAAGCCCCCCTTTATCGGGGAGCTTTTCATTATATGGCTATGTACTTACTTATTTCAAAATTGAAGCCCGGTAATCAAAACAGAAACACATCTTTGTTCGCTTAAATAAGAAAAGGGCCAGGACATTCCTCGCGCAAGGAGCCTGGCCTTTTTCTTCGTTATTCCAATAGTTTGCGAAAAATTATGACAACCACGACCATCCATACTGCCCCCAGTATAAGAAGCAGCCCGAAAATATAGGGCAGGCGCCTGCTCCATTTTTGGCTTTGGCGCTTACAGTCTGCCACTACCCGGCTTGGCAGCAAGCGGGGCAAGTACAATACAGCCGCCGAAATAAGCGCGGCATCATCGGCAATGCCCACAGCCGGTAAATAATCAGGCAGTATATCTAGCGGGCTGACCAGATAAGCCAGCAACGCCACCAACAGGCCTTTAATATAATTAGGCGTTAACGGGTGCTTCCAGGCATAGTATAAGATTACGGCATCATGTCTCAATACCTTCAGCCAGCCCCAGAACCTGAACAGCCGTCCTCCCATTGTCACATGATCACCACCCGACAAGTCAAACTTATAATGATTACTTTTTGGCACGGTTAAAGGAAACCAACGCCCCTAACCCTGCCAAACAAGCGCCCACGATGAGCGCGTTATGATAACCGGTCATAAAGGCCGCTGTTTGCTGCAAGGGAGTGGGCTGACCAATCCCGCTGAGAATAGCAAGGCGCCGGTATTCAAAAATAGACACGGCAACAGCAGTCCCACATACCATACCAAAATTACGGGCCAAAGCGTTTATCCCGCCCGCTACCCCGAGTTGACTGGGCTGGACGGCACTCATGACGCTATTATTATTGGGCGACTGAAACATCCCATTTCCCAGCCCCATTACCGCCTGCCCGGCCATAATCACCCAAAGCTTGGAATCAAGGTGGAGACTGGCCGTTAACACCAATCCCAGCGCCATTAACCCCAAGCCACTTGTGGTTAAAATAACAGGCCCGATTTTGTCCGACAATGTCCCGCTTACAGGTGCGGTTACCGCCATAACTACCGGAAAGGTCGACATGATCAGTCCGATTTTTCCCGGTGGAAAAGCAAGCACATCATGGAGAAAAAACGGCAACAGCATGGTATTGGCGAACATAGCCATAAAGGAAAGCGTTCCCGCTAAATTACCGGCGGAAAAAGCCCAGTTTTTAAAAATCGATAATTCAAGCATTGGATGTGAAATCCTTTTCTCATGCCAAATGAATGCCGCAAAAGCTATAACTGCGACGCCGACACTCATCATGGTATTAAGCGAATTCCAGCCCCACTCAGTTCCATTACTTAACGCCAGCAGAAAGCCGGCCATGCCGGCCGTAAATAACGCCGCCCCCAGGTAATCAATCGGTTCCGCGAGTAAATCCCGGTCAACAGGTAAAACCAGTTGCACACCGGCATACCCCAAAATACCAACAGGAATGTTGACAAAAAATATCGAATGCCAACCAAAATGTTCAACCAGCACGCCCCCCAAACTGGGACCGCTAAGACTGCCCAATGCAACAACGGCGCCGATCATCCCTAAAACCTTTCCCCGTTCACTTTGCGGAAAGTTTCCAGTCACAATAGCCATTGCGTTAGCCATAAGTGCGGACGCCCCTACTGCCTGAATAACTCTAAATCCGATCAACATGCCAATAGAAGCAGAAATACCGCACAATAGCGACCCGGCCGTAAAACCAATAAAACCAAAGCCATATACTTTCCGCCGTCCCCATATGTCTCCCAGCCGCCCCATAATAGGCAGCAGACTGGTGATAACCAGTAAATACGCGGTTACCACCCACTGGGCAGTAGTAATATCAGTGTTTACTGCTGCCGTAATCAGGGGTAAGCCAACATTAACGATCGAAGACGTTAGCGTCGCCATAAATGTTCCTAAACTAACGACACAAAATATTAGCCACCGGTAGTGGTGAAAATTCTGCAATTTTGCTTGCACGTATTAAGCTCCTTTCAAATTCCCGCCGCTACACTTTTATTAATTTTTGACCTCAAATTAGTTTTACCTGCCTCCTTATCCAAAAATTCCACATTAAAAAAAACAACTCCTCCAACTATACAAAATCCAATAAAGATTTTTACAGGCGTGTTGTTAGTAACGCTCCGCCGCCGGCGCTTGACTTACGCTTATACTAACAACACGCCTGTAAATCTTTATTGGATACTATATAATTTTCCAGGAGCAGTAAAAAAATCAGCATACCTCTGAATTGCCAGAGGTATGCTGATTGGCTCAGGTAATCAATTAGTATTTCAGGCTTACTCGGCAAGCCGGTGTTCAGCTACGGGAAATGACCGCGCACTCGGTACCGGGCTTAATGCCGTAAGCGGATTACACTCCAGATCACTGTAAGCCGTAATACCGTGTTCGCTCATATCTAATCCTTCAATCTCATCATCTACCGATACCCTTATGCCAACAGTGGCTTTAAGCAAACTAAACAACCCGTAGGTAGCGGCAAATCCCCAGATAGACACAGCGGCCACCCCCAAAATTTGAACGCCTAAGAGGCCCAGTCCCCCGCCGTACAGCAACCCGCCATTTTCAGCAAAGATACCGACAGCCACCGTGCCAAACGTGCCGCAGACTCCATGAACGGCAATAGCGCCAACCGGATCATCAGCCCGCAGGGAATCGAAAAACGGCACAGCAAACACTACCAGCATGCCGGCAAAAGCGCCAATAATCACAGCACTGATCGGTTCAACAAAGGCACAGCCGGCCGTTATGGCCACAAGTCCGCCTAACGCCCCGTTAATTGCCATACTGGGATCGGCTTTACCAAATTTGACTGCTGTGTAAATGGCCGCAATGGTGCCGCCGGCCGCAGCCGAGAGGTTGGTATTAACAGCAATGCGGGCAATGTTCGTGTCCAGGCCTGACAATGTACTGCCGGGATTAAAACCAAACCAGCCAAACCACAGCAAAAATGCGCCTAGTGCAGCCAGTGGCAAGTTATGACCTGGCAAAACATGCACCGCGCCATCTTTGCCGAATTTTCCCGTCCTGGGCCCCAGCACCAGCACAGCCGCCAGCGAAGCCCAGCCACCTAGCGAATGCACTACCGCCGAACCGGCAAAATCAAGCATGCCCAGCTTGTTCAACCAACCGCCGCTACCCCATACCCAGTGACCGGCAACCGGATAGATAACAACCGTCGCCAGCAAGGAAAAAACTATGTACGGCGCAAACTTCATGCGTTCGGCCACCGCTCCGGAAACAATTGTCGCCACCGCGATAGCAAAGGCCGCCTGAAACAGCCAATAAGCGTATAGCGGTATTTTTAATCCCAAATACGTAAAATCTCCTTTGAGAAAAAACCCCGACCAGCCAATAAGTCCGGCTTTATCCACCCCGTACATCAGCGCAAAACCTACGGCAAAATATCCCAGCATACCCACCGTACAGTCCATGATAACTTTCATGATAATGTTCAGCGAGTTTTTGCTGCGAATAAAGCCGGCCTCCAACGCCGCAAAACCACCCTCCATCAGGAAAACCAATGCAGCGCATAATAACACCCAGACCGTATCTATTCCTGATGCTAATGAATTAATCGACACTTCCATGCTACTCCTCCCTCATAAAACAAAAAGCCAAACAGTACCAATATAATAAAATATTAGTACTGCCGGCCTCTTTGCCATGTTACTGTATACAATTCAGTTAAATTATATCATACTATTGGAAACATACAACATTTTTTTTAAATATAACCCACGAAAATTTGTTTATAATGCCGCACTGCCGGACTCACCTGTACGTATCCGGTATACTTGGGAAACCGGATAAATAAAAATTTTACCGTCGCCGATATTGCCTGTCCGCCCGTATTCGGCAATAACTTTCACGACATCGCCGGCAATACCGGCCGGCACTACCACTTCGATCTTTACTTTGGGCAATAGATTAATACTGTATTCTTTTCCCCGGTATACACCAATATGTCCTTTTTGCAAACCACAGCCAAACACCTCAGACACGGTCATCCCCCTGACCCCTAACTTTGCCAGCCCTGCTTTTATTTCGTTAAGTTTATCAGGACGAATGATTGCGTCAATCTTTCTCAAAGTGTTCCCCTCCCTAAACATACTTGCCCAACAGAAAACGGGGTCAGGCCTTGCATTATTGCGTTATTTAATTACCCCGGCTCAGTCTCGAGTCAATATACCTCTTGAGGATTTCCTTTATAACCGTGCAATCAGCATCGTCGGGTAAAGCAGCCAGTTGCCGTTCCAAGTGGCCTTCCCGGACTAACCGCAAGAGTGTCCAGTCAAAATAAATGTCGTAAAACCAGCTCAGTCTGATAAGCCGCTTATCGGCCACTGTCTTGACGTCAGTATAGGATAGAACGCCTCCTTGTTTGAGTTGCTCAATAAGTTTCGGAGAATAAGCATGGTCAGCCTTTATAGGCGGCAAAACCCGGAAAATGTCCAGTTTGTCAGCGTCCCGGATGATTTGGGCAAAAATTAGTTTCTCCGGGCCGGCAGGCGGAATAACCATTTTGTTATGGTTTATGATCGCAAAAACAATGATTTCTTGCTCTTCCGAAGAGAACTCATGCAATACCCGGGATTTCATAATTTCCTCCGCGCCGGCATCACCATGATCAAAAGACTCTGCATCAACAAAAGTCCGGTGCTCAGTAATCTGACGGAAGCGTGAGATGTCGTGAAATAAACCGATTACCTCGGCCATGGTTTTTTGCCTGTCAGCAAGTTGCAGGTAGTCAGCCAGGCTTACCGAGCTTGCTGCCACCCTTTGGCTGTGCTTTTCTTTAAGCAGCACTCCGTCCATGACAAATGTATCATCTGTGTAATATGCCCGGACATAATCTTGGAACCAATCATACAAATATTGAAGATTAGCCAATATATTCGCCTCCAGTAACCATAAGAAAAATCTCCCCGCCAATAACGGGGGAGGTTTTTTAGCGGTAATTATAATTTTACCACATCAATTGAATTGGCCGACAGCTACATATCCTTGAAAGCGTCTCGAATCTGCAAAAACTCCGGTAAATTATCAAAAAAGATATCGACCAGCTTGGGGTCAAAGTGTTTTCTTTTTTCGCCGGCAAAATATTCAAGAATTTTGTCAAGCGGCCACGCCGCTTTATATACCCTATGGCTGCCCAACGCATCAAAAACGTCGGCAATCGCGGTAATTCTCCCGTAAATATGTATATCTTCCCCTTTTATCCCGTTCGGGTAGCCTGTGCCGTCATATTTCTCATGATGCTGCAAGGCAATAAGCGCTGCCGTCTGCATAATTTTGCGGTTGGAGTTCCGCAGTATTTCATAGCCTAAAACACCATGGGCTTTGATAATCTCAAATTCTTCAGGGGCCAGTTTGCCCGGCTTATTCAGTATCGTATCGGTAATGCCAAGTTTGCCGACATCATGCATGGGTGAGGCCAGCTTGATGAGTTCAGCTTCTTCTTCCGGCAAACCATATTTCAGTGCCAGCAGTTTTGAATATTCCGCAACCCGTTTAACATGATTTCCCGTTTCTTTAGAGCGGGCCTCGGAAAACTCGCCCAGCGTAAAGATAATTTCCTTTTGAGTATCCTCAATTTCTTTGGTAAGAAAACTATTGTCAAAAGTTGCGGCAACAGTCATGCCAAAGATGTTAATCAGATTTTTCTCCCAATCGGTCAAGCTGGCTAAACCATCCAGATAGATGAAGCTTTCGTGCTGATTTTTCCCTTGGAAGTATTGGATAAAACAATGACCAAAGTGGATGCCTTTTTTTTCTTTACGCGCCGCCGCAAGCATTTCGGAAGCATCCCCTGCAGCAAATTGGGTGGCCGGTTGGCCAATCATCCCGCAATATTTTTCGGTACCGTCAATTATATAAAATTCCCCGTTAGCCTCCTTGACCGCTACCAGCCCGGAAATGGCTGCCGCCCGGCGGCTTGAATTTATACTTAATATAGAAAGCAGCTGGGTGAGTATGCAGGACGCCAAACGTTTCAACGACTGGGCTTCTAAAAGCGCTGCGGATGATTCCAGTGTCTTTTCCAACCCTTTTCGATTGTTCTCAAGTGTTACTATATCACGGTATGACCTTAATGAAGCAATCATCGTAGTTGTTAATTTCCGGGCAGTCAGCTCGGTTTTTTCTTTGTAGTCATTAATATCATAATCACGAATTACCGTTTCTTCCGGCGCCTCATGGGGTTGGCCGGTACGTAAAATAATCCTTACCAGACGGTTATTTAACACTTCGCGGATATACTTTACCACTTCCAAGCCGGCTTTATTGCCGTCCATCATAACATCCAGCAAAATGACAGCCGCATCAGGGTGAAGCCGCGCCAATTCCCGGGCTTCGGCCGCCGAGTAAGCGCTCAGAAACCGCAACGACTTTCTTTCAAAAGCGAAGTTGCTTAATATCTGTTTGGTAAGATAATGAACATTCTCTTCATCATCTACAATAATTATTTTCCACTCGTCGCTGTCAGATGCTCCATCTTCATCGACGAATTCCAGCAAGTCGTCATTATCCTCATTGTCAAAAATCAGTTTGTCTGCTTCATAATTCATTTTCTCAACCCTCTCCTATGGGAAGCCTGATTGTAAAAATTGAGCCTTGGCCTTCGGTACTGCGGCACGCAATGCTCCCCCCAAACTTGGTGGTTACTATTTCGTTCACAATGCTTAACCCAAGCCCGGTGCCGCCGTGTTCACGGTTTGTGGTGAAAAAGGGATCAAAAACATGTTGGAGCGTATCCTCGCTCATTCCCTTCCCGTCATCAGAATACTCAAATACCACCATATTACCTTCCTGAAAAATATTCAAGACAATTGTCCCCTGTATTCCTTCATCATAAGCGTGAATAAGCGAGTTAATGATCAAATTGGTGAAAATCTGTGACAAAAGTCCGGGAAAACCGTTCATTCGCAAACCAGCGGCACAGATCAGCCGCATTTGATGTCCAGCCTGCCTAAGTCTGGGTTTTAAGCGTAACATAAGTTGTTCAATGACTTCTTTAACGTCAAACACCTGTCGCTGTTCGGCAAATTGTCCGGCGGCCGGGTTCCGGAAGGACTTCACCAGCTCTACCGCCCCCTGTAGGTTGGTGAGAATAATATCAGCCGATTCGCTGTACACATTCAAGTGCCGTTCAAGATCAGATTTTTTTATAGCTCCGGCTTTAAACAAAACAGATAATTCTTCCACTTCCTGTCCGAGATAGGAAGCGGCCATAATGCTTGTACCGAGCGGGGAACTTATTTCATGAACAAACCGCGCAATTCTGTCTTCATCAATCTTATGCCGTTCTGACTGATACTCAAGCCCAACCACTCCTTGGGCTGCCTTAGCTGCAACCGGTACTTGCGCCAACGGCTCGCCCGCAGCCTTACTATTCTTCAGCTCAGCCTGGCTGCCGGCGCTGCTTAGCATCCGCCACATCCGCCCCAGCATTTTACGGCTGTTGGCATTCTCCTCAAACAGTTGCCGCCGCACCATGAGCAAAAATGCCATAATTATTATACATAATCCCCAGTGCTGAGTATAGCGTAGCGGCCAAGCCTTACCTAAACCTGTACATAGTACGGCAGACCCGGTAAAGGCAACTCCAAGCCCTATACCAGCGACAATTATCTTTGCTGCCATCCTACCTTGCCTGGCCCTCTTGACAACAATACCGGCCACAGCTGCCCCTGTGCCCAAGGTTACAATCTGAAAGCTGTCCATTGTCAGCTCACTGATCACAATATGTGTAGCCACTGCCAGTAGTGAACCTACGGCAAAAACAATATGTAACCTGCCTAAACGTGCTAATAGCCATTCATGCCGGTCAGGTCCCAAGCTCTGCCTAACACAGGAATAGAGCGCCGCCGGTACGAAATAAACGGCAGTCATGGCGATGTACTCCCAAAATAATGGCTTATCAACAAAAAAATTTTTTATATCCATTTGCGCGAATAAACTCACACCGGCGCATAAGGCCAGTGAGCTGACAGACAAAAATATGCCGCCGTTCTTATTGTTAAGCAGAAAACCGGCAAGCGGCACAGCCAAAGCAACAGCGAAAAAAACCAAAACCAGCAAGGCCCCTTCTATATCACTATGCCCTGGAAGAGATGGCTGATAGAAAAATGGCCCGGAAACCAACAATGCCATCTCCTTTCTCATCAATTCAGTAAATTTTCTTCAAACGGATGATGTAATTCTAGTAAAAATTTATATAATCCTGCAAGGATCGTTAAATTAATTTAACCACTTAAACTTGTAATTGTCTTTGCGTTAATTTTATGATAAGATACTTAAAAATAATAGTTTATACTTGCGATGATAGGGACAGTACCGATACTATCCGCCCCTGCAGAGAGCCGGGTTAGGTGAAAGCCGGCGGGAGATAGTCCGGGAAAGCCACCCTGGAGCTGGGGGCCGAAATTAAGTAGGCCTTGCCGTAACCTGGCGTTAACAGGATAAAGTGAGCCTTTACGGCTAAATTGGGTGGTACCGCGGGAATGATAATCCCGTCCTTTGCTGGACGGGATTTTTTATTTTTATTAGAGGAGGACATAACCCATGAAACAACTGCTGGAACTATTGGAAAAGGATTGCACTCAACCGCCGGAACATTTGGCGGCCATGCTCCAAATATCACCGGAAGAAGTTGTTGCACACATTAAGCGGCTGGAAGACGAGAAAGTCATTGTTAAATACCAGCCCATCATCAACTGGGAACAAGCAGGCGTCGACAAGGTGACTGCCATCATTGATGTGAGAATTACCCCGCAACGGGAAGTTGGCTTTGATGCGATTGCCGAACGAATTTGCCGGTTTCCCGAAGTTGTCAGCCTGTATTTGATGTCAGGCGCCTATGACCTGAGTGTAATGGTTGAGGGGCAAACGCTCAAAGAGGTGGCGCAGTTTGTTTCTACCAAGCTGTCGACTATTGATGGCGTTATCAGTACCACAACTCACTTTATGTTAAAAAGGTACAAATACGCCGGTGTGATCATTGAGGACCAGGAAGAAGACCATAGATTGGTGGTGTCGCCATGAACTGGGCTGAACGCATCTCGCCTGTTGTTACATCAATTCCCCCATCCGGCATAAGGCGTTTTTTCGATATTGCTGCCGAAATGAAGGGGGTCATCTCCCTCGGTGTCGGCGAACCTGACTTTGTAACCCCGTGGCATATCAGGGAAAGCTGCGTCCATGGGCTGCACCGCGGTTATACGGCCTACACATCCAATTACGGATTATTAGAACTTCGGGAAGAAATCGCCCGGAATATATATAACAACTACAAAGTAACTTATGACCCCCGCCGCGAAGTCTTGGTTACAGTGGGGGTCAGCGAGGCGCTTGATTTGGCTGTCCGCGCCCTCTTAAGCCCCGGTGACCAGGTGCTCATCCCTGAACCTTGCTATGTGTCTTATAAAGCCTGTGTCATATTGGCAGGCGGCCAACCGGTACCTGTTCCCACGGCACTGGAAAACGAATTCCGGGTAACGGTGGAGCAACTGGAAAAATTGGTGACGCCCCGCACTAAGGCACTCCTTATCGGCTATCCCAATAACCCGACCGGAGCAATCATGCCTATGCAGGAACTGGCAGCTATTGCCCGGTTTGCCAAAAAACATGACTTAATCGTTATCTCTGATGAAATTTATGCCGACTTGACCTATCAGGGAAGCCACACTTGTTTTGCCAGCCTGCCTGATATGCGTGACCGCACTATTTTGCTTAACGGTTTTTCCAAAGCCTACGCCATGACCGGCTGGCGCATCGGCTACGCCCTTTCCAACCCGGATTTTATTGCCGCTATGAATAAAATTCACCAGTACACCATGCTATGTGCTCCCATCACAGCACAGGTTGCCGCTGTTGAAGCCCTTCGCCACGGCAAAGATAAGATGGAAAAAATGGTCGCGGAATATAATGGCCGCCGCCACCTTATGCTGAAAGGACTGCGGGGTATGGGCTTAACTTGCTTTGAGCCCAAAGGCGCCTTCTACATCTTCCCATCGATCAGGGAAACGGGGTTAACTTCCGTACAATTTGCCGAAGAACTACTCAAAACCGAAAAAGTAGCCGTAGTCCCCGGCGATGCCTTTGGCGAAAGCGGGGAAGGCTTTGTCCGCTGCTCATATGCATCCTCGATCAATAACCTCACCGAAGCTTTGGAACGAATCGAACGGTTCATTAAACGGCTAAATGAAAGTGGCTGACCTAAAATAACTAGGTCAGCCATGTTACCTTTTCCACTATTTCAAAAACTCGGGCAGCCAGGTGGCAAGCGACGGAAAGAGTACTAAGGCAACAATAAACAATGCCATTGTAAGCCCGAACGGATATACTCCCCGGACGATTTCCTCCATCCGCGTGTTGTTACTAATTCCCTGAATAACAAAAAGGTTCATCCCCACCGGCGGTGTTATAAGCGCCAACTCCATATTGATTACCATAACTACGTTAAACCAGACAGGGTCAAACCCTAGTTTTATTATAATTGGATAAAGAATCGGCAGGGTAATCAGAACAATGGACACGGTCTCCAGAAAACACCCCAAAAACAGCAACAGCAAGTTGATGGCGACAAAAATGACCCAACGGCCGGTATCCAGCCCGGTAACAAATTCGGTCATTTGCTGAGGTAGCTGGAGAACAGTCATCACAAAGCCGAACAACATAGCCCCGATCATGATGGCGAAAATCATGGTTGTCGTCCTGACAGTGTCCTTGAGAATGCCGGGCATGTCGCGCCATGTTAGCGTCCGGTACACAAAGAAGGTAATAATGATGCTATAGATAGTACCTATAGCCGCCGCCTCAGTCGGGGTAAATAAACCGGTATAAATTCCACCTACAACCAGAATGGGCAACAGCAATCCCCAGATTGAGTGCCGCAGAGCGGCCAACCGTTCTGACCACGGAGCGGCCGGCTCGGGTATGATGTTTTTAGCCCGCAAAAAAACGAGAGCAATAAATAAAATAGTAAGCACAGTACCGGGTACCACCCCGGACATAAATAGCGCCCCCACTGATTCTCCGGTAATTGAACCATAAAGAATCATCGGGATACTGGGAGGAATGAGAATGCCTAACGTCCCGCCGGCAGCCACTGCGCCCAGAACAAGCTGCTTGTCGTAGCCGCGGGACAACATTTCGGGAATTGCCACCGCCCCAATTGTCACTGCTGTAGCCACACTGGAGCCGGAAATAGCGGCAAATATTGCACAGGCGAGAATGGTCGCTATTCCTAACCCTCCCGGTAAATGGCGAAGCCACTTGCTGGCCACTTCATATAAATCGCTACCTACTTTGCCTGTTAAAAGAATTTGGCTCATAAGCACATATAAAGGTATGGCGGTAATTACAAAGTCATCCAGTGTCTTATAGGCAATGATCGGTACTTGAGTTAAAGCGCTGGCGCCGCCGGCAAAAAAGTACATACCGGCTAAACCGGCAATACTCAAACTAAAGGCAACAGGCACACCGCAGAGCAGCAGCAGCAGCAAAATTGCCATGAACTCCTGCATGCTATGCCTCCCTCCTTTTTGCTGCACTGTCCCCTGTAAACCAGCCAGCCGGGATTAGGCTGTAAACATCGATAATAATTTTGCGAATAAGCTGGAGCAGCAACAGGAAAAAGCCGACCGGGAGCGCAAGCTGCGGAATAAACAAGGGCACCCGCAATGTACTGGGCGAAGTACGGTCCAGTTGATATGACACTAGCGCCATATCCCAGCTTTCCCGCAAAAAAATCACACAGAATATTAAAGATACTAACCCCACAAAGATATTGAGACAGGTATTGGTCCGGGCAGATAGCCTTGATGTTAGAATATCTACCCGTATATGTTTATCGTCGGCATAGGTGACGGCCATTCCTAAAAAACCGCTTACCAATATCAAATACACCGATACTTCAATAGACCATTCGGTAGGCGCATTAAAAAGCCCGCGCATGATAACCTCGTAGCAGACAATAACAGCCGTAAGCAGAATCCCCATTCCAGCCAATACTGTAGCCAGACTTGTCAGCTTCTGAATTATCCCGTCAAGTAAATTAATGATTTTCCCCAAAATCTTTCCTCCTACCTGCACCGTTGTTATTTTACACTTTTGCAGATATCAATCACTTCTTGCCCCACGGCACCTGCCCGCTTAACAAATATCGCTTGTACCGGTTCGGTGGCCTTTTGCCAAACCGGAATATCGCTTTCCGGCACGACATAAACTTCCATGCCTTTTTCTTTTAAGGCTTGCAAGGTTTTTATGTCCTCATTTTGGGTTTGAGCGCGAATTGAATCCCGCACTTCATCGGCGGCTTCCTGAATAATTTTTTTCTGATCGGCCGTCAGGCTGTTCCAGAACTTGAGATTAATGGCTACCAAAAATTCAGGAAAAGCATGATTAGTAACAGTAAGATATTTGGAAACCTCATACATCTTGCGGTCATACATAGCTGTTGTACCTGAAGTCTGACCGTCAATAGTGCCACGCTGCAAAGCCATGTACACCTCGCCGGCGCCCATAGTTACCGGTGAGGCGCCCAAGGCCTTAATGGTTTCTGAAGGAAGTTCACCATATCCCCGCAGTTTCAGTCCCTTAAAATCCTCTGGCTGGGTTAGCGGCCGCTTACTGTTGGCAAACTGCACAAACCCATAGTCAGCCCACATCAATACCCTGGCCCCTTTTTTCTCCATCTCTCCGGAAAGTTTCTCACCTACACCGCTATCAATAGCTTTTTTAATACGGTCATAGCTGGGAAATAAGAAGGGTACATCAAATATTTCCATAGCGGGTATGACTGAAGACCACATGGCAGCCGAATTCAGCCCCATCTCTACGCCCCCGGTCATCACGGCGTCATTCATACTTTTATCATTAAATAATTGGCCTGACGGATAAATATTAATTTGAATATTACCTTGGGATTTTTCATTTACTTTTTTGGCGAAGTCCTCCATCGCGCGGGCTAAATGATGAGTAACCGGCAGATTATGAGCCAGTTTGGCCACAATTTTGCCGCTAGAGCCGGTAGCTGCCGCCTGCTTCTGTTCAGGCACCTTGCCACAACCAGCCAAAATAACTAACGATACTGCCATTAGAAAAATAATTACTTTACGCATCATACCTATTTGTCTCATTTGTTTTTCCCTCCATCATATTTATATTTTTGTTCCAGTTCCTGAAACTGTTCCAGTCCGATAAACCGGTTAAACTCGCTGAAGGTCAGCATGCGCCCTCCATACCCCTGAGTAGTTCCGGTGTCTCTTAATTCTTTAAACACACTGGTCAGACAATGTACCACTGAGTAGAGCGCGGTACAAGGCCAAAAAACAATTTTGAAACCCAGTTCCTCAAGCTGCCGCGCCGTAAGGCAGGGTGTTCTGCCTCCTTCAATCATATTGGCAATAAGAATGGTGTCCGGAAACGCTTTGCTAATGATCTCCAGTTCCCGCTCATCCTGCGGCGCCTCGATAAACAGGGCCTCGGCTCCTGCCGCCAAATACCGTTTACCGCGTTCAATGGCTGCATCCAGTCCTAATACACTCCGCGCGTCGGTACGGGCGACAATGAGCGTTTCCGCATTAACTTTAGCCTCAACGGCAGCCCGGATTTTCTGCTCATGTTCTTCCGGCGCAATTACTTCTTTGCCTCTCATATGGCCACAGCGCTTGGGCCAAACCTGGTCCTCGAAGATAATGGCGGCGGCGCCAACTTTTTCGTATTCACGGACAGTGCGGCGCACACTAAGCGCATTACCGTAACCGGTGTCACCATCGGCTACAACCGGGAGTGTCACGGCGTCCTGGATAACTTTAACGGCTTCGGTCATTTCGGTCATGGACAGATACCCCACGTCCGGCTGGGCCAGACGACTGGCGGCAATACTATAGCCGCCCATAACCACTGCTTTAAAACCAACTGTTTCAGCAATTTTCCCTGTCAAAGCATCATATACCCCTGGTAAGACTAAAATCTCCGGTTCCTTTAACAACTGGCGCAGTTTTATTGCTCTGTCGGTCAAATCCAATTCCCCTTCCCTATAAAAATAAAAAAATAAAAGCCCCTATCGACGCAACATTGTGCGCCAATAGGGGCGAATTACTTCCGCGGTACCACCCTACATTATACTCATCTGCCGAATGCAGTCCGGTTAACGCCCGGAAATCGCTTTTGCCTAATATACCACTATGGATGTTCAACAAAAGAGTTCATGGGTGAGAGACGTCAACGGCGGTTGCACCGGTTCTCACCTGCCACCGGCTCTCTGCAGCGACTTCGCCGTCACTTTAACCCAATCATTACTTATTTCACTATAAGGTTATGTCAAATACAGATAATCAAGTCAGTTTATAGCATGAATGATAGTGTTTATAAAACAAGGTCACCATGTTTACATTTTCTATAAAATTACTGAATAAATTCAAGAACATTTGTAACTTGTATACATTATGCCAGCTTATTGTTCTTTTGTCAATAATACTATAAAAGAACAATAAAAAACCATTCCTACTTTGCTGGCAGGAAAGGACTTAGTCGGCCAAGCCCAAACCGGTACAGGGAAAACGGCCGCGTTCGGTATCCCGTTGTTAGAAAACATAAAAGAACGCTCCGGGGCCTGTCTGGGCCTAAACCGATTCAAAGTCGAAAGCTAAAAAGAGGTTTCCTCCCAAAGGCAACCCCCGTCCTAAACAAGCAAAAATCAGATAAAAAACGCCTGAATCCCCGCAGGACGGGAATTCAGGCGCTCTACATTTTAATCAAATTTGAAATTGCCTTTTTCGAATACCGTCAATGTTTCGCCGGCTGCCGTAACCCCTGTTATTTCCAAGTCAGGCGTTCCAATCATAAAATCAACATGTACGATAGAATCATTTACTCCCGTTTTTGCCAGCTCTTCTTTGCTCATGGTATCGCCGTCGGCAATGCATACCGGATATGCCTTGCCGATCGCAAAATGGCAGGAGGCATTTTCATCAAACAACGTATTATAAAACAATATATTTGAGTTTGATATCGGAGAATCGTACGGAACAAGCGCTACTTCGCCAAGGTAATGAGAACCGTCATCGGTTTCAATCAGCTTGCTCAGAACGTCATGACCTTTTTCGGCTTTGGATTCAATAATTCTCCCATCTTTAAACGTCAACGAGAAATTTTCAATCAGCGTTCCATTGTAATTTAAAGGCTTGGAACTTACTACCGTCCCGTTCACACCTGTTTTGGCCGGCAATGTAAATACCTCTTCGGTTGGCATATTAGCAATAAACTCCCGCCCTTCAGGAGTATGTTCAGCACCCCCGAGCCAGATATGTCCGTCAGGAAGTTCTACTTGTAAATCTGTCCCCAACGAATTTTTATATTGCAGCATCTTAAATTTCTTAGAATTCAAATATTCGGTTCTTTTTTTCAGATCATTGGCATGTTGTTGCCAAGCTGCAACCGGATCAGCAGTATCAGCCCTTACCGCTTTGCCGATCGCATCCCACAGTTTTTCGACAGCGGCATCACCCGGCAGCTCCGGAAATACCTTCCGGGCCCAGGCTTGCGTGGGGACAGACACTACGCACCAGACGTTTTTATTGCTCATTATTCTTTCACGATACTCTTTTAGGGCATGATTACCGGCTTTCTGGACACGCATGACTTTATCAGGATCTACTTCTTTCAAAAGTTCGGGATCGGAAGCAGCAATACTGACAAAAGCCGCCCCGGCCCGCACATAGGACAGGTAAAAATCTTTCTGCCATTCGGGAAACTCGTCAAACACCTGGTTAGGCGCATGCAAATACCTAATTTTCGAAAAAAGTTCGTCTTTCCAGTTCATAACTACATCGCGGGCGCCTTCCTGGTAAGCAATTTGCGCAATTAACCGGGCAAACGGCGCGCATTCAATCGGCGAGGTTATAACAAGTATTTGGTCCTTCTGAATATTTATGCCGGTCTTAATTACCAGACGGGCATATTTTTCTAGCATGGCATTATTCATGGCGACTCCTTTCCTATAATTAATACTACTAAATATTTTTTCCAGGATAATGCGGTAAATTCCTGTTCAACTCAATTATTATATGTATATTCTTTATAAGATTCCCGCCAGCAGTTGCGGCCGGCCTGACAAACAAAACAATTAACGGCCTGAACCCTTGTCTTCCCGTAGGTTAGGCCGCTAATTGCCCGTCAGCTCCAGGCGCTGCTACTTACCATGTTGGCTACTATCTGCTGACACTTTTACGCAATTTAGGCGATAAAAGCAGGGCAACTACAATGCCGACACCGGTTCAGTTTACGTTTTTGATTCATTTTCCCTAATCTCCCCTTAATTATTTTGGCAATTAGTCCACTCCCGACACAGCCAAGGCAGGTGGCTTTCCAACAAAACTCCCTCCCGGGTGGGAGTACCGGCCGCAAAAGTAGTCTTAATCGTCAATGATACAAAATCTGCCGCCAGTTTCATTGCTGCCGGTAATTTGTGCTTATGCAGCAATGCCCCGGCTAATACGCTGGCAAAAATATCGCCTGTTCCCGGATATCTTGCCGGTATGTGCTTATTGATAACCTCCCAAAAACAGCCGCTACTACGCTCATAACCAATATTCATAATCTGCTGGTTCACTAACGGGATCCCGGTCATGATTACAGTGGCCGGACCGAAATCAGACAGACGGATAAGCCAGGTCTTCAATTCATCATAATCGGCAACTTGCTCTTGATATTGCTCCCCTAACAAAAAACAGGTCTCAGTATAATTCGGTGTAATAATATCAGCTTTACTGACAAGTTTTTTCATCTGTTCCTGCATTTGCGACGTATAGACCGAATATAGTCTGCCCTCATCTCCCATTACCGGATCAACGAGTACGAGCGGGTGGTTACCCGAAAATTCATCAACGAAATGTAACACGGTGTCAATTTGCTGTTCAGAAGCCAGGAAACCGCTATATATGCAGTCAAATGTTATACCTTCCTGCTGCCAGTGTTGATAAAAACCAGCCATACGATCAGTAAAATCGCAAAACGCCACATTTTTATAACCGCCCAAATGCGTGCTTAATACTGCTGTCGGCAGCGGGCACACTTGAATCCCCATACTTGATAATATGGGCATAATTACAGTTAAAGAACAACGTCCAAAACAGGAAATATCATGAACGGCCGCTACGCGCGGCACTTGTTGTTTCATCAGGTTCTCCTTTCAGTGGGAGTTGCGCCGGAATTGGCGAATATGATAAAAAATTGTCGCGCCTTACCCGGAAGTGAGCGGGATTCTATCAAATCAGCCGCCTTTTCCGTTAAATTCCTCGCCAACCTTAACCTGAACTGCAGATTGTATACTTTGCAACTGAGTTAAAAGCATACCTGTCAGCATGAGCACACACCCGATAATTTCCTGCAGCCCTAAAATTTCACCAAGTATCAAAAAACCGCCAACAGCCGCGAAAACTGTTTCCATACTAAGAATTAATGCGGCATGCGACGGGGGAGAATATTTTTGGCCAATGACCTGAAGGGTGTAAGCTATGCCGACTGAGCAAATTCCTCCATATAAGATTGGTATTAGTGCCCCGGTAAGGCCATCCAAAGTTATTGTTTCAAGCCAAAAGGCCGTACCCAGGCTAAGTACCGCACACGTAATAAATTGGAATAACGACAACTTCAGGGCATCTACCCGTTGGGCGAAATAATCAATCAGCAGAATATGTACAGACCAAAACAAGGCTCCGCCCAGTTGCAGTAAGTCCCCATACGCGATAAAGAAACTCTCTTTCACACATAAGAGATATAAACCCACGACGGCCAGCACACAGCCAAACCAGGTGCCGGTGCTAACATATTGCTTCAAAAATATCCCGAGAATGGGCACAATCACAATATAAAGACATGTAATAAACGCGGCCTTTCCTGCCGTGGTATAGATTAATCCAATTTGCTGCAGGGATGCCGCCGAAAAAAGTACCGCCCCGGCCAAAACCCCCGCCCATGACACTTCCTTTAGACGGTGGCTTGTTTGTTGAGGTTTGCTTCCGGAGTAAAGAATCAAGGGTATTAATGAAAGACTACCCAGGGCAAATCTCACTCCATTAAACGTAAACGGTCCGACATGCTCCATCCCTACCCGCTGCGCCACAAAGGCAAACCCCCAAATAGCAGCCGCCAGCAATAACAGCATGTTAGATTTTAATGTACTCATATTTAGAACCCCTTTATATATTAGTATACCCTCTATCTGCCCAAATTCCCTCTAATCGCCGCCATGGCAGCTGCTTATACCCTTTCTTGTTACGAGTATCACTTAAACTGATTCTACACACATTTTATATAATGCAAATTCGTCGTGTCAACACTGTTTTATAAAGCGTAAACATACTGTCTTTGCCAAGTGCACATTTTGCCGTCCATCCCATCGGTAAACACTGGCGGTTTTTACTCTCCCCTGAGAGTCTTTACAAGCATTACTTCGCTGCCGCTGCGGTTATATATAGAATCCATTAAAGATTTACAAAGAGCACGATTTTTACTTTCCCCGTTGTTACCGTTTAGTCTCATTGAATTTGAATATTGCGTAATCCCGGCCGGCGGAAGCACAGGCCCCGTCCCCGCACATCAACCGCCGCTTAAAGAATATTTGGTTGTATCGGCAGGGAAAATCGCTTTATGCATCGGACCAAACGAACAATATGTTTTAGAAGACGGAGATTCAATTTCTTGCGAAGTTTCAATACAACACGAATTGGTTAATATTGGAAATCAGGACGCTCATTTTTATTACATTTCTGAGAAAAAATCACAATAGCCGGCAACAATCAAAACCTTCGATAGACGCTAGCGCTATCGAAGGTTTCCTAAATTTCAATTATCCTTTCGGCTTTGCCGGAAGCCCGTAATTCCCGTAATTTATGATAACTTCCCGGTCAGTCATAACCTTTACAGTGATTCTTAACACTACTGATACATCAAAATCTCTGCATCGCCCGTAGTGTTTATACGGTTTACATTTAGGCTTACATTGGGATTTACATTCATCTTCCCATTTATGTTTGCCATGCGGTTTGTGTTTATGTCCGCAGTCATCATCCCAGCCGCAATCACAATCGCAGTCGTCGTCACAATCATCCCAGTCATCATCCCAATCGCAGTGGTCATGGTGGTCATACCATTGCTCTTTCTGTTTATACCAATGGGCACGGGTGTGTTCATCAACGTCATAGTCGATAAACTCAACCATAACGTTGGCATCGGCATCCATGCCCCGGCGTGCGCCTCTGATATCCACATAGGCGGTAAACCTGACAGGCCACACTTCCACGGCATGCACCGGCTGCCGCGGCAAACACGCAACATATAAGGCTTTTGCTTCAAACTCTCCCCGTACAACTACTTTATCCGGAATTACGTCAACACTGGTAATCCGCAGTCTTTTAACCATAACATCAATGATTTGTTCAATGGATGGTTTGTGACGGGGCACTCTTACATGAATATCGATGGATTTCTGAGTCTCCCTTGCCCCCAGCACCTGTTGCACTACCATTGACTGAGGCCCAACACTGTACCCGAGCGTACATTTATTCGTCTTTACCCACCGTGATGTATCTGTCATTAACTCCCCTCCTTTCGCCTCTTATACCATATATATGCGGGTGGGAGGTTTTGCGTAACGTAAAGGATTTTTGCTACATATCACGAATATTTTTTTGCATATACGTGCAGGCGATTATCAACTAAAAACCTTTACACTTGCCAGAGGAGAAAACAGATGTCAACAGTCAGGATTAATCATAAAACCGTACTCTGTATCCTATCTCTATCATTGTTTTCCGCCATTGCCCCTGTTGGCTTCTGCGAAGAAACAACATTGACAACCATGGTGAACACATATATTCAGTACCAGTTGGACAACAGTATCAATAACAGACAATCCCGGCTGGCACTGAACATCTCGGAAGACTATACCAACTTCAATTTTAGCTATTACCATAAGTTTGGCTATATGATGTCTCCCAAAGTATCCCTGTTCTCAGACGTAACATTACAGGGAGACCGCTATGATGCCTTTCTTACGAACGCTAACATGGGATTTGAATTCGTCAACCGTGATTGCAAAATTACCGCTTTCCGGCGAATCTACGAAAAAGATTATGCTGATACCAGAAAATATTATTTTACCATCGGCGGCAAGTTTCAGTAAGAAAGATTTAACTTAAATCGGGGCACGATAGTTACATCTTGAGTGTTGCTCGCCTCGCACCCGCTGGCCTGGACACCGGTCTGTACCGACCAGATGCGGGCATTGGAAAACAATTGGCAAACATTCCAAAAGTTAAGTTATCTGGAACGATTTATTGCAAAGTTTTTCATCCGCCGCCATAGGATTCGAATATCCTAGACTGAGGCGCTTAACACTAACCTAGCTGAAATGCCAGGTAAGATCACTGTACAGAGCAGGGCTTAACGGCTTTGCTCCTTTTTACATTTACTGATAATTTGATATAATGGTAGAAAGGATGTTTGAGGGAGTTGGCATCATGGGTAATACAGCCATAAAAAATGACAGGATTTATACCTATGCTGATTATCTATCCTGGCCAGAGCATGAGCGTTGGGAGATAATCAACGGAACCGCATATATGATGGCTCCACCGTCTACCGAGCATCAAAGAATTGTCGGCAACTTATTTTTTCAATTCAAATCACACTTAAATGGCAAAGTATGTGAGCCGTTTATATCGCCTTTCGGAGTTATCTTTGAACCTCTTGCAACCGAGGATAATATCACTACAGTAGTGGAACCGGATATAACCGTTGTCTGCAATACAGCCTTTATCACAGATAAAGGCTGTAAAGGCACTCCAGACCTGATTATAGAGGTTTTATCCCGGTCTACGGCCAGCCGTGATATGATACAGAAGCGTTCTCTATACGAGAAATATAGGGTAGCTGAATACTGGATAGTAGATCCTACACATCAAATCATCACTCGATACTATCTGGATCATAAGACAGGCACCTACCTGCAACCGGATTACTTTGACAAAGAAAATACAATCTCACCAATCATTTTTCCCGATCTACAAATAGACCTCAAAAACATATTCCCGGAGCAGAGCTAACATGGCTTTGCTCCTTATTTTTTTGTTACCGGCGCTTCCAGGCTTTTCATCAGAAGGCAACTCGGCCAAAGTGGTAAAGGGCTGTTCCTCTACTTGACGCCGGCCGCTGCAAAGGCATGGCTAACAATCTGTTTGGCTTCTTGCTGAATCTGTTTAAGATGGGCTGCTCCTTTGAAGCTTTCGGCATATATCTTATATACTTCTTCCGTACCGGAAGGCCGCGCCGCAAACCAGCCATTCTCAGTAGCCACCTTTAAACCGCCGATGTCGGTATTGTTGCCTGGCGCCTTAGTAAGTTTGGCAGTAATCTTTTCACCGGCAAGGGTGTCTGCGGTTACTTGTTCCGGCGAAAGCTTCGCCAGAACAGCTTTCTGTTCAGCGGTGGCCGGTGCATCAAGCCGCTCATAAACAGGCGCACCAAATTTTCCCGTTAAATCTTGATAATGTTGTCCGGGATCACGCCCGGTTTTTGCCGTAATTTCCGCAGCCAGCAGACAAAGGATAATACCGTCTTTATCGGTAGTCCAGACTGTACCGTCTTTCTTGAGGAAGGATGCGCCTGCGCTTTCTTCGCCGCCAAACCCTAACGAGCCGTCAATTAAACCGTCGACAAACCACTTAAAGCCGACAGGAACCTCAGCAAGCTTTTTGCCAAGGTGGCCGGCAACCCGGTCTATCATTGACGAACTGACCAGTGTTTTCCCGACTGCAGCATCCTTGCGCCAGCCGGTGCGGTCCTGGAACAAATAAGCAACGGCCACCGCCAGATAGTGGTTGGGATTGAGCAACCCGGCACTCCGGGTGACAATCCCATGACGGTCAAAATCCGGATCATTACCAAAAGCCAGGTCATACTTATCTTTCAGGTCGATGAGCCCGGCCATGGCATAAGGTGATGAGCAATCCATACGAATTTTACCGTCGCTGTCCACATTCATAAAGCTGAAAGCCGGGTCGGGATAACCGTTTATTAACTCAATATCAATATTGTAGACTTCGGCTATCGGCGTCCAATAACCCAGACCGGCGCCCCCAAGAGCGTCGGCGCCGAGTTTCAGGCCGGCAGACTTGATTACTTTCATATCGATAATGTGCCTCAGGTCATTAACATAAGGCATAATAAAGTCGTACTCGCGCACATTATCAGTCTTTAGCGCCTTTTCATAATGCATGCGCTTTACCTCTTTATTGCCGTTTTTCAACAATGCATTGGCTTTGTCAGCGATCCATTTAGTAATATTCGTGTCGGCCGGCCCGCCATGGGGAGGATTGTACTTGATGCCGCCGTTATCGGGCGGGTTATGTGACGGAGTAATGACAATACCATCGGCAAGTCCCCTGGTTTTGCCTTTGTTAAAAGTCAAGATGGCATGTGATATACCGGGAGTGGGAGTATAATTCCCATCCTTGGATATCAAAGTTTCCACACCGTTGGCTGCCAGTACTTCCACTGCCGATATAAATGCCGGTTCAGACAGCGCATGGGTATCAAAACCGATAAATAAGGGGCCGTTTATGGCATGCTCCCGCCGGTAGCAGCAAATTGCCTGGGTAATGGCATAAATATGATCTTCATTAAAGCTATATGTAAGCGAGCTGCCGCGATGCCCGGAAGTGCCGAATACAACCTTTTGGGCAGGTTGGCTGACATCAGGATGATTAACATAATATGAACTAATGAGCCGCGGAATGTTGACCAAAATGGACTTGGGAGCTTTTTTACCTGCTAAGGGATGAATCATTGCTACACCTCCAAAATATATTATGCAATCTTTTCAAGTTTCAAAACAAGAGAAAATACCAACAACTTACCTTGTCAGTAAGTTATTGGTATTTCTCTAACGCAACTGTTATTTCCTTTATATCCTAAATATAATGTTTTCCTTTACTCCCAACAGCCTGTTAATAAAGTTTATATTATCATATTTAACGCTTTGATCTAATAATACTGGACAGCAACAATGGATCAAGATTTCCGCCACTTACAACAACCGCAATATTTTGGGACTCAACATTTATTTTGTTGGCCAATAATGCGGCAACACCGGCTACCCCGGCTCCTTCGGTCGCCATCTTGCCGCGCTCCAGCATAAACAATATTCCGTTCTTAATTTCGTCATCGTCTACCAAAACCACATCATCTACATATTGTTGAATATAGCGGAATGTCAAATCGCCTGGCCGTTTTACCGCAATACCGTCGGCAACTGTCTGCACCGCCGGTAAACTTACAATACTTCCCCGGGATAACGATTCGGCCATAGCGGAAGCTCCTGCTGCCTGAACACCAATAACCCTGATTTTCGGATTGTGATTTTTGGCCGCCACCGCTATTCCTGCCAACAGGCCGCCGCCGCCAATCGGCGCTACTATGGCATCCACATCAAACTTTTTGGCCATAATCTCCAGAGCTATCGTACCTTGTCCGGCCATAACATCAATATCATCAAAAGCATGAATAAAGACTAAACCTTTTTCCTGCTGCAGTTGGCAAGCAAAATGGTAGGCATCATCATAACTGCTGCCTTGCAGGACAACCTTGGCCCCATAAGCTTCAGTGGCCCGGACTTTGGTAACCGGAGCATGCTTGGGCATTACAACAGTAGCCGGAATCCCGCAAGCCCTGGCTGCCCATGCAACCCCCTGGGCATGGTTGCCCGCCGATGCGCAGATTATACCGCGCATGGCTTTTCGGGTATCCAAACTATATATTTTATTGACAGCTCCCCGTATTTTAAAAGAACCTGTTTTTTGGATATTCTCCAACTTTAAATAGACATCTTTCCCGGTGATTTCTTTAAGGGTCCGGCAACCTTGCAGCGGGGTTTTATGGACCAACGGACTAATTCGTTGCCATGCCTCTTTTATTATTGGCAGTGTCAATTGTTGCTCAGATGCACCCATTTTTTATACCTCCTTATAAAAAATAAAACCTCCGTCCCCTAATTAAATAAGGGACGGAGGTTAATCCGCGTTACCACCCAAATTACTATGGCAAAGCCATAGTCTCTCATAGGTACGGAGTGTCATACTCGATACCTCAGCACAATAACGGGTGCCATTTCCTCCTGGAGGCCCGGCGCAGCTTACTTAATTTCAGCCCGCAACTCACGGATGATTTTCAGTATTATTGATATTACCGGCTCGCACCAGTCCCGGCTCTCTGGAAATATCGACATTAACACTTACTGTTCCGCTCATCGTCTTTTGTTTATTATTGTATAAATCATACAAAAACCAGTATCCACTGTCAAGTAAAATTTATCCAGAACCTAATAGGTTCTGGATAAATTTTTGTTATTTGTTGACTCATGAACATTACAAACTGTGCTACTTATTTTTTTGCTAATCCTTTAGTTAAGCTCAATATGAATAACCGAAACGTCACTCGTGGCTACCAGGAGATAGGTCTTATTATTATTACCTTCCAGCCGCTTAAGAAACCAACGCCTGCCCAGGTCTTTTTTAGTTGGCAACGATATCTCAAAAGCCAATCTTTTTGTTCCCGCTGTTAAACACGCCGGAAATAAGGATATATTTACCTTTTTAATAACGTCGTGTGCTACATTTCCTCCAATCGAGTGAATGATGGTTTCCTGCCCGTCTTTTTCCAGTTGTCGAAACATTTCATTCATTATATCTGTCTCATCCTGGATCTCCTTGGGTTCAACCAAAACATTAAGATTGTAAATTTTCAAGGTATACCTCCACTACTTAACCCCAATGGGGGGAATCCACTTCAATTTAATTATACTGCAAACTGTCAAAAATGTATTGACGTTTACAGATTTTTTTACTATGATACAGTTATCAGATTTTGCAGATATTAGTATTTTTTTGTCAATTACTGTTATTTGCATTGTAGCAAAGGAAAGGAGTAGCATTTTGAAAGAATTAATGCAATGTATTGTTATTATATCTTTGATGTTGATGATTCCCTTCATACTCAACTAATTTGTCATTGTCTTGGTAAATCCAAGAAAAATTGGTGCATTATCAATTCGGAAAGTATGTAAACAAATCATCCGTTATAATTTTTGCTAATGTGTAATCCGTTATCAATAATTATAACGGATTTTGTCGTTTTAAGTATCCTCATCTCAGCCGGCAAGGCAGCCCAAGACAGGGAACGTAACTTTGATCATAGTTCCAACCCCTACATTGGAAAGTATTTCTATTTTTCCTTGATGCCGCTCAACAATACTAAGACTGATGGCCAGACCCAGACCGCTATTGCTGGCTTTTGTGGTATAAAACGGGTCAAAAATATTTTCTATTTGCTCGGATGGTATGCCGCTGCCTTCATCTTGGACATATAAAATTATACTGTCCGGTCCTCCGATTGTCCCAACCGTTAATTTGCTGTTGGCCCGCATGGCTTCTATACCATTACGCACCAAGTTCATGACCAATTGCTCCATCTCTTCTGAGTTTAAATCAAGAAGCGGTACATTGTCACCCAGTAATAGTTCAGTTATAATACCATGCTTAACTGCATAATCCCGGATCTGAGGATAAAGTTTTTCGAGGATATGATTAAGGTTTTGGGGAATTTTCATGATGGCTTTATTACGGGCCATCAACATAAAATTCGTGATTAAGTCTTCAATCCTGTATAATTCCTGAAATACAACACTTAATAATTCTTCTGTGCAATATGCAGGATTTTTTTCTACAAGCTGTAAATATCCTTTAATAACCGTAAGGGGATTTCTTATTTCATGCGCTACGCCAATAGCAATTCTGCTAATTAAATCTAAGCGGGACATTCTGGCTGCTTCGCTATCATTCTCCCTTTGCGCCATAATATTTACCGGGCACACCGTAGACTCCTCCTCCAAATATTTACCTTTTTCCACTCATTCAGTGTCTTAAGGACACTATTTGTTAGATTTTTGGAAATTCCTTCCTTGTAAATGTCTTATCGACACAACAATTGAACTAACGCCATAAACACGTTATCGTGATAATGAGGAGCGTGTTTATGGAAACTCTTGGAGATAGAATCAAACAACTAAGAAATGAATTAACCCAAGAAGAATTAGCTGCCATCCTGGGGGTTGACCGCTCAACTTTAGCTTCATGGGAAGTTAACCGCCGGGAACCGGATATCGCAACACTATGCCGCATTGCAACTTTTTTCAAGGTAAGTGTTGACTGGCTTATTGGTCATAAACCGGGCAAAGAATGTCTCCCGTCAAGAGCCGGTCTGTTGCACGAAACGGCAAACGACTATCGGGCAACAGCTACAGACAGTGCCTGGCATAAAGTAATAGCAGCGGCAAAGCAGTACGGCTTCGAGCCGGATGCCGTATATCAGTTGCTGGAGTTAACTGCGAAAATATCGTTGTCTCTGAAAAAAGTGACAAAAAATAAGAATAATCTTCATGATTAAGAAGCAGGGACATACACTTTGCTTCTTTTGTTCGTTATTTAAATATTAACCACTTGGAAATAAAAAAGCAGGCACTTCATTGAGCGCCTGCTTTTTTATTTCCCTGCATGTTCAGTTCCCCGGGGCCCTTATCGGGATTCAGGAATAATTTCCAGCCAATACCCATCCGGGTCAACAATAAAATATATCCCCATTGCTTGGTTTTCATAACAAATACAGCCCATAGCTTTATGAAGTTCGTGGGCTTTCTCAAAATCATCCACGGTAAAAGCCAAATGAATTTCATTATCTCCCAGGTTGTACGGTTCTTTTCTATCTTTGAGCCATGTCAGTTCCAGCTTGTGGGGGGTATGGCCATCCCCGAGAAAAACAAGCGTAAAATCAGGCATTTCCTTACGGCGCGTTTCTTCCAACTGCAATGCCTGTTTGTAAAAAGCCAGACTTTTGTCTAAATCCAATACATTAAGATTGTTATGGGCAAATTTAAACTTCAAAAAAAACTCCTCCTCTATTCGTTATTTTTCTCATCGCTGCGGCTATTTACCCCGCTCTTCCACAGACTGTCAATGAAAGCTTGAATTTCACCACGCAGTACAATGCCATGACCGGTACAAAAAAATTCCGGCTGGTAAGCAAGTAATTTGCTTAAACCTAACATAAATCTATTAAATTCATCACCGCCGCCGGCAGCCTGCCCGGCAACATAATGACATGACCCCTTCCGGGTTGCATCACTGTAGGCGACAAGCTCTCTCTCAGGCAAAGCTTCACCAAAATAACAAAAAAAGTCACCGACAAACATCGCCTTGGATATACGGTCATACAACACCACCGAACCCGGAGTATGGGTATCGACAAGGGTGATTTCAATGTCCTCCACTCCCTGCGCTGTCAGTAGCGTTTCACCCGGCTGCGGCGTAAACGGCAGAAACTTTGACGCAAGCCGGACATCCAGGAACGGGAAGTCAAATGCGTGAACAAATTTCCGGGCATGAACAAACAGGTTTGCTCCTTCAGCATGATCCCGGTGCCCATGGGTCAAAAGCACATGGGTAACAGCATCAGGAGTCACTCCTATTTTGGCCAGCGCCTCAATAATGGCCGCCTGGTAACGTTCCAGCCCGGCGTCAATGAGGATTATTTGCTTTTCCCGTTTTAATACATAGAGATTGGTGTATGAGGCAACATCCCAGGTGTCATTATCTTCAACCGCGATTACATAAGCGCCTGAAGCCAACTCGGAAACAAGATAACTCATTTCTCACCATCCTTTAATATTTTCAGTTCTGGAGATGGCTTACTTCCATTCATAGTTGGAAGACCAGCCACAGGCCCGCGACGCTTGCTCCGCCGCTTTTTTTATTTCGCGAACCAACTCGTCCCGGCGTGTATTTACCCTGCTGGCAGCTCCTGACACACTCATAGCAGCAATGACTTTTCCGGTAAAATCACGTACAGGAGCCGCAAAGCAGGTAAGACCCTCGTCAGACTCCTGCTGGTCTTCGCTATACCCCTGTTGCCTGACGATTTCTAAATACTTTCGAAGTTCCTGGGGGTCGGTAATGGTATTGGGAGTATAGCGTTTCAGTTGCGCCTTGCGGAAATAACGCTCAAGTTCGTTTTCCGGGAGAAAAGCCAGGATGGCCTTACCGGTACCGGTAACATGGGCAGGCATTTTTAAACCAACCATGGAAGACATAATGGCCGGATTTTTACCGGGAACTTTGTCAACAAAAGTAATATCTTCCCCATTGCTAAGAAAAGCCAAGTGGCAAGTCTCCCCGGTCGCCTTGCTGACCTGTTCAAGAAACGGGCGACATTCTTTGATAACATTAAGACTACCAAGAATATGCGCCCCGAGATTTACAATTTTAATTCCTAACTTATATTTACCGGTAGTTTGATTTTGTTCAACGAAATTGCGGTTTTCCAACGTGGTTAACAACCTGTGGGCCGTGCTTCTGCCTATCTCCAATTTGCGGCTGATTTCGGTAACCCCGAGTTCACCAACATTATCTGAAAATAACTCTAATATTCTTAATGCATTGTCAACTGACTGTAAATATTTTTCCGGCATACTATCCCCTGGTATCTTAATATTTTAATTTACCCATATTCGGTATTCAGAAATATTTTCCTGCTGCTGCTAATTTATATTATATATATACCCAAAACAAAAAAAAATAGGTGGTGCCTCAATATAATTAAGGCCCACGTCATCCACGGTTCATTCTCTTTTAGTTTTATGCACTTCACCGCCTTATCTTTTGCTTACTTTTCAAACAGTGACGGCGCAAAACGCCGTGCGTCTACTTCTTTGAATTTTGCCCGTTGAAAATGTTGTTTCAGATGGTAAGGCACTGTGCAGTCAAAAATAACTTTGCAGGAAATTCCTGCATCGCGAATTGAGGTACTAAACTCCGGAACTTGCGAAGGGTCCAAAGGGCGGCAACGTACACCGGGGATAAAGACACTGCCCTAGTCGGCGGGCTGAAGTACGCCTACTCCTTACCTGTCGCAGCAGCAATCATGGCTTTAACATTTTCTAATTTGGCATTAAATGGTACATTACATCCGGCTGAGAGAATAAATCCCGGACCCATATCTTGTATTAATTTTGCAGAATACTTGTATACTTCATCAGGAGTACCAAGAGTCAGCAGTGCTGCCGGCACATCTCCCTTAATACACATATGGTCACCCAAAATTTCTTTGATCTTGTAAATATTGGTTACGCTGTCGGTTTCAAAAATACACATTCCTTTTGGTAAAGTTTTGAAATAGCTTAGATCACGTTCCCAGTTGCCGTCAATATGGATGTTAGCAGCTGCTCCCTCTTCAATAATGGCTTCCACTGTGGCTTTTAAATACTTCCAGACAAAGCGTTCCCAGATCTTAGGGGAGTAGAATTCACTTGCACCCCGCGCCGGAGAAACAAGGACAACTAACGGCTTAGCAGCGCGTATTTGCTGGCGGAGTTTGGCCAATGTTGCTTCTAGGATGATATCCAGAACAGCCTCTACTTTGTCGGGCATCTTGAATAAATCCCGCATAAACTTTGGCATCGAGCGTCCACCGCTAAGGAACTCATTAACCGTGATTTGTGCTCCGACTCCGGAGTATACAAAATACCCGGCGTCTTCAAAATTTTTAACAAGTTGAGGAGCTTGTTTCAGTTCCTCTAACATTTCGTCAACCGGTACTTCCAGCCTGTTAACCAAATAATCGTAACTAAACTCATTCCACCCTTTGTCCAGAATGGTGTCATAGTCTTCGACAGTCATCATTTCGCGTTCGTCAACTTGCCAAAGTGTGTTATCAGGCAATTCACGCCCAGGCAATTTTATTTTGGTATAAAACGATAATGAGAATAATCTTGTACCTGCAAACGCATTGCTGGTTGCGTCGACATCACCCAAGGCTTTTATCGAGTTGAGCATTACTTCATGAGATTTCTTGATACTTGAGCAAAATTCGGATAGTTTTACCCCCATCTGGGCGGCGTGAAACGCGTCAGCACTTATTACCACCGGCGTCCTGTCCGGTTTCTCTAAGGCAATCGCTTTTTTTATTCGTTCCATCCGCTCTTGGAGTAATTCTTGAGACGACTTCATCGTCATCACTCCTGTCATTATTTATAGAAACCATACTGCAAAACCCTGAACCTTCTCTAGCCGGTCACTGGATCCTCTTACAGAGATTGCAGTACAGACATTACGATCGAGTTAAGTTTGTTTTCCGCCGAATCACTTCTGGAAGTCATAATGAGCGGCACCCGGGCCCCGGCCACCACGCCGGCCGTTTGGTAACCGGCGAAATAACGCAGCGACTTATCTAAAATGTTGCCGGAAGCCAGATCAGGCATGATCAATATATCCGCACTGCCGGCTACTTTACTTTCAATTCCTTTATGCTGTGCAGCTTCAATCGAAACGGCATTATCAAAACCCAGCGGCCCATCTACAATGCAGCCTTTAATCTGTCCTCTGAGATTGGCCAGTGTCAGCATCGCCGCATCACCGGTGGCCTGAATATCGGGATTGATCTGTTCCAGGGGAGCTACCACCGCCACTTTCGGTTTTTCAATCCCGATTTTATGGCATAATTCCACAGCATTTTGGATAATCTTCAATTTCTTGCCGTAATCCGGCGCAACGTTAATTGCGCAGTCACTGACCACCACCAGGCGGTTCTCTTGCCGGTAATGAAAAATGGTCGCCTGGCTGATCAGCGCATTCTCAGCAATCAAACCCAAATTTTTATCCAAAACCGCCTTCAAAAATGTACTGGTTTGCAGCAGGCCTTTCATCGGCATATCTACTTTCTTCTCGGCAACCAATCCGGCGGTAATCCGGGCGGCTTTGGCATCGTCTTTTTCCTCGATAATTTCCCAGCTGTCCACTTTTTCGCCCAGTTCTGTCAATAAATTTCTGATTTTATCACCATGGCCCACCAGGACAGACTCAAGAATCCCTTCTCTCCGGGCAGCAACCACCGAGGTCAGCGCATCTAAATCATGAGCCGCCGCCACAGCCGCTTTTTTTCTGATATTATTTTTTTTAAGCCAAAGTAAAACTGCCTCAAAATCATTAAACACTATATTCTCTCCCTTCCTATAGAGATTTAAGCGGCTCGTTACCCCGCAGTACCTCCAATGCGCCAAGTGCCAAAGCATCCATTTCATTTTCACCGGGATAGATGACAACAGGCGCAATAAAGCCAATCCGCTCTTTCATTCTAGCGGTAATTTTTTGGGAGTTGGCAATGCCGCCGGTAATAACAATAGCATCAACATTACCTTCAAGAACAGCACCCATTGCGGCGATTTCTTTACAAGTCTGGTAGATCATTCCCTCTAAACACAAAGCGAAATAATCATCGGTAGCCGCTTTTTCCTCTACCGTCCGCACATCGTTTTCCTTAAGGTAAGCCGTTAAGCCGCCTTCGCCATTAAGCATTTTTTTAATTTCTTTGTGGCTGTAACGACCGGAAAAACATAAGTCAACCAAAGCCCCTACCGGCAAACCGCCAGTCCGGTTGGTGGAAAATGGGCCGTCCCCATCTATACCGTTGGTGGCATCAATCATTTTTCCCCGGCGATGGGCTGCAACAGTAATGCCGCCGCCCATATGAGCAATAATCAGGTTTAGCTCCTCATACTTTTTGCCATTGTCACGGGCATAACGCTTGCCGGTTGCCCGGTGGTTTAACGCGTGAAACCTGCTCTGGCGCGGCAGTTCCGGGTGTCCGGACAGACGCGCTACTTCAATAAATTCATCAGTCACAGGCGGATCGACGACTACCGGCAGAATCTTCGTTCCTGCCGCCATTTTATACGCAATTTTGCTCCCCACATCGCAGGCATGCCGGCCATACAGGCCTGAAGCCTGCTGTTCCAGCATAGTTTCATTAATCTGATATACTCCGCCTTCCAAAGGTTTTGTATGGCCACCGCGGCTGGCAATGGCATCCAGATCGCTTATACTGATACCATTGTCCCTAAGAAATTTTTCGATGGCTTCGCGGCGATAGCCGTCTTGTTCCATCAAATCATTAAATACCGACAATTCTTGTACCGAATGCTCCAAAGTAGTTTTTATCTTACATTCTTCGTTTTCGTAATAGGCCAGTTTGGTTGAGGTTGATCCAAGGTTGATGGTTAATATTTTGTATTGTTTCATAAAAGTTCACCTCATGAAAAATTGTAATCGGGATACCGGCGCAGCCCCCGTGCTTTTTCTCATGGGAAAAAGCGCAGGGAACTGTACCTTACTTCTTGTTAAGCATCCATCCTCAAAGGTCAACCTATTTTTTGGTAAGCCGGGCATAATCCAGTTCGACTGCTGTTTGCATGGCTTCTACTTGTTTTGCATCTACACCGCTGAAACGCTTCTGCAGTTTCAGGTACTCAGATACCGGTTTGGGTTTAGCTACCGGTACAGTTATCTTGTAATTCACGCCGTTGACAATTTCATACAGCGGCCAGCAAAGGCTTTGCACCGCCAGTTTGGCCACTTCGATGGTATGTTCCGGCTTGGAACCCCAGCCGGTCGGGCAGGGAGCATGAACATGAATATAAGCCGGTCCTTCTGCTGTTGCCGCCTTTGCTTTTTCTACCTTTTTCTTAAAGTCATCCACATAACCTACAGATGCCGTAGCAGCATACGGAATTTTATGGGCGGCCACAATACCGATCATATCTTTGCGGTAGACGCTCTTGCCGCCCGGTGTTGTTGTTGTCCAAGCATTCAGCGGCGTTGAGCCGCTGCCCTGAATCCCGGTATTCATGTAGGCTTCGTTGTCATAGCAGATATAGAGAATTTTATCGCCCCGCTCCAAAGCGCCTGATAATGCTTGCAGGCCAATATCAACAGTTGCCCCGTCACCGGCAAGTCCAAGGACCTGGATATCGCCCCGCCCTTGCACTTCAAAACCTGCCTTGATACCGGCCGCATAAGCTGCGGTGCTTTCGAGGTTGCCTTGGAAGCCCGGAATTTTGGTAACCGTCTCCTTGCCATATCCGGAAAACAGCGCCGCACAACCGGGAGGAATAACAATAACCGTATTGGAACCCAGCACATCTAAAATAATCCGCGCAGCCAGTTCCAGCCCGCAACCGGCGCAAGCACTCACGCCATGGGCGATTAAACCTCTTGATTCCGATTTTATAGTTAACATTTTTACTTCACCTCCCGGATAGTAAGTGCGTTTTCTTTTACGTCCACCCAATCCACATCAGCAGTAATTTCTTGGCTTAAGAGCTTTTCAAATGCTTTGGTAAAAGTTGCCGGGGAAATGTCGCGGCCACCGAGACCGGCTATGAAACCTTGTACCGGCTTACCGCCGAGAACCGCCCTCACTTCGGTGGCAACAGGCGCGACTTGCGCTCCATAGCCGGGGCTGCGATCCATTACACCAACAACGGCAACTTTGGCCAACGCTTGTTTAATCTGCCCGGCCGGGAACGGACGGTAGGACGTGATCTTTAATACGCCGACCTTTTTACCTTGGGCGCGCAGTTGATCAACGGTGTATTTTGCGGTACCGGACATCGAACCTAATGTCACAATAACTGCTTCGGCATCATCACATTGGTATGCTTCAATCATAGAATAGTCGCGCCCAAATACCTTTTTAAAGTCAGCCATGGCTTCCATCAAAACTTCCGGCGCCTGTCTGAATGCTACGGCCTGCTGGTATCTCATTTCGGTATAGTCGACCGTAGGGGTCAGGTTATTGATAAACACCGGGTCACCCGGGTCAAGATGGAAGTTGTGGCATACGTACGGCGGCAAATAGGCATCGACAGTGGCTTGATCAGGCACATAGACGGCATCACTCATGTGCGAAAGGAAGAAGCCGTCCAGACATACCATGGCCGGCAGTTGAACGCGGGCGTCTTCTGCGGTGCGGTAAGCAATTAGAATAAGGTCCAGCACTTCTTGAGCGCTTTCCGCATAAAGTTGCATCCAGCCGCCATCTCTTTCTGCCATGGCATCCTGGTGATCGCACCATAAGCTCCAGGGACTGACCAGCGACCGGTTGACCACCGGCATAACGATCGGCACCCGGCAGCCGGCGGCTACCCCCAGCACTTCATGCATAAGCGCCAGACCAACAGAAGAAGTGGCTGTGCCGGCCCGGACGCCGGTCAGCTGGGCGCCAATGGCACAGCACATAGCGCTGTGTTCCGACTCTACCCGGATATATTTGGCATCAAGTTTGCCCTGAACAACAAAATCGGCCAGTTTTTCCGAGATCGGACTCTGCGGGGTGATCGGATAAGCCGAAATGACCCTCACTTTAGCCAGTCTGAGCCCTTCGGAGGCAGCTCCGTTCCCGTCTAACATTACTCTGGTACTCATAGCTTGCAAACACCTTCTTCCGGTATCATGGTAATACATTGTTTCGGACAGACATTTGCACAAATGCCGCACCCTTTGCAATAATCCCAGTCAAAATAAACGCCTTTTTTCGCGTCCTCTTTTTCCACTGTGACAACATCTGCCGGACAATGCTTACGGCAAGTGCCGCAGAAAACGCAATCATCAATGTTAACATCCGGCCGTACTACCCGCCAGACGCCGGTCTTAGTAGCCACAAATTCTGTAGCCACCGGCCCAACTAAATATTTTTTAGTTTTTCCGCAGTTCGTCACAGGCTCTTTTGGCTGCACTGGCATTGACTTCCCCCGCCTTTCCGAAAATTTTGCGTATGGCATTCATGACCGCATCAATTCCGACCAGTCCGGCGCCGGCCATGGCCCCCAACATGGCTGAGTTGGGAATATCCCTCCCCAATGTGTCAAGAGCAATTTGTTTTGCGCCAACATAATAAACTTGATGTTTGGCGAAAGGGTATTCCGGCAATACACACTCGTTGTTAATTACAAAGACGGTGTTCTCGTTGGTCCCTGCCATAACATCGACGCCTTTATCCATGACTGACAGATCGAAGATAACAACATACTCCGGTTCATAGACGAAAGACTTGACCTTAATCGGGTTATCGCTGACAATCAAATCTGAGTACACCGGCGCGCCGCGCCGCTCATGCCCGTATGCCGGGATGGACTGGGCGTATTTTCCTTCGCCAATGGCTGCTGCTTCGGCGAAGATCTTGGCGGCAGTAACAACACCTTGTCCGCCAAGACCGAAAAGTTTGATTTGTTTCAAAATACTTCCCCCCTAATGATTCCGCTTAGAATTTGCTATTAGAATGATTCAGCCCGTTAAACCGGCCCTCACCTCCTTCGCAATGACATATAATAGAAACCAGGCGTAACTCACAAAATCAATAATTTATTCTCCTATATGGAACTTCATCCCATTGTCAAGGCATGAATAGTCGATGATTCACTAGTCCTTTTTAACACTTTCTTTTAGCGGCGGTACCGGCGGAATGGCCAGCAGGCTGTCCAGAACAGCCGGTTCTAACTTAAATTTTTTATCATAGCGGGCCGGATCGGTAATAGCCTCATCCTCAGTTGAGCGCCAAGAAAATCCGCAAGTACTGCAAAGATACACTTCCCAGCTTTTGTCCTTAGGAGCGTCCACAATCTTTTCTGCCGTATTACTATCACACCTTGGGCAAATCATTTGCTCACCCCTTTCTCATTCAGCAAGCGGCGAATTATTTTTTCCCACTCATCCGTCTTGTAAGGAGTTGCCAGCAGTTCGGTTTCACGGCAGATGACATCAGGTGCCACCGGAGTGGTTGCATCAATAATTAATTTCGTATGCATCCCCGGCGGTTCAGATGTTGGATCAAGAGGCATCCCAGGAGCACTCGGAATTAACACTACATCTTTATCCGGCCGCACTCTTGTAGTCAGCGCCCACATGACTTGCGGCAAGTTAAACGGATCAACGTATTCATCAACAACAATGACAATTTTGGAGTAAGGCATTCCATGAGGTGTGGATAACAACCGCATGGCTACCGCTTTGCCATAACCGCCAAAACGCGACTTCGTCGAGATAATTGTACCTATCCCGTGAGTATACATCGCATTGACGGCAACTACTTCCGGCATGCTATCCTTTATCTGACGATAGAGAGGAATGCTGGTATTCAAAGCCATCAAATAATCGATTTCCGTCCAAGGAATCCCCAGATATAAATTTTCAAATATGGGATTGACCCGGTGAGTAATGGTATGAATTTTTATCTCAGCTTGCAGTCTGGCTCCCGAGTAACTGCCCGGAAATTCGCCGAAGGGTCCTTCAACGTTTCGTTTACGCGGAATAATATAGCCCTCAAGAACAACCTCCGCAGCGCACGGAATGTCCAAATTTCCGGTTTCACTTTTCGTCAGTTCCACAGGCTCTTCTCTTAGCGCTCCGGCAAATTCATACTCGGACTGATCATATTCGATCGGCGTACTGGCCATAAAAGTCAACACCGGATCATTGCCAATACAAATGGCAACAGGCAATGGTTCATTGATTTCTTCAGCCTTCCGAAGGTGAATGCCAATATCATGAAACGGCAATGCTTGTATTCCCAATAAATCTTTGCCTTTCACCTGGAGACGGTACGTACCGACATTTTGTTTTCGATAATTGTCATAATCATCAATGTCTTTACTGATAACCAACGCCTTGGAAATATAAAATCCGCCGTCATACCGATTTACGCGAAACAGGGGTAAAACCTCAAATAGATTAATATTTTCTTTGATTTTGATTTCCTTGACCGGCCCGCAGGAAACCCAGCGGGGTTTGACAGGAAATTTACTCCAACGTTTATCTAATTCATAAAATTGTTCTTTAATTGTTGTATTTTTGGGCATACCCAGCATGAGGGCATGATTGGCCCATGAGCCATGAACATTCAAAACAGCCGGATTATGATACCCTTTGATTTTTTCGAAGAAAACCGCAGGTCCATTTTCAATGTTGGGAGCAGCCCGACCGGCAGCGGATAGGTCTGGCTCCGGCATTACTTCATCCCGCACCCGTACTAGCTGCTGCTGCTCCTCAAGTTTTGCCAAAAATTCCCGTAGATCTTTATACGCCAAATTATCTCCTCCAATTTTTTCCTCCGCAGATTTTTATACAACAAATTTTCGATACTATAATTAGTATAATTCCTTTATACGGAATATGATTCTTTTATATGGGAATATATTTGACAAGTCTTTTATAATTCCTGCCGGCCATCAATGAATTTTTCGTTATTTTATTGGCTTTTTAAATAATCGTAGTTTTACCGATTATTAGAATCAAGTTATGCCGGGAAACATGGCACACAATGCATTGTATGCCAAATCAAAGTAATTGATTAAGAATTGATCAAAATTCCCGAATCAATCTGTTTTATGGTGTTACAGCCGGTTAGAATCATACCACTACCTAGTTCCTCCGTATATTTATCAAATAAATACCGTACTCCGGCAGCACCGCCGCCATACGCACCAATAATTAAAGGGCGCCCCACAAGTACACCGTCTGCTCCCAATGCTAACATTTTTAGGGCATCAACACCGGAACGTACACCCCCATCAACAAAAATTTCAATCCGGCCTTTTAATTCCCGGGCTACTCCGGGCACAACACTAGCCGTTCCGCAAGTGTAATCCAAGACCCGTCCCCCATGATTTGATATTACAATACCAGCCGCCCCTGCTTCAGCACATTTTACGGCGTCAGCTACATTCATAATCCCTTTTACAACAAACGGCAGTTTTGTTGATTTGGCTAATTCAGCAATTTGCTGTTTAGTTTTAGGACCAACAGCCTGTCCTCGCAATTTCATGGTAATCAGCCCGGCACCATCAACATCAATACCTACAGCTACAGCACCAAATTGTTCAGCTCTAACGAACGCTTCAATAATATGATCGTGATTGACGCGGGGCTTGACGATGACTACTCCGCGCCCCGCTGCTTGCATGGCGTTAAACCATTCATAGTTTGTATCGATGGGATCACCGAGCCATGTTAAACTTCCGGCCTGGTGGGTGCCTGCAGTAATTGCTTCGGCCAGCTCTTTTTCCGTTAAGCCGCCCCCGGTGTTCATCCGGGAATTAACCATGGGTGCCGCCATAATAGGAGTGCTTATGTATTGACCAAAAACCAGCGTTGCCGTGTCCGGTGTTGAGGCGTCATGAATGGCTGTCAGATTCAATTTCACAGATGACAAAGCTGTTATATTTTCCGCAAAAGATGATCCGGTACCGATTCCCCCCATGCCCGGAACCTCGCCCGCACAGCTTTTACCATTACAAATTGGACATACACGACAATACCCGGCTAACTTTTTTCTTGCTTCTGCTTTTAATGTCAATAAATCCACACATTCTCCTCCGTTCGCAAACAGTCAAGACAAACTTTTTTACTGTTAACAGCGTATGAAGTAAGGAAAGCCCAGTTTTCCTGGGCTTTCCTTACTCTTCCGTGCAGCTGTGAAAAGCCTTCAAAATCATAGCTATTAACATAATCGCCCATCCCAGGTATTACACCTACGATATAACGCTGCCGGATCGGTTGTAATAGCACCAGGTTTGCTCTACATTTGCCGATACAATTTTTGCATAAACAATTTTTAATAGAATAATTCAAACTTCATCATATAGGTTTGATTAAGTTTGTCTGAGGATAAATCAGTAAGATCCCGGTTCTTAATCTTAAAGTCTTGATATTCCAGAGATAAGATAACGTTTTTCGCTATGACATTTTGGTAAGCCAGATAAAGCACATTAACATTATCGGTACCGTGAGTAAAAATATTGTATGGTTGGGCGGCGTACGCGACAGCCGTACTGTCAAAATTGCCGGCCCCGGCCGGAATGGCTCCTGGATCAATACTGCGGTACGAAGCCATCCAGGCATCAGTTCCTACTTTTACCGGATTAACCAGGTTTACCGACGGAAATAAAACCGCAGGACCCTGGCTGTTGCTCAGTTGGACAGCCCATCCTTTAGGGTTGGAAGGTAACCCATTTGGATTCTCTAGCGTAGTACTCACATAATCACCAATCAGAGTATATCGTCCCAGCTTGTAGTCAAAACCGGCTGTCCAGCCTTTCGAGCTTGTAAATACATTACTGGCAGTGGCACCGCCGCTTATATTGACAGTTCCCTCACCTCGACCTTTTTTCGTGCCGGGGATATCGGCCCAATAATAACCGGTTTTAACATTCATATTGTCTGCCAATCGGAATCCTACTTGACCGGTGGTAAGTTGGTTGGCGTCGCCGTTATTTCCGGCATTTTTAATGTTGCCTGTCCAGCCTTTAAAGCTTGCATTACCAAACGTATGATTGATTAACACACCGTCAACATTCATCGGTTTGCCAAATAAGCCGCCGCTATAGAAGTCAAGCGCAGAACGGCCGACCCGGATGCTGTCCATACCGAGAACATTTTTTGCTGTCACACTCATTAAATCAAGACTGATTTCTGACCCAGAATTATATTCGGTATTACCAAATTTGTTGGTGCCACTTGTGGTAATCCTGCCAGCCCAGGAAATAGTGTCGTTTACTGTTCCCGAAAACTTTATGCGTTGGCGAAAATCAAAACGGTCGGCCCCTTTTAATTGGCTACCGCCTGAGACGCCCGGATCATCACTCACAAAGCGCAATCTGGTTTCACCGCCAACCCAGGTATTTGTTTTGGTTTCTACTTTCGAGACGCGAGTGCCAAGACGGTTCAGTTCAGAAGCAAACTCGGCGGATAATTTGTCAATCAGCTGCTTATTGGCGTCGTCAGCATTATCAAACCGGTCCAGGGCTTTGGCAACAATAAATGCAAATTCATACCGGCTTATAGTCTTGTCACCTTGAAACGATTTATCGCTATAACCATCAATAAGCCCCGCTTTGGCAAGCTTGCTGACCGCATCATAAGCCCAGTGACCTGCCGGGACATCGCTAAAAGAATTGGCCACTGCAGCAGAAACCGTACCTGTCCATGCAGGCATGCCGGCCATAGTGACCGACATTAATGCCAAGGGTATAACGGCCAGCCATTTTTTCGCTTTTTTCATATTGTACTACCTCCTGCCAAATTTATTTGATTAGACCTGAATGCTTTCGTTACTTTGATGAAGCCCATTCATCAGGTTTGTATATCTGTTTTAATATTTCCGTATAAAGGAACATTGTTCTTTTATGAGAATATAAATATTTGTCAACCATTGCAATTCTTCTATATGGAATTGCATCCCGTTATTTTGCCAAGTAGCTCTATCCCGCTACAGACCTGACATGCAGCGAAAACCAGACAAGGGTTTCTCTGTATAAGGTTGTAATGCCTAAATTTACAATAGGATCATACCCTAAACTTTAGAACGGTTTGCACCGGATGTTTTTTCGGCTGTTACGGCAACGCCGCTGGCATTTTCGGCAATTTGGCTAAGTCCTATCCTTGGCATCCCGCATAAGGATAATGCAAGTTACCCCCAGAATCATAATGAGTGTAACCATTATACCCATGCTAATTGCTATCTTTTTTCCAATCGACAATTTCACTTTTATCCCCCCGTGTTAATGCATTGTATACTACGAATACGGTTGGTGCAGACTTGATCCAAACAAGAAGCACTAACCAGCTGGAGCTAACGGTGCCACGATTACAGGGACGGCAACTGTAAACGCACACTGCCGACAGCGAAACTGCGAGATAATAACAACAAGATAAGAAGATGCCAACCCCTGTACTTACTCTCGAAATTTATCCCGAATCCCAATTCAAAGCAATTTAAATCGGCTCGTCTATCGTGGATACCACCAGGAAACTTAGTAGCGCACACGCCCCAAAGAAATAAAACACAAAATCATAGCTTTTGTACGCATCCAGCAGATACCCGGCTATCATCGGCGAAAAAAACCCGCTAAGGTTGCCGATGCTTGCCATTACCGCAATCGCCACCGGATAAGTATTGCCGGTAGTCAAACCCATAGGATAGGCCCAGTAGCAGGACCAGCCAATATTGAGTAAAAGCCCGGTGGTAAATAAAGTAATGGTTAGCAGAGTTACATCATTAGGCACATTCACCAGTATTGCCATCATGGCGATAAAAGCTAAAGGCGCGATCATCATGTTAGGTTTACGGCGTTTGAGCAATAGTTTATCAGATAACATACCGCCGCCAATCTGGCCAATCAAAGCCCCTACCCACGGTGCTGCGGCCACCCATCCCATGCCGACCAGTGAGTATCCCTTGGCATTAACGAGATATGAAGGAATCCAAATCATCATTCCATAAGTCACAAAACCAATGAAGAAGTAGGTCAGCGAAATCCCGATAACGTTCCAAGATTTGAAGACCTGCGCATTGGTTTCAAGAAGCCGGACTTTTTTGGCACGAATCAAGGTATCCAACCAGCCAAGCGACCCTGTTGCCTTCTCTTCGGTTTTTATTTCTGAAGAAGTAGTCTTAATATACTCTACCTCGGCCGGCGAACAATAGGGGCTGTCTTCCGGATGAGTATGAACCAGCATATACCAGACTGCCGAGAGGATAATACCCGGAATGGCAAAACAGTAAAACACGTAGCGCCAACCATAATGCACCATGATCCATACCGCCAGGGGCGGCACGGCCATCAAGGCAAGCGAGGTAGCGCCCATAAATACGCCGGTGGCAGTTGCCCTTTCCTGGGGCGGGTACCAGTTTTTTATTGTAGCCGAACCGCCGACAGGACTGGGCCCCTCACACAGCCCCAGCCCGAGGCGGAACCATTTCATCGCGGTGGCTGAGGCAGAGGTGCCGATCAGGAAGGTAAAAATTGAAAAACCTAAGATTGACAATGAGACTAAGCCTCTGGTGCCGAAGCGGCTTATCCAGAAACCTGCAGGTATTTGGGTAACGGCGTATCCAAGGAAAAAGAAACTTGCTAAGGCTCCTGCTTCAAAATTGCTTACCCCAAACTCGTTTTTTATTGCGGGCAATACAACGCCAATGTTTGTACGGTCTGCAAAGTTAATCATATAAAATAAAAAGATGATGGCCAGTACAACCCAGCGAAATTTGGTCCGGGGTTGGACAGGCTTTTCAAAGCCAACAACGGGATTAGACATAGATTCCATCCTCCTTGCTTTTTTGTGGCAACAACATCAGTATTTAATTTCTTGCCTAGACTGGTATACGGACTGTACTGCAACATGGCCTCATTTTCTCGTCTTGGCGGTCGTTTTACGCACATATCACTTATATATCTTTCGTATGCAATATCCTCCTTTACTTTTGGCAATTCCTAAAACCGTCACGATAATTCTTCTATATGGAATTATATTCCTTTATAGTGACTGATTAAAAAGGAAGATTCTTTAATACAGATGCCGTGTCCATCGTTTTCCAAATCCTACAGATTAATTATACCCCCGTATTTTTCCACAGCATCAAAGATGCTTTGACGCTAGGAGAAGCTACCGTAAATAATGACGCATGCACCTCCTTTTATTGCACCAGGTATTTTATCCGTACTCACCAACCTGAACATACCCGCAACTATTCATTAGTCCACACCTCCTTTTTTTCTTTAGAAGAACGTCCATTCTTATTTAGCTGTAAGCACTGTTTTATTCCTCTATGCGGGATTACGTTCTTCTATATTACCAATATTCAACCTTTCTTAGAAAATTCCTCCTTACAATTTGAATTTTTTATATAATTTTTGCAATTAAAAATTTTAAATGACAAAACAAAAAAGACACCCTGCTTCAAGGGTTAGGGGGTTCACTTTTCGAGTGAAAATCAAAACGAGCGCATTTTTGCGCTCGTTTTGGTATACAAAAACTTATTTTTCGCTACAGCACAAAACAGTACTAATTCATCCGGATCGGTCTGATACCGCTGGTCCATACTGTACCTCTCACAAGCTTTTATTATGATACTAAAAGATATGCCGGGAGTAGTTAGATATTCTGCCAAAGTGAACCAACCCTTTTCCAAAAAGCAAAAAGGAGCGCGGTGTAACATCCGGTACGCAAAGGCCGGCGTTCAAAAAACAGAAAAATAATCGGGATAATGATTAGCGTAAATACGGTAGAGGAAAGCAAACCGCCGATGATTACCCAAGCCATACTTACCCGGGTTTCCGACCCTTCGGTCAAAGAAAGCGCGGTCGGCAGCATACCTATAACCATGGTTAAGGTGGTCATAAAGATCGGCCTTAGCCGGGTTTTACCTGCTTCAATAACGGCGTCCCTGGCATTCATTCCTCGTTCCTTCAGCGTAAGGGTATAATCAAGCAGCAGTGTCCCATTTTTAGCAACAACTCCATCCATAACCAAGATACCGATAAGCGAATACAGGTTGATGGTATTGTGGGTAAGCACGAGGAACAGCAGCGAGCCAATCATGCCCAGCGGCAAAGAAAACATGCGGATGAACGGAGTTAAAGTGGATTCGTAAAGTACGGCTAATAACATGTACACTAACACTAAAGACAGCGCCAGCGCCTGAAACATTTCCCGGAACGTGTCATCCATGCTGGTGGCCTGACCTGTAAACCGGTAGGTAACATTGCCTCCCAGCTCAGCCGGGGTTAGTTTCCCTTGAATTTCGTTAAGAACTTCCTTCAAGGGACGATCAGTCAGGTTGGCTTGAATATTGATGGCGCGCTGCTTATCAACCCGGCGGATCATTACCGGACCTGTTCCTTCGGTAACTTTGGCAACATCGCCAAGATAGATTCTGTGGCTGCCGGCCCCAATCGGTATACTACGGATATCAGACGGTTTAAAGCCGTCGCTGCCGGCCAGACGGACAACAATATCGGTGTCTAACCCGTCATTGTTCGGATCGTTGGCAAGTACTCCTGCTTTTTGTCCCGAGATGGCGGCAGCAAAAGTACTATTGACTTCACTCACAGTAGTATTATAGAATTTTAATCTTTCCCGGTCCACAGTGAGTTGAATCTCCGGCATCCCTTCCGTATAAGAACTGCGGATGTCCTTGATTCCCCGGATTTCCCCCAATATGGTTTGGACACGGTATGATGCGGCAATTAAGTTGTCTAAATTTTGCCCAAGCAGTTCAATCTGGACAGCGCCGGTTGCCGGACCGCCACTACCGGCCCCGCCGGAAACGCCTGCTACTGACGATTGCGTTTCATTGACCCGTACCGTTGCCTCAGGCACATTCATTTTGGCAAAACTGCGAACTTGGTCAGTTATCTGCCAGACGCTCCGCCGGCGTTCTTTCCGGTCTACAAGCTGGACGGTAAGCGAGGCATTATTGCTTGTCTGACCGCCCACAGTAGCTAAACAGTTGGTCACTTCGGGGATCGTGAGCAGGTACTGTTCAAGTTTGCCGGCAACTGCATCTGTTTGCTCAAGGTTTTGACCAACGGGCAGCTCTATCGATACCCGGAAACTGCTTTCATCCGTCTTGGGCATATACTCGGCACCGATGATTCCTGCTGGTATGAGCGCTAAAGTGGCGACAAATAATGCCAGCGCAGTCAATATTATCTTTTTGCTGTTGGCTAAACTCCACCGGAGTATCTTTTCATAAGAAGTCACAGCTCCCGCTTCAAGCCGGTCCATGAAATGCCAGATGCGTCCTTTAGATTCCTGCAGCCCTTCCCGGTAAAATCTGGATGCCAGCATCGGAGTTAACGTAAATGACACAAACAGTGAAAATAAAGTGGCAAATACAATTGTTAACCCGAATTGGCGGAAAAATTGTCCTGTCATGCCATTCATGAATGCAATCGGCAAAAATACTACCACGTCGCACAGCGTTATCGCGACAGCCGCCATGCCGATTTCGTTCCGGCCTTCTTCTGCCGCCAGTTTTGCTTCCTTCCCCAGTTGTATATGCCGGTGGATATTTTCCAGGACGACGATGGAATCATCCACTAAGATGCCGACGCACAGCGCCATCCCCATCAAGGACATCATATTGAAGGTAAAACCGGCCAGATACATAGCCAAAAACGTAGCAATCATTGAAGTGGGTATGGCAATCATAACGGCTAAGGTAGATTTCCATCCCCGCAAGAAAAAGTATAGGACTAAACCGGTGGTTATCAGACCTTCAATGAGAGTACCGAGCGTGTTGCGCAGCGAATTGTTAACAAATTGAGAAGAATCGGTGACCACAATGAACTGATAATCGGGATAGTCCTTGCGCAAGCTTTCCAATTGCGCCATAATTGCCTTGGCTGTGCTAACAACATTCGCATCACTGTTTTTATATACTTGCAGGGCAATTGCATCCTGCCCGTTCACCCGCCCATAACGGGTCGCGCGGCTATCCTGTTCTTTTATGCCGGCAAGTTCGGATAAGGGAATATTCACGCCATCGGCATTGGTTATCTGCAAGCGGGATAGTTCTTCCGGCGACTGGAACTGGGCAGTTAACCGTACGTCAGTCTGCGTTTTGTCCGTATATACCGAACCGGCAGGCTGCAACACATTTTCTCCTTTTATCCGGCTGACAATTGCGCTTAATGACACATTATAGAACAACAGTTTGTCTTTGTTTACTTCAATGGCAACTTCCTTGTCACGACCGCCGTGAAGTGCCACCTCGGAAACGCCGTCAGCCCGCTCCAGCCGCTCCTTAAAAATATTGTTGGCTTTGGAATATACATCAGAAAGCGGGTAGGAAGATGTTACTGCAATTTCAAGAATAGGCAGGGCGTTGATATCACGCTTAACGACAACCGGTTCATCAATCCCGTCCGGCAGTCTGCCGCGCACAGCGTTTACACGTTTCGTGGCATCAATGGAAGCAAAATCGGCATTCGCATAGAACTCGAATTCCAGAATAATGGTAGCCTGCTCAGGGCGTGCCATTGATGTCATACGTTTCAGATTGGAAACAGAGGACAGCGAATCTTCCAACGGTTTTATTACCTGCTGCTCAATTTCCTCCGTCCCGGCGCCGGGATAATTGACTGTTACGGTAACATAGGGGGTATTTAATGCCGGTAAGAGTTCCACCCCAATCCGGTAGAAACTGTATAAACCGAGGACAACGAACAGCATGACGATCATCGAGATACCCACAGGGCGCTGAATAGAAAAACGGGTAATGTTCATTATCGCTTACCCCCCTGTTCCGGGGAACTGCGGTCACCGGCCAAAACGTTAGGGGTGACTTCCATCCCCGGCTTTAGCCGGGAAAGATTGCTGACAGCTACTTGGTCACCTTCCTTAATGCCACTCAAAATTTCAACATCTTTGTCATTACGAAGGCCGATTTTGACGTTGCGCTGTTCTACTTTGTTACTGCCATTGATGAGGTACACACTATATTCCCCGTTTTTCTCCAGAACAGCCTCTTTAGGCACGAACAAGGTCCGGGGCCGCTGCAGCACCTCCAGCTGTGAACGGATAAACATCCCGCTTTTGATCAATGAGTCTGGATTGGTCAGGGCCAACCGGACGGTAAAGGATTGGGTCTTGGAGTCACTGGCAGGGCTGACATAAATAACTTTACCGCTGTATGTACGTCCCAGCGATTCGACCTGCAAGTCAGCATTCAAGCCTACCTGAATTGCCGCAATATCCTGCTCAGAAACCTGACAGTCGACATAAATGCTGCTATTATCAATGATTGACAGCAGCTTTTGTCCTGGTTGAACAAATGCGCCGACTTCAACCTGACGATAACCAATAACGCCATCCCGCGGTGCCCGGATTATCATATCTTCACGCTGCTTGGCAAGCGCTTCGATATTGCGTTCTGTTTTGAGCACCGCCGCCCTCTTTGCTTCCACGGCTGCCGGTACAGTTCCCTCTGACGACTGTTTGGCAAATGAATCAAGGGTAGCCTTAGAATTCAGCATCTGCTGCTCTGCGGTATCAAAGGTCTCGCGGGAAACGGCGCCTTGCTCATACAGAGACTTATAGCGTTCATAACCGGCCAGATTACGTTGGTAATCGACTAAAGCTTTGTTGTAATTGGCATCAAATGTTACCGACGTCTCGGCTGCATCCGCTTCAGCCTCACGGCGGCCGGCATCGGCTTGGGCAATGGCAAGATCCACATCACCGACATCCTGCATAATCAGGAGCTGCCCGCTTGAAACTTGCTGGCCGAGCTCAGCGTTTACCTGCACAACATGACCGGAGTATTTTGCCACAATGTCCACTTGGGCTGCAGGCACCGTCTGACCTACCAGGGATATTTTTTTGACCATATCGCTGCGTTGAAGGGTCTTTACCTCCACAACCGGTTTTACAGAGTCCGGTTTACCTGTGGCCGTATTCTGTGTCTTTGCATTGGCTAGTTGCATAAAAGCTGCCACAGCCACAGCTATAGCAGCAATTCCCACTAACAGCCATTTCTTTTTTTCCGCTAAAAACAAACCGCGTATATCCATTACTTCTGCACCTCGCTTCAGAAATTTCTACGGCGGACCGCGGTGGTTTTATCCAGGTTGTATATACACCGAACTTTCCTAAACCAATTCTATCCATGAAGTATGACAAAAGTATGACAGAAATAAAAAAATCGTTATCAGATAAATCCGATAACGATTTTGTAATGTCATTCAATGCCTAATGCCGATAACGCCGCTTAATGGCTAATATCACCGGCACGCTTACCGCCATGGAGATTATGGCCTCAGGCACCCCGTTAACCAGCGCAATGCCATAAATCACCTTGGCTGCGGCGTCCAAGCTAATGCCCCGCGCTCCGGCAAATTCAGCAGCATACAAAATATAAATCATTGTAAGAACCCCAAAAGTATTCGTGAGAGAACCAAGCGCAGCTCCGATGGCGATCCGGATCCCTTCATGTCTACCCCAGGCCCATTTATAAACATAATAGGCGGTAACACCAATCAACACGCGCGGCAGGACAGACACTAACGGGTTAATAAAGGCAAAAGAAAGAATGTTAGGGGTGGTCAGGCTCTGTACAATGCTGAATAAACCAAAAATCAGACCAATCATGCCACCAACAACCGGCCCTTCCAGAATGGCTCCAATAATGACCGGAATATGCATAATTGTTGCCTTGGCCGTAGGCAACGGAATAAATCCGTACCCGGAAAGGCCCAGAATAATGGAGACAGCCGACAACATGCCAATAATTGCAATGCGCCGTGCCCCAAATCGCCCTGTTGTCCGCAAAGCTTCCGTTTTTTCCATATTCAATTACCTCCGTTCTCATTCCCGAATGGGATATAAGTCGACCTTCCGGAGCTTATCAAGTGCCGCCAGTCTAGTTTCGGCGAATACCAGCTATCATGACGGTTAGATTTGCTCCGTTTACATGTTACCACATTTGAGCGGAATTTTGTATATGGAATTTACTAATTATTGGCCGTATCACAAATTTTTTTAGTAACTTATTTCATTTCTGCCGAACCAAAATCAAATACCGCCAAGATAATTGCCGCTAAGAGAAAAGTAATCATCCAAGCCCAAGCCGGCTTTAAGTAATGGATCCGCAAAATCACAAACATAGCACAATCAAGGGCAAATGAAGACGCAAATGACCATCCGTGTTGATAAGAAATCCCCCCAATCGCCCCATCTGTGTATTCTATTACGCCAAAAAGCAAAATCCATAATATTACATAGCCATATTGATAAAGTTTACCGTACTGAGGAAAATGGGAAAGATAGACAAATGTGGCTGCAGACAAAACAATATAAGTATTAAGAAATTCGACAACAGTATGGGTCTTTACAACAAGATCTGGGTTAAAATTCCATAATATATGGTGATAGGTTAGTAAGCTTACACTGAGATTCACAACCATCGTAAACAATACTGTAGGATAATATTTGATCCAATTCCGCCAGTCCCCCAACCGCCAGGCAGACGTCGCGAAGGCTAGAATAAGTACTACCCGGAAAATGAGTATGCCAGACATACTTCTACCCTCCTCGCCTGATAGACCATTGTTATTCTTCCAACATAATCCCAGCTTATGCTTTTTGGCTAAGTTCTTATTACTAATGTAAGTTAATGTATCACAATTTTGGGAGTTGGCTATAAACGTATTCATATTTTCATTCTCATCTTGATATTATGCTCTTAAAGCATTTTAATCGTTTGTTAATTTTTATGGAAAAACTTAGCTAAACCTATTGATTAATTTGCTAACATTTGCTATATTAATAATATCAAATATCAATTAATATTAATTATCTATTTAGGAGGAAATTTACTTATGAAAAAATTTGTATGTACTATCTGTGGTTATACTCATGAAGGAAGCAGTGCTCCGGACGTTTGTCCCCAATGCAAAGCGCCTGCCAGTAAATTTATTGAAAAATCCGAAGCCGGTATGAGCTGGGCTGATGAACACCGGATTGGAGTTGCCGCCGGTGTTGACGCGCAAATCCTTGAAGGCTTAAAAATGAACTTTATGGGGGAATGTACTGAAGTCGGCATGTATCTGGCCATGAGCCGCCAGGCCGACAGAGAAGGATTTCCCGAAGTAGCTGAGGCTTATAAAAGAATTGCGTTTGAAGAAGCAGAACATGCGGCAAAATTTGCAGAACTTCTGGGTGAAGTAGTATTTCCCTCCACCAGGAAAAATCTTGAGCTAAGAGTGGAAGCTGAATATGGCGCGTGCCAAGGAAAGCTTGATATCGCCAAAAAGGCCAAAGAACTTGGACTGGATGCCATTCATGATACCGTTCATGAAATGTGCAAAGACGAAGCGCGTCATGGTGCTGCTTTCAAAGGTCTGTTAGACAGATATTTTAGTAAATAATGGCTGAAATAGTTGAAGAAAGAGCTTTCGGACCCATCCGAAAGCTCTTTCTTATTATTCTCTGACTACGCCCGGCCCTGGACGTAAATAACAAGCACTGTTGACGCTCCCGGTGTGACCGACCGATAGCAAAGACGGCTGTACTTACCAATGGTGTCCGGTACCAGGGAGACGCTCTGGTGCGGTAGTACCGTTTTTACTTCCGACTCGGTTTGCCAGTGCATACCGTCCGAGCTTATTTGTAAATAGCACTGAGCGGAGTTTTCTCCAATGTTGACAGGAATATAAGAATAATCAAAAGGCAGCGTAATTAAGTAATCGGTATAGGCAATATCATCACCGGTAGTTACTTTAAAGGTTTGATCTAAAATCCGGCAGTAATCATTGTCGGATTTCGGGTCGAGAAACGCCACTTCAATAAAGGGCCAAAACTGCGAATTTTTGGACTTTTTGCTTGAAACGGCTATAAGATTATCAATATTTTCATTCTCCATCTTTAGCATGACACCAAAATTGGCCGCTTGGTTAGTATACCATTGAAAGGTAAGCGGCGTTATGTCAAAAGAAATAAACTCCTGTTCTTGGTTGGTAATGATTTGACCGGCAACCGGAACAGGGTTAATTAACGGCTGACGTTTCCAATTGACGCATTTCATTTTCCAATCTGACAGTACTTGATATACTGATAGATTATGCGGTTCACCTGGAAAAAAGTTTACTTTCAGAAATACATAAAGCGTACTAGTAAGAATGGTCACCGGATTGGGCAAAAGCGACAGATCGAACTGTAAAAGAGCTCTATTTAAAACATTTTCTTCAGTGCCTATGTACAGTCTCGGTCCTTTTGCACAACACAAGGCGCGGTGCGGCGCGCGATTATGATGTTTATTGCAACAAATAAAACTGTTTTTTACCGGTGGTTTTAACACCCTTACTCCCACTTATGACACCTCAATCCTAAAAACTGTTCATGTTCTTACCCTATAATGCGGTATATCTATATAGTATCCAATAAAGATTTACAGGCGTGTTGTTAGTATAAGCGTAAGTCAAGCGCCAGCGGTGGAGCGTTACTAACAACACGCCCAGAAAAAATCTTTATTAGATTTCATATATATTTAGCAATCTGCTAAACTTTAACTACATCTCTAAACAATGACTCTGTTCCATTCTATTCATAATCCTAAAAAAGGTTAACGAAATATTGCCATAGGTAACACTCTCTTTACCTGAATCATATAGTATAAATAAAAAAATTACTGATATGGAGAGTAGAACCTATGTTAAGTTTATGCATGATTGCAAAAGATGAGGAAAAAAATCTGCCTCGCTGTCTTCGCAGTGTGGCCGGAGTAGTTGACGAAATTATTGTTGTGGATACCGGTTCAACCGACCGTACGGTTGAAATTGCCCGTGAATTTGGCGCCAAGGTGTATACTTTCCCATGGAATGATAATTTTAGTGACGCGCGCAACCTTTCATTAGAGATGGCAAGCGGCAATTGGATTTTATTTCTTGATGCCGATGAAGAACTCACCCCGGACAGCGGCATCGCCCTGAAACAGGCCATCGAAGCGACAGATGTCGATGGTTACTTCGTAACAATAATAAACTACCTTGGTAATGAAGGGTGGAACGATACCTGCCCTGACCTTGTGTTCAGACTGTTTCGCAACCGCCCTGACTACCGTTTCCGCGGTGCGATACACGAACAAATTGTTGACGCTATTTTGGAAAATAATAGTCAGGCCTGCTGCCGTCGCGCTGAAAACATAACCCTTCTACACTACGGTTATTTGGACCGGCAAATCGAAGAAAAAGACAAAAAAAACCGTAATCTGCACATTATCGAAAAAGAATTGGCCGATAATCCCCAGAACCATCTGCTGCGCTACCATTATGGTGTCGAACTTTACAGAGTAAAACGCTACCAACAAGCCGCAGAAGAACTCATTAAGGCAGCCAACGGGGTCGACCCGCAAACAATTTACTATCCCAAGCTGCTGCGTTATATTGTTCTGGCCTATTATGGAGCCAAAATGCCCGAACAAGCCTTAAGTATTATTAATACGGCCACCCGGTTGTTTCCCGACTATGCCGACTTATATTACTACGCCGGCCTTATCCATTTTGATTGCCAGGAATACGGCAAAGCTGCGGCAGCTTATAATAAAGCAGTCTCCTTGCCGGAACAACCTGTATATTATGCCCCTTTTAGCGGTACACGCGGCTTCCGCAGCTACTTCATGTTAGGCAAGGTCGCCGAACTTTATTGTAATGAAGAAGAAGCTCTTCGCTTTTATATTGCCAGCCTGCGCGACAATCCGCAATTTATAGCCGCTCTGGAACGGATAATAGTCATTCTTGATCCTGTAAAAGACCCGGATTATACAAGAATGGCCATCAATAAATTGTGCGAGTTGGAAACACCCCAAGCCAACTTGATCATGGCGCAAATTCTCTATTCACAGTCAGCTTACGGCCTGGCACTGGAATTTCTGGAGCGTGGTCTGGAAAATCAAAGCCCCACTCCGAAAATATCCTTATGTAAGGCAGTTTGTTTAATACAAAACAGTCGCATTTTGGAAGCGTTAAAAATTATTGATTCTTTTGCCCCCGACGATACATTATATCCTGTAGCAAAGCTCAATAAATTGCTGTGTTTTTGGTTCGAAGGCAATCAGCGGCGCGTCCGGACAACTGCCGACGAATTATTCGCTTTAGGATTATCACCGGATACAAGTACTATTGTAACATTATTACGCGAGTCACTGGTAAAAAAGAAAAGTCAGCCGGTCACATTAGAAGCGAATGGCGCCAACCTGTTAACTGAAATCCTCACCCGTACACTGTACCTGGGTAAAACCGAGAAAGCTGAAAAATTACTGTCCGGATTGAGCACAGAATCTAAAAACAGTTACGCCGCTACTGCCGGAGCACTGTATCTTCGTTTCGGTTTTGCCGAACTGGCCGAACGCTACCTCAAGCCACTGACCTTATCCCAAGCTTGTGGCCAGATTGATACCTATGAACTGCTGGCTGACGCATTAAAGCAGCAGGACCGTCCCCTGGAAGCCATTAACTGCTATCGCCAATGCATCAGCCTTGCCCCGAAAAATCCACGGTATGTTATTAAACTTATCAAACTCTACGACACGCTTAGGCAAGAGCTGTTACGCGAAGCCAGCGAAAAATACCCGCATGTAGAAGTGTTCCGTACTATGCAGAACGGAGTTGATTTACAGCCGTGGATGCCATAATTAGCTTAGCCATGATTGTAAGAAACGAGGAAGCTTATATTGCGCGTTGTCTGGAAAGCGTCCGACATCTAGTTAACGAAATCATCATCGTCGACACCGGTTCCACCGATAATACGCTGGCAGTCGCCCGCCGCTATACCTCTAAAATCTATAGCTTCCCCTGGCAAAACGACTTCGGCAAGGCCCGTAATTTCGCTCTTGACAAGTGTACGGGCAACTGGATATTATCACTGGACGCTGACGAAACGGTCGACGCTTCCCAAGGCACTTTCCGCGCCCTGATTGAAAACCATCCTGAGAGTAAAGCCTTTCTTCTTCCCCTTTATTACCAGTCAAACAAAACGGTTCAGGATGATGAACGTTGTTTTGTCCTAAGATTTTTCCGTAATTTGCCGGAACATCGCTTTGTTGGCAAAGTCCACGAGCAAATTCCTTTCAAGAAACTTGATGAGGCGGTATTGAGCCCTACTCCCAAATTGCGCCATCATCAAGTGTCCCGCAAAGAGCGCAATCGCCGAAGACACCGCAACCTGATGCTGCTGGAAACTTCACTCCGGCAGGAACCGGATAACCTTATCTATCAGTACTATTCGGCTTTGGAATGGCAAGCCTTTGGAAGGTACATCAAATCTTTAGCAATGCTGAAAAATGTTTATACCGGACTAAGTGATACCCAGGCGACCTTTCGTTCTCATGCTGCACGGCAAATGCTCATCTGCCTCAGAACCTTGGGACGAAACCGGGAAGCAGCTACCCTCTGCGAAGAAGTCAGTGCCCGCTATCCCACTTACACCGACCTTTATTTTGAAGGCGGGCTGGTGTCTGAGCAAATGGGCAAATTCGAAATTGCCTGCCACTGGTTTGAAAGAGCGCTTGCCAGCGGTTTGCCTCCTGATATTTTTATCCATACAGCTGGCACCAACGGTTTTTTATCCTATTATCATCTTGGCTACTGCCAAGAAAGACTGGGAAATTGGAATACTGCTATCAGCGCCTACCAACAGGCATTGTCGGAAAACCCCGCCTATATCGCCCCGCTATATCATCTGTTTCACGCACTATCACGTAAACTGCCAATAACCAAAGTCCTGGACCATTTCCAGGCAGCAGGCTGCCTGCAGCAACCGCAACAGAATGAAACCCTGGCAAACCTGTTCTTTGTGGCCGGATATGCTGAAATTGCCGTCAAGTGTGCCTGCCTGCACCAAACCCATAGCCCCCCGGCCGCCCTCTTTAGGATCTATGCGGGGCAGCCGGAACAAGCACGCAGTTATTATAAAAATTTGAGTAGTGAGAAGTGCCTCCCTAGTGTTGCTGAAATCATTGCCTGTATTTTATGCGGTGATCTAACCGAAGCCAAACACTTGGCCCTTGACTTGTGGAAAAAGTCTGATACCAGAAACGCTGCCTGGACCCTTCTCAGCCTAATTGCCTTATACAAAAACGAGCATAAATACATCTGTCCGGAACAAACCCGCGAACCGGAGGTAATTACTGCTACACTCGGTATCTTGGACAAGTGTTTCAGACATTCCCTTGCAGGGCAAAAACAAGCGGCAGCACTCACCGAACTTGCCTACCACTGTATCAGGTTGCTGAAAGAACGCACGCGCACTGGCATTTTTGCTTTGGCAATGTATTTCCAAGAAAAAGAAGAGGCTTGGGCTAAAGTTCTCAAAGATATGACTTTGGCTTCACCGGGGATGGCATTATGAGCAAGAAATATATAGTCAGTCTATGCATGATCGTCAAAGACGAGGAGAACGTCCTGGCAGCATGTCTTGATAGCGTGCGTCATCTTATTGATGAAATTATTATTGTCGATACCGGTTCCACTGATAGCACTCCCCAAATTGCCGCCGCCAACGGAGCCATGGTAATCCCGTTTACCTGGTGTGACGATTTTGCCGCTGCCCGCAACCATTCACTGTCACAAGCGAGCGGTGATTGGATATTAGTGATGGACGCCGATGAACGGCTGGAGCCGGTAGCCAGCGAAATATTTCAAGAGTATCTAGATCAACACAATGTTGAAGGCTATTATCTTCGCATACACAGTCTGATCGGGGACGGCAGCCAATCTGTTGACGACCAAGTGGTGCGCCTGTTTCGCAATAAACCGCATTACCGCTTCATTGGCAGAATTCACGAACAGGTAGCCGGTTCCATCCTTGCCGCCAATAACGGCGGCGGACTGCAGGCTGCGGAATTAACCCTGCTGCACCACGGATATTTGAAGCAAATTTTAGAGAAAAAACAAAAACAGCAACGAAACATCGCGGTAATTGAAGCCACGCTTGCCGCTACTCCCCATGACCCCTTTCTCCATTACAGCCTGGCCATGGAATATATCCAGGCAGCCGTTTTTGCCCGCGGCGAATACCACCTGCGCCAAGCACTCCACTATATGAGTGGCCAAGAAGGGTATTGCAGTCAAGTAATCTACTCACTGTTTTTTTGCCTATACCATAACGGGAAGTTAGCCGAACTTTCGGATTTGCTGGGCAAATTCCGAATTGGCAATCCTACTAACTCGGACATTACCTTTTTCGAAGGATTGCTCGCACTGGCAACCAATGATCAGTCAGCCGCTCTGGATAAATTCGCCAGCGCCGCTACTCAGGTAAGCGATATTTTTCCTTACCACAGCCTATGTACCATTTGCGCCGGTCTGTACACCAAAGCAGGCCAATATCAGCAGGCCATCAACTGGTACTATAAGGCCTTAGAATACCAGCCCTCCTTACTACCGGCCATCAATCAGATATTAACGATCAATAAGCAGACAGACGTGAAGGTTAACTGGAACGACCTGGCATCCATTGCCCAACCGCCGGACTTTCGGACCTTGTCTATAGATACTACCGGTAATGATCGACCAGGTTTATTCATGACATTATTAAAAATGCTCCGGTATCTGAATGAGGGCAATATTAACCGGTTTGCTGAAACTTTTTATGTCTACCGCCAAGCCCTTGATAAATCATCTTTTTTTGCTTCGGTCCAAGGGATGGAAGCCAGTTATATTACCTATACAACTGAAGAAATGGGTCTACTGATCCGGCTTGTTTTACAACAGGATTTTCCGCCGACCTCTCAACTACTTGCAAGATTAAAAGACCTGATATTATCCAGTCTTGAGATGTTAAGCCGCATATAGCGGGACTAATCAAACTACTATGTAATTTGCCATCCCATCTTGTAACTTATTTAGTAATATACGCATAGTATAAATTGTAGACATAATATCTACCAATTAAGTGGGAGGGAATTATAGTGGCCAACTTTAAAATTATTCAAGATCAACCTGATCAGGCGCGAATTAAAATTTATGGTTCAACAAATACAGCCATACAAACTGATACGTTCGGGGGTGTCGTAATCACATCCACCGGTCTTTCCATTTCCGCTCCGACAGGCGGGTTACTGATTACTTCATCTGGCGACGGGTTACTCATCACCAGCAGCGGCTTACAAGTAATCTCCCGGTTAGCGACCACAGATGTATCCTTTAATGTAACCGGCATCTCCACAACCACCGGTCTTGCAACCACTTCCTACAATGTACTTGACCTTAACGATTTCACCTTCGCTATACTCAATGCTTCGGTAACTGCTGCCAACGCTGCCACAGTCGCATTACAAATCAGTCCGGATGACGTCAACTGGATTACCGACGTCACTGCGGTCACGTTGAATCAAGGTGACATAACAACACTCGTCCCCGGAGTCTTTCTCAAGTATGCCAGAGTATATTACGCGGCCGTAAACGCCGCCAGTGCCGTAGACTTAAGCTTTTGGTTCCAGGGTCAAGGCTAATCATCACAAGGCCTATAATGACGAAAGCCCCGGACATTACCGCGGCTTTTGTCATTTATTCAACAAAAAAGATGTTAGTGTTTATCCTAACATCTTTTTTGTTGACCACTACATATGTGGTTGGAAAGTGTGGCAATTTGTCTCGCGACTTTGTTTTGCTGAATCTCCGCCATTGTCAACATTTACTTCAATGGCAGAGGCACTACACAGTCGTCCACCTTCGTTGAACTTACAATTTTTTACAGTACATTTTACACCGGGAAGAGTATTAGCCATTCTATCACCTCCGGTATTATTCTTTCTTGTGCCTAAAAATATATTCATAAAAATTATATGAAATCCAATAAAGATTTTTTCTAGGCGTGTTGTTAGTAACGCTCCACCGCTGGCGCTTGACTTACGCTTATACTAACAACACGCCCGTAAATCTTTATTGGATACTATATATATAGCAAAAGAATTCTTTTTGCTTGCCAACCAGGTAAAGTTCTATTGACTGTAACCTGAAAATAATAGTAAGTTATTCTTAGCATGAATGCCATCACATCAAGGAGGGCACACTTTTTTGTTAAAATCATGTATTCTTTGCCCCCGCGCCTGTAAAGTCAACCGCCTGGCCAATGAAACAGGCTTCTGCCAGGCAGGCGCATTACCGGCTGTTGCTTTGGTTTCTCTCCATCACTGGGAAGAACCTGTGCTCTCCGGCAGTAGTGGCGCAGGAACAATATTCTTCTCGCATTGTAATATGAACTGCGCTTTTTGCCAGAACCACACCATCAGTCAAGAGGGCTGCGGCCGGGAAGTGACAGTCGAAAGATTAGCCGCTATTTTTCTTGAACAACAAACCCGCGGCGCCCATAATATTGACCTCGTCACCCCCACCCACTACGTTCCCCAAATTGTCGAAGCCCTCGTTCTAGCCAAACGAACCGGGTTTTCACTGCCGGTCATCTATAACTCCAACGCTTATGAAACACCGGAGACCATTACCTTACTGGCGAAACATGTGGATATTTTTCTCCCTGACCTTAAATATTACGATAACAAATACGCCTGGCGGTATTCTGCCACACCGGACTATTTTGCCTACGCCAGCCAGGCTATCAGCAAAATGGTTGACCTCACCGGACCGCCGGTCTTTGACGCTGCCGGACTCATGCAACGAGGTGTAATTGTCCGCCACCTCGCCCTACCGTGGTTGATTGAGGATAGCCGGCAAATCCTCAACTGGCTTTGGCACACTTTCGGTCACACAATTTTCATCAGTCTCATGAGCCAGTATACACCGCTGCATCATGCGGCCCAATACCCGGAAATCAATCGCCGCCTGACCACCTGGGAATACAATAAGCTTATCAAGTACGCTCTCTCGCTGGGAATAGAAAATTGTTTTATTCAACAAGGCCGCACGGCGTCAGTTGATTTTGTGCCTGACTTCAACGGCAGCGGGGTAGAGTGACGCATATTAAGCCGTGGGTAAACAGAGCAGGCACCTTTTGGTACCTGCTCAATTTAGTTACTACTTGGCGGTATATGTTGCAGCCATACGGCGACTCGCAGCGTTAATCGCCGCTGCAATTTCCCTGGTATAATCTGTGCTGCCGCTGATAATGTCAAGCAACGTTTTTTGCTTAAAACGCACCAAATCCAGCTTAGACCGCAGCCCAATAGCTTCGGTCATCATCAGGTATTCGTCAGAAATATCAGTCGGAATACCAATGCTTGCGGCATAGGCCCGCAGTTTGCCCGTCTCTTTGAGAAGCGCTTTGGCATCCATGCCACCAAGAGCAAACCCCATATCCTTCCACAACTCAACAGGCTTATAAATAGAGTACTCATATCCCATTAAGCGCTGAGCAAATTTTTCAGCGCCTTCACTGAAATGGAAACCAAATTTTTCAGCGTTATTATACCATCGCGTTTCCGGAAAAGGTCCAGGTGGGTTCACGATAACTGTGTCGGGAAGAGTTTCATCAATAAGCGCAGCATTAGCCTGGAACACTTCAGCTAACTCCACTCCGGGCGGCAACGGACAAGGATAAATAAGTGATAGGCCAACACGGCAAGGCAATCCGGCCGCATCGGAAGCCAGCCGGATTGTGGCAATAGTATTGACAATATCCTTTTTCACTACCCCCTTGTTCATGATAATCTGATTAACACCATCATGCCCGGTTTCGCCGCCCATAAATACTGCTCTCAGTCCCGCCCGAATCATCAATTGGTAGGCTTCGAGAATATCAGGGCCGATTCGGGCGGCGGCACGGATAAACATTGAATATCGGACGTTTAGACCACGCGCTAGGATAGCTTCGGCTATATTCCGGCCATGTTCGACAGTAGTTTCGGAACTGCTGAAGCGAAAAAAGGCAATTCCGCGTCGAAGCATCGTCTCAATTTCGGCAATAATATCAGCTACTGGTCGTGGAGTAAACGGAACGGTGCACCGGGTATGGGAACAAAAATTGCAGTTATTCCAACTGCAACCTGCACCATCGACGATGGTGTGGAAAAGAATTTTTCCTTCAACATCTGAATCCCGGTAGTTTGGAATCGTTTGTTCGGCTAAGCTCCTGCCAAGACTTTCCCGGTTGGCGGCAAAGCCACCGGTTTTTAAAAGTGAACCGCCAAATTTCTTGCGTACCTGATCAAGGAAGACGCTTTTAGACCGGCTCCGGCGGCGTAAGATGACAATTTGTTCGAGCAGTTCCTCGCCAGGCCCCATTATAGCCAGATCAAAGCAGTTGTCATGGAATACGATATCACCGTAGACCTTTACCTGGGGTCCGCCAACGACGATAACGGTATCGGGGCACTGCCGCCTAACTTCAGCAGCCAGTTCAGAGCTCCATTTGAACGCATCACCGTACCAGAGCTTTAAACCTAAGACAGGAATGTTTTTTGATTTTATTTCGTTCACGATATACCCAATCCTATCCTTCATATATTCGCGCCGGCACTGCAAGGCATAGGCGTGGACCGGCCAAGCGGCCAGCAAGAGCGCATATGCGAGAGGCTTATACCCATATGATTTCAACTGCAATTTAGTTATGGCTTTCAGCAGGTGCAGGCAAGCTCGGGGCACCCCATTTTCCAGAGTTGTAACCCTTTGGTCGTCAATGATTTCAGCACTTATGCCTTTTCTCTCTAAATAGGTGCGAAGTATGACCAGGCTATTTTCAAGGGCGGCGTCGGAAGCAACCCGCTGCCGTGGAGCGTAGCTGTTAACCAGGAGTAGTTCCGGATTGTTATTCATAGTCTATTCCCTCTCCCTAACTTGATTATTGAATTGTAGCTTATCAGCCATTTCTGGCAAAGCACGCTGCAGTTTTTCGAAAGAAAAGCGCGACACCGTCAAAATTTCGCAGTCGGTGGCTGCCACGGCGTCAACTGCATGATAGCATTGTTTCAACAAACCAACAGAACCTATAATGTCACCGGTTCCAGCCCGGAAAGTACGCCCTGCTTTATCACTAATGACCATTTCCCCGGCAATAAGGATATTTAGTTCGTTGCAGACATCTCCCTGCCGGATATACTCGTGCCCCTGCGTGCACTCAATAGTAGTTGCAATGTGGAGAAGCTTCCTGGCTCCGGCTTCATCAAGATCACGCAAAACCGGCAAAACATCAAGGGGGTGACCAATACGTTGTATAATATAATCCCAGCGCTCTTGTTCACTCGTGAGCGGACCAACAGGATACTTAGCAGCCTCAGGAAAGTGAGTCAGATACCATTCTCTGGCTGCAGGAGAGTTGGCGAATTTTCTAGCAATACGCAGGTAGGGTGATCGTACAGCTTTAAGATGCTCACTGTCCTCCGGCAAAAGTAAAATAGGGACAATAAAACCGTAGCCAGGGTCTTGGAAGCCGGCTGTGAATCGACGATACCCCAGTTTCTCATACATGGGAATAAGGTAAGGGTTACAACCGCCGAAGTTGAACTGAACATTATGCTCACGCAAGATTTCGTATCCACGAACCATGAGCTGAAAAAATACGGGGGTTTTGCGGAACTGGGGATCAACCATTAGTTTTGTTCCTAAACATATATTTTTACTGGCGGGATCGAATTGCCGAAAACGCTCTAACTGCAAAACCTGGATGAGTTCGTCAGGAAAATCACTTACATTGCCCACTGTGGCCCGGACGGTGCCAATAATACGACCGTCCAAAATGGCGTAGACTAAATAGCTCCAGGAGTCGAGTTCGTCAGTAATGTATTCGTGGCGGTAATCAATTCCCGGGATGTTACGGTTCATTTCCCCAACCTGTACTTGGTAACGAAAACGATAAATAGCTTGTCTTTCTTTTTCGGTGTGAGCATCCACAATTTTGACACTTTCCCAGTTGGATTCGGCTTCGCTTTGAATTTGTCTGCTTAACATGTTTGTCATCCTTTCGTTTTGTAGTTGAATACCCTGTCGTTTGCACTAAATTTAATCTGAGAAATCCATCGAAAAACACCCCCTACGTTTATTGCCTTACTGGTCTCATAGTTCGGCTAAGAAACCGGTAAGACGAAATAAAAAAAAGGCCTTTTCGGCCTTCTTTTCTTATGGTGGATTAGGTGTTCGAAACCTTATATTAATTGTCGTACCGGCCGGTCCAGTGTCAATGTCGACTTTAGCATTGTGCCTGTGGGCGATGCGGTAACAGATGGCCATACCTAAACCGGTTCCATTTGTTTTAGTAGTAAAAAATGGTTTACCCAGATTATCCAGGACATGCTGAGGAATTCCCGTCCCCTGATCGGCAACAGTAAGTACAATCTCATCACCGGAAACAACAGTTTGGATGCCCAGCCTGCCGCCTGCCGGCATAGCTTCGATGGCGTTGCGAGTGAGGTTAAGCACTAGCTGCTTGATTTCCTTGCCGTCAAGGTAGAGGTTGGGAATATCACCTAATTTAAGCTCAATTTCGATTTTAGAAGGGGTAGCGTCAGCCTGCACCAAAGGATGAAGCGAGTAAACAATTTCATTTAAACTGCATTTTTTCATTTCAACACTTTTGTTTTTGCTGAGAGAAAGATATTCAGTAATAATATGGTTGGTCCGGTCAAGTTCGTCCAGCAATAAACAGAACTGCTCTTTATAGTGCTGAAATTCACGTTTGTTACCAAATAGCTGCAGATAGCCCCGTACGGTAGTAAGGGGATTGCGGACTTCGTGGGCGAGGTTCGCCGCCATCTGTCCGACAATATTCAACCTATCAAGTCGCGATACATCCTGCTCTAACAAAACGCGCTTGGTTATGTCCCGCACACTGCCTTCAATGGCGATGGGTTTACCGTTGGGATCAGAGACAATGGAGTATTTGGGTTCTGCCCAGACAATTTCGCCACTCTTATTTAGTACCCGAAAGATGGCAAAGTCCTCACACATAACCGGATTTTTAAGAAATTTTTTGAAGATATCCCGGTCATCTGGATGAATGATGCGCATTATTTCCCGGATTGTTTTGATATCGCCGGGTTCGTAACCTATCACTTGTTTTATTGCCGGACTGATATATTCAAAACCGGCAGGCTTAGTTAATTTGTACCGGTAAATAATATCTGTCGCGTTCTCAGCCAGTAACCGATAGTACTTTTCCTTTTGCGCAAGCTCGTTTTTGACTTTTTCAAAATAGATAAAGACGGTACCGATAGCGACAACTGACCTAAGTATACCATCAATCAGATAGCCCCAAGGTATAAACCAACCAATCTGCGCTAAAACCGGCATATCAAAAGTATGGAAACCAAGCAGGATGAAAGCCCAAGTGGTGAGCCATCTTCCCATGCCACCGACATTGATATTCCGAACAATAAATCCAGTACGGATATAAGTAGTTCCAATGTAAAATACTCCAGGTATCCCGTAAATATAAGCAGGCAAATGTATTATCATCCCGGCAGTAGTAATAACCAAAAACAATAAACCAGTCGCTATCCAAATCTTTGACAGGCGCCGGCCTACCAGTTCCATTGTTCCCGCCATCATAAGCAGGCAGTATGCGAAAGATAGTATTATATATAGAATGGTTAGGAACACCGACGATTGTTCAATAAATGATTTCTCAAGGAAAACAATCCTGACTTCGTGGAGAATCCATGCAGCCATCCACTTGGCGAGGTAACTATGCCTATATTGAATATAAAGATAAGTATAGGTTAAGACCATTAATAAAGTAGCAATCATGTTTGTCATTATTCCGTTGTCTAGTGACACATTAAATTCCCTCCCTATACCGTCGCTTTCCGTAACTACTTTAGTTCATCGGAAAGTTTCCCCTTTATTCCGGCGGATCTACCAATATTTAACTGTTTTATAACTACTATATTTTTCTAGCAAATTACCCCAATTCCTCCTACATATTTCCATTAATTCCAATACCAACCGACAAATTACTGTATTTTTCCAGAAATTAGGCCATTAGTCCTATACAGGATTACGTCATATGTATGTACCCTGGTGGCAATGCCATTTAATAAACAAGAAGGGGATGCGCTTGGCAGCGCATCCCCTTCTTGTTAACTATGTACTCTCTTTATTTTTCTTGTACGAACGCAGGCCGCACTGCCGCCCTCTCTACCAGTGCATTGAGAAACAACAAATTCTCCGTTGATATCCCCATCGAATAACCCCCAAGGCGCTCCAATACTGTAACAATCTGTTCCAGGTCGGCATTTCCGGCCCGCTCGCCCAATCCCCGGACGGTGGCGCTTACTAAGCGGGCACCGGCTTTGACGGCAGCAAAGGTATTGGCCGTAGCCAGACCAAAGTCATTATGACCGTGAAATTCTATCGCTAATGGGCACCGCGCGGCCAGGTTGCTGATGTTGTCAAACACTGAAAATGGTTCTAGACAACCTACTGTATCGGCATACCGAATATGGCGCGCTTCCAATTTGGCAGCAATATCGGCAATCTGCAAAAAAAATTCCGGATCAGCCCGGGATGCGTCTTCAGCGCCGACCGAGACATCACACCCATAACTGCGCGCCAATTGAATTGCCTGCCGAAGGCCTGCCAGCACCCATTCCCGCGTTTTTCTCAGTTTATGCCTAATGTGTAAATCGGACGCAGGCACCGAAATATGAAGAAAGGAGAAACCGCAAGCTACTGAAGCTTCGATATCTTCCTTAACGGCACGGTTCCAGGCAGTTATCGTGGCTGTCAGCGGCAACGCCAGTATACCACGCAGCGCTTCTTGTTCTTCCGCTCCCATTACCGGCGTCCCGGCTTCAATCCATTGGACGCCGGCCTGATCAAGAGCCTGTGCAATGTTTACTTTTTCCTCTGTTGAAAATACTACCCCGGCAGCTTGTTCTCCGTCCCGCAGAGTAGTATCTACCAATTGAACATTCCCGATCTTTACCATCGATTTCTTCTCCTATGTGACCCAATTGTAACACTTCTAACGGGCTGAGGAAACTTTTCTTGTTTACTACTGTTGTGCGGACCAACTTTAACAGACGCTGCGCGGCAATGTCGTCAAGTTCAACACCTAAGTCCCGCAGCACCACTTGCAAAGAAGTAGACCCGGAATGTTTTCCTATGACTAAATATCGTGACAAGCCTACCTCCTCAGGAGAGAAAGGCTCGTATATTTTCGGATTTTTTACAACTCCATCCACGTGCAATCCCGACTCATGAGCAAAAATGTTCGGTCCGATAATGGCTTTATCGACAGCAACCACTTTGCCGAAACAGCGCATAATGGCAGTACACGTTGGCGCAATTGATGAACTGACAATCGTCTGAGACGCCCCAAGTAAATGCTTGGCAGCCATAACCACTTCTTCAAATGGAGCATGACCGGCGTCTCCCACACCGGCTATTGCCGTTGCCACATACTGCACACCTGCCCGGATGGCACTCAATGTATTGGCTGTTGCCAGGCCATGGGCATTATGGCCGTGAAACTCCAGGGTAAAAGGAATAAAACGTTGCACCTGTTGCAGTCTTTCATAAGTACTAAACGGCTCCAGCATACTACTGCTATCGCTATAAATAAAAGTATCCACCGGAACACCGGCAAGCTGCTTACATAAATCCTCGATCTCTTTTACCTGTAACGTTGATGCATTTTCAACCTTAAGGGAAAATGCCATTGCCAATTGCTGCAGCCGCCCAAACGACAACTCAAGTTCCGGAGATACGGCCATTCCCGGCTGTTGGTGGTACAACAGTACCACTTTCCGGAATCCCAGCCGGTAAGCTGAATGAATCTGCGCCACTGTGGGCTGAATTACGGCTCTAAGCATTTCCTGACTCAAAACTTGAGCCAGCGGGTATTTTCCTGCCTGTTCAAGGGGAACATCCATGAGAGTAATTGGCAAACTTTGGAGCAGCCCGGCCATGAGCACCAGGTTTTCATAAGATATCCGGCTTGCAATTCCTTCAAAAAGCGTTTGATCAATGTATTGCACGCTCATGGTCGATCCTCCTATCATCATAATTTTTCATCACAGACCTGTTTACGCAAAATCAGCCTTACTTCCCCGGGAGCTATTTTTTCACTTTCATAACATAAATTGCCGGTCATAGCCTCGGCCTCCAACCACGGCGGAACATGATTACACAGTACTTCCAACTGATAATAACTGCCCCGCCGTAAAAAAGGCATCAACACCTGCTTGGTAGTAATACCACTCTCAGACTCCTGGATCTCTTTAATTGAAATTTTGTAAAAACCGTTGCCCAAATGTTCCGGCGTGGGTATGACTACTGCAGCAGGAGTTTTTGTATCCTGTTCAGCAGCCTCTTCCTCTTTTTCTAAAATATAGTCGAGAAATTCGACTGGCTTACCTTTATATTCCCAAACACTAAGCCCGGCTTTTTCAAGTTCATAATAAGGAACACCGGTGACGGTACTGGCCACAAAAACTTTACACTCCCCCAAATACTCGATGAGTCCGGCCATTTGCCGGCGCATCTCGCGCAGACCTTTGTCCTGCACCAATTGAAAAGCCTGTTCCCGTTCAATATGCCACATTCCCTGCCGTTTACGGAAAATGCGTATCATTCCAGGGTCGCTGATTACTGTGGACTCTCCTTTTGTCCCGGTGTGTACGGCAATCGCCATGGTCATAGCCAAACTCCCCTCCTGTCATATCTCCAGACGCGCTACCGGGCTGCCCCCTTCAATATGCTTCTCCATAATTTCTTCCACATCGTCAACAGAAACCGAGCCGTACCAGACATTATCCGGATATACTACGACAATGGCGCCTTTCTCGCAAATGCCGAAACAGCCGGTATTAGTGACAAAAACCTCACCGCCCAGATCCCGGTCCTCAACTTCCTCGATAAATTTCATCATGATGTTGACCCCTTCTTTGGTGTGGCACATTCCTTTCTGCTGGCCATTTGGCCGTGAACTGGTACATACAAATATATGACGTTTCGGTTTATTCATGTTTTTACTCCCCTTACATTTTCATCTATTATCGGACCGCTATATGACTTCTTTCTTTCGCAGTTTTTCAACTGCATAATGCAGTCCGTTCTCGACACTGTCGCAAGACTCCACGCTGTAAATCCCCTTTTTCCGGAGCCGTTCTTTGGCATGGTAACCAATACGCATCGACAGAACGGCATTACAATCACGCAGGGCGTCGATAATCCCCTCGCGGCGGCTTTCTTCAGTGTCGCAGTCCGGCATTCCCGCACAATACTTGGCTACACGCCTGGTTTCAAGTAAAGTAAACTCATCGCCGGAGCCCTGGTATATCTGAAATTCGGAGGCATGACCAAAATGCAGGTCGACCAGCTTCCCATATTTGGTAGCAACAGCAATTTTGACCGGCGTCTTATCAGGTTTTGCGGCAATCGGTGCTTGTTTCTGCTGCTGCAGGTTGCACATCCGGAATTCCTGGGACCGGTCCTGCCCTAATAGTCCGACGGCATCGGCCCGGCATTGTTTACAGTGCCGCATTTGTTGAATATCAATCTGGCAGATATCACGCATTGCATTGATATCTTTCATGCTGGTCTGAGGCCAATATTCAAAATTACTTCCCGGCGCCGGGATAAGCGGCATGATATTAGTAATAAATACGCCTAATTCTTTTACCTTTTTTACTACCTCAGGGATGTGCCGGTCGTTAATATCTTTGACCATTACAATATTGACCTTAACCATTACGCCGCGGTTTGTTAAATACTCAATACCATGAAGCTGGTTTTCCAATAGGACACGGGCAGCCTCAGTGCCTGTAAGCCTTTGTCCGTTATAATTAACATGCTGGTATAGCTTGGCTCCAATTTCCGGGTTCACGGCATTACAGGTCACGGTAACATGATGAATACCCAGGTCCACAATTCCTTGCGCATATTCCGGCAGCAACAGTCCATTAGTGGATAAGCAAAAAATTATATCTGGCTGAATTTCCTGAATCAGGCGGATGGTAGCCTTCGTTTCTTGCCAGTTGGCCAAAGCGTCGCCAGGGCCGGCGATACCGACTACGCTAAGCTTATCGATCTTTTCCTTAACCCAAAGGAATTTATGCCGGGCTGCGTCAGGTGACAGGATTTCGCTTGTCACACCAGGGCGGCTTTCGTGGACACAGTCAAATTTGCGATTACAATAATTGCATTGTATGTTACAGACCGGCGCTACCGGGAGGTGCATCCGGGCGTAAGTTTGGTGCGCCTCAGCGGAATAACAGGGATGTTTTTGCGTTTTTTCCGCTATATGTGGCGGAAACTTTGAGCTGCATTTCATACCAGAACAGGCGGAATCCATACATTCACCTCCAACTTCAAATCTAGGATATTACTCTTGCCGGTTTGTAGTATTGTTCGTACATAGTACGCCGGTACTTGCCCCGCTTGGTTTCAAGCAGGGTATTGGTTATCCGGTCTAACAATAAGGCTGTGCCGGTATAACCGACGGAAAGTAACCGCTGACCGCCAACCCGGTCATGGATGGGAAAGCCAACCCGCACCAGCGGAATCCCTTCCCGTTCGGTCAGATAGCGGCCATCCGAATGGCCAATGGCAATATTGACGCCCGCTTCCACACTTTTACGGCGAATTTGGACAAAATCAGCTTCGGCAAGAATGGTGACCTGACGCTGATATCTGTCAAAAACCGGCTGCAACAAGTGTGCCAGCCTTTCGTTTTTACTGCCCGAAGCTACCACTTCCGGAAAAACACCGTTCTCAACACAGGTTTTTGCTAATGAATATACTAATTCGGGCTCGCCATAGACGACACTTCGCCCGGCAAAGTTATATTTATGGGAATCAACCATGCAGTCCAACAGCCGTCCGCGTTCGTTAATGATACTGTCGGGAATGGATTTCCCGGTAATTGCCGCAATCGTCCGGAAGAATATATCGGTGTTTTCTACCCCAATGGGAATAGGCACATTATATAGCGGTACCTGGAAGGTGTCGGCCAGATACTTCCCTGGAGACAGCTCGTCTTCTGCCGTTATTCCTAGTTGGACGGTTGCCGGCGCTCCCGGCATGGCCCTAATATCGGCCAGCTTGGTCCCGCCCGCGGGAATCTTAGTATAAGGCCGGGCTACCGGGCGGTCTAAGGTCTCCGAAAAATCAGGGCACAATGTATATTCAATGTCCATAAGGGCCAGTAGCCGCTTCAATTCCCGGATATCGGCAGGACTGATATGAGGAAGGATGATGTTGATTTTGTCATGCCGCTCAGTTGGAACAGCCAGTTGCGCGATAATCTGCCTTACGGCCAGCCAATAACCTTCGGTATGTGTGCCGCCGTACCCCGGTGTGGGCACCGCTATGATGGGATAATCCAATACCCCTTTTTCTTGCCGGTATTCGGCAGTAATCCGCTCAATATCCTCACCGATGGTTTCTGCCAGACAGGAGGTCAGCACGCCGATAACTTGGGGATTATATACCCGGATAATATTGTCCAAAGCCTGTTTTAAGTTAGCTTCGCCCCCATAAATGGTCCCCTTTTCATTTAGAGAAGAAGATCCGACATCAATGGGTTCATTAAAATGTTCGGCAATGTGCCGCCGCATATAAGTACTGCAGCCTTGCGACCCATGGATAATAACCATGGAGCCTTCCAGCCCTTTAAACGGGAGAATAGCTCCCATTGGCATACACATATGACAAGGGTTTTCGTTAACATTTTTACTATACTTTAGCGATTGTTCCATTCAAGTCACCCCCAAAATCATACATGTAGTCCCATACAGGTGAACACAATGTCGAATGAACTTCCTTAGCAAAATTGATCGCGCCGACAAAACCGCTTAACGGATGTTTGCGGTCATGGTTATGGTCAATAAAAGCAATACCCAGCTTATAGGCTAAAGGCCGTTCCTTGACACCGCCGACCAGAAGATGGGCTCCTTGCTGGGTCATAAACCGTTCTAATTCTGACGGATTGGCATCATCCAAGATGACCGTCCCCTCATCTGCCAGATCATGAATGGTATCATACTCTTCCGGCCTTCCTGTCTGGGTCCCAACCATAACAACGTCAATTCCGATTTCACGGAACTGCTTGATCAGGGATATGGCTTTGAAACCGCCGCCTACATAAACGGCTGCCTTTTTGCCGCTGAACATGCCTTTATATCTGTCAATAACCGGCCTGGTGGACGCCAGTTCGCGTTCAATCAAGGCCTCGGTTTTGGCAATTATTTCAGCGTCCCCGAAAAATTCAGCAATCCGCCGGAGCGATATGGCTGTATCTTCCAGGCCGAGAAATGATACCTGGATATACGGGATGGAATACTCCTCCTGCAGTTTCTTGGCCAGATAGTTCATTGAGCCGGCACATTGAATAATGTTCAGCGATGCGGCTGTCGCCTGTTTGAGCGTATCATAACTTGAATCTCCCGTGAAAACAGCGTTTACATCAATGCCGACTTCTTCAAGATAACTGCGGATAATCCACGCTTCACCGGCCAGATTGAAATCGCCGAGGTAATTGAGACTGTTCACTTTGCGTGAAAGCCGTTTCCGGGGAGTTACCACCCGCATGATTGCATCACAAGCGGCACGATAGCCGGCCGATTTATTACCAATGAAACCACTTGATTGGACAGGGATAACTTCGATGTTATATTTGGCGGCTGCCTGTTTGCATACAGCTTCCAAATCATCACCGATGACACCGACAATACAGGTTGAATACACAAAAATAAGCTTGGGCTGATATTTTTCAACAAGTTCATCAATAGCACGTTTGAGTTTTGGCTCGCCGCCAAAAATTACGTCATGTTCTTTCAGGTCAGTGGAAAAGCTGTTACGATACAGTTCAGAGCCACTACTTAAGCTCCCGCGAATATCCCAAGTATAGCTGGCACAACCGATAGGCCCATGGACTAAATGTACTGCGTCGGTAATCGGGTTCAACACTACCCGGGCGCCGCAATATACGCAGGCCCGTTGGCTGACGCAGCCGGCAATACTGTCCGCGTCACACTTCAGGGATGTTTTTTGTTTTCCCTTTGTCGCTATGAAAAGTTCTCTCTCTTTGATCGCCTGGGCCGTATCCATGATATATCCTCCCTTCTCTTATTGATCAAGACAAAAACGGGGCGAACGTTGGCTAAGCGAGTTAGGCAACGTTGCCCCGTAAACTAACGATTCTCCTGTCATTTTGCGAGGAGGTACGACGAAGCAGACGCCTGGATTGACGGGATTGCTTCACTGTCGTTCGCAATGACAAACAGGAAATTATTTAATACGTTTATATAGTTACATAACCAATTCAAAATCTTCATCGGCCGCATCACGGTCTTGACGGTCCAGCAATGCATTGCTAATCATCTCGATCAAGCGCATAGCTCCGCGATAACCAACGATGGGGAAATAGGAATGGACACTGCGGTCCAAAACAGGGAATCCGACTCTGACAAAGGGAATATCTTCAGCCCGGGCAATATATTTACCATAGGTGGTACCGATTAAAAGGTCGACCGGGTCATTTTTAATCCACTGATGCAGGGTGAATAAATCGCCGTTGCCTTTTACGTTGGCGGTAACACCGGCATTAGTTAACATTTCCTGAATATCCTCTTCAAAGCTGCCCATACCTGAACCGATAGCGCCGCCGGGAGTACCGGTCAGGATATGGACAGGAACCATTCCCAAGCTGAGTACAAACTCAGTCAAACCTGTAAGAATATCCGGATCACCAAACAGAGCTACTTTTTTACCGTGGAAATGGAAATGGGTATCTGTCATGATGTCTACCAATTGGCCGCGTTCTTCTTCCAGTTCATAAGGTACTTCCCGCACGGCGAAGCGGCGCAGAGCCATAACAAATTCATCAGTCGCCTTTACACCGATGGGGGTTTTCAAAGCGAGCGCCGGCACTTTGCATTTCTTTTCTAATAGTTCCGCCCCGTCACTTGAGGCAAACCGGCCTAAAGCAAGGGTAAGTTTGGAATTTCCCGTATCCTTAATCTCAGCAATGGTCGTTCCGCCTTTGGGATACATCTCGAATTTACCGGTCATCGGTGAATCGACTACGCCGGTGGTATCGGGAAAGAGAATAAACTTGGCTCCCATTATTTTGGCAATACGCTTGATTTCCCGCATATCTCCCGGATTAACAAAGCCAGGGATTATATTAACCTGATCCTTTTTTACCGGCATTGTGCTCTCAGCCAAATAACTGATCGCACCCTTGACCATGTTGGAAAAGCCGGTGATATGCGAACCTTGATAACTCGGCGTGTTGGCATGAATAACCAGTTTGCCTTCAGGTATTTCCGCGGATTTAATAATTGTGGGAAGGTCATCGCCGATGGTCTCGGTCAGGCAGGTTGTATGCACGGCAATAATGTCGGGATTATAAATAGTAAATACATTTTTTATCGCCGTCTTCAGGTTGGCTGCGCCGCCAAATACCGAAGAACCTTCGGTAAAGGAACTGGTAGAGGCCATGATCGGGTCCCGGAAATGCCTTGTTAAATGCATCCGGTGGTAAGAACAGCACCCCTGGGAACCATGGCTGTGAGGCAAGCATTTGTGTATGCCCAGTGCTGCGTACATAGCGCCAATCGGTTGACAAGTCTTGGCCGGGTTTATCAACCCGCCACTTGAGCGTACTTTTATTTCTTTAGGTGTAGCGTCTAACATGCCTTCTCCTCTCCTTCTGCCATCTTGCCTTCTAATAATGGTTCATTCTTCCAAGGGGGTACGATAAAGTTCCAGGTCGGTGAAGCAAAACTCATTGCTATATCCCGGGCAAAATTAACGGCGCCGTTGAACCCGGCATAGGGCCCGCTATAGTCGTACGAGTGCAGCTGCTTGGAAGGAATGCCCATTTTTTGCACTACATATTTATCCTTGATGCCGGAAGAAAAAATATCAGGTTTTAATATTTTGATGAATTCCTCGGTCTCATAATGATTGAGATCATCAACAATGACATAGCCGTCTTTCATCTCACAATTCATACCGGCATAGTAACTAAGAGATATCTTTTGTTTCAGTTCTTCCATTTTTTCAGGGCTTATTTTTAAACAGAACCGTTTTTCATCAGCAGTAACATGCAATTCCGGAATGTTTTTACTGTCGGCGTCCGGCTTGATCTCCGGTATGACCTGACGCCCTTCATAATCGTCCCGGTGAGCAAATTCATAACCGGCAAGCACTGTTTCAATACCCAGCTCCCGATACATTCCCTGATAATGATGACCCCGTGATCCACCGACAAAACAGAATGCTGTTTTACCCTCACATACCTTGCGGTACTGGTCAATGATTGGCTGTATCCGGGCTACTTCCCGGGCTATTACTTCTTCAGTCTTCTGAATGAGCGCTTCATCGCCAAAGTACAGGGCCATTTCCCGTAAGGAATTGATTGTTGCCTCGATACCGATAAAGTTTACCTTCAGCCACGGTGTCCCGTATTTCTTTTCCAGCATCTCGGCGATGTAGTTAATCGACCGGTGGCATTGCACCAGGTTCAGGCTGGCCGTATGGGCGTTGCGCAGATGTTCATAAGATCCGTCACCAGTCATGGTGCTGACAACAGTATAGCCGATTTCTTTCAAGGTCCGTTCAATTTCCCAAGCGTCACCGCCGATATTGTATTCACCCAGCATATTGATGGCATAAGGCCCGGGCGCTTCTTCCACATCGGTGTCGCCAATGATCCTATCCATCAGAATATTATTGGCGATATGGTGCCCGGCTGACTGGCTAACCCCTTTATAGCCTTCACAGCTGAAGGCCAGAACCGGAATGCCATGCCGCTCCTGAGCCGCCTTGGCCACGGCGCCAATGTCATCGCCAATCAGACCAACCGGGCAAGTGGCATTGACGGTAATTGCATTAGGTTTGAAAATCTCAACAACTTCGTCAATAACTTTAGCAAGTTTCTTTTCGCCGCCGAAGACAATGTCGCTCTCCTGCATATCAGTAGTAACGCAATAATTAATGAAGTTTTTCGTGGGATCATCAGATTTGGCTTTATTGCGGCGTGTACCCCAGCTATAATAACCACAGCCGACCGGTCCGTGAGTAATGTGCACCATGTCTTTCAGCGGGCCGACTACCACGCCTTTGCAGCCGGCGTAGGCACAGCCGCGGTTGGTTATAATGCCGGGAATTGTCCGGGTATTTGCTTCGATTACTTGTTTCGCCTGAGAAGAATCCTTGATTAAAATATGCTTTTTACGACCTTTTTTTACCTTGTCGGGATATCTATTAAGTATTTCCTGTAATTGCTCTTCACTTACAGCCATTCTCCATACCTCCTTTACTACCGTTACAAAGCAGCTTCGCCGCGTTCACCTGTCCTGACGCGCACTGCTTCAAGCATCGGCAAGACGAATATCTTGCCGTCGCCAACATTATATTCTGTTTTGTTGGCCTTGATCAGCGCGTCAACAACGAGCGGGACATCGGCATCATGTACCAAAACAGTGAACAACCTTCTGGGAAAAAGCCTTGTTCCGTCCAAAAAACCGGTTACCAGTTCGATTACCTCAGGATCATCCGGGTCAGACATCGCCAGCAATTTACGCTTCCGGTCCTCGATCACCACCGGATCAGTTACTAATTTGCCACGACCCATTACTTTAAAAGTAGTAAAGGCCGGATAGCCTACTTCAACCAGTGCTTTTTTGGTGGCATTGACTTTGTTCATGCGGATAATTGCAACAACCTCTTTCATTGTAATGCCCCCTTACAAGCTTTTCGCGCCACTTGAAATGGTATATGCTTCTTCCACCGCACTAATAAAAATTTTGCCGTCGCCAAAAGCTCCTTTTTCGCCGGTTTTCGCCGTCTTGACAATTAAACTGATTACGTCTTCCTTGTCTTTATCTTCATCAACAACCATAAATAGCATTGTTTTGGGAATCTCGTCATAGACAATATCACCAATGCGTATCCCTTTTTGTTTGCCGCGGCCCACAACATCAATCTTAGTTACCGCATGAAATCCCGCCCGGGACAATTCATAGATCACTTCATCTGCTTTTTCTGGTCTAATCATCGCACGCACTAAAAACATGATTGCCAACTCCCCTACTATAATATTGTCTGCCGGTAGCCGGATTAAGCGATTGCGTCCAGGAAACCATGCTGCATCATGAGTTCTTCCAGACGGTCTTGGGTCATGGGCTTGGGAATGACAAACATATCATTGTTTTTAATATTCATGGCTAATTTGCGGTATTCATCAGCCTGATTTGCTTTCGGATCAAAATCAATAACCGTCTTTTTGTTAATTTCGGCCCGTTGCACGATATTATCCCGCGGTACAAAGTGAATGAGCTGAGAACCAAGTTCTTCGGCGAAAGCTTTGAGCAGGGCATACTCATTATCAACTTTACGGCTGTTGCAAATAATGCCGCCGAGACGAACGCCGCCGCTCAAAGCATATTTACTAATCCCTTTGGCGATGTTATTGGCCGCATAACAAGCCATCAGTTCACCGGAAGCAACGATATAAATCTCCTGAGCTTTACCTTCCCGGATCGGCATGGCAAAACCGCCGCAGACAACATCACCGAGTACGTCATAAAATACATAATCCAGGTCAGATGTGTAAGCTCCCAGCGATTCCAACATATTGATCGAAGTAATAATGCCGCGTCCTGCACAACCAACACCCGGTTCAGGACCGCCGGATTCAACACAACGGGTATTGCCGAAACCGATTTTCAAAATATCCTCTAATTCAATATCATCGCCTTCATCACGGAGTGTATCTAAAACCGTCTTTTGACACAAACCGTTTAGCAATAACCGGGTAGAGTCAGCTTTAGGGTCACAGCCCACTACCATTACTTGATTGCCTGATTCAGCCAGTGCGGCTACCGTATTTTGGGTTGTCGTGGATTTACCGATTCCGCCTTTTCCATATATCGCAATTTGTCTCATAATTCATTCCTCCAGTTTTTCCTACATAAAACCTTATTGAGGTTATGTAGATATTAAGGTATAATGAAGATAGGTAGATTTACCCCCGTGCTAATGGTAGGTTTACCGACGGCTCCTTCGGTATGGCAGTACCGTGGGAGCATTTTCCTTTTTTCTTGCTTTTCCATCACTCCTGGTCTGTGTAAATATCCTGGTCTTTGTGATGTTGCCATCACTATATCCATTTTGTTTCCACCACCCCCTTAGCAAGAATAACGGTCAATTTGACTTCTAATAAGCGCAAAGAGGCTTATAAACGTTGTGAACGTTTTATAAGCCTCTTTGCTTACCAGTAGATATGGGTGCAAATTGCTTCGCTATTCAGCGTGTAACCAGGTATAGCAGCCTTTACGGCAGAAAGGCTTACAAACACTGGTTGTTTGTAAGCCTCATTGCTAAAAGTTTTTTAGTTTAAGCAGAGTATAACACAGAATCAAAACTTGTGCAATATCCTGATTAATATTCGTAACTTTTCTATTAATCAATATTATCAAACAATCATCCTGGGCCCTACCCTCGGCGATACTTGATATCGTTTCAACAATCTGACCAATTTGGTTAGATATGTCACCAGCCGCGCCAAATTAGTGGCTAAAGGAATGGAACTTGGTCTGCGCAAGCCGGGGTAAACCGGAGTTGAGTTCAACCCTACCGTTTCCGGAAGGCCTGGCTTACCAACTCTTTAATCATAGCTTCCCGGGGAATATAGGGTAAAGTAATATGCCCTGCCCCTTGATATGCTCTGTTAAACTCCATGCAGGTTGCAATGGAATTGGGGTTGCGCGCCCAGGAACGTCTGGCCACTCCGCCCATAACATCCCATAACATGGCAGATTTGATGATATTATCGACCCGCTCGCTGCCATCCAGAACCAGACCGAAACCGCCGTTGATGGATTTGCCAATCCCGACGCCGCCGCCGTTATGTAAAGCTACTAAGCTCATCCCCCGGGCGGCATTACCGGCAAAACACTGGGTAGCCATATCAGCCATTACATTACTGCCGTCTTTAATATTGGCTGTCTCCCGGAAAGGCGAATCAGTGCCGCTAACGTCATGATGATCCCGCCCCAGCATTACCGGACCGATTTCACCATTACGGACCATCTCATTAAACTTAAGGGCAATATTTTTCCGCCCCTCGGCATCTTGATACAGAATTCTGGCTTTGGTCCCTACAACCAGTTTATTCCGTGCCGCATCCCGGATCCAGATATAGTTGTCCCGGTCCTGGCCGCGGCGATTGGGGTCAATGCAAGCCATGGCGGCGCGGTCGGTTTTGATCAAGTCTTCTTCTTTGCCGCTCAGGCACACCCAGCGGAACGGACCATAGCCGTAGTCAAACAGTTCCGGCCCCATAATATCTTCCACATAGGACGGAAAAATGAAGCCGTCTTTTTCGTCGACACCGTTTTTCGATATGGCTGTAACGCCGGCGTCATAGACCGCCTTCATGAAGGAGTTGCCATAGTCGAAAAAGTAGGTTCCCCGTTCAACCAACGTTTTAATGAGTTCGAAATGCCGCGCTAAAGTCTTGTCAACAAGTGCCTTAAATTTATCCCGGTCGGTGGCCAACAGCCGGGTTCTCTCCTCAAAAGTTATGCCTTGCGGGCAGTAGCCGCCGTCGTAGGCTACGTGGCAAGAAGTTTGGTCTGACAGGAGATGGATGTTTATGTTGTTTTGCACAGCATATTCCAACAGATCAACGATATTTCCGTGGTAGGCAATCGATATCGGCTCTTCTTTTTGCATATACTCAGCCGCTATCCGGAAAGCTTCGGCCAGGTCGTCGGTAATTTTCCCCACCCAGCCTTGATTATAGCGGGTTTGAATGCGGGAATAATCGACTTCGGCAATGATACCGACGCCTTTGGCGATTTCAACGGCTTTGGGCTGAGCGCCGCTCATTCCGCCCAGACCGGAGCTTACAAACAGCTTGCCGCGGAGGTCGCCGTCACCGGGGATGTTCAGTTTTTGCCGGCCGGCGGTAAGAAGCGTATTGAAAGTGCCGTGGACAATCCCCTGCGGCCCAATGTACATCCAGCCGCCGGCGGTCATTTGACCATAGTTGGCAACACCCATTTGCTCGGCGATCTCCCAGTCACCCTGATTGTCAAACATGCCAATCATCAGTGCATTGGTGATAATTACCCGGGGAGCGTCCGGTTTTGAAGGAAATAGTCCCAGCGGATGACCGGACTCAATGACCAGAGTCTGTTCCCGGGTCATAACTTCCAAATATTTTTTAATCAGCCGGTATTGCAGCCAGTTCTGGCATACCTGGCCGGTTTCGCCATAAGTAACCAGTTCATAAGGATAGAGGGCGATCTCGAAATCAAGGTTATTGTCAATCATGACTTGAAAGGCCTTACCCTCAATACAATTGCCTTTATACTCGTCAATGGGTTTTCCATAAATCCTGCCCTGCGGGCGATAACGGTACGCATAAATGCGTCCATAGGTCATAAGTTCATTTAAAAATTCCGGGGCTAATACTTCATGAAGTTCTTCGGGTACATAGCGTAGCGCATTTTTCAAGGCAACTTCCGTTTGCGCCGGCGTGAGACGAAATCCCCGGTTAGGCGCCCGCCGGATGCCTGGCATGAATTCTGTCGGCTCCGGCAATTCAGCCTCAAGCTTTATCGTCATGGCTTGCGCTATCTCAAGATTGTTGATCATTTTACTCAACCTCCTTTTTATCATATTTTAATATACCATCCAGTCGTCAAAAAAACGTCGAAAATTCCGTTGATATCTAATAAAAATCTGCAAAAATTTTATCCGATGACCAAGCCGCTCTAAAACTCCACCTTCTATAAGCGGGAGTTAAGGGCGGCTAAGGCTCTCTTTATTTGCCGGCCTGCCGCAGTCCTTCGATAATCCGTTCCGGTGTCAGCGGCAAAACCGTCAGATGAGTATTAAGCGCATGATTTACCGCATTAACGGTTGCCGGCGCAATGGGAATGGTGGCGATTTCCCCGATGCTCTTGGCCCCGAACGGCCCGAATTCTTCCCCTTTTTCAATAAGGAAGGTCCGGATGGGTGGCATATCCGGCGCATTGATGAGATGATATTTGCTGAACCGGTTGCCTTTGACCACTCCTGTCCGGGGATCTACAGCCAGGTCTTCGGCAAGCGCCAGGCCGAGACCCATCTGAATACCGCCGTGGATTTGCCCTTCAACAAACCCGGTGTTGATAGCCTGTCCGATATCATGCACGGCAACCACATCCAGCACTTTGACAAAGCCGGTCAGAGTGTCGACGCACACTTCCACGAAATTGACACCATAAGATCCAGGATTTGCCGGCGACTGGTAGGTCAAAGTCACGATCAGTTCCGCCTGGTGTTTCTGCTGGATTAAACTGGCCATCCGGCCATAGTCCATTTTATCATCAGCATTTTCACCAGACCAGATCAGGCCGTCCCCAGTACATATATCGTCCGGACTGCAACCAAAAATTCCGGCTGCGTGCGCAACAAAGAGTTCGCGCAAGCTTTCTGCCGCTTTCATGGCATTGGCGCCACAAACATAGATGACCCGGCTGGCCTGGCAGCCAACATCGTAGGGACTGACATCGGTGTCACCTTCCGGCGCTTCAATCCGATCAGGTGATACATCCATAACCTCAGCCACAATCTGCTTCATGGCCGTTACCGTGCCGTTCCCCAAGTCATGCAGTCCGGCATTCAGCATCAGACTGCCGTCTTCCAGCATTCTCAGGGTCATGGTGCCGAAATCCTGGTAGGCTTGATAGTAACCGTTTACATGGGTAGCGCACGCCATCCCCACGCCCCTTCTCCACCGTCCGGTATCCCGGGGCCTTGACCATTTTTCATTCCAGCCGAATTCCGCAGCTCCTTTAAGCACACAATCGATAATTCCGGCATTTCCCAGGGACGGACCGCCTGTCGGGTCAGGATCAAAAGGATGTACCAGATTTTTGAGGCGGAATTCAACCGGGTCCATGCCCAGTCTTCTGGCCGCATGGTCCAGATTAATTTCGGCCGCTGCCTGCACCTGGGGTGAACCATATCCCCTGGCCGCCCCGGCCACCGGTGTATTGGTGTGAACTGCCACCGGGCGGAACCTCTGGTTCTCAATACGGTACAGCCGGAACAGCTTTTTACCCATAGCATGACAGATAATGTTCCCGTTTGTCGTATACGCCCCGGTATCCACCACCATATCCATATTCCTGGCCAAAATCCGGCCGTCCTGACCTACGGCAGTTTTTACATAGCTAATGGTTTTTGTCCTGGTACGGGTGGAAACAATACTTGCCTGCCTGTCGAATTCTATTTTAACCGGTCTTCCTGTCTCACGGGCGAATAAAGCGCAGTAGGGTTCCAGGGTCACTTCCTGTTTGCCGCCGAAAGAACCGCCCACAGGTGTCTTGATTACCCTGACCTTATGAAACGGAAGTCCCAGGATTTTGGCTACAATCATGCGCACAGAATACATAATCTGACACGGGCTATAGACGGTAATCCTGCCATTATGGTCGGGTGCCGCGATACATACGTGGTTTTCCATAGCCGCATGATGAATTTTGGGTGTTTCCACCCTGTCTTCCACGATTTCCACCCCGGGCATCCCGGTAAAAACTTTTTCAACATCGCCGCATTTTATCTCAGTGGTATAGAAAGGATTACCGGTCTCATGGATGTTAACTTTACCTTGTCTGGCTTCCTCCGGATCAATCACCGCCGGCAGCAGCTCATAGTCAATCCTGATAAGCCCTGCTGCCCGGTCGGCAGTCTCCTGATCCTCAGCGACAACGGCCGCCACCGTGTCACCCACATAGCGTACAACATCAGGAAACAGTTCCTGGTCTTCGAAGGCTTTCTGCCCCACAAACCACACTTGGCTGTTAAATTTGACTTTCGGCGTATTGCGACAGGTATATACTTTTACCACACCGGGGACAGCCATAGCTTGCTTCACATCGATACTTTTAATCCTGGCGTGGGGTCTGTCACTGAATACCAGTTTGGCATACAACATTCCGTCCAGCATCATATCACCGGTATACTTAATCCGGCCGGTGGCTTTTGCCGCCCCGTCACTAATAGGAATTGACTTGCCTATATATTTAAAACCGCCCGCAATTCTGTCTGCCATCACCTCTTACCCTCCCGACTGTCAAAATTATTTATTCAAAGCAACATCCAAACAAGCTGTTTATCATATCAAACGCCAGACCTTTAACGGCTGCCGCTTTATAGGGCCGCGATTCCCGGCCTGGTATTGCTTCATTGACGGTTTCCGATAATATGTCAGCCAGACCGGCGGCCAGCTCCCGGTCAAGCTTCCGTCCGGTCATAAACTCCCGGGCCTTCGCCGGGCATACAGGCCGGCAGCCCAACGCGCCTAAGGCAATTTTCCCGGTAACAATGGTATTTGTTTGCTTGTCATATTCTGCCACCATCGCCATACTAATCCGGGCAATGGTCACAGCACTGCGGCTGCCGATTTTCTTAAAACCGCTCCGGCAATTACCGGCAAGCGGCAGTAAAACCGCGGTAATCAGTTCTTTTTCCTTAAGCGAAGATCCGCCTTCATCAGCAATGGCTTGCATGACCGGAATGGTCCGCGTTCCCGCCGGCCCGACAACAACGATCCGGGCGTCAAAAGCAGCAAGAACAGGCAGGCTGTCACCGGCCGGGGACGCCGATGCAACATTACCGCCAATTGTCGCCCGGTTACGGATTTGTACCGAACCTACTTGTCCTGCCGCCTGGGCCAGAGCCTCAGCCGTCTCTCTGACAGTCTGACTTGCCGCAATTTCCGCAAAGGTCGTTCCCGCACCAATTTTGAGCAGTCCGTCTTCTTGTTTAATGTATTTTAAATCTTTTACCTGGGATAAATCAATGACCCAATCATGCTTTTTCTTACCCATCTGGTTAATAAAGTCGGTACCGCCGTTAATGAAAGTGACCGTACCCGGGTTCTGCTTTAACTCAGTGACAACACCGGGCAAATTATCAAATCCGGTTATCCGGAATGCCGCCCTACTCACTTGCATCCGCTCCTTTCAAAGCGCAGGCGGCAGCTTGAATGGCTTTAACAATATTTACATACCCTGTACAACGGCACAGATTGCCGGCAATTGCCGTTTTGATCTCTTCTACCGATGGGTTAGGATTGTTCATCAGTAAAGCCTTTGCCGCCATAATCATTCCGGGTGTGCAATAGCCGCACTGAACCGCGCCGTTAGCCACAAACGCCTGTTGGATGACGTCCAGTTCCCCCTGGGGGGCCAGTCCTTCGATGGTAAGAATGTTCGCGCCTCGGGCCTGATAGGCAAGTACCATGCACGAATTAACAGCCTTTCCGTCCATGATAACGGTACAAGCACCGCATTCCCCCTCACCGCAGCCTTCTTTGGCTCCCGTCAGGCGGAGTCTTTGCCGCAGTACGTCGATGAGCCGTTCTTCCGGCGCTACAGTCAGGTGATACTGTTTGCCGTTTACCTGCATACTGATCTCTACTTTCATATTTACCCACACCTTCCGGATTATTTGGAAACACCCAATGCTGTCCAAATTGCCACTAAGCCCGGTAATCATCAGCCAGCATTGACTACCGGGCCCAGTCATATACTTTACCAGTTACACCACTTAACCGCTTACGCTTGTTGGCCCCTCTTCGACATCATCGGCGAGTTCAGCCGGGATGTCAGCTTTTTCCGCGGTTTCAGGGTAATAGGCAACATCATACTTTTTGGGGTTGAACAGTATCGCAAAAATAGAATAAACTTGTGCGATGGCATAGAAAAGAATAGGTATCCCGGCCACGGTGGCAATCATTTTGGTTGCGTCGATACCGGAAACCTTGCCGCCGGTACCTACGGTCAAAGTAATGAGAGCCATGCCGCCCATCACCGCTCCCCAGACAATTTTCATGTATTGCGGGGGTTCCGGGTCATCTTTGGTGTTGCCGGTTGTATTCATGGCCGCTACCGTCGTAGTCATGGAGTCCGACATGGTGGTATAGGAGATAATGATAGTACCCAGCATAATCCAGCTAAAGACGGTTGATAAAGGAAGATTCTGCAAAAAGGCAAACAGCGATGCTTCCAAGCCGCCCTGCGGCGATGAGATAATGGTCCACAGGCTGTGGTTTTGCCACTCATAATATACGGCTGAACCGCCGAATATCCAGAACCAGACCATACCGAAAACAGAAGTGGCCACAAGATTGCACATAATAAATTCCTTGATTGTGCGGCCATAGGCAATCCTGGCGAAGAACATGCCGCTCATCGGCGCGTAGGCCAGCCAGATGGCCCAATAGTAAACCGTCCACCATCTGGGCCAGTCCGACTGGTCGATAGGACTCAAAAACAGCGACTTGGTAAAAAAGTGCTGCAGGTAATCGGCAAGAGACTGGGTACCCAGTTTCAGGATAAAGGCGGTAGGCCCAAATACTAATACAAAGCACATGAGTCCCAGGAATATTTTGGTGTTCTGGCTGGCCAGCCAGTTGATACTTTTCTTAATACCGCCATAGCTAAACCCGATAGAGGCTATGGTGGTTATAATGATGACTATCGACCAGATAACCGGTCCGGTTTCCACACCGGTGAGAATATGCAGACCGCTGCCGATCTGCATGGCCAGCACGCCCATAACGGCTGCTACACCACCAATGATGGCGAACAGGCAAAGGTTATCCAGTACCGTGCCTGCCAGGCCGAAAGAACGTTGTTTAAAGATGGGGTACAGAGTAGCTCCTTGCGTGTAGGGAAGCTTTAGATTATAGTGAGTCAGGCCGACAATCAGTCCCCCCAGAGTATACATGGCATAGGGAGTTAACGTCCAATGCAGGGTTGCGGTAGACATGGCAAATATCCCGGCAGCTTCGCTATAAGGCTGAATGCCAAGTACCTTCGGCGGTGTACAGAAATGATACAGCGGTTCGGCAATACCCCAAAACAGGATACCTACCGCAATGCCGGAAGTAAGGGTAATGGCAAACCAGTTCCAGGTGGCAAATTCCGGTTTGGCGTCAGGTCCGCCCAAGCGCACATCACCGTATTTTGAAAATAATAAATAAAAGCAACTGAGAACTGCAACCACGCCAAATAAGTCAAACAACCAGCCAAAATTATTGATTGCCGCTTCTACTATCGCGTTTTCTATGTCAAAAAAGCTTTTGGGAACGGTTACTGCGGCGATAATACAAGCGGAAACAATCAGCATCATCGGAACAAATATTGTCCATCTGATCCGTTTTCCTCCTGGGTTCATTTTCTAACCTCCTGTTATTTTATTCGATTGTCTGCTATCTATAGTCCTCAACCCGGATGCCATGATTTGGGTTGCTCATGAAATCTGCTTCCCGTTAGCTTGATCCCCCTTTCTGCCGGATTTCATGCAGCATCTACTGCTAACTCACAGGTTGAGTGGACCAATACTAAACCCCGGATAAGTGGCTCAACTCTTGCTGAATGACACCGGACTTCAATAACTCATAAGCGTTTGCGATGTCGATGGTCAGGTTTCTGTCCTTAGCCAGGAAAGGTACTGCTTCGCGTATCTTTCGATAAACCACCTGCCCCGCAACCCCCAGCTTAAATTCCGGTTCCTGCCGTAAATCACAGGCTTGAGCGGCATGCATAGCCTCAATACCCAGAATATAATAAAGATTATCAATGATTTTTCTGGTCTTTTGCACCACATAGGGAGTGTTATTGGCATGGTCCTCGATATTGCCGGCCACCGCGTAGAAGTCCATGCTAACCGGATTGGCCAGATGCCTGATTTCCGCATCCAAAGCAGTAAAGGGTTTCTGAATGGTGCCAAAAGCGATTACATGGTCGGGATCAGGCGAGAGAAACCGGGGCAGGCCGCTGAAATATTCCGAACTTAGCTTAATTGTCCGGAAACAGGCTGCTTTAGACAAGTGGCTCAACGCGATCCCCAGCATTTCAAACCCGATGGCCCAGCTAACCGGCTCAAAGTTACCGCAGGACAGGATGGCATTCTGCTCAATCAGCACACAGGGGTTGTCATCAGATGAATTCAGTTGTATCTTCATCAGGTCTTCCACATACCGCAGGGCATCCCGCACAGCACCGTGAATATGGCAGGCGCAGCGGAAGGAGAGCGGGTCCTGGAGAGCGTCGGCAATACCCGGAATCCACAAATAGCTGCCGGTGAGCAATGCTCTGACATGAGCGGCGCTCTCATTTTGTCCCTTAAACGGCCTTATACGGTTAACCTCTTCATGTAGCGGACTGACATTACCTTTAAAAGCCTCAAGGCTAAAGCTGTAAATAATGTCGGCAAGCTCAACCAGTTTGGCGATGTCGTACAGAACAAGCGAGCCTTGACCGGCCGCCAGCGCGTTAGAGCTGACAAGGGCAAGCCCGTCTTTCGGTCCCAGCATGACCGGCTCAAGCCCGGCCTTGGCCAATGCCGCCGACGCCGCCATTTTTTCCCCTTTATAGTACGCCTGGCCTTCCCCGATCATGGTCAGGGCGATATGGGACAAACAGGCAATATCGGCTTCCCCAATTGAGCCTCTTTCGGGCACCACCGGTGTCACTTCCTTGTTGAGCATATCCCGGTACATTACGGCGATAGCCGGACTCATGCCCGTGTTTCCCAACAAAAGCGTGTTCAACCGGATTACCATCATGGCCCTGACCTCCGCCAGCGTGGCCTCAGGTCCCACGGCTACGCAGTGCGACCTGACCAGGCTGACGTTATATTCATTGTAGTAAGCGGCTTCAACTTTTTTATCCTTATTTGCTCCGACCCCGGTAGTAAAACCGTATACAGGAATATTGCTCTCCGCCAGCCGGTATACAAATTCCCGCGATTTTTCACAAGTTGCCTGCGCCTCAGGATGAAACTCCACCTTGGCATTGTGACGGGCCACCCGGACCACTTCTTCAATGGTTAAAGTCTTACCTGTTAAAACAACCACATCTTCTTTCATTGTTTCTTGTACGCACCTCTTTTGCCATCTGTTACACTACTGTTGTAGCATGCAAAATTTATACCAACGCTGGTTTTTCATCGTAAATAACAACAAAAATTCATTGTTTTTGTCAATTTTCACTAGGGAAGAGTTAGGTCACTGTCAGTATCACTGCAAAAATTCACAAAATCGCAATAAATAGTTGCGCAATAAAATCTTGCATTATAAAATTATAAGAAATAACGGAAGGCCGGAGGCACTCTATGCGCGATTGGGAAGATAGGCTTTTGTTCCTGGAAACTATGACCGGATATATCCAGGATGCCTTATATGTTATTGATAAGCATGGCAATGAACTATTCTACAATAATAAAATTGAACGGTTCGAACCGGCTCACCGCCAAAATATGCTGGCCGAATTACTGGCGGTATTTAAAAGTGGCCAACCGGTCCTGGATAAGTATCAAAAGTATATGACGGTCGATCACCGGGAAGTGCATATGCTGTCCAGTTTTGTTCCGATTAAGCGCAATGGTGAAATTATCGCTGTTTGTTCGATAAATAAAAATATAACCGAAATGGCGAATTTACTCAATAAAGTAATCGACCTTCAAGGACAGTTGCAGCACCATACGCAGACAGCTAAGCAATCCGGAACCGGCGCTACTTATACTTTCAGCGACATCTTGGGTACCAGCAGCCAAATACAGGCAGTAATTGACAAAGCCAAAAAAGCGGCACTCGGCTGTGCCCCGGTGTTGCTAACAGGTGAAACCGGCACAGGTAAAGAATTATTTGCCCAAAGTATCCACAATTACGGTCAAGCTGCTGCCGAACCGTTTGTAGCGGTAAACTGCGCGGCAATTCCTGAAACTCTGCTGGAAGGAATCATATTTGGCACAGTCAAAGGAGCTTTTACCGGCGCCGAGAACACCCCCGGACTATTGGAACAGGCAGGCGGCGGTACCCTCTTTTTGGATGAAGTTAACAGCATGAGTCTAGTTTTGCAGTCTAAACTCTTAAGAGCACTGGAAGAAAAGCGGGTCCGCAGGCTGGGCGACCGTAAGGAAATTCCCATTTACTGCCGGATCATAAGCGCAACCAATGTTGATTGCCGGACACTGTTACGTGAAGGCAAAATGCGCGAAGACTTTTATTACCGGATTGCTGTTGTCAATCTAACCATTCCTCCCCTGCGCGAGCGGTCAGAAGACGTGCTGCTGCTGGCAGAAAATTTATTAAAACGGTTTAATAAAATTTATGGAAAACGTATTACCTCCCTGGCACCGGAAGTAGCAAGCATCTTTGCTGCGCATAAATGGCCGGGTAACGTCCGGGAGCTGTATCACGTTCTGGAATATGCGGTAAGCTTTGGCGACAATGAAACAGTTTTAACACCTAACCACTTGCCGGATTACCTACGCAACTTCTACTCCCCGCCCCAATACTTCAGCCCGCCGGCAAACTTACCCATGTCCGCGTTACCCGATATCCTTGCCGCTACGGAAAAACGTCTCATTCTTAATGCCCTTGCCCTCCATAAAGGCAATATTACGAAAGCTGCCGAAACCCTGGGAATACACCGGCAAAACCTGCAAGCCCGCATGAAAAAATTGAATATCCTCAAGAAAGTAAATTTTTTCGAAGCGTCATCGTGCGAGTCCGAATTTTAAGAGCCAATGGGGCTGCTTGCGCAGCATACCCATTGGCTCTTTTACCAGTCCACCGTCTTGAATCTTCAAACCGAAGCATTTATAGTTGTTGTAAATTTTTGTTGGAAATATTATCCAAAATATTGATTTCGTAGCAATCCCCCAGTTTGGCGAAAACCTCCCGCCCCTGCCGGCAATATTCTTCGACTGAAAGCGGCAGATACTCTGCAAATACCTGCCGGGCCTGCCGGTCAATTTCCATAACACTCCTAATTTCCGCTTTAGCCCGTAAGACCATCCCTCGTTGCCCAATGTCTTTGAGCCTTGCTACACAATCATCGGCTGTTTGCAGCTTTTCCAGCGCTTCGTACATTCTGCCGTTCTTTACTGCCAAAAGCGCCAATAAGCTGTTTAAAGTGGCATATCCCCACCGGACTCCCAGCCATTCGTACATTTTAACGGCCTCAGTCAAATAGTGTTCAGCATTCCCGTACTCACTCATTTCAAAAGCCGCGTGACCGGCATTAGTGTAAAACAGGGCCAGCCCTTTGTAAATATTTTTCTTCAGACACAGCTCGATAGCCTGTTCATAATATTCAATGGCCTCACCAAATTTTTTCTCAAAGCGTCGTAAGTCGCCAATATAGTTATACGCGGCCGCAATGCTTAATGTATAGTTATTACGGTTGTCCTCGATTTTTTTAAATAACGCAATAGATTTACGATAATATTCTTCCGCCTGGGCATACTCCAGTTTAATAGCGTAAGCCACCCCCAGAAACCGTAGTGCTGTTGCCAGTTTTTCCTTCAAACTGTATTTCCGGGCAATATCAATTATTTTTTTGGCAAACTTTTCAATAATGGGAGCCTTGTTATTCCGGATACCATAATACACAATCTGCTGATAGCCTTTGGCCACATACTCGTAGTCGCCAATTCCGGCAGCAAGGTCAATCATCGAATGTATTATATGTATCCCTTTACGGTGTTCGTCCTGACAAATATAATACCGCCCCAGCATATCCAAATAGGCTGCCTCAAAATAACTTAGCCTGTCGGAAGTACCTTCTGTCTCTTTGATACCGTCGATAATGCCGCCCACTTCCTGCAGATATTTCGCAGCCTGATGCTGACCCATGCATAAATTACCACCGGCGTAGAGATAATTGTCGCTGATGTGCGGAAATAGTTCATGACTTACATACGAGTAGCCCTCAGCTATTTTAATTGTATACTCCAAAACCTTAAGTTTGTTACCTGAGTGGGAAAAGTGGTACAAAAGCGCGGAGTACAAGGCTCTGTCCCGAAAATCATTTTTCAGCTCAGCTTCCATCATCATGCCGATTTTGTCATGCAACACCCGGCGCCGCGCAAGCGAAAGCTGCGAATAGACAAAATCCCGGATTTTGCCATGATAAAACCGGTAGGCAATTTTATCCGACTTGGGGTCGACAACTTCCACCAATAGATTTTTTTCCTGAAGTTCTTCCAGCGCTTCCACCAGTTCTAACTCGCTTAAGCCACACAAGGACAATACCTGCTTACTATTGACCTCATCAAAAAAAACCGAGGCGATGTTCAGGATTAGCCGTCCTTTCTCCGAAACAACGGATACCCTGTCCCGCAGGATGCTCTGAATGCGGGACGATATGATGTCAATATTCCGGCCTTCCTGAAGCAAATTAAAATACTCAACCAAAAACAAGGCATTTCCCTCAGTATATTCATACAAAGAGCGCAGCAACTGGGGCGTAACTTTATCCGGCGGCAGCCTAAGAGTTGAAAATTCCGCCACTTCTTCGCAAGTAAACCGGTCAACGGGCACGCGCAGCAACAGTCCCTGTCTTTCCAGCGGCGCCACGGCAGCGTTGAATTTTTTTTGATATTCCGGTTCATTGCGGCAAGTGGCAATAACCAGAAACTTACCGGGATTATTAAGAAGCAGTTGCTTTATAAGCATAAAACTGTTAGGGTCGATCCACTGGATGTCTTCCACCAGTATAATAGTTTTTTTATTGCCAGTCACTTTACTGAGTATTCCACAGATGACTTCCTGCGCCACATTATAGTTCATCAAATCTAAATTTAAAACCGGGTCAGGAGAAGAAAACACGCTACTATCAGCCACAACCGGGAAAATATATGATACAATATGTTGCCACAAGGCAGGCAATTTAACTTGCTGCTCTTCAAGTATCTGAGCAATTTTACGAAAAACTCCATTCCACGGCTTAAATGGGTATTTTTCTTCCGCCTGATAACACTGGGCTTCAAACAACAATATACCGTCTAAGTTTATAGAGCTAACCAACTGCCGCACTAAAGCAGTCTTGCCTACCCCTTGTTCGCCAACTACCACAATAAGCGAGGATTTATCGGTTTTCTGAAACTGCCTGATACGATTCTTTAAAATAGTAAGCTGCCGTTCCCGCCCGAAGAATACTTCCCCCGGAGGTTGAGAACTGCCGGCAGGCAATGCGCTATCCATTTTTCGCTGTTGAATACGGTTATACAGGTCAGTTGTCGCCGCATCCGGTTTTATGCCCAATTCCTTGGCCAGTTTGTTCTTGAGATTGCGGTATACTTCCAGCGCTTTATTGAATGCCCGTTCTCTTTCATAGAGTTGCATTAAAGTACGATAGCTAGTTTCATTGTATTCATCAACCTGAATCAATTGCTTAAGATAGTGTTTAGCCTGTGAATACTGCTTACTGTCCAGCAAGGTAACGACAAGCTTTTTTACCCGGTTGATGTATAATTCCCGGAAACTTTCCCGCTGCCGGAGTATCCATGCTTCAAATTCTTCGGCATCTTTTAGGGCAAAACCCTCCATAAACTCGCCACGGTACAGTTCAATGCCGTTCTTACTATCCGGCCCTTCACTAGCCAAAAACATATCGGTATCAATCTCAAGGGCAAATTCCGGATTAACCAAAATAATATTTCGGCCCGGCGTCAGCAGGAATTCTTCGGCAATGAGTTTTTTCAACAGATATACTGCATTTCTAAGATTCTTTTTGGCAGTTGTATCGTCAGTATCGCTCCAAAGCAATGCAGCCAATTCATCACGGGTGGCTTGTTTTGTCAGGACCAAATAATAAAAAAGCCCCTCCAGCTTAGTAAACGGAAAGGTTATTCTTTTTCCCTGCCAGCACACCACCGGCTTTCCCAGCAGGACTACTTCCAGCTTTTTCATATTTATAACCATTCCTTTCGCTGCGCTCAAGGCACAAAACGGGATGAAACCGTTGCCATTGAGCTTATTTTATTTTAAAACTAGATTGTTGAGATTACAGGCAACTACAAATCACGTTGGGGTGAGTGTGCTGCTCCTTTCGGAGTTGACCGCATATTTATATGTGTAGATTGTCCTATCAAGCACAAATAAGTGTGCCATTAGAGCACGGAGACTTATCTTTGTATAAACAACTCGTTTATTGTTGGACAATCAGTCAATGCCTGTTTCTCTCAATAATCTTTTGCGAAGGGAGACTTGAATGTTAAAAATCGTTTATCCAATCTGTTGTGGAATTGACGTCCACAAAAAGTTTATTGTGGCGTGTATTGCTTCTACCGATAACAAAGGGGTTACCACTTACAAGTCGAAACGCTTTTCTACCTTTACCAAAGGGTTACGCGAGTTATCGGAATGGCTTCACTCTAATTCATGTACAGATGTCTGTATGGAATCTACCGGCAAGTATTGGATTCCTGTGTACAATATTTTGGAAGCCACCTGTAAAATCACATTGGCCCACCCAAAGTATGTGAAGGCTATCCGTGGCAAGAAAACCGATAAAAAGGATGCCAAATGGATTGCTGACTTATTTAAGCATGACCTCGTTGCCGGTAGCTTTATGCCGCCTCTTCCAATACGTCAGTTACGTGATTTAATGCGCTATCGTTTCAAGCTCACAAACTTTTGTTCCAGCGAAAAGAACCGGATTCAAAATTGCCTTACTGTATCAAATATCCAGCTTGCCAATGTGATATCTGATACTTTCGGTAAGAGTTCAATGAAAATCATTGACTACTTGCTTGAAAATCCTCACGACAAGGATTTCGATTTTGTTCCTCTTCTTCATGCTTCTATGCTGCGTAAGGCGGACGATATCCGTCTGGCCTTAGACGGAATGATTACACCCGAACAGCAGCAAAAAATGAATATTATTCTTCAGCATTATGACGAATTGGAAAAGTGCAAGGCCAATCTTGAATCCTTAATTCTTTCGCTTTCAGAGCCTTATGCCAAGGAACTTTCGTTAGTGTCCACTGTGCCAGGTATCAAAAACCCTTTTTCCGCTATCGCTATCATTTCGGAAATCGGTGTTGATATGTCTGTGTTCCCTACAGCCAAACACTTATGTTCTTGGGCAGGCCTGACCCCTCAAAACAACGAGAGCGCGGACAAAAAATATTCTGTGCGCATATCCCGTGCCGGTGTTTATATCAAACCACTTTTAGTGCAAATCGCTAATGCGGTTGTTAAAAGTGATAAGCACCCTGAAATCAGAGGCCGCTATTTATCCATCAAAAAGCGCCGCGGTCATAAGCGTGCTATCATAGCCATTGCACGTATGTTGCTGACCGCCATTTATCACATCCTTAAAAAAAGTGAACCTTACAATGCCGAACTCTACAAAAAGGCAGAAACTATACCACATACTCGTCAGATCACTGTAGAGCAAGCCATTCTCATAGCTCAAAGGCAAGGTTACTCGGTAATTGCGGTTTGAACATAATTATAAAACTTCTGTTATTTTTTTCAAAAACCGTCCCCTGGATGGTTTGTTTGCCATGCTCTTTTTTAGTTTATAGCTCTTGTTCCCATGGTTTCATATTTCACCACCATAAATCCGCCATAAATTACAATCACTTTCACGGCGATTTTGTGCTGCTATTGTTTTATTTTACATCATCCGCTATATTCAGACAACTTCACAAAAATTAAAAGCTTGCCATCAGTCCTTGAGCAGTTACATATTTACTTGTAAAAAATTAGGTGATGAAGTAGACTGAAATTAGGATACCAAAATATACCCTGACGGGAAACTGCCTGGCGAATAAGAAAGGACTGAAGTTATGGACGCTTTTCACTATTCCGGACTAGAAGGCAGGCAAAAACCGGAAATGATAGGTTTTGCTTGGGCGGAAATACTAATCGAACTGGAAAAAACCAGAAACAGTGTCCTAAGTCATGCCAGGTCGCAGATAAGTAATTTTTCTGATTTGCCGCTTATTTGCCAGAAGGTTTTTGCCTTAGAACTATTGTATCTGAGGATTTTTGCGGTAGATTATGCTTTGTACCAAATATGTGGTGACTCCTCCGGCCGTAACAAAATTTTTGACGTCATCCGCCAGTGCCTTGATATAAAACTAAAAAAACTCCGTCATTTATTGGGAAAAGACGTTTTCGACAAATCTTGTCTTAAACCAATTGCGCTTTGGCAGTACCAGGAAACCAATGCGCACTATATGTTTAAGATGTTATTCAACAATGAACTAAACTCACGGCTGCAAACCTATAACACCATTGCAGCTAATCCCTTTACGCAACAAGAGGACTTTTATCTGGCCTTAGGCCGGCAATATAGTCAGTTCGTTATTATAAAAGCAGTTAAGCCCGGGCAGTTAATAAGTGACGAACAACAAGCGGAAGCAATAACGCTTGCCGTAAATGAATTTCTTGGAATATCACGATGGATTGGCCGCGATCTTGATAACGTAGAAATTGATTAACATACAAACCCTGCGGCCGTTTCCCTAATGTCAGCAAATATTTCAGAATGAAATATTGAACATGCGAGAACCGCCGTTTATAAAAAGCCAAAAAGGGCTGTGGGAAAACTTAGAGTATCCGCAGCCCCTTTTTTGACTTTTATGACGTGCTATCCAGCAATATCAGAACTCCAGCATCCCAACGATTTCTTCCACGGTTTCAACAACCCGCCCTTCATGAACTTGTTCCCAGACATACTGAATGTACGGGTATAAATACTGATCTTCTTCCAGACGGGGAACTTGTTGCCGGATTAGATTATGAACAGCCCCTGTTGCCTTGCCCGGGCGCAATGGTTTGAGAAACTCTAATGCCTGAGCAGCGTGTAAAAGCTCGATTGCCAAAATGTATTCCAGCAGTCTGACCGCCTGATATGCCTTACGGGAAGCATTATAGCCCATACTGATATAATCTTCCTGGCTGGCACATGTGGGAATATTATCGATCGTGGCAGGATGAGACAATAACCGTAATTCTCCCAATAAGCCTGCCACCGTATACTGGGGCACCATAAAACCGCTGTTTAAACCTGCCTGTTCAATTAAAAACGGCGGTAGTTCGCTAACATGCCGGTTAATCATCCGTTCTATCCGCCGTTCAGACATTTTGGCCAGATTAGTCATGGCAATACAGGCTGAGTCGGCCTCAATACCCACAAACGCGCCATCGGCATTACAACCCATTAATGCTACCCCATCATGCCCCTGGGGATACACAACCGGATTATCGCAACAAGAGTTCATTTCCACTAAAATTGCCTTTACCGCGTCCTTCAACGTTTTCTTGGCCGCGCCATGCAACTGTGGCATGCACCGTAATGAAAGCGCATCCTGTAACCGGTACTCTTTATATTTGAGGGCAATTTCACTGTCTCCCAGAATTTTCAACATATTACTGCCTGTCAATATCTGGTCCTCATGCGGTCGTACCGACTGTAACCTGGGATCGAAGGCCTTGGTTGTCCCCTTTAACGCTTCCAAACTCATGGCTCCGGCAATATCGGCAGTTTTAGCGGCGTTGACGGCATCATATACAGCAAGGGCGGCCAGGGCGGTTACTGACGTTGTGCCGGAAACCAAGGCCAAGCCTTCTTTACAGCCAAGATCGACCGGCGCCATGCCCGCACTCCGCAACGCAGCCTTGCCGCTTATCATTTCTCCCTGATACCATGCCTGGCCCTCTCCTAACAACACTAACGCGATATGGGCTTCAGGCGCTAGATAGCCCACTGAACCATGACTCGGGACAACAGGGGTAATATTGTTGTTCAAAAGACCGGCAATGGTTTCCAGCAACCGCAAACTGACTCCGGAATAGCCCTGCCCCAAATTTAAGAGCATCATCAGCATGATTCCCCTGACTACTTCCGGCTCTAGCGGCTCGCCTACCGAACAAGCATGTGATCTGATAATATTTCGTTGCAATGTAACCGCATCTGCTGCGCTGATCACTTTGTCCCAATTGTCGCCAAAACCGGTGGTCACGCCATAAATCACCCGGTTTTCCTGAAGAAATTTTTCCACCAATTGCCGGGAGCGGCATACCCTGCCACAGTATCCATGAGAAAAAGACACTTGCGCTCCATATCTGGCTGCCGCTACAAATTCTTCCAGTGTAATCGGCTTTTCACCTAGCGTTATCTCTTTGATCAAATTAACTATACCTCCAACCTTGATGGAAGTTTGCATAGCACATGATACCAATCCTTCTTAAGCCATTTCCCCACCGGAAATTTTTACGAGCCGTATAGCCTGAGACGGACATGTACTCACACAAATACCGCAGCCCCAGCATAATTTGGGGTCAAAAGCCATCTGTTTCATCTCATTTCCATCCATTCCGGCAAAATGGAATGCGGCAAAATAGCACCGTTTGGCGCACAAACCGCATTGAAGGCATTTTTCCTTATCATATACGGCAACATAACGGGACCTGGGCCACTTTCCTTTGGTGCCCAGCTGTATTGCCGCTCTGAACGGATAACAACAACACGCACAACAGTTACAAACAACGGCCGGACCTGTTTCTTGCCAGTTTGGCGGCCCACCGGTATGCATCAAACCTTCTTGGTCTAACTCGCGAATTAACTTTTTGGCTTCATCCTTGGTCAATTCCCGGCCACCTGTCCGGTCAGTCACCCGGTTCTTATCAAGGACTAAGCAAATTTCACGCGAATGGTCGCAGTTTTCGGCCAACATCTTACAATCACAGGGCAACACTCTGATTGCCGTTGCCGCATCAATCATTGCTTCTACCTCAGATACGAGAAGTATCCATTCATTATGACACTGGTCATATTCCGGGCTAGCATCATGAACTGCTTTAAAATAATCATTTCTTTTCAGATATTCGGCAAAATCCCATTCATCCAGTTTTTTTCGGATCCTTGGGGGAATTATATGATAATTGCCGAAGAGACAGAAATTTCTCAGTCGGGAATAAAAATTGCCGGCCCGGTAACGTATGGTGTCATTTTCGCTGTCTTTATCAATGATGTGGCGCAAATAGGCTTGTTCCAGACAGCTTTCGATTTCTTCCTCAGGCTGTGCTAACAACCCGGCAAGCTCTCTGGCTGTCAGGCTTTCTTTGCCCAGGGTTGCGGCAAGCCGCATTTCCTGCTTGGTTGCAAAGAAATGTAAGTAAGGCTTAATAAAGCCGGGAGCGTCAAAAAGTTTGCTGAAATCGTCCACAAGCGGCATGCCTCGTACCCTCCCCTGTTAAACCATTACTTAATCAGCCCTTTTTTGGTCAAGAACTCTTTCGATACTTCTTCCACACTTTTCTTATCAATGTCAACAGCTTTATTTAGCTCCATAATAGTATCATTATCCAGTAGACTGCTAAGTTTTTTCATTTGTTCAGGAATTTGGGGATAAGCATCAATAATCTCTTTTCTAAAGAGCGGTGCGGCGTTATAGACCGGGAAAGCCTTCTTGTCGTCAGTAAGCGTAACTAGCCCGTATGCTTTAATCCTGGCATCGGTTGTGAACGCCAGTCCGATTTCAGCCTGGCTGGCTTTCAAGGCTTCATAACTAATGTTTAAAGCCGCATTGACACACAAGTCCCGCGGATACTTAGAGCCATAGACAGTTTCCAGATGAGTTAGGCCGTCAGGACGCTCAACATATTCTTGCGCAGTAATAAATTTAAGCTTTTCTCCTTTATTGATCTGGGCAAACAGATCGGAAACACTCTTCAAGTTATACTTGTCGGCTACGTCTTTTCTGGCCATGATGGCATACGTGTCGTTGAGCGGCGCGTAGTCAAGCCAGATAATATTATTTTTAGCGTCCCATTCTTTAACCAGGTTGTAGCTTTCTTTTTCATCAAAACTTGGATCGTGTTTCATAACATTGATCAGCACAGTCCCGGTGTATTCCCAGTAAGCGCCGATCTGTTTCGACTCCAGTGCCGGCCGGATCACCGCCAATTCGCCAAGACCCACCTTATTTTCCACCGGATAACCCAGACTCTGCAAGTATTGGTAGGTCATAGTACCCAGCAGCAAAGCCTCTGTAAAAGTCTTGGAGCCAACAACAATTGTCGGCTTGTTTTCATTTTTTGCGGTAGTGCTACTATTGGATTGGCTGCTGCCGCCACACCCGACGATTCCCACCGTCAACGCAAGTATCAACACTACTGCCAGTCCGTATTTTACCATTTTGTTCATTTTACCCTCTCCCTCGCATAATAATATTTTTGTAATCTCCATGCAGCAAATTGAACCCTTATTTTTTTCATCATCCTCCTGGCAAAAGTTTTTTATAGACTACACCCCATATCCTGGCGGAGTCATCCGGTGTTCAACATATCCCAGCATTCTGTCCAGAAATATAGCCAGCAAAGCCCCCATGCCGGCCCCAACAATGAGGAATTCAGGCCACAACATGTTTAAGCCGCTTAATATGATATCGCCCAAACCGCCGCCCCCGATGTAAGCAGCCAAAGTACCGGCACTAACCACATACACGGTAGATGTCCTTACCCCTGCCAAGATGATCGGCATGGCCAACGGCAGTTCAACTTCGTACAGCACTTTTTTCTCAGACATCCCCATGCCTTTCGCTGCCTCTTTGATATCAGGGTTTACCTCGGCTAAACCGACAATGGTATTCCTGGCAATAGGCAACAAGCCTTGGACAACTAAAGCGACAATCGTAGGTTTAAAACCCAGCCCCAGGACCGGCATGGCCAGGGCGACAATGGCCAAACCGGGAATGGTCTGCAGCAGGTTAAGGATGTTTAAAATAACAACCCCATATTTTTTATACTTAGGTCTGGTTAAAAGCACTCCTATCGGAACAGAAATGGCAATGGCAATCGCAATAGTAATCAGAACCATTAAAATATGGGTGGCTAATGCTGCCGGAACTCTATGAACAAGTGCTTCTTGAAAACGCCCCCAAACCACTTATTCGCCCCCTTTTCTGCTAGAGTGCTGTCTAATATCACTCAGAGTAATCATGCCTACCGGCTCGTTCCTGTCGAAAACGCCGAGATAGTCTGTGTTTAGTTCTAACATCAGCGACAGCGCATCCCGCAACAAAAATGTTTCTTGCACAACGGCTTGTTTTTGGTTTAGGGCCATTGCCTGCACTTTTTCCGGAGAAACCGATTTGCCTGTCAGTTTTTCCTTATTGGCAATTTCGGCGGCAGTAATAAAGCCGTCCCATTCACCGGCCGCATTGGTGATAAAACAGACCTCGGCTTTAGCATCGTTCATTTTCCGGCAGATATCAGCTAATTCGGCATAACTGGCAATACACATGTGCCGCCGGGTTAACTCTTTCACCTGAAATAAACTTAATTTCTTTACAACCCGGTCATAACCGATAAAATCTCTGACAAAGTCATTAGCAGGCCGGGTCAGAATTTCTTGCGGTGTTCCATGTTGAACCAATTTTCCCTGATTGAAAATGGCAATTTTGTCACCCATCTTAATGGCTTCATTGATGTCATGGGTTACAAAACAAATGGTCTTTTTCATTTCTTTCTGCAGCCGCAAAAACTCGTCTTGGAGATAGTTCCGGGCGATAGGGTCAACAGCGCCAAACGGCTCATCCATCAGCATGACCGGGGGATCAACCGCCATGGCTCTGGCTACCCCGATTCTTTGCATTTGACCCCCGCTGAGTTGCGACGGATACTTGTTCCTGGTCATTTCCGGGTCTAGGCCAATTAATCGCAGCAGTTCGTCAACCCGCTCATTTATTTTCTCTTTGGGCCAACCGTATAAGCGCGGTACTATGGCAATGTTCTCGGCAACCGTCCGGTGGGGTAACAGACCGATCTGTTGAATAACGTAGCCAATACCCATCCGGAGTTTGTTAGGGTCCTCCTCTTTCACATCTTTACCATTGATGCGGATAGTCCCTGAACTCGGTTCGATCATTCGGTTAATCATGCGCAAAGTGGTACTCTTGCCACAGCCGGAGGGACCAAGGAACGTGCAGGTTTCCCCTTTTTCGATAGTAAGGGAAAGGCGGTCAACAGCCGGAGCAACCTGACCCTTATACAATTTTGTTACTTCTTTTAACTCAATCACATTGAACTCTCCTCATTGGCGTATGCCCGGAAGGGGCCGCACCGGCAACCTAACCGCGGCGGACCCTAAGTCCCCGGGGCACAATTCTTTTTTCAAATTTCCCCAAAATACTGTCCATGGCTATGGCCATAATCGCAATAAGCAAAGCGCCGACTACAATCATCTCTACATTGAACCGGGTTAAACCTTCGGCAATGAGGCGCCCCAAATTTCTTTCACCGATGTAGGTGGCAATTGCTGCTATCCCGGTGGTCATGACTACCGTAATCCGGAAACCGGCAAAAATAACGGGAGCAGCCAAGGGAAGTTCAATTTCCCAGAGAATTTGCCAGGAACTCATTCCCATGCCTTTGGCAGCTTCAATGACATTTTTGTCGACAGCCTTAATCCCCTGGTAAACATTCCTTACCAACGGCATCATCGCATACAACACCAGCGCAACTAAGGCTGACCGCCGGCCTAACCCCAAAAAAGGCACGGTTATTAAAATTGCAAACAGCGACAAGCTTGGTATGCAAAAGATTGTGTTGGCAATGCCTATCACCCGGTTGGCCCATTTTTCGTTTTTGGTAATTACCATTCCCAGCGGAATCCAAAGTAAAAGAGAAATTCCAACCGCCCAGAGGACAAGGGAAAAATGGGTTTGGGTATAGTCCAAAACCGTTGAAATGTTTTTTTGCAGGTATTTGATGTAATCCAAATTCTCACCACCTTTTTTCACTATATCCAGGCGAATCGCCCCCACAGACCTGTACCCGAATTTTATAAGACTAAACTAATATAAAATTCGCATCGCCCTCCTTCTTTGACAGTACGGAGTTCCTATCTTATTCCACTAAAAAAAGGGACTATAAATGTATACCATTTATAGCCCCTTTGCTAATTGAAATGGAATCTTTGCTTATTTCGCGCTGCCGCTGGCGCGCTATGCCATTCCTTGATTTTGATTATATTACTATTGCAAATATCATGCCAACTTTGCATGATGCACTGCAATTTTTTTATCAGAAATTAAGTCCATATTTGCATTTATGTCCATTAATAATAGATTTTTCTCTCTATTGTCCTTTAAAGTAGGTATTTTCGAATATTCATCATATTATTTTTTTATGAAATTGGATATGTAAAGTATAAATAATGCGAGAAATGCGAAATAAACAGCAAAATGATTTTGCATGCAAAATCATTTTGCTGTTTACTATCCAGCCACTTTGCTCTTATTGGGTTGTTTTAAATCCATACTTTTTTATCCGGTACTGCAGGCTTTGCCTTTTTATGCCCAGAACTTGCGCCGTCTTGCTGACATTGTACTTACAATGCTTTAAAGTGTTTTCAATGACTTTCTTTTCATACTCGGCCATGAGCTGCTCCAATGTTTCAAAGTGCAAAGCCGTTTTGCACTCCGGTCCAAGTATGGCAGAAGGCTCTTGCCGCCTTTCCTGCAAATATTTGGGAAGATGAAATAATTCGATGCGATTCCCGGTCATAATGTTAAAGGCATATTCAAGCACATGCAGCAGTTCCCGGACATTACCAGGCCAATCATAGGATTTGAACGTGTTTATAACTTCACCGGACGCACCCTTAACCTGCTTCGAGTATCGATACGATAATTTTTCGATGAAATAATGAGTCAACCGTTCAATATCGTCCAGCCGCTGTCTGAGCGGAGGAATATTCACGGTAACGGTATTAATCCGGTAATATAAATCTCTTCTTAACTTATTATTTTCAACACAAAACAATGGGTCTTCATTCGTGGAGGACAAAATCCGGACATCACATTCAATATCGCGTAAGCCGCCCACTCTCCTGAATTTTTTTTCTTGCAGTACCCGCAGCAGTTTGGATTGTACATGCAAATCCATGGAGTTAATCTCATCTAAAAACAGCGTACCGCCCTCGGCTTGTTCAAATAACCCCATCCGGTCGGAACTTCCGGTAAAAGTACCCCTTTCGGTACCAAATAAAATCCCCTCGATCAGACTCTCCGGAATAGCGGCGCAATTGACCGCCACAAACTCCTTGTTCTTTCTATTGCTGGCTGAATGAATACTCTGGGCAAATAATTCTTTGCCGGTGCCTGTCTCTCCATAAATCAGCACGGCACAATCCCGTAACGCAACATTTCGCGATAGATTAACGGCTTCTACAAAACCTTCGTTTTCACCAATCAAATCACTGAAAGTATAATATTTAAGAGTATAATAATTTTTCTGTTTTCGGGAACGCCGATCGACTTCCCGTTCTGACAAATACTTTTCAAACACATTGGCCTTGGTCCAGTATTGTTCAAGAATGGATACGTCCTGTACCAACACCATGGCGCCGATCAGCTGGTTATCTATGAATAAGGGATAGCCTGAATTCATTGTGGTAATCATTTCACCGTTCTTATTTTTAAAATAATCGCACCGGTTCATAACCGGTACTTTATTTTTGATGGTATTTAAAATGGTGCTGTAATCTTCATTAAGCTCATAAATATCCAGCAGATGCTTGCCAATGATTTTGGTCCTGTCCATTTTTTCAATGCGTTCACTTTCTTTGTTACAAAACAGCAGATATCCGTTCCGGTCAAACACCTGAAGGCCTTCGGAAATACAGTCCATCGCCTCTTCATAGATTTTACTGTTGTTTGTACCCCCTGTCATAAAAAGGATAAAGCCGCTTCCCATGACGTTTTCACTCTTGGTAAACCAGAACGGAGTTCCTTTCCAATTAGCGTAACCACTGTTTGAATTCAACTCAATATCAAGAAAACTTGTAATGGGTTTTCCGATATATTCGCTCCACATTCCCTGAAAGTTGTCCGTACCGGTAGGGCTTCTGAATTCAAAATGCTGCACAACGTTATTGTCGTCTAAAAAGCAAATAATATCACAGGCAAACACGTTATCCCCCCAGTCATAACAACGCTAACTACACCTTATCTACTCACTAAACGGTTATTTCGCCGTTTACCGGGAAAAACCCTTCGGGATTCGTTAGACCGACCCTAGGGGATTTAGCCGATACCGTGCGTGACCATCCGGCAGTGATTGAATATCTGAAGCAGGCGGCGGGCGATACCTTTGGGAGCACCCCAAGTATTTTATTGTCCAGAATCTGGATATTGTCAAGCAGGCAATTCTGGCAGAGGCCGCTAAGCTGATTGCGGACAGAGTCCTTGAACACCCCGAAGATATTTTTTGGTTGTCGCTGCAGGAAATTAAAGAGACAATCGAAACCCAACAGTTAGACCGCAGTGTCATTATGGCGCGCCAAGAAAAATTTAAACATGCGAGAAGTTAACTCCCCCCCGCGCTATAACCAGCGAGGGAGAAATCATTACCGCCAAACCGGGAGCTCATGTACCACCAGGCGCTTTGGCGGGAAGTCCCGTATCAGCCGGAGTGGTCGAGGGCCGTGCCCGCGTTATTTTGCAGTTGGAAGAGGCTATAATGGATAAAGGAGACATATTGGTCGCACCTTATACCGATCCGGGCTGGACGCCGTTGTTCCCGCTCGCGGCCGGTCTGGTGACCGAAGTCGGCGGTCTGCTGACCCATGGTGCCGCTGTGGCCTGTGAATATGGCATCCCTGCAGTAGTTGGGGTTGACGGCGCAACCCCAATAATCCGGGACGGCCAGAAAATACGCGTGGGCGGTGCGCAAGGATTTGTAGAACTCCTGGAATAGTCCGCTACTATGTAAAAAACCCGCGATTTCGCGGGTTTTTTACTATTAGGCTGGCATCTCCTGCCTACTCTACCAGTGCTTTTCCTGTTTGAAACGCTTTTGCCATAAGATCGGCATTACTACAGGAAGTTTGGGGATCATTAGCACTCGCCGTTATAATTGTATCCACAACATTCAGTCCCATGATTTTCAGCACAGTTGCATTAGCCTCAAACGATGCTTTGAAAGCATCAGGATCAGGGTTCCCTTGCGCATAAACCATAACAGTTTTTTTCGTACCGAATCTCGGGTTAAAATTAGCATCCATAAGCGGAAACAGTCTGTCCAACAAGAGCTTAGTCTGAGCTGTAACCTGAAACATATACACAGGTGAACCGATAATAACCGCCCCGGCTTGCTTTATATCTTCATACACTGCTTGCATATCATCTTTTATCGCACAGTTTTCTACCCCGCGACAGTAAAAACAACTCTGGCAGGGTTTTATATTCATATCATGAAGACGATAAATCTTGACCCCGGACCCTGCCGCTTTTGCTCCTTTAGCCATTTCCTCTACCAAGGTTGAGGTATTGCCATTTTTTCTCGGACTCCCGATAAAAGCTACCACTTTTTTCATCACGGACCATCATCCTTCCAAATTATTCTTTTAAAATTTATAGAAATATATGAAATCCAATAAAGATTTTTTTCTAGGCGTGTTGTTAGTAACGCTCCACCGCCGGCGCTTGACTTACGCTTATACTAACAACACGCCTGTACATCTTTATTGGATACTATATAGAATGACAACGCAATGACAAAATGGTGTTTTCAAACCACTAGGTATTTAAATTTCAAGTTATAATATTTCATTCGAAGTTATTTGCACAGAGTAGTCGCCTTTTGCCGTGCGTTTGATAACACCTTTCTTCCCTGCGCCGTCATCTACCGTTATTGCCTGCAAATTGTGCTGCATCATAAAGTCTAGAACATTTTGCTTTATGAATGCCTCCCAACTCGACTTTTTCACATTTTCATCATTCTCCACTAAAATATCTGTTGCCACAAAACATCCCTCCAAAATAACTACTATGATTAGTCCATATAATTAATTATTTCGCCAATTTCCTGAAAAAACCTTTATACAGTTCAACAATTACGTCAAAGGTTTTTAGGGGTCAGGCCTTGCGTTTTGCATAATAATGCAAAAACGCAAGGCCTGACCCCGTGATTACCGGCTGGCTTTTGCCATTTCGTCCCAGAGGCGTTCGGTAATAAACAGGCGGTTAGGCAACCCTGTTAAAGTATCATGATAAGCCAACGCCCGAAACTTCATCTCACTTTGTTGCAGCGCTTCTGTTTTGCTTTCTATGTCCTCCAGCAGTTGATTAAAACCGCTAAGTAATTGCTCGGCCTCCAAACCTTTGCGATACCCTATTAATGATATTCGCTCTCTGGCATCGAAACGCCGGTTAAGACGGGTAAAGGTTTCACCCAGTAGTTGATAACTGCTGAACATGGGGTACCTTCTAACTAAGCAATCCAATTCCCCTAGGCCATGAAATAATTGGTGCTTTAATTGAAATTACTGATATAAAGTATTTCCCTGCGATACAACAAGACCCTAATAGTCTGCAAATATTATACTTTTTATTATCTTTTTCTTGATTTTGCTAGGACTGGGATATATAATTTAAATAACAGCATAGCTGGGCAAAGACGCTCAATCCAAACATGGATTTGAGTGTCTTTTTTTATCGCTAATTTTTTATCATAATGAGAAAGGAGGAATAGTTTGATTACATTAGAAAAAGTAAACAAATTTTTCGGGCACAACCATGTGCTAAAAGACATTGATTTGACTGTCAAAACCGGTGAAAAACTTGTTGTTATCGGGCCAAGTGGTTCCGGCAAAAGCACGATGATCCGGTGTATGAATTTGTTGGAACGGCCAAACAGCGGCAGAGTAATCGTTGATGGTGTAGATATCACCTCCCCCAACGCGCCGGTAAACCAAATACGTCAGTCGGCAGCCATGGTTTTCCAGCAATTTAATCTCTATCCGCACAAAACAGTATTAGAAAACTTAACTCTGGCTCCCATCCTTGTTAAAGGGGTCAGGAAGGAAGAAGCTGAGGAAACCGGCATGGCCTTTCTTGAGCGAGTAGGGTTAAAAGAAAAAGCCTCGGCCTATCCTGCTCAGTTATCAGGTGGTCAACAACAACGTGTCGCTATTGCCAGAGCACTAAACATGCATCCCAAAATTATGCTATTTGATGAACCTACCTCGGCCTTAGACCCGGAAATGATCAATGAGGTCCTGGATGTTATGGTTGACCTAGCTAATGAAGGCATCACCATGGTTGTTGTAACCCATGAAATGGGTTTTGCCCGGAGGGTTGCCGACAGAGTCATATTTATGGACGAGGGTCAGATTATGGAACAGGGAACACCTGAACATTTTTTCCTCAACCCTGAGCATGACCGGACCAAACTGTTTTTAAGCCGTATTTTACATTGATTATTACTATAAAAAATGGAGGAATGGAATCATGAAGATTATGAAAAAATCCATGTTGGTTTCTCTCGTTATCTTGTTGGCTTTCACCATGCTCCTTGCCGGCTGTGGTGGTTCGGAAACCAAACCGGCCGCAAATAAAGATGCAGCACCGCCTGACATTCAGGCAATTAAAGACCGTGGTGTGCTTAAAGCCGGTGTTAAAATTGATGTCCCCAAATTCGGTTATAAAGATCCCCAAACAGGCAAAATTGAAGGCTTTGAAATTGATCTTGCAAAAGCTTTGGCTAAGAAAATACTCGGTGATGAGAATAAAATCGAACTCACTGCTACAACAGCCAAAACCCGCGGACCGCTGCTTGACAATGGCGATGTTGATGTTGTACTTGCCACCTTCACGATCACCGAAGAACGGAAAAACAGCTATAACTTCAGCGACCCCTACTTTACCGACGGTGTAGGGCTGATGGTAAAAAAATCATCCGGCATCAAAGAATTTAAAGATTTAAACGGCAAAAAGATCGGCGTTGCCCAAAGTGCTACTTCCCGAAAAGCACTGCAGGAAGAAGCCGATAAACAGGGAATTAAGGTAACCTTCCTTGAGTTCGGCACTTACCCGGAAATTAAAGCCGCTTTGGATTCTGGCCGTGTGGATTGCTTCAGCGTTGACGGCGCTATCCTCTTTGGCTATCTGGACGATTCAACAGTCATCCTGCCTGACCGCTTTAGTCCGCAGCAATATGGCGCTGCTTCCAAAAAGTCCAATACGGCTTTGGCTAAGTTGATTAACGACACGTTTAACGATATGAAAAAATCCGGTGAAATTGATAAACTTCTGGCAAAGTGGGGACTTAAATAGTGTCGTCAGGACCTTTCGCCGGGTTTAAGTGGCTGGCGCTATTTCACGATTGGACAGTTTTTGCTGAGGGATTTATCACAACACTTCTGGTAGCTGTTTTAGGCTTGGCTGTTGCGCTCACCCTCGGCATCCTATTCGGCATACTGGGCACCGCCCCCGGGCGCGTGTTTCGCATAATCAACCGGATTTACGTCGAATTTATTCAAAATACTCCTCTGGTCATACAAGTCATTTTTCTGTATCACGGCTTGCCCCATCTGGGCATCATGCTTCCTGTATTCTCTATTGGCGTACTTGGCGTAGGCGTGTATCACGGCGCCTATGTCGCGGAGGCCATCAGAGCCGGATTGCAGGCTGTCCCTCGCGGGCAACTGGAGTCAGCTTATTCTCAGGGGTTTACCTATTGGCAAGCCATGCGCTACGTAATCTTGCCCCAGGCAAAACGCGTCATCTATCCGCCTGTAACCAATCAGGCTGTAAACCTTATAAAGAATACCTCGGTTATGGCTATGGTTGCCGGCGGCGATCTCATGTATCATGCCGACTCCTGGTCCAGCAGCAATCTGTATTACGGACCGGCCTATGTCGTCACAGGACTCCTTTATCTCTCCCTTTGCTATCCGCTGGCTAAATTAGCCCGGCGAATGGAAAGGAAACTGGAGGTCTCCTTATGATCCAGGATCTCTTAAAACCCGAAATAGTCTTGTTTCTTCTTGACGGACTGTATATTACGCTAAAAATATCCGTGGTATCAATCCTCCTCAGTTTATTGTTCGGGACTATACTGGGGATAGCCCAATACTCCCGGCACCCGCTCTATAGTAGAATAGCAACCCTATATATTGACGCCATCCGCAATACCCCCCTGTTGCTCTTTATCCTTGCCGCCAGATTTACCACCACTCTCCAGCCGGTCAATTCAGGCATTCTTGCCATGACAATCTTCACTTCGGCGATTATGGCTGAAATTATCCGGGGCGGACTTAACTCAGTACATAAGGGCCAGTGGGAAGCCGCCCGTTCTCAGGGTTTTACTTATTACCAGACACTCATTCACATTGTCCTGCCGCAAGCGTTCCGTAATATGATCCCGCCCTTGTTATCTCAATTCACTACTGTTATCAAAGACACTTCATTTGTTTGGGCAGTTGGTGTTGAGGAACTGACAGGAAAAGGCATGATTATCATGGGTAAATACGGTTCGACCACACAAGTATTTGCCATCTTTGCTGCCATTGCCGCGTTATACTTTGTGGTAAATTATTCGCTCTCTGTTATTGCCCGCAGCCAACAAAAACGTTTAGCGGCAAGGAGTTATTAGAACAAGTATGCCAAAAGCGATAAAGGCACTATTGCCATTCCGGCAATGGTGCCTCAGACTGTAGAAAAAGTCTACGGGGGAAGATTGCCACGTCGCTACGATGCCGTAATGCCTAACTAAGCACGATTCAAATGACTTACTGCTTCGAATATGGTCTCATAGGCAACGGTGCTCGCAATGACCGGAAAGAATACTGTTCCTCTATCGTCATTGCGAACGCAGTGAAGCAATCTCCCTTTTCATTCTTGCTGGCGCCGCTTGAGCAGCATGTGCGTCTCGCAATAACAGAAAAACCAAGGGGGCATCGCGAGCGAAGCGTGGCGATCTTTCTCGTTAAGCTACTTTACACTATAGTTATTTGTATCTGTTAACTTATTTGTTTCTTATGCAAAAATTAGCCGAAAGCGTGATAAGGGAAGAGTTCCAGTTACAATATGTAAATGTTGTCGTAAAGTTATAGGGCTTGCCTAAAAAGTTTAATATTTTGCAATAATAATCAATATTGCTCTTTGTTAAAACTTCATCTTTGTCTATCAAAGTTTTTACCCCGTCCACATACCCGATTTCAATAACATTGCTAACTACAACTTTGTCCGGATAAACTTGTGAAGATAGTTTGCACTGGAAATTACGGGAGGTTTTTGCTGAATTCAAAAACTTAATAATGGCTGCCATCATAAGTAATAATAGTTTGGAGTTTCCGTGGCATAGTAAGCCCGGATCTGTTTGATCAAATAAATGAAATTGGGAACTACCAATTTCATTTATTTGTTTTTGGAGATTTTCTACGAAATCTTTCATCGCAAAGTTATCTAATGGCATAGGCATGCAGCTAATATAATCTTCGATAAGCTGCTGAAATATCGTGAGCTGGTTGTGAATACTTATGGCATCATGCCCGGCTGGATTGTCTTCGCTTGTCAGATAGTCAATTACATTCCAACAAAAATTCTTTATATAATTCATATCCGTTTGTATTGAATATAATTTTTTCTCCATATTATGGAGCATTTTCTTATACGCTGCATTTCTTTGCTGAAGCATCAACTCCAGTTCTTTTTTGTCCTGACGCAAATTATTATATTCAATCGCCTGGGCCAAAGCAGCTAACAAATCTTCTTCTTGCCAGGGCTTGGTAATAAATTTGAATATATCTCCCTGATTGATAGTTGCCAATATCTGGGCTAGCTGTGCATATCCCGAAAGTACGATTCTAACCGTATCAGGATAATCCTGCTTTACAATCTTCAACATTGTCAACCCATCCATCTGTGGCATGCGCATGTCTGTGACCAGTACGTTTACAGGCGTGTCTCGCATGATTGCAAGCGCTTGCTGAGCGCTATTGGCAAATAATGCCTCAAATTCTTGGTCGATAACAGCTCTTTTTAATGCACTTAAAATATTCGCTTCGTCATCGACAAATAAGACAACATTTTTTCTCATAATGCCCCCCTCTTCATTTGTCCTCCGTATTCCCACGATACCCACCCTAAAACTATCTTTGAGGGACCTGCAACAGCTTTTCACAATCACGCTGTGTAATATTTAACAGAGGAAAAACTCGAATATCCAGAGCGTCGACCATGCTGTGAGTTACCGTTTTCCGCGCGTAGTAACTGGCGACATGGACGACAGAGACAGCGATTTTATCCATTACTGCATTATGTAGTGGCTCATGGTAAAATAAAGCACATTCAACAATGGGGTAAGGAAGACCCCACCAATTTAATAGATAGCCCCCCAGTTCCGCGTGGGTTACCCCGATTGTTTCTTTTTCGAATTCCAGCAAGCTTTTTTCCGGCTGTTGCAAACGCTCTTCAACAACCCGCTTATAGATTTCCGGGAAATAATGAAGGCATATTACCAGGCCCAGATTATGAAGTAATCCTGCGGTAGCGAGAGCATCCGGCACTTGTTTTTGCAGTAGTTCCGAGTAGATTTGTGTCATAAAGAAATTAGTCATAGTGGCATAATTGGTTAAACGTGCAATACTAAATGGCGGCACTTTAATGTTGGCGGATTTATACAGGCTGCAGGATAGCACAATGGATTTAACAACCGGCAATCCGAGGTAGGTTATGGCTTGAGCAACCGAGCCTGTTTTCACGTTATAAAAGGCTGAATTTACTATGCGGAGAACAGCTGCCGTTACCGCCGGGTCAGTCTCGATTATCCTGGCAATCGCGCTGGCATCGGCATCGTGGTCAATAAGCTGACAAACGGCATTATATATCCCGGTAACCAGCGACAAATTTTCCAGCCCGTTGGCGAGGTCCAGCAAGATCTGATTCCTGAAAATCTGCCTGGCCTCAAAAATTTGCGCAATCTTTTTCTTGATATCTTCACTATCCCAAGGTTTAAATAGATATAAGTTACTTGATCCATCGATAAGACTATCTAAGATTTCCTGCTCATTCGCATATCCGCTTAAAATTAATCTGGTAGTTCCGGGATACAGGGTTTTTACCTTTTTCAAAAACTGGTGTCCATCCATTCCTGGCATCCGCATATCTGATATGACAATATCAATAGGATAATCCGCAAGAATTTGCAGGCCTGCTGCTCCGCTATTGGCGGTAAACAGCTCGTAATCACTATCGAAAAATAACCGTTCCAGCGCTTTAAGAATGGAGTTTTCATCATCAACAAAGAGAATCCGCTTTTCCGTTATAAACGCCCTCTTTCATGGGATGCTTTTTGATCATTGGCAGCCTATTCTACTGAACAAGCGGTAGTTTAATAATAAAGACAGTGCCTACCCCTACTTCACTAATAAAGGAAATTTCCCCATGATGTTTATTAACGATAATATCGTAAGAAATACTGAGACCCAAACCTGTTCCTTCGCCGACCGGTTTGGTCGTAAAAAACGGATTAAAAATGTCCTTCCTGGCTTCCTCCGGTATGCCGGTCCCGTTATCTTCAATCGAACAGTAGGCAAACCGCTCATCAGCATAAGTTTTTATTGTAATCAATCCAAGCGAATCCAGGCCTTTAGCTTTTATTGCGTGGGTGGCATTCAGAATGATATTGAGTATTACTTGGTTAATCTGACTACCTATCGCTTTAATAGGAGGTATTGGGGTTAAGTCTTGCTGTACTTCAGCAACATATTTTACCTCATTGCGGGCAACAGTTAATGAATTTTTGACACCTTCATTCAAATCGTACTCTTCAAACTGGTTTTTCTGGTCAACCCGGGAAAATAACCGTAGCGCTTTGACGATATTAGCGACCCGGTTGAGCCCCTCGTTGGTTTCCTGAAAGATAGGCTCCAGATCTTCTAAGATATAATCAAGCTTTTTTTGTTTTTCCATGGCGGTAATCTGTACGGCAGTTTGCTGTGCAGACAATATTTTTTCTTCCACCACCTGCTTATGTAACTCCCTGAAAACATTCATCATTTCCAACAATCTACCGATATATTTCTGTAAGGTTTCAAAATTACTCAGAACAAACCCTAACGGATTATTAATTTCATGGGCAACACCTGCGGCCAGTTGTCCTATCCCTGCCAGTTTCTCCTGCTGAACAAGCTGCGACTGGGCACTTTTTAATCCGGCATACGCTTTTCCCAGTTCCTCATTTTTCTGTTCCAATTGTTTTTCAGCCCACTTGCGGTCAGCAATCTCGGTTTGCAGTACCTGGTTGGCTTCCTGCAGTTCCTGATACATCGCGGTAAGCTCCTGGTTCATGGCTGACAGTTCCTGCGTTCTTTGCTCCACTTTTATTTCCAACTCGTCGTAAGCTTGCCGCAGTGCCGCTTCAGAGCGCTTACGCTCGGTAATGTCGCGTACTGCTTCTATGATACCAATTATATTGCCGTCATTGTCAAGCAGGGGAGAAGCAGTAGCCCAGATATATGCGCCGGTATTATTGTATAGTGCCGGTACGAAAACTTCCGAACATAATACGTTGCCTTTTCGTTGAACATAATCATATCTTGCCGCAAGCTCATCATTATCTTGATCGATGAGATCCATAAGGAACGGTCTTGGTTCTCCATAAAAAGGAATTGTACCACAATAGTGATCCTTGCCAATGATATCTGTTTTAGGTACATTTGTCATCTCCTCCATGGCCCGGTTCCAAGCTATAATCTTTTTATCTTTATTGATAATACATGTTGCATCGGGAAGAAACTCGATGATGTCTGCCAACTGTTTATTGGCAGTTTTTAAGCTTTCTTCTCTTTTCCTTAATTGTGTCGTCATGTTGTTAAAAGTGGTTGCGAGCTGGCCGACCTCATCCCCCGCTACACCCGCCAGGTTTACATTTACCGTCAAGTTGCCGGCGGCAATTTGTTCAACCATTCCCGCCATAGTGACTATCGGTCTGGCAATCTTCCTGCCCAAATACCAGCCAACTAAGGAAGATAACAGCAGACTTACCAAAACAACGCCGACAAAGCTGAGGATAAAACCTCGTTCTAATTCATCAGCAAACTGCTTGGAAACTCCCTCGTAAAACATACCAATTACTTGTCCGTTTGCATCCTTTATCGGCGTATAATTTGCATGGTAGTTAATCCCTAAAACCTGTGCTTCACCAAGATAGTTCCGGCCTTTCTTTAGCACTGCATCTGCTACATTGTCGGCAGCCTTAGTGCCGACAGCTCTTCTGCCATCCTGGATTATAGTAGTAGCGACGCGGGTATCATGTAAAAATACAGTAACGGTATTTTTCGTAAGGTTAGCGATTTTATCAACAATTTCGCTATTATCATTTATTTTGACGTTGCCTTTATACAGAATGCCATTCTGGTTTATCCAAGGACCGGGATATAAAAGATCTATTATCTCCAGTGAGGTTTGCGTGTCCGATATAGCCTTTTCCGTAATGGCCAGCGAAAGCTGTTGACGAACATTAATCACTGTTGAAATTCCTATTGCCAAACAAACGGACGCAAGCAATCCAACAATAACAACAACCATTTTGGTTTGCAAATTCAATTTCAAGAACACCACGCCCCTTGCCCTACTTTACTTCTGTCAATCTCACGATTTTTTTATCCATGAACTTCTCTCTATGCCAAACCGGGAAATGTTTTGTACAATATTCGACAAATCTTCTTGCATCCCTTTAGATTAAAAAACCTAATCATTTCCACAAACCGGACTTGCCCAATAAATTATGCTAAATTCAAGCCGACATTTGTGAAAGTAAAATAAGCTGCCACTGTGAGCAGGCAGCTTATTTTACTTTCATCAATCCCTTTTCTGAGGCGGAGAAGCGCTTCCAGCACGTTGTCAGCTACTCACGGGCTTTATCGGAAATTTTAAACCAATCTTCCCGGAAGCTGCAGGGAAAAATCAACTGATACTGCAAATACATATCATGGAAGGATTAAACATTCAAACAGCGAATTAGACTGATAAAATGCAGCAATTAGTAAATTGCGTCATTAGCTCTGATGATGAATGATATTAATCGAGGTGGTAGTCATTGCAAGTACATCTGGCTTTAGCCTTTGTCGCCTTTGTCTGGGGATTGAATCCGCCGATAATGAAAATTGGCCTCATGTATGTAGAGCCTATGCCCTATAATGCCATACGCATGGTGGCGGCTTTAGCGGTTGGCTGGGTAGTGTTAAAACGCATGACGGCCTGGCAAGCGTTGCAGCGGAAAGATTGGACATCCTTAATCGTTTCCAGTCTGGGTTTTTTCTTTTTCCAGATTTTTTTCACCGAAGGCGTACAGATTACTACGGCAGGCAACGCGTCCATCATTCTTGCCTGCCTGCCGGTCAGTGTAGCCATCATTAACCATATTCACCGGTTTGAGCGTACCAGTATGGCTGTGGCTATTGGCATACTGGTTTCTCTTGCCGGCGTGGCAGTTATGGTTGCCGGGACAGGTAAGGAAATCAGCCTTGCGGAAGGACACGTTACCGGAGCGCTGCTGTTACTTACCGCGCAGTTGAGCTACGGTTACTATACAGTCTATTCCCGTCTACTGACAAATATCTATTCACCTTATCAGATCACTGCCTATATACTCCTTATTTCTACCGGGCTCTTCCTATTTATATCATTACCCTCGGTACTGGCGGTTGATTGGCATTCTATACCCTGGCCGGGCTGGGCCAGTATCTTATATTCCGGCCTTTTTCCTCTCTGTCTGGGTAATTGCCTGTGGATATGGGGGGCGGGAATATTAGGCAGTACCAAGGCTTCTCTGTATAATAATTTACCGCCGGTCTTTTCTGTCGCTATCGGCTACTTATTTTTGGGAGAAACTTTTGGCTGGCTGCAATTTGTTGGCGCCATCACTATATTGGCAGGTCTGTATATCACTAGAAGCAAAGGGACTTTATCCCCGCCCAAAGAACACAGTCCTTGAGGCTGTCTCGTTAATTTACCATGCATTCGCCCCGCATCACTTCAAGTGACTGCATCAAAGATATGAAGACATCACTCAGCACAGGGTCAAAATGGGTCCCTTTCCCCTCCTCGATAATTTTTAGCGCTTCGATCGGCGATATTGCTTGGCGATAAGGTCTATCTGATGTGACGGCCTCAAATACATCAGCGATGGTTAAAATTCGCGAAATAAGCGGTATGTTTTGACCTTTCCTTCCTTCCGGATAGCCACTTCCATCAAACTTCTCATGGTGATAAAGAATAGCACTACGAATATTCTTGAATTCGTCAATATGACTTAACATATAAAAACCGTATTCCGAGTGTTTTTTTACAATCTCAAATTCTTCAGGGCTTAGACTTCCGGGCTTATTTAATATTTCTTGAGAAATTTGCAGTTTACCGATATCATGAAGTATTGCAGCATGTGAAATATCTTGAATGATTTGGGGTGCAAGATTAAGTTTCATCGCAAATTTTACTGCTATTTGTTCGACCTTGTAAGAATGTGTAGCTGTATTAAGATCATGATCAACCAGGAGGCTGAAAATAGCTCTTGCCATTCCGCGCGTTTTTAGATTGTATGACGGACCGAAAAACATTTTAACACACCCTCCTCAACCTAAAATTTAATGTAACAAAGTTCACTTTTGTTACATTAAAGTGCATATAAGTTGCACAAAACCTTTGTGAATTTTCAAGTTCTATCAAAACAGTAATAGAGCAATAAAAAGCAACCGTGTTTATTTGAAATTTTTTCAACTTTATGATATCGTTGCCTATAGATTTATTATGTAGTAAGGTGTTTTAAATGGAATGTGTCGAACCAATTCGAAATAAAAAGCAAATTAAGGCTATAAAGCATTACTTAAAAAAACAAAATTTACGCGACTATTTACTTTTCGTTTTAGGTATTAACAGCGGTTTGCGAATTTCAGACTTGCTTTTACTAAAAGTAAGTGATGTTAAAGAAAAAGACAGGGTCGTCATCCGCGAAAAAAAAACCGGCAAGATTAAAGATTTTCCTCTTTCCGATATATGCAAAGTAACGATAAATGAATATCTTTCTACTGTTAATGATCAAAGCGACTGGCTATTTAAAAGTAAAAAAGGTGATCGGCCTATTACTCGGGTACAAGCTTACAGAATTATCAATAGGGCCGCACGTGCTATTGGCATGACAGAAGCTATAGGCACCCATACCCTGCGCAAAACTTTCGGCTATTGGGCTTATCAGAGTGGAGTAGACGTAATTAAAATACAAAAACTGCTGAACCACTCAGCTCCTAGCGTAACATTGGCTTATATTGGAATAACGAAAGATGAACTGGATAGTATCTATATAAACCTGAATTTATAAATTTGTTATCAAAATAACTAAATATTATTATGAAAACAGTATTATGAAAACAAAAAAGCATGTCGAAAAGGAGGAGGAACTGCCATTAACGGCGTATTTAGGTTATTATTGGAAAATGACGAAGATGTAACAAAAGTGAACTTTGTTACATCTTCGTCATTTTATGATTACTTTTTCATAGCCTGCAAATTCTCCGTGATAACCTCACCCAGCACTTTCAGGCCTTGCATTATTTTTTCCGAGCCGGCAACAGCAAAACTAAGCCGCAGAAAGCGGTCCGGCGGACGGCGGGGAAAAAAGGCTGTGCCTGGCAGCAAGAAAACATCACGTTTTTCAGCCTCTTGGACAATCTTAATCGCCGATAATCCTTCCGGCAGCGATAGCCAGAAGGTCAGGCCGCCGCGCGGGCGGTGACAGATGACGGTTGACGGTAAAAATTGCTCAATTGCGTTGAGCGCGGTCTGATACCGCTCCCAATAAATACTATGAATGGCAGCTATATGCTTTCGCCAGATACCTTTCCGTAAATATAAATCAAAAGCCCGTTGCGTTAACCCTGATGTCGAAATGTCTGAATGATGCTTAACCGCCAGAACTTTAGCTACTAAATGCGGCGGCATAAGTAAAAAGGCCAGACGCAGCCCCGGCATGAAAATTTTCGAAAAACTTTTTAGATAAATCACTCTTTGATCCCGGTCCAGAGCTTTTAACGGAGCCATAGGAGTATCGGTGAAATCCAGTTCGCTAATATAGTCATCTTCCAGAATAATGGCGTCATAACGTCTGGCAAGGCCAATCAGTCTGTTTCGTTTAGCCAGTGAGTAAGAATAGCCTGTAGGATTTTGAATATTGGCCATAATGTAAATCAGCCGGGGGCGAAAAGAGCGTATTTTATTTTCCAGTTCTTGAATATCAATACCGTCATTTTCCATGGGAATTCCGATAATTTTTGCGCCGCGTGAGCGAAAGGAGGCTATGGCGCCAGGATAAGTAGGATTTTCGGTAAATACATAATCGCCGAAGTTTAATAAGGCTTTAGCAATAATATCAATGCCTTGCTGTGCTCCTGAAATAATCTGAACATTATCAGCCTGAGCTTTTACTCCTTGTTCTTTTAAATACAGGGAAATGGCCTCCCGTAAAGGATAGAAGCCTTGGCTTTCCTGATAACCGAACGCAAAGCCTTTATCCCGGTCCAGTACCTCGATCAGTACATTCTTAAAGTCATCAATGGGTAATAAATCAGGAGTAGGCATTACGCTGGCGAAATCGATGCAATTTGGTCTATCGCCGGCACTGCTTTTATTTTCAAAGATTTCTAAATCGATATCGATTAAGGCAGGTTCAGGTCCGTCCTGAGCGTTGCCGGCAATTTGGGCCACATAGTTGCCGCTGCCGGCCCGGGAGTATGTATAGCCGTTTTGTTCCAACAGTTTATACGCGCTCACTACTGTGCCGGGGTTAATTCCCAGAAAGGAAGCCAGTTTCCGTACCGGCGGTAATAAATATCCGTGGCCGAGTTTTCCGCTCAAGATGAGCTCACGTAAACAGTCATACAGTTGGGTATACAGAGAAGCTTTGCTGTTTTTGTCTAATTGTATCGATACAAAATCATAAAATTGTTCAGCCATATTGTTAAGCATCTTCTCCTTTGCTATAATTACACAAATCTGTTATCGATAACAGATAATTGTATCGATACAATTATCTTACCAAAAAAATGTTGTTTAGTGCAAAGGAGAAATGAAAAAATGGAAAACCGTTATGAACTGAACAAAAATCTAGCCCAAATGTTAAAGGGCGGCGTCATCATGGATGTCACCAACGCTGAACAGGCAAAAATTGCCGAAGAAGCCGGGGCAGTGGCTGTTATGGCCTTAGAAAGAGTTCCTGCCGATATTCGCAAGCAGGGCGGCGTGGCCCGAATGTCAGATCCGCGAATGATTAAAGAAATTAAAGCTGCCGTCACCATTCCGGTAATGGCCAAAGCACGGATCGGCCACTTTGTGGAAGCTCAAATTCTTGAGGCCATCGGTATTGACTATGTTGACGAAAGCGAAGTTTTAACCCCTGCAGACGATATCTACCATATCAATAAATGGGATTTTAAGATTCCTTTTGTCTGTGGTGCCAGAAATCTTGGAGAAGCTTTGCGCCGTATTGGCGAAGGGGCGGCTATGATCCGCACTAAAGGTGAAGCCGGTACAGGCAACGTAGTAGAAGCTGTCCGTCATATGCGGACCATGCTGGCTGATATAAGACGGGTAAAAGCAGCTCCCCAAGAAGAGCTGATGAGTATTGCCAAAGAAATGGGCGCACCTTTTCACTTAATTGAATATGTATGGAAACACGGTAAACTGCCGGTTGTTAATTTTGCCGCAGGTGGTATTGCTACTCCTGCCGACGCCGCCCTCATGATGCAGCTTGGCTGCGACGGAGTTTTTGTCGGATCAGGAATTTTCAAATCCGGCGATCCCCAAAAACGGGCCAAGGCAATTGTACAAGCCACCACCCATTATAACGACCCGCAGCTCTTGGCTCAGATATCCGAAGATTTAGGTGAACCTATGGTAGGCATTGAAATTGATAAAATAGAACCGGCAGACCGTTTGGCTGCCCGCGGGTGGTAACCAATGGTTACTATTGGGGTGCTGGCACTGCAGGGAGCGGTAAAAGAGCACCTGGACTGCCTCAACGCCCTGCCTGAAGTGCGAGGCATACCTGTAAAAAAAGCAGCAGACTTTACTGATATTGATGGTCTCATTCTCCCTGGCGGCGAATCCACCACCATGGGAAAACTGCTGCGCGAGTACAATCTGTCCCAACTGTTGATTGATAAAATTACCGGCGGTATGCCGGTATGGGGTACTTGCGCCGGCATGATTTTACTGGCCAAAACAATTACCGGGGAAAATATCCGGCATTTAGGGGTGATGGACATTTGCGTGCGGCGAAACGCTTACGGCAGCCAACTGGACAGTTTTGCCACCAGCGTCGTTATACCGGAATTAGGTGCCACCCCCATCCCTTTAGTGTTTATTCGCGCACCTTATGTTGAATCAGCCGGAGCCAATGTAAAAATATTGGCCAAAGTTGATGATAAAATTGTCGCGGTAGAGGAAAACAACATGCTGGCCACCGCTTTTCATCCGGAATTGACTGATGATTTGTCCTTCCATAAGTATTTCATCAACAAAGTAATAAAGAGAGGCTAAGTATGAGTGACGGGAATGCTAATTGTGAACTTCGTTCCTCTTCCTAACTCACTTTCGACTCCGATTTTTCCCTTGTGTTTTTCTACAATCCACTTGGCTATTGCCAGTCCTAAGCCGATTCCGCCACTTTCACGCGAACGCGCTTTGTCTCCCCGGAAAAAGCGATCAAAAACACGCGGCAAATTCTCGGGCGATATGCCACAACCGGTATCTTGAACACTAATTATGACATGCTTGTCGGTCTGAAAACAAGAAATATGCACTTTTCCCCCCGGAGGAGTGTATTTAAAAGCATTGTCCAGTAAAATAACCATCAGTTGATGCAGACGTTCCTTGTCGGCTATCAATTCTAAATTAGGTTTTACATTGACGGTAAGGGTAAGATTATTGATTTCTTCCATTGATTTAAAACTCCCGACAACAGCCTCAATAACCTCGCTTATGTTTACCGGGGCTAACTGCAGTTCGGCCTTGTTAGCGTCAGACCGGGCTAAGGTGAGCAGACTGGATATTAGCTTGGTCATTCGCATGGACTCTTTCATTATAGTATTAATCCTGTGACTTTCCTCCTCAATGGTATGTTCAGGATGTCTTAGCATTAACTCGGCATTGCTATAAATTCCGGTAATCGGTGAACGGAGTTCATGAGATGCGTCGGAAACAAACTGTTGCTGCTTTTCCCATGCTGCTTGAATAGGAATCATGGCGCGTTTAGCAAGAAAATATCCTGCCAAAACTATGCTGATCATGCTTATTATTCCGCCGCCTAATGTAATCCAAAACAGGTTACTGAGTAATTCAGTTTCAGAATCTACAATACTTACAGCAATTATCTCCCGGACTTGAAACCTGCTGTCATTACCCCAAAAATTGTCCTCATGTAAATAGGGAAAACTCATTACCCGGTAAACATGGCCTTCATATTCTCTGGTCTGAACTTCTCCCAGCTTAATCGTTGAGGCAATTTCCCCAATGTTACCAGTCTCGGCAGTTCTAAAAGGGTTAGGATTGATGATCCGTCCGTCAGTACTGCGCAATAACAAAAAAATACGCGGATCAAACAGTGGCCGCCCTCTTACCGGAACCACACGTCCGCTTAACAACCGGAATGAATCAGCTTGTGACCACATCGCATTGTCAACTTTATCAAACAAACGGAACGAAACATATCCGTAAATAATCGAGGTAAATGCTATAAAAATCAATAAGAAAACAAGCGAGTTCAGGGCGGTCAATTTCCGCAGCGTATTTAGAAACATTGCTACCCCTCCTTCAGCATGAAGCCGGCGCCGCGTACAGTTTTGATTAACGTATCCAAGCCGGAAGGACTAAGTTTCTTTCGCAAATAATGGATATATAAATCAACAATGCTAATAGTGGTATCTGAATCGAATCCCCAAATCCGGTCAAATATTTGTTCCCGCGTAAGGATTTGCTCCTTATTCAAAATAAGGAATTCCAAAACGTCATATTCTTTGGTACTTAGTCCAAGCGCCTGGTTCCCGGCAAACCCGTCCCGGACCTTGTTATTTAATGAAATACCCCCATAACTTAATTCGCTCTCGCTAACAAGATTACCCTTGCGCCGTAATAACGCTTTTATTCTTGCCAATAGCTCTCTTATCGCAAAAGGTTTTACTAGGTAGTCGTCTGCCCCCGCTTCCAGGCCGGTCACACGGTCATCGATACTGTCGCGGGCTGTAAGCAACAGTATTGGCACAGTAAAACCCTTACTTCTTATGGTTTTAACTATATCCAAGCCACTGACCACAGGCAGCATGATATCAAGCACCAACAAATCATGAATACCCTGTTCAGCCGCGTACAATCCCTCATCACCTGTCGTTGCTTCATCAACATCATAGTTTTCCTCTGATAACAACGAGACAACAGCTTCCCGCAAAATATTATCGTCTTCAACGACAAGAATCCGCATTCTCCTTCTCCTTTCGCTGTAGTATTAGCTCCAACTATGTCGGCTTCCAGTATTTATCATGACTTCTTGTTCACTGCTCTATTCTGAAAGCAAGATAACTATTCCCTTAGTTTAACCATACTTTTACTTTTTTTGTATGTATGCCGCTGTGCTTGGCTAAGCTTTTCGGGATTGATCCTGATAAGGCCAAAATACACTATAAATATAAATTTTTGTAATAAAAATGTAACAATTCTCCTGCATAATAAGGATCAAACAGAGCTATCTACATTTGAAAGGAGACTGACAATGAAAATAAAACTGTCAAAAAAAATTATAAGTGGATTGGCTATAGGCTGCCTGGCTCTCTCGCTCGGGGGATTGGCGGTAGCCCATGAGAGTAAGGGCGAGCCGCCAATGCCAGAGTGGGGAATGGTCAGAGAAGCATGCCCGCCTAATCCTGCGCCCCCTGATCCTGCGGCTATGGATCAATTTATCAAGACAAGTCTGAACAGACTGGTAGACCAAGGCACAATTACCAAAAAACAGGCCACTCAACTTCAGAATTTCTTTAAGGAAAAAGCCGCTCAGCGCAAGGCTGAATTTGAAAAACTAAAAGACCTGAGCCCTGAGGAGCGTCATGCCTATCTTCAGAAAAAATTCAATGACCATCCCGACGTTATTAACGAGCTTATGACCGCAGCCGGTCTGTCCCAAGAACAAGCACAAGCCGTTGCTGAAGCCATCCGTCCTCAGCACGAGCCCATGCCCCAAGACCACATCCAGCCGGGTATGTAGTAAAATAATTATTAACAACAGCATAGCCTCCTTATTGGGGCATAAAAAAAGCTCCGGTCACACCGGAGCTTTTTGGCATCCATGATTTACCTGTAAAAGAGTTTTCCCCAAACAATTTTTCACCTTTTTTCCAATGCCCGGTTATTTAATCAAATTAGGATTTGCTCGAGTTCACTCACTGAGGAAACTATATAAGTAGGGTTTGCTTGTTGCAACTCCGCCGAAGTACCATAACCGTACGCAACAGCGATAGAATCAATCCCATTATTTTGTGCCCCGATAATGTCATGTTTTCTGTCCCCGACCATTACGATTTTTTCCCGGGAAACTTGCGGAATTGTTGCCAATATATACGCAATAATCTCAGTTTTATGAATACGGCTCCCATCCAGATTACTTCCAACTATCAAACTGAAAAATTTCTTGATATCAAAGTATTGCGCGATTTGTTCAGAAAAAACAGTTGGTTTTGATGTTGCTATAATTAGTTGTTTATTGCCGCAGGATAGCTTTGAAAGCAGTTCCTGAATTCCGGAATAGACGGCATTTTCGTACATTCCGGATTTAGTAAAATACTCCCGATAATATGCTACTGCCTGATGTGCTTCAGAAGTATTCAGTGAGTAAAATTCCCTAAAAGATTCCACTAAGGGAGGACCAATAAACGGAATTAACTTATCTAAATCAGGCTCATAAATGCCAAATTTTTCAAGAGCATACTGCACTGATTTTGTAATACCAATCTTGGGATCGGTAAGGGTTCCATCCAAATCAAACAAGATTACTTCATAACTCATATGTATTCTTCTCCTAACCGCTTCGCATTTTCTGTATGTTAATTCGCGTAGCGTTTATTAATACCTGCCAAAGTACTGCTGCACCCAAAAAATAAATTCCGGAAACCAGCTATATGTCGATTCTTGCTTTTGTCTTTATTGACAAGACTAAGACCGGACTGCTACAATAAACCATAAGAAAGTTAATACTCGTATAATTTTGGGAATATGGCCCAGAAGTCTCTACCGGCAACCGTAAATTGCCTGTCTACGGGTGAAAGTGTATCTAGGGTTCCACACCATTGAAAATTACCATGTACTTTAGTTATTGGCAACTTTCAAGAGTGGTCGTGACCGAGCGGTACAGGTGGTAAGCCACTACACCGAAGGGATAAAAGCCCTGACGGGGAAATTTCGCTCATGTAATTAAGCGGATTTTCCCTGTCAGGGCTTTTTTGTTGTTTCTTGCCATACCCAAAAGCAATTAAGGAGGCTATATGGATTTATTAAAAGAAAGAATCCAGGCGGAAGGCCTGGTCTTAGATAATTCTTTACTTAAAGTTGACTCATTTTTAAACCAGCAGATTGACCCGGAGCTTATGATGAAAATAGGCGAGGAATTTGTCAAAAGGTTTCAAGGAGAACGTATTACGAAAATACTAACGATTGAATCCTCGGGAATTGCAGTTTCAGTCATGACCGGCCTCATTTTAAAAGTGCCGGTGATTTTTGCCCGTAAAAAAAAGCCCAAAGTAACAGATGACAATGTTTACACGGCGAAGGTCCACTCATTTACTAAACGCGAGAGTAATGATATCATTGTCTCCAAACAGTTTTTGCAGAAAGAGGACAGTGTTCTTATTATTGATGATTTCTTAGCTAACGGCGAAGCGGCCGCCGGCTTAGCGAATATTGTTGAGCAGGCAAATGCCAGTCTGGTGGGAATCGGTATTGTGATAGAAAAATCTTTCCAGCCCGGAGCCCAAAAATTAATCCAAGCCGGTTATCGGGTTGAGTCGCTGGCCCGGATAAAAGCGTTTTCCAATGGACAAGTCATTTTTTACTGATAGTCCTATTCCTGTAACACCGTGTTGCAGGATTTTTTTTTTTACCCAAAGCGACCTGCCAAACGCTACGGCCAAGCTTCCCGGCGGTTGGGCGTATGAGAACCGTGATGAATATACTATGATTGATAAGGAGGATGATTGTGATGCATGCCTGTAACACTGAAGATATCTATTGTGAAGCTTTGAATCCGGATGAATTTAAGAAAAAAGCCAGGAAGTTAGCCTGTCAAACCGGCACAACGATAGCCACCGGCAACTCGGTTGTACTATTTACAATGCTCCTGCTCCAGGACATACTTGAACAACTTGCCGTAGACCCTATTACTAATCTTAGTAATATTATCACAGTAGCCAACAGTATTGCCAGTTTAAACAGCAGTATTAAAATTGACCCGTAAATCCTCTGCTTATAGACTCCTAGGGTAGTGTTGAGTTTCCTTGGCGGCATTTAGCAGATTGTGCCACCTGTTATTTTCGTATCTTGCGTGGTGGTCAGCGCTGCTGCCAGCGCCAGTTCCAAACCGCGCACAATAGTTTCCAGAGCCATGCTGGGCTGTCCGGTAATGCGCGCCGCCTGTTCCGGCAAATAAGGAATATGAATAAAGCCGCCGCGCCGTTTGTTACCTTCACAGGCCAGCGCGTGCATCAGGCCGTAAAACAAGTGGTTACAGACAAATGTACCGGCTGTGTTGGAAACTCTTGCCGGGACGTTACCGGCACGCAGTTTGTCAACCATGGCTTTAATCGGCAAAGTCGACCAGTACGCAACCGGTCCGTCAGCAACAATCGGTTCATCAACCGGCTGGTTACCATCGTTGTCTTTAATACGAAAATCATCAACATTGATGGCTACGCGCTCGACAGTAATCTCCATGTGCCCGCCAGCTTGGCCAACAGCCAGTACTAGCTCCGGGTCAAATTCGGCGATTTGCTCAACAATTGAGGCAATGCAGCGGCCCCGGGCTACAGGCAAGGAGCGGGAGATAATTTCATAACTGGCAATTTGCTTGCCATTTAGCAATTTGACAGCTTCAAGCGCCGGATTGACAGGTTCGCCACCGAACGGCTCAAAACCGGTCACTAATACTTTTTTCATTGTCATTCCTCCTGGTTAGAACCTTATTTTATACCGTCGCCTTAACCCCCAAGTCAAACGACTTTCCTGGTACATAGGCAGTATATACTCCGTCTTTGATTACCGATACACCACATCCTCAACAAAGATGTCGTTAAGGTAAGGGGCTATCTCGGTGAACAACCTTAGTATTTCCTGTCCAGAATGCTGTTGCATAAAATACCGCCTCACCTAGTCAATTTTTCAGCAGTATAAATGAACACCGCTAATAATTATATGAAATCCAATAAAGATTTTTTTCTAGGCGTGTTGTTAGTAACGCTCCACCGCTGGCGCTTGACTTACGCTTATACTAACAACACGCCTGTACATCTTTATTGAATACTATATAGCAAAGAATTTGTCGCTGTATATCTCCAAAAATCCAGTATTGAAATCGCCGCTTAGAAATACATCATGATGCAATAACTTTTGTTGAAAGGGAATGGTCGTTTGAACTCCCTCAATGATGAACTCGTCTAAGGCCCTTTTCATCCGCTGAACAGCTTCCTGCCGGTTTTTGCCCCACACTATGACTTTTGCTATCATGGAATCATAAAAGGGGGAAATCTCATAGCCGGGATACACCGCACTGTCAACTCTCACACCAAACCCGCCCGGAGGCAGATAATTCTTGACCGTTCCGGGCGAAGGTATAAAATTCTTGGCCGGATTCTCGGCATTAATCCGGCATTCCAGGGCCCAGCCGTTTATTTTTACATCTTGTTGCCGGAAGGAAAGCGGACAGCCTGCGGCCACGGCAATTTGTTCCTTAATTAAATCAATGCCGGTAATGAGCTCGGTTACAGGATGTTCTACCTGGATGCGGGTATTCATCTCCATAAAATAAAACCGGCCATGTTTATCAAGCAAAAATTCCACTGTTCCCGCTCCCTGATAATTCACCGCCTTGGCCGCCAATACTGCCGCTTGGCCCATTTTTTGCCGCAATTCCTGATCAAGCGCCGGTGAAGGCGCTTCCTCGACCAGTTTCTGATGCCGGCGTTGAATTGAACAATCCCGTTCACCCAGGTATACTACATTGCCGTGTTTATCAGCCATAATCTGAATTTCAACATGTCTGGGCTCTTCTAAGTACTTTTCCAGATATACGCCGGAATTACCAAAGGCCATCTCGGCTTCCTTTTGCGCCTGACGAATGGCTTTTCGTAACTCTTCTTCATTTTTGGCCACCCGCATGCCTTTACCGCCGCCGCCGGCTGTTGCCTTGACAATTACCGGGTAACCGATGCTTCCGGCCACACCGGCAGCCATGTCGACATCTTCAATAATGCCCTCGGTGCCGGGAACAGTCGGCACACCTGCCTGTTTCATCGTTTCCCTGGCAACAGCTTTAGCCCCCATGGCCCTGATAGCGTCAGCAGCCGGGCCGATATAGACAATGCCGCCGGCCGTACAAGTTTCGGCAAAAACGGCGTTTTCCGCCAGAAAGCCATAGCCGGGATGAATGGCATCGGCTCGGGTAAAAGTGGCCACACTCATTAAAGCGGGTATGTTCAAATAACTGCCTTGAGCCTGGGCAGGTCCGATACAGTAAGCTTCATCAGCCATTTTTACATGCAAGGCTTGCCGGTCGGCTTCTGAGTACACGGCAACTGTCGCAATTCCCATTTCCCGGCAGGCTCTGATGATTCTTACCGCGATTTCTCCCCGGTTGGCAATCAGCACTTTATTAAACATTGTAATTCCCCTTAAAACACCAAAAAGTACATGAGAAATACATTTACCGTCAACAGCAGGATAGCTGTCGGTACTTGTGCTTTGATAACACCGTTTTTATCAGGCAAATCCAGTAACGCTGCAGGTACAATGTTGAAGTTGGCGGCCATGGGCGTCATCAATGTGCCGCAATAACCGGAAAACATGCCAATGGCCGCTAAAACAGCCGGATCGCCTCCATGCATTTTAACAATAAGCGGTAGTCCCACACCGGCGGTCATAACCGGGAAAGCGGCAAAGGCATTACCCATAATCATGGTAAATAAAGCCATGCCAATGGTATAAGCAAGGACGACCATAAACCGGTTATCAACAGGAATTGCGGCGCTTACCAAATCAGATACAACCTGCCCTACACCGGCAGCAGCAAATAATGCTCCCAGTGTTGCCAGCATCTGCGGCAATACAGCCGCCCAGCCAATCGCATCAAACAAACGGCGTGACTCTTTAATCGGTTGCAGTTTTTTATCCTTCGTAAGGCTCATGGCTGCCAGCAAAGCAATAACACAGGCAACACCTAAACTGACAAGTGTAATATTGGCTTTATCTAACAATTGCAGGCCGGCAATTGTGAAATCCTTCAGACCCAACGTTCCAATTATAGTAATTATCGGAATTAACAAGGCCGGCATAAACAGCCAGTTACCCAATTTTTTAGCCTGAGCCGTGCGCTCTTCGACTGTTGCTTCAGCATGTTTTCCCATACGCACGCCGCCAAAGCCGGCAATAACTGCCATAGCAATGGCCAGAACGCCCATATACACCGGACTAATCATATTACCGAATAAAAATGAGATGGCGTACAGCCCCCAGAAAGTCCCTGTCAGGACTCGTTTGGGATTACCTTTGTCCTGGAATGAAAGTAAGGCAACAATGGCCACAAGTGCACCCAGAATATAATAGATGTGATTGAGACTAATAAGCATGCTTGTTCAGCTCCTTTACCTGTTTGTTGCCGGCAGCACCGCACTCGACTTCCCGCTGAATCTTGCGATCAAGTAAAAATAACCGCGTACCATGAATGATGAAAGCAGCAATAGCGGTAGGAATCCCCCACACCGCAATGTGTAAAGGTTCAAGGATGATGCCATTTTGTTCAAAGAAACCCTTCATCAGTAAAATTGCGCCAAAGGCAATAAAAATATCTTCACCAAAAAATAGACCGACATTATCGGCAGAAGCAGAAAATGCCTTAATCTTATTACGGGTAGATTCCGGCAAAGGTCCGTATTTGTTTTCGGCAGCAGCTTCCGCCATAGGGGCAATCAACGGCCGGACCAATTGGGCATGTCCGCCTAAAGCAGTTAAGCCGATAGCAGCGGCCAGTTCCCGAATGAACAGATACAGAATGAGCAAACGTCCGGTAGTGGCTGCTTTAATCTTGCCGATTAAGGCCAACGCCTGCTCTTTCAGGCCATTTCGCTCCAACAGGCCAATGACCGGCAGAGTCAGCATAAATAAAGGAAGATACCGGTTCTTAACAAATGCTTCGCCAAAAATAGCAAGAATTTTCTCTACCGGCAAATTTCCGGCCAGACCTGTTACAATACCGGCAACCACAACAACCAGCAAAGGATTAAACCGTAAAGCAAATCCAATAATAACTACTGCAATACCAAGAAGTGTCATACTCTTTGCTCCTTTACATGTCAATTTCGTTTCTTGGAAAATTTTTCTATTTAGCCGCATCTCCCTCCCCGTATGCTCACTGAGTCTTATTCTGCCTTAACCAAAAACAGCGGCTGGCCATATTCGACAAACTCCCCGTCCTTAACCAAAATCTCCACAATTTCCCCATCTATGCCGGCCTCTATTTCATTAAATAATTTCATGGCCTCCAACACACAAACCACAGTACATGCCTTAACCTTTTGACCGATTTGTACAAAGGGTTTAGCGCCTGGTTCGGCAGCAGCATAAAAGGTTCCAATCATTGGCGACACGATTTTATGCCATTTATCCTCTGCTTCGACCACTGTCACAGCTGACTGGTCTTGCGGTACTGCACCCGGCCCGCCAGCGGCCGGAGCCGGTTTAGACTGGTTCCCGTCCGGCCTGGTGCATTCTGCCGGCCCTTGCGGCGAACAGGAGCCATCCTTGACGATCGTAAGCCGGGTACCTGCCTGTTCAAATTCAAATTTATTGATAGAAGACTGATTTACTGTTTTGATGATTTCTAGTATTTCATCGATTTTTAGCATGCCGTCACACCTCCAATAATCTAATACCCTAACACTAGTTCAGCCTTAAGCCGATTGCCGCTCGCAGACTGCTGATCATTTTCTCCTGTTCAATATACAGCCTTTCAGCTTCAGTCACAGAAATCTCTTGAAACCGGATTTTACCGCCTGGCTTAATCTGAGCAATCTTAGCCACATCGACCAGAGCTACTTGGGCTATCTTAGGATAACCGCCTGTTGTTTGACGGTCTGCCAGTAATATAATAGGCTTGCCGTCGGGCGGCACCTGGACTGTCCCAAGTGCAACCGCTTCGGAGATCATTTCTAGAGGTTGCGCCAGCTGTAACGCCGGCCCTGATAACCGGTAACCCATCCGGTCTGATTGAGGAGTAACTTGAAATACACCGCTCCAAAATTCAGCTTTACTCGCAGCAGTAAACTGTTCAAACTGGCTGCCGCGCATGACCCGCACAGCTATAGGCTGAGAAGCCTGGGGAATGTGATCCTGTCCGGCATACCAGGAAGTATAAGCAAACGAACCGCCAACAGCTTGCTTGGTAAACTGCGACAGAAACCGGGCCGATTCTGCCGGGGGAGATTTAATTTCAAGCACATCGCCCGCTTGTAATGGCCGTCCGTGAAAGCCGCCAATACTGGCCCGCAAGTAGGTACTTTTGCTTCCCATAATTTCACAGATATTAAAACCGCCGTTAACCGCCAGATAGGCACGGCACCCGGACTTGCAAGCGCCAAATTGGAGAATAGTGCCTTTTTTCAGGTAAACCGGACGCCACATCGGCACCGCTTCGCCGTCAATACTGGGAGACAAATCACCACCGGTTATGGCCAGCAGCACATCTTGCTCTATTTGCAATGAAGGACCCATTAGCGTAATCTCCAGTACTGCCTCGCCCTCTTGATTGCCGGCTAAAAGATTGGCAAGCCGCAGAGAATACGCATCCATCCCGCCGCTGACAATGACCCCGTACTTTTGGTAGCCATATCTGCCCAAATCTTGTACGGTGGTAAGCAGACCAGGCCGGAGAACTTTTATCCGCATTGACTCCCCCCCTTATATTCTTCATATTCCTTATAGGAAATTGGACGAAAACGTATGATATCACCTGATTGCAGAAGAGTTGGCGGGTTGTCATTAGGGCGAAAAAGTTCTAACGGCGTACGGCCAATCAATTGCCAGCCGCCCGGGGTTGTGATGGGATATACCCCGGTTTGCATTCCCGCAATGCCTACCGACCCTGCCGGAATCGCCATACGCGGTGATTGATGGCGGGGGGCTGAAATACGTTCCGACATTCCGCCCAAGTAAGGAAAGCCGGGGGCAAACCCTAACATATAAACAAGATATTGACCACTTGCATGGATTTCGATTACCTCATCAGGAGTGAGCTTATTATGTTTTGCTACATACTCTAGATCAGGTCCGAACTTTCCGCCGTAACAGACAGGAATTTCAACAACCCGTGGACTGGCTTCAACTGTATGGTCCAATTTTTCCGCCAATGCCTGCAGTATGGAGATAACAATTTCATAAGCAGGCCGGTCTTTTAGCTCAATCGCATCAGTTTGCCAACCTTTCACTATAACCGGATCATAAAAAACAGTAATACTGGCAAACGCCGCCACATATTCAATCATTCCAGCGAAAGGACAGTGATCAAGAAGATTAGTAAATGCTTTCACCCTCCGGTGTATCTCCGGGTGAATGCCTTTTCCAAATTCAACCAAAATTGCCGATTCTCCCAAAGGCGACATGGCAATGGGCGGTTCAAATTCAGCAAATGTTTGCGTCAATTCTATCACCTCGCCTGAACACAAATACCTGAGCGCTCAAGGACTTCCCGGATCTGACGGGCAAACACCAATGCCTGCGAACCATCTCCATGAATGCAGACAGTATCGGCTTTTATTGCAATGTCCGTGCCCTGCTGCGACAGTACTGTACCTTCTTTGACCATCCGGACAACCTGAGAAACGGCTTGCTTATGGTCGGTAATCAAGGCGTCCGGCCGGTTTCGCGGCGTCAGTGATCCGTCCTGTTGATATGTCCTATCAGCAAATACCTCATGGGCGGTTTGCAGGCCAATCTGTTCTCCCGCCCTGACCAATTCACTGCCGGAAAGGCCAAAGAGAATTAACTCCGGGTTCACTTTATACACCGCTTCGGCAATAGCTTCCGCCAGCTCTTTCCTTTTGGCCGCCATATTGTAGAGGGCGCCATGCGGCTTTACATGCCGCATTCTTCCTCCCTCGGCTTTTACAAACCCGGCAAGCGCGCCAATCTGATAGACAACCAGGTCATACGCTTCCTGAGGCGAGATAGCCATATCCCGCCGGCCGAAACCGGCCAAATCAGGAAGTCCCGGATGGGCTCCGATGGCAACTTTATGCATAAGGGCAAGCTTTACCGTTTTGCGCATTACCCCTGGGTCTCCCGCGTGAAAGCCGCAGGCTATATTTGCCGATGTAACAAACTGTAATATTTCTTCGTCCATCCCGATTTTATAAGCGCCAAAACTTTCTCCCAAATCGCAGTTCAAGTCAACCTGATACATATAATTCCGCTCCTTTTTTATCACTGCATAGAACGCATTATTCCCAGATGAATTACGGACACCCCTTCCGGCAAACTAACAGGTAATATCAATTTTGCATAAAAAAGGCACTCCAAACAAAGCTTATCTTTGTTTGAAGCGCCGTTGCTCCAGCAAAAAATTTCTTTCATATTCAACTTTTAATTCTTTTCATTTATCATATCATCGAAATAACCAGGCGTAAAATTGAAAAATTAAATAGGGCAGTTCAATTTTTTTGAAGGTGCTAACCAACAAAATGATCATCCCCCTGTTTGGCAATCCGGCGATAATATTGCCGCTCTTGTTCTAAAGCTTCAATTGCTTCTTGCTCGTTAACGCAGGTAAAATGGATGGTATCACCCGGACTTGCTTGCGCCAATTTGGCTAAATCCGTCCGGATCACATAGCCGATCTTGGCAAAGCCGCCGGTAGTCTGGTGATCAGCGGTCATAATAAACGGCAGACCATAAGATGGTATTTGAATGGCGCCCATACACACAGCATCAGACACAATATCCGGTCTACCCATTGTCATAATTCTGGGTCCCTTGAGCTGATAACCTGCCCGGTCTGCCCGGCCGGCGACAGTATAGGTGCTTGTAAAGAAAATATCAATAGTTTCCCGGGTGAACATATTGTCCTGAGGTCCAAGCAGCACCCGCAAATTGATCGGATTGGCATACCGGGGGATATAGAATTGTTCCAAATGCCGCGGCTTCGCCTTGAAAGCCGTGTCTTGAGCAACATGCAAGACATCTCCCTGGCGTAAGGCCCTGCCTTCAAATCCCCCAATTTTTGCCCGCGTGTATGTTGACCTGCTTCCCAGTACCGGCGGAACATCAAATCCTCCGCGCACAGCCAAATAGGTCCGGTAACCGGATAAAGCAGTACCAAATCTGATTTCACTCCGCCGGGGAACAAGAAAGGCCGACCAATTACTGATCGGCACCCCATTTACCTGGCCTTGCATATCCGCCCCGCAAACAGCTACAAGCTGCTCCTCGTCAAATTTGAAGGCAGCGCCAACCCCGGTCATCTCGATCACAGCAGCATTTTCCCTGTTGCCAACCAATAGATTGGCAACCCGGTAGGCGTACCTGTCCATAGCCCCGGCAATCGGCATGCCATATGCCTGGTAACCTAAGCGCCCTTCATCCTGAATGGTGGTAAACTGTCCTGGTTGAGTAGTTGTAATCACGGCCTTCCTCCTTCATACACATAGCTGATCTCAGGTTTGTACGCGCCTGTTTCAACGTCCCGGCGGATAGTAAAATATTCGTCAATCGTTATATCCACAAAATGCAAATAATCTCCTGCAGCAACTAAAAAAGGCGGATTCCCTTCCGGATTAAATGCTCTGATGGGAGTACGCCCAATCAACCACCACTCTCCCGGGCTCTCTATCGGATAGAAACCGGTTTGATTGCCACCGATGCCGACCGACCCCGCCGGAACTTTGGCACGTGGTTTTTCCTGCCGTGGTACCATTAATTGTTCGGACAATCCTCCCAGATAGGGAAACCCGGGGGTAAAACCCAACATATAGACCAGGTAAGGTTTTGATGTATGAATTGTTATCACTTCGCGGGCCGATAACCCGGTATACCGCGCCACAAATTCCAAATCAGGCCCCAAAACGCCGCCATAGCAAACCGGAATATGGACCATTTTGGACGAGACCCGGTCCAATTCCTGCAGCTTGACTGTACTGAGCAATTGCAAAATAAACCGGGATAACTCCTGACGGGTGACAGACAACGGGTCAAAATAAACGGTTACAGACCGGTAAGTCGGTACCACTTCTACTATACCCTTGATTGGGTTACTGGTAATTAATATGGTCAGTTGCCGGACGAGCTGATTAATTTCCGGGGAAATGACTGTTCCAAATTCGATGACTAATCCATATTCGCCAGCAACAAGCAGCTTAACGTTACTTAAACAGTCGTTCATTGATCTCTCTCATCTCATTTCGCTGGGGTTCCTGTGAAGAGGAAAGGCAGTTACTTACTATTTCAGCAATCTTTCTTGGACTAATCTGATAAATGATTGTATCGTACGGGAAAGCCATTTGTCTTTGTGATAAACCAGGTGAGCATTTGTATTAAAATCGGGACCTTGCCAGGGTAAAGCAACCAGCATTCCTGCAGCCAGTTCTTCTTTGGCAGCGACCAATGGCAATACAGTTATACCTAAGCTGCTGATAACAAATTGTTTTATGGTCTGAATTTGGCATATTTCCAGAACAGTGCGGGGACGAACAGCAGCCTTCGCCAAACTTTCTTCCAACACGGTCCGGTAATTGCTGCCTGACTCGGTAAAAATCAGCGTCTGCTCCCGTAAATCTTTGGCTTGTACACATTCAAGTTTAGCAAGAGGATGCCCTGGTGAAGCCAGCATCACGATAGGTTCAGGCCACAAAAATTCACTTACCAGATCGCTATCTTTAATATTCTCTTCCAGAAAAAAAGCAAGATCCATCATATTTTTTCGTAATAACATTCTAAAATCGCTGCCTATACCAAATTTCAGCTTCAATTCCACATCCGGATAAAGCGAAGCATATTCTTTTAATAATTCGGTCAAATGATATACGCACAACGACTCCGGCATGCCAACAATGAGGGGCCCCCGCGGCACGTCGAAATTATCGAGCTGGTTTTTGGCATCCTCAGCCAGCTTGGTAATTCGGTCCGCATAATCATAGAGTCTTTCGCCGTCGGTTGTAAGCATGAGCTGATGCCCAAACCTTTCGAAGAGAACGGTATTTAATTCCTTTTCCAGCAGTTGAATATGAGTGGTCACTGTAGATTGGGTATATCCCAGAAACTGAGCCGCTTGTGAGAAGTTACCTAATTTTACGATACTCATAAAGGTCTTTAATTGTCGAATTTCCAAGGATATCATTACCTCCAACCAAGCCGGGCGATATTATATGCTCCTTTTATTATAGAAGCTTTTGCGGCGTCTATCAAACCTGGGTAACATTGTTTCCTCAACTTATTGAACCAAGGAAAATTCCCTTTATTTTCGACAAAATGTCAGCATTATATGAATTTCAGTTTTGTCCGGCAGGAAAATTATTACGTATAATAAAAGAGCCATTATCCCGCTTGGGTAATAATGGCTCTTTGACGTTATTGATATTCAGACTGAAATAAGAACGCTTATGTATTTTACAATGGCAATATACAATAAACATTACACCGGAAACCAATTCCTATAAAATATCAGCCTTTGACCTGCTTTAGCAACTTTGCCATATTTTTGCCAAGGGTCTTAAATGTTTGGATACCTTCCTCGTCCTTTTGGACATCGCCGGGTTCAAGCGCTAACGTCATATTCCAGTAACTGGAGCCGGGGATGATCATCTCGGCAATTCCGAAAAAGAAGTTAATGGCCGCGTAAGTAAAATTTGATCCGGCTCTGCGTACAGAAACTACAGCCGCACCTACTTTGCCCCGCAGCAGGTCACCGCCGTTGGCTTTGGACACAAAACCGCACCGGTCAATGAGTGCTTTTACTTCTGTAGACACATTGCTGAAATAAGTGGGAGAACCAATAATAATTCCGTCGGCCTCCTGCATTTTCTGGATAAATGCATTCATTTCGTCGTCCTGGCGTACACAGCGATTGTCTTTAATTTCCCAGCACTTGCCGCAAGCCAGACACCCAAAGACTTTACGCCCTCCCAATTGGATCATTTCTGTCTCAATGCCTTCCCTCTCTAATTCCGCAAGTACAATTTGAATGCTTTGTGCCGTATTGCCATTGACTCTCGGACTTCCGTTAAAAGCAACCACTTTCACATAAATCACTCCTATTTAATATTAGTCCTTTTACCAGTAAATGGCTTCCCGGATATAATATTAAATAATTGTGTATCATTCCGCAAGTACGCACTTATTTGTGGTATAGTATCTATTCATATACCATAAATTTCGCCTTTGACTGGCTTCACCATCTGGCGGCCATTATCTCACGGAGGTTTGCTGCCGCCTTTTGGCAATTTTCCTTGGCCAAAATGGCCGATATTACCGAAACGCCGTCAACTCCGGTTTCTAAAACCCTATGCAGATTAGATTCGTTAATCCCGCCAATGCCTACGACCGGAATATTTACCGTTTCTTTGATCTGCTTTAATTCCATTAGATCTACATACTTGGCATCACTTTTGGAAGGCGTGCTAAAAATTGCCCCCACCCCCAGGTAGTCTGCACCCTGTTCCTGCGCCAGCAAAGCTTCTTCCCTGCAAAAAACCGACACACCGATAAGCTTATCCTGCCCTAACAGCTTACGGGCGACTTCGAGCGGCATATCGTCTTGGCCGATATGCAATCCGTCGGCATTAACCGCCATGGCAATATCTAACCGGTCATTGATTATAAGCGGGACTTTATGCTTGTCGGCAACTGCTTTCACTTTCTTGGCTGTCTCATAAAACTCTAATGTTGAAACAGACTTTTCCCGGAGCTGGATTAAAGTTACCCCGCCTAAGATAGCCTCCTCGATACACGCGCACAAGTCTCTATGATTTAGGCACTGTCTGTCAGTCACCAGATATAGCTTATAATCGACCTTGGTTTTATCCACCGATAACCCTTCCTTTAGAAAGTATTTTCTCAGTTGACAAATTATATATGGAATCAAATAATCTGACTTTAAACATACCTATCCCGTCCGTGGGAGCCAGCCCTGCTTGCGCAAGCTCACCGGCAATCCCCATGGATAAAATGCCGGCAATTGTTCCTATATACCAGTCTTTACCGGCGCCACAGTATACACCGATAAGAGATGTAGTCATGCAACCGGTACCTGTAACTTTGGAAAGAATTTCATGACCGTTATCAATAAAGCAGGTTTTTTGTCCATCGGTAACAATATCCCGCTTACCGGTAATGGCAATAACACAGTTGAGTTGTTTCGCCAAATTTTCGGCGATAGCCTGCCCGTCTTGTTCATCAGCCACAGAGTCGACGCCTTTGATGGCTACATTCATACCTGCCAAAAACTTCATTTCCGACATATTTCCTCTAATAACGGCCGGCCCAACCTCTTCAATAATTCTCCGGGCAGCCTCGGTCCGCAGTTTGGTGGCACCAACACCTACAGGATCAAGGATAACGGGAATACCTAATTCTTTAGCCTTTTTGCCTGCCGCTATCATCGATTCAACGGTACGCGCATTCAGCGTTCCTATATTGAGAACCAGCGCTGAAGCAAATGATACCATCTCCTCCACTTCTTCCCTGTCATCAGCCATTACCGGTGAGCCGCCGATTGCCAGTGCAATATTCGCACAGTCATTTACTGTTACATAATTGGTAATATGATGCACCAACGGCCTTTTTTCCTTTACGGCTTGCAGGTTTTCCGCTATCATTCCTAAAATATCCATTGCCTCACACCTCCATGTTATGTCGAAAAACCCTGTCATTAGTATACAGATGATTATAATTCCCATTGTTGGAACAGTCAATATTCTTATTATAACACAAAAACCTCCGCCCCTTGACTTAAACAAGGGACGGAGGTTAATTCCGCGTTACCACCCAAATTACTATGCTCAAAAGGGCATAGTCGCTCACAGGCACGGAGCATCAGGCTTTTTTAAGACTTTGCTGCAATACCTGTTTGATCAGCGCCGGCATTCGAATCCTTTTTCTTGATTGCTAATACCGACAAAGTTGCCAACAACGCAAAAGTCGCCAAAAAGTACATACTAAATGTGGTGAAACCTGTTGCATCTTTTAGATAACCGACGACATAAGGCCCAAAGAACCCGCCTAGATTACCTACCGAGTTGATGATTGCAATCCCTACTGCAGCCGATGCCTCAGTCAGGAACAATGTCGGCAAACTCCAGAAAGTGCCAACAAAGCAGTAGATAGCCGCCGTACTGACACAAAGAAGCAACATAGATATCCACAAGTCGGTTGTCATCGTCATCCCAACCAGCCCGAAAAAGGCGAGCGAAATGGACAGCGCCACATGATAACGGCGTTCCAATGTTTTATCTGAATGCCGGGCCACCAGGTCACAAGAATCCGGGCAATCCAGATGCGCGCGTCCACTTTGTGCATGATGATATTACTGGGAACTTCAAACAAGAAATAGGCGATAAAAAAGATGCCGGCGATGACCCAAATTACATAGGGCTCTACCCAATTGCCATTATTTTTCTAACTCGTACACTCATGGCCGATTGCTGAATGGAGCCTAAATATCTAAACCTGCGCCCTCTGTACACTTACGGGCCAATTTCTTATACATCCGCAGCAAGGGGGTTGCCTCTTTTACCGGGAATTGCTTGGTCTTCTTACGTTCTGCCAGTGCTGCGGCAACCTCGTCCGGAGTAGCCGGCACACCCTTTAGTCCGACAATATCTAACCTACGGGCAGCAACATCCATTTTTATGATGTCGTCATCCTCAAGATAGGCAATAGGGCCGCCTTCGATAGCTTCAGGAGCGATATGGCCTACCGCCGGTCCCCGGGTCGCTCCGGAGAAACGGCCATCGGTAAACAGGGCCACGCTACTGGATAGTTCCGGCATATTCCACAGAGCTTCAGTTGTTCTCAGCATCTCAGGCATCCCGGACCCTTTAGGTCCTTCAAAACGAATAAAAATTGCTGTTTGCGGACCGATTTTTCCAGCAAGCAATTCGGCTACCGCTTCTTCTTCCGAATCAAACACTCGTGCTTTACCGGTAAAATTATGGATTGCCTCGTCAACTCCGGATAACTTGATTACAGCTCCCTCCGGTGCAAGATTGCCTTTAAGAATCTTTATATTCCCCTGCGGTTTAACCGGGTTTTGTCTGGTTTTGACAATGTCTCCGGCAGACAATTTATAGTTAATTAAATAACTGTTTACCTCGGCAAACCAACCGGCTTGCTCAAGCTGTTCGAGGTTTTCACCCACTGTTTGGCCGGTAATTGTCATAGCATCCAAATAAAGCAGATCCTTGAGTTCCCGCATAATTGCAGGTACGCCGCCAGCATACCAGAATAAATCGGTTGGCCATTGCCCCCCGGTTTTCAGGCTAACCAACACCGGAATCTCACGATTGATAGCATCAAATTCTTGCTGGTCGATCGAAATACCTACTTCACGAGCGATGGCAGGCAAATGCAACAGGGCATTGGTTGACCCGCCAAGCGCAGCGTGAACCATCATGGCGTTGATGAAGTTCTTTTTATTAATGAAATTGCGGGCAATTAATTTGTTTTTCACATTTTGAATCACTTGCCGCCCGGCTCTCCGGGCATATCTGGGCAGGTGAGTGGTATACGCCGGCGCCAGCGCATTTCCCGGTAATGCCAAGCCCAGCGCTTCCGACATACACTGCATAGTGCTGGCCGTACCGATAAACTGGCAGGCGCCGGCACTGGGACAACAATTCATTGAGTAATACATCAACTCATCGCGGCTTAGCTCGCCTTTGGTATACTTATCGCCTGCCCCGTACAGAATTTCTGATGACATGTAATTGGGGCCGCTCAGCATCGATCCGCCACAAACGTGTAGAGTAGGCATTTCCAGACGAAGCATCGCCATTAGCTGCGCCGGAACAGACTTGTCACAAGATGACATAAAAATACCGCCATCAAAAGGCGCCGCCAACGCGTGAATTTCAAACATGAACGACATAATTTCCCTGCTTGCCAGCGAATAATTCATGCCGTCGTGGGCCATGGCAATACCGTCACATATATCAGTAACGGCATAAACAGCCGGCTTGCCTTGTGACTCATAAACACCGTTTTTTGCTTCATCAGCCAGTGTGCCCAAATGACTGCTGCCAGGATGGCTGTCGCCATGAACGGTATCAATTAATATCTGCATTTTCCCGAAATCGGGTTCATCCCAAAGCATCCCAGCCCGCAAGCCGTCTCCCTGATAATTAACTGTTCGTAAATATTGACTGCGACAACAACTCATTTTTTGACCTCCTTATGATTTATCAGATCTGTATACCTAAATCTGCATGTAAAAAACATTGCTAAAGCGAATCCAATACTTTTCTAAGTGAATTGCCTTTACCAAAACCACCGGCTTTGGTAACTAAATACAATCCGTCACAACTGCCGCCACTTGCTTTGCCAAGCGGTATACCCGGTAGCAATTCCCTTTCAAGATTAATTACTGTTATTCCCAAAACATGGCAAATACTAGTTGCTGTCCCGCCGCCGGATATGACCAGATTGCGCAAATCATGCCGCTCAACAGCTTCTTTGGCGATCTGACCCAGTAGTGCGGTTACAATATGCCCAAATTTATGAACCCTTTCTGACAGACCTAGAGCATCGGCATCATTGCGGTTTTCAAGCAGCGTATCAATCACAACTACAGGAATCTTACCTGCAGCAAGCGCTGCCCCTATGTCACACAGAACCCGCGTCAATTCCTCCGCTGCCCCACCCTCATAGATGATGCCACATTTGATATCAATCAACTCGGTATTGGGGCAATCTAATACAGCTCTTATTTGTTCAGCTGTGACCTGGTTTAAAGTCCCGGCAACAATCATCGTTCCTTGTCGTAAGCTCATATGGTCCTGTCCTGCTGCCTTCCAGGCAATGGGCAAATTACCCGCTAAACCCGCAGATCCCACTGCCAGACACCGGATGTCCAGCTTATTGATAGCAACTGCAATGTTACGCAAGTCCTCATCGGTAACCGCATCAATTGTAATTAAATTGACTCCGGCCTTGTGCAACTCAGTCATCTTCTGAGCCAAAGTATCTTCTCCTTGCCGAACATCAGTTAATCCTAAAACAGCTACCGGAACATTAGCATCTGTTTTAATAACAGAAGGTATATAATATACGGGAACCGGTACACTGCTGTCTCCCCAGTTTTGAATAAGCTGCAGATAGCCGTTTTCTACAATCCGGCCATGGGCCGGGTATGATGGAACTATGACCGCCAGCGTAAGTGACAGCGATTCCATCATTGCTCTTATTTCCTCGGCAATATTTCCCCGTAATGTTGAGTCAATTTTTTTATAAAAGCGTTCAAATCCAAGCTTGAGCAACTTATTCCCAACTTGGTAAACGCGGTCATAAGCAACCTCAGGTGAAACCTTCCGTGAGTTGGTGTTAATTGAGACAACATCTACCCCATTACAGTGGTTTACTAAGTCTAAGTGGTTGAGTATTACTTGTGTACTAAAACCAAACTTGCTGAATTGAACCCCGGCATCGTTTGCTCCGATTAAGTTATCGGCCACAATTGCTAAACGGTTCATATTTTCCACTCCATTCACACTTCGATAAATTTGATACGCATTTTTCATGCCAACATCTATCATACCTGCCTGATACCTGTAAGTCCCAGTAATAACAAGCTCGCTATCTAAATAATCACAACTTTGATATTATTTGCATCAATGCGATTAATTTCAAAATGAAATGCCGGATATTTATCTTGTTATAAATATCCGGCATATTATCTGGATAATTCAAACTTTAAAGATAATCTTTCAATTTGAAATGTTTATATTCAAATTGAAATGTCGGTAAAATACTTCCTTTAATTTGGCTTACCACAGCCATATAAAATGAAATTGTTTTTATTATTTTGACATACTTTCATTTTGCGCCAAATCGTGGTTGTACTTATTCCAAGTATTTTTGCCGTTTCATCCTGGTTACCTGTCTCTTTTAAAACTTGCCGAATGATTGCCCGCTCCATTTCCTCCATAGTCCCTCTTGGCACTACTAGTGCTTCGTTGTCCCGCCGGTCATAGCCACAATAAAGTACCTTCTTTATATCGTCACTTGTCACGACCCCGCCATTTTTCAGAATAAGCATCCGCTCGATAACGCTTTCCAATTCCCGGACATTGCCGGGCCACGGGTAACAAGCAAGGACATTCATTGCGCCTGCACTAAACTTTAGCGGTTGTTTAAATAATCTTGCGCTAAGTTTTTTGCCAATACACTCAACCAAATAGGGAATATCTTCTTTTCTGGCAGATAGCGGCAACAGGTGCAACTGTAAAATATTTAATCGATGATACAGGTCGCGCCGGAATAATCCTTTTTCAATTAATTCCGGCAAATTTCGATGTGTCGCCGCTATTATCCCTACATCAATAGGAATAATTTTGTCCCCGCCGATACGCATGATCTCCCGCTCCTGGATAACTCTTAATAATCTGGCCTGCATGCCTAGTGATATTTCCCCAATCTCATCGAGAAAAATAGTACCTTGGTCAGCCTGCTCGAAAAGACCCTTTTTCCCATTCTTACGCGCCCCGGTAAAAGCTCCATATTCATAACCAAAAAGTTCACTTTCCAGCAAACTCTCGGGTAAAGCAGCGCAGTTAACAGCTACAAACGGACCATTACAACGCCGGCTGTAATTGTGAATACTCTGAGCAATAATTTCTTTACCAGTCCCTGTTTCACCGATAATAAGAATTGTCGAGTCGACACCGGCATAACTTTTGGCTATTTCCAATGTCTCTTTCATGGTCTCGTTTACCGTGACAAAATCATCAAAACAATATGTGGCTTTGTGCCCGCTTTCATTAGTGCACTTACCGGCTTTGTCCTTTATAGGAAAATTGGATTCATTTATCGTCAGTACCGCACCAACAGTTTGTCCACCTATTATCATTGGAACGATCCGGCAAGCAAGCATCTGTTCCCGTCCATCTACAAACGGCATAATTCTAGTCTGAGCATATCGTAGTGCATCATCCAGATTTATATCCGGAAAAAGGGTAGCCGCCGGTTTTCCAACTATCTGATGCTTGCTTGCTTTTAACTGTTTTTCCGCAATATGATTTACATAAGTTATTCGCCGTTGGTTATCAACGGCAACAATTCCTTCTCCCGTAAAATCCATGATCGTCTTAATTTGTTCCAATTTAGCCCATTCCCTGCGCCCCGCGGCAACCAGTTCCTGAGCTTGACGCACCGATCTTAGCAAGGCTTCCCGCCCCACTGTTACAGAAAAGCAAGGTATATCTGATATGAACTCTATTAGGGCGCCGTCGGGGCTTATAATATCCGGAACTTCCCGGACAATGGCCAATATCCCGGACATATCCGTACCCTGGATATCGGCTAAAACTCGCGTCGGTATTCCCAGGATATCGCCAACAATCGTTGTTTCATCTATAATTGAATGACCAATTATCCCCACCGCCATACCTGTCGCTATATGTTTTCCGTTTTGCGTCAGCCATTCTTTTGTCTGTTGCATCCCCCGCAAAATATCCAGACTGCTTGGCCCGAGGGAAACAATCGGAATATTAACCGTCGTCTTAATGGTCTTGACAAAGTCTGAATAACAGATAAGAGCATCTGCACCCTTTTCACTAAGTTGCCGAGCAATCAATATGACATCCTCTTTTGAAGCCATTGCTACATGGATTTTTTCTCCCCATTCACTGAACAAATCCAATGCCCGTGAGGTAAAATCCCGGTTTGGGGCAATAAGCGCAATCTTATCTGCTTGCATGGTAACACATACCTCCATGTTATATTCATAGTGATTGCCGAAAAATGACGTACCTCATTTTAATTCTGTACCACGAAAAAAGCTCCTGCAAAGTTTCCCATCCTTGCAGGAGTTTTCTCTATTAAGAAATCTCTATTTATTATTGTTTAAACGTCTTGATTACATTAACCAAGGCTCGTCCTGCCCCTATATGAAACAAAATCCAGGATTACTTGTTTATTGCAACATGTAACTTTTGGCAACATTATGCTCCTACTTGCGCTCTCCCAACTGAGCTATATAGCCGTACGCTTCCGGAAAGCGCACGGCTATACATAATACCCATTTCAAATTACAGTTATTAACAATTACTCCTTGACATAAGGAATGGTCAACGGCCCTAATGGCATAACTGCAATTCTGGCTTCTTTCCCATACTTGGCAAGCAGGCTATCAATCGTCTCCTCAACGCTGGTAATCGGCTTAAACATAGCCTTGCGGACAGTCTCCGGATCTAATGTTGAATAAAGATAACAGTCTGCCTTGAGTTGAACCATGGCCTGCGCCTGCACTTGCCATTGGTCAAAAACAGAGAAGCTTTCGTCATTTATCATTTCCAGCAATTCCTGTGGTGTATTACGCATTTGTAAAATTTTGGCGTAGTTGCCGTGGTCAGGGACGCCGTCCGAGCATTCCGAAACACTAATGATACTGCCGCCCTTTTTTACAATCTGGGACGCTGCACTCATACCTTTTACTGTTTGATACAAATTCTGGTCTAACGGATAGCCGGAATTGGTTGTAATGACAATATCAAAGGGAGCATCTACGGCATACATAGCATGCTCTTTCACAAACTCGCAGCCAATACGGTGGGCTTTTATAACATCACCGGCAAAAACTTGGGTAATTTCTTTATTGTCGTTAAGCGTAACATTAAGCATGAAATCAGGTTTGGCTAACAAGCAATTCTGGGTTGCCGCATCTTGTAAAATATTGCCCTCAATTACACCCCAGGTACTGTTGGGGTGACCAATCATCTTAGCATTATGGAAATCGAGGATTGTCCGTATACCGGCTATTCCCGGATTTATTCCCTTCGGTCCGCCTGAAAAGCCGGCAAAGAAGTGAGGTTCGATAAAACCGATGACAATCTTGCAGTCGGACTCAACGTAGGTTTTGTTGAGATAGACCTCCGAGCCATAGGTGTTGGTCCCAACCTTGACCAGTTCATCATCATTGAAGGCATCGTGATTGATTACCTTTACAGTATCGACTATTTCCTGCCCCAACATCTGGACCAGCTCTTCTCTGGTGTTGGCGCGATGGCTACCAGTACCATTGATAATGACAAACTTATCTTTAGGAATATCGGCGAGTTCGTACAGAATCCAGGGCACTAATTTATAATTAGGGGTCGGCCGGGTTAGGTCCGAAATGACAATAGCAATTCTTTCCTTACCCTTTACAATCTCTTTAAGCGGCAAAGCGCCAATAGGCTCACGCAGTGCGGCTAAAACCGCAGTCTTCTCATCTTCCAGTTGTGGCAAATTGCGAGGTTCAATTACAACTGCCTCATCCGGAACACTAATCATAACCCCATTTTTGCCATAGGCAAGCTTTACTTGTTTCATTACTATCTCCTCCTCACAATCCGCACTTGTGTCATACCATAACTGCTTCAAGCATTTCCATTTACAGCATACTTATTCTATAAATACTCGTGAAAAAGCCTTCCGTTAAAGGGAAGGCTCATATTGATAAATTTTAGTTCACTACTTCTTTGCGCTGGTCAGCGTTAACCCATTTAGCCCATAAGGCAGTAGCTAACGGTACCAATACAGCAGTAACAATTACACATGTAGCAACAAGCATAGTTGCCGAGGGCGCAATTCCCGCGTAGGTTTTGTCAATCGAAGCAATAGCCGCAGGAACGGCAGCGGCATTACCGGCAGTAGAAGCCGCAGCAATCCCGGCGACTCCGTTGCCCCCCGTCAATTTATCGGCAATAATTAAAACAGTTCCTGTTACAACTACAACTGCTATTCCGAGCAGTACGCCAAGTAGCCCGGATTTCCAGACAGTAGTCAGATTAAGAGTATTACCAAGTCCGAAAGCGAAAAAGGGGATAAGAATGGGAATGGCAGGTTTTACAAAATCTCTTAATTCATGATCAAGGTTGCCTAAAACCATGCCGACAAGGAGTGGTAAAATAGCACCGACAAAAGCCTCCCAGGGAAAAGCGGCCAGCCCGGCAATACCGAGGGTTAACATGGTAAAGAAGGGCCCCGACTCCATACTCATCAGGGTGTAAGCTCCGCCGTCTTCCTTTTTGCCGTATTGTCCGATTAGCGCCATGTATAGGCCCCCGTTGGTATCATTCATGGACGCTACAATGGCCAAAACCGAAAGGCCGGCAAACACCCCTGACTCAACCATGCCTGTTGGCATGAACTGCGCAGCCAGAAGGCCCAATAAAGTACCGGCTAGTATCTTAGAACCCAGCAGGGCTCCGCCCTTCTTCAGAATATATGGTGTAGCCTTAAAATCAATAGTTGCTCCCATACAGAAAAAGAATACAGATAAGATCGGCAAGGCGCCAGTCATAAGCGCTCCGGTAAAGGAACCAAAAGTTTTAGCAGCCGTTGGAAACAGAGTATTAGTTACCGCACCAAGCAGCAACGGGATCATCATTAATCCCCCGGGAATTCTCTCAAGTCCTGCTTTAATTTTCATTGACTTCTTCCTTCCTAAAATTAAATATTAGTGCAATTTATCGCCGCGACCCCGGCAGCTTGCCAAGTTATGCACATGAAGTATAAAAACTACATAAAAAGACCTAAATGTCTATGGCAAAATCATTGTAGTCGAGGATTTCAGCTTGGGCAAACTTGCCTAATGATACTTCCAATATTTCACTAAAAATCCGCTTGCCGACTTCTTGGACAGATTCCCCCTTAGCAATAGTTATACCCTGATGCTCAACCCAGGTTGCTCCATCTACGCCTGTGCTATACTCTATTTGCCAAACAAAGATGGTCGTATCAGCTCATGGTTACCGACCCCGTCAACGGTGTAATCCTAATCGTGTAATCCTTTAACCTTTATAGCTTCCCCCTTATTATGAAAAATAGTCGCAAACACAAGGCAGGTTTGGCTGTCAATAAAATAATAAGCAAGTATCATGCCAATGACTAAATCTTGAGATTATTAATACTTGAGACATAGAAAAGCAACCACCTGCCGAAAAAATCCGCATATGGTTGCTAAAAAATTCTACAACTATAAGTATTTTTCTAATGTCGCTCTGTCGATATTCAACCTCCGAGCGGCCCTACTCTTATTATGGCCCTCCTCTTCTAAAACCGTCATAATAATTTTCTGCTTTATCTCTTGTAGCGAGCCTTGCAGAAAATAATCTGCACTCATATTGCCGTTAGTGGCTGCAGCGTTACCTAAATCCTCGATAATTAGCCTAAGATGGTCAGGGTCTGCCTTTTCTCCTCCCGGCCAAGATAAAACTATTCTTTCAGCAATATTGCGCAATTCCCGGATATTCCCAGGCCAGTCATATTGAAGCAGGGCGGCCATTACGTCCTCAGGTAATTCGGCGATCTTTATCCCGTACTTTTCGCTATATTTGTTCAGAAAATGATGCAAGAGGTACTTGAGATCGGTTGTGCGTGCTCTAAGCGGTGGCACAATTAAATTTAAAATATTGAGGCGGTAGAACAGATCAAGCCTAAAATTCCCCTTAGACACTGCCTCTTTTAAATTAACATTGGTGGCAGCAATTATCCTTATGTCAACAGGAATAATAGTGTCAGACCCTAGCCGCATCACCTGCTTTTCCTCTAATACCCGCAACAAACGCGATTGTACACTCTTATCAATATCGCCAATTTCGTCAAGAAAAATCGTGCCGTTATGAGCTACTTCAAACAATCCGGGATTTCCACCCTTTTTAGCACCGGTAAATGCCCCCTGGACATAGCCAAAAAGTTCGCTTTCCAACAGGTTTGTCGGTAACGCCGAGCAATTTAGCGCCACAAAAGGTCCATTTGCCCGGTTACTTGCCTGGTGGATGCTTTGCGCCAATAATTCCTTGCCTGTCCCGCTTTCGCCCTGAATTAGAATTGTGGCATCTGTCCGGGCATAACTCTTGGCGATCGCTATCAATCGCTTCATTTGACTGTCGGTAGTATAAATGTCATCAAAACTGTATCTGGCATAATGCCCTTTACTATATAGGTTCTGGCGGATTTTTTGCTCGGCATGCTGGATCTTGGTAACTTCCTGAAAAGTTGCCACAACCCCTTTTATCCCGCCCTCAACCTGTATAGGAACCCGATTGGTCAAAATATAACCGTCGGGGACTTTTTGCAGGTCTTCCAGTTGAGCAACCCCTGTCTTAAGTGTGGTATCAATTTGCGTATTGGGTATTACATCATTAATGCGCTTACCTACGACACTTGCTTTTGATAGATTAAAGATTTGCTCGGCAACCGGGTTCATTAAAGTAACAATACCTTGTTCATCTGTGGCAATAACACCATCATGAACAAAGTTCAAAATCGCGTGTAAACGTTCAGCCTCTCTTTTTTCTACTTCGCGAACGGCAACAATTTGTTTGGCTTCATCAACGGCCTGAAGTAAAGCCTCTTGCCCAGTTGTTATTAAATGTACATTCAGATGCTCCAACTGTAGTTTGCTCTGGGCCACTACATCGCCAACTACTTCGGTGATCCCACGCTCCTTAAGTAATTGGCTGACTTGGGCGCTTATTACCGGCCAGTTGTACGGTTGCTCTGCTTCTACCTTCAGCAGGTATTCATAGATCGGAATATGTAAGATATTGCTTACGGCGCGGCAACCGAATACAACATTATCATAACCGACGATAGCAACAGTAGTATCCGAGTCGCGATAGCAATATAAAGCCCGTAATACGTCATATCCGGTTACTTTTATCTCTACTACCGGGATACTTACATGCTGCTTGATTATTGCCGCTGTCCCACCTCTGCTGATTATAGCTTGATAGCCATCCTTTTCTGCAGCTACCGCTACATCAATTGCCTCTTCCAGCAAACCTTCCCTAATGTCAAAGTCCAGCGCGAACTGCTCTTTTGTCTCCTGCGCCAAAATTACCATGTCGGCGTAGGGAGCAATTAATAATATCTTTGCCAGAATTTTGCGTCACCACCTTGTTACAGACGGTAGGCTAGTTCTGAGAGCGCGCACCTTTAGCCAAACGGGCGGCAAACTCAATAGCGGCAGTCATGCTTCGGCTATCGGCAATACCCTTTCCCGCAATGTCAAAGGCTGTGCCATGATCGACAGAAGTACGAAGAAACGGCAGGCCGACAGTAACATTAATGCCATCCTCAAATCCCAGGAGCTTTACCGGAATATGGCCTTGGTCATGATACATGACCACAACGATATCAAACTCTTTACGGCTAGCGGCGCGATAGAATACAGTATCGGGCGGAATTGGCCCGCTGGCGTTGATTCCCTCTTGTTTGGCAGCCTCGACAGCAGGCTTAATCTGTTCAATTTCTTCCCGTCCAAATAAACCGTTTTCGCCGGCATGAGCATTGAAGCCGGCAACGGCAATGCGCGGCTCAGACAGTCCGAGTAACCGTAACGTACGATTAGCCAAACGAATAATCCGCAATACCCGTTCTTTGGTAATCAGCGCAGACGCTTCCAGCATGGATACATGTGTTGTTACATGGATGACTTTGAGGGACTGACTGGACAACATCATGGCATAGTCAGTTGTATTACTGAGATCAGCCAGAATTTCGGTATGGCCGGGGTAGTTATGACCGCCCTTGTGCAAGGCTTCTTTATTGATAGGAGCTGTAACAACTGCGTCAACTTGCCCGGCCAGCGCATTTTTAACAGCAGCCTCAATATACTGGTAGGCAGCATGGCCGGCGCGGGCGTCAACCTGCCCAAACGGCAAGTCGGCGGGAATATTGGCAAAGTCCAGTACGTCGATAATCCCGGGAGTAAATACTCCTTGATCTATATCTGTGACCTTATTAATTTTAAGTGTACTATTAAGCAGCCTGCCAGCAAGTTCCAGGCGGCCGGCATCCCCAAACACGATAGGTCGACACATGCCGTACATGGTAGTATTGGCAAAAGCTTTAATGATAATTTCCGGACCGCAGCCTGCGGCATCTCCCATAGTAATAGCAAGGATGGGACGTTGTTCATTTTGATTATGCATGACTTAGCTCCTTTGTTGCAATTTTCGGGTTGCTTTCACTAACGCATCAGGGTCACCAAATGCACCTGCTTTGGTCACAACAGACAATGTAATACCATCAGCTGTGGTCATTTCTCCAAGAGGAATTCCCGGTGCGATTTCTTCTACAACACGAATACCTGTCACTCCCAAAGCCCGGCAGACCGCAACGGCGGTATCACCACCGGTCAGAACAATTCCGGCGACAGGCTGTTTATTTACGATAGCTGCTCCCAGCCAACCGAGAATTTCAGCAATTGTATTGCTTACCTCAATATTGGAAAGACCAAGTTTAGCTCCTGCGGCTATTGCCCTGCTAACGGCTTCCGGCTGGCAACCGGAAGTAAGCACTACGTTTTTACCCCGGGCCAGGCAATTAAGAGCCTTTTCCAGCGATGGCAACGAATCGGCCGGTTGCCATGGTAAAAGATCGGCCACCTCGACATCAATCCAAACATGTCCTTCTGCCACAAGTGCTTTAATCTGCTCCCTTGTCGCGGCACTCACACTCCCGGCAATAACTAGTGTTGGCTTTTGTGAATTATTTTGCTCATTCCAGCCAAACAGTTCCGGTAAAAACTCAGCCAGACCAGCCGATCCAACCCATAGTACCTGGTTAGAAATACTGGCAGCGGCAGCCGCCGCTAACCGAAATTGTTCATCCTGCCAGGCATCACAGCTAATAATCTTGGCACCGCCTTGGAGATATTGCCGAATGGCGCGGGTAACGGCTTCCTGACCTTGACCAAGCAGTTCAAAGCCTATATGTCCCACCTGTAATGAAGACTGCTGCTGCAACAGTTTGGGTAGCAAAGTTTCGTTAACCGGACATTTTGGGTCTTTGGCAATCTCGGTTGCTGATAACGGGACTCCATGGAGCAGGTGATATCCACCAATCGTTGTCCGCCCATTTTTCGGGAAAGCAGGCATTACGAAAGCAAAGTCATGGAGACCGAGATCCAGTATAGCTTTTAGCTCAACCCCCACATTGCCCCGTAGAGTGGAATCCAGCTTTTTGTAGACATAGTAAAAGCCTGATTCTTGAGCTTGTTTGGCTACACGCTGCACTTTGGCGTACGCTTGATCGGCCGGAAGCGCACGGCTATTGGTATCAATAACTACAACAGCAGCTTGGCTCGCATCAGCAAAGCCGGTTTCTTCCAGAATGACTTCTGTTTTTAAGCCCTGGCGGGTAAATTGCACTCCGGTATCGTTAGCCCCTGTCAGGTCATCAGCAATAACAATCATTTTCTTATTTCTCAGTTTACATCAGAGCTCCTTTATTTATGAGTTCAGCTACTATTAAGGTTACTGTAACGGTTGCAAAGCCTATTTTTCCTTATCAAGTATTCTGACCCAAACTTTATTTTTCCTGCTTTGTTACATTTCTTAACACCAACTGATGCAAGGCCCTGTATGAACAGTAAGTCGGCCTGTAGATTATGTCTACAGGCCATTTTATTGAGCAGCTATTTTCAGGCTTCAAGATTCCCCTAAACATTTATAAAAATCGTATAAGCTGAAGCAGTTCATTGGGCTTTTGTAAAAACTCAAATCCGTATCCTTCATAAAAAGCTTTAAGTTTTGCTGTGTCTGCGCATTCTACCAAAACGAAACGACCGCCTACAGCCGAAAACGCTTTATCAATCACGTCAAAGGCATAGTCCAATATGGCTTGTCCTTCAATTCGGCTGGCGTACACATCATTCTTCGCAAGCTGACCGATTAAATAGCCGGGCGTTTGTTCAATATCAGAATAAAGGCCATCTAATTTTTTAGCCCTCGATCTATATTGTGAAGCCTAACTCATGGGTAACTCATGGGGACGGTTCTGTTGACCCACATTTCGCAGTCTCGTGAGAAAATACATATGCCATACACGAACTCCTCTTTATCCTATTAGCCGAAGTTTTGAAGGGACGGACACGGATAGCCTGTTCGAACCAGGCTGCCAGCCCTGAGGACTTGTCCGACGACGCTATCGCCCGAACTCTTGATAAGATTTAGCGAGGCGGGACCGGAATCTTTGTATACTCGCTTAAGCTTGTCTTGTTTAGCCGCCTTTGACATTCCAGGGCATCGGTTGCACGCCGATACTACATCCCTAAGCGGCGCGTTTGAAGCATGCGAAGCTGATGACTATGACGGCCTGGAGATTTGCCGGGGTTACAGTAAGGATATGCGCCCGGATTTAAAACAAGTGATGGCCGGCAAGATCGTCAGTGAACAGGGTATTCCCCTGGGCAGCCTTCCCCTTGACGGGAACATGGCGGACAGCTCATTCAATCAACTGACGGCTCAGCTCCTGGCGGACACTTTCGGAGAACGCATGCGTCAATAGGAGCAATGTACCTGTCCTCATGTCTCCTAGCTGTCAGGCCGCCTTACTCCGTCTTTTTGCCTTCCAACACGGCCAGCGCAGTCCCGCTTGCTCTGATATAGACCGGCTCCAAAGCCTTAATCAGACTTTCTTTCCCCCGCCAAAAGGGTATATTGCCCAGCTGCCGCAAAGGAGCCGCCCTGAGTTTGGGAATACTCGCGCTTTCCAAAAAGTCAGCCGGAATTGTCCGGCCTTCCCAGAATGCGTTGCTGTCCGCAGACAAGACGCCATTCTCTGTTTCTTCACAATGCTCTGCCTGGTCCAAGTCCGGGTTACCCATAGCCGAGTCATTCGCCGCGCCCAACTGCCTTATCAGTTCTTCCCGGTCCATACCCCGCAATTTGAAAATCAAAAAGGGGTCCCGGTCAAACTCATCCCCTAAAACATAATACACTGCGGCAATATGTTTGCATGGATTCGACCAATCAGGACAAGAACATGCGGTTTCCAAGTCATTCTCCCTGTTAGGGAAAAGGGAGACGCCGGCCTGAGCAAAAACTTGTTCAATATCGGCAGGCATTTCTCCGGCCAGCAGCCTGGCAGCATAAATAGCCTGGCCTGACAATACAGCCAGCGCCTTCTGCCATTCGGCATCTGAAAGCGTTTTGACATTAATTTTGATTTTGTAGGGTTTTACCCGTGAACCCTGCACCGTGGCGAGAACCGAGCCTTTAGCTATTTCAACTGACAATACCTGCCCCTGTCGCGCATAGCTCCGCCCCCGTGTCAAACGCGCGCCAAGGCTGAAACTTTCCAATACGCTTATCCAGCGCTTGGTCCACCAGTTTTTCGCTGCCTTGCCTTCTGCTTTGATCCCGCCTTTAGCCTCGCGCGGCTTGGACGGCGTATAGCTATAATAGTCCCAGCGTCCCATAACTCAGTCTCCTATCGCTTCCTGGCTCAGGGCCAGAATATCTCTCAGCTCGGCGGTAGAAAGCTCTGTAAGCCAGCCTTCTCCGGTCCCCACAACCTGCCCGGCCAGTTCCTTTTTGCGTTCGATCATGGCGTCAATTTTATCTTCCAGTGTTCCGGTGCATATAAATTTATGCACTTGCACATTTTTGGCCTGCCCGATGCGAAAAGCCCGGTCAGTAGCCTGGTCTTCCACTGCCGGATTCCACCACCGGTCATAGTGAAACACATGGTTCGCCCTGGTTAAATTAAGGCCGGTGCCGCCTGCCTTCAGCGAAATGACAAATAACGGCGGTCCCTTGTCGCTCTGAAACAATTCTACCATGCGATCGCGTTCCTTCTTGGCCACGCCGCCATGCAAAAACAGCGCTTCGCGTCCGAAATGCTCCATAAGGTGACGGCGGAGCATATGCCCCATTTCGGTAAACTGGCTGAAAATCAAAGCCCTGTCGCCTGCAGCCAGAATCTCTTCGCACATCTCAGTCAGCCGCGCCAGCTTGCCGGACCGCCCGGACACACTAGAGCCATCATTCAGGAATAGCGCCGGATGATTGCACACCTGCTTCAATTTTGTTAAAGCAGCCAACACCAGCCCTTTTCTCTGAATGCCTTCGCTTTCATCAAGACCTTCCTCCATCTCCCTGAGAACAGCAGCATAGAGCGAAGCCTGTTCTTTGGTAAGAGTGCAGTACACCTTCATTTCCATTTTTTCCGGCAAGTCGGTGATGATCTGTTTGTCAGTCTTAAGCCGCCGCAAAATGAATGGACCGGTTAATCTCTTAAGCTTTTCCGCCGCCTGTTCATCTCGGTTGAACTGAATGGGGGCAAAGAAATTACGCTTGAATTCTGCCTGGCCGCCCAGCATGCCCGGGTTGAGGTACTCCATTAACGACCACAAGTCGCCCACATTGTTTTCCACAGGCGTTCCGGTCAGCGCAACCCGATAGCCGCCTGCCAAAGACCTTGCCGCCTTGGCTTGCTTGGTCTGAGCGTTCTTTATATTCTGCGCTTCGTCCAGAATAATCCCCGACCAGTCAACCTTCTGCAGCAATTCGAAATCACGGGACAGCAGGGAATACCCTGTAATCACCAGCCCATGCCGTTCAGCTTCTTTCTTAAACGCCGTTTTGGATTTATTGCGGTCAAACCCGTGATGAAGCATAACCGGCAGACCGGGCGTAAATTTTTCCGTTTCTTTCTGCCAGTTCCCCATGACCGATGTGGGACAAACCAGGAGCGCCGGCCGCTTTTCCCCGGATTCGCGCTTCGCTTGAATTAGCGCCAGCGTCTGGATAGTCTTTCCCAGACCCATGTCATCCGCCAGACAGGCCCCAAAACCCCATTCACTCAAAAACGTCAGCCAGGAATAGCCCCGTAATTGATAAGGACGCAAAGCGCCTGTCAAGCCGTGCGGCTGAGGCAGTTGACTCCAAGGCGTTCTACCTTCCAGTTTGGCAATCAATTCAGCAATCCAGCCTTCCGCCGCCACCCCGGCAAACGCCATATCTCCCGGAGTCTTCGCCGCCCCTAACGCCATGCGCACCGCCTCACGGGCAGTCATAGACTGCGCGCCCCGGCGACGCCAGTATTCCAGGGCAGACTGCAGTTGAGCGCCATTCAACTCTACCCACTGCCCCCTGATTTTCACCAGCGGCGACTTTAAATTTACTAATGCTTCCAGTTCCGCTGCGGATAACACTTCGTCTCCCAGGGAAATCTCCCAATTAAAGTCGACGATGTTGTCCAGTGATAAACCGCCCCCAGCCTGCAAAGCCGGGCTTTTCACCCGGGCCTTGGCCGCCAGGCGAACGCCTGCGCCCCGCTTGGTCCACCAGGCAGGCGCTAATAAGCCAAACCCGGCCTGTTCCAAAAGCGAAGCTGTTTCGGTCAGAAAAGCGTATGCCCCTGCCGTATCCACCGTAAATCCGGCAGGTTTGGCCGCCTTCAGGCTTTCTTCGACGTTTGGGCAAATCCCGGCGGCTTGTCCCAAAGCAGTAAGCAAAAACTCGTTAACTGAAAAAGCGCGCTCTTTAAACACCTGCGCTGTTTTTCCCGTGCCTTTCCAGGCATCTTTAGCGGTAATGATAAGGCTGGGATCATCAACCGCCTGTAAAAGGTAGGCGACAGTCCATTGGTCATGCCGATTTTTTTTTCGGGTCTTGTTAGCCGAACGGTCTTCCTTATCTTCCTGTTCAGGCTCTTCCACGCGAAAACAGAACCGGAAGGGCGCCGTGGAAAGAAAGAGTGCCTTCCGCCGCCATTCCTGCAGTTGCGCGGCAAATTGGGCCAGTTCCGCTTGCGAGCCGCTCATTTCGCCATCTGTTGAACATAGCGCGTATAACCACTGATCGTGGATACTATCGAACCTTTCCTGCGCGTTATCCGCCTTAACCGGCAGACGGGCGGCAACAGTTGTCAGTTTTTCCTCCGCGTCCAGCCTAACCAGCTTATCGGCAGTCAAGCTAACCGCTTCCTTTACCACAGTCAATGCACTCTGCACTTTTATTTCCGCCGAGTCTGCCGTTAACGCCCGGCAAGCGTCAGGCATTGCCGCCGCCAAGTCTCGCAAGTGTTTCAAGTCATTCCCTGTTATTAACGGTTCCCACCGAGCATAGTATTTACCCTCCTGGACCGCAAGCCGGGGTAAAAACCTTTCCCTGACGACCAGCGCCGCCGTAAAACGCAGCGCCTGCGTCCAAAAAGCAATATCTTTTCCCAACGCCACCCCATGGATCAATGCTGTTTTATCCATACATGCAGCCAGAAAATCTATTGTATCACGAGTTGTCAAACCAACAACCGAAACCTTCCACGGCCGCAATACGATTTCGTCGCTCGCTGCCGGCGGCTCGGCAACAAGCAAGCTTGAAGCCACCGGGCGGCCGCCTGCCGTCGGCGACCACAAAATACTCATCCGGCTATTCTTTTGTCGATATTGGGCTGCATTTATCTCCGCCGCTTCAAGCGCTTCCAGCAATTGCTCAACATCAGTATCGTAAGGCGACCGCTCAGCCGCCGGTTTATCCGGCGACTTGGGCTTTCTCCCCCGTTTAGCCGGAAGTTTCGCCTCCTCTATAGCTCGCTCTCCCCATAACAGCCACTGCCTGTTACATAGCCCCAAATGCAGTACTATCATCGACAAGTCTCCTTTGTTCTTTCTTCGAACAGCACTCTGTCTATATCCGATTTCTTCAGTTCACCTTCACCATTCCGGTCACTATTTAAATTGTTGCTTTTTACAGAAATATGCCGTATTTTATAATACTTCCCAAAATTCAATGGAAAAGTTTATTTTCCTTCAAGAGCGGCCAACAAAAGTCCCTCCGCTTTAACTCATGGGGACGGTTCTGTTGACCCACATTTCGCAGTCTCGTGAGAAAATACATATGCCAATACACGAACTCCTCTTTATCCTATTAGCCGAAGTTTTGAAGGGACGGACACAGATAGCCTGTTCGAACCAGGCTGCCAGCCCTGAGGACTTGTCCGACGACGCTATCGCCCGAACTCTTGATAAGATTTAGCGAGGCGGGACCGGAATCTTTGTATACTCGCTTAAGCTTGTCTTGTTTAGCCGCCTTTGACATTCCGGTGCATCGGTTGCACGCCGATACTACATCCCTAAGCGGCGCGTTCGAAGCATGCGAAGCTGATGACTATGACGGCCTGGAGATTTGCCGGGGTTACAGTAAGGATATGCGCCCGGATTTAAAACAAGTGATGGCCGGCAAGATCGTCAGTGAACAGGGTATTCCCCTGGGCAGCCTTCCCCTTGACGGGAACATGGCGGACAGCTCATTCAATCAACTGACAGCTCAGCTCCTGGCGGACACTTTCGGAGAACGCATGCGTCAAATGGTCTACATTGCCGACTCTAAACTCATCAATTTGCCGACGTTGCGCATCTTTAACAAGCAGACCACCTCCCCTGTTTTTCATTCAGTTATTTGAAACTATTTATTGCCTCATCCTTATCCTTTAAAAAAAGTCCGGTATAGATCTGTGTCAATTAGTTTAATGGTTATATAAATACCAAATTATTGCACCAAATCTGGTTTAAGGGAAATTCTACACCTCAATTATATTTACTACATTTCAAAAGCCGGTTCAATGGAACCGTCCCTATGAATCTTTTTGTTTATTCACAAGCATGTTCCATAACTTCCGAAATATGCATATATTCACAGACTTTAGCATCTAAATCCTTATTTTCTTCATAAGCATCTTCGCAGACCCATTTTAGCTTCCCCTTTGTAATCGAATCTCCGGTAGCATATAGAGTTACATCTATCCCTTCTTCAACTAAACCATCTGCCAAGATCGAAACAAATTGTTCCCAGGGTCCATAATGCCTTGGGGGTGTCCTCCACGCAACCGGTGAAATTAAAGCTATTTTCATAAAAAAATCGCTCCCTTCTAACAACTATTTTTTGCAATAGCCTTCATATCCAATTGCGTAAATCACAGTTTACTTTTATTAAACTCTTTCCCTTTTGAAATTCACAGCTTGTCTCCTATACTTTTTATCAGTTCATTTGCAATATTGGCGCTTTCAAGTCGCATAATGCTTTCTTCCGCACTGCCAAAACTTAAAACCGCAACGAAATTGTCACGCCCCCGCAAATGGTCATCAATAACCTTTTCATCCAAAACAGCATATGCCTTATGAGTGCAGTCGGCGCATGTTCCGGCTGGTTTTCCGCATAAACCGGATTTCCATTCATTCAAACAAACCGGCGAATACCCGGATGTCCCCTTCTTTTTGTTTTCCCACCTTTTAGCATACACGTCATCCCGGTCTTTAAAGAGCGACATAAATAACTTGATTTTTTCCGCAGGCTCTGACAAGCCGTTTATGTTTAACTGCCAAACTTGATTTTCTGCTTCAGGATAAAATAATTCTGCTGATGAATATGCTGCCGAATATGAATCATCCGCAAAAACAACAGCAGAGTCTCTCTCAGGAACAGCCTGATGCTGCAAAGCGGTAAACTTTACCTTCAAGCTTTTTATTTCTTCTTTTAAGCTGCTGTTTTCAATCAGCAATGCTTAATACTTTTCCAGCAACTCGTCAAAGTCCAGGACAGCACCAACCCAAATGTCCAAGGCATCGTCCGCGACGCTAAGATAACGCATCTATTTCAAACGCTTCCAGATGCCAAATTTATCAATTTCGAACACAGCCGGTTTCTTTAATGAACTGCCAGGGGTAAAACACAGGCCGTTATTAACAAGATACTGGCCGGCATAGCTGTTTTTTTCCCGGCCGGAGCGCCATTCACGGCCAACCAGCGGTTCGATGCCGCCAGCAGCCGGCAAATCTTCCGCATAGGCATGGGCTAAAAGCTTTTCCTCCGCAGGCAGGCTCACTGCCGGCCTCGCGTTTCGCTCCAGAAAATTTATGTTTTGTTCAAATAATTTACTGCCTTTTTCATCAGCGATATCTATTAATTTAACCCTTCCCCACCCATAACCCCTCTCGCCGCCCAACTGCAAGCGGTCTAAAGTTTGTTTCCAGGGCAGAGTACACCCTTGTTTTTCAAAAATATAACCAATCAAGAAGACCGGTTCGCCTGTATCCAAAGCGCGGGGGGAGATAAACTCCGTCTCATGCAGCAGGCCGGGAGCGGCAGAATGCTGGGGATAGGAGAGGGGCGTCCCCATGCGGCTGGCCAAAAAACGGCGCCGGAAATCATTGTCCCACGGCCAGACTGCCTGATAGCTGCCGTTTGAACAGCCGGCCGGGTAAAAATAAGTAAAAGACAAAAATTCGTGAACTTCATTCCCGGTTTTTTGATAGGCTGCAGAATCGCTGACGGCAGCGCCTCTTGGCGCCATATCCCGGGTCAGTCGCATGGTAAGGGCGCCCCAAAGATTGCGGTCGGTGACTGGATTTTCGGTACCCTTCGGCATTAAAATCGCATTTATTCCTTTTATTTTTTTCACCATCGCTGTCAGGACTGCAAACCCTGCCGCCCACTCCCCGCACCAGGACTTCGTACCACCAGCGCATACTGCCGATGATACCCGTTTCATGGATGCGGTCCACCTTACCTTCCACGCCTCCGGTCCATAATGGGGTCAATGTTTTTAATTCCACCGGATTCTCACCTCCAGACTTTTATGGCCTGTCTCTTTCACCCGGACTCATGCCGTTGATTCCCTATGTCCTTCAAAAGTCTTTCGCCTTGCCGCAGCTTACATTATTTTCTTCATAAACTCTCCCGGATCGCTTTCCGGAGCATAAAAGTCCACGCCTGTCCCGAGAGCATGGAAATGTTCGCGGGCGCACTTGATTTTGGCCTGTTCTTCCGGGCGCAAGTATTCGAACAGTGACGTTCCCTTGCTTTCTACCACAAAGTACAGCTTCTCCACTCCGTCCTTTTCGATTAATACGGCCCAGTCCGGATTGTACGTCCCGATCGGTGTGTCGATTTTAAACTTGTCCGGCAATTTTACATATACTTTGACATTCTCATCGTCTTCGAACCGCTTGGCAAAACCAGCCTCCACGTCTGAATCGTACATCACGTAGTTGTATGGGGACTTGGCGCTTTTCACCAGATTGTCGTTGAGGTAGCCAATGAGTTCGTCATTTTGGAATATCTCCATGGTATAGGCATAGTCGCCGCCAATCTTCCGGTATTTAATGCCGTCCACGATCAGGCCGCTCTTTTCCCGGTTGATAATATCCGCGACTGCCTCCATATATTTTTGCGGGTTGTTCTTGAAATCTTCCAGGCGTTTTGAGCGGGTAAGAATGGCCACGATAGTCTTGCGGGTGAGATTGGTTTGGTTTTGCAGAATGGTCACAACATCCGGCAGGGGTACGCGGTCCGCCAGATAATCGCCTTTGGTCTCGGCAACGACAGTCCCGGTAACGCCTTGATCATGGTCAATCGCAATTTTCGCCTTTTCACTGTGGATGAGTGGAGGTTTGATTGCGGGCATTTGGGCGATCTTTTCCACACATTTTTCGATAAGCTTTTCACTGTCAAACTGAACGGCATAAGTGGTACGGTGTTTGATTCGTTCCCATAAATCAATGAATTCCCGGCTTTCAAATATCGCCTTGTTAAGCTCCACCCGCTCTTGTTTATTACCGTCGCGGATGCGCAAGCGTCCGAGTTGAATCAGGCGGTCCTCAACAAGCGGTTGGTAAATGGAAAGTTCCGGAGACAGGCTGAACTTTTTGGTCTCCATATGCTCTTTAAGTAAGGGCTGTATCTTGCCTTGATGATTTATGTACCCTTTTTGTTTTAGGTCCTGGAACATCTTCTTGGACAATTCATAGCCGATTGCCGTCCGCTCGCCTTTAGGAGATTCGACAAGCAGGCCGGCAAACGTGGTTTCGTCAACATAGCCGAAGCGAATGCCCGTATCCGCTTCAATTTCTTTCTGCAGGTTATCCACGAATTCTTCATAGGATTCATTGGCCATAACGGTTAGCCGGTTAACCGAATAATCGTCACACCGCTCGCCGGACTGACCGACCGCCAGCCTGAGGCCACGCCCGATCTCCTGACGGCGGCTTACATACGTTCCGCCTGAGTCCTTCAGCGTGCAAATCTGGAAGACGTTGGGGTTGTCCCAGCCTTCCCGCAGCGCAGAGTGGGAAAAGATAAACCGGAGCGGATTATCCAGGCTGAGCAATTTTTCCTTATCGCGCATGATCAAGCTGTAGAGGCTGTCGTCCGCCTTGGTATTACCTTTGGTATCTTTCCAAACATAATCCTCGACGCTGTCGCCTTTGGCGGAACCTTTTTTATCCCCGGCAAAATAGCCGCCGTGAATGTTCCCGATATTTTCGCCGTTGTCCAATTCTTCAAACAGCGTGTTAAAACGCGGCTGTTTGATAAGTGCCTTGTATTCTTCCTCGAACATGACGGCATATTTGCCTTTGACCTTGTTCCCTTGGGCGTCATATTCGCGGTAATGGGCTACCCGGTCAATGAAGAATAGGCTCAGTACCTTAATGCCGCGTTTGCGAAGGACCAGTTCCTTTTTGAGATGTTCTTCGATGGTCTTGCGGATCTGAAACCGCTTAACAGCATCCGGGTCAACTTCGCCGCTAGCCTGACCAAGATATAAGGTCTCGCCGTTTATCGTAATGTACTCGCCGCCCGGCTCCCAGCAAATATCCTCGACGAAATACCCGTTATACAGTTCCCGTCCGCCGGATACCTCCAGCAGATGGTCGTCCTGCCGGACGGTTTTTGTCTGCCGTTTGACGCTTCCGCGCGACAGTACGTCAAGCTCAATGACCGCTTTGCGTTCACTGACGCTTTTTAGCCGGATATAGGGGCGGTTGTAAGCCTCTTCAGTCCTTACCGACACCACTTCGATTTCTTTAACCAGGCGTTGGTTATAGGCATCAACGGCATCCAGTTTGTAGACCATGTTGTACTTGTCCACATGAGTTGCTGAATAGCGAAGGGTACAGAGCGGATTTAGCGACGCTACGGCTTCTTTGGCTTTTTTGGTGGTATCAACGCTTTGGGGTTCGTCGATGATGACGATGGGATTCGTTTGCTGGATAAACTCAATGGGTTTCATGCCGTTAAGCCGGTCATTCCTGCGGTGTATGACGTTGGCTTTGTTTTCTTTTTCCGGGTCTTCAAAACTTTTGCGGAACGCGTCGATGTTGATAATCATGATCTGGATGTGGTTCGCCGTGGCAAACTGCCGGACGCGGGATAAGTCGGCCGAACCGTAAATGAAATGCTCGGCCGGCGTATTATCATAGAGCTCGCCGAAATGCTCCCTGGTAATCTCCAGGGACTTATTAACGCCTTCGCGGATGGCGACCGACGGCACGACAATGATAAACTTGGAAAAGCCGTATTTACGGTTCAGTTCATAAATAGTACGTAGATACACATAGGTCTTGCCTGTCCCGGTTTCCATCTCAATGGTAAAATTCATGCCCTCGAGCTTCTCACCTATAGGCAGTCCGTTGCGGAGCTGTATTTTTTGCACGTTTTCCAATATTTCTTCCGGCACTAAGCTAAGGTGATTGCCAATCCCCAGTTCGGTTTGCTGAACGCCAAGAAAACTATCCGCCATGACGGTGAAAGAAGACTGTTTGACAGGCTGCCCTGCGAATATATCGACTACAGCATCTATAGCCTGGCGCTGATAACTTAAGTCCGACTGAAACTTTAGCTTCATGGTCATATACTCCTTACATGGTCTTCCTTGATGCCGGCCTGCTTTAAGATTTGGATGGCGTTGGTTTTCACCGTATCGCCGGCAAACCCGCTGTCGCGGAAAACTACCTTAGTATCCATAAATTCGGACTTATATTTAACAAGCTCTGTAACGTCCTCCAGCACGATGTTATCGGCCAGGAATATCAGTAACGCGCCGCAGCCGACATTAAACAGCGTCTTGCCGTTCACGCCGACTGCTTGAATGTCCGCCGTTACATCGATGCCTTGCTTGAGGAGTATTTCATACAGCAGGTCTTCCTCAGTCCGGCCCTCAACCAGATTGTCCTGCATCGTGAAAAGATGCTCCTCAAGATTGTCATAATCGGGATTCCAGCGCTTGATGTTAGATGAATCTAGTTTGAAAACCTTAAAACCGATATCCAAGTCGGTTTTACCGGTGTCCTGCACAATTTTTTCCCCAGCGCGGCGGATTCGTTCTTTGCCGATTTCGCAGATGTTTGGATACTCCCCTGAAACCAACTCGGGTAGCTGAACCATTATATATCTAAGGTGTCTCCCCGTATTTGAGTTCACCATCATTACTGCATGTGCCGTCGTAGCAGAGCCACTAAAAAAATCTAAAACAATATCATTATTGGTGGTTGAAATCATTAGTAAATGTTCGATCAAACTAAGCGGTTTGGAATAGGAAAAAACTGCCTCCCCAAACAGCTCTTGAATTTGTTTAGTGGCCTCACTATTCAATCCTACTTCGGTAGTCCAAGTTGATACTGGGTTGACATCACTTTTTAATTCGCTTTTAAATCGTTTCATCATGGGTCGCCTATTTGTATCTGAAGGAAAAATGATCCGGTTTTCGCGTATCATTTTCTCCATGCTTTCAGGGATATATGCCCATACTCTACTGGGGTTTGGGGAATACTTGTTTCCCGTCTTCGGATCAATTAAATCATAGTATTGATTAGGGCGTTGCTCCTTAGTCATGCCCACAGTTAAATCACCAGCTACCCATTCTCCTCGTGGGTCATTATCCGGATTACTAAAATTAGCGAAATCCTTTGGAATCCCGTTTGCAATAAAATTTGATTTCTGATAAACAACTATGTACTCATGATCTGAGGAAATTAATTTCTCTGCAAGAGCGGAAGAAGCTCTTCTACGCCAGACAAATGTTCCAACAAAGTTCTCTTCCCCCATTATTTCGTCACATAGTTTGCGAAGGTTAGATAACTCATTGTCGTCAATACTGATAAATAAGGCTCCGTCTTCAGCAAGAAGGCTTCGTGACAACCGTAAACGAGGATACATCATATTCAGCCAGTCGGTATGATACCTTCCGCTGGTCTCAGGATTGCTTTTCGCTGTTTGCCCGGTCATTTCCTTATAATTCCTGATGTTATCCCGAAAATCATCCTTGTAGACAAAATCATTCCCCGTATTATACGGCGGATCAATATATATCATCTTGATTTTGCCAAAATACGACGCTTGCAACAGCTTCAATACTTCCAGGTTATCGCCTTCAATATACAGATTTTTCGTCGTATCCCAATTCTTGCTGGACGCTTTGTCCGGGCGCAGCGTGCCCAGCGACGGCGTTTGCGCCAGCTTCATGGCCTGGGACTTGCCGTGCCAGGTAAAAGCATACCGTTCTTCTCTGGTTTCTACCTCATCGCCTAAAACTAAGCGCAGCTTGTCAAAGTCAATCTTGCCTTCGGTAAGAACCTCGGGAAAAACCCCCTTCAATTTTTGTATGTTTTCTTGCGTCAAATCCTTGGATGTTCCGCTCATTCTCTCCATCCCAGCGCTGCCTCCTAAAATATCCGGATACTCTCCATCCGTTTCTTCAATTCATAGAGTTTTTGGTTTAGCTCAACTTTGCGGTTAAACCTAGTTTCTTGTTCCAACTGCCTGCGGGTTTGTTGAAATTCGTTATGCAGCGCTTCTGCAGCTGCAATTTTGTCCCGGATTAAAAGAATATCGTCCGCCGGCATTTCCCTATATTTCCCTATGACGGGGAGCTTTTCGGCAAGATAAGTCCGCAAATGCAGGTCGCGGTTCAGATAAACCGTAACAACGGCAATGCCTTCATAGAGATGTTCTTCGTCGCTGTACGGCCGGACGTTGATGCTGTCTGTGGTCAAGAGGTACGACAGCTCCGCGCGGGCTACATCGTCTACGAATATCCGGCGCTCGCATTTTGACAGTTCCGCCTGTATGTACAAATCCTGCTTGTCTATCTTGCGGTTGACCGGTATTAGCCGCCGCGCAAGTTCCAACCTTTCAAATAACTTTGCTGCTCCCATTTTATCACCTGATGATCAAATATGAGATTACCTCATAATCCTCAACTTCTTTGGACCGGTTTTTCATTAAACTGCTTAAGCCGCCTAACCGGAAGAGGTTCATGGTTTCTTCCTGCTCGGCTTTGCCGTTGATATCCTGAACGGCTTTTGCCAAAAGCTCCTAATAAGCCTGCATGTGCTTCGCGTTTCCTGTTTCCTTGTTAAATTCTTTCACCAACTCCGGCAGGGGCTGTTTTTTGTTTACGGCGGCAGCCCGGAAGATGTCCAGGGTATGCTTGATATGGTTGTAGCTGTGAATGACTTTGCCGTCAGCGCGAACATATACCAGGAGGATGCCGTTAAAATCGGCCTTCTTCATGCGCAGCGTGGTCTTAGGGTCACCGGCGCCTGTCACTACCGCAGTGTGAAGCCCAAGCTCTTGTTTCGCCCAGGCGTGGATGTCCTCGTAAAGGTAAAGCGCGGTGTCGGCAAAAGCAGTGAACACAATAACCTTTTTATTGTCGGGGTTGACGGGGCTGTTGATTTTATTTTTTATTTCGTTCCTCAGCGCAAGGAGCTTGCGGTCTCTACTAACCGACACCTTTTGAGACTGGGCCAGCAAGTTAGCCAGTATTTCTCTGTCAGCCAGCAAATGCTCTTTCCAGCGGATCAAGTCCATGTCCGCCAGTAAAACCTCAACCTTGCTCCCGACCAGCAAATCCTCCAATTCCGGATCATCGGCTTCGTCCAGTACATTCATGTCAACGGCTTCATGGGGCCGGTAATTATCGATTTTGGCTAATACTCCGTCTATTTTTTCGATGATCTTTCCTAGCGTCAGGGCAAACGAGTGAACCGAGCTTTACTTTTTTTAAAACGTCTTGCATTTCGCGAAAAGCATAAAGCGTCATATAGGGGGCGGCAACTAAAAGCGTGCTGTCCGGTTTTAGCCTTTCTTTTAACACTTCGCCAACCAGACCAAACTGTTGGTTGTCCAGAAATACTTGGGTCACATCATCTCACCACAGCTTCTTGTAAGGTTTGAACGAATTTCAAAATACTGTATAACTTCAACTTTGTAATCCTTATTCCTGCCTGCGGCATGCGGATACTCGATGAAGGACAGCAAGGTGCGACACAAAAATAGAGCCGCGCAACAAAAATTCTTGCGCGGCTCTATTTTTGTGTTAAAATTAAAAAATGGTAGGAGCCAAGCACTCATAAGAGTGGGGGCTTTCTACCTCAAGAGAATTCGCGTTCATGAGATCGGGAAATTCTCTTTGTGTTTAATTCCAGCGAATATAAAACTATCGGCCTTGATAAATTGGTACAAAATCAGCTCAATATTCAAGCTCTCTATCGCCGCGAGCAGTTCACGGTTACTAGCAGCCACCTCGTTACAAAAGGCCGGGAAATCGGGGTTGAACTTACCGTTCTTATTTTAGGGATGGTAAGAACAATCATCATTAACAAATCAGGCGCAGAGAAAAGTATTGTGGAACAAAATAAACTGGTCGTTGAATTGTTGAATAACCAGGATTTTTATTCTTTTTTGTCTGGCATCAAATACTTCGAGTGGACAGGTACGTCCGATCTAACGGAAATCGATTTTACTGACAGTAGTTATGCACTTCCAAGATAAAAATCCCAGTACCACCATAATGGTGGAAAGATCCATTGGTCTGTTTTTTCCTTTCATAATCTAACCCACCCCTTCCCTTTAACATTATTTTACCATAGCCAAGCCACAAAATAAACGATCATGCTTCCTATTGTACCTATTTTTAACAAATGTATTAGCATTATTAATTGCTTAGCACTTGGTGATAGTTCCTCTATAAGCGTTTTACAGGCTAAATGCATCATGGTTTCTTCCAATCCATTTTATGTACTTATTTTGTGTCTGGAAAATAATAAACTTGCAAGAAAAGAAAGTGTCCGGACCACCGGACAAGAAAATAGCCAAGAGCAAAGCTTTGTAATAAATCCGGCTGATATCACAAGTAGAATATGGACGGAGAGAAACGGATTATCATATGGATTCGCTTGAAAACCGTCTGTGAGATATACTTTGTGACGCCTTGTGCCTTTTTCGTCAATAGGTATTCATTTACTAGGTGTCCCTTATGCCATGGCTATCGCCTGTTTGCTCTATAAGCTTACGATGTATAAATAAAACTCGGGCTGACCTAATCAACTGTTAGGTCAGCCCTCGTAACAATAAAAATTGAACTGCTGCTGGTATTACTTGGCCAAGCGTGCCTTGGCAATCTCTTCTAAGAACCGCTTAGCCGTCTCAGTAATTGCTGCATAATTTCCGGTTTTAGCGCCGGCAGTCAGGCTGCTGCCTGCGCCAACTGCCACGCAACCGGCCTTAATCCATTCTTGTACATTATCAACACTCACGCCGCCTGTCGGCATGATCTGCGCTTGCGGCAAAGGCCCTTTTACGGCCTTGACCATTGCCGGTCCGAACAGTTCGCCGGGAAACAATTTAATAATGTCGGAACCGGCTTCCATGCACTCCACAATTTCTTTGATGGTCATTGCGCCGGCCATGATGGGTACTTGATAGCGGTTGCACAAACGCACCGTCTCTACATTTAAACAAGGTGAAACAACATATTGTGCCCCACTTAGAATTGAGATGCGGGCTGTTTCCGGATCAAGGACCGTGCCGGCGCCAATAATAAGCTCGGACGGTGAATAGGCCCTAGCCAGTTCTTCCATGATATGGTGAGCCCCAGGCACAGTATAGGTAATTTCGATCGCCTGCATGCCGCCGGCCAGGCAAGCTTCCGCAATGCGCTTGGCTTGATCGCCATTCTCGGCTCTTACTACCGCAACCAAACCTGATTTACAAATCCGTTCGAGCACCTGCTGTTTACTCATTTGAATTCCTCTTTTCGTTTCGCTAATTGACTTTGATCTTTAACTTTCAAAACTGATTTTATACCTCAATCGGCTTGATATCTTTGAGCATGAACAGATAAACCATAGCGCCAATGAAGCAGCACGCCCCCGATACCATGAGCGCCGGAATAAAGGAACCGGACGTAGCAATGATATAACCGGTAACAATCGGTCCTAAAATACCGCCGCAATTGGAAAAGGCGTTTTGTATGCCGCCTAATACCGAAGTCATATTCCGGGGAGCAATGTCGCCAGGTAAGCACCAGATGGCACTTGCCGCAAATGCCAAGCCGCCGTAAGAAATACACAACAAGGCGATGGCCACCACGTCAGACTGGGTCAGTCCGGCTAAAGCAATGGACGTAGCGAGAGTCATGCCGCCTACCAGATTGATTTTACGCGCTTTGTTCAGCGACCCGGTTTTAGCGTACATATAATCAGTGAAGATACCGCCAGCCCACTGCGCCAGGATTCCGCACAATGGAGGCAACATGGCCATCCAACCCATTTTCATCAGGGTCATGCCGCGCTCTTGTACCAAATAAGTCGGGAACCAGGTAATAAAGAAATAGATTGCATAGTTCAGCATGAAAAAGCCGATGCACATGGCGATAACATTGCGATAACGTAATAATTGGTGCCATTTAAGAGGTTGGACATTGTCAATACCCTCTTTTTTCGCTTGGCCGTCACGAATATATTTCAGTTCGGCAGCATTAATGGATTTGTGTTTTTCCGGATCCTGGTAATAAGCCCACCAGGCAGCAACCCAGAAAATACCGAGCGCACCGCAAATAACAAAGGCAACTTGCCAACCGTACGCAGCTACAATCCAGGCAACCAACGGCATGGTAAACGCTGTGCCGAATTTGGAGCCGCTGTCAAACAAAGCAGTAATTCTGCCCCGTTCACGGTCAGGGAACCATTTAGCAGCAACCCCGGCGTTGCTGGGGTACGCGCCCGCTTCACCAGTTCCCATAAACACCCGCGCCCAAATGAAACCGGCAGGTGTCTTGGCTATAGCAGTAGCTGCCGTTGCCAGCGACCACCACAATACGGAAATGGCCAGACAAAGACGTTGACCGATTTTGTCGGCCAGCCAGCCGGCAGGAATCTGGAATGCGGCATAACTCCAGAAGAAAGCTGACATGATAATTCCCATTTCCCCCGGGCCAATATGCAAATCCTTTATAATAGCTGGAGCCGCAGCAGACATTACGGTGCGGTCAAGATAATTGATAACAATTGCCGTCAACATGAGTATACCAATATAAAAACGGACATGAGTCTTTTTTTGCGAAGTATCGTTCACGTTTTTTCTCCTCCACTAACTTTTTTGTTGATCTTAGCATAACATTCTCAACGCTTAGTTATTAAATGTGGATTGACTGTTTTTCCAACATTCCTCCTTTTAAGCACTTTCGCCGAATTGTTGGCAAATGCTTTATCCCTCCTTTCAAATATGCATCTATGCAATCAAGTTAGTAGTTATGCAAAATAATTTCAAATAATTCCCTATTATCAAAACATTGCCAAAATATCTCGGGGGAAAACAAGCATGCATCGTGGACTCATGCTTGTTTTTCACAAATCAGCCGACAGCGTGAAGCGGTTTCTGATTTGACAACACTCGCAGCACTTCTTCCGCTGCCGCTACCAGGGTGCGTTCCACCGACTCGGCTGTATACGACCCGCTATGCGGAGTCATAATTACATTTGATAGTTTAAAGAACCGTTCATCGGTAAATGGCTCGTGAACAAAAGCATCCAGACCTGCCCCGCCAAGATGACCGCTTTCAAGCGCTGCAAACAGCGCATTTTCATCAATGAGATCGCCTCTGGCAGTATTAATGAGACAAGCGCCCTTCTTCATCCGGGAAATGACATCCGCGTTGATCATTCCTTGCGTTTGGGCGGAAGAAGGCAGATGCAGAGAAAGATAGTCCGATTCTTGATATATCTGTTCCAACTCGGTATACTTTACTCCGTAATTGTCTATCAACCCTTGGTTAGGATATAAATCATAGGCCAGTACTTTCATCCCAAACGCAACACACCGTTTGATTAATTCACTCCCAATTGCACCGGTGCCAATAACACCCACTGTTTTTCCAAATAATTCAACACCCGGAACGCGAGTCCATTGACCATCACGAATATAAGCATCCATTACATGAATTTTGCGGGATAAACCGATCATCAACGCGAAAGCCAGTTCACAGACCGCAATGCTGTTGGCACCCGGCGTAACAGTGACTACCACATTATGCCTGCGGGCGGCTTCTATATCAACATTATTATACCCTGCGCCGTTGCGGGCGATAATTTTAAGCGTCGGTGAACCGGCCTGAATCACCTCACTGTTTATTTCATCCAACCCGGCAATGATTGCATCCACGCCTTGTATGACCGAACACAATTCTTTGGCCGCGTACGGCTTTTCCGGCTTTTGGACACGCACCTCATGTCCGGCCTGTTGCAGCAACTCCAGGGCTTTTTTGCAGCCGGCAAAAGAGCGGGGAGTTGTTAAAATAACTGCCATTTAGTCATGCTCCTTTCCCATTTCACTACGTTGAAAATTGGAAATCATGCTGAACTGTTCCTGCAGATTCCAGTAGACCTGTTCATACATAGTGTAAAGTTTCTCATATGTTGCATAATTATTCGGATTAGGGATAAAGGTCTTTTTAATCCCTACCATGTCGACGGCCACATCAATGCTCGGCAACAGACCCAAAGTATAAAAGCCTAAAATCGCCGCGCCAAAAGCTGCTCCTTCTTCCACATTAGGCAAAGAGATCTCGCGGCCAAGCACATCGGCCAAGATTTGCAGCCATACTTCCGAACGGGTAAAACTGCCGCTGACGCGAATTTCCTCCGCCTTGCCGGTAATTTCTTCCAACGAAAGTAAAACGCTTTTCATCCGGTAACAAATGCCTTCCAAAACAGCGCGAATAATGTGGCGTTTGTCGTGGTTTAGGGTCAACCCGAACAACACGCCTCTGGCATCTGCGTTCCAGTAGGGTGCACGCTCGCCGGTAAAGAACGGCAGTAAAATCAGTCCGTTCGCACCGGCAGGTACTTTTTGGGCATAGGTAGCAAGCAGACTATAGGAGTCAAGACCTAATTTTTCCGCTACCCGCTGTTCGGTTTCAGCGAATTTATCTCTAACCCAGCGGAAAGATATCCCGCCGTTATTGATGGCTCCTCCCAGCATCCAGCGTCCGTCTGCCAGATTATAGCACCACGTTCTGCCTTTTTCATCCGTTTTAGGCTGGTCTGCCGCCATCCGGATCGCGCCGCTGGTTCCGATGGTAATGTTGATTTGTCCGGCTTTTACCGCACCGACCCCCACATTGGCCATCATGCCGTCACCGGCACCGATGATGACAGGCAACCCGGCAGGCAGTCCCAGTCGTTGCGCAATTCCTGACTGCAGCGAGTGTTGTGTTGTTGTTGAAACTACCGCAGGCATTTTTTCTTGCGAAATGCCTAGAATATCTAAAACCTCCGGGTCCCATTCCAGGGTGAACAGATTGTACACCCCGCTGCCGCTGGCGATCGATCGATCCACCACGCGCTTGCCTGTCAACCGGTGAAATGCGTAGTCTTTTATCGAACCAAACCAAGTCACTCTCTTAAATAACTCCGGCTGCTGCTTTTTAAGCCAGTATATTTTAAGCAATGAATACATAGGATGCAACGGACAGCCGGTACGCCGGTACAACGCTTTGGCATCCAGTTTTTGCTTTAATTCTTCCAAATAAATTTGGCCCCGCGTATCCGCCCAGGTCATTAACCGGCTTAACGGACGCCCGTCTTCGCCAATGGCTAAAAAACTGTGCAGCACTGAACTGAAAGCAATCCCTTTAATCTGTGCGGCTTCATCGCCAAGCAGCCTTACCGTTCTGGAAATGACGGCCTCCATGGCCATCATAATAGTATCTGCATCCTGTTCGGCAATTCCCGATTGATCGGTAGAAAGCGGGTATTCTTCTGTTGCCACGGCAGTAGAACTGCCGTCCAGCCGGTAAGCCACCGAACGAATCCCGGTTGTGCCGATATCCACACCCACCATAATGGGTTGTATCATTATACACCACCACCTTAATTTAGTTACGTTGAGTATTACAATAAAAGATTACAACTTATTTTGCCGCTTACCGTTCTTCCACTTCCGGCCTTGTCAGCCGCCTGACAGCCCCTTGCGCCGACGAAGTGGCATGCTGCCTGTATAGGTTTAAAAGCAGACTTTCGCACTCCTGCCCGCCTTGGACTTTCTGTTTTGTTTGTCTTGCTGCCAGTTCCTGCTCGGTTACGTGCCACTGAATCGTGCGCTTATCAATATCGATGGTAATCAAATCCCCGTCTTCCACCCAGGCAATCGGACCGCCTTCCGCCGCTTCCGGCGATAAATATCCGATCGACAACCCGGCGGAAGCGCCGGAAAAGCGCCCATCGGTTATGATGGCAACCCGGCCGATTTGCGCAGCTACTTCGGTAATGCGATGCATTTCTCTCATGCCCGGTCCACCAACCGGACCTTCATAACGAATGACCAGAACATCGCCGGATTGGATTTTGCCGGTTTCAATTGCGGCCATGCATTCTTCTTCAGCATCAAAGACTTTGGCCGGTCCCTGAAATACACGCAGGTCTTCCGGCACGGCGGAGCTTTTGACGATAGCCCCTTCCGGCGCAAGATTTCCTGCCAGCACGGCCAGCCCTCCCTCGCTGGAAAAAGGCTGTTCAAAGGACCGCACGACTTTTCCGTCGGCTTGTGACGCCGTAGCGATAATCGCAGCCAAGGTGCGGCCTGTTACAGTGACAACATCGGTATGCAAAACAGGTTTCAATTCATTCATAATGGTGTTGAGACCGCCGGCCTCATGCAAGTCGGCTACCGTGTACTCCTGACTGTTGGGAGTTACCCGGGTAATTAACGGCGTAATCCGGCTGACGCGGTCAAAATCCTGATATGTTACGGCTAACCCGCATTCATGAGCAATGGCCGGCAGATGTAAAACAGTATTCAGCGAGCCCCCCATGGCCAGCACGACGGCAATGGCATTTTCAAAAGCATCCTGAGTCAAAATATCCCGGGCTGATACGCCTTTTTTCACCAGTTCAACGGCAGTTGCCCCGGTTTTTCGCGCCAGTTCCTGCCGCTCGGCGCTTGTGGCGGGAAGTGTTGATGAGCCGGGCAGCGTCATACCCAGCGCCTCGGCCACCACGCACATCGTGTTGGCCGTTCCAAGAAACGGACAAACACCTGCGGTGGGATAATACTCTACCGTGACATCAAACAAAGCCTGTTCATCAATTTCCCCCTTGATGAACTTTTGGCGCGCCTTTTTGGATTCCGCAGGTGCAATCCTGTTGATCATGGGGCCGCCGGTGAGCAGGACGGTGGGAAGATTCAACCTCCCGGCCGCCATCAGCATAGCAGGCACAATTTTATCACAGGAAGCCAGCATGACCATCCCGTCAAAAATCCCATGCGCCCGAATCATAGTCTCTACCGAGTCGGCAATCAACTCCCGGCTTGGCAGCACGTACTTCATGCCTTCATGCCCCTGAGCAATGCCGTCACAGATGGCAATGGTATTAAACTCCAGCGGAAAGCCGCCCGCTGCCAGAATACCTTCTTTGACATGCCCGGCAAGACCGCGCAGGTGGCAATGACCAGGAACAATTTCATTCCATGAATTTACCACAGCAATAATAGGACGATTCAGATCGCGGTACGCCGCCCCGCACGACCCCAAGTGCCCTTTAGCAATTGCCCGCTGGTAAGGCGGCAATTTGTTTATCGAAGTTTCCATTTCAACCACCTCAAAGAGTTTCCTTGAGTCCTGGGTACTTCTATTGAAATCCCCTTTTCTCTTTATCAAAATAAATACAAATAAAGAATCGACTTATTCAATCAGATTTCCTTTGTCATCAAAAGTCATTTCTTGAGGCTCGCTTAAAATATCAATATTTGGATTATTCCGTGCCTCCGGCAAGAGTTCTTCCGAAATCCATATTTCACCCAAGTGTAAGGTGTCTTTAATGCGGACAATTTTAGCTTTGGACAGATCGAGGGCATTGCAGGTTTTAACTGCCGCTTTAATCGCATCCTGATCGGTGTCTAATACAGTCGGCATGTGAGTCGGCCCGACAACAGTCGAAGTTAAACCGTTTGCATATGTCATTTTAAAATTTACTTTATCGACTAACTTGCGGGTAGTAAAATCGGCTGTCCCCATGCCGTTGGCATTCCCGTGAGTTTGTTCCGTCAAATCCAGCACCACCATCTTGGACACTTGCGGTCCCCCGCTGGCATACGGTGTGGGGTAACGTCCGGTAATATTGGGATCCATACCGTCACCCGAGATATTTTTGCCTATTTGGTCAATAATGAGAACATCGATTTTATCAAAGTAGATCCGCGGCATATTGGCTTTGGCTTCAACGAGCAACTGCTTGTCGGTTTCGATGATCTCTTCGGCCGGCACTACTTTGATTTTTTTTACTTTGTCATAAGCGTTTTCCACCGACGCGACGGCAAATAAGAACGGCATCTTTGCCAAAGCGATTTGCGACATTCCTAAAATATTTTCCGCCATATATTTAAAGCTATAAGCATGACATGACTCTGCACCCTTTTGCTTGCCCAAACCAATCGTGATCATTTTGCAAATACCGCTTTCCACGCTGCCCCGGAAGGCGGTGTGCGGTTTAACACGATTGATAACCACAATGCCATCGGCTTGCGAAGCTTGTTTGTCAATATATACCGGCAAGCCATTCTCCAAACGTCCGATTTGAACAACTTCCATTGAGGACCGTATCGGGCATCCTGCTGTCGCTTCAGTAACATTCAAATTTGCCAGAACCTCGATCTGCCCCTCGGCGGTTGCTCCCCCGTGGCTTCCCATCGAAGGAACAATGAATGGTTGTCCACCATGTCGTTTTATTTCCTCTACCACAACTCGCGTTATTTTGTCGATTTCAGCCACACCGCGACTGCCCACAGCGACGGCTATGCTCATGCCCGGCTTTACCCGCTCAAGCACTTGAGTGTTGGCTAACTCAGCCCTGACCGTGTTTTCAACATCCTTTACTTCATCTGCCGGAAAACTTTGCCGTATTTTAGCCATCCGCGGCAAAGGTATGTCTTTTAATAATTCCTGAATAATGTCCAACTGACTTCCACCTTTCATTTTTTTGTTTTTTCAGATATTTTATATTTAAGTAAATATTCCCATATTTTTCATCAGTTAAACAATAACTTCTTTCCATTTCCGCATATAACTATACTCGGAACTGCCCAAGTATAAACATTTTTTGCAAAATATTTTGAAAAGTGCTTAGACACTGTCATTATTTTCGCAATTTATGACTTACTCTTATGATTTTTTATTTTATTCCATTTATCTTTAAAATGCAATAGTATTTTGACAGTATTTTTTCATTTGTTTTACACTAACCGATTGAGTAATGTCATTTTTCTGTAAAATAACTTGATTATCCACGTCAGTCTTTGATAAAATAATTTTGTGAATATAAATTTAAATTAGATTGAGGAAAAAGGAAATTATGTCTGAATCAAGTTTGCCAAACCTGTGTCTTCCTTTATTACGCAGCAGTTATCAAAGTTTTACTAAGTCGGAGCGGCGTGTTGCGAGCTTTATCATTGAGCATCCGCATGACATCATCCACATGACGATATCTGATTTAGCTGAAGCTACCAAGACCGCCGAAGCTACCATTTCCCGGTTTTGCCGCAAGCTTGGCTTTAATGGGCTGCAAAGCTTAAAAATTGTCTTGGCTAGCGAAATATTTAACCCGTTGGAATCGACGTGCCAGGAAGTAAACCCTACCGACTCACTAGAAACGATGGGGGCAAAGATATTTAACAGTATTTCCGAAGGACTGCAAGATACGCTCAAATTACTGGATTTTACTGCCCTGCAGAAAGCCATAGATATTCTGAATACCGCCCGCAAGCTTGATATATATGCGTTTGGCATCTCGTCCGTTATAGCGTCCGATATTGAACATCGTTTCATTCGCTTCGGCATACCAACAAAATCCTATTCGGATCTCCACATGCAGCTTATTTCCGCCTCACTTCTGGAACCCGAAGATGTTGTCATCGCCGTATCCCACACAGGCTCTAACACAGATCTGCTGCAGTCTGTTGAAACATCAAAAAAAAGCAACGCTAAAGTAATCGCCATCACCAGTCATTTGCGCTCTCCCCTCGCGCAAAAAGCCGACATTGTACTGCACGGAATGAGCCGGGAGATTCACTACCGTTCTGAAGCCATGGCGTCACGGTTGGTGCACATGGCCATCGTTGATCTTCTGTATGTAGGAATGATATTTAAAAAGCAGGAAAATTTCGCAAACAACCTCAATAAAATGCGGGTAGCTGTCGCCAATCGTAAAATCTAAAAAAATTCCAGAAAACGAACATCTATTGACAAAATCTCAGGAAATCGCCAAGCAGGTATGAGGCACTTATTCCCAATCCGGAATAGGCGCCTCATATTTGGGATAATTTTTAATATTCCGAATTTTATCATAAACATGATCCTAGGACAGACCGCCCATTCCGCCGCTCAAACCCTCAACCGCTTCCAGCTATTTTTGCGGTATTTCCCTTTGTCTTTGGTCATACTTCCACCCCCTCTGGTTTTATCTTACTATGTTACGTAACGTCATGAGCAAGGGATTTTAGTATCCAATAAAGATTTACAGGCGTGTTGTTAGTATAAGCGTAAGTCAAGCGCCAGCGGTGGAGCGTTACTAACAACACGCCTAGAAAAAAATCTTTATTGGATTTCATATAGAAAAAGGGTTGTCCCAGAAATTTTTACTTCTGGGACAACCCTTCAAATACGATCTTGTCATTTTTATTTTGGTCGAAGCAGGCCCAACTGAGATCCGGTCGATGATCTTTACTGAATCCTTCGGTGATGTGAACGCCATCGTAAGCAGGTGAGTCACATTCGCTATACTCTCCATATAACGCAGGGGATGAAGTATCCGAATGGAGCTTATGAAAAGGAATATCAAAGGCGCTATATCCATTCAGCGCAATTTTACTAAACAAACGACTGCTTCCAGCCGCATATATTTTATCCCAATGTGCGAGCCGGAGCATCATCGGTGAAATCGTCGCCGGTAACGCCTGGGCCAAACAAAAAGGCTGTATCCATATGGGCAAAATTATTTTTGATATGGTACAACGGAGAGCGAACATCCGCAAAGGTACTGAGCACAATACTTAGAGCTAAAAATTTATATCTGATCTAATCAGCAAAATTACGCCCGGGATTGGTTACTTTTTTCTGCTAATCAACACCATAGTATGGATATTTTCCTTGCATTTTTTCTCTTTGCTTAGACGATAACGGCTTTCGCTTGCTGTCATGATTAATTGTTACATCTTTAAATTGATATATTTTCCATTCTCCACAACTCATTCCTACCCCCCCAACTATCTCACTTTTTCTTTTCCAGTTGCTTAGCCGTCTGCTCAATACTGCTTAAAAAATGCCGTTCTACCGGTGATAACTCATTTCTGGTACGTTCCCGATACTTCTCCAACTCCTGGTTGGCTTTCAGTTTGGCAACTTCATGGGATACGGTTCCGGCATGAGTCAAGATATCCCTGCCCGATATCTTCATGAAATCGTCGAGCTTGCTAAGCCAGTCTGCCATGTACATGGGTTTTCGGTTTTTGGCTTGCAGTTCGGCAAAATCCAAATACATATTGACGATACGGTTAAGTGTATCGATTTCATCTTCTGTCAAATAGTTTTTGGCGGACTCAACATCGGTCTTTTTCGGAGACAGCCCTGTCCATGAGGTAAGACCCATGAAAGGCTTATCGGCATCGGCCCGCTCATAAATCACTTCCGCTGCCGTTTTGCCATGGGCCGCATAGTGCATCTTATTCTGCACAGTCTTGAAAAATCTCTGTGTCATTTCCGCTCGCGGATCATAGTCAATGCTGGTCGCGTAGATTTCCAAAACCTTACGGTAAAACACCTTTTCGGATGACCGGATCTCTCTGATACGTGCCAGCAATTCATCAAAATAATTACCAGCGCCTGCTTGCTTCAGCAAGTCATCATTCATAGTAAAGCCTTTGATGATGTATTCTTTCAGCCGCTGGGTCGCCCATATCCGAAACTGGGTGCCGCGGTGAGATTTTACCCGATAGCCGACCGAAATGATGACGTCCAGATTATAGTACGCAACATCATAGGTTTTGCCGTCAGCAGCAGTTGTTGCAAAAAATGCAACAACTGCTTTTTCGTCCAATTCGCCTTCGGCAAAAACATTTTTGATATGACGCGAAATAACCGATTTGTCACGCTGGAAGAGTTCTGCCATTTGGTTGAGTGACAGCCATACTGTATCATCTTCCATCCGGACATCAATCTTGGTCTGCCCGTCTTCGGTTTGATAGATGAGGATTTCGGTGTTGTTACTAAAACTCATACCCAATCGCCCCTAACCGCCGCCGGATCTCATCTTCCAACTGCCGTGACTTGGCAAACATCTCAGATAGTTCTCCTGTCAGCCGCTGCATTTTTTCATCAAAAGGCTCGCTGTCTTCCTCTATTTCTTCGATGCCCACATACCGTCCTGGGGTCAAAATATATTCATGCTCACGGACTTCTTCCAGTTTCGCCGCTTTGCAGAAACCTTTTACATCTTCATACTCGCCGGCGCCGGCTTCGCCCCGCCAGGCATGGTATGTATCGGCAATCTTCTTAATATCTTCATCTGACAGCTCGCGGTGCGTCCGGTCTGCCATATAGCCCATTTTACGGGCATCGATAAAGAGGATTTCCCCTTTGCGGTTACGGTGGCCTTTGGCCGCCTTGTTCTTGGTGATGAACCATAGGCATACGGGAATCTGCGTTGAGTAAAACAACTGACCCGGTAAGGTCACGATGCAGTCTACATGATCCTTTTCCACAAGGTTTTTCCTGATCTCGGCTTCACTTGAGGTAGAGGTGGACATAGAGCCGTTAGCCAGGACGAAGCCGGCCACACCGCCCGGAGCCAGGCGCCAGAGCATATGGAGGATCCAGGCGTAGTTGGCGTTGCCTGCCGGCGGAATGCCGTAGCCGTTCCAGCGGACATCTTCGGTAAGTTTTTCCCCGCCCCAGTCGCTGATGTTGAAGGGCGGATTTGCCAAGATATAATCGGCCTTGAGGCTTTTGTGCAAATCGTTGTGGAAAGCATCGGCGTTATACTCGCCAATGTTGCCGTCAATACCGCGGATGGCCAGATTCATTTTGCACAGCCGCCAGGTGGTGGGGTTGGATTCCTGCCCGTATATGGAAATATCGCCTATCTTGCCGCTATGGGCCTCCACAAAGCGCTCGCTTTGGACAAACATGCCGCCTGAACCGCAGCACGGGTCATATATGCGGCCTTTAAACGGTTCTATCATCTCTACCAAGAGCTTAACCACACTCTGGGGAGTATAGAATTCCCCGCCGTTTTTACCTTCGGCGCTGGCAAATTTAGAGAGAAAATATTCATAGACTCTTCCAAGGACATCCTTTGAACGGCTCTCTTTATCGCCAACTTTAAAGGACAGAATATCGATAAGCTCGCCGAGGCGGGTCTTGTCCAGTGTCGGTCTGGCGTAGTCCTTCGGCAGCACGCCTTTAAGCTGTTGGTTGTCTTTTTCGATCGCCGCCATGGCATTGTCAATGATTTGCCCGATTATAGGACTTTTGGCATTTTCTTTTATGTACGTCCAGCGGGCTTCCGGCGCTACCCAGAAGATATTGTCCGCCAGATATTCATCTCGGTCTTCCGGATCAGCCAGTTCGTCTTGTTTCAGCGCCTCATATTTTTCTTCAAAAGCATCGGAAATGTATTTCAAAAACAAGAGTCCCAGAACCACATGCTTATACTCGGCGGCATCCATATTGTTGCGCAGTTTGTCAGCCGCCTGCCACAGTTTTTCTTCAAAACCCAGGTTTGCTCCGTTCTTCGCTTCCTGCATCTTCAAATACCTCCATTTTTATTTCAAAATGTATTGCGCTATTATCTATCATCTCTACAATAGCTGTATCCTGCACCACAAACCGGATTATCCCATAAGCATGTTCGCCAAAAGTATCATAGATACGGCCGGCACTGCAGCAACCTTTTGGTACAGTATGCGTACTGTTTGCGACATAGCCAACCTTACCCACCGGCATGATGAATACTGCTATGGCTTCTGCATCGTATTCATTGTCCGGCTCTTTTTCCAGTCGTACAGGTATGCCCGGCTTTAAGATTTTCGTGCCGTAATAGTTCTTACATCCAACTATTGCAATATAACGAGCTTCCATCTGTAGCGCCTCCTATTCCAAGAAATGATTATAAATACCTAAACGTTCCCGCTCCCACCTTTGCTCAATTTCAGCCAGTTCTTGTCTATATCTTCTATACTCCTCATCAAACCTTGCAGCGAGCTGATGTTGTTTTTCCAATGGCAGTAAGGGAATTTCAAGTTCTCCCAGATCATTAGGATTGATATTCATAACCGTAGTCCCGCGTTGAAAACTTTTGACCAGCATTTGGCCGATGGGGCTTTCTAAAAATATCTTTAAATATAAAGGGAGTACTTTTTCGCTCAGCCTGGCCACGATAACATTAGCTGATGCAATTACAATACGTTCTGTTTCCGGAAATATAGCGACTTTATTTGCCGTTCCCCGACAGGTGAGAATAATATCGTTTTTTATGAGCTGGTAACGCTTAATTTTACGCTCTTCTTCATGAATGGTGTCCATGCCATCTAAGAGAACCTCGCCGTCCTCAATGTTGGATATATTCAGCACAAATATCTTGCCAGGCTGTATATCATCTTTCAGCACCGATTTCCCGCGGAAAACCTCGGCAACCTCTTTCAATTTTACCTTTTCCAGCCTGGATGTCTTGAACCTTTGAATTGTTTCATTGTCATCAGCAAGAAACAATTCAATGCGCCAGTCATCGTGCTGCTCAAACTCGTCATAAGATATCATATGTTTTTGTTTCAGCACAAGTTGATACTGCTCATCTTCAATACTGCCAATCGAAACACCGTCTGTTCTTGATTTTGAAAAAGCTATTAAATACGTTTTTATGCCGGCATAAGGCCGGAACGTTCCTTCCGGAAGAGAGTATATCGAATCGATATTATAATTTTCCAAAAGCCACTTGCGAAACTCTTGTACAGGCCCACCGGCAAAGGTTACCTTCGCAGGCGTAACTACAATCAATCTGCCCTCATCATTAATGAGCTTGATAAGATTCTCAATGGCGATGCACTCCGAATCCCGTGTTAAAAAACTTTTCCCGGTGTCTTCCGGGCTTAGCCGGCTGCCAAAGGACGGAATACAGATTGCCATATCGAAGTTCTCTTCGAGCAATAATTCCCGATAAATTGACTGATTTACTACTCTGACATTTTTAAAATCCGCGAAAACAGTTGTGAGGAGAATATAGATAACGTACTTTTCTGTTGTGAGCGTAAACATCTTGTCTGGATTGGTTTTTATAAGATTGTATAATCTCTCAGCCATTTTCTCGGCTTCAGCAATAAGAATATTGTCCTGTGCATCCGTAAAGCCGCCAGCCAAGTAATCCACAAGATAGTCTGGCGCAAGCATTATGCCGGCGCGTTCATTTTTATTTACCGCTACTAATAATTCTAGTAGGTCAAGCTTATCCGCAACAGAAAACAGATTATAAAAAAAGTCTCTATCACCAGGAAAATGCCCAAGCTTACTTTCCTCCGACAGCCTTTTCATTTCCTGAAATAAGCGTTCTTTGTCTTCCACCGAATCTGAGAGCACAACACCCTTATTCCGGATGTGCCGGAATACCAGGACTACCCTGACAGCCTCCAGAAGGATTTGCTCTTTATTCTCCAAACCCCTTATATAAAACATTTCCCAGAAGGATTGTATACTGCTGGATTTCATTTGCGCTTCCTCCATGATTATCCATCTACAATTGTATTGTAGTTTAAATGTTTTAGTATTGTCAATACTAAATTCCTTTTCGCCATTAGGTAAGCAAAAATATTTTTCCTGGCAACCTACCTATTCCGTTTTCACGTAATGGGCTCTTATGCGTCCTTTCTCCCTGGTTTAACGCCGTAAAATCCTTATTTTACAATGGTTTGCGCGTTTTTATATTCAACATTCCAGAATATTACAGGTGAATTTAACAGTAATAAATTACCGCGTGTTTTTCAGCATTACACACACGAAAATTTCTACATGCCAAGTATATGCTATAACCCAGTAGCAATATATCATCGAGAGATATAAATAACCTCATTCGCAAGAAGGAATTGTCACTCCAAATGTGAATGAGGTTTATTCATCATGCAGTTATATTTGCATATGGTTCTCTGTCCATCGTTAGAGTCGTTCGAATTAAACTGATAATACTTGGCAAGTAATTAATCTTCCATTCACGCGGTATTACTACCGTCTTGGGAAGCCGTTGCTTCTATCCAGTTGATCTGACTCGAACCGCCACGAGGTCGCCCCTGCAGATTTAAGTCTGCCATGCCCTGCCAACCACTGTTATTTCAATGCAAACCAAAGAAAATCACCGGGTATACAACCAACAGAAACAATCCCGTAGTTAGAACGAAAGAAGCATTGGCAATATGAACGTTGAGATCATGAATCTTTACAACAATAACCGCACTTATGGCTGTTGGCATACTGGCCAGAATCAAAATAGTATTTATAATCTTGGGGTCACTGAATATCAGCTTAGCAATAATATAGGCTAACACAGGGGTAACGATGAATTTTATCGGCACCAAGTCCAGTGTGCTGGAATAGTATCGTTTAATTGCCGAAAAATCGATAGAATGGCCTACCGGAATAAGGGCAGTCCATGCAGCAATATGGACAAGCGGATCGAATATTTTTCCGAATATCGCCGGGCGCGGCACGTTCAGATAGTACAGTAAGAAGCCGATGATCAGGCCGACGACCGGTAGCTGATTGCGGTTTAAAAACAGTTTTGAAAACGATATTTTCACCATACCAGCATTTCCGCTCTGGTGATAATATTGCGCCAAAGGATAGCAGATTAAGAAAATAACCGCCACTTGGAGCAAAACCACCAACTGGGTATACGCAAAACCTGTTTCGCCGTACAAAATATAGACGCACAACCCGCCTAACGTGCCAAGATTGGATAATATTGCCGACAGTATATAACTGCCGGTATCAATCATGCTGCTGTATTTGTTTTTCGAAATCAAATAAGCGATCAAACCGGGAATAAGGCTCAATATTACGCCAAATACCGGCAACCATGCCAATTCCCAGCTAAGCGGCATAACCCAAAAGCTTAATATGGAAAGAGCCGGATATAACAGCAGCATGTTGTAGTTGATCATCTTATCAAAAAATGTCTCACCAAACAATTTCTTATCCCGAAGCAGGTAGCCCACACTTAGCGGTACCAATAAATCAACAACGAAATAAATTAACTTTATTGTAATATCCATAGAAACCTTCCACTTTTCCTACTATTTGTTTATTATCAAACTCCCGCCTATACGATTCCCGCCCGCCGGCGGACGCGTTCTAAAGCGGTATTCGCTTGACGCAGCACTACCGCTTCATCGATCGTCGCCAGGCAGCCTTGCTCATACACTACTTGTCCGTCAACCATCGTTAAAGTCACGTCGCTGGCTCTTGCCTGGTATACCAGTTGCGCATAAACATCGCTTCCCGCCTGTGGTGAGCAATGTAATTTACGCAGGTCGACCATGGCGAGGTCAGCTTTTTTGCCGATTTCCAGTGAACCTATTTCCTTCTCCAGCCCCATGGCTCTGGCACCGCCGACGGTGGCCAGGGCAAATGTTTGCCAGGCCGGCATGGCGGTAGGACCGTAAATTGGTTTCTGGATTAGAGATGCGGTCCGCATTTCGGTAAACCCATCCAAATTGTTATTGCAGGGAGCGCCGTCTGCCCCTATTGATACATGGATGCCGCGCTCCAGCATTTCCGGAATACGGGCAATTCCCGAACCCAGCTTCAGATTGCAGGACGGACAATGCACCACTTTTACGCCTTGCCGCTGTAATATGGAAACTTCCTCATCATCCAGCCAGATGCAGTGAGCTAAAATCAGGTTCCCGTCAGCCAGTCCCAGATGATCGAAGTACACAATATTGCGCATTTTGCGCTCGGCTTGGACCAGGGCGATCTCACCCTTATTTTCGGACGCATGGGTATGGACTTTGACATGGTACTGTTTAGAAAGCTTTTCTACCTGCCGCAATAAGTCTTCGGTACAGGATACCACAAACCGGGGGGCAAAAGCGTATTGCAACCGCCCGTTGCCCTGTCCATGCCACTTTTCCAGAAGGTCGACGCTCTGTTGCAGCGAATCGGCAGTATTCTCCATCAAAGTAGCAGGCACCTCTTGCCCGTAATCCATCATACATTTACCACTGAGGGCCCGTATGCCTGAATCAACAATAGCCTGAAAGGCGGCCTCGGTATGATGGACTGTTTCCATATCAATAATGGCTGTTGTTCCGCCTTTAAACAGTTCCCCGATGCCAAGCAGCGCCGACCAGTAGAGCGATTCGGTGTCATGCGCGCCTTCCAACGGCCAAATGCGCAGTTTCAGCCAGTCTAACAGCTCTAAATCATCAGCCTGGCCCCGAAATAACGTCTGACACAGATGGATGTGGGTCTGAATCAGTCCGGGAATAACAAGTTGTCCACCGGCGTTAACAACTTTATCAGCCGTTACGTCCAGTTGTCCGATATCCTTAATCCGGTCATTCTCAATCAATAAATCACCACACACAATGCTGCGTTCTGCATTCATGGTTACAATAACAGCATTTTTCAACAAAATAGTTGTCATGAACTTTTCCTCCGTTCAGTACACATTTTAGCGTTCTTCCCGGTTGTACGGAATGCCCAGAGCCCCGGGCGCAGCCACATGCCGTTTCTTGGTTTCCCGGCTTACAATAATCAGGACAACAATAGTAATGATATAGGGCAGCATTTTTAAAAAGAAAGAGGAAACGGTGATACCCAAAGTCTGCAAATGAAAGCCCAAAACATCAACTGTTCCGAATAACCAACTGCCCCAAAAAGCTTTTGCCGGATTCCAGGTAGCAAAAATAACCAGAGCTACCGCAATCCACCCCCGGCCGGCAGTCATATTTTCCAACCATGAGGGCGCATAAGCCAGCGATAGATAGGCGCCGCCCATACCGGCCAGCATGCCGCCTATTATGACATAGGTATAGCGAACAGCAAACACATTGACTCCGGCCGCATCGGCAGCACCGGGGTTTTCACCCACAGCTCTCAGTTTTAACCCCGTTCGGGTACGGTAAAGCCCAAACCAGCAAACAGCCACCAGAACATAGGACAAGTACACCAGCACATCATGTTGAAAGAAAATTGGACCCAGTATCGGAATCTGGCTTAAACCGGGAATGGGCAAGGGTTTGAAGGTGACAGCAAGCGGCACGCCAATGAGTGTTTGACCTAAATAGCCGCTCAGTCCTGTCCCGAATATCGTCAGGGCTAACCCGCTGACAACCTGGTTGGCGCGCAGCGAAATGGTCAGAAAAGCATGAATTAAGGCCATCAGACCGCCAGCCACAATGGCAATGCCCAAACCCAGCCACTGACTGTTTGATTGCAGAGTGACTAAAAAGCCGGTCACAGCGCCAACCAGCATCATTCCTTCGACACCAAGATTGAGCACTCCTGCCTGTTCACACAAAAGTTCCCCCAGCGCGGCATACAAAATGGGAGTACCGGCAATAACGCCGGTGGCCAAAATCGCCGTCAGTAACGACTGTTCCATTACTTATTCCCCCTTTTGCCGCTGATCTTCAGCCGGTGCTCAACAAAAATCTCGCCGCCGACAACAAAAAACAGAATCGCGCCTTGCAGCATAGCCACAGTTGCTGCCGGCAAACCGCTGGTCTGGATACTGTAGCCGCCCACCAGCAAACCGCCGAAAACAAAGGATACGATCACAATGGCCCAAGGGTTTAGCCGCGCCAGCCAGGCAATAATGATGGCCGAGTAACCGTAGCCTGGCGAAATGCCATGCTGCAGCCGCTGGGTAATCCCTGACACCTCAGTCATACCGGCAATTCCTGCCAGACCGCCGCTAATAAACATGACCAGCAAAATATTTTTTATATAGTTCATCCCGGCATAATTGGCTGCTACGGCACTTTCGCCGCTTACCCGGATTTCAAATCCCCACTTGGTATGTTTGAGTACAACATACAAAACGCCTGCCGCCAAGATGGCCAAAAAAAGTCCGGCATGAATGCGCGTCGGCCCCAAGGACGGTAATACGGCACTATCGGAAAACGGCGCGGTAATGGGAAAATTAAACCCGTTCGGATCTTTCCAGGGGCCATATACCAAATAATCTACCCACAAAATAGCAACATAATTTAGCAGCAGGGTAGTAATCGTTTCATTGACTTTAAAGTAGGCCCTGGGTATCGCCGGCAGCAGCCCCCAAAGGCCGCCCATGATAAACCCCAAGGCCAGCATAGCCGGCAACAATACATAATTAGGCCAGTCGGGAAAATTAAGCGCCAGCCAGGTGGCGCCAAACGCCCCCATGTACAGTTGCCCTTCAGCGCCGATATTCCAAAGCTGCATACGGAATGCCAGCGATACAGCCAAGCTTGTCAACATTAAGGGAATGGCTTTGACCACCGTCTCCGACAACCCATATGCGGAACCAAAAGCGCCTTCAAACATCAGGATATATATTGCCAGCGGATTTTTACCTGTTACTCCGATAAAAATCCCGGCGAAGCACAACCCCACAACCACCGAAAGCAGCGGTGCAAAAAACAGTACCGAACGGGCAGCGCCGCTTCTTTTTTCAAACTGAATTCTTGCTATCATATCATACAGCATATTGTTTCAACATCCTTTTCCCGGCCATCATCATCCCGACTTCTTCCACGGTTGCCGCGCCTGGCTCGACAATCCCCATGACTTCTCCTTCATGCAGTACGGCAATCCGGTCTGCCAGCATAAACAATTCGTCCAGTTCCTCGGAAATGAGCAGCACGGCTTTGCCGGCGTCCCGTTCTTTCAGCAGCAGGCTGCGTACCGCTTCCATGGCGCCGACATCCAGGCCGCGCATCGGATAAACAGCCACAATCAGCCGGGGATTTGCCGTTATCTCCCGCGCCAAAAGCAGCTTTTGCAAATTACCGCCGGACAGCGTCTTTACCGGATTAAACAAATTTGCCATTTTAATATCAAAATTACTGACAATGTCCCGGGCTTGCCGGCTGGCCTGCCGCCAGTCAATAAACCAGCCTTTGTTGCGGTTATAGCTTTTTAAGACAAAATTATCTACGGCATTCAGTCCGGGAACCAGTCCTGTACCCAAACGGTCTTCAGGAATGTAACTGACCCCGGCGGCAATTAAGGCCTGAACACTGCTTGCGGTATGGTCGGTCTCATCGATAAACTTGGCGCCTTCCTCCACCGGCCGCAGGCCGGCGATCACCTCAGCCAGTTCACTCTGCCCATTGCCGGCCACACCGGCAATACCTAAAATTTCCCCGCCGTAAATATCCAGCGAAACTTGCTTAAGCGCCATCTGTCCACGACTCCCCAAACAAGAAACATTTTTGAGAGCTAAAATCTTACTACCGCGCTCAACAGTTTTTTTCGGCAGATCGGTTAAAACACTCCTTCCAACCATCATTCCGGTAAGCTCTTCCTCGCTGGTCGCGGCTGTTTTTACCGTACTGATTGACTTGCCGCCGCGCAACACCGTAATAGTGTCGGTGTTTTCCATTACTTCACTCAACTTGTGCGAGATAACAATAACGGCTTTGCCTTGCGAGGCCATCAACCGCAGGGTTTTATAAAGCTCGGCCGCTTCCTGCGGCGTAAGCACTGCCGTAGGCTCATCCAGGATTAAAATCTCTGCGCCCCAGAACAGTACTTTAATAATTTCAGCCCGCTGCTGTTCGCCGATTGACAACTGCCAGACCTTAGCGGCCGGGTCAATGCAAAAACCGTAAAGCTTGCAGAATTCCTGAATTTTTTCATAGACTGACTTAAGATGGTAAACCTCGCCGCTTGCTTGCAGGCCTAATATAATATTTTCCGCAACAGTAAAAGTTTTTACCAATTTAAAATGCTGATGAACCATGCCAATGCCTTTAGTCACCGCATCCTTGGGGGAGTGAAAGTCTACCGGCTGGCCGTTGATGCAGATAACACCGTTATCAGGCCGGTACAGACCTGTCAAAATACTCATCAGCGTACTCTTGCCGGCGCCGTTTTCTCCCAGCAACGCATGAATTTCTCCGCGCTTAATCGTCAAATTCACGTTGTCATTGGCCAGAATACCGGGGAAACGCTTGGTTATGTTTTTCATTTCAACAAACGGGGTGCCCATGATTTCCTCTCCTTCTGTTCTCACCAAATACACTTTGTAATAAAATGCTGCAATAAGTTTAAGGAAACTGCTTTGCGGTACCGCGCACTGGAACGCTGATCATCAATCGGCCGGATCAAAACCGAATATCTATGGATCAGTTCCGGAAGCAAGCCGGGTAATTCGGCAATACTTTTTTCAATACATAATCTTTCAATGTCTTGTGCTTTGACCACAGTTGGCGCTACCGCGCCAAAAGCCAGCCGCAAATCCTTTACCGTGTTTTCCGAAGTTACGGCCAAACCGGCAAAAGATAATTTGGCCAACGCCTCAGCCTTACGGGTGCCCACTTTTTTATAAAAATACACATTATATTCGGCCAAAGGGATGTTAACGGCAACCAGCAATTCATCAGGCTGTAAAGCCACTCGTCCGGGCCCCAGGATAAAATTCTGAATCGGCACCTCCCGGCGGCTCTCCAGATTTTCGATAACTACGCTGGCCTCCAGTGCATAGAGCGGCGGCAGTGTGTCACCCGCCGGCGAAGCATTGCAGATATTCCCGCCAAGTGTCCCCATATTCCTTACTGCCGGTGAAGCCATGACCCTCAATGCCTGCTTAAGTATATCAGGCACATCCTTATGTTGCGCTAAATCACTCAGGGTACAAGCCGCACCGATAGCAAGCCTTCCTGCTGCCAGCGATACTTGCTTTAGCTCCTCAAGCTGTCCGATGAACATGACAGGCTGCATGAATTCAGGCAATATCCCCGGCCCGCCCCGGTGCCTAACCATAATATCCGTACCACCGGCAAAAGCAATGGCCTGATGTTCACGTTTGATCGCCAATGCTTCGGCAAGACTTCCCGGAATATATGTTTTTACCAAAGACCTTCACCTTCTTTGGCCGCTAATGTAATGGCCTCAACTATCATACTGTAGCCGGTACACCGGCACAAATTGCCGGATATGGCCTCGCGGATTTCAGTTTCTGCCGGTGACGGATTATTCCGTAACAGCGCTGTTGCCGCCATAATCATGCCTGGCGTACAGTAGCCGCACTGTACCGCACCTGCTGCGGCAAAGGCCGCAGACAGTACTTGGTAGCCGGGTGTTGTCCGTAACCCCTCAATCGTGGTAATCTCAGCCCCCGCGACTGCTCCGGCCGCAGTTATGCAGGAGTTTACCAGCTTGCCGTTGACCAGCACCGAACACGCGCCACACTCCCCTTCGCCGCAGCCCTCTTTAACCCCTGTCAGCCCACAGTCCTCGCGCAACACATCAATAAGCCTTTTCACAGGATTTATCGCCAGCACCATCGGCTTGCCGTTTAGAGTTATCGCAACTTCTGCTTGCACTGTCTGTCACCTCCATCAGGTATTCCGGCGTAATAGGGATATGGGAAATATGTATCCCCAGCGCATTAGCCACCGCCGCCGCATAAGCCGGTGCGGCGCCGATCAGGGTAAGTTCCCCGGCTCCTTTAGCGCCAAAGGGGCCTTCATCATAGGGGTTGTACACAAGTTTCGTCTGAATGGTACAGAAATCCATGGCGGTAGGAATAATATAATCAGTCAAGCTTGTCTGCCTGACTCTGCCGTCCTTACTATTCATGACCTCCATTCCGGCATAACCAAGACCTTGCAGCACCCCACCCTCGATTTGCCCCCGGATAATCTGCTCATCAATCGGCACCCCGACATCAAATACTGTCCAGACCCCGGTTACATCAACTTCGAAGGTGAGGGGATCGACTTCAACCTCGACGACATTTACTCCCCAGGAATAGGCAGGATAGGCATCGCCCTGGAATGTTGCATTATCCCACTTGATTCGCGCCGGATGCCGGTATTTTTTTAATACTTCAACCGTTCCCGGCTCAGCCCAGCGTTCTTTCAGTTCAAGCGCCGCCTCTTCCAGCAGCTTGCCGACAATCATTATCGACCGGGACGCTACTGTCGGCCCTGAGTCGGGAACCTTGTCAGTATCAGGATTTTCACAAACAACGCTGTCTAGCGGAAGATCCAGTACCTTGGCAACAATCTTCTGCAAGGTTGTCTTTAGGCCTTGCCCCATATCGACATTGGCTGTCAGTATCGCCACTTTACCGGACAGGCCGTCTCTTACCAATTTAACCTCAGCCTTGATATAGTCCCGCTCCCCGCTGCCGGTAAAGCCGCAGCCATGAAGAAACAGCGACATGCCAATCCCTTTGGGTTTTTCCCGGTTTGCCGGATAACTGCCGGTTTTGGCGGTGTAGCCTGACATCTCATCGGCAATGGCAATCATTTCCGGCAACTTGACTTCATGAACGAATTTGCCGCCGGTGGCCGTCAAATCCCCCTGCTTAACCATATGCCGTTGTTTATAGGCTAACGAGGGTATCCCCAATTTTTTCGCCAGACTTTCCATATGCATTTCCAACGCGAAAAATGCCTGCGGTGCGCCAAAACCCCTGAAGGCCCCGTTAGGCACGGTATTGGTTGCCAGCACTTTGCCGTTAACCCGCAGACTGGGGATATTATAAACGCCGGTAATATTAAACATGGCCCGCTGCAGCACTACGCCGGAAATGCCGGCGTACGCGCCGCCATCAAGCGTAATACTTACATCCATTGCCATGATCCTGCCGTCCCGGTCAAGCGCTGTCTTAAACTTAATTACTGACGGATGCCGTTTGGTGGTAAACGGCATATCTTCAGTCCGCTCATACACAATAGCTACCGGACGACCGGTTTTTACCGCCGCAAAGGCGGCATGCCCGGCAATGAGTGACGGATAATCTTCCTTACCGCCGAAGGCCCCGCCTACCGTAACCTGTACGACTCTGACCCGGCTTTCATCCCAGCCCAATCCCTGGATCAGGGCATTTTTTACATAATAAGGACACTGCATTGAACCATAGACCGACACTTTGCCAGCTTCCGGCACGCCGATCATCCCTTGGGGTTCCAGATAAGCATGCTCCTGATATCCTGTTCTATATTCCTCTTCTATAATGTCTGCCGCCGCTGGAAATACCGCTTCCGGCTCTCCTTTGGCATATGCGTACTCTACAAAGCAGTTATTTTCTCCGTAAATGGGTCCTCCGGGGCATTCCTCAGCCTGGTCCAGTTCTAAAACAGGCTCAATATCCTGATAGGCCACAGAAATACCCTGCATAATTTCCTTTATCGTTTGCCGTTCGGGACCCACGACCAACAGAATGGGCTCGCCAACATAATTCACCGTGTCTTCGGCAAAAAACGGCTGATCATCCAACAAAAATTTTACCCTGTTTTTTCCGGGAACATCATTTCGGTCAACAATACAGTAGCCTTGAGGAAGCGGCGGAATTGTTACCGACAATATCCTGGCCCTGGGCCTGGTGGAACGAAGGGTTTTTGCATAAAGCATGCCCTCCATCCGCAGATCTGCGATGTATTTTGCATAACCGCCGGTCTTTTCCCGGCTGTCCACCTTATTCACCGGGATGCTAATATTATCTAATTTCATATACTGATCTCCCCTATAGTCATAGCAGCCCGATCTGTTTTATATCGGGCTGCTACTGACTTAGCTCCTGGCAGATATAGTAAGAACTACGCAAACAAAATTTATGCTGCATACTGTCAGTTATGCCATAATTGCTATTTAGGAATAGTTCCTTCTACCCCTTTAACAAACCAATTGAATTCCAGCATTTCCTTGTCGGACATTTTCTGTCCTTGCGGAACCTTTATTTGACCCTGCTGATCGGCAATCGGTCCGGTAAATACGTCCCATTCGCCTTTAACAATACTGTCTTTCTTCTTGGCTACCAGTGCTTTGACATCTTCACTTACCATCGGCCCATACGGTCCCAAATCAATAATGTTTTCCGACATTGCACCCCAATATTGTTCAGACTTCCAGGTCTTATCCATAACCGCTTTAACAACTTTTACGTAATAAGGTCCCCAGTTCCAGACCGGTCCGGTCATAACAGCTTTCGGGGCAAAAGAACGCATATCGGTGTTATAACCTATGCCAAATTTGCCTTTTTCTTCAGCTGCTTGCATTGGGCCGGGAGTATCCTGATGCTGGGCGATTACGTCGGCACCGGCGTCCAGCAAGCTTTTGGCCGCATCTTTTTCGGTCGCCGGATTATACCAGGTATTGGTCCAGACTACTTTTACAACAGCGTCTGGATTAACAGACTGTACCCCCAGAGTGAACGCATTGATGCCGCGAATTACTTCCGGTATCGGGAAGGCGGCCACATAGCCGATCACATTACTTTTGGTCTGTTTGCCGGCAACAATACCGGATAAATAACGTGCCTGATAGGCCCGTCCAAAATAAGTGCCTACGTTTTTCGCGGTTTTAAAGCCGGTAGCATGCATGAAAACGACATCAGGAAACTTTTGCGCTACTTTTTGTACATAGTCCATGTACCCGAAGCTGGTGGCAAAAATGACTTTATTGCCTTTCATCGCTAATTCGGTCAAGACCCGCTCAGCATCAGCCCCTTCAGGAACCGATTCGACATAGGTTGTCTCGACATTAGGCATTTCCTTTTCCAGGAACTTCCGTCCCTGATCATGGGAAAATGTCCAGCCGGCATCGCCAACCGGTCCCACATAGACAAAGGCTACCTTGAATTTTTCCGATGCTGCCGGTTTGTTCTCGGCAGGTTTTTGGCTGCCGCAGCCGGTTAGCAGCACTGCTGTGATAAGAAATGCTATCAACAGCAGCAAAGAATACCTGCGTTTTCCTTTGTTCACCTTATCCCCCCCGTTTTTCCTATCAGAAAGCGCATCCCCTCTCTGAATAATAAATAACTTGACTCAGACTTCTCCGTAGTCCCCAAGGACTTGGTCAAGCTAAGTCTTTATATGTATTGGGCAGTTGCCCCGGATGCCGGAAAAATAATAAGCTCTAAAACACATTTCGTCGTTTTAGAGCTACATTGCTTTAATTCGTATTAAATTTTAACTATCCTGAAACAGATTATATCTTAATATGAGACAAAAGTCCAGTGGAAAGTTACTAAATATTCTCTGTCACGTTTACATTCAGTTAACTTGATTAGTAGCTTTACGGAGCACTTTTCCGGCCGGTTTTTTCTCATAAACGCCTGAACGTACGGCCACTTGTCCGTTGATTAAAACATATTCGATGCCTAAGGGATACTGTGCCGGCTCGACGAATGTTCCTTGATCCAGCACCGTGTCAGGATTAAATATGACAATGTCGGCAAAATATCCCGGCTTCAGTATACCGCGCCGGTTAAAACCGAAAACTTCCGCCGGCTTGGCCGTCATTTTCCGGACTGCCGCTTCCAAAGTTAACGCCTTGTTGTCGCGCACATATTTCCCCAACACCCTGGGGAAAGAGCCAAAGACCCGGGGGTGGGGCTTGCCTCCTAACAGTCCGTCGGTGCAAACATTTTGCTCGGGACGGGTCAGAAAGCGGATAACGTGTTCTTCCAGGCCATAAAAATCCACCATGCCGACAGCGTTTTGTTCCTGATACAGTAAATCAAAAGTGGCCTCATACGGATCTTTGCCGCGCAGACTGCCGATCTCCAGCAAATTTTTGCCCACCAGGTCCTGATTGGCAGCCGTCTTGACACTGGTAACAAAAATCTGGTCCAGCCCGGCAAAGTCAATAAAGTTATCCCACCCGGGCAGCCCATGTTCAATGTCATAGATCATTTTTTTGCGCAATTCCGGGCTTTCCAACCGTTTTAGCAGTTGGTCGGTCCCGCCGTCATGCGCCCATGGCGGCAGAATTACGCCAAGCATGGTGCTGCCGGCAACATAAGGGTATTGATCAAAAGATATCCTTATTCCCTCAGCTTGCGCTTCATCCAACAATTCAAGCACCCGGTCAAGCAAACCCCAATTTTTTCGCCCGCACACTTTGAAATGAGAAAAGTGAACTTTCACCCCGGACCGGCGGGCAATATCAATCACTTCTCGCATGGATGACAGAATGGTGTCGGCTTCGCTGCGCTGGTGAACGACAAACACGCCATCATATTCGGCTACAACCTTGCACAGTTCAATGAGCTCGGCAGCGGCAGCGTAAGCACAAGGCATATAGATCAGTCCTGTCGACAGGCCAAAGGCGCCGGCCGCAAGTTCCCGCCGGGTAATGTCACACATTTTGGCCAGTTCGTCCGGCGTAGGCGGACGGTTATCCAGTCCCATGGCCTCCATCCGGATGTTGCCGTGGGGTGCCAGATAGCTCTCATTCAGACCCGTTCCGGCAGTTTCCATCAGCCGTAAATAACCACCGGTAGTTTCATATCCCCAGTCAATATCATCACTGTCTCCATCAAGACCGGCCAGGTTCTTGCGCCAGGGTGAAATATACTTTTTCGGCAGCGGCGCCATGGAAATGCCGTCCTGACCCAACACTTCGGTAGTAATCCCCTGACGGATTTTGGGTTCAATATAAGGATTAATCAGAACCGCCAGGTCAGAATGGCTGTGCGTGTCGATAAATCCGGGAGCCACAATCAGGCCTTGGGCGTCGATGACTTGATCAATCCCGGCTGAGCTCTCTACATTCCCAATAGCGGCGATGAGCTCATCTTCAACGACAAGATCGGCTGAATGCCGTGCTTTTCCAGTACCGTCAATAATCAGGCCATTCTTAATCAAAATTTTCATTTAGCTCACCCATGTTGGGCAAACACCGATTTTAGTATTCCGTAATAACCGGCCGTTGCCTTCAATAGTTGATCAACTTCAATATATTCGTCAATGGTATGTGCCAAATTTTCCCGGGATGGACCGAAACCAATTGTCTTGATACCGGCTTCACCGGCATAATGACTGCCGTTGGTACAGAATGAATACTGGGTAACTTCGGGATGTAAACCCACAGCCCTTAACCCGGCTAAGGCCGCTTGCACAAATTCGTCGCTCTCATCATAAATCCAGCCGGGAAAAAACCGTTCCCCCTCAATATCGGATCCGGTATAGCATTTCTCCCGGCCGGTCGCGAAGGAAACTTTGGCGTTAAAATCGGGATTTTCGGCTTTCATCCGCTCAATTAACTCGTTCAAGGGTTTTAAGACCGACTCCTTGGTTTCGCCGACCAGCAGCCGGCGGTCATAGGTGGCCCGGCAATAATCGGGAACGACCGAGGCCCCGGGGTAAGGCGATGATTTAATATCTGTCAATTCTAAAATCCCCTGCCCCAAAACTTCATGGACAGCTGTTTCAATAGTGCGAATCCTGCCAATCAGTTCGCTCATATGATAGACAGCGTTTACCCCTGCCTGAGGATTGGCCGAATGAGCCGGTTTACCGTAAGTCTCAACGACAATTTCCGCCCGGCCGCGCTGGCCCCGTTTCAAATTCAATTCTGAGGCCTCGCCGATAACCACATAATCCGGCTTGACCAATTGACTGATCTGCCGCGCGGCAATCCCTTCGAAACATTCCTCATGCACCACGCCGGCCACATAGATATCACCGGCAAAATCGCGCCGGCTGTCGGCGGCAAAGTAGCCGGCGGCAGCAATCATGGCGCTGACCGCCCCTTTCATGTCCGATGCGCCGCGACCATATATTTTGCCATCCTCCAGTTGTCCGGCAAAAGGAGCGTGCTGCCATTTAGACTCATCGGCAACAGGCACGGTATCGATGTGGCCATCGAATAAAATTGTCTTTCCCGGCCGGTTGCCTTTGATGTGACCAATGATGTTGCCATACGCATCAACAAGTATTTCATCATAGCCCAGTTCCCGCAACGCCTGTTTCATCCTGGCGGCGGCCGCCTGTTCCCGGCCGGAATAGCTTGGCTGCCGGATGAGCTCCTGACACAAGGCTATTACTGTTTGTTCCCGCTGGTTGGATAACAATTTGTAACCCCCTCTGCTGCAAATCCCGGATACCGGTGCCACGACCGGTCCCATGTTCCCGCAGTTCTATTTTTTCCTGCAATACGGCGTTTGCCGCAACGGCAAACTGGTGCGCAGCACGCCGTCCTGCCGATAATATGCGCCGGCTACCGCCGGTGCTGTGGGGATTGACACAATCTCCCCCACCCCTTTAGCACCATAGGCCAGTATATCGGGATTTTTCTCGATCAAAATACATTCGATTTCCGGCACATCGCCAGCCCGAAAGAGTCCTAATGTGCCGAGTTTTGCTGCCGGCCTCCCCCTGTCCAGGGGAAAATCCTCAGTAAGCGCATAGCCCAGTCCCATGACTACGCCGCCTTCAATCTGGCCTTCGACAGTAGTGGGATTAATGGCCTTACCCACATCATGGGCAGCCACAACTTTTTGTAATTTTCCCTGTTCATCTAAAATAACCACCTGGGTGGCGTAACCATAAGCCACATGACTTACCGGATTGGGTTTACTGGAGTATACGGGATCGGTCATGCCGTGATACTCCTGGTAGTATTCCCGGCCTGCCAATTCGGTCAAAGAATGTTTTTGCAAATCTGCTTTCAACTCCAGGGCGGCCAGCCTGGCGGCTTCGCCGTTAAACAGTGTTTGCCGGGAGGCGGTAGATGTACCGCCATTAGGCGTAATACCGGTATCAGGCCCATGCACTTGGATAACGTCCGGCGATAGACCGGTAGTCTCAGCCACAATCTGAATTAATACCGTCGCCAGTCCCTGCCCCATACAGGCAGCACTGGTACACACCACGACCCGGCCGGCGTCAACTTTGATTTTCACCCTGCCGACATCAGGAACACCGACTCCCAGGCCGCTGTTCTTCATGGCACAGGCAATGCCTGCCGCCGGATGAGCCTCAAATATATCTTTCACAGCCAGCAGCGTTTCCTTTAACGCTGTGCCCTGATCGGCAATTTGACCGTTAGGCAAGACTTTACCGGGTTCGATGGCATTGCGGAACCTGATTTCCCATGGCGAGATCCCCAGTTTTTCAGCCAGTATGTTCAAGTTGCTTTCCATGGCAAAACACGACTGAGTCACACCAAAGCCGCGAAAAGCACCGCCGGGAGGATTGTTGGTATAAACGCCTATGCCGGTAATGTCAACATTTTCAATTTGATACGGTCCGGCAGCATGGGTGCAAGCCCGCTGCAGCACCGGTCCGCCCAGCGAGGCATACGCGCCGGTATCGGCTAAAATACGGGCTTTCACGGCGGTAATTTTACCTGTTTCATCACAGGCAGTGGTAAATTCCAATTCCATCGCATGCCGCTTGGGATGAACCAAAATACTTTCCTGGCGGCTAAACGTCAGTTTCACCGGTTTGCCGGTATGCCAAGCCAGTAAAGCGGCGTGATGCTGGACTGACAAGTCTTCTTTGCCGCCAAAAGCGCCTCCGACCAGCTTGCTGATGACCCGTACCTTGTCGCCGGCTACGCCAAGCATGGCCACAATTCCATGATGCTCATCATACACACTTTGGCTGCCGGTATAAACGGTAAGCGTACCATCTGCTTCCGGCACGGCCAGCGCGCTTTCCGGTTCCATAAAGGCATGCTCGGTAGGCGGGGTGGTATATTTCTGAGTTACCACATATTTTGCCTGCGCAATGGCCTGATCGGCATCACCGCGCTTTAATTCTGTCTTTGCCAGTATATTGCCTTTGGGATGCAGTTTCGGTGCGTCGGCCGCTAACGCTGCCTGCGGCGTTAGCAGAGGTGTAAGTTCTTCATAATCTACCTGAATCAGCTGCAGCGCCTGTCTGGCAACCGTTTTGGAAACGGCGGCCACCAAAGCCAACGCATCACCGACATACCGCGTTTCCTCACCTTCGGCAATCAACACCGGCCAGTCATGCACCAGATGGCCAAGCAAAGGTTTGCCGGGAATGTCTTTTGCCGTCAATACCGCTTCCACGCCAGGGTAAGCATACGCAGCCGAAATATCAATTTGTTTCACCAGCGCCCGGGGATACCTGGCCCGGAGCACGGCTGCATACAGCATGCCGTCAACCTGCAAGTCATCGGCATATTCGCCTGTCCCTAACACTTTGGCGGCCGCGTCCACCCTGGCCAAACGGCGGCCGATTTTACCTGAAAGCTTATCCTGACGGGGCAGCGCCCGCCCGCGCAAAATCTCAGCCGCCAATAATATGGCCTGCTCAATCTTTACATATCCGGTACAGCGGCACAAGTTTCCCTTCAAGGCCTGCTTGATTTCCTGCCGGGTAGGATTAAGGTTTCCAGCCAATAATGCCTTGGCACTTATCACCATACCCGGCGTGCAAAAACCGCACTGCACGGCGCCGGCTTCCGCAAAAGCCCAGGCAAATATTTCTTTTTCCCGGGCCGGTAACCCTTCGACAGTCATGACGGCTTTTCCCTGCACTTTGCCTGTTGTCAACAGGCAGGCCCTGACAGCCTTACCGTCAACCAATACCATACAGGCGCCGCAGGCTCCCTCGCCGCAGCCGTTTTTCACTGAAGTCAGGCGGGCATGTTCCCTGAGAAATTCCAGCAGGTTAATATCTTCAGCCAGTGTCACCATACTGCCGTTTAGCTTAAACCGAAACACGGCTATCACCCCCGGCGGCATACGGCCGCCGCATAAGATAGCGGCCGGCAGGAGCATCGTCAGTTAACCGGCCATCGTTCACTATATGCTGACCCCGCAAAAATACATGACGGGCTTTTCCGATTTGCGTCATACCTTCGTAGAGGTTATAGTCCACCTGCTGCAACTGTGTCCCGGCCGATATTGTTGTCTTTACCGCCGGGTCCCATACGACAATGTCGGCATCACTGCCCACCGCAAGCGTCCCCTTTTGCGGGAACAGGCCGAAGAGTTTAGCGGCATTGGTGGCAGTAACAGCGACAAATTGGTTAAGAGTCAGCTTACCGGCCGCCACCCCGTAGGTATATAACAGGCCAAACCGGTTTTCCACCCCCGGTCCGCCGTTAGGTATCCGGGAAAAATCATCGCGTCCCAGTTCCTTTTGGCCCACAAGATTGAAGGAGCAGTGATCTGATCCGGTGGTAGCCAGACTCCCCTCACAGAGGCCCGCCCATAGCGCGGCTTGATTGGCCGCCGGGCGTAACGGCGGTGACATTACATACTTAGCAGCGCTGAAGTCTTGTGTCTGATAACACGATTCGTCAAGCAGCAAATACTGGGGACACGTTTCGGCATAAATGGCAAGTCCTTTGCCGCGCGCTTCCCGTATAACGTCAAGAGCGGCCGCTGAACTCACATGGACAACATAAAGCGGCGCCCCGGCGACTTCAGCCAGGCAAACAGCCCGGGCGGTTGCTTCCCGTTCAGCAGCTACCGGCCTGGTGAGCGCATGATACTTGGGTGCAGTCCGGCCCTGGGCCTTGGCCTCTGTTACCAATACGTCAATTATATCGCCGTTTTCACAGTGTACACAGACCAGCATACCCAATTCTTTGGCAAGCAGCAGCATTCTAAGCAATGTACCGTCATCAACCTGCAATACATCCTTATAGGCCATGTACAGTTTAACCGACGTAATCCCGGCGGTGTGCGGCAGGCAAGCCATCTCCTCCAGCACACCAGGGCTCAACTCGCTGACAGCAAGATGAAACCCGTAATCTACATAACTGTTTCCGGTTGCTTTGGCATGCCAGTTGGCCACAGCCCGGGCCAGACTTTCCCCCCGGTTTTGAGTGGCAAAATCAAGCACAGTTGTTGTACCGCCTACGGCTGCCGCCCTGGTACCGCTGGCAAAATCATCTGCCGTTATTGTTGCTCCCACAGGTAAATCAAAATGGGTGTGCGGATCAATCCCCCCGGGAAACAGGTAACAGTCCCTGGCGTCAATGCACTCATCACCGGGCTGTTGTACCTTATAGCCGATAGCCGTAATTTTTTCACCGTCGATGCGCACGTCAGCGCGATAGCAGTCAACGGCAGTTACAACCGTTCCGCCTGTCAAGATAATTGCCATCGCCGTAACTCCTTTGCGTCAAATTACCTGAGTGCGCAGATCTTTTCGTTATACTGGCGCACTTTGGCATATTGTTCGTCCCAGAAGGCCTGTTCCCGCATACTGTCAAGGAATTGTTTGGTATAACCGAACCTGAGCCAGTCATTTTCCTTTTGAACAAACAGCCTTTCCTTGGCCGCAGCTTTGCGGACATCATAAACATGAGCATCGGTTGCTCCCAGGAATATATCATTGGCCCAGCGGTCAAGCACAAACGGCGCCGTTTCCAGATACCGCCCGTTCAGTTCATCCAATACCGACTGATACCGGTCAAAACCGTCAGTGGCTATGGTTACAACATTGTCTCCCGGCCCCAGGCGCAGGAATTTAGCCAGTTTGATGGCGCCAAGGATGTTGCAGATGCCGGAAGGTCCGAAACATTCCCGCAAGCCTAAGGCAAAATCACGGTCTACCCCCAGCTTAACCAGCGATTCTACGCCGTCATGGAATATTTTGAGGCCCTGGATGGTTTCTTCATCTTTAATAAGAATAATAAAATCTGTTGTCAGCACATTATGAATCAGCGTACACATTTTGTCGCCAATACCTTCGATCCGGTGCTGACCGCGGCCGCCGTTGGCCAAGGTCGAGCATTCATAAGGTTCCAGTGCTGCAATCTTGGCTTCCGGAAATACCGCCTTAATCTGATCACCGGCCGCGATGGTGCCTGCTGAACCGGGCGCCGAGGTAAAACCGGCAATACGCCCGTTGCCGATGCCCTTTACTGCCTGTATCGCGCTATTACCGGTTACATGCCGGTGAAACCGATAGTTCGGAAAGAGTTCGAACTGAGCCAAAGCCTTGTTTTTAGGGTTTTTCATCATTTCATGGGTCCGTTCCAGCGTTAAAATGACGTCAGACTCGGATCCGGGAGTAAGTTCCAGTTCCCCGCCGTATTTGCGAATACGTTCATAGCGTTCTTTGCTCATGTTGTCAGGCATAATGACAATGGCCCGGAACCCGAGCAGCTTGGATATGTAAGCAGTACCAATACCGAAGTTGCCGGTGGACGGCCCCAGAATGGTATGTTCGCCTGGCACAATCTCCCCGTCGACCAAGCCTTCAATTAATGTGCTGTACGCCGGTCCCACCTTATGTGAACCGGAGGGAAACCCGCAGCCGAGCAGCACAACAACATTCGCGTCAATGCCGGTCAACGCCGGTGGCAGCACGACTTTGCGCACCTCACCGGCTTCGTTTTTCCAGGTAATGTTAAATAAATTTATTGGGTCAAGCTCGTTTTCTGTCAGAGCTGTTAAGGCTTTAGCCCTTATGCCGCTATCGACCATACTGGGGTCAAGCATTTCATCATAGGTAGGTCCAAACGGAATTTTTGCCATTATTAGTTTCCTCCCTTATATATCAACACTTGCCACTTGCCGCTACCGCTTGCCGTACTTCCCTGATGTCCGGTTGTACGCTAACGGGCTGCCCTGCGGCGCAAATGGCATTTTGGATGTCTTTTAAACCGTTGCCGGTAACAATGATAGCTACACTTTCGTCAGGCCGGATCATGCCGGCAGCTACCGCCTGCCGAACTCCGGCCACCCCGGCGGCACCAGCCGGCTCGCCAAATACGCCGGTTTTCCGGGCTAGGGTGGTTATCGAGCGCAGAATGTCGTTATCCGATACAGCCACAAACGCACCGCCTGACTCAGTCACACCTTTCATGCCTTTGCAGAAGTTGCGGGGATGACCGACGGCGATAGAATCGGCCAAAGTGTTGGCCTCGCCGGGTACCAGGCAAGTGTTTTCCTGCCAGGCTGTTACGAAAGGCTTACAGCCTTCAGCCTGCACACCCAGCACTTTCGGCAGGCGCGGAATAAATCCCAGGCGGTGCATTTCCCATAAACCTTTCCATACGCCGCCAATAGTGCAGCCGTCACCCACCGCTACAACCACCCAATCAGGAAAACTGCCTGGCGTAAGGGTCATAAACTGTTCGGCCAGTTCTAACGAGACTGTCTTTTTGCCTTCAATTAAATAAGGATTAATGGCGCAATTACGGTTATACCAGCCGAATTCGGCACTGGCCTGCATGCACAGTTCCCAGGCCTGATCATAAGTCCCCTGCACCGAAAAAACCTGGGCGCCATAAACCAGCAACTGGGCTACTTTGGCCGCCGGTGCCCGCCCGGGTACAAAAATAGTTGCCGGTAAACCGGCCGCCGCGGCAAAACCGGCCAGCGAAGAAGCGGCGTTACCGGTGGAAGCGCACGTGATCCTGGGGGCCTTTTGTTCTAAGGCTTTGACTACCCCCACCGCACTGGCCCGGTCTTTGAACGACGCGGTAGGATTGCGCCCTTCATCCTTGACCCAGCAGCGGGCAACGCCCAATTCCCCGGCCAGTCCGGGGGCTTCGTACAGCGGTGTCCAGCCGACTTGCAAGTGCGGAATAAGGCCAGGGTTATTAATGGGCAGCAGCGGCAAATACCGCCACATCGAATACTTGGTGCTGCGCGCCAGCGACTCGGGGTTTAACTCCCGGCGAACGGTATCATAGTCGTAGATGACATCCAGAATACCGTCATGGTAGCCGCAAACCTCACAATAATATGTAACCTGCTCAGGTGTATATTCACGCCCGCAGTGTACACACTTGAGGCTTGTGATATAGGTCATTCCTCTATCCCCCTTATGAGTAAGCCTGTTAATTTCCGGGAAATTACGCCAGCTTCAAGGCTTTATGTTTACAGCGACTGACACATAAACCACAGCCAAAACAACGTTCCTGATCAATTTTCAGTGTTTCGGCCCGCGAAATAGCACCATAGGCGCAGCTGATTTCACACAACCCGCACAAAGTGCATTTTTCCGGATCAAGTACCGGTTTGGGGATTGCGGTATAGGCTGTTTTTTCTGCCATTTTGCGATGGGTCAGTCCTCTGATTTCTTCTACTGAACTGTAGCCATGGCTATCCAAAAACTCGTTTAATTCCCGTACAATTTTTCCGTAAATATCGGGACCTTTCAGAATGGCTTCAGTACAAACCTGTACAGCCGAGGCACCGGCCATAACCATTTCGGCCACATCCCGGCCACAGGTAATTCCCCCGACCCCGATAATAGGAATTTTGACAACACGGGCGGCATCATAAATACAACGGATGGCCACCGGTTTGACGGCGGCTCCGGATAACCAGCCATACCCCTGCTTGCTGCCCATGACCGGCAACCCGGTTTCCACATCAATACCCAGACAAGGGCCGACCGAGTTAATCATGACCAGCCCGTCAGCGCCTGCTGCTTCGACTGCCTGGGCAATATCCTGAATATTGGGATGCGGACTCATTTTCATGAACACCGGCACATCCACAGCAGCTTTTGCGGCCTTTAGCGCCTCAATAATCGGCGAAATATCATTGCCTATGTAATGGGTGGAAAGTTCGAGCGCATCGGCGTACGGTTTTACCAGCGGCGCCAATTCCCGAATCTGTCCGGCCGTATAACCCAGGCCGACAATCAGTGGCAAGCCGGTGGCTTTTGCCAGCGGGTATTCAGTTTGCAGCCACTGCTCCTTGGGCAGCTCAGACCAAAGTTCGGTATTAAGAAAGCCGCCTTTGATTTCGGCCATACACGGCCGCGGAACATCGGCCGGTTGAACGGACACCGTTTTCGTCACCAGGGCGCCGGCCCCGCCTTTAGCCGCTGCCTGGCACATGACCCCGTCTTTCGTCGGCGGTCCGGCAGCCGGCATAACCGGATTTATAAAGTTAATTCCACAAATAGTTACGCTTAACTTAGCCATTTAATTCCCCCCATTACATAGTGCCGATATTAGAAAAAGCTCTAAAGAAAGAATGCATATTCTATCCTTAGAGCCCCCTTGCTCAAATTCTCATTATGAGACACTACAGTTAAAAAAATATAGGTTTCCGCTAAATTAAGTATATCTTATTATGAGAAAGTTGTCTACAGAATCTAACAAAGGAAATTAACTATCTTCATGAAATCTCGTATTCCTTAAGCTTTCGATATAAAGTGGCACGGCTGATCCCCAGCATTTTGGCCGCCTTCTCCTTGCTTCCCACATTGCCGGAAACTTCCGCCAGCGCTTTGACAATGGCCTCTTTTTCCAAATGACTCAAATTAAGCGGGGGAACGGCAGTTCCTCCAGGCATAGCAGGTACAGGCAGATTGCCGGCAATTAATTCTGCCATTTTAACGATAAACTGCAGCATCCAGTCGCTATCATCAAGTAAACGCTTTGTTTGTACCGGATCAAAGCTAATCAAACCAATAACCCCCACCGGCTTTCCTTGCAGCAAAATAGGTGAGGCCATTTCGGCATTTTCAAAACAATTGCCCCGTTTGGGGCATGGCTGACAAAGTTCATGATACCCCGGGTTCTCAATAACGACTGTGCTGCCGGTTTGCAACACATGCTGATAGACAAACCCGTCAAGCATTATCTGTCCGCATTGATCCCGGTATTGGCCGGTACCGGCAATTCTGACAAGATTGCTGTCGGCAATTTCTACTTCAATTTTTAAGACTTCGGCAATGGCATCTGCCGTTTTTTGTACTGTATCACGTATATCTTGTAAAGCTGTCATCCATTTACACCTCAAAAACGCTGCCAAACTTTTACCGCCAATTCTCTGGCTTTAGCCATTATTGCTTCTTCATCAAGATCAACTAATTTTCCTTCAGCCATAACCACCCGCCCGTTAATAATTGTTGTATCGACCGCGCGGCCGGAAATGCCAAAGAGAATATGACTGTTGATATTTGCGGCCCCCAACGGCGTTGGCGGATTATAATCGACAACAATGACATCCGCATAGGCGCCTGAGACTATTTTCCCTAACGGGCGCGCAAAGTGCCTGGCGCTAATAGTGCTGTTATGGTCAAAGAGCATGGCTGCCGCTTCCGCCCAGCCAACACTGGGGTTTTGCTGATGATGTTTATGAAGAATATTTGCTACCTTGAACGATTCAAACATATCGCAGGTATAGCCATCAGTACCCAAACCGACTGTTACGCCTCCGGCCAGCATGTCTAACACCGGAGCGCAACCCACGGCATTACCCATATTAGATTCAGGATTATGGACTACACTGGTCTGGCTGGTTTTTAACAACGCCAATTCCTGGTCACTGACATGTACGCAATGAGCGGCAATCGTTTTGTTTCCCATTATACCAAAACTATGCAACCGTTCAACCACCCGTTTACCATACTTATGTTGGCAATCCTCCACATCTTCCGGAGCTTCTGCTACATGAACATGAAAACCTGTAGCCAAACCCTCAGCGGCTGCCGCACATTTCCGGAGTGTTTCATCGCTCAACGTAAACGACGCGTGCAGCCCGAATAGGCCCTTAACCATACTGTCGTTTCTCTGATTACAGTACTTAATGAAAGCGGTATTTTCCTCAATACCCTGTTCGGTAACCGTCACTCCGTCACGGTCGGACACTTCATAGCACAAACAGCTGCGCACGCCGGCCTTCATTGCAGCCTCAGCAATAGAAAATAGACTGTCGCGTACTGCCCCGGGGCTGGCATGATGATCAAAAATTGTCGTTGTCCCATTTTTAATACAATCAATTAGCGGCGCCATTGCGCTATAATAAATGTCATCCGGAGTGAGCGCCTTATCCAGGCGCCACCAGAGCCGCTCCAGAATTTCAAGAAAATTCCCCGGCGCAGCGTCCTTTAGCGCCAAACCACGGGCAAAGGTACTGTACAAATGCATGTGCGTATTGATAAGGCCTGGCATAATCACCTTGTTCCGGGCGTCAATAAACCGGCCGCCGGGAAATTTACGCCGCATAGCGGCAGTAGTACCCACCTCTGCCACAAGATTATCCTCAATAACAACACAGCCATCTTCAAAATAAGGTTGGCGGCTGTCTCTGGTAATTAACCGTCCGTTACCAATTAACAACATCGGCCTCATCTCCCCGTTTACCAAAATATTAACATTAATGTCTTTGCTTGTCCAGGGATGGTTCTTGCTTGCCAGAATACAAAAACGCTTCTAAAAACTCACCTCACTCTATTTACCTGCAATACTCTTTTATAGTTTAAACTTAAACCCCTGAAAGCAAACTGACTTTCAGGGGTTATTCTTTCATACCCGGATGATTAAAATGCGATTTTTCTATGCCTCATTTTGTAGATGTCTCCGGTCGTTCGATATAACTTATTGTCTTTGCCGCAATGTATGCAGCCAATTCTCCGGTTCCTACGGTTATACCATCCACAGTATCGGCGCGTACTATTAGGGAAGGAATATTGCTGCCGCCGTCGCTGTAGCGATAGGCGCAGTCGGCCGGACAACCGCTCAGATAAATAATTACATCAGCAGCATCTGTATTATAAACAACGTCTACACCGCGCGCAGTCAGAAATTCACGAATTTGCCCGGCAATTTGCCCCCGGTCAATACGCGGATTGCAGCCGCCGCAAAATCTGATGCTGACCCGCTTGCCGGCCAGAGGCGACCTGTTTTGTTCCCCCGGCCGGTTCATTTACCTGTAAAACCGGCTTTGCGTTTTTCAACAAAGGCAGTCATTCCTTCTTTTTGATCGGCAGTGGCGAAACACAAGCCAAACACTTCGGCTTCATAGGCCAGCCCAACAGGAAGCGGCGAATCCAGGCCTTTATTCACTGCGGCCTTGCACATCTGCACGGCAATCGGGGCGCGCGCCATGATCTTTTCAGCCATGGCCCTGGCTGAAGTCATAAGTTCTTCACCCGTAGTCACCTTATTGACTAACCCGATGCGATAGGCTTCTGCCGCATCAATAATGTCGCCGGTAAACAGAAGCTCTTGGGCCCGCCCTTTGCCCACCAGGCGCGGCAACCGTTGCGTACCGCCAAATCCAGGCGGAATACCCAGTGATACTTCCGGCTGACCGAATTTAGCCGTATTGGCGGCGATCCGGATGTCGCAAGCCATAGCCAACTCACAGCCGCCACCCAGGGCAAAACCGTTAACAGCGGCAATGACAGGCTGGGGCAGGTTTTCTATTTTACTGAAGACAGCCTGGCCGAACCGGCCGAACTCGCGGCCCTCGATAGCCGAAAACGACTGCATTTCCGTAATATCGGCCCCGGCGACAAAAGCCTTTTCGCCACTGCCGGTGATAATAACTACCTTAACTGCCGTATTACCGGAGATCTGATCGAGCAATTGATCCAATTCATGTAACGTAGCCTGATTCAGAGCATTAAGCGCTTTAGGACGGTTTATGGTGATAATCCCAATTGCGCCGTCCTGCTGGTATATAAGATTGGCTGCTTCACTCATGGCAAAAATATCCCCCTTATGTATTTTTAGTTGCTATTTGGAATAATCATAGAATCCCCGGCCGGACTTGCGGCCAAGATATCCGGCCTGAACCATCTTTCTCAGTAACGGACATGGGCGGTATTTAGGGTCGCCGAATCCTTCAAAAAGTACTTCCATAATGGCAAGGACGGTGTCATTGCCGATTAGGTCGGAGAGCGCCAGCGGCCCCATAGGATGATTAAAACCAAGCTTAGCCACAGTGTCAATGTCTTCCGCGCTAGCCACCCCTTCCATAAGCGTATAAACCGCTTCGTTGATCATGAGCATCATGATGCGGTTGCCCACAAAACCGGGAAAATCAGTCACTTTGACAGGAGTTTTCCCAACCTGTTCGGTCAGGCCCTTAATAGCGGCAAACGTCTCTTCACTTGTAGCCAGTCCGTTAATAATCTCAACCAGCTTCATCACCGGAGCGGGGTTAAAGAAATGCATGCCAATAAATTTATCCGGCCGGCCTGTCAGCGCCGCCAACGATGTTATGGGCAGAGAAGACGTGTTACTGGCAAATATCGTATGCCCCGGGCAGAGTTTATCCAGGCTCTGGAATATTTCCCGCTTGATATTAATATTTTCCACAGCCGCCTCGATCACAAGGTCAACATCGCAAACAGCCGCGGTCAATTCGACAGTGCCGGTTACTCTCGCCAGTATCGCGTTCTTTTCCTCAACCGTTAGTTTGCCTTTGTCAACACTCTTAGTTAAATTTTTTTCCATGCCGGCAATGCCTTTTTGTACATATTCCTCTTTAATATCCCGAATCATCACTTCCAGACCGCTTTGGGCCATAACCTGAGCAATCCCGGCGCCCATCTGACCGGCGCCGATAACCAACACTTTTTTGAAATCCATGAATCATACAACCTCCTGGGATATTTAGTCACTACTTAGCAACAGGCTAAGATAGCCTGCTGGCTGTTTCACCTCACATTGGTGAAACAGCCAGCAAAAATGGGGTAAAGCTTACCTACATTTGTTCAACAATGGTGGCAATCCCTTGACCGCCGCCGATACAAAGAGTTGCCAAACCCCGTTTGGCGTTTTGCTTTTTCATGGCATGCAGCAAGGTTACCAGAATCCGGGCGCCGCTGGCGCCTATGGGGTGGCCGAGAGCGATGGCGCCGCCATGAATGTTTACTTTCTCTTTCGGAAGCCCGAGTTCCTTCCCCACCGCCAGGAACTGAGCGGCAAAGGCTTCATTGGCTTCAAACAGGTCGATATCGGCTATCGATAAGCCGGCTTTGGCCAGTGCCTTACGGACTGCCGGTACCGGGCCCATGCCCATAATGGCTGGATCGACACCGCCCGAACCGTAACCCACAATCCGCGCCAATGGTTTTAGACCAAGCTGTTTTGCCTTATCCAGCGACATGACTACTAATGCCGCCGCCCCGTCATTAATGCCTGAAGCATTGCCGGCGGTTACTGTCCCGTCTTTTTTGAAGGCGGTTTTAAGATTGCGCAACGCTTCTAAAGTAGTCCCCGGTTTGGGATATTCGTCAGTGTCAAATACCACCTCACCTTTTTTTCCCTTAATGGTGACAGGCACAATTTCCTCTTTAAAAGCTCCGGCAGCAATGGCTCTGGCCGCTTTCTCCTGGGATTCAAACGCCAGTTGGTCCTGTTCCTCGCGGGTTATGCCGTACTTAGCGGCGACATTCTCGGCAGTAATCCCCATATGATAGTCATGAAACGCGCACCACAAACCATCGGTAATCATGCTGTCAATCACTTTGGCGTTACCCATCCGGTATCCCCACCGCGCCTTACTTTCCAGGAGATACGGAGCATTGCTCATACTCTCGGTCCCACCCACCACAAGGACATCGGCGTCTTGGGTCATAATTGCCTGGGTAGCCAGGTTGACGGCTTTCAAACCTGAGCCGCAAACCTTGTTAATAGTATAAGCAGGTACCTCGACAGGAATTCCCGCTTTGACTGCCGCCTGCCGGGCAGTATTCTGTCCCAAACCGGCCTGCAATACATTCCCCATAATCACTTCGTCAACTGCGTCCCCGGCTATGCCGGCCCGTTCCAGGGCGGCTTTAATAACAATGCTGCCTAATTCAGGGGCTGACAGAGAAGACAGGGAACCGTTAAAGCTCCCGATCGCGGTCCGCACCGCGCTTACAATCACAACTTCCCGCATAATAACACCTCATTCAATAGATACTGCAATCTGGAGTTCTTAGTTTTGCTTTGACAGGGTTTTGCTGTTGTTTAAAGCCCTGTCAGCGGCGATCTTTGCGTATCAGCTTCAACGCAAAATCAATCAATTCCTCGCTCGCCTCATATACGGGAACTACGCCTTTCATCTCCGGATACACTTCCCGCAAGGCTGCTTCCACAACTTCTGTTAAGGTTTGCTGAGCGCCCGGACATGAGCTGCAGGCGCCGATCAGTCTAACTTTTACAAAACCGTCTTGGGTAATTTCGAGCAGTTTAATGTCGCCGTGGTGACTGTTCAGTACAGGGCGCACCTTTGATGCCAGAACCTCATCAATTTTGTTATAAATTGTATCTGTCATGTTTATTTACTGGGAATACCGGCAATCGCTTTAGCCAATTCTTTCTTTTGTTCCAGGTTGCCCTGACGGGCAATTACGATGCGTTGCGCCTGCGGCGACCCGGCGCCGTGCATGGACTCGGTCCGGTAACCCACGGCTGCTGTTCCCAGCGTGAGATTCTCAATCAGCCGTAATACCCGCATACGGTACTCGGTCGGAATAGAGGCAACGCCCCGGAGATATTTTTCCACAACTTTGCCGATTTCCGGATGGCGCAAGTCCTTTTCGGAAGGCATGGTTACCATCAAACCGCCGGCAAGATCTTCTGCCAGCCGGGCAATCTCGTACGGAAAACGGGTAACATTCTGTTTGCAGACATTGGCCAGCAATAAGTCAATTAAATAAGTGCCGGAAGCCGTCCGGCACCCTTCGGCCGAACAGGCGATACCACAGCAATAGAGCGTTTCATTTAAATGAATCATTTCAATCAGTTTATCCTTAACATGGGAAGCTTTGCTGACACCGCTGTATTCGGTGGCCAACGCTACAGCCCCAATTAAAACGTCACCCACTCCGACTTTACAGCCGCCATAGCTTTGGCGGTGGTAGCCGGCAAAACGTTCTACCAGCATACCGCTGAATTCATATTCACCGCACATGAATACGTTTTCCCAGGGAATAAAGACATTGTCAAACACCATGAGCGCTTCGTGTCCGCCAAACTGGCTGTTGCCGACATCAATGGTGCTGCCCTCCAGCTTGCGGGTATCGCAGGACTGACGTCCATAGATATAGAAGATGCCTTCGGCATCTGCCGGTGTTGCAAAGGATATGGCGTAATCGGCATCCTCTTTGCTCATGGAAATTGTCGGCATAACCAAAATCCAGTGGGAGTTAACGGCGCCGGTCTGGTGGGCTTTGGCGCCGCTCACGACAATACCGTCAGCGCGTTTTTCCACAATATGCACATACAGGTCAGGGTCGGCCTGTTTACTGGGAGACAATGAACGGTCTCCCTTAGGATCGGTCATCGCACCGTCAACCGTCCAGTCTTCTTCCTGAACCCGGGTAAGAAAGTGAATAAACCGGTCATGATAATTTGTCCCTAACTTTTTGTCCATTTCAAAAGTCACACTGTCAACAGCGTTCATAGCATCCATGCCTACACAGCGTTGGAAGCAAGCTGCCGTCTTTTGACCAAGCAAGCGCTGCATCTTAACTTTCTTAACCAAATCGTCCGTACTCTGGTGCAAATGAGTAAACCGGTTAACTTTTTTACCGGTAAGATGGGAAGTGGCAGTCATAAGTTCTTCGTATTGCGGGTCCATAGCCAGCGTATAGGTCATTTTCACGGAATTCATCGAAGGCCTGATAATCGGATGATCCACAGGATTTGTTACCAGTTCTCCTTGTAGATAGACCTTGAAATTCATGTGGCGTAAACTTTCCTCATACTGTTCCGGAGTCTTTAACGGCATAATTTTACCCTCCCAATTTTCATAAATCAGTTCTATAGTAAACTTTTCTCGTCGATATTGTCTAGTTGAAAAAAAAGGTCCTTATTCATGTACAATAAGGACCCCTGAAGTAAATCAATTCTTCGCCGTCTACTTTTTCAGCATAGTGGCCTTACCATCGACAACCACTACCCCGTCTTGGTTGGTTACTGTGGTCCGCAGGATAACCCGGTGTTTTGCTTCGATGAGTTCAATGACTTCCACAGTTGCCGTAACGGTATCACCAATTTTAACGGGAGCCTTGAAACTGAGTTCCTGGCCCATGTAAATGGAATTGGCGCCTGGCAGCGCGGTACCGATCACTGCGGAAATAAAGCCCGCAGATAACATACCATGAGCGATTCTTTCTTTAAACATGGTAGTTTTAGCAAACTCGGCATCAATGTGGACCGGGTTAAAATCCCCGGTTACCCCGGCAAAGGTATATACGTCATACTCAGTAACCGTTTTCGTCATGCTGGCTTTGTCACCGATTTTTAAGTCGGCAAACTTAATATCTTGTACCATTGGCACCCACCCCTATCGCACATTAGCCTGCGTTATTTTTAATTTTCTTGAATTCTTCCGTTAATACCGGCAGCACCTCAAGTACATCACCCACGATGCCATAGTCCGCCACCTTGAAAATCGGGGCATCCGGGTCTTTGTTAATGGCAATGACAACATCAGACGACGACATACCTGCCAGATGCTGAATGGCCCCGGAAATGCCGCAGGCAAAGTAAATTTTCGGTCCTACCGTTTTACCCGTCTGTCCTACCTGATGAAGAGCCGGTTTCCACCCGGCATCTACAGCAGCCCGTGAGGCACCGACCGCTCCGCCAAGAACCTGAGCCAGTTCTTCGATAAGCGCGAAATTTTCCGGGCTGCACATGCCCCTGCCACCGGAAACAATGATATCGGCTTCTTCCAGATTGCAGGAGGCAGTGCATACTTTAATTAACTCAACAAATTTTGTCCGGATGTCGGCCGGTTTGACCTGGCTCTCTACGCGGACAATCTGTCCCGTGCGGCTGAAGTCCTGTTCCGGACGCTTAAATACTTTGGGACGAACGGTGCCCATTTGCGGACGATGATCAGGACAGAGAATGGTAGCCATAATATTGCCGCCAAAGGCCGGCCGGGTCCAGGCAACAAGACCGGTTTGCTCATCAATGCCTAAGTTTGTGCAGTCGGCAGTCAGACCGGTACCCACCCGGCAAGCCACCCGGGGACCCAGATCCCGTCCGTCATTAGTAGCCCCCATCAGGATTACCGATGGTTTATATTTGTTAATCAAATCAGTCATGGCAATGGTATAGGCATCGGTAGTATAGTGCTTATACTCCGGACCTTCCACCAGATATACTTTATCGGCGCCGCTGGCAAACGCCTCTTTGGCCAAAGCTTCAATCCCGTCGCCGATGAGTACGGCCGCCAGTTCCTGCCCCATAGCGTCAGCCAGTTTACGGCCTTCACCCAAGAGTTCATGACCTACGCCGCGGGCTTGGCCGTCAAATACTTCCATATATACCCATACGCCTTTATAAAGAGCGGTATCTACTACTGCTGTTGCCTCACCGGTGTCATCACGGACGATGGCGCCGGCCGGACAAGCATCGATACAGGCGCCGCAGGCGGTACAAGCGTCGGTAATACGGGCTTTATCATTGTCCATTACAATTGCGCCAAACGGGCAGGTGGCGACACAAGCGCCACAGCCCATACATTCACTGGTTATATTTACTGCCATATGTTTCCCCCCTGTCACACAATCTTAGCTTCAGTTAGTTTTTCGATAAGCGCAGCAACTGCTTCCCTGGCGGTGTCTTTCTGAATGATTTCCCCCTGGGTACGCTGCTTAGGGGTAAAAATACGGCGGACCTGGGTCGGCGAACCCTTAAGGCCCAGTTTTTCCGGTTCAACAGCAAGATCATTAACCGTCCAAACCGGTATTTGCTTACGATTCGCCTTCATCGTGCCTTTTACGGTCGGATAACGTGGTTCATTGATGGATTTTACTACCGTAACCACAAGCGGCAATTGCGCCTCAATGATCTCATAGCCTTCCTCATGCTCACGTTCTACCCGGACCTTACCGGCTTCGATTTCGATTTTAGAAACATAGGTTACTTGCGGCAGGTTAAGATGTTCGGCGATTTCCGGTCCTACCTGAGCTGTATCTCCATCGATAGCCTGTTTGCCGCAAATAATCAAATCTACCTGCCCCAGTTTACGGATAGCGGCAGCCAGCGTATAGCTGGTGGCAAGTGTGTCGGCGCCGCCGAAGGCGCGGTCACTGACCAGGAACGCCTCATCCGCGCCCATGGCCAGGCATTCTTTCAGGGCATCTTTGGCCTGCGGCGGGCCCATGCTGATGACAGTGACCTTGCCGCCGTGCTTTTCCTTGAGTTGCAATGCAGCCTCTACCGCATTTTTGTCAAACGGGTTGACAATACTGGGTACGCCTTGGCGGATCAGAGTATTTGTCTGGGGATCAATCTTAACTTCAGTAGTATCAGGCACCTGTTTGACACAGACGACTATTTCCATTTCCTATCCTCCAAAAATCAAATATGGGACTGGATATTGCTACCGCAAGAGAGCGCCGGAAATAACCATGCGCTGAACCTGATTGGTTCCTTCGTAAATCTGAGTAATCTTAGCATTGCGCATCAGGCGTTCCACGGGGTATTCGCGCGAATAACCATAGCCGCCGAAAATTTGTACGGCGTCGGTAGTCACTGCCATTGCGACATCTGACGCATACATTTTGGCCATGGCCGCTTCTTTGGAATGCGGTAAGCCCTTATCTTTAAGGTAAGCGGCACGATAAGTAAGCAAGCGGGCGGCATCGATTTTAGTCGCCATATCAGCCAGCATAAAAGCGATAGCTTGGTTACTGGCAATCGGCTTGCCAAATTGTACCCGTTCCTTGGAATATTTAACCGCATGATCAAGCGCTGCTTGGGCAATGCCAAGAGCCTGCGCCGCAACCCCGATCCGGCCGCCGTCCAAAGTGCTCATGGCAATTTTGAAGCCTTCGCCTTCTTTGCCAAGCAGATTTTCTTTAGGAACTTTGACATCCTGGAAGATGAGTTCCATCGTCTGGGACGTACGGATACCCATTTTGTGTTCTTTTTTACCAAACGTAAAGCCAGGCATACCTTTTTCCAAAATGAAGGCTGAGATGCCTTTTACACCTTTGGATTTGTCGGTCATGGCAAAGACAACATACGTCTCGGCATCGCCGCCATTGGTAATAAAAATCTTACTACCGTTAAGCACATAGTGGTCACCATTCAATACGGCTACCGTCTGTTGCGAAGCGGCATCTGTGCCGGCATTCGGTTCAGTCAGGCCGAAAGCGCCCAGTTTTGTTCCTTCTGCCAGCGGCACCAGGTATTTTTGTTTTTGTTCTTCAGTGCCATATTGATAAATCGGCCAGGCGCACAATGATACCGATGCCGAATAGCCGGCTGCTACGGCGTCATCGACCCTGGCAAGTTCTTCACTTGCCAGGATATAACTCACATAATCGCCACCAGAGCCACCATACTGTTCCGGGAAGAAAATACCGGTCAAACCCAGTTCACCAAGAGCGTCGTAAAATCCCCGGCAGTATTCTTCTTTTTCATCCCGTTCCGCGACACTTGGCGCAATTTCTTTTTCAGCATATTCACGGACCATTTTTACTACCATTTTTTGTTCTTCGGTAAGCTCAAACTGCACACATATCCCCTCCTGTTCTCATCGCTTTAACTTGAAGTTTAGGCCTTAATCATCGTACGGCCGCAGTTGAATGCCTTGATATTGCCTTCATGGAATTTGGGTTTAACCATGCTAAGCAGCTTATTAAGTATGGTGTCGGCAGGCAGAATGTCGCTGATGGCCGTAAAAGCTCCCAGCATGATAACATTAGTATTTAATACGTTGCCAAGATCTTTGGCGGCCTGGGTAGCATTAATGAAATGCCCGCTGATGCCTTTTTCCTGAATAGCAGCCAGCATTTGCTCCTGGGACGGATACTCGTCAACTTTAAGATTGGACAAAATGGTCGGCACCGGCGCCGTATTGATAATGTATGTGCCATTTTTGCTCAGCATGTTAATATAGCGCAGCGCCTCAAGCGGTTCAAACCCCAGCAGGATATCGGCCTGGCCCTGGGGAACCAGCGGTGAGTAAATCTCACCGTCAGCAATACGCACATGGGACAATACAGAACCACCACGTTGAGCGGCACCTTTTGTTTCGGTATTTACAACATTGTAACCGGCATCCATGGCGCATTTGGCAATAACCTGCGAGGCTAAAATATTACCTTGTCCGCCAACACCGGCAATGACTAAATCAAATTTCACTTGAGGGCCCCCCTTTTGCATACTGATATACAAACTCCGCAACCGTTGCAGCTGCTGGTATCAATTGTTGCTTTTTTATCAACAATCGTAATCGCCGGGCAACCGAAAGTACGTACACAGATACTGCAGCCATTACATACTTCCTGGTCAACAGTTACTGTCCGCGGAGTATAAGAAATTTTGCCTTCCCGGCCAAATTTGAGATAACATAATGCTTCAGCGACAACTACTTTTACGCCTTCCTGCGCGGTAGCTTCGGTAATAACCTTGATGGTTTCTTCCACGTTATATGGATTACACCGGAACACTTTAGCGCCCATAGCGGCAGCCACTACACCGGGATCCATAGGTTTCAGCCCTTCCTGGGTCAGGTTGTTGGAACTTCCCGGATGCGGTTGGAAACCGGTCATGGCGGTAGTGGAATTGTAGCCGATAATAACGGTAACATCAGCTTTATTGAAAATGGCGCTGGCCAAACCTGTCAACCCGTTGTGGAAGAAGGTTGAGTCCCCAATTAACGCATAGGTCGGTTTATCAAAGCCGGCGGCTTTAATGCCGTAAGCCATAGGAATGGAGGAACCCATACAGTAGATGGTGGCTTGCAGCTTCATCGGTTCAAAAGTGCCGGCATCATGGCAGCCGATATCGCCGGTGACTACGCCGCCGTTTTTCTTGACAACTTCTTTGAGGGCAGTCAATAAGCCGCGGTGACTGCAACCGGTGCACTGAGTTCTGGTACGGGCCGGAATATACTTGTTTTCGCCGTCCGGATAAGGTTTGCCTGCCAAAACGTTCTCAATGGCCGTAAGAACGAAACCTGCAGACAGTTCCCCTTCTTTGGGCAGATAAGTATCCCTGCCGAGAATTTCTAAAGCAATATTATTTTCAAAGCACAGTTCTTTGATTAAATTTTCGACAACCGGCTCGACTTCTTCAAAAACAACTACCTTCTTTAAGCCCTTGACAAAGTCAAGCACTTTTTTCTCAGGCAACGGCAAAGTGGAAAGTTTTAGGATAGGCAGCTTTTTGCCAAATATCTGCTCAGCCTCTTTGAGGAAAGCATAACCGATACCGCAACCGATGAAACCGACTTCACCTTCGCCGGCTTCCGCCCAGTTGAACGGAGATTCTTCCATGATCGCCTTGAGCTCAACCTGTTTTTCATTGAGCCAGCGATGCCGCATTTTCGGACGCAATTCGCCACCCAGTTCTTTTTCAACAACGGCCGACATAACATAACGGCTGCGGTCAATGACAAAATCGGCTTTTCTTGTCTCAGGTTTAGCCTCATCATCATAAGTAACCATACCACCGGCATGATTGATACGCATAACCGGTCTGAGGGCAAATAACACTTCGGTTTTTTCCGATAGTTCAAAAGCGGCTTTAGTCATCTCGTATGCTTCTTGAACACTTGATGGGTCAAATACCGGCACATGGGCATAGTTGTGAATCAGGATCCTGGTATCCTCTTCGCACTGGGAGGAAAGTCCACCGGGATCGTCAGCCGAGATAAGCACAAGGCCTGCCTTTACCCCTGTAAAATTAATGTGCATGAGAAAGTCAGCAGCAGCATTGGTACCGTTATGTTTCATAACAGCCATGGAACGTTGATTGGTAAGTGAACCGGCCGCAGCCACCTCAAAGGCATGTTTTTCGTTGGTAGACCATTCGGCATACACACCTGGATTGCTTGCGCAGTGATCGACAATTTCCGTTGCCGGAGTGCCGGGATACCCTGCGACTACTTTAACTCCGGACTCCACTGCGCCCCGGGCGATTGCCTCGTTGCCCAGCATAAACTGTTTTTGCATCTTTTTGCCTCCCCCAATTCTTTTAGTAGAGCATTTTTGTGATAGTGATATTATTAAATAAAGGCGCCGGCAATTGCTTGATAAGCAGTCCGGAATTCACCCTTTTAACTTAAACCCGCCTTTTCCCGGCGGGCGTGCTGCCACGCTGCCGGGAAAAGACAAAACCAGAATTATTTCATATAAGCGCCGGCCATAGCTGACACAGCGTTTTCGGTGTATTTCTTCAATATACCCTTTCTCGGTTTACGTTCAGGCAACTGCCATTTTTCTTTTCTGTCAGCAAGTATTTTGGTAATTTCTTCAGGTGTTTTCTTTTCACCGGCCACACCAATAATATTTAACTTGCGGCCTGGTATGTCGATTTCAATGAGATCATTATCTTCGACTAACGCAATGGGGCCCCCTTCAACAGCTTCCGGGGAAACATGGCCAACACAGGGGCCACGGCTGGCTCCCGAGAAACGCCCGTCAGTTACCAAGGCAACCGTGCCATTTAAAGTTTCATCAAATACAATAGCGTCAGTGGTCATAAACATTTCCGGCATACCTGAACCTTTGGGCCCTTCATAACGGATAAACACGATATCGCCTGGTTTTATCTTGCCGGTAATAATGGCTTTCTGGGCATCTTCCTCGCTGTTAAAGACAGCTGCCGGTCCAATATGGTGGTGCATGGAAGGAACCACGGCCGAATATTTGATTACCGCACCGTCCGGCGCAATATTTCCTTTCAGAATGGCAATGGAACCGTATTGTTTGGCCTTTGCGACCGGTCTAAGTATTTCTTCCGCCGGCACGTTATAGGTTTTTAAATGGTCACGGCAACGGTCAAAGAATCCTTCCTCGTGCAGTTGTTCCAGGTTTTCCCCTAGCGTGCGGCCTGTTACTGTCATAACATCCAAATTCAAATAATCCTTAATATACCATTGAACCATAGGAATACCGCCGGCAAACCAGAGCAATTCGGTTACATACTTGCCGCTTGGCTGTACATTGGTCAGATAAGGAATTTCCCGGCTGTATTTATCAAACATTCCCGGGTCAATCTCGATTCCCAATTCATGGGCAATGGCCGGTAAGTGGATCAAGGCATTGGTGCTGCCGCCGATAGCAGCGTGGACCTTTATGGCATTCTCAAACGCCTCTTTTGTGAGTATCTTTGACGCTGTAATCCCTTGCTCGGCCAGTCGCAGGACTTGTCTGCCCGCACGCCGGGCGGTACGGCGGATTTCGGCAAAAGTTGACGGCATCAGGGCATTTCCTGGAAGCGCCATTCCCAGCGCTTCCGACATACATTGCATGGTGCTGGCAGTTCCCATAAACTGACAGGCGCCACAGGACGGACAGCCGGTAAGTTTATAGTTACGCATCTCCGCCTTGGTAACTTGGCCTTTTTTCGATTTAGCCGACAACGGACCGGCTAAACCGGAAGTGCCTGTATCAGGACCAATCCGCATCGAGCCGCCGGGAATATGAATGGTAGGGATATCCATACGGGCCGCGGCGATAAGATGAGCAGGACCGGCTTTGTCACAGCTCGAGATGAGGATCATCCCGTCCCAGGGAATAACCGAGGCGTGTATTTCCACCATATCGGCAATGGCTTCCCGTGACGCCAAAATATAGTTCATGCCGTCATGGCCCTGGCCCCAGCCGTCACAAATATCGGTTACATGATGTTTTGCCGGTTTACCGCCGCTTTCGTAAACGCCGATAGCAGCTTCTTCACTAAGCACATCCAGGTGAAAACTGCCGGGATGGCTTTCCCCGAATACATCATCAATCAAAATATGAGGTTTTTCGATATCCTCTTCCGACCAGTTCATCCCCATGCGCAGGGCATCTACCTGAGCCCAAAGATTGCGGGCGTCTTGACATTTCTGTTTCATGATTTTCCTCCCTGTATACTCCCTATGCTTCTTTAAAAGCTTTTACAGTATTGCTGAAGGCCTGGTACAACAATCCGACATCGGCGGCAAGGGAAATATATTGAATCCCCCACTTTTTCCACTTGACCGCAGTTTCCACATCATCAACAAAAAAACCAATGGCTACGCCGGCCTCGCTCGCTAATTTCATGTTTTTCTGCATCTCTTCCACGAGAGCCGGATGATCAACTTGCCCGGGGATACCTAAAGAAGCCGAAAGGTCATACGGACCAATAAACAGTACATCAATTCCTTCCACTGTAAGAATCTCGGGTAAGTTATCAATCCCTTCCTTGCCTTCAACTTGAAGAATTACGGCAGTTTCCTTATTTGAGTTGCCAAAATAGGAGAATTTGTCGCGGGCAGAGTAACCTGCCGCTCTGACATACCGGTTGCAGCCCCGTGCCCCCTCGGGTGAAAACTTGGCTGCTTTAACAGCCGCTAATGCCTCGGCTTTGCTGCCGATCTGAGGAACTTGCACTCCTTCTGCCCCAATGTCCAGAGCTTTGGCAATAAGTTCCGGCTGGTTACCGTAAACCCTGACTACCGGACTTACGCCCGCAAGCTTGGCAGCCCGCACCATATCAACAGCACGGTCAGACGACAATTCCCCATGTTCTGTATCAATGATGGCAAAATCAAATCCCGCTAAACCCGCAATTTCAAGGACGGCCGGGTGACAAAGGTTGACAAAGGGTCCGAAAACCTGTTCCCCGTTTTTGAGTCTGTCTTTTAACAGCATCCTACTACACTCCCATCTGCTCTACATTTAGTCCCCACTTAACTTATTACACCGTAAATGAACAGCTAACCAATAAGATTGCCTTCGGCATCAAATTGCATTACGGCAGGCTGGCTGCAAATTTCAATGGCCGGATTGGCTTTGGCTTCGTCAAGCATGGCTTCCGATATATATATTTCACCTAAATGAAGCGTGTCCTTAATTCTTACCACTCTGGCTTTCGATATATCACGGGCGTTGCATGTTTTGACAGCTGCTAAAATTGCTTCCCGGTCAGAATTCATAATAATGGGAATCCGGGCAGGAACGGCAATAGTGGAAGTCAAACAATTGGCATAAGTACTATCGTAATCAATTTTGTTAAACAGCTTGCGGGTAGTAAAATCGGCAGCCCCCATTCCATTGGCATTGCCGTGCGTCTGGGGAGTCAAATCAAGTACAACCAGTTTGGTAACATCAGGCCCGCCGCTGGCATACGGAGTTGGATACCGTCCGGTGATATTGGGGTCCATGCCGTCACCGGAAATTTCCTTGCCGATCCGGTCAACAATAAGTACATCCATTTGATCGAACAGAATTCTCGGCATTCTCGCCTTGGCTTCAACAAGTAACTGCTGATCAACTTCAATAATTTTCTCCGCCGGTACGGCAACAATTTTCGCTACCTTGTCATAGGCGTTCTCAACCGTACCGATACCGAACAAAAACCGGGCGCGTTCAATTTTGATTTTGGCCATTTCCACAACATGTTCGGCCATATATTTAAAGCTGTAGGCATGACAGGAATCGGCGCCTTTTTGTTTCCCCAGCCCGATGGTAATCATTTTGGCCAGGCCGCTTTCACAAGGCCCACGATAGGCCGTGTGCGGCTTAACCCGATTGATTACAACAATACCGTCTGCTTCATAAGCATTTTTGTCAATTAATACCGCAAGCCCGTTGGGCAGCTTGCCAACTTCCACCACATCCATGGACGATACAATCGGACAACCAACATTTTCTTCAGTTACCCCTAAATCAGCTAAAACCTGCTTCTGACCTGCTGCAGTCGCACCGCCGTGGCTGCCCATCCCCGGTACCACGAAAGGCTTACCGCCCCGTTTTTTTATTTCTTCCACTGTCACCCGGGTTATCGTCGGAATTTCCGCTACCCCCCGGCTGCCCACAGCAATTGCGATGCGCATTCCCGGTCGGATGCGGTCACCAATTCCCTCTTTGCCAAACTCCTGCTGTAAAACTCCTGCCAGATCGCCAACTTCCGGTGCTTCAAAGGTTTGACGAACCTTAACCATTCGCGGCATCGGCACATTCATCAACAATTCTTGGATAACACCCATAATGAGCACCTCCCCCTGTACTTCTAACATTCGACCTTTTAAACATGCGATAATTGAATTATTCCTACCGGCCCATTCCCCCTCCTTTGCCAACGCGACCAATTCAATGCAAATTCTTGAATTTGGCCCGTATTGTAATCTACTTCTTTAAATTTCTCCGCCTAAAATCCGTGTAGCAAGATAGGCGGTAGGTGATTTTCGTTTGTTCGCATAACAGAACGATATTCAATATAACGAACAAGATACATTTACCGCATAAAGTCTATAGCGGTACAACACTATTCAGGTTCTGGATAAACTAATATGTAATTTTTTATCAGTCACAAAAAACGAATAAATTCTTAGTGTCTTCACATACAAGAACCGGGTTCATGTTTATGAACAGACAAAATGCTTTGTTTATTTCTTTAGTTACTAATATACTCCATCAACTCATTTTTTCCTGCTAAATTCAAAAATATTTAACTAATTTATTTTATTTTTTCTAAAGCAATACTAATTCAAATTCCCGACTACTACTACAGTAGGCAACAATATTCACTTGTCTCTCCAGGTTAAGCCCCACTTGGCGAGCCCGTTACAACGCCTATAGGGAAAGGAGGTAATGCCTTTATTAACCTTGCACTACCTCCCTGCTTCTACTTAAAAAAGACCGAATTGTTGGCCAATTGACAGGAAGGCCATAGTAAGCAGGAATATGCCTGATAAAATTGTAGCGTATTTGACCGCCGGTCTCATCCGGTACTCGGGCGGCAGCATTTTGCTTTCCGTCCACACTTGGGCCAAAGCCCACAAGCCACACCCGAGAGAGCCGCCTAAAATACCACCAATGGTCAGTATTGTTACAACATTGAATCCAAGCCAGTTATAGGCAAGACCAACGGCAACTATATAGACGTAAACATATTTGACAACCCCTTGACGTCCCCGGTCCCTTACCCATTTGAAAGCAGGAGCAAAAGATTCATAAGTTGTAGAGGGATAGAGCTCAATGATGCTATATAGCGTACCCCACAAGGCGCACCACACACCGAGATAGTACAGGTAAAGCAGTGACGGATGAAGTTCCGTGAGGAACTTGGACTGGTACTCAAAGAGTTTTAGTCCGGCAGGGACAAGTTGTTGGGTATGCAGCATAGAAGCGCCTAACGCTGTAAAAGCAACGGTGATTAGCAGAAGTGCGCCGAAGCTGACGATAGTGTCAACCTGGCCAGCCTTCAGCCAGGTCATGGCTTTGTTTACTTCTTCCTTTTCCGTCGGCAGGGCAAGCGGCTTATCACCACTGCTGGCAAGAACTTTTGCTTCCACCTCTTTAAAATTCGGCAGCCCCAGAACACCCCAACCCTTATTGCGGTATAAACCGATATAACCGATGTAATCGTAAGTACCGCCGCCAATGGCGCCGACATAGGCCACCATTTCAAGCCAGATCGGCCGGCTGGCCACATCCGGATATTTAGCAGCAACCCACGGCTCATAGACAGGCAAGTTAGGAATCAGACCAAGGATAACTTTACCCCACTCGGGATTAGACGCAAACAAGGCAATAATGGTTGTCAGGGTCATAGTAATAACAATAGCTGTTTGAGTTTTTTCCACCCAGCCGTAGCCGCCGGCGACGGGAAGCTGGCTACAGCAAGCAGGCCCATCAAAACAGGAAACCAATTTTTCGGCCCGGGGAAGATCTGGCCCCACCGGGCAACCGGGTGCTCACCGGTAAGGACCATGTACCGCACCCCGGAATATGACATGAAACCTTTGGCCAGCGCACCGAATACCAGGCACCAGAGCACGCCGTAGCCAAATATTGCTGCGCCGCGCGGCGCAAAAAACACCTCACCACTGCCCACCGTTGCCGACGCCAGAATAAAGCCCGGCCCCATGAAGGCTAATAACCCTTTCCAGCCTATTGTAAGGTTGCGGTCCGGTTCCGGATACTTAAACAATTTGTCGTTATCCAATATCAATCCCTCCTGTATTATTTGAATGAGTGCCTGATCATAAAACCTTCCCCCTCAATCCCTCCCTTCCTGTTGAAGTCCAATCTCGATAAGACGAACGGCTTGGCGGCATCTTGCGCAGGCATAGCCGGCATATCCGGCTAACAGTACAACTACAATGATAAAAACAGAGGGAGCGAAAACTGCCATTAGTACCGTAAATACCCAGCCCAAACCAGCAACCCATTGCCACCCCTTTTGCAGACGCCGGTAATAGGCCTGCATGGCTGCGAGTTCTTCTCTGACAGCGGAAGTGTCAAGCGGGACAGATTGAGCAGCCGTTCGGTTACCAACCTTAGGCAATGTTACTAACTTTCTTCCGTAATAGAATGCTAAAAGCAAAAACAGTGATGAAACAAAGAAATTATCCTGAGCAAAGGTTGTCGCCGCTAAAGCCAGGAAACCAGCCACAGCTAAACCTTGAGCAGCCACCAAACTGCGGGGTTTCTCCCTAACCGCTGCTACCCACATTTAAATCAACTCCTATGCTTATTTGCAGTATTAAGCAGAGCCATTATACATGCTATAAGTACATGTTCACAGTAATTTGTTCATTATATCGAACATTGTTCTTTATTTTGAACATACTAAGCAATCCTTACTTACAAATACTTACCAAGTCATTAGTATCAATTTTAAAAATTATTAGTTAATTTCATATATAAGAACTTCGTTCTTATATATGAATAAAACATTACTTCATGATTTTTATATTTTTGTATTCTCCATCAACCCCAATTTTTCCTGCACGGTATTGCAATATTTGATATTTTTTTTGTTTTCTTACAATTTCCCCAGCCGCATCGATACATTAACCGCCGCTAAACGTACCTTATTACGCACTTCATTCATAAATTCGTCAGTAACCCGCATTACAGGAATGGTTACACTCATGGCGGCAATCATTTTATGAGTCTTATCATAGATAGGCGCAGCCACACAAATACCGCCCGGAATGATTTCCTGATTGTCAATCGCGTAGCCTTGTTTGGCAATTTCTTGTAGTTCTTCCACTAATTTTTCATACGTAACTACCGTTTTCTCTGTATAACGCTCAAGTTCCACATTTCCCAAACGTGATTTTAGTTCCTCTTCACTAAGCGATGACAACAACATCTTGCCGACGGCAGTAGCATGTGCAGGAATTCTGAAACCTATGGTTGTTACCACACTTAAATCTTTCACTCCCTCACATTTTGCAATATAAACGGCAAAACGCCCTTCTAATATAGCGGCATGGGCAGTTTCCCCCAATTCATTGCTCAGGTTTTTAGTTCCCTGCCAGATTTCCCGCGATATGTTAGTGTTGTTCATACACGAAGCGCTTAATTGAATTAACTTTAATCCCGGATAATACACTCTCATATCGGGATCAAATTGGATGTAATCACGGTTTGTTAAATCCTGGAGCAAATAGGATAACGAGCTTTTGGGAATATCCAAATACTCTTGTATGCCGGTAAACGTAGGAGGCTTAGGGCTTTTTACAATAAATTCAATGATATCAAGTGTGCGCGATGCCGATTTTACCATTGTTGGTTTACCATTACTCATAAGTCTTTCGCTCCTGTCCATAACATAATAGGCTTTAACATACAGCAAGTATCATAATTAAATACTATTGCTTGTTTAAATATGTTTGATTCGACGGGATTTTTTTTTTTCCTGTCAGCCCATGCACTAACCACCGATTCTTGCTCGGCCATTTCTTGGGATTGGTAAGACCGCCCGCCAGAAACAGGCAGGACAGCAAGCGATAAGAAAAAGAATATCGTACAGATCTCTGGTTCGACCTGTACGATATCAATTCAATTAGCATTACTAAATTTATTCACTATAATAGTTATTTAACCGGTCTACATTTTACAGAGTCGGGCCTATACGCTGAATACCAAAGTCATTGTGCCCAAGAATTTCGGCCTTAGTCAACTTTCCGGAAGCCACCCGCACCATTTCCTCTAAAATGCGGCGCCCTACCTGTTGTATCGTTTCTTCACCGTCAACGATTGTGCCGGCGTTGATATCGATATTATCTTTCATTTTGTTGTACATAGCGGTATTTGACGCAACTTTTATCGTTGGGACAATGGCTGAGCCGGTAGGTGTTCCCCTCCCTGTGGTAAAGACGCAAATATGGCAGCCGCCTGCGGCCATCCCGGTTAATTGCTCAATATCGTTGCCCGGTGTGTCCATATAAATAAGTCCTTTTTTCGTAATCTTCTCGGCGTAGCCAATAACATCCACGAGCGGCCTGGTTCCACCCTTGTAGACACAGCCCAGTGATTTTTCCTCTATGGATGACAACCCGCCTTCAATATTGCCCGGAGTTGGATTACCGCCACGCATATCGACCCCAATGGCATTGGCAGAATCCTCGAAAGCTTTTATGGTTGCATAACAGCGGTTGGCTACATCTTCATTAATAGCTCTGCGGGCAATAATATGTTCTGCACCAATAAGTTCGGGGGTTTCAGATAAAATAGACGTCCCGCCGGCATCAATCAAAAGGTCACTGGCTTCACCCAAAGCCGGATTAGCCGAGAGTCCTGAACAAGCGTCAGACCCGCCGCATTCTGTGCCCAAAATCAATTCCGATATATCAATGGGTTCACGCGAAAGCAGCGATGCTTGTTCAACCATTTTGTGGGCCTCAATGGCTCCTTCGGTAATCGCCTTGTACGATCCCCCAGCATCCTGAATAATGACACAATGAACCGGTTTGTACGGGCACTGTTTTTTTATTTCTGCTGCCACATCCTGGGCCCGTACTACTTCACAGCCTAAGCCAACTACTACCACTCCAAAAACATTGGGGTTAGTGCCGTGGCCAATAAATACCCGGGCAGTTTGAGCTGCGTCCGGTGCAAGCTGGGAACAGCCATGCTGATGTTCAACCCAGACCGTTCCTTTCACATTCTGGGAAATTCCCCTGGCTACCTGGTTTGCACACACTACAGTAGGTATAACCAAAACATGATTTCTAATCCCCACCGAACCGTCCGGGCGGCGATATCCCATAAATTCCATCAGTAATTCACTCCTGTTGTTATTATTAAGTAGTCAATCAAACTAAGTCCCGAGTTTTTTTATCGAAAATTATTTATTCTCCTTTTCCAAATCACCGCGGCCGCGTAAGCCTCCCAAATTATGCACATGGGTATGCTGTCCCGGGCGTATATCTACCGTGGCCGCACCGATAGCCTCGCCATATTTTATAATTTTCTCACCTGCGGCAATATCCCGGATAGCGACCTTATGACCAAAGGGAATTTTCTCAGTAACATGAATATTAATCATCTTGCCGTCCACGCTCACCACGATATCGGTTCCTGCCGCAATCTCTTGAGTCGCTGTAGCCACATTATCAATTGGTTTCATTACAAGTGCTTTAGGCTTACTCATTCCTATTTTCTCCTCCCAATATAATAATAGATATGACTTTCATAACAGTGATACATTCTCAGCTTTACAAGCAAGCTGTCTTAACCATCTCCTTTTACAGAACTTACAGTACATCCAGATAAATTGCAATTTTCATGCCAAACATAAAAATATAGCAATTATAACGTTTTAATACAAAGTAAAGCACGAATTGTTACATTTTGCAACAATTCGTGCTTTACAATTTGTTCACATTTTATTCAATTCATTTTTTCCCATTCTTTCATTTTGCGCCACAGAGTTGTACGGCTCACGCCCAGGCGTTTGGCAGCCCGGGTATAGTTGTATTTCTCTTCCAACAATATTTCGTCAATTTTTTGTTTCTCCCATACATCAAGACTATCGCTGGTCCGGCCGGATTCAGAATCAGCTAAAAACTCACAGCCGGCAAGCTCCTGACGGACATCCTCTGCTTCAATCATGGATTCCCTGACTAACAAAGCCAAACGTTTCACAACATTTTCCAGTTCCCTTATATTGCCATACCAAGGGTATCTCTGCATTAGCCAAATAGCCTCATCGGTAAGACCTATTTTCTTACCTGAATACTTTTTCACAAAATGCCGTACTAATTCAGGTATATCTTCCCGTCGTTCCCTTAGCGGCGGAATATGCAACCGGAGAACATCTAAGCGATAGTACAAGTCAGCCCGGAATTCTTTCTTTTCTACTAACTTCATTAACTCCTGATTGGTCGCGGACAAGACGCGCACATCAATGGGAATGACTTTATCGCCACCCAGCCGCATCACTTCTTTCTCCTGTAAAACCCGGAGAAGCCTTGCCTGCAACGCCAGTGGAATCTCGCCAATTTCGTCTAAAAAAATCGTACCGCCGTGAGCAAGTTCAAACAGGCCCGGTTTCCCTCCTTTTTTGGCACCGGTAAATGCCCCTTCTTCATAACCAAACAATTCACTCTCCAATAAATTTTCCGGTAGAGCTGCGCAATTTACCGCGACAAAAGGACCATTTTTTCTGTTGCTTAAATTATGGATACTTTGCGCCATCAGTTCCTTGCCGGTTCCTGATTCTCCGGTAATCAACACGGTCGTGTCAGTGGCGGAATATTGCCGGGCACGCTCCTTAACCAACTCTAATGCCCGAGA